>CBDCZN010000001.1:0-1364144 GCA_965224565.1 Methylococcales bacterium | reverse complement strand
CTATTGTTTTATCTATAAATTTCATGTTGATTGGACTTCGTTATTACCCAGAAAGCATGCACCACGCTGGCATAAAAAAATGGGTAAGAAGGCATCAAAGCGAGAGATGATACCGAATAGAATCAGTATATTAGAGAGGCCAGATGCTATTAATAAAAAAGAATCCTTTGGTCATTGGGAAGGTGATTCAATCGTGTGCTCACAAAGTACGGTATCGCTTAATGTGATGGTAGAACGTCAGACACAATATGTCAGTATAAGGCGAGTAGAGAATCGAGGGGCCGAAGTTGCAAATGAAGCAATGAAAGATTCATTAAACCGTTTTAAAGCAGAAAGTAGACAAAGTATCACGATGGATAATGGCATTGAATTTAAGTACCATGAGAAGCTTAAAAAAGCGCTTAATATTAAGACCTATTTTTGCCAGCCATACCACAGTTGGGAAAAAGGATTAGTTGAGCAAATCAATGGACCAGGGTCACCGCATTAAAACTTGATTGAATGCAATTGATTAGGAGATCATTATGAGAACTTACATAAGGATTTCTCATGACAGCCAGCATAATAGATCATTTTTCCACCCTAAAAGACCCGAGGATAGAACGCCACAAGCAACATAAGTTAATAGACATCATTGTCCTTACTCTATCTGCGGTTGCCAGCGGCGCAGATGGATGGGAAGCGATAGAAGACTTTGGTCAAGAAAAATTAAGTTGGCTCCGTCAATATATTGCACTTGAGAACGGAGTCCCGTCGCACGACTGTATAGCCTATGTTCTCTCAAGACTATCACCTACCGGTTTTCGCGAGTGTTTTATGAGTTGGACACAATCGGTATTGACCGTAACAGGTGGAGAAGTCATTGCCATCGATGGCAAAACAGCTCGCGGTTCACGTGACCGCAAGAACGACCGAAATCCACTGCATATGGTGAGTGCATGGGCGTGCAGCAACCGCATGGTTTTGGGTCAACAAGCAACGGATGATAAATCTAATGAGATTACAGCCATTCCGAAACTACTTAAATTGCTCGAACTCAAGGGCTGTATCATCACGATTGATGCGATGAGTTGTCAACGAGCGATTGCTAAACAAGTGATTGAACAAAATGGGGATTATGTACTGGGATTGAAAGGTAATCAGAGCAAGCTTCATGAAGCGGTTGAAGATTTCTTTGTCACCGCGCAAGCCAACCACTTCAGAGGTATCAATTACGACTATGAGGAAGAACTCGATAAGGCGCATGGCAGGTTGGAGACACGACGATACTGGGTGAGTGATGATTTGCTGAGTCTTCCTAATACCCACCAATGGAAGGGATTAAAAAGCATTGGCATGGTCGAGCGCGAATGCCTTCAAGGGAAGACTAAATCTCTCGAGCGTCGTTACTTCATCAACTCGATTCCTGCGGTTGCCAAGCCCTTCGCAAATGCTGTACGTGGGCACTGGGGCGTTGAAAATCCGCTTCATTGGCGACTGGATGTCATCTTTGGTGACGACGCGAGCCGAATCAAAGGAAATGCTGCTACGATCATGACGAGTATTCGTCATCTCTGCCTGAATTTGTTTCAACAGGAAGCTTCTTCTCTCAGCCTTGCAAAGAAAAAGAGAAAAGCCGCTTGGAACGATGCTTATCGCGCCAAAATCATGTTTTCAAATGCTTTTTAATGCGGTGGCCCTGATCAATGGACTGATTAGACGCTTTTTACCTAAAAAAACAGATCTATCAAAGATCACAAAAAAGGAAATAGGCGTGATCGAATTTTTATTAAATTCACGCCCAAGAAAGTTGTTAAAATGGGAAACGCCAGCCGAGGTTTTTGCTCGGAAATCTGGAATAAATTTAGTAGGTGGTGCACTTGCTACCTGAACGCGGCTAAAATGTCATCGCCGCAAATATAAGTTATCGAAATATTATCGTGTCAAACACAATTTATATGTAAGGTGTATCAAGTTGTGCGGAGAATAGCAGTTATTATTTACAGGATTGCACGGCGTTAAGTTGTGTCCTACGTTCAAGCTGAAAAGTTGGCAACTTAATTCACAAAGTTTCTAATCGTAGCTTATCTTGCGTTGAAGTAGTGAACTATCTTTTAGTCCAAGCCATACAAAATCAAGGTATGTTGTATTCGAGAGAAAAGTCGTTAAAATGGTTGTTTTATAACCGAAATTAAATATGCATGTATTTAAAGACCATGTTGTTGGTTAAAACAGCTAACAAGGCGTTGTAGGTGACATTTGCCTGCGCCCTTCTTTTGCTGCCGCTCCAGTCGGTTGTCGGAAAATGCACCTAAACTTAGCGTTATGCTCAAAAATAACTTAATCGCACTTATGTTAAAATGAGACTTTAATTTGGACTAAAAGTAAGTGGTAATGAGAGTATATCTTGACAATTGCATGTTTAACCGACCTTTTGATAATCAAGCTCAAATTCGCATCAGGCTCGAATCTGAAGCTAAACTGTATATTCAAGATAAGATCAAAAATAATGTTATTGAGTTGGTTTGGTCTTATATTCTAAAGTTTGAAAACTCTCAAAACCCACATGATGAAAGAAGAAATACCATTCAAAAATGGCAAATTCTTTCAATTGTCGAGATTACTGAAACTCCAGAGGTTTTGACTCATGCAAATCAGTTGTCTAAGTTTGGTATAAAGCCCAAGGATACATTGCATGTCGCATCAGCAATAGAAGGTAAAGCTGATTACTTTTTAACAACTGATGATAAATTACTTTCCTGTGTTACTAGAAGTAATATGATCAAAGCCTTAAACCCAGTTGACTATATCAAGGTGCTAGAGGAATGACAGCAATAACAGATAATGAAATAAAAGTGCAAGGTATCGAGGCACTAATTTCTTCTTTAGGAGAAGTTCAAGCAGAACGATTTATTAGTCTAATTCTTAGAGAGCCTTTTGACTATACAGAATGGCAAAAAAAGTTATGGCCTAATAAAAGTATTGAGGAAATTAGCAGTATGGCAATGAAAAGTTATAGTGCTTAAAAGCATAACAAAAAAATCCAGCTGACCGTTGGCAGCGCAGTTTTTTTCCATAAGGCATTTTTATATCAAAACTCAGTGTTTTACCAGAGTTCATCGAACATCCGCCAACGGCATCTGATTTAGGCGTTAGCTGTTGATAAAATGTCATTTCACAAATAGACGTTATCGAAATATTATCGTGTAAAACGCAATTTATGTTTAATGGGTATCCAGTTTACTCAACCAACTACCATATGTTGTGGTTCACCACCAATTATTTTAGGGCGAGGCACCGGCGCGCATTCTACCGCATGCTCCATCAAGCAATAGAAGAGCAAGCCACGCGCTTTTGAATTTCGGCGATTGAACCTGAATGTAAACTCATCAAGATAATAAGCAAGTTGCACCGGACGTATAGCTCCTTGATGAGTTCCAAGTCACCAACGATCAAATAAGGATGCAACTCTATGGACACGAGGCATGACGACATGTGCAGGATCACCACTTGCGGTAATATTGCTTACAATATGCTTATAGCCAACGTCTTCAATACCGATATATCCTTTCCATCCATCCGTGCGAACTGCCGCACCTTTTTCAACATTATCCGAAACAAACTGATGAAGACTGTTCGCCGACACATCTCGAATCATAGACATTCGTATTCGGCCTGAGCCTTTCCCTCTGGCTTCAGCGGCAATAGCAACAATCACTTTACGCTCGGGCACCACGACCTCTGATTTTTTTTCCTACGCCTCCAACATAGGTTTCATCGACTTCGACAGCGCCTGTTAGATGGTCGCGACCAGGACGTATCATTGCTCGACGCAATTTATGCATCCAGGTCCATGCAGTATCGTAACTGCCAAGACCAAGAACACGCTTCAGTCCAAGTGCGCTGGCTCCATTCTTTTGGCTCGTTACAAACCAGATAGCAAGGAACCAGGTCATCAGCGGCTTGTGTGTTTTGTGAAACAATGTTCCAGCAGTAATGGATGTTTGCCGTTTGCATTTGCGGCACAGAAAAAGACCCCTGCCCATAATCGACGGGTTTTCTTCAAAAACTCCGCAAGAAGGGCAACAAAAACCTTGAGGCCACCTGAGTGTCAAAATATATGCAAGGCAAGCCTCTTCGGTGCTAAACCACTTATCAAATTCCTGGAATGTTCCAGGATAGTCAACGTTACAAACCGGATGCCTTTGCTCTTCCATCGCTAGATACTACATGTTGTGGATGGTTGAGTATACTAGATACCCAATTTATGTTTTAAAGTATATTAAGTTACGTCAGGGGGAAAAGCAGTTATTATTTACAGAATCGCACGGCGTTAAGTTATGTTCTACGTTCAAGCTAAAAAGTTGGCAACTTAATCCACAAAGTTTCTAATCGCAGCTTATCTTGCGTTGAAGTAGTGAACTATCTTTTAGTCCAAGCCTTACAAAATCAAGATATTTTGTGTTCGAGAGAAAAGTCGTTAAAATGGTTGTTTTATAACCGAAATTAAATGTACATGCATTTAAAAACCATGTTGTTGGTTAAAACAGCTAACAAGGCGTTGCAGATGACCCAAAAAGCGTCCTTTGTTTTGTGCATTGCGCTACGCTCCATTTTTGCACAAAACAAAGGTCACTTTTTGGTCGCCTGAACTTAGCGTTAGCTGTTAATAGAATCTTATTTTCGCAAATAGATATCATCGAAATATTACCGTATAAAACACAATTTATATTTACGGCGCATAAAGTTGTGTAAGGGGAGGGAGTCAATCGTTATTTTCGGAATTGTGCGGTGCGAAGTGATATCCGTTTCTCAATCAGAAAAGTTTGAAGTTTAATCCACACAATGAGTAATCAAAGCTAATTTTGCGTTGAGGCAGCGAATTTGTTTTAAGTCCAGGCATTACAAAATCAAGGTATGTTGTATTCGAGAGAAAAGTCGTTAAAATGGTTGTTTTATATGTTTTATAACCGAAATGAAATGCGCATGCATTTAAAAACCATGTTGTTGGTTAAAACAGCTAACAAGGCGTTGCAGGCGACATTTGCCTGCGCCCTTCTTTCGCTACCGCTCCAGTCGGTTGCCGGCAAATGCACCTGAACTTAGCGTTATGCTTTAAGGGTTTCGGTAGCAAATGAACGACATTAGCAAAATTTGTCAATGCAATAACTTAGTACTAATTCCCAGTGCCAAGCCACTTTTTAGATTTATTTGTCATTGTACAACTTGTCAGAGATATTCAGGGAAACCCTATAATGATGAATGCTTTTTTCGTTATAGTGCTGTAAATGAAGTAAGTCATAGTAATGTTTCTTTTAAAAACTATCAGTCTTCAATTTCACCTCTACAGAGAGGTTCTTGCGAAAATTGCGGAAAGCCCGTATTTTCAGTAGCAAGTTTGGCATCGCTATTGAAATTTGCATTAATTCCAACTGAAAGCATCTCAAAGGAAACTCTACCGCTGCCTTTGGCTCATGTTTTTTACCATAGAAGGGAGTCTGATATTAATGATCAGGTTGCTAAGTGTAGTGGCTACTGGAAGAGTCAATTGATAATACAAAAGGCTATATTAAAATCTTGCTTTTTTAGTGAAAATAAAGCATAACCAGGCGTTGCAGCTGACCCAAAAAGCGGCCTTTGTTTTGTGCATTACGCTACGCTTCATTATTGCACAAAACAAAGGCCACTTTTTGGGCATCTGAACTTGGCGTTAGCTGTTAATAAAATGTCATCGTCACAAATGTAAGTTATCGAAATATTATCGTGTAAAACAGAATTTATATTTATGGTGTATCGAGTTCTATGGGGAAAAGCAGTTATTATTTACATAATCGCCTGGCGTTAAGTTGCGTTCTACGTTCAAGCTGAAAAGCTGGCAACTTAATCCGCAAAGTTTCTAATCGCAGCTTATCTTGCGTTGAAGTAGTAAACTATCTTTTAGTCCAAGCCATACAAAATCAAGGTATGTTGTATTCGAGAGAAAAGTAGTTAAAATGGTTGTTTTATAACCGAAATTAAATGTACATGCATTTAAAAACCATGTTGTTGGTTAAAACAGCTAACAAGGCGTTGCAGGTGACATTTGCCTGCGCCCTTCTTTCGCTACCGCTCCAGTCGGTTGCCGGCAAATGCCCCTGAACTTGGCGTTATGTGTTACAGAATACACGGGCATAGGGTGATTTATGAAGCAATTAAGAAGAACCTGCTTTTTTTGTTCAGAAGAGATCAAGGAAAAGAAAACACTAGAGCATGTTATTCCTAACGGTGTACTTGGTAAATTTGGTATAAAAGAAGAAAGCGTAACCGGTGAAAGGGAAGTTCAATATAGCAGAGTGAAAGTTCCTGCTCATGCATCCTGCAACAATGGGTTTGGAAGTAAATACGAAGAAAGGGTTATTGAACTTCTAAATGATACAGACAGTTTGTTTCAGGCTATTAAACAAGAAGAGGTTGGTTTATCAATGATCTATGGTCCTTGCGATAGCGTAACGGCAGTATTTACCACCTGGCTATCTAAGATTTATTACGGATTGTTTTACTATGATTACATTACCACCAAAGACCCCTTTTTGAGAGATTTATATTCATCTATCATAAATAGCCATAATCTAGATAAGGTTAGGCAGTCCTATAAATATGGATATGGTTTCCAATTACCTTCTAGTTTGTACGTATTCAAAACAAATAATAATCAGTTTGATCTAAAAACAATGGTTGAACCAAGCGCAATACTTATAAAGATAAACACAATAACGCTAATACTTTGTATATGTGATGGCTGCTTGACTAAAAACTATCTTAACGGAGAAAATCTTGAAAGACTTAGAAGTATTGTTCAACATAATGACAGAATCAATATTGACTTTCCATCTCATAGACTAGCATTTGCAGAGATTTTAGCTCTACGAAGTTCCATACCAAAAGCACCTGGTTTTATTGTTAATGATAAAGAGGTAATAAATATGAGCTTAACTACAATGGTAAAAAATCCATATAAAGTGTATCAAATTGATGATGAGGTTCTGGATAGTAACAAAAAGAGATTTTTTGAAGAATTTAATATTAGAGTTGTGTAAAACACATAACAAAACGCTCAAGCTGACGCTTAGCTTAGCGTTAGCTTTTCAACCAACAATAAAAGATATACGTGAGATCATAAAATATGACAGAAAATAAGGAGTTTAAAGCGCTAGATAGAGTATCTCTACCTGACAATTTACCCATCATGTTTGCTATAGGATATCATCCTATGAAAGCAATTTTACTACGACCCCAGTTTTCAAATATTTGAGTCATTGCAGAATGGATATTCAAAAAGCGAGATTAGATACTCTAATTAAAGAGGCGGAGCTATTACGCGCTGAATCACTTCTTTGTATCGGAAACGTTCGTCGCATGACAGGGTTTGTCACGTCGATTGCCGGTGCCGGAATACCACTCCTTGCTGCTATACTCAATATTGGGAATTCTAAAACTACAATATTCGACCTAGAATCGCTTACCAACATTATTCTACAGAATGCCGCTCTCATACAAATAATTACATTATGCATAGCGTTCACTTGCGTCGCATTTTTTCGAATTTACTTGGGAATTTTTCTACAAATATTCATGATCGCGAAGTACATGCGAGATATCATTTCGACCAAAATAACTAAGATACTTAACGATAGCGATTCTAGCGAAATTCTGCCTTACCTAGATTTTTTTTATTGGGAGAAATGGCTAAAGAATTCACGTAACGAGAACAAACACAACGTAGGTGACGTCGATCTAGCAATTGAACCAATGCTAATGGCCACCTACTCCATTTCATATGCTGGAATCTCATGCTATGTGGCTTACCTGAAGAATAATACATGTATAGTATACTTTCTGTCTGGTTTTGTGTTGCTAGCTTGCCTAATTTCGCTCAAGAAATATTATGATAT
Organism: Methylococcales bacterium; assembly: GCA_965224565.1. GTDB lineage: Bacteria > Pseudomonadota > Gammaproteobacteria > Methylococcales > DRLZ01 > DRLZ01. The sequence goes on along the minus strand of CBDCZN010000001.1, from coordinate 1,356,234 downwards.
ATTGAAGGGAGCAGTGCACTGAAGCCAATTGTGAGAGAAAGATGAAAGCTTATCGTGGAAGTTCTTTCCGCAATTCTATAATACCTGTTCCTGTCAAAAACAGAAATACCAAATTAGTAAATTCGATAGAAAATCCACAATTCATGAATCTCAACAACAATCTATATACTTTCAAAACATTAAAATAATTGCAGTGTATTTCCATTGAAATTGAATCAATGACTTTTAGCGTTTTTTCGCTTTTGTAGTTGAATACTAAAAATTCTCCTCCCTCAATGTCGCATTTTAAGAAATCTACTTTATTGATTTTATATTCTTCAATTAAGAATTGAAGTGTTTGAATCTCAACCCTCTCTTTTCTTTTCGCGTTACCCTCATGATGGAAAGATGACATGCCAATATTAATAGGGTGAATATATATTTCAGCGAACGCTTTCTTGGCGCCAACTGCAACTTTAGAAATAAAAACATTGCATACGTTGTTTAACTGCAAGTTTCTCACAATTTGGTTATAGTTATCTTGGACAGGCTCTACTGTGATTACTTTTTCAGCAGTTCTAGCGGCAAATATTGAATAGGCTCCTATGTTGCCACCAAGATCAATTACTGTACCAAAAGACTTTTTGCCATATGCAAACTTCCTCCATATTTCATCAATCACAAAATCATCTGAAGTCCCTCTCCGAACTTCAAACCTATGCCTATCGACTTCCCTAATGTAGACGCGCTCTTTCCAAAAATCTCTTAACAGAAAAAATCTATCAAGGAGAAACAAGTAGAAATGAAAAACAGCAGCTCGTATTTTCCAGAATCCGGGGCAACCATAAACCGCTAGTCTGCATATCAGAAGCCTTATTGCTTCTTTTTCGCTTGGTAAAAATTTTCGTTGCATATTTTTAGGTACCTAAATCACTGAATCACTATCTCAGCGGTGTCAGTTATCAGAATCCATGATCTGTCCAACTTTCGCTGAAGTCTCGTCTTTACTCTTTGCTAAGCAATGATATCCTAAATTAAAGTGAGATCACTGATAATCAGAAAAAATATTTATCAAGGTAGAACAGCCAGTTACCCAACTGCCCCTCACAGATCTAATGTCATTCGGTTAAGAAGACAAACTCCCCCTGATTTTCTCATCAGCCGATTTTAAAAATTCAGGCGCATTTCCTACGCATATTCCATTGCTTGGCTGGTTGCTTGGATTCTCTTGGGAAATGGAGTTGCTTTCTGGTCTTGTGATAATAACGTGAGATTCAACACACCAAATCCGTCATCACCTGATTGATGTAAAGACTCGGAGCATACAACATCTCCTCAAGATGCCGTGCCACGGTTGTTAACACAAGAAGGTGTCAGGTTTTGCAATCACACATTTTGATCTTTTTTAAGCCATGAGCAGACATTTGCGCCTTGAGCGTAGTGGTCATCAACAAAGTCATGGTGTAAAATCAGTTTTTAAAATTCGGTGTTGAGCATACGCATTGTAGCTTTACACAGCTAACAAATCGCTCAAGCTGACGCTTGACCGCTCCCTTCTTTCGCTGCCGCTCCAGTCGGTCGCCGTCAAGCGCAGCTTAGCTTAGCGTTAGCTATTAATATGGCATCTTGGGCAATAATAGAAAATAGAGGTTTGCTTCTTTTCGTACAAAGAAGCACGAAAACATCGAGAGCTGGTCAATGGTGCCTGCCAGGTGGCAGTATAAAAAATGAGGAAACAGCAATTGATGCATGTATTCGAGAAGTCAAGGAAGAAACAGATCTCGATGTTTTGGTTATTAATAAAGTTGCGTCACCTAAAAATGAACACTATTTTAGGTGTCAGCTTACTTCAAGCAGAATTGATGTTTCACTTAAAAAAAACGAATGTCAATCACATCAATGGATTATTCCTGAAAATCTATTAGACTTGGGCATGATAATGAATTTAAAAGAGCTATATCCATTATTAACCGAAATTGGGTACGTTATAAAACTAACAGAAGAAGCGAAGCAATATCTTAGCTAACAGAGTGCTGTAGCTAAAGCGAAGAATTTGGTTGCCAACGCAAAGTAAACAAAATCAAGCTGTTTTGTTCAATGCATTGTGACTATAATAACTATTGCATAATCCAGTGAAGTACGCTTGTATTCATTAAAAATGGTGTTACGTAAAATAGCTAACAAAACGTTGCAGCTGACCCAAAAAGCGTCCTTTGTTTTGTGCATTGCGCTGCGCTCCATTATTGCACAAAACAAAGGTCACTTTTTGGTCACCTGAACTTGGCGTTAGCTGTTAATAGAATCTTATCTTCGCAAATATAAATCATCGAAATATTACCGTATAAAACACAATTTATATTTACGGTGCATAAAGTTGCGTAAGGGGAAAGCAATCGTTATTTCCGGAATCGCGCAGTGCGAAGCGATATCCGTCACTCAATCGAAAAGTTTGGAATTAAAACCGCACAATTGGCAATCAAAGCTAATCTTGCGTTGAGGCAGCGAATTTGTTTATAAGTCCAAGCATTACAAAATCAAGTTATTTTCTGTTCGAGAGAAAAGTAGTTAGAATGGTTGTTTTATACCCGAAATAAAATGTACTTGTATGCAAAAACATGTTATTTGGTTAAAACAGCTAACAAGGCGTTGTAGGTGACATTTGCCAGCGCCCTTCTTTCGCTACCGCTCCAGTCGGTTGCCGGCAAATGCCCCTGAACTTAGCGTTAGCTGTTAATAAAATGTCATCGTAAAAATATAAGTTATCGAAATATTATCGTGTCAAACACAACTTATATGAAAGGTGTATCAAGTTGTGCGGAGAAAAGCAGTTATTATTTACAGAATCGTACGGCGATAAGTTGTGTTCTACGTTCAAGCTGAAAAGTTGGCAACTTAATCCACAAAGTTTCTAATCGCAGCTTATCTTGCGTTGAAATAGTGAACTATCTTTTAGTCCAAGCCTTACAAAATCAAGGTATTTTGTGTTCGAGAGAAAAGTCGTTAAAATGGTTGTTTTATAACCGAAATTAAATGTACATGCATTTAAAAACCATGTTGTTGGTTAAAACAGCTAACAAGGCGTTGCAGGTGACCCAAAAAGCGTCCTTTGTTTTGTGCATTGCGCTACGCTTCATTGTTGCACAAAACAAAGGCCACTTTTTGGGCATCTGAACTTAGCGTTAGCATATGGAAAATCATGCAAGAAATTTTGAATTATCTAGACCAGTATAACTCATTACTTACTCTTCTATTTACCGGGGTAGTTGCAGTTTCTACTGTTATTTATGCTGTATTAACTTGGTCTTTGGTCAGTGAGACACGGGTAATGCGACAAGTTTATACAGACCCGAAAATAGATTTTACAATAAGACCACAATATCCACATTTCGGATTGTTTAATGCTCGGGTACAGAATATCGGACAAGGGCCAGCCTATAATATTCGATTTGAAATAGAGCAAATATCTAAAGGTACGACAACTGAAACTACGCTTACTTTACTTAAGTCGAACCAATTTATTTCAAAAGGAATTAACTACCTATCACCAAGTCAATACATGGATACTTTTCTAGAGGGCATGTATGAAGATACAAAAGAAAAATTTGATATAAAATTCACTGTTTATATTACTTATGAAACTGCATCAGGAAATCCATTAAATGACATATACCATGTAGAATTTTCGGAGCATGAAGGTGGTGGACTAGTTAATAATGACCATATATACCATTCGAGTAAACACTTAGAAAAAATCAGTATGAATATAGATAAAATTGAAAAAACATTGGAAAATATGCTAACAAAACGCTCAAGCTGACGCTTGACTGCGCCCTTTTTTCGCTGCCGCTCCAGTCGGTCGCCATCAAGCGCAGCTTAGCTTGGCGTTATAAGTCATAGGAAAATTCAGTGATACTTGAAGTAGCGATTCTTGATGTAAAAAAAGGCAAAGAAAAAGAATTTGAGGTAGCGTTTGGAAAAGCCCAAGATATTATTTCTAGCATGGATGGCTATGTTTCTCATCAGCTACAAAAATGCGTAGAAAATACTAGCCGTTATATTCTGTTAGTAAATTGGCAAACGCTCGAAGATCATACGGTTGGTTTTAGAGAGTCCAGAGAATATCAAGAATGGCGGTCGTTATTACACCATTTTTATGAACCCTTTCCTAAGGTAGAGCATTATCAAAGTGTGTATAGCAATACCAAAGACTCCTTGTAATGACTGCAATAATTGAATTACAGACAGAACGTCTTATTATGAGGCAGTGGCGCAAAAAAGATTGGCCAGAATTTGCCAAACTGAATTCAGACCCTATGGTTATGAAATATTATCCAAGTATTCTTAGCACGGAAGATAGTAATGCTATGGCTCAAAAAATCGAAGCGCTTTTATCGGAAAGAGGCTGGGGGTTTTGGGCAGTAGAGTCAATTTCAGAAAAAAACATTTATGGGCTTTGTTGGTCTTCATGAGCCAACTTATGATTTACCAGTTACTCCCTGTATAGAAATCGGTTGGCGGTTAGCAAAAGAATATTGGGGTAAAGGTTATGCTACCGAGGCGGCAAAAACTTCACTAGATTTTGCTTTCAAAAAACTTAATTTACCTGAAGTATATTCATTTGCTTCAGTTTCAAATAGAAAATCTTGGACTGTTATGGAGCGATTAAAAATGGTAAATACTAAAGAAAATTTCGAACATCCTGACATTCCTAAAAATAATCCACTTCGAGAGCATGTTTTGTATAAAATAACCCAACGGCAATGGTTAGAAAATGACTTATAACAATCGCATACAGCTGACCGTAATAAGCGTCATTTTTTTTGCTGAGGCAAAAAAACCGCCCCTTATTACGTCAGCTGATGCGGGCGTTAGCTTTTAAAGTGCCGCGTTCAGGTAGCAAGTGCACCACCTACTAAATTTATTCCAGATTTCCGAGCAAAAACCTCGGCTGGCGTTTCCCATTTTAACAACTTTCTTGGGCGTGAATTTAATAAAAATTCGATCACGCCTATTTCCTTTTTTGTGATCTTTGATAGATCTGTTTTTTTAGGTAAAAAGCGTCTAATCAGTCCATTGATTTGCTCAACTAATCCTTTTTCCCAACTGTGGTATGGCTGGCAAAAATAGGTCTTAATATTAAGCGCTTTTTTAAGCTTCTCATGGTACTTAAATTCAATGCCATTATCCATCGTGATACTTTGTCTACTTTCTGCTTTAAAACGGTTTAATGAATCTTTCATTGCTTCATTTGCAACTTCGGCCCCTCGATTCTCTACTCGCCTTATACTGACATATTGTGTCTGACGTTCTACCATCACATTAAGCGATACCGTACTTTGTGAGCACACGATTGAATCACCTTCCCAATGACCAAAGGATTCTTTTTTATTAATAGCATCTGGCCTCTCTAATATACTGATTCTATTCGGTATCATCTCTCGCTTTGATGCCTTCTTACCCATTTTTTTATGCCAGCGTGGTGCATGCTTTCTGGGTAATAACGAAGTCCAATCAACATGAAATTTATAGATAAAACAATAGATCGTTTCATGACTGACGGTAAAGCTTTCTTCCTCCATACTCAACCGTCCTGCTATTTGTTCGGGTGTCCAGCCTTCACATAATCCAGAATAGATAGTGTCCTCATAAGACTCACATTTAGAGCCTGTTTCTGCCGCCTCTTTTTTCCTTCTTCTGGATTTATAGTCTGTTTCTGATGGGAGATAATTCCCTGCATGATTTAGGTTTCTTTTGTATTCTCGGGACAAAGCACTTACACTTCGTCCCAACACCTTGGCTATAGCCGAAAAGGAGTGTCCTTTTGATCGTTGGATCGCTAGTTGATCTCGTTCTAATTGATTTATTTGTTTATAATTTCTTCTCAAAACATCGTCTCCTCTATATTTTCTATAGAATTTTAAACGATGCACTTGCTTTCTGAATACGAGTAAAATGTCATCGTAAAAATATATGTTATCGAAATATTATCGTGTCAAACACAATTTATATGAAAGGTGTATCAAGTTGTGCGAAGAAAAGCAGTTATTATTTCCAGGATCGCACGGCGTTAAGTTGTGTCCTACGTTCAAGTTGAAAAGTTGATAACTCATACACACAATTTCTATCGCCGCTTATCTTGCGTTGAAATGGCGAACTGGCTTTTAGTCCAAGCCTTACAAAATCAAGGTATTTGTATTCGAGAGAAAAGTGGTTAAAATGGTTGTTTTATAATCGAAGTTAAATGTACATGCATTTAAAAACCATGTTGTTGGTTAAAACAGCTAACAAGGCGTTGCAGGTGACATTTGCCTGCGCCCTTCTTTCGCTACCGCTCCAGTCGGTTGCCGGCAAATGCCCCTGAACTTAGCGTTAGAATATATTGGCTAATTTTAGAGTGGAAAAGTAATGCATAAAACCAAGAAATCTGCTGTAGTTTTTATATCATATTCTTGGGATAGTAAACTTCATAAAGATTGGGTAAAGGATTTCTCTGTAAAGCTTCGGATGGAAGGCATAGATATTCGTTTGGATCAATGGGAAGCTGCGCCAGGAGATCAGTTACCTCATTTTATGGAAAATCAGATTAAGGATAGTGATTTCGTTTTGATTATTTGTACTCCTGAGTTTAAAAAAAAGTCTGAGGCTCGTGAAGGAGGAGTTGGTTATGAAGGAAATATTGTAACAGCCGAAATCTATACAAAACGTAATCATCGAAAATTTATACCTATTTTATGTACTGGCAACATTAGCACTGCAATACCTGCATGGTTAGCAGGTAAATATTTCATTGATTTATCAAACAAAAAATTTTATAAGATAAATTTTAATGATTTAGTGAAGACTTTGGTAGGATTAAGAGATATTGCACCAAGGATAGGAGCATTTTCCAGCATCGCTATGGAGCATCTTGAAAACGAATTACAAAAAGCTCAATGGGGATGGAGTCAAGCATCAAGAACATTAGGAAGAGCGCAAAGTGATGGGCTCTATGAAATATCCGAAAAGACAGCAGGAGATAGATTTGATCAGGCAACAAAAAGAGTGCTTGAGATTGAAAAGGAAATAGATGAACTTAAGAGTACTAATCGCTCATTTTCTGAAAGAGAGAACTTTGAGTAACGAACTCCAATTATGATTAAGAAGAGTTCAAAAAATTCTAACAATCGCATCCAGTTGACCGTAAAAAGCGTCACTTTTTTTGCTGAGGAGACTGTGAAAGTATTCGCCCCATAATAATGAGACAATAGCGGTGTCAGTCAGCCAAGTAAAAATAACAATGCCCATACGCCGTTATCAGCCCAGCTTAAATCGACAGCAAGACATGTTATTGCCTCCCCGTGTCGAAGACTATGTTAGCCAATACAATACAGTTCGAGCGATTGATGCTTATGTTAATACACTTGAACTTCACGCGCTCGGATTTAAGCACACTCAATCGGTTTTTTCTTCAGGGCAGCCTCCCTTTGATCCCTGTGCATTATTGAAACTCTACCTCTATGGCTATCTGCAAGGTATTCGAAGTAGCCGTAAATTTAGAGCGTGAAACAACACGTAATTTAGAAGTCATGTGGTTAGTTGAAGGCTTACTGCCAAGTTATAAAACCATTGCTGATTTTCGTAAAGATAACAGTACCGCGCTGAAAGCGACAAATCGAGACTTTATGCTGTTATGCAAAGAACTCTCACTCTTTGGAGGAGAACAAATCGCTGTCGATGGGAGTTTCTTCAAGGGCGATACAAGCAAAGATAACATCTATACCGAAGATAAGCTGGATAAACAGCTTGATGTATTAGAAAAGAAAATCAATGCGTATCAGCAAGCCCTTGCTGAACAAGACAATGAAGATGATAGAGCAGGGACAGGCAGTTTAGTTGTCGATGATAACCTGGAGGAAAAACTGCAACGACTAGAGAAAAAACAAGCCGAGAAAAAAGCACTCAAGCAACAGCTGCAAACCAGTGAACAAACACAAATATCAACCGTCGATAAAGACGCCCGATTATTAACCAAGCGCGGACAGACCATCGCGGGTTATAACGTACAAATTGCAGTGGATAGCAAACACAAATTAATTGTTGCGAATGATGTTGTTCAAGATGGCAATGACGCCCATCAACTGACATCGATGATAGAAAAAGCACAAGACATTTTAACCTCGGACCAGCTTGAAGGCTTAGCTGATTCAGGCTATCACGATGGCACGGAAATAAAAGCCTGTGAAGAACAAGGTATTCCCGTTTATGTTGCGGTTAAAAACCCTTCGACAAAAGCCAGTAAACACGGGCGGTTTAAACGGACAGATTTTCACTATGACATTGAGAATGATCATTATCTTTGCCCTCAAGGGAATCAATTATTACCTGGTGAAAAGCCACAAACAATAGCGGAAAAGAACATGATCCATTACCGGATGAGTGCCACGGTCTGCAACGCTTGCCCCTTACGTCAACAATGCCTGACGGACAAAGCCCAAAACAAACAACTATTACGCTGGGAACATCAAGAAGTGGTTGAAGAGCACGATGGGAGAATGAAACAGAACCCGCAGAAAATGAGGCAACGGGGGGCGTTGGTTGAACATCCCTTTGGAACCCTTAAACACCGCGCAGGTATCAATCATTTTTTGATGAGGGGCATAGAGAAATGTGGGGGAGAATTCAGTCTAATGGTTCTAGGTTATAATTTCACTCGCATGATTAATATACTCGGTGTGAGTTTTATAAGAGATTATTGCGCCCAAAGAGCAAGAAATGAGTTAAAAAACGTTATATATGCTTAAAAACAGGGAACATAGCTCAACTATTTAGAAAAAAGAGACGGATATAAACTTTTTTTTCAAAAAATGCTCTTAAAAAAACTGGGAATTGTTTTTTATGGCAAATCAATTGTGAATACTTTCATAGTCTCTTTAGCAAAAAAAATGACGCTTATTACGGTCAGCTGCATGCGATTGTTATAAGTCATTTTCTAACCATTGCCGTTGGGTTATTTTATACAAAACATGCTCTCGAAGTGGATTATTTTTAGGAATGTCAGGATGTTCGAAATTTTCTTTAGTATTTACCATTTTTAATCGCTCCATAACAGTCCAAGATTTTCTATTTGAAACTGAAGCAAATGAATATACTTCAGGTAAATTAAGTTTTTTGAAAGCAAAATCTAGTGAAGTTTTTGCCGCCTCGGTAGCATAACCTTTACCCCAATATTCTTTTGCTAACCGCCAACCGATTTCTATACAGGGAGTAACTGGTAAATCATAAGTTGGCTCATGAAGACCAACAAAGCCCATAAATGTTTTTTTCTGAAATTGACTCTACTGCCCAAAACCCCCAGCCTCTTTCCGATAAAAGCGCTTCGATTTTTTGAGCCATAGCATTACTATCTTCCGTGCTAAGAATACTTGGATAATATTTCATAACCATAGGGTCTGAATTCAGTTTGGCAAATTCTGGCCAATCTTTTTTGCGCCACTGCCTCATAATAAGACGTTCTGTCTGTAATTCAATTATTGCAGTCATTACAAGGAGTCTTTGGTATTGCTATACACACTTTGATAATGCTCTACCTTAGGAAAGGGTTCATAAAAATGGTGTAATAACGACCGCCATTCTTGATATTCTCTGGACTCTCTAAAACCAACCGTATGATCTTCGAGCGTTTGCCAATTTACTAACAGAATATAACGGCTAGTATTTTCTACGCATTTTTGTAGCTGATGAGAAACATAGCCATCCATGCTAGAAATAATATCTTGGGCTTTTCCAAACGCTACCTCAAATTCTTTTTCTTTGCCTTTTTTTACATCAAGAATCGCTACTTCAAGTATCACTGAATTTTCCTATGACTTATAACGCCAAGTTCAGGTGACCAAAAAGTGACCTTTGTTTTGTGCAATAATGGAGCGCAGCGCAATGCACAAAACAAAGGACGCTTTTTGGGTCAGCTGCAACGTTTTGTTAGCTATTTTACGTAACACCATTTTTAATGAATACAAGCGTACTTCACTGGATTATGCAATAGCTATTATAGTCACAATGCATTGAACAAAACAGCTTGATTTTGTTTACTTTGCGTTGGCAACCAAATTCTTCGCTTTAGCTACAGCACTCTGTTAGCTAAGATATTGCTTCGCTTCTTCTGTTAGTTTTATAACGTACCCAATTTCGGTTAATAATGGATATAGCTCTTTTAAATTCATTATCATGCCCAAGTCTAATAGATTTTCAGGAATAATCCATTGATGTGATTGACATTCGTTTTTTTTAAGTGAAACATCAATTCTGCTTGAAGTAAGCTGACACCTAAAATAGTGTTCATTTTTAGGTGACGCAACTTTATTAATAACCAAAACATCGAGATCTGTTTCTTCCTTGACTTCTCGAATACATGCATCAATTGCTGTTTCCTCATTTTTTATACTGCCACCTGGCAGGCACCATTGACCAGCTCTCGATGTTTTCGTGCTTCTTTGTACGAAAAGAAGCAAACCTCTATTTTCTATTATTGCCCAAGATGCCATATTAATAGCTAACGCCAAGTTCAGGGGCATTTGCCGGCAACCGACTGTAGCGGTAGCGAAAGAAGGGCGCAGGCAAATGTCACCTGCAACGCCTTGTTAGCTGTTTTAACCAAACAACATGGTCTTTAAATACATGCACATTTAATTTCGGTTATAAAACAACCATTCTAACTACTTTTCTCTCGAATACAAATACCTTGATTTTGTAAGACTTGGACTAAAAGCCAGTTCGCCATTTCAACGCAAGATAAGCTGCGATTAGAAATTGTGTGGATGAGTTACCAACTTTTCAGCTTGGACTTGGGCCGCAATTTAACACCGTGCGATTCTGTAAATAACAACAGATTTTCCCCACAGAACTTGATACACCGTAAATATAAATTGTGTTTTACACGGTAATATTTCGATAACCTATATTTGCGACGATGACATTTTATTAACAGCTAACGCTAAGTTCAGGTGACCAAAAAGTGACCTTTGTTTTGTGCAAAAATGGAGCGTAGCGTAATGCACAAAACAAAGGACGCTTTTTGGGTCACCTGCAACGCCTTGTTAGCTGTTTTAACCAACAACATGGTTTTTAAATGCATGCACATTTAATTTCGATTTAAAACAGCCATTCTAACTAATTTTCTTTAGAACACAAAATACCTTGATATTGCATTGTTTGGATTAGAAGAAAATTCGCAGCTTCTAAGTAAGATATGCTGCGATTAGTGATTTTACGAATTGAGTTATCAACTTTTCAGCTCGAACGTAGGAACAACTTAACGCCGCATGATCCTGTAAATAATAACTACTTTTTCCCACAGAACTTGATACACCATAAATATAAATTGTGTTTGATACGATCATATTTCGACGGATTATATTTACGAAGATGAAATTTTATTAACAGCTAACGCTAAGTTCAGCTGACCGAAAAGTGGCCTTTGTTTTGTGCAAAAATGGAGCGCAGCGGAATGCACAAAACAAAGGGCGCTTTTTGGGTCAGCTGCAACGTTTTGTTAGGTTTTATATATCTACTTTATTAGACTCTATAGGCTTTTTACTCAACCGAATACATAATTCTTCTTTAAACCACTCAATAGATGAAGATAATATTTTTTTTGCTTCATCATCCGTTCTTTTGTTTTTGCAAACCAATTTGATAGTTGAATAAAGTTCGTGATCAAAGTCCTTCGCAATATGAAAGCCCAACATTATAGTATCTTCACTAGGTATTGGCATGGTAAGTCTATATTGAGTGGTCTCAGGATGATCTGTACCCTCTAAAAATAAAATAGTGTGCCCTGAATCAAAAGATACTCGACCTTTGTATTTTAGAAGAGATCTTTCGTCATCTGATGTTTTAATTGTTATACCAGTAAGACGTCTATGTATATTCCATTTTTCCTTTCTGAGGATAACATTATATCTAGCCCTGGAAATATGATATGTATACCAAGTCCCCAGCAGAGGCGTTACAAATTTATATTTTTTTAGATAATCCTGAACAACCCTATATAAAAACAATAAAATAGTTATTCCTGATCCCATTAGCACAAGCAGAACTTCCTTCCAGTGTATCTGATCTATTGCTTCTAACATAAAATTGAATCCTCATAACCGTGTTCTTGAAAACCTAACGCTAAGTTCAGATGCCCAAAAAGTGTCCTTTGTTTTGTGCAAAAATGGAGCGCAGCGCAATGCACAAAACAAAGGACGCTTTTTGGGTCAGCTGCAACGCCTTGTTATGAGCCTTTGTACATTTTGGTTTAATTACCATAGTTAGTTTTGATTGAGGCCAAGTTCTTTTTGCTTTTTCTTGGTTAGTCCTAAGGAAACAATGCGGTGAGATTCCTTGAGGTAATACATGAGCTCATCATCCTCTGTATTCGGCACATCATACTGTTGTATCCATATCATCCCGCGAGAGGCAAAGTAAGGCGCCGGACGATAACTGGGCTCGTCACTCAGAAAGTGAAAATCAGATTCGGATGTTTTAAATGTGAACGCAGGTTTATCAGTATTTTCCCAGCCCCCAATTGCGAATACCTTTCCCCCTACTTTCCATACATGAGAATCTCCCCATTGAATCACATATGAAGTAGCCGGGAGTGTGCGGCAATAATCATTGAATGCTTCATAAGTCATACTGATATTCCTATTGGCTCATAACGCTAAGTTCAGGTGACCAAAAAGTGGCCTTTGTTTTGTGCAAAAATGGAGCGTAGCGTAATGCACAAAACAAAGGACGCTTTTTGGGTCACCTGCAACGCCTTGTTAGCTGTTTTAACCAACAACATGATTATTGGATACATTTAGTTTTGGATATAAAACAACCATTCTAACCACTTTTCTTTCAAACACAACATAAGCTGTGATTAGAAACTTTGCGGATAAGTTACCAACTTTTCAGCTTAAACGCAGGACACGGCTTAGTACCGTGCGATTCTGTAAATTATAACTGCTTTTCCCCTTACGCAACTTGATTCACCATAAACATTAATTGGGTTTTATACGATAATATTTCGATGCATTTTATTTGTGAAGATGACATTTTATTAACAGCTAACGCTCTAATCACAGGCGCCACAGAAGCACTTGAAAGAAAAAAACCCGCTGTTTGGCGTCCGGTGCATTAGTTTGTTAGAATTTATTTTGGCACACTCTGACAGGCTATTTCAGCAAAGAAATAAACACTATCTTCACTACCGTTTTCGATAAACTTCAAAACTTTAGCTATTGGAAAAATGACATTATCCGGCTCGCTCCACAGTACAGATGCAGTAGCAAGTTGCATTCCGAATTGTTCGATCATCTTATTAACTTTAACAGCTTCATTGAACTCCAACCAATTATACTCTTCCTTAGCTTGTTTCCTAATGACTTCGCCAACGTAAGCCCCAGCCCTTAAAGCTATCTTAATGATTTCATCTTCTTGAGGAGTATTTTGGTGTATTGCCTCGAGGTACTCATCCAGATGTTTTAGACTTTCAAGGGAATAATCAAGCTTATTTTTATCAAAAAAGTCGATTTCATGAGTAGGGTTATCAGCCTTATTCCAAAGCATCACAGATAAGTCTTCCATGGCATAATTATTCAATTTTGGTTTTTTATTGAAGAATGAAAACATATTGATCCTACATTTTTACGAAAAATTCTAACGCTCTTATCACGGGCGCCACAGAAGCAATGGAAAGAAAAAAACCTCTGTTTGGCGTCCGGTGCATAAGTTTGTTATACCACAAACAATTGAATAAACCCTAGACGCTCGATACCGACTCAGGGCCACCGCATTAAAAAGCATTTGAAAACATGATTTTGGCGCGATAAGCATCGTTCCAAGCGGATTTTCAACGCCCCAGTGCCCACGTACAGCATTTGCGAAGGGCTTGGCAACCGCAGGAATCGAGTTGATGAAGTAACGACGCTCGAGAGATTTAGTCTTCCCTTGAAGGCATTCGCGCTCGACCATGCCAATGCTTTTTAATCCCTTCCATTGGTGGGTATTAGGAAGACTCAGCAAATCATCACTCACCCAGTATCGTCGTGTCTCCAACCTGCCATGCGCCTTATCGAGTTCTTCCTCATAGTCGTAATTGATACCTCTGAAGTGGTTGGCTTGCGCGGTGACAAAGAAATCTTCAACCGCTTCATGAAGCTTGCTCTGATTACCTTTCAATCCCAGTACATAATCCCCATTTTGTTCAATCACTTGTTTAGCAATCGCTCGTTGACAACCCATCGCATCAATCGTGATGATACAGCCCTTGAGTTCGAGCAATTTAAGTAGTTTCGGAATGGCTGTAATCTCATTAGATTTATCATCCGTTGCTTGTTGACCCAAAACCATGCGGTTGCTGCACGCCCATGCACTCACCATATGCAGTGGATTTCGGTCGTTCTTGCGGTCACGTGAACCGCGAGCTGTTTTGCCATCGATGGCAATGACTTCTCCACCTGTTACGGTCAATGTCACTAACTTAAGCTCAACTCATTGTAATCACAGTATTCTTTTATAGCACGGATGAAATTTCCGACGGGCACCACTGCGTTTTTTGCGTTCAAAGCGTCTGTCTGGCCGTATAATCGTCAGACTTTGCCTGATTGTTTCCACTAATTGTTCGTATCCCTGCATTGATATCAAACCGTACAAGCATTTTACGATGGTATCTTTCATCGTTGACAAGGCCTGTGCAAAATTAATCTGGTAACGGCATTTTCGGTGCGGTAGCGTCTGATCTGGATGTCGCTGTGCGGCAAACACCGCAATGGCTGTAAGATTCAAACTCAGGATACGCGCATGATAATCTTGTTGCACACTTAACACTGATTTGCCGGTAAAATTCTCGATCTCCAACCAGGATTTCTGGCGCTTATAGCCTTCTTCGATTTGCCAGCGCAGATGATATAACGCTTTAAACGCATGGACTGGATAACGTTGTGTGTTCAACAGATTGGTCATTAAAAAGTACACTTTCTTTTTCACTGTGATGTGGATTAGTCGCACTGTCTGTGATTCAACTGGCAAGCCTCTGCCGAGGCATTTGTGTCTTGCCTCATCGCTGGCCGTCAAGGTGACGATCTGCTGCTTGGCTCCAGAGGCAACGAATTGACTGACTTCGGTATTAAAGTCGGCTTTGACACGCATACACCAGTCACGTTGATAAAACTGATGTGCAGCCATCAACCAGAATGCTGGATAGCCTCTGTCGTACAGGATTAAATCACCGGCTTGCGTGGCTTCCAGGTGTTTGAAGGCAACCTCGCGTTCATCACTACGATAAGGAAACAGCTGTGCATCAATAATGATTTTCTGATGGATATCGTAGAGTGCTGAACCGAGCGCCATTGGCACTTCATCGGTATGCTGGTTCGATTGCCCACCAAATTCAGTATGAATCGCCTCCTCATTCGGCAAATGGTATTTCACTCCATCCACAGCCAGCACACGATGTCCATTCCAGGTCTGTGCTGTGACTGCTGGATAAAAGTGGTTGATCACATGCCTGTTCAGATCAACAAAGGCAGTTGCTGAGAATTTCAGGCGTGCTTTGAAAAAAGCGGCGGCTGTGACTTTAGGTGTCGGAACATCCAACTGGTCACGGATCTGAAAGAAGCGATTGAGCTCTGATTGAGTGTTGCCTTTGAGCATGTTTAAGCAATAACTGATCAAAACAGGGAGTGTCAGGCATCGATTACGTGTGAAGTCCTTGTCATCAATACGGTGAGTTTCGATGAAAGCGGCGCTGTTAGTTATTTTGGTTATAAGCTTATAGGTATTAGGAAATAAGAGTTGGGTCGATCATTGGGTGCCTCATGCGGGTTGTTTTGTGAGTTAATTATACGATATTTCAATCAGTTATAGGGGGTGGATTGCTTAAGTTAGTGACATTGCCTGTTACGGTCAATACCGATTGTGTCCAACTCATAAAACACTCGCGAAAACCGGTAGGTGATAGTCTTGAGAGAACATAGGCTATACAGTCGTGCGACGGGACTCCGTTCTCAAGTGCAATATATTGACGGAGCCAACTTAATTTTTCTTGACCAAAGTCTTCTATCGCTTCCCATCCATCTGCGCCGCTGGCAACCGCAGATAGAGTAAGGACAATGATGTCTATTAACTTATGTTGCTTGTGGCGTTCTATCCTCGGGTCTTTTAGGGTGGAAAAATGATCTATTATGCTGGCTGTCATGAGAAATCCTTATGTAAGTTCTCATAATGATCTCCTAATCAATTGCATTCAATCAAGTTTTAATGCGGTGACCCTGGATACCGACTGTTGATGGGAGCGCTAGTAAAACCAACCGTATTGATTGACAAATGTACAGCTGCTAACTGCAATGTGTCTGAAAGCGATTATTACGACAACCCTATGAAGACAATGTTTGTTTACACACAACACGCCAGCTTTTGAAACCAGAGATGGAAATGGATAAACGTTTGTTTACATAAAACCTCGATTACGAAACAAAGATAGACCCAACCACCCAAGGCAATAAAAGTACGCTCGTGTACTTTTATTGCCCTTGGGGTATAACGCCAAGTTCAGATGCCCAAAAAGCGTCCTTTGTTTTGTGCAATAATGGAGCGCAGCGCAATGCACAAAACAAAGGACGCTTTTTGGGTCAGCTGCAACGCCTGGTTATGTTTATAATACGCCATTTTCTATATAAACTCAGGTTCTTTTACACCTGCTTGATACCTAAATTCAGGATATTAGATTTCAGTTTATTGTGATTTTTTATTCGATAAACATAGTACATTCTATTATTTCTCCTATCTCATCGATTTGGTTTAAGGTTTGTCTTATCACTTCCTGAGATAACTCTGAAACCACAAACATATTTTTTGCACCATAGTGAATACGAACTTTAGTTCCATTTAAGAAATCACCACAATTTTTGATAGTTTCAGGAGAAAGAAAGAAACACCAACGCATAGAACCGTCTATCAATGTAACATCGACCTCCACTGCATGCGTAACGTCATTGGTTGGTTCGTCGATTTTGATGTGAGAAATAAGATTCTTCTTACTCATTATTGCTTCTCAAGATGCTTTGAAACATAACGCTAAGTTCAGCTGACCGAAAAGTGGCCTTTGTTTTGTGCAACAATGGAGCGTAGCGCAATGCACAAAGCAAAGGACGCTTTTTGGGTCAGCTGCAACGCCTGGTTATGTGTTTTATTGGCAATTATCATTAATGTATTTTGCAATTTCTCTTAATAATGCTTCTGCTTCTTGGTTTTTTGCAACAATTGTATAGCCTGACCAGTTGTCCCATTCAAGACCTATACTTGAGTTACCCGATGTAAACTCTTGAAACATTTCATCTAACCCTACGATAAGCTTTCCAGATGGTTTCAAATCAAAGTGATTTACGATGGAATAAGTGATTTTCTTATATGACGATAAGTTGATTTTATCAAAATCGAAAGTTAATTGATTGCTTGCATTACTATGCTCGTACATTACTTAGTTTTCACTCATAAATTTTTTCCGCCATATAGGAATAGTGTAAACTTTTTCCACTGGTTTGTTGTCTTTTCCATACTGTCACCAAAATTTGAATCTTCTGCCCAAGCTATTGCCGACTCAAGAAATCCATCAATTGTATTATTCTCCCAGCCATTCCAGTCATGACTATATGGATTAGAAAAATCACCTTTTTCCTTACGGTCTTCGTCTTCTTTGTCCGCTTGAAGTACTTTAACAAATTCGAGAAATAATTCTTGATCTGTGACTTTAGCTAAGTATTCGTTCAGTTCCATGCTTTACACATAACGCTAAGCTAAGCTGCGCTTGACGGCGACCGACTGGAGCGGTAGCGAAAGAAGGGCGCAGTCAAGCGTCAGCTTGAGCGTTTTGTTAGAAATCTTTACGATGGAGAATACCTTGCGAGAAATGAACCAACACCGCTTACCATATTTTCTACTTGACTCGATGTAAAATCATCGAATTTACCATGTGCGGCGGCGTTACGAATATCAGCATACGAGCGCAATTGTTTAGCTGTCAGTTCGTTATATACACAACGTTTCTTAAGAGCATCGATCAGTAACGACATCATTTTATGTTTACCATTTGTTTCTAGTGGTTCAGGTGGATCGAGAGATTGGCATATAGTTCGAAGTCCATGTTCAAGAACTGCTCCAGCAATTACTGCTGCTGGAATATGAGCCTTTTCTGAACGTCCAAATTTGATTAAGGACTCTGCCTGAGTTAGAAAGTCGGCGTTTACTTCAGCATCAATCTGGTGTTCGATATTATCCAGAAAACCTTGTTCAAAATCTTGCAAGATTGCCTTCAAAAAAGATACTCCAAATTGTTTTGATGAAGGAATATTTGAGAAACTGTGAAATTTTTCTACCGATGAACGATGAATGCTTGATTTTGGCACGACTGTATCAAGGAGTGAAATACAATTTGTTTGCCACTCAGTAAAAGCATCATTGGGAATAAAATGTGTAGTTGTATACCTACTTTGACCTGGTCTGTTGTAGATACGTCCCGTGTCATTCTGCTTACTTTGTTCCCGTAATGATTCCCCGCTTTTGATCAAAAGCGAGAGTCTTTCAACGTATTTATTCTTTATGTTGCTTTGCATTGATTTTGATCTTGATAAGATTTCTAACGCTAAGTTCAGCTGACCGAAAAGCGTCCTTTGTTTTGTGCAACAATGAAGCGTAGCGTAATGCACAAAACAAAGGACGCTTTTTGGGTCAGCTGCAACGCCTGGTTAGATTTATTGATTGAATCAATCACTGGTCTCTTCTCTCTATAGCTTGCTTAGCGCCTTCGGGTAAATTTTCATATGAGGCATCAATCTCATTGGGCTTTGTGATCATTTCTTCAACGATGCGATTTACATGTTTGAAGAGCTTTAGAACCAAATCGACATCGTCTGTAAGATCCATTGATCCAGGGTGAACCGCGTTATTTCCGGTAACTCGTACTACATCTAATGCCTTTTGAATTCGCTGATCGAGGCCATTTTTTACTAGCTTAGCAATATCTTCATTTATATTGTTTCCGACACCCCCAAGCTCCTTACAGAGTTTTTGAATGCATAGGCGCAGTAGAGCTGCTGAAGCCCGCGGAGAGACAGGTAAAACAGATCGCGCTTCTTGGAAATCCAAACTACATGTTTCGGGCAAATCGATATGTGGTAAAGGACTGGTTAGTTTAGGTGGATATATCAAGTTGCCGACATTAGACATAGCTTCCATCTCATCAATAACCATATCATTTGTCCAAAGAGTCCATGTTGAGCAATGGTCACACTTAGCTGCTTTATATCGAATATTAGTTGAATCTTGGTTTGTAGTTACTTGCAGGTCACCCCACTTGAAATTCGAATAGGCGTTACAATATGGGCAAATAAAAGCTTCCTTATTAAGTGCTGGTTCTTGGTCGTGATTTGTCACAAATTATCTACTCCTAGAAAATCTAACGCTAAGTTCAGGTGACCAAAAAGTGGTCTTTGTTTTGTGCAATAATGGAGCGTAGCGTAATGCACAAAACAAAGGACGCTTTTTGGGTCACCTGCAACGCCTTGTTAGCTGTTTTAACCAACAACATGGTTATTGAATGCATGTACATTTAGTTTCGATTATAAAACAACCATTCTAACCACTTTTCTTTCGAACACAAAATACCTTGATATTGTATTGTTTGAATTTGAAGAAAATTCGCAGCTTCACGTAAGATATGCTGCGATAGTAATTTTCGGATTTAGTTATCAACTTGAACGTAGGACACAACTTAACGACGTGCGATCCTGTAAATAATAACTGCTTTTCTCCGAACAACTTGATACACCTTATATATAAATTGTGTTTTACACGATAATATTTCGTTAACTTATATTTACGAAGATGACATTTTATTAACAGCTAACGCTAAGTTCAGCTGACCGAAAAGTGGCCTTTGTTTTGTGCAACAATGGAGCGTAGCGCAATGCACAAAGCAAAGGACGCTTTTTGGGTCAGCTGCAACGCCTGGTTAGCTGTTTTAACCAACAACATGGTTTTTAAATGCATGCACATTTCATTTCGGTTATAAAACAACCATTTTAACTACTTTTCTCTCGAATACAACATACCTTGATTTTGTATGGCTTGGACTAAAAGATAGTTTACTACTTCAACGCAAGATAAGCTGCGATTAGAAACTTTGCGGATTAAGTTGCCAGCTTTTCAACTTGAACGTAGAACGCAACTTAACGCCAGGCGATTATGTAAATAATAACTGCTTTTCCCCATAGAACTCGATACACCATAAATATAAATTGTGTTTTACACGATAATATTTCGACGACTTATATTTACAAAGATGACATTTTATTAACAGCTAACGCTAAGTTCAGGTGACCAAAAAGTGACCTTTGTTTTGTGCAACAATGAAGCGTAGCGTAATGCACAAAACAAAGGGCGCTTTTTGGGTCAGCTGCAACGCCTTGTTAGCTGTTTTAACCAACAACAAGGTTTTTAAATGCATGCACATTTAATTTCGATTATAAAACAACCATTTTAACCACTTTACTCTCGAACACAAAATACCTTAATTTTGTAAGGCTTGGACTAAAAGCAAGTTCCTTGCTTCAACGCAAGATAAGCTGCGATTAGAAATTTTGTGGATGAGTTACCAACTTTTCAGCTTGGACTTAGGACGTAATTTAACGCCATGCGATTCTGTAAATAATAACTGCTTTCCCCTTTGCAATTTGATACACCATAAATATAAATTGTGTTTTACACGATAATATTTCGATAACTTATATTTGCGACGATGACATTTTATTAACAGCTAACGCTAAGTTCAGATGCCCAAAAAGTGGCCTTTGTTTTGTGCAAAAATGAAGCGTAGCGCAATGCACAAAACAAAGGACGCTTTTTGGGTCAGCTGCAACGCCTGGTTATGTTTTTATACATACAATTGTTGTTCAAGTGACTTTAAATCACCAAGCACCCAAAGACTAGATATTTTATTATTATCAAAGTGGAATAATGCCGCTCCTTGCCATGATATTTTACGGTCTGTTTTCTTAAAACCCATGAACTCTTTTTGATGGATTCCAGAAAACTCCATTTTTGCAAACACTTTTGATTGTTCAGACACTATGTCTAATATTGTGCATGCGTAGTTACCTAATGTATTATGAACCATATCGATATACTCAATAAAGCCACTGTGTCCATTTTTTTCAAAACCAAGAGAACCACGAAAAATAAATGAGTCATTTATTACATCTGGAATTACCGATTTGTCATGCTGGTTCCAGATTATTTCGTAAAATATACGGACTTGTTTTTCTTCGGGGCTCATATATTTTTAGAAAACATAACGCCAAGTTCAGCTGACCGAAAAGTGACCTTTGTTTTGTGCAAAAATGAAGCGCAGCGCAATGCACAAAACAAAGGACGCTTTTTGGGTCAGCTGGAACGTTTTGTTAGGCTTTTTATTAACTCTGACTTTGGTTTGCATCTTTATACGCTTTTAACAAAGCATTAATATTCGTTTGGTAGCCCTGACCTTGGGCTTTAAACCAATTAAGAACATCTGTATCAAGCCTCAAGGTAATTTGAGTTTTATTTGAAATAGGTTTCAAACCTTTTCGTACAATAGCCTTTGCAAATTTTTCAGGAGACACCTCTGGTAATTCAGATAAATTAATATCTTTATCTTCCATGGCATCAACTTTTTTCCAGTCAGTTTGTGATTGTTGCATAATAATACCTCTCCTCGTGTTTTGTAGCCTTCCGAATAGATATAATTCGTATGTTTTCATTTTTTTCAGTATGAACAACTGCCACAATGCGCTCTTGAAACATACCAAAGGAAACAAACCTTTGTTCATAATAATCTACACTATCATCCTCAAATGTGACTGTGTAACCATCAAATATTTCTTCAGAACCGATGAAATCAATTTTATGTTTATGTAGATTAATGAGTCTTTTATTTTCATCCCATTCTAACTTCATAGTGGATATTGTAGCTACTTTTTGTAGTTACATCAAGTGTAATTGGAATTGCCATTTAGCCTAACGCTAAGTTCAGCTGACCGAAAAGTGGCCTTTGTTTTGTGCAAAAATGGAGCGTAGCGTAATGCACAAAACAAAGGCCACTTTTTGGGTCAGCTGCAACGTTTTGTTATGTCTTTTTACCTGCATTTGGGTAACTTACATTCCCAATATCAACAAGCTCCCACGATTGACCTGTGTTACGATAAAGCCGTTTATTTAATCTAGGATAATCAGCTACATCATGGTCTAAACGTTCTCCTACAACTATACACCTCAAAAGAGTACTGCCTACATTTTTCATAGTATGAGCCTGCCCTCCTGAACGATAACCTATAAAATCACCTTCGGATACTTGGTAAGACTCCTCTCCAATCACCACCTCGGCTATACCTGAAAGTATATATACGCACTCGTCCTCAAACTTATGCACATGATACTCTGTTGATTCCTTTTCTGGTGGCACTTCAATGATGTGGAAACCGAAGCCTGTAATACCAGTTAGATCACCCAGAGACTTATTTGTTCTTTGAGCATTTGGATTTAAGTAATGCTGCTTTTCAATACCTTCCATGGATTCAATTTCAGATTTCTTAATTATATATTTTTCCATCGTACTTTATCCAGAGACATAACGCTAAGTTCAGGTGACCAAAAAGTGGCCTTTGTTTTGTGCAAAAATGGAGCGTAGCGCAATGCACAAAACAAAGGACGCTTTTTGGGTCAGCTGCAACGCATTGTTAGCTGTTTTAACCAACAACATGGTCTTTAAATGCATGTACATTTAATTTCGATTATAAAACAACCATTCTAACCACTTTTCTCTCGAATACAAATACCTTGATTTTGTAAGACTTGGATTAAAAGCCAGTTCGCTATTTCAACGCAAGATAAGCTGCGATTAGAAATTATGTGGATGAGCTATCAACTTTTCAGCTTGGATTTAGGACACAACTTAACGCCATGCCATTCTGTAAATAATAACTGCTTTCCCCTTGCCATTTGATACACCATAAATATAAATTGTGTTTTACACGATAATATTTCGATAACTTATATTTGCGACGATGACATTTTATTAACAGCTAACGCTCTTATCACAGGCGCCACAGAAGCGCCCGAAAGAAAAAGCACCTCTGTTTGGCGTCCGGTGCATAAGTTTGTTATACCACAAACAATTGAATAAACCCTAGACGCTCGATACCGATTGTTGATGTGAACGTTTGTAAAAATAGCCATACTTATTGACAAATATATTGCTGCTGACTGCGCAATGACCCTGAAAACGATTATTTTGACAACACTATGAGGATAATGCTCGTTTGCACACAATACGCGAGTGTTTGGAAACCAAGCTTGGAAGTGGACAAACCTTTGTTTGTATAAAGCCCCTATTACGAAACAAAGTTAGAGCCAACTACCCCAAGGCAATAAAAGTACTTTCGCGTACTTTTATTGCCTTGGGGTATAACGCTAAGTTCAGCTGACCGAAAAGTGGCCTTTGTTTTGTGCAATAATGGAGCGTAGCGTAGTGCACAAAACAAAGGACGCTTTTTGGGTCAGCTGCAACGCCTGGTTATGTTTCTTTTTCCTCAGGATCAACTGCATGATATAGCTCATGCAGCATTCCCATTCTGCGTATTGGCTTGTCATCTTCATCCGTTTGATAAACTGCCCAGTTGACATCTCCGTGTAATTCTTCGTCAATATATGAATTACTTAAAACATAGGCGACTTGATACATCAAATGTTCTTGGGCTTGACGCACGATATTTGTAATGTGATTGAGATCTATTCCGGAATCGACAACAGCCTTCAATGAATTTAGAAAATCATCATTCTCAGGCCATCGGGCTGCTGCTATACCGTCTAATTTCTTTCGCATCTCGAAATTATCGATGGTGCTGGTTAGCCAGTCGTTATCGCCTCTTCTTACCGTGGCTTCCCAGATTTTGTCAAATAGAACCAGAGGCGCCAGAGTTGGGTTAGAGGTTTTGCTCATCTCTGACTGCATGTAAAAATCTATGTTTTCTTGAGACAAACCAAGGCACTCGAATTGTTTTCGTACTTTTTCCTCGTTCCTCATATCAAAATCTCCGTGAAACATAACGCAAAGTTCAGCTGACCGAAAAGTGGCCTTTGTTTTGTGCAACAATGAAGCGTAGCGGAATGCACAAAACAAAGGGCGCTTTTTGGGTCAGCTGGAACGTTTTGTTATGTACTACGCTTAAATTGCAACAACTTTATTTGCACAGGGTCCTTTCTGTCCCTGACCTACTTCGAACTCAACGGTTTGACCATCATTTAATGTCGCGTATTCACCGCCTGCTTGAATTTCAGAATGATGAACAAACAAATCCTTGCTTCCGTCTTCTGGAGTAATAAAACCGAAACCTTTATCTGCACTAAACCACTTAACTGTACCTTTACTCATAACGCTCTCTAATCTGCGGTGAATGTGAAAAATATAATTCTGATTTGCTTTCACCATTACAAAATCAGAACTTAAACCTAGTTAACCACAAATAATAAACTACTTTAATGAATCTGTCCGCATTTTTAACTAACCGATCGGTCAAACCCTAATTTAGTATCAAAAGTAACGTGGTTAGAAATATCCTTAAAGTTAATATCAATTAACACCAGCTCATCACAAATTAATTTAAAAATAGTTTCATCTTGGCCTGAGTCGATTTCTTGTTTGATACTCACATCAGAAGTGAAGATACAATGCACCATGAGGCTATTTGGAAAATAATCATAGTCTATTGTATGAGTTAGCCATTCAAAGCCGTCTATTTCATTTTTTGTAATCTCACAAACCCGAGTTAACCCTTGGACGATGAACTTCTCTCTTTTCTTGTCTGTCTTCTTCATTAACTTCTCGTACTAATATCTCGTATACATAACGCTAAGTTTAGGTGCATTTGCCGGCAACCGACTGGAGCGGTAGCGAAAGAAGGGCGCAGGCAAATGTCACCTACAACGCCTTGTTAGCTGTTTTAACCAACAACATGGTTTTTAAATGCATGTACATTTAATTTCGATTATAAAACAACCATTCTAACCACTTTTCTCTCGAATACAAATACCTTGATTTTGTAAGACTTGGATTAAAAGCCAGTTTGCTATTTCAACGCAAGATAAGCTGCGATTAGAAATTGTGTGGATAAGTTACCAACATTTCAGCTTAGATTTAGGACATAACTTAACACCGTGAGATTCTGTAAATAATAACTGCTTTTCCCCACAGAACTTGATACACCATAAATATAAATTGTGTTTTACACGATAATATTTCGACGACATATATTTATGACGATGACATTTTATTAACAGCTAACGCTAAGTTTAGGTGCATTTGCCGGCAACCGACTGGAGCGGCAGCGAAAGAAGGGCGCAGGCAAATGTCACCTACAACGCCTTGTTAGCTGTTCTAACCAACAACATGGTCTTTAAATACATGCACATTTAATTTCGGTTATAAAACAACCATTTTAACGGCTTTTCTCTCGAACACAAAATATCTTGATTTTGTAAGCTTGGACATAATACAAATTCGCTGCCTCAACGCAAGATAAGCTTTGATTACCAACAGTGCGGATTTAATTTTAAACTTTTTCGATTAAGCAACGGACATTACTTCATACTACGCGATTCTGGAAATAACGATTGCTTTTCCCCTTACGCAACTTTATGCACCGTAAATATAAATTGTATTTTATACGGTAATATTTCGATGATTTCTATTTGTGACGATGACATTTTATTAACAGCTAACGCTAAGTTCAGGTGACCAAAAAGTGACCTTTGTTTTGTGCAACAATGAAGCGTAGCGGAATGCACAAAACAAAGGACGCTTTTTGGGTCAGCTGCAACGCCTGGTTAGCTGTTTTAACCAACAACATGGTTTTTAAATACATGTGCATTTAATTTCGATTATAAAACAACCATTCTAACCACTTTTCTCTCGAATACAAATACCTTGATTTTGTATGGCCTGGACTAAAAGATAGTTCACTACTTCAACGCAAGATAAGCTGCGATTAGAAACTTTGTGGATTAAGTTGCCAACTTTTCTGCTTGAACGTAGAACACAAATTAACGCCGTGCGATTTTGTAAATAATAACTGCTTTTCCCCACAGAACTTGATACACCATAAATATAAATTGTGTTCTACACGATAATATTTCGATAACTTTTATTTGCGACGATTACATTTTATTAACAGCTAACGCTAAGTTCAGCTGACCGAAAAGTGGCCTTTGTTTTGTGCAATAATGGAGCGCAGCGCAATGCACAAAACAAAGGACGCTTTTTGGGTCAGCTGCAACGCCTGGTTATGTTTATAATACGCCATTTTCTAATTCATTTAAATATATAAACTCAGGTTCTTTTACACCTGCTTGATACCTGTGTTCAGGATATTAGATTTCAGTTTATTGTGATTTTTTATTCGATAGACATAGTACATTCTATTATTTCTCCTATCTCATCGATTTGGTTTAAGGTTTGTCTTATCACTTCCTGAGATAACTCTGAAACCACAAACATATGTTTTGCACCATAGTGAATACGAACTTTGGTTCCATTTAAGAAATCACCACAATTTTTGATAGTTTCAGGAGAAAGAAAGAAACACCAACGCATAGAACCGTCTATCAATGTAACATCGACCTCCACTGCATGCGTAACGTCATTGGTTGGTTCGTCGATTTTGATGTGAGAAATAAGATTCTTCTTACTCATTATTGCTTCTCAAGATGCTTTGAAACATAACGCTAAGTTCAGGTGACCAAAAAGTGGTCTTTGTTTTGTGCAAAAATGAAGCGCAGCGTAATGCACAAAACAAAGGACGCTTTTTGGGTCAGCTGGAACGTTTTGTTATGCTTATTACTCAGTATGTTCATCTCATCCCGAACCGAATTACACCTTCTGTAAACATACTTACACAAAATCGGAATGGGGAATAAAATATATTTTTACCACCTTCATTTAAGCCAGTATCACGGTGGTGTTCTTCGTCTTGAAGAATAGAATTAACAACATCATACGCCTCACTATCATTTTTCTCTGATAAATAAACCAATTGCTTTTTTAAATGTTCTGTAACAACAGATTCGACTGCCCAAGTACATGCCATAATACCTTTTTTCCCGATTAGGGCTGAAATTAACCCCATAAACCAACCTCCCAACCCGCACATCCAATAACTTTTGCATCTGATACCATCACGACGTTGTATTTCAGTCCAAAACACTTCCGAATGTCGTTTTTCATCTTCAAGAAACCCAGATAATAACGACACGTAATCTTTGTGAAGCTGTTTTGACACCATAATTTGTGCCCTGTAAATGCTTTCTGCTCCGAATTCACCTGCATGATTTACTTTTAATATTTTCTTCGGAGTATCAATTTTTCCTAAACTATCACGATAATTCATGGATGTTTTTTTAAGCATAACGCTAAGTTCAGGTGACCGAAAAGTGTCCTTTGTTTTGTGCAAAAATGGAGCGTAGCGGAATGCACAAAACGAAGGACGCTTTTTGGGTCAGCTGCAACGTTTTGTTATGTGATTTTACGATCACGCCTCAGTGCTCACTATATTACCTTTATTGTCTCTCAACTCTTTTATCCACCATTGACTTTCGGGATTATCCTTGATAAATCTCATATGTGAAGCAATACATGTTAATGCCCGACCATCAAGGTTGAGCATTGTATTTATATATTCTTCGATATTCATCGCAAGCTCAATAAATTCAAAACCATCGTGCTCAAATTCAAACACATGACCCGACTTTTCTCCCGCAGTTGGCACCAAAATATAGTTGCCTGAATGCGGTATTTCACCAATAGTTAAATAATTATCTATCCACTCAGGTAAAAGCTCTTCTCTTTCGTCTTCATCAAGATTTTCTAGCCAATCACTAAAGTAACTATTTAATGAGTCCCACTGATCAGGCCTAGCTATATATAGTGCAGCATCACCACTTTTCTCATCAAAATATAAAAGTAAATTTCCAAATGTTTCATAGAATTCTCTAAGCTGCCCAAACACCGTAATCTCTTCCAGAGAAAATGGTTGATCATAAATATGCTTAAATGAAACTACTTTTGTTATATCTTTGCTGTGTATCCGTTCACAAAGAAACTCACCAGAGTGGTTTTGTACCGTTTTTTCTAGTTCAATTAATTTCATTTATTACTGTTTATTCACATAACGCTAAGTTCAGATGACCGAAAAGTGGCCTTTGTTTTGTGCAAAAATGAAGCGTAGCGCAATGCACAAAACAAAGGACGCTTTTTGGGTCAGCTGCAACGCCTTGTTATGCATTACCCTGTTCTGGAATTATGCCCGCTTTGTCTCTTTGCTGAGATACTAAGCGTTCAGTGCGCTCACGCCAAAACTCTAATTGTTCTTGCTGCGTTTTACCAGACAGCAGTTGAGCAACATACTCTGCTCCACGGCGTTTCAACGTTACACATTCTGGTTCACGAATTGCCATAATGAATTACCTCCAGCGGTGAATATATACCAATATGATTATAGCCATTCAGAACATTAACAGCATTATATTTTGGGATTTTATCGAAATGCACAATATGCTTAAAATTCCAACTCACTATGAGATCACATCCTGACACAGTGGCGATTGCCACATGAAGCGCATCTTCAAGTGAGTTTTCGGTAACAACACCAGAATCAATATAACTCAATTGCAACTCTAACGCTTCTTGATTTGCGATTGCGATAGATGCGCTTTCGGCATGTTTGGCAAAAAAAGCTTGAACTTTCTCAGGAGCCGGTTCAATCTCTGCTTCAACTATGGCTGAAGTAACCAAAATAAAACGTCCAGTTTCTACTTCAGAAAAAAATTGTTTACTCGGTTCGGAGAATTCGTGGTCGAACACACCTCCAAAAACAGATGTATCAGCATATATTTTCATTATACTATTCGAATTACGCTTATGCATAACGCTAAGTTTAGGTGCATTTGCCGGCAACCGACTGGAGCGGCAGCGAAAGACGGGCGCAGGCAAATGTCACCTACAACGCCTTGTTAGCTGTTTTATCCAACAACATGGTTGAATACATGTACATTTTATTTCGATTATAAAACAACCATTTTAACCACTTTTCTTTCGAACACAACACACCTTGATTTTGTAAGGCTTGGACTAAAAGATAGTTCACTACTTCAACGCAAGATAAGCTGCGTTTAGAAACTTTGTGGATTAAGTTACCAACTTTTTAGCTTGAACGCAGAACACAACTTAACGTCGTGCGATTTTGTAAATAATAACTGCTTTTCCCCACAGAACTTGATATACCATAAATATAAATTGTGTTTTACACGATAATATTTCGATAACTTATATTTACGAAGATGACATTTTATTAACAGCTAACGCTAAGTTCAGATGCCCAAAAAGCGTCCTTTGTTTTGTGCAATAATGAAGCGCAGCGTAATGCACAAAACAAAGGACGCTTTTTGGGTCAGCTGCAACGTTTTGTTAGCCATTAATTTTACTGTAGTACTGTGCATTCGATTTGACGAGTGCACCGGTTGCTTCTGTTTCATTGAGTTCTTGAGGAGAGAGGAAAGCAGGTGAAGAAAAGAGGTTTCGCGCATAATCTCTTCCTGTAACTAACCCAAGCATCTTTTCATCTAACAAATTTGGAAATATCATTGTATACGAATCACTAGGGTCTTCATTGCTGATGCCTGTTAAGTAAAGGCAACCCGAATTTATTTGTCCTCTAACTGAATAAGTTAAAGCTCGACGATGATCTACTTTAACCTCCTCAGCACCACTTATAATCAAATTTTTCTCTAACGTTAAGTGTAATGCAGATTTTGCTAAGACTATTCCATTATCATTATCAACTTCTGGATCATAAGTAAAATGATACAAGTACCATTCCTTCTCAATAAATGTATAAGCAGATCCTGAGTCAAACCTTTTCAAAGAAGGCAAGTACTTTTCAACAGTAAAAAAACTTTTATTCAGCCAAAACCCTACCGAGCCAGATATTACCGCCACAACCAATCCACTTAAAATGTCTTGAATCATAAAAAACCTCGGAACTAAGTTCAAAATGGCTAACGCTCTTATCACAGGCGCCACAGAAGCGCCCGAAAGAAAAAGCACCTCTGTTTGGCGTCCGGTGCATAAGTTTGTTATACCACAAACAATTGAATAAACCCTACATGCTCGATACCGACTGTTAATGTGAGCGCTAGTAAACCAACCGTGTTGATTGATAAATGTGCAGCTGCTAACTGCAATGTGTCTGAAAGCGATTATTACGACAACCCTATGAGGATAATGCTTATTTGCACACAAGACATTAGTGTTTTTGAGCCATGATTGTCAGTCAGTAAACTTTTGTTTGCATAAAGCCTCGATTACGAAACAAAGATAAACCCAACCACCCCAAGGTAATAAAAGTACTTTCGGGTACTTTTATTACCTTGGGGTATAACGCTAAGTTCAGCTGACCGAAAAGTGGCCTTTGTTTTGTGCAAAAATGGAGCGCAGCGGAATGCACAAAACAAAGGGCGCTTTTTGGGTCAGCTGCAACGTCTTGTTAGGCAGATTCACCTATTATAATAGCTCCTTTCAATTTCTATAGCTTTTTCTAGGTAGTTTTGCGCTTTTTCTAGCTCACCCTTTTGATTTTCTATATCAGCCAATTGTTTTAAAGACTTAGCCAACTCCAATTGTGAAAGATTCGTTTCATTTGAAGATGGCTTGTTGGCTAATTCATCGCGCTCTTTCCTAAGCTTTTTAATTTCTTCTTTTACACCCTCCTTTGTATCCTCATTTTCTATTTCTTCTATCTGTTCATCTCTTTTAGCTCTTTCAATTAGTTCACGTTCCTTATCTGCCAATAGAGCAGCTCGCATTTCCTCAAAATCCTGCTTTTGGACTAATAAGACGTGCTCAGAGCTTGCCTGTATATTATTTCTTAATTCAGTTGGTTTTTTACATGCTAGGAGAAATATGTAGTTAATCCAAGGATAAATAATTGCCCCACATATTGCAATAAGTAGGGGCCATACCAACAGTGAATAATATGAAGTGTTTGAATCGAAATAAACGAATCGTTCGATGATAGTTTCCTTACTAGCTATAACGTATATTAGAGACTTCCAATTAATAATAAATAACGCAAACACAGTATACCCAAATAATGGGCTTTTTATTCTTGTTGCAAATGCTTCGAATATCTCATTCATAATAAGAGTGTTTAAAGCCTAACGCTAAGTTCAGGTGACCAAAAAGTGGCCTTTGTTTTGTGCAATAATGGAGCGTAGCGCAATGCACAAAACAAAGGACGCTTTTTGGGTCAGCTGCAACGCCTTGTTAGCTGTTTTAACCAACAACATGATTATTGGATACATGTACATTTAGTTTTGGATATAAAACAACCATTTTAACCACTTTTCTCTCGAATACAAAATACCTTGATTTTGTAAGGCTTGGACTAAAAGCTAGTTCGCTGTTTCAACGCAAGATAAGCTGCGATTAGAAACTTTGTGGATTAAGTCGCCAACTTTTCAGCTTGAACCTAGAACACGACTTAACGCAGTGCGATTATGTAAATAATAACTGCTTTTTCCCACTGAACTCGATACACCATAAATATAAATTGTGTTTAACACGATAATATTTCGATAACTTATATTTGTGACGATGACATTTTATTAACAGCTAACGCTCTTATCACCGGCGCCACAGAAGCGCTTGAAAGAAAAAGTACCTCTGTTTGGCGTCCGGTGCATAAGTTTGTTATACCACAAACAATTGAATAAACCCTATACGCTCGATACCGACTGTTGGTGTGAGCGCTTGAAAACCAACCGTGTTAATTAACAGATGTGCAGCTGCTAACTACAATGTGTCTGAAAGCGATTATTACGACAACCCTATGAAGACAATGTTTGATTACACACAACACGCCAGCTTTTGAAATCAGAGATGGAAATGGATAAACGTTTGTTTGCATAAAACCTCGATTACGAAACAAAGATAGACCCAACCACCCAAGGCAATAAAAGTACGCTCGTGTACTTTTATTGCCTTGGGGTATAACGCTAAGTTCAGGTGACCAAAAAGTGACCTTTGTTTTGTGCAATAATGGAGCGTAGCGTAATGCACAAAACAAAGGACGCTTTTTGGGTCACCTGCAACGCCTTGTTAGCTGTTTTAACCAACAACATGGTTTTTAAATGCATGTACATTTAATTTCGATTATAAAACAACCATTCTAACCACTTTTCTCTCGAATACAAATACCTTGATTTTGTAAGACTTGGATTAAAAGCCTGTTCGCTATTTCAACGCAAGATAAGCTGCGATTAGAAATTGTGTGGATGAGTTACCAACTTTTCAGCTTGGATTTAGGATACAACTTAACGCCATGCGATTCTGTAAATAATAACTGCTTTCCCCTTGCCATTTGATACACCATAAATATAAATTGTGTTTTATACGGTAATATTTCGATAACTTATATTTGCAACGATGACATTTTATTAACAGCTAACGCTAAGTTCAGGTGACCAAAAAGTGACCTTTGTTTTGTGCAATAATGGAGCGTAGCGCAATGCACAAAACAAAGGACGCTTTTTGGGTCACCTGCAACGCCTTGTTAGCTGTTTTAACCAACAACATGGTTTTAAATACATGTACATTTAATTTTGATTATAAAACAACCATTCTAACCACTTTTCTCTCGAATACAAATACCTTGATTTTGTAAGACTTGGATTAAAAGCCAGTTCGCTATTTCAACGCAAGATAAGCTGCGATTAGAAATTGTGTGGATGAGTTACCAACTTTTCAGCTTGAACGTAGAGCACAACTTAACACCGTGCGATTTTGTAACTAATAACTGCTTTTCCCCACAGAACTTGATACACCATAAATATAAATTGTGTTTTACACGATAATATTTCGACGACTTATATTTACGAAGATGACATTTTATTAACAGCTAACGCTAAGTTCAGATGCCCAAAAAGTGTCCTTTGTTTTGTGCAATAATGGAGCGTAGCGTAATGCACAAAACAAAGGACGCTTTTTGGGTCAGCTGCAACGCCTGGTTATGTGTACTTGTTACGAAACCCATAATCTCGCTGCTGATTCTAGGCTCCACGTTACTCCTTTCTTTTTTAAATGAAGAAATGTACTATGCCCACCGCAAAGAACAGGGCATGAATAACTAAATAACAATACTGCATTTTCGCCATTTTTATCTAAGATAACTTTTGATACGGAAAAATATCCACTATGTTTCGGATATGTTTTTCTAAACATTTCCCAGAATTTTTTCTTATTATTCGCATTAGACTCATGCAAAGAAACATCAATAAACTTGCCATTAACCATAATCGGTTTCCATTTTAATTCATTCGCTTTTTCTGTGCTTTTTATAACTTTTATAACCAAGTCAGTAGGAAATTTTTTTAAGTCCTTACGCTTCATGATGTTCCCAATAGCATTATGATCTATAGAGATACCTTTATATGTTGATTGAATTAGCACCTCTTTGTTTGCATCTTGCATTATCTTATTAAAGACAAACTCATATACTTGTTGTTCATGCGTAAGACGAAATCCAGTTTTTTCACAACCCACTTGAAACATTAAAATTAGTACGATTAATATTATGGATCGCATATATTTACACTTTCTTTACACATAACGCTAAGCTAAGCTGCGCTTGACGGCGACCGACTGGAGCGGCAGCGAAAGGAGCGAGCGGTCAAGCGTCAGCTTGAGCGTTTTGTTATGCAAATTCAACCGTCGTTTTAAAAAAACCATTTAAACAATAAATAAAGACCATAGCAAAGAGCGAGTAGCGTCAAAAGCAACAATCCAAAATAAGATTTACGTGAAAGATATATTTTATTAATACAACCTATAGAATCTTTATAATCTACTTTTTTCTTCATTTCGTATATCTTAGTTCTGTTTAATGCTTCACTCAGGTTATCATGAAGTAGGCGAACCGCTGGAGAATGCGGGTCCCTTGAGCTATATTCCTCAAGTTCATATATTGCTCGCTGTAATTCACGAGATGAATCTGCTGTAATCATGTCCTTTCTGATTCGTTCGAGAACCTCCGATTCAGTGGGAACGATTTTTAAGTGCAACGAGCCACTCTCCGTTCTTGATTGAGTTACAGCACCATTTATCTGGTTTGCAATATTTGCTATACCGCCAGAAGTGGTCACCGCAAGTTTGTCTGCAAGGAGTGGAGCGTATTGTAATACTTCAGACTTACCTACATTGTGCCAAATTGGTAGTATGGCCTTCTCGCTTCCATCTTCTCTAGCGACAAGTGCATCTAATTCTTTGTTGGGCCATTCTTTAGAAAAAAACGCCTGACTCAGAATTACAGCACCGAATTTGGATTGGGAAAGCCCTTTATCAATACTTCGTCGAAGGCTATCGCCTAATGTTAACTCAAATTCGTCAATCCAAACTGATAATCCAAGTTGCTTGAGATGAGTGGCAAGCGGTCGCGCTACATCTTCTTTATCTTCGCTAGCATGGCTTATAAAAATGTCGTATTCCACCGTTAAATTGTCCTTTACGCATAACGCTAAGTTCAGGTGACCAAAAAGTGACCTTTGTTTTGTGCAAAAATGGAGCGTAGCGCAATGCACAAAACAAAGGACGCTTTTTGGGTCACCTGCAACGCCTTGTTAGCTGTTTTAACCAACAACATGGTTTTAAATACATGTACATTTAATTTTGATTATAAAACAACCATTCTAACCACTTTTCTCTCGAATACAAATACCTTGATTTTGTAAGACTTGGATTAAAAGCCAGTTCGCTATTTCAACGCAAGATAAGCTGCGATTAGAAATTGTGTGGATGAGTTACCAACTTTTCAGCTTGAACGTAGAGCACAACTTAACACCGTGCGATTTTGTAACTAATAACTGCTTTTCCCCACAGAACTTGATACACCATAAATATAAATTGTGTTTTACACGATAATATTTCGACGACTTATATTTACGAAGATGACATTTTATTAACAGCTAACGCTCTTATCACAGGCGCCACAGAAGCGCCCGAAAGAAAAAATACCGCTGTTTGGCGTCCGGTGCATAAGTTTGTTATGTTTTTTCATGCCAACAATTATTAATCAGATTCTTTTGTAGGTTATTTTAAATTCACCCTCGCCAATACTTAATTTTGATTTCCCATCCTTTCCCGTAATTCTATAGTTTAGACATTCTTCAGAAACTGATTGAGTGTGATTACCAACACTTCTTACAGTTAAGCAAATTTTACCGTTGTTTATGCGCCATTGTTGATAAATGAGAGTAGCTGAATTTATTGAAGATGCTGTACCATCATTATAAAACGTAAATCCCCAATCCTCGCCCTCAATTAACCATGAGCCAATAAGTTTTTTTGATCTCTCATCTAGTTTGAATTTTTCTTTTGGATTAGTGATTATCTTGTCAACTATACAGATAGGACTTTCACTTGGATTTTTCCCACCACCCATATCCAAACAAATATCAGTATACTGAAATTCTTGCCACTTCATGCCAAGAATGAATGAGCTTGCGATTAAAACAAAACAGAGAATTAGAATTTTCAATTCATTTCACCAGTATATCTAGAAACATAACGCCAAGCTAAGCTGCGCTTGACGGCGACCGACTGGAGCGGTAGCGAAAGAAGGGCGCAGTCAAGCGTCAGCTTGAGCGATTTGTTAGGGGGTCATTTTAGCACGTACTCTAAATATGGCATCGACTGTTTCAATAATTTTACCAAAGGAATAATTACAGCTATGCCTGTAAAAATGACAGTTAAAGGATATTCTTTTGATGCTAAATAAGAAAACAGCCCTGCGAAACCAAGATATAACCATTTTAAAAGTACCAAATGTAGAATATCCCTAATAATTATAAATAAATACAACAATGTTGGTAACGCTGCAGTGAAGAACACCAAGCATAAACCTAAATAATTGATATATTCATAACTATATTGCAATCTGCTAGGAATGCTAGAAAGATCGGCTGGCCACGTTGCAGCATAACTAAATGTAAATGCAACTAATTTACTTGCTGAATTGCTGTCTAAAAACCGATACCAAAATGCTGTTGTATATGGCAATGGCATCAAGAAGTATACAGCTGTGATGTCAATTACTAATATTGCTAGGACTACGCCTATAAATGGCTTGGATTTACTTAACAAATATCTTGTTATAAGTAGTGATATTAAATCAATTGGAAAGTTGCTCCCGACCATCACTACCATAGAAAATAAGCTTTCTGTGTCTATTCCAACCCCTCTTGTTTGTACTTCAAATAAGAATGCAATGCCAACTATTGTGGCTGCAGGTATTATTGATATAGCAACTAACCTAAAACTAAAAAAGCCTTTTCCAAAAAACACTTCAAGAACCTTATGAATTCTCGTTAAGTCCTCATGCATTATTTTAATAAAATGCTTATCAAGGTATTTATTCGCTTTTTTATTAAACAATGCAGATAATTTTTCTGACCAAAGCCAGCCCCACATTTTATCTGCAAGGATACCCGCAGCAACAAATGCGCCCATCAATAATAGTATGAAACTCCAAGCCGAGCTTTCTAATTCGGTCATAGTGATGCCATAAGCCCCCTAACGCTCTTATCACGGGCGCCACAGAAGCAATGGAAAGAAAAAACACGCTGTTTGGCGTCCGGTGCATAAGTTTGTTATACCACAAACAATTGAATAAACCCTAGACGCTCGATACCAATTGTTGTTGTGAGCGCTTGTAAAGTCAACTGCGTTTATTGATAAATGAGAAGCTGTTAACAGCAATGTGCTTGAAAGCGATTATTCGACCAACCTTTGAAGATAATGATTGTTGACACACAACAGCTTGTGTTTTGAAACTGGCATTGGAAACGGACTAACTTTGTTTGCATGAAGCCTCGATTGCGAAACAAAGATTGACCCAACTGCCCAAGCAATAAAAGTACGCGCACGTACTTTTATTGCTTGGGGTATAACGCTAAGTTTAGGTGCATTTGCCGGCAACCGACTGGAGCGGCAGCGGAAGAAGGGCGCAGGCAAATGTCACCTACAACGCCTTGTTAGCTGTTTTAACCAACAACATGGTTTTAAATACATGCACATTTCATTTCGGTCATAAAACAACCATTTTAACGACTTTTCTCTCGAACACAACATACCTTGATTTTGTATGGCTTGGACTAAAAGATAGTTCACTACTTCAACGCAAGATACGCTGCGATTAGAAACTTTGTGGATTAAGTTGCCAACTTTTCAGCTTGAACGTAGAACACAACTTAACGCCGTGCGATTTTGTAAATAATAATTGCTTTTCCTCTTACAATAACTTAATACACTTTAAACATAAATTGCGTTTTACACGATAATATTTCGATGACTTTTATTTGCGACGATGACATTTTATTAACAGCTAACGCTAAGTTTAGGTGCATTTGCCGGCAACCGACTGGAGCGGTAGCGAAAGAAGGGCGCAGGCAAATGTCACCTACAACGCCTTGTTAGCTGTTTTAACCAACAACATGGTCTTAAATACATGCACATTTAATTTCGGTTATAAAACAACCATTTTAACGACTTGTCTCTCGAATACAACATACCTTGACTTTGTATGGCTTGGACTAAAAGATAGTTCACGACTCCAACGCAAGATCAGCTGCGATTAGAAACTTTGCGGATTAAGTTGCCAGCTTTTCAGCTTGAACGTAGAACGCAACTTAACGCTGTGCGATTTTGTAAATAATAACTGCTTTTCCCTTGCCATTTGATACACCATAAATATAAATTGTGTTTTACACGACAATATTTCGATAACTTATATTTGCGACGATTACATTTTATTAACAGCTAACGCTAAGTTTAGGTGCATTTGCCGGCAACCGACTGGAGCGG
Source organism: Methylococcales bacterium (assembly GCA_965224565.1). Lineage (GTDB taxonomy): Bacteria > Pseudomonadota > Gammaproteobacteria > Methylococcales > DRLZ01 > DRLZ01. The sequence goes on along the minus strand of CBDCZN010000001.1, from coordinate 1,318,253 downwards.
CAGCGAAAGAAGGGCGCAGGCAAATGTCACCTACAACGCCTTGTTAGCTGTTTTAACCAACAACATGGTTATTGAATGCACGTACTTTAGTTTCGATTATAAAACAACCATTCTAACCACTTTTCTTTCGAACACAAAATACCTTAGTTTGTAAGGCTTGGACTAAAAGCTAGTTCCTTGCTTCAACGCAATATAAGCTGTGATTTGAAACTTTATGGATAAGTTACCAACTTTTCAGCCTAAACGTAGGACACAACTTAACGCCGTGCGATTCTGTAAATAATAACTGCTTTTCTCCTTGCACAACTTGATACACCTTAAATATAAGTTGTGTTTTACACGATAATATTTCGATAACTTATATTTGTGACGATGACATTTTATTAACAGCTAACGCTCTTATCACAGGCGCCACAGAAGCGCCCGAAAGAAAAAGCACCTCTGTTTGGCGTCCGGTGCATAAGTTTGTTATACCACAAACAATTGAATAAACCCTAGACGCTCGATACCGACTCAGGGTCACCGCATTAAAACTTGATTGAATGCAATTGATTAGGAGATCATTATGAGAACTTACATAAGGATTTCTCATGACAGCCAGCATAATAGATCATTTTTCCACCCTAAAAGACCCGAGGATAGAACGCCACAAGCAACATAAGTTAATAGACATCATTGTCCTTACTCTATCTGCGGTTGCCAGCGGCGCAGATGGATGGGAAGCGATAGAAGACTTTGGTCAAGAAAAATTAAGTTGGCTCCGTCAATATATTGCACTTGAGAACGGAGTCCCGTCGCACGACTGTATAGCCTATGTTCTCTCAAGACTATCACCTACCGGTTTTCGCGAGTGTTTTATGAGTTGGACACAATCGGTATTGACCGTAACAGGTGGAGAAGTCATTGCCATCGATGGCAAAACAGCTCGCGGTTCACGTGACCGCAAGAACGACCGAAATCCACTGCATATGGTGAGTGCATGGGCGTGCAGCAACCGCATGGTTTTGGGTCAACAAGCAACGGATGATAAATCTAATGAGATTACAGCCATTCCGAAACTACTTAAATTGCTCGAACTCAAGGGCTGTATCATCACGATTGATGCGATGGGTTGTCAACGAGCGATTGCTAAACAAGTGATTGAACAAAATGGGGATTATGTACTGGGATTGAAAGGTAATCAGAGCAAGCTTCATGAAGCGGTTGAAGATTTCTTTGTCACCGCGCAAGCCAACCACTTCAGAGGTATCAATTACGACTATGAGGAAGAACTCGATAAGGCGCATGGCAGGTTGGAGACACGACGATACTGGGTGAGTGATGATTTGCTGAGTCTTCCTAATACCCACCAATGGAAGGGATTAAAAAGCATTGGCATGGTCGAGCGCGAATGCCTTCAAGGGAAGACTAAATCTCTCGAGCGTCGTTACTTCATCAACTCGATTCCTGCGGTTGCCAAGCCCTTCGCAAATGCTGTACGTGGGCACTGGGGCGTTGAAAATCCGCTTCATTGGCGACTGGATGTCATCTTTGGTGACGACGCGAGCCGAATCAAAGGAAATGCTGCTACGATCATGACGAGTATTCGTCATCTCTGCCTGAATTTGTTTCAACAGGAAGCTTCTTCTCTCAGCCTTGCAAAGAAAAAGAGAAAAGCCGCTTGGAACGATGCTTATCGCGCCAAAATCATGTTTTCAAATGCTTTTTAATGCGGTGGCCCTGGATACCGACTGTTGATGTGAGCGCTTGAAAACCAACCGTGTTGATTGACAAATGTGCAGCTGCTAACTGCAATGTGCCTGAAAACGATTATTACGACAAACCTATGAAGGTAATACTTGTTTGCAACAATACGCTAGCGTTTCGAAACGGATTTGATGTGGACTACCCTTTGTTTGTATAAAGCCTCGATTACGAAACGAAGTTAAGCCCAACCACCCCAAGGCAATCAAAGTACTTTCGAGTACTTTGATTGCGCTGTTCGCCTAACGCTAAGTTCAGATGCCCAAAAAGTGGCCTTTGTTTTGTGCAATAATGAAGCGCAGCGTAATGCACAAAACAAAGGACGCTTTTTGGGTCAGCTGCAACGCCTGGTTATATTTTTTTATAGGTACAGAGTACAATAAAAGGACAACACATTGGAACAAAAGAGGGCTAAGTGAGGAAGTTTGCATTTGTAAGTGATGCCGCCGAAAGAGAGTATAAGGATTTACCAGATGAAGTACAGGATGAATTTGGTAAAAACCTACGCATCATACAGTTTGAGCAAGATCCAGTGCTACCCATTGAGTATTTAGGAAGCGTTGGTTCTGGAGTTATAGAACTAAAAATTAATGGTAGCCCAGCGTTTAGATGTGTGTATATTGCAAAGTATATGGATACTGTTTTTGTCTTGCATTCATTCGCAAAGACTACTAACGGTGTAGACCGACAGGCTATAAAAGTTGCAGAACAACGCCTGAAAGAGCTAAAAACCGAATTGAGAGCTAATGGTGTGATAATTTAAGCCGCCTGATATTTTGAAATAACAATTGAGGCTTCTTGTAATGATGGCATAGACATACGTGCCTGAAAACCAAGAGCATCGAGCATATCGAACATCGCGTCGATAGTGAATTTTTCAATTTTTGCGTTTGCAAGTTCTGATATTCTTGATTGCTGTACACTTAACCTTTCTGCAGCTTCTGACTGTGTCCATCCTTGCTCTTTTATTAAGTTAGTGATCATGATAGATAAATCCACCTTCATAGCCATTTTGCTCGCTTGTTCATCATCATGAGTTACATGAAATGGACTATCGTAGAATTTGAGCGCCATGATATACCTCCAAAAAACAAATTACACTTAAATTATATAATATTTTAGATAATTTGCAAGTTTTTTGACTTTACTTTGGTCTGCACCGAGGCGGTTAAAATATAACGCCTGCATCAGCTGACGTAAAAAGAGGCGCATTTTTTGCCTCAGAGACTATGAAAGTATTCACAATTGATTTGCCATAAAAAACAATTCCCAGTTTTTTTAAGAGCATTTTTTGAAAAAAAAGTTTATATCCGTCTCTTTTTTCTAAATAGTTGAGCTATGTTCCCTGTTTTTAAGCATATATAACGTTTTTTAACTCATTTCTTGCTCTTTGGGCGCAATAATCTCTTATAAAACTCACACCGAGTATATTAATCATGCGAGTGAAATTATAACCTAGAACCATTAGACTGAATTCTCCCCCACATTTCTCTATGCCCCTCATCAAAAAATGATTGATACCTGCGCGGTGTTTAAGGGTTCCAAAGGGATGTTCAACCAACGCCCCCCGTTGCCTCATTTTCTGCGGGTTCTGTTTCATTCTCCCATCGTGCTCTTCAACCACTTCTTGATGTTCCCAGCGTAATAGTTGTTTGTTTTGGGCTTTGTCCGTCAGGCATTGTTGACGTAAGGGGCAAGCGTTGCAGACCGTGGCACTCATCCGGTAACGGATCATGTTCTTTTCCGCTATTGTTTGTGGCTTTTCACCAGGTAATAATTGATTCCCTTGAGGGCAAAGATAATGATCATTCTCAATGTCATAGTGAAAATCTGTCCGTTTAAACCGCCCGTGTTTACTGGCTTTTGTCGAAGGGTTTTTAACCGCAACATAAACGGGAATACCTTGGTCTTCACAGGCTTTTATTTCCGTGCCATCGTGATAGCCTGAATCAGCTAAGCCTTCAAGCTGGTCCGAGGTTAAAATGTCTTGTGCTTTTTCTATCATCGATGTCAGTTGATGGGCGTCATTGCCATCTTGAACAACATCATTCGCAACAATTAATTTGTGTTTGTTCACTGGTTTGCAGCTGTTGCTTGAGTGCTTTTTTCTCGGCTTGTTTTTTCTCTAGTCGTTGCAGTTTTTCCTCCAGGTTATCATCGACAACTAAACTGCCTGTCCCTGCTCTATCATCTTCATTGTCTTGTTCAGCAAGGGCTTGCTGATACGCATTGATTTTCTTTTCTAATACATCAAGCTGTTTATCCAGCTTATCTTCGGTATAGATGTTATCTTTGCTTGTATCGCCCTTGAAGAAACTCCCATCGACAGCGATTTGTTCTCCTCCAAAGAGTGAGAGTTCTTTGCATAACAGCATAAAGTCTCGATTTGTCGCTTTCAGCGCGGTACTGTTATCTTTACGAAAATCAGCAATGGTTTTATAGCTTGGCAGTAAGCCTTCAACTAACCACATGACTTCTAAATTACGTGTTGTTTCACGCTCTAATTTACGGCTACTTCGAATACCTTGCAGATAGCCATAGAGGTAGAGTTTCAATAATGCACAGGGATCAAAGGGAGGCTGCCCTGAAGAAAAAACCGATTGAGTGTGCTTAAATCCGAGCGCGTGAAGTTCAAGTGTATTAACATAAGCATCAATCGCTCGAACTGTATTGTATTGGCTAACATAGTCTTCGACACGGGGAGGCAATAACATGTCTTGCTGTCGATTTAAGCTGGGCTGATAACGGCGTATGGGCATTGTTATTTTTACTTGGCTGACTGACACCGCTATTGTCTCATTATTATGGGGCGAATACTTTCACAGTCTCCTCAGCAAAAAAAGTGACGCTTTTTACGGTCAGCTGCATGCAATTGTTATAACGTTTCATCACTCCTGCGATCTAACAATTAGGCGACCGTTTCCAACGATGTTCGATATCCATAAGGTTTACTTCATCGTCAAATTCCCGAGACACCTCTATTAATCCTTCTCGATGGTAGAATTTCCGTGCCTGTATGTTGGCTTCATAAGCCCACACGGTTATGTGGCTGCAATTTTCCTTGGCCAAATCAAGTAAACGTTTTCCAATACCACCATTTCTTGCCTTAGGCGCCACGTACAGTGCGCCTATGTTGTTTTCATCACCCCTATCGCGGACACAGAATCCAACGATCTGATTTTTCTGCTGGGCAACCCATGCCATTTCGGTTTCAAATACACGGCGCCAATATACCTCCATTGGCTTCTGGTCGTCTAACATGGGCATCCAAGGACATTCCTCAGCCCAATTGCGCAGTATTTTTACACAATCGATTGCATCACACGGTTGAGGTTCTCTGTATGAATAGGTCATTTAGGCTCGAAGTTATAACGCTAAGTTTAGGTGCATTTGCCGGCAACCGACTGGAGCGGCAGCGAAAGAAGGACGCAGGCAAATGTCACCTACAACGCCTTGTATGGATAATAAACCCTGTTTTCGGGTAAAGTGAGACCCAGGCTTTGGCTACAACCAAAGCCTTCTTTTACAGCAGTTCGCTGGATGCATGGCTCCTCTATTGAGAGACCGATAACAAGTGTGAACGCTGTACCAGACTCCAAGCACTCAACTCGAATAGTCAACTGGGTCTCGAACCCGTATTTGCAAGGCAGAGTCAGCTTATTATGAATACAACGAATACTCAAGAAGAAATCAATATCGGTGTCGATACGGGCAAATATCATCTCGATATTTATATCCGTCCCTTAAGCATTTATTTTTCAATCGCAAATGATGAACCCGGTGTTAAAAAAGCAATGGCTGAAATTAAAAAGCATCACCCAACACGGATTGTTATTGAGGCAACAGGACGCTTGGAACATGCGTTTATCCTTGCTTGTTCTAAAGCCAATTTACCCTTTGTTGTTGCTAACCCCTTACACATTAAAAAGTTTGCTGGGGCGATCGGTCGTTTAGCGAAAACAGATCAACTTGATGCTGAATTAATCGCGCACTATGGGGAGGCCATTAAACCTAACTTATCCCAGTTAAAGCCTGAAAGTATGCGCTTGATGAGTGATCTGCTCTCACGCAGGAGACAGCTGACACGCATACAAACCATGGAAAAAAATAGGCTGAAAATCATGCCTAAAAAAATATTAGGGACGATTAATCCGGTGCTCACTGTGCTGAAAAAACAAATTAAAAAGGTCGATCAACGTCTCATCAATCTGATTGAGGAATGTCCTGACTATTACGAAAAAAATCAGATTCTGCAAAGTATGCCTGGGATCGGCAATGTGGTCGCTTTTAGCTTATTAGCTGATATGCCAGAACTGGGTAATATTAGTAGCAAACAAGCCGCTGCCTTAGTCGGTGTTGCTCCCTTTAATCGAGAAAGTGGTTCTTATCAAGGACAACGTAAAATACGCGGAGGACGCTATCAAGTCCGAACCGTGATGTTTATGGCGATGATGTCGGCGATACAGTGTAATCCCGTTTTTAAGGCCAAATATGAGCAGCTGGTCGCCGATGGTAAACCAAAAAAAATTGCTCTGATTGCCTGCGTCAGGAAAATGATTGTGATCTTGAATTCCATGCTCAGAGACGGCAAAAAATGGGAGCTTCAGCAGACTCAATAATTAACATTTGACACCATAGTCACTTGTTAGGCATTGAAGTTAATATTATCAACATCTACTGGATTAAAAAACACAAGCACTGATTCATCATTGTCTTTTATGCTAACACTCCCGTCAGAATTTTGAAAAACCTCACCAGATTTTAAAAGGATGGGTTTAGTATTAATGACAATGTTGACATCAGATATATCTGACTCTTTGTTTTGCTTAATAGATATAGAATCTATTTTACCTAGAGGAAAATCTGTGCATTCATAGAGCCTGAATATTGAATTTGCCTCATTGGTATTTATTAAGTCTGCGTCATTAATAGGTGATATGTAGATGCAGCCATCATCTGTTGCTAGAATTTTAGTAACTCCTTTTTTCTTTAAAAATAAATATATTAGTTGAGCTTGTATGAAAGGGCAATCAGAGTGGGTGAATACATGGTTTCCATTATCATTTTCGATAAACGCCATATCATTAATCATTACTTTCTCAATAGTCTCCCCTTTGAGAGACTTTAATTTAGCAATTTGAGAACTAAGCCAATCGTTCATTTTTTTGTGTGCCTAACGCTAAGTTCAGCTGACCGAAAAGTGGCCTTTGTTTTGTGCAAAAATGGAGCGTAGCGCAATGCACAAAACAAAGGACGCTTTTTGGGTCAGCTGCAACGCCTTGTTAGGTGCTTATAAGACATAAGTATTTGTTTCGCATTATCATTAATAAAGAATCCCCATTTTTTGCACATCATATTCTGAATTTTCCAAGCTTATAAAGTGCATGGGCAATTAATGCTTCATGTCTTGCATCGTCTAATGCACGATGCGCTTCTTTGTATACTGTATTCGGAAAAAAGTATTTCCAGGCTTCTTCAACTTTCGGCCATTTCGCATCCGAAAACCCAGGGTTTGGTGGCAAATCAACAACGGGAGTCGCTGATAACATAATACAAGGTAATTCTTTAATTTTTAACCCTCTTGATTTCAAAAAACCAAAGTCAAATTGCTTATTAAATGCTGTTGTGCCCAGAGTGAATTTATCGAAGATTGTTTGAATTTTTGAAAGCATTTGTGTTAAATCATTAGCTAACAGAACATCTTCATATCCTAAATCTGAGTTCTTAAAAATCCAGCCATAAGGAGTTTTGGTGTGCCTTTCTCCAAAATCAGATTCTTTAACAACTGCATCGAATTCATTAGTCATTTCTCCTGTTTCTAAGTTTAACCCGACAATCCCTATTTCAACAATTAATCCACCTTGGTTTTGAAACCCCGATGTCTCTATATCAACGATGGCTATTTCTTTCACTTGCTAACCTTTGCCCCACCTAACGCTAAGTTCAGGTGACCAAAAAGTGACCTTTGTTTTGTGCAAAAATGGAGCGCAGCGCAATGCACAAAACAAAGGACGCTTTTTGGGTCAGCTGCAACGTTTTGTTATGTTTTATCACATGCAAAATTTAATTCCCTTGTTGTGTTGTGATTTTACACCTGATTCCCTAAACTAGTCTAAACCAAGATTTAACAAAAGGTTACCAAAACTTTCATCGACTGTTTTTAATGCAGTATCAACTACAATGCGGTTACCCGCTTCCCAAGAAATATATTCTCTGCTTTTAACATCGTTCCACGTTGGAAGTTCAAGATTCGGGATAGTGGTTTTTCTATTCTCTACCCGTTTTTTATGCTCCTCCTTATTAGAGCATATTATTTCAATATTGGTAAAACCAGAATGCGAATTTCTTGCTATTTCCTCCCATTCCTTCCTTGTTAGGTTAATGGGGTTGCAAGAGTCAGCTACAACGCTGATTCCTAAATTGAGATTGTCTGAAGCAATTCTATAAGCAAGACGATAGCCTTCACCCACTACTTTTACTGAACATAAGTCACGCAAAGCTTGTTCTATCGTGTCTATTCTTAAATGGACAGCAGATGTATGTTGAGCTAGTTTTTGTGAAAGTGTTGTTTTGCCAGTACCTGGAAGACCAGAAAAGATGTATAGCATTAATTTCTATTATCTGTATTTTTTGACATGACTTCTAGCCTAGGAATTGTTTTGAAACATAACGCCTAAATCAGATGCCGTTGGCAGATGTTCGATGAACTTTGACAAAGCACTGCCCTTCGGGATAAAAATGACCTTTGAAAACGAACTGCGCTGCCAACGGTCAGCTGGATTTTTTTGTTAGCTCTACTAACATTTACACAATCTAAAGTATGTGAAAGAGCTGTAGAAGCCAAATTATCTAAAGTAGGCATTAAATGCACGTGAGTGATTCCCTCGTTAAGTAATAGCTTGCGAAGCTCGGGAACATGTTCCTTACTAAGTACTACTTTCCTAAGTAAACATTGATCATTAGGAAAGTACTCTGCAATTGCTCGTAAATGATTTTCTCTCTGCTCAGGAACACTGGCATAAAATCCTTCGGTTGCAATTGCTTCAGGCGTATATGATCGAACAATATCATCTAGTGATGGATAAATAGTATCACCTTCCCAAATATTTGATTGACCCTTGATATACGTTAACAAGCCATGCTGCGATGACAAATAAGAATTTCCTGACTTTGGAGGTCTAAATGGATTTATAGTACCAAACCCATTAACCATAGCCACACTATTAAGACCGCTGTCTAACACCTTAGCGTTTAAACCCCATACACAGATGTCATGTTTATCTTTATGCTCTTCCGGTGCTGTTGTTGCAAAATATGCTGCAACCCAAGGTTGCTCTGTCCAATCCAAAAGAAAAGTTGGTATCCGATGATGTTGCGCTAGTGCTGTAATTGGATTCATACATCCTGGTACCCAGTGACCTAAAACAAACCCCGGAGGCATAACCATATCACTAGGAGGCTCTCCATCCAGTAATTTATGTGATACCTCATTAAACGGATATGTAGTTGTTAGATTATCAAAAAGGTCAGTTGGTTTTGTGGTAATTGGGTCTAACAAAAAATCAGTCCGAGGCGCAACTTCATCAATCATTCCCAAACGGTTACCTAAAACCATAAAACGCCTCATAGATGCGCCATATGCTTCAACATATGCAAATTGTTTTTTTAGAATCTCAGGAACGCTCTCCCATTCAGAAGATGAGTTGATTTGCTCTAACGCTCGTTCAATAAGTGTTATTAATTTATTTGGTTGCTCAGTTTCTAGAACAGGAACCAAATCACGTGCAGCAGTAGGAACAAGTTTCCACCGATGATCCCAGTGACCTCGATAAACCCAACCAGTTGCAGAGAGGTCTTTGTGGTCGTAGTCCCACAAAGGGTGTGATCGTCTAATAAACCCAAGGAAAGAAGATGCATCAAATAAATTATCTTTAGTATCTGGCTTGTCTGGACTGAAATATGTTTCAATTAGTGCCATTGCTCTGCCCTTACTTTACCAAAATTTTGAATACGTGATTTTTATCTTTTTTGCCTAACGCTAAGTTCAGGCGACCAAAAAGTGACCTTTGTTTTGTGCAAAAATGGAGCGCAGCGTAATGCACAAAACAAAGGACGCTTTTTGGGTCACCTGCAACGCCTTGTTAGCTGTTTTAACCAACAACATGGTGATTGAATACATGTACATTTAGTCTCGATTATAAAACAACCATTCTAACCACTTTTCTCTCGAACACAACATGCCTTGATTCTGTGAGGCTTGGGCTAAAAGCTAGTTCGCTGCTTCAACCCAAGATAAGCTGCGATTAGAAACTTTGGATTAAGTTGCCAACTTTTCAGCTTGAACGTAAAACACAATTCAGCGCCATGCGATTCTGCAAATAATAACTGCTTTTCCCTTTACACAACTTGATACACCTTAAATATAAGTTGTGTTTTACACAATAATATTTCGATAACTTATATTTGTGACGCTTACGGTAGTCCGCGTGCAAGCGTTTGTTAGCCGACGGCAACTATTGATTCTATTTGCATCCTTACCCTTGCATGAGTGTATTAGATGCTCTTACTGTAACATAGCGAGATAAGCTATTGAGCCTTTTCTTAAAACTTTGCCAAATTTGGTTTGAGTTCTATTTCTGAGTTACACTTTCTATTAAAACTACTTTTCAAAGAAATACTGATTGCAAGTCTTGGGCATAAAGAAGATTACAACAAAACCAAAACCTCCATAAATTACTGCTTTTGAGATTTAGACTGAATTGATTAGTGAGATAATCCAGCTCTGTTACCTCCGACCCAAACCTTAAAAATGACTGGATTGGCGATAAGTACGATACCTTTCTTTTTTTAAATGCTCTCGCTGTAACTGGGCTTTTTAGCTAATCACTTTCGGAGCATTCCTGTGAAAGCTGATAGACTTTATTAAACCTTTAAACCTGCGAGATTTGATACCCTTTTGTACTGCGATAGCCCCGACAGGAATGCACTTTGGCTTTAAACAGCAAAAGTGATTTTCGATAATTGATTGATTAGCTATGTTACTTCCTACCCAAATTTTTAAACTGCTGAAGGCTGGAAATAAGCACAAAAGGAGAAGCAAAATAACCTTTCACCTTCTGGCTAATATATACAAAACAAACTATTTAATTCAATTGTTTAACCTTAAAAATGAACTCCGAAACTTTAGTTATTAATATTCGACTACGATACTACTTTCGATTCAGGTTCAAAGTGTAATTCCTACCTCCGGCGTGTTTAAACATGATATTGAACGGTATCTTTGTCTGGCCCTTACGGCACTTTCTATAATCCTCCACTTTATCTTTAGACCCTTGGAACGGAGCTTTTCCCAGGCACATATACTCAGTTTTGAAGCTCTTTACGTCATTATCCCGAACAACAACTTGATGAGCCGGCGTTGACGATTTTTGAGAGAAATAAGGTTTCAATTTACCGCCTTTAGTTGACTTGACGACTGCCATCATCCCGAAGAAGTAATTAACAGCAACATTCGAACAATCACCAGGAGAATAGGTAAACCAGCCCTTCGCAGGCCAGCTAGGTGGTTCTTTAAAGTTCCATACATACCTGTAGATTAGCGCAATATACAAGGTATCCCTAGTTCGATTACAAATTCTAAAGAGAGTATCGTGACGTCCCAACAAAACTCTTTCACCCGGCTTCATTAAACCAGGCCGCTTTAAACCAAAGGCATGAGTAACAGGTGACACTATAGTCATCATAGTGAGGAATAAAAGGGTGTAACAGACTGCAAATTTTCTTTTTCTTTTGATTCGGTTCAAAACGTTCTCCATCTATAGGTAGTCGATAGGTGTTCTTATACTGTTTTCCTGCTGCTTATCCGGTGTTACCCTGCTTTCTAAGCTTTTTATTCATCATCTCCTCAAGTACTTTCAATGACTCACTCGCATTCTTTAATCCTTTATCTGCAGCTTGGTTAAGTAATTCCACGCCTCGATAAAAATCAGGTTTCCCACCCTCTCCATTAATATAGTTGAAAGCTAAGTAGTACATCGCTATAGGCTCACCTAACTCAACGCCCTTAGAGAACAAGTTCCTAGCCTTGGAAAGATCCTTACTTACCCCAGTTCCATGCAAGTAATATATCCCCAAATTTGTATAACACTTTTTTAAATGATATTTTGACTCCCCTGGTGAAACTTTGGTAATTCCATCTAATCCAATACATTTTTCATAATAATTAGCTGATTTTTGGAGATCGATGGAAAAAACATCTTTTCCTTGTTTCCCATACTTGCTACCAAGTAAGAGATAACCACCAGGATGACCATTGTCACCTGCTTTATTCATCCACTTTATAACACCAGGAATATCTCTCTGAGTACCATTAGCATTAAGTTTCATTAAACCAACCGCATACATTGATACAAGATGTCCAAGTTCTGCAGCTTTTAAATAATGAAAAAACTTTCCCTCTTTAGATAGCATTTTTCCACCACCAAACGAATATGCCAACCGATAGTGGGCATCCCGGTCACCTAATGATGCTGCTTTTTTATATTTTTTGAAAAGAATTTCATTTGATGCTTCATCAGCAAACACTATGTCAGGGCTTAGGAAAACAGATGATAACAGAAGTGAAAACAACCCAATTTGGAGCGAATTTTTGAAAAAACATACTGTGTAGCAAGTTCGATATTTCATATTAAAGACTATCTGACTATAGGTTAAAAGGGCAGTAACTTTAACTTATAACCCCTGCTTGTGGCAAGAATTAGCCTTCTCCTTTTTTTTAAACTTTATCAAATTTGGTTTGTGTTCTATTTCTGAGTTGCTCTTTACCATTAAATCTGTTTTTCAAAGAAATACTGATTGCAAGGTTTGAGGCACAAGAAAGATTACAACAATACTAAAGCCCTCTATACATTACTGCCTTTGAGATTAAGAATAAATTGATTATTGAGATAATCCAGCTCTGTTACCGCCAACCCAAACCATAAATAATTTACAAAGGAATTACTCTGATTTTTCTATAGGCTAACGCTAAGTTCAGCTGACCGAAAAGTGGCCTTTGTTTTGTGCAAAAATGGAGCGCAGCGGAATGCACAAAACAAAGGGCGCTTTTTGGGTCAGCTGCAACGTTTTGTTAGGTTTTATATATCTACTTTATTAGACTCTATAGGCTTTTTACTCAACCGAATACATAATTCTTCTTTAAACCACTCAATAGATGAAGATAATATTTTTTTTGCTTCATCATCCGTTCTTTTGTTTTTGCAAACCAATTTGATAGTTGAATAAAGTTCGTGATCAAAGTCCTTCGCAATATGAAAGCCCAACATTATAGTATCTTCACTAGGTATTGGCATGGTAAGTCTATATTGAGTGGTCTCAGGATGATCTGTACCCTCTAAAAATAAAATAGTGTGCCCTGAATCAAAAGATACTCGACCTTTGTATTTTAGAAGAGATCTTTCGTCATCTGATGTTTTAATTGTTATACCAGTAAGACGTCTATGTATATTCCATTTTTCCTTTCTGAGGATAACATTATATCTAGCCCTGGAAATATGATATGTATACCAAGTCCCCAGCAGAGGCGTTACAAATTTATATTTTTTTAGATAATCCTGAACAACCCTATATAAAAACAATAAAATAGTTATTCCTGATCCCATTAGCACAAGCAGAACTTCCTTCCAGTGTATCTGATCTATTGCTTCTAACATAAAATTGAATCCTCATAACCGTGTTCTTGAAAACCTAACGCTCTTATCACAGGCGCCACAGAAGCGCTTGAAAGAAAAAACCCGCTGTTTGGCGTCCGGTGCATAAGTTTGTTATACCACAAACAATTGAATAAACCCTAAACGCTCGTTACCGATTGTTGATGTGAACGTTTGTAGAAACAGCCATACTTATTGACAAATATATTGCTGCTAACTGCGCAATGACCCTGAAAGCGATTATTTTGACAACACTATGAGGATAATGCTCGTTTGCACACAATACGCGAGTGTTTGGAAACCAAGCTTGGAAGTGGACAAACCTATGTTTGTATAAAGCCCCGATTACGAAACAAAGTTAGAGCCAACTACCCCAAGGCAATAAAAGTACTTTCGCGTACTTTTATTGCCTTGGGGTATAACGCTCTTATCACGGGCGCCACAGAAGCAATGGAAAGAAAAAACACGCTGTTTGGCGTCCGGTGCATAAGTTTGTTATACCACAAACAATTGAATAAACCCTAGACGCTCGATACCGACTGTTGATGGGGGCGCTAGTAAAACCAACCGTATTGATTGACAAATGTGCAGCTGCTAACTGCAATGCGTCTAAAAACGATTATTACGACAAACCTATTGAAGACAATGCTTGTTTGTACAAAACACGCTAACGTTTTGAAGCTAGGGATGGAAATGGACAAACCTTAGTTTACGTGAAGCCTTGATTACGAAACAAAGGAAGACCCAACCACCTCATTCATAAAAGTACGCTCGTGTACTTTTATTGCCTTGGGGTATAACGCTAAGTTCAGCTGACCTAAAAGTGGCCTTTGGTTTGTGCAATAATGAAGCGTAGCGTAATGCACAAAACAAAGGACGCTTTTTGGGTCAGCTGCAACGTTTTGTTAGCGGTATTAATTGTCAAACCAGAATACAACTCGCGCTCGATTTTCACCAAAATACTTTTCAAGTGATTCTAGTAATTCAACAATGACTTGAAACTCACAAGGCATATCTTGATATTTACAATTGGTATAATCGAAGCTTTTGACGATTTCATCGCGAAATAACCAACTTGGCGTATGGTATTCTGGATTTGACACAAAACCATTTTTCTTTATCCAACTATCTCGGATATGTGAAAGTCCAGTTGATAACCACTCTTCTGCTTGTTCTCGACTTACATCGTCTTCCTCTAGTCTCTCGCTTTCATCATCTAAAATATTGATGTAGTGTGAATTGATTATCTCTGGGCTGGCGATTTCTGGCATTCCTCTTGGCTCATACCTCGGTGTTATTTTACCGTAGGACCTCACTCCAGCAAGTACAGCAAATAAATGATAGTCTCTAGGAATTAAAAAATCTCCACTGCTGTATCCGCGAATGTTATCTAAGATTGAAAACGGTTCATTGTTCCCATCGTCATATTCAACGTATAAATGTATATCTGCGCCCATGGTTAGCCGCGTTCAGGTAGCAAGTGCACCACCTACTAAATTTATTCCAGATTTCCGAGCAAAAACCTCGGCTGGCGTTTCCCATTTTAACAACTTTCTTGGGCGTGAATTTAATAAAAATTCGATCACGCCTATTTCCTTTTTTGTGATCTTTGATAGATCTGTTTTTTTAGGTAAAAAGCGTCTAATCAGTCCATTGATTTGCTCAACTAATCCTTTTTCCCAACTGTGGTATGGCTGGCAAAAATAGGTCTTAATATTAAGCGCTTTTTTAAGCTTCTCATGGTACTTAAATTCAATGCCATTATCCATCGTGATACTTTGTCTACTTTCTGCTTTAAAACGGTTTAATGAATCTTTCATTGCTTCATTTGCAACTTCGGCCCCTCGATTCTCTACTCGCCTTATACTGACATATTGTGTCTGACGTTCTACCATCACATTAAGCGATACCGTACTTTGTGAGCACACGATTGAATCACCTTCCCAATGACCAAAGGATTCTTTTTTATTAATAGCATCTGGCCTCTCTAATATACTGATTCTATTCGGTATCATCTCTCGCTTTGATGCCTTCTTACCCATTTTTTTATGCCAGCGTGGTGCATGCTTTCTGGGTAATAACGAAGTCCAATCAACATGAAATTTATAGATAAAACAATAGATCGTTTCATGACTGACGGTAAAGCTTTCTTCCTCCATACTCAACCGTCCTGCTATTTGTTCGGGTGTCCAGCCTTCACATAATCCAGAATAGATAGTGTCCTCATAAGACTCACATTTAGAGCCTGTTTCTGCCGCCTCTTTTTTCCTTCTTCTGGATTTATAGTCTGCTTCTGATGGGAGATAATTCCCTGCATGATTTAGGTTTCTTTTGTATTCTCGGGACAAAGCACTTACACTTCGTCCCAACACCTTGGCTATAGCCGAAAAGGAGTGTCCTTTTGATCGTTGGATCGCTAGTTGATCTCGTTCTAATTGATTTATTTGTTTATAATTTCTTCTCAAAACATCGTCTCCTCTATATTTTCTATAGAATTTTAAACGATGCACTTGCTTTCTGAATACGAGACCTTGGGGTATAACGCCAAGTTCAGTGGCCGCTGGCAGATATACAATGAACTTTGCAAACACACTGAACTTTGATAAAAAAATGACCTCTGAAAGAAAACTGCGCTGCCAGTGGTCGACTGGAACTTTTTGTTATGTGCTTTAGCTATAAATTTACCTAAAATTTTCAACCGTTTGTATTTAAATTTAATTAATAAATGCCACAAAAATGCTTACAAAAGCACTTACAATACTAACTGCTACAGTTGTTGCTGCTCCAATTTGTGCGGCTTTAATTTCGACTTTGTTCTGTTTTTTCTTAGATACAACCATGGATGTAATGTAAGCTGCTTTAACTCTGTTAGTTATTTGTAACCCTAAAAAACAACCAAGCATACTAACAAATCCGAAAGCAATACTTATAGTAATAATCAATGCTAAAGAAACCAACAGGTTTGGCTCACCAGCTCCTCCAAACGCACCTGCTACTGCAACACTAATAACAATCTGTAAAAAAAAGAAAATCAAAAAACTCAATAATGGAGCTACACCTGAAACTAAAAAAGAGAAGCGCAAAGGCCTTTTTAGCGGTAAAACAGAGAAAAATAATCCGATAGCAATTCCAGTTGCCAAGAATGAGGGAATAAGTAAAAACAATTCTTCAATACTTGCCCATGTTTTAAATACAAAGGCCATGTATACAAGAGTTACAACAATTGATATTGATATAACTACAAGTGGCGGAAGTTTTTTACCCTCTATGTTCACATTGCTCTCTTTAATTTACACATAACGCTCTTATCACGGGCGCCACAGAAGCGATTGAAAGAAAAAACCCGCTGTTTGGCGTCCGGTGCATAAGTTTGTTATACCACAAACAATTGAATAAACCCTAGACACTCGATACCGATTGTTGATGTGAGCGCTAGTAAAACCAACCGTATTTATTGACAAATGTGCAGTTGCTAACTGCAATGTGCCCGAAAGCGATTATTTCGACAAACCTACTGAGGATAATAATTGTTTGCACACAACACGCCAGCGTTTTGAAACCAAGCATGGAAGTGGATAAACCTTTGTTTGCATGAAGCCTCGATTACGAAACAAAGATAAAACCAACGACCTCATTAATAAAAGTACGCTCGTGTACTTTTATTGCCTTGGGGTATAACGCTAAGTTCAGATGCCCAAAAAGTGGCCTTTGTTTTGTGCAACAATGAAGCGCAGCGGAATGCACAAAACAAAGGACGCTTTTTGGGTCAGCTGCAACGCCTGGTTATGTTTATTATTTGCTACGCAAGTATATATACCAATGGGTTAGTGCACTAGCCAATGCTACAGGAAAAACTAATAGTAACATTATATACGATTCAAAAATTTCAGAACCTCTTAGACCTTCACTGAAAAGAGTTAGCAACGGTGTACATATGAGCGCTGATAGGATTGCAGATGCTAAATGTTTTTGGGGATTACCCCACCTAATTAAGTACATCAATTTATATATACAAGTCCAAATTATAGAACCAGGTAACCCGAAAAATAGAAAACCAAACCACGCGAATATAAATGGAAGTGTTACAACGCGAATATCATTTCCATCGGATATAACCATTCCAAAACCAAAAATTGCGGAAAATAGCAGTGCCAAGATCAGTGACGCCAAAAATATAGAGATTAATATTCTAAAATATTCTTTCAAAATGACATTAAAACATAACGCTAAGTTCAGATGCCCGAATAGTGGCCTTTGTTTTGTGCAAAAATGAAGCGTAGCGTAATGCACAAAACAAAGGACGCTTTTTGGGTCAGCTGGAACGCCTGGTTAGGCTTTTTTATTATACTTTAGGTGCATTTCCATAATGCCTCTTCAACCATTGCGTTAGCCCATCAAAACCTGGGAATAACATGCGTTCAGTTATATTGGATTGATCCAAGAAATTTCTTATTTTCCATTTTAATTCTTTTGGAATTATAATTTTAGTATACAAGCATTCTTCTTTACCGTTCTTTTTTTGCATTTCATCCATCCATGTATCTAAGTCTAATTTTGGATTCGACATTAATGAAAACAATGCATATTGATTAACGATTCTACTGTTTATCGATGGTGGTTCGAAAAAGACAACATAATCATCGGCATCGTTTTCTTGTGTTTTTTCCAAGTCATTTTCTCCATTAAATAACTTTTTCCATTTTTGCACATCGTCCTCATCCATAACTCCCTTTAAATCCGAGAGCACTTGAAGTTGTCTTTTAATGCTTATATTATTTATATTGCTCAGTGAACCTAGATTAACTTTCTTCCTTCTATCATCGCCATCGTACATAAAGGGATTTCCTTCAATTGTCGTATTACGAATAAGATTTTCTAACATACGTGTGGAAAATACAGTTGAATCAACCCACTCTAATTCGTGCTTAAAATGATAAGGAAGATATTCGTTTATTTCCTTAAAATTTACACACCATAAAGCACCGTTTTTATTAAATCGTTCTAATGAACAAGTGACAAAATGTAAAGCAATTAGAGGAGAAAATGTCCAATCCAATAAGCGCGTGGGAAGTCCATGATGTTGAGACATAGACATAAGCTTCCAGAGAGAGAGATCATCGTGCTGAATGTTATCAATTGCTGAATATTTTCGAAAGTTCCTGAGAAGATGATATTCAAGCTTTGAATCACATTCCATTCTTGCGAAACCGTTTGTAAGATGATAATCCTCGTTAGATAAACCTCGAAAAACAAATGGAGATCATTAATCTATCATCTAATGAATCCGCATGATAAGGGTTTAATATCTCAAAAATTTCTTCCATAGTGTTTGGGAATTCTGTTATGACCATACATCCTCGCAATTCTTATTATTATTCAATATTCTAGACCACATTAGCCTAACGCTAAGTTCAGATGCCCAAAAAGCGTCCTTTGTTTTGTGCAATAATGGAGCGCAGCGTAATGCACAAAGCAAAGGACGCTTTTTGGGTCAGCTGCAACGCCTGGTTATGTTTTGATTGTAAGATATTGGGCTACGTTACCATAGAAGCGAACTTAATAACTCCCAACCATGAGCTGACATTCGCAGAGGAAATTAATGTTACTTCGACACTAATTATCATTAGGGTTTCCTAGATATTCTAAATCACATTTTAATTGCGTTACAGATTTATTATATACTTCATATGTGGCTGAGCCATCGGTAACGTTTTGTATAATTATTTTATAATCACCCTTGTTAAATGAATCGCCTTTAGATCCATTGATTGGTTCATCAATCGAATAATTAGCATCAAGAATGTGTATATAACCGAAAGCAATACATTGTTTATCAAGATTAACACATTGCACATAAGGATTAGTATCTTGTGAAGTATCTTGTGTAAATGGGTAATGTATTGAGTAATCATTACTTGCATAACCCTCTTTCAAGGCTCGCGTTTTGTTTAAGGATATCGTGACCACACCCTGAAAAAATTTACTATTATTTCTTTCAAGAATAGTTTGTTTTTCCATTGAATTATGAAACTTATTTAATTGGCATTCTTGAAGCTTACATTTATCAATAGATTTTTTATATTCTGCATCCTCAAATACTTTGTACCCTTGTTCTTTTAGATACGAAAGAGCCTCTACTTTCTGGATATAGTCTTCATTACCTATTCTCAAGCTAATGATGTCATTTGCATGAAGAAAAGTTACTAAACCTGATATGCCAACTACTCCTGCTGCTACCCCTTTAAAAAAAATGTAAAACGGATGTTTTTTATAGAATTTAGTAAAACCTAACACCATTAGCATTACTCCAGATTCTGTATCCCGTACACTAAAGTTAGTATTCAGTCTATCCACATACTAACAAATTTTGGTTGTGGAAACCAATAGGGTCAGTCGCAATTGAAGTTGAATATTAACCAATGTGGCAAGCATCGTTTGAAACGCCTTGCTTTCTGAATACGAGCCTGAAAAACATAACGCTAAGTTCAGGTGACCAAAAAGTGACCTTTGTTTTGTGCAAAAATGGAGCGTAGCGCAATGCACAAAACAAAGGACGCTTTTTGGGTCAGCTGCAACGCCTTGTTATGTTTTTACACATACAATTGTTGTTCAAGTGACTTTAAATCACCAAGCACCCAAAGACTAGATATTTTATTAATTGGGTATCTAGTATACTCAACCATCCACAACATGTAGTATCTAGCGATGGAAGAGCAAAGGCATCCGGTTTGTAACGTTGACTATCCTGGAACATTCCAGGAATTTGATAAGTGGTTTAGCACCGAAGAGGCTTGCCTTGCATATATTTTGACACTCAGGTGGCCTCAAGGTTTTTGTTGCCCTTCTTGCGGAGTTTTTGAAGAAAACCCGTCGATTATGGGCAGGGGTCTTTTTCTGTGCCGCAAATGCAAACGGCAAACATCCATTACTGCTGGAACATTGTTTCACAAAACACACAAGCCGCTGAGGACCTGGTTCCTTGCTATCTGGTTTGTAACGAGCCAAAAGAATGGAGCCAGCGCACTTGGACTGAAGCGTGTTCTTGGTCTTGGCAGTTACGATACTGCATGGACCTGGATGCATAAATTGCGTCGAGCAATGATACGTCCTGGTCGCGACCATCTAACAGGCGCTGTCGAAGTCGATGAAACCTATGTTGGAGGCGTAGGAAAAAAAATCAGAGGTCGTGGTGCCGAGCGTAAAGTGATTGTTGCTATTGCCGCTGAAGTCAGAGGGAAAGGCTCAGGCCGAATACGAATGTCTATGATTCGAGATGTGTCGGCGAACAGTCTTCATCAGTTTGTTTCGGATAATGTTGAAAAAGGTGCGGCAGTTCGCACGGATGGATGGAAAGGATATATCGGTATTGAAGACGTTGGCTATAAGCATATTGTAAGCAATATTACCGCAAGTGGTGATCCTGCACATGTCGTCATGCCTCGTGTCCATAGAGTTGCATCCTTATTTGATCGTTGGTGGCTTGGAACTCATCAAGGAGCTATACGTCCGGTGCAACTTGCTTATTATCTTGATGAGTTTACATTCAGGTTCAATCGCCGAAATTCAAAAGCGCGTGGCTTGCTCTTCTATTGCTTGATGGAGCATGCGGTAGAATGCGCGCCGGTGCCTCGCCCTAAAATAATTGGTGGTGAACCACAACATATGGTAGTTGGTTGAGTAAACTGGATACCCATTTTTTATTATTTGTAAAGTGGAATAGTGCTGCACCTTGCCAAGATATTTTACGGCCTGTTTGTTTAAAACCCAGAAATTCATTTTGGTGCACCCCAGAAAACTCCATTTTAGCAAACACTTTTGATTGTTCAACCACCATTTCTATTATCGTACATGTGTAGTTACCTAATGCGTCATGAATCATATCGATATATTCAATAAGCCCACTCTGTCCATTTTTTTCAAGACCAAGAGAGCCACGAAAAATAAATGGATCATTTATTACATCTGGAATTACAGATTTGTCATGCTGGTTCCAAATTATTTCGTAAAATATACGGACTTGTTTTTCTTCGGGACTCATATATTTTTTAGAAAACATAACGCTCTAATCACAGGCGCCACAGAAGCACTTGAAAGAAAAAAACCCGCTGTTTGGCGTCCGGTGCATTAGTTTGTTAGAATTTATTTTGGCACACTCTGACAGGCTATTTCAGCAAAGAAATAAACACTATCTTCACTACCGTTTTCGATAAACTTCAAAACTTTAGCTATTGGAAAAATGACATTATCCGGCTCGCTCCACAGTACAGATGCAGTAGCAAGTTGCATTCCGAATTGTTCGATCATCTTATTAACTTTAACAGCTTCATTGAACTCCAACCAATTATACTCTTCCTTAGCTTGTTTCCTAATGACTTCGCCAA
Organism: Methylococcales bacterium; assembly: GCA_965224565.1. Lineage (GTDB taxonomy): Bacteria > Pseudomonadota > Gammaproteobacteria > Methylococcales > DRLZ01 > DRLZ01. Next base: position 1,296,421 of record CBDCZN010000001.1, on the reverse strand, counting down.
CGTAAGCCCCAGCCCTTAAAGCTATCTTAATGATTTCATCTTCTTGAGGAGTATTTTGGTGTATTGCCTCGAGGTACTCATCCAGATGTTTTAGACTTTCAAGGGAATAATCAAGCTTATTTTTATCAAAAAAGTCGATTTCATGAGTAGGGTTATCAGCCTTATTCCAAAGCATCACAGATAAGTCTTCCATGGCATAATTATTCAATTTTGGTTTTTTATTGAAGAATGAAAACATATTGATCCTACATTTTTACGAAAAATTCTAACGCCTGCTTCAGCTGACGTAAAAAGTGGCGGAAATTTTGCGGCTTTTTGCAAAATTTGTGACGCTTTTTACGGTCAGCTGCAAGCATTTGTTAGAATTTTTGTTTATTCAACCGATTCTATTTTTTTATTACGCATAGAATGATAGAATTTCCATGATGATATTAAGGATAAAATTAGTTCTGTATCTGTAGTCTCAAAAGCATAAGAAAACTTATCGCCTTCAAAACTTTTAATTGCGAAAACAGCTCTTTTTTTATCTGCTACCCAAAAATTTAAAGGCAATAAAGAATCAACCTCAAACACCTCTGAAAAAGTTTTAATATTACTTAACGCTTCATTGTTGTCATCTTCTAATACTTTTTCAAACTCCTCATAACATTTATATTTGCCTTTCGAGCTATCTAATCGAACCCCTGTTTCTTTCAGCATTTCAGAAAACTTTTCATCTTCTTTTAATTCTTCCCAATCTTCAAATTGACTTTGTCGAAGAATACTCATAATTTTTAATGATGGTATCACAACATGTACCTTCACACCTTGACTGCCTTTTATACGTAGTGCAGATTCATACTCTATATAATCTTGAATAGCCGTAGTTGATCCATACCCAGCTTCACTAGCGATATAAATATCCTTTTCCGCACTCTTTAACACATTTGTTATAACTGGAATATGACATGGAAAAAAACCAACACTTTTGATACTAAGTTTACCTTCAATTCCTTCAAGCCTAGACAATGAATTTTCAGAAGAATGTGTTATTTTAGTTAGACTAATTATTTGTTTTTCAATAGTTTCTTTGAAATATCTTGAAAATCGATGGGCGATTTTTACAGAATATATTGCAAACCCAACTGAAATAAATGCTAATAAAAGAGAAATAAAATTTATATCAGATAGAAATTTCAATACTGTATCCATTCTCTATCCTCTTAACTTATTTATAAACCTTTATTAAATGCTTCTTAAATTCTAACGCTAAGTTCAGGTGACCAAAAAGTGGTCTTTGTTTTGTGCAAAAATGGAGCGTAGCGTAATGCACAAAACAAAGGCCGCTTTTTGGGTCACCTGCAACGCCTTGTTAGCTGTTTTAACCAACAACATGATTATTGGATACATGTACATTTAGTTTTGGATATAAAACAACCATTTTAACCACTTTTCTTTCAAACACAACATATCTTGATTTTGTATGGCTTGAACTAAAAACTAGTTCGCTGTGCAACGCAACATAAGCTGTGATTAGAAACTTTGCGGATTAAGTTACCAACTTTTCAGCTTGAACGTAGGACACAACTTAACGCCGTGCGATTCTGTATATAATAACTGCTTTTCCCCACAGAACTTGATATACCATAAATATAAATTGTGTTTTACACGATAATATTTCGATAACTTATATTTGTGACGATGATATTTTGTTAACAGCTAACGCTAAGTTAAGGGGCATTTGCCGGCAACCGACTGGAGCGGTAGCGAAAGAAGGGCGCAGGCAAATGTCACCTGCAACGCCTTGTTAACTGTTTTAACCAACAACAAGGTCTTAAATACATGCACATTTAATTTCGCTTATAAAACAACCATTTTAACGACTTTTCTCTCGAACACAACATACCTTGATTTTGTAAGACTTGGACTAAAAGATAGTTCACTACTTCAACGCAAGATAAGCTGCGTTTAGAAACATTGCGGATTAAGTTGCCAACTTTTTAGCTTGAACGTAGAACACAACTTAACACCGTGCGATTTTGTAAATAGTAGCTGCTTTTCTCCTTGCACAACTTGATACACCTTAAATATAAATTGTGTTTTACACGATAATATTTCGATAACTTATATTTGCGACGATGACATTTTAGCCGCGTTCAGGTAGCAAGTGCACCACCTACTAAATTTATTCCAGATTTCCGAGCAAAAACCTCGGCTGGCGTTTCCCATTTTAACAACTTTCTTGGGCGTGAATTTAATAAAAATTCGATCACGCCTATTTCCTTTTTTGTGATCTTTGATAGATCTGTTTTTTTAGGTAAAAAGCGTCTAATCAGTCCATTGATTTGCTCAACTAATCCTTTTTCCCAACTGTGGTATGGCTGGCAAAAATAGGTCTTAATATTAAGCGCTTTTTTAAGCTTCTCATGGTACTTAAATTCAATGCCATTATCCATCGTGATACTTTGTCTACTTTCTGCTTTAAAACGGTTTAATGAATCTTTCATTGCTTCATTTGCAACTTCGGCCCCTCGATTCTCTACTCGCCTTATACTGACATATTGTGTCTGACGTTCTACCATCACATTAAGCGATACCGTACTTTGTGAGCACACGATTGAATCACCTTCCCAATGACCAAAGGATTCTTTTTTATTAATAGCATCTGGCCTCTCTAATATACTGATTCTATTCGGTATCATCTCTCGCTTTGATGCCTTCTTACCCATTTTTTTATGCCAGCGTGGTGCATGCTTTCTGGGTAATAACGAAGTCCAATCAACATGAAATTTATAGATAAAACAATAGATCGTTTCATGACTGACGGTAAAGCTTTCTTCCTCCATACTCAACCGTCCTGCTATTTGTTCGGGTGTCCAGCCTTCACATAATCCAGAATAGATAGTGTCCTCATAAGACTCACATTTAGAGCCTGTTTCTGCCGCCTCTTTTTTCCTTCTTCTGGATTTATAGTCTGCTTCTGATGGGAGATAATTCCCTGCATGATTTAGGTTTCTTTTGTATTCTCGGGACAAAGCACTTACACTTCGTCCCAACACCTTGGCTATAGCCGAAAAGGAGTGTCCTTTTGAGCGTTGGATCGCTAGTTGATCTCGTTCTAATTGATTTATTTGTTTATAATTTCTTCTCAAAACATCGTCTCCTCTATATTTTCTATAGAATTTTAAACGATGCACTTGCTTTCTGAATACGAGTTATTAACAGCTAACGCTAAGTTCAGATGCCCAAAAAGTGGCCTTTGTTTTGTGCAACAATGAAGCGTAGCGTAATGCACAAAACAAAGGACGCTTTTTGGGTCAGCTGCAACGCCTGGTTAGGCATCACCGGTAAAATTCGATATTCTTGAAATAAGTAACGGAAAAACACCGAAAAGAAGAAGTAAACCGCTTGAAAGCTGGAAAATCACTAGGCCTTTAGCAGGCTCACTAACCGGAAAAAATTCACCATAACCAAGAGTCGTAATTGTTACTAGGCTAAAATAAGTTGCATCATCAGGAGAGCTAATAGCTAGACTAAAATGATCAGTTGTTTCTAATTGCAAATACAACGCCGCAAAAGCTTTGACTAATGCGTACACGAGCAAAATAAACATAATTAAGCCCACCAAGCGTGTTGGGAAAAACCATTTAACAAAGTCTGGCGGAGTATATTCACTACAATGCTGAAGACCGTCGCTTCTTACAGCGGCAAAAATTAAAACTAATATTAAATACAGATTAACACCCCAAATAGATAGCTCCGCTAACCAAAATTCCTTACTACAAAGCGCTATTGATGCAAAAATTGCGAGCAGCAAAGAAAATACTAGAAGGAGTATGCTCTCACAATCAAAAGTGCGCTTGATAAAGTCCATACTTTCCTCTCTGCCGCGTTCAGATGCCCAAAAAGCGTCCTTTGTTTTGTGCAAAAATGAAGCGTAGCGTAATGCACAAAACAAAGGACGCTTTTTGGGTCAGCTGCAACGCCTGGTTATGTGTTTTCTCTCAACAATGCGATATTAATATCAGGGTTCACAGAAAGTTGAATATTGTAGCCAATATCACCTTGCTCAAGGTGATCTACACCACCAAGCTCTAAGTAGGAGAAGCGACTTGGTATTATTAAGCAATTAGTTAGTAATAAATATTCCAACCCACAGTTTTTTCTAAGTTCAATTTTTCCGCGAACCTTAATTGCATATGAAGTAATTAGATTACTATTAGATTCATTTAGTAAGCTGATATTCATCATACTTTCTAACTGCCAAACTTGTAATATTAACCGGATTCCAGATTTGAGAACATTGTAAGTATAGCAAACTTCAAATTCATCGATTTCTGGAACCACCTCTAGGCACTCTATAAACTCTGCTTCATCCCATTTCAAATAAGGCATAAGGCCCTCATCATACACTGACACATAACGCCAAGTTCAGATGCCCAAAAAGCGTCCTTTGCTTTGTGCAAAAATGAAGCGTAGCGGAATGCACAAAGCAAAGGACGCTTTTTGGGTCAGCTGGAACGCCTGGTTAGGTTTTTGATAATGACAATATACCAATCCTTAGGAGACGCGTTGGTGAGATTGGTTTAACTAAAACATATTGTGGCTGGTATTATAGATTTTTGAAGTAATCCGAATATTTGTCTATCATCGTTTCAATTAAGGCCATTTCAGAATGTGGAATATTTCTTGTTTTATGTGCAAGAAATTCAGCAAGTGACATTTCAAAGCCTTTCCCAAGACTTTTATACAGAACTATACATAAACCTTCTTCCCCTAGCTTCTCTATATTGTCGTGCGAGAGATCATCAACATTCGCACACTGAACACACCAGTTCAATTGCTGACCTATATTTAGATTAATTACCACAGCGGCTTCTATACGTAATACTGCAATTGTAACTCCATGCTGAATACCGCATATTTCTTTGACCGTTTCATTTTTGTCTGATAGTGCACTACTGCCGAACACTCTAGGGATTGGATCACCATCTCTGAACCATAATCCTTTATGTAGCTCATCCATATACTGAGTCGATTTTACATTTTCTCCAAATATACAATGAGCAACTCCAATAGCTAGTTTTGCTAAAAACCTCTGATCATAAGATGTGTTTAAGGACAGATGGTTTTTCTGTTCTTTGCTATTCGAAGCTTCTTTAGAAAAATATGTAATCCTTTCCAAATCAATTGAATCTGGCTCAGAAAATCCAATGCTCATGGGGTTTTCACCAGACACAACAGTACACATAATTTTTTTAACAGGTTTTCCTGCAAAAGCGTCCTTGAAGCATAACCATGAAATTATTGGTTTTTTCAATGAACGCTCTGAGAACATAAAGTATGCCCGTGACTTTTGATTCTTTACCGATCGCGGATTTCCCCCTGAATACCAATACATACTGTTGTCATTTGGTCGAATCCAGAACACTTGTTCACCTAAAGGGCCAATCCAATACTCACATATCTCTGAATTTTTTATATGAGGTGGGCATAGAGCAGAAGCGCCCATGCAATGAAGCGGCAAGGATGTTGGCGATTCAGGGTTAAAGAATGCATATGCAGCAGCATTTAGGTTGTTAAATACTAGGTAGTCCTTCTCAAACGCAGCATCGACAAATAGCCCTAGATTATTATTGCAACGTTTACACACATCTCTAGTTTTAAGAGTATCTGGGGCTTGTGAACCACCTAAGAATTGAGGAATTACATGCTCAAGACTGAACTTGGATTCTTCCTTTTCTTCCTCACAATAAATGCACTTTTTCATAGACTTACTCTGAATACGAGGTTTTAAAACCTAACGCTAAGTTCAGATGCCCAAAAAGTGGCCTTTGTTTTGTGCAATAATGAAGCGCAGCGCAATGCACAAAACAAAGGACGCTTTTTGGGTCAGCTGCAACGTTTTGTTAGCCCGCTTTATTTACGATCGGTTTTATTTCTTCTCGAACAACTTCACGCACAACCTCTAACATTGATTGTTGTTGGATGTATTCAACAAGCGCATCGTTAATCAGGGTTTGGTAATTTCCACCACCTGCCTTCTCAACAATACTACGAAAATACTCTAATGCACGATTGTCTAGCCGTATTGAGATTTTAGTTTTTCCCATTTCCGGCGGTATTATCGACCCTCGTTTAGCATTCGTGAAATCAATATCACGATATGGTTCAGCAGCGGTCTTTTTCATAGCGTAACCTTTGTGGTCTGTTAGCTTTCCAAGCAGAAATGATACGAATAATATCTGGTTCGCGGTAGGTGTAAACGACAACTAATAAGTTGGCGAAGCTACTTAAACCAAGACTGACAAAGCGTTGTTCCTCACTAATATCAGGGTCTTCTCGTGTCAGCGCGAAGTCATCTTCAAAGACTGTGACAGCTTCAGAGAAACGGATGCCATGCTCTGTAAAGTTAGATTGAGCTTTGACAGAATCCCAAACAAATTGCATAGCAGAATAGTATAGACATTTGTCTTCTTTGTCAATTGACCATGCCTCAAGAAGACGGTAGGGGCTAACGCTAAGTTCAGGTGACCAAAAAGTGACCTTTGTTTTGTGCAAAAATGGAGCGTAGCGCAATGCACAAAATAAAGGACGCTTTTTGGGTCACCTGCAACGCCTTGTTAGCTGTTTTAACCAACAACATGGTTTTTAAATACATGCATATTTAATTTCAGTTATAAAACAACCATTTTAACCACTTTTCTCTCGAACACAACATACCTTGATTTTGTATGGCTTGGACTTAAAACAAATTCACTGCCTCAACGCAAGATTAGCTGCGATTAGAAACTTTGTGGATTAAGTTGCCAACTTTTCAGCTTGAACGTAGAACACAACTTAACGCCATACGATTTTGTAAATAATAACTGCTTTTCCCCACAGAACTTGATACACCATAAATATAAATTGTATTTTACACGATAATATTTCGACGACTTATATTTACGAAGATGACATTTTATTAACAGCTAACGCTAAGTTCAGCTGACCGAAAAGTGGCCTTTGTTTTGTGCAAAAATGAAGCGTAGCGGAATGCACAAAACAAAGGACGCTTTTTGGGTCAGCTGCAACGTTTTGTTAGAAGCCATATTTATCTCTCAAGTAATTTGCTATATTTTCATTGCCCATTTCTTTTACTAGCTCATATGCATTAAATCCTGTTTCTTCATCTACTCCATTTAATGGAGCGCCAGCGTTTGCAAGGGTGTCAATAATTTCTGTATTGTCTGAAAAAGCTGCGCCATATGCACCAGCAAAAAACAACTCAGGATCAACAACTGATGCCTCTTTTTTTATTAGAAACGTTACCAGATCAGATTGCTCATTAGCCACAGCAGACATAAGTGGGTTAATTCCATGTTGATCAGGTGCATTTATATCAAACCCTGCAGCTAAATAACATTCAACAAGTTTAATGCTTCCGGACTCAGCAGCTTTAACGAATGATCTTTGGGTAAGTTTTTTACCTTTTTTAAGTAACTTATCTTTTGCTTCTTGTTCAATCATTGTTTATTTCACAGTTCTTGGCTTCTAACGCTAAGTTCAGGTGACCGAAAAGTGGCCTTTGTTTTGTGCAATAATGGAGCGTAGCGCAATGCATAAAACAAAGGACGCTTTTTGGGTCAGCTGCAACGTTTTGTTAGCCCACTTTGTTTACAATCGGTTTTATTTCTTCTCGAACGACTTCACGCACAGCCTCTAACATCGATTGTTGTTGAATATATTCAACAAGAGCATCGTTAATCAGGGTTTGGTAATTTCCACCACCCGCCTTCTCAACAATACTACGGAAATATTCCAATGCACGGTTGTCCAGTCGGATTGAGATTTTAGTTTTTCCTATTTCTTGCGGTATTACCGGCCCCCTTTTAGCATTTGTGAAATCAATATCACGATATGGTTCAGCAGCGGTCTTTTTCATAGCGTAACCTTTGTGGTCTGTTAGCTTTCCAAGCGGAAATAATACGAATAATATCTGGTTCGCGGTAGGTGTAAACGACAACTAATAAATTGGCGAAACTACTTAAACCAAGACTGACAAAGCGTTGTTCCTCACCACTATCTGGGTCTTCTCTTGTTAGCGCGAAGTCATCTTCAAAGATCGTGACAGCTTCAGAGAAATAGATGCGATGTTCAGTGAAGTTAGATTCAGCCTTGACAGGATCCCAAACAAATTGCATACAAAGACTGTATATACATTTGTCTTCTTTGTCAATTTTCTATTCTACAGAAAGACGTGTGAGGGGGCTAACGCCTGCATCAGCTGACGCCGGAAGTGGCGCAGCTTTTGCGGCTTTTTGCAAAAGATGTGACGCTTTCGGCGGTCAGCTGCATGCGATTGTTAGGCTTGATAAATGCTCAGCAAGAGGCAATACCTCATATTTTTGTGATTTATAGCAGAACTTATAAACAATACCTTCATCCACTTGGTGAGGAGAACTCTCCTCCGCATACATTACAACAGCAGGCAAACCAAATAGTTGTATAAAACATGCCGAGTTAATGAACATTACCCAATGATTCTCATCATCAAAGAAATTTTTATAACCAGTATTTTCTGCTGGAAACTGCCCCCTAAGAGTTTGATTTGGTGTTTGGGTTTTTAACATCACTCTTAGCTTATCTGCCACTGCATCATTCAGGTAAGAGTCACCAAAATGAAAAATAGCCAATTCAAAAGCGATCTTTGAATAAAGCATTATTTGAGCATCAATATCTATTGCTATTCGCCCTTTAATCACAGGGCCATCTACCGTATTATGCTTTTGATTTGCTTCTGTCAAAAGCTTGTCTACAGCTTCGGAAAGCTTGGTTTTATCCATATCCTTCCCTTGTGACTTTAAATACCTCGTCATTTTTTTCTCAAGCAAAGGCTTCGCGTTATCAAACTCCGACTTATCAATCGACATATTCACGGCAAACCCATTTTCAAGTTTCTCAATGCTGATATCAGGTATAACAGTAAGATCGCCATTTTCATTCACCCGAAAACGGCCAACATCTTCATTATCATATACGCCAGTAAATGGATTTTCTAAAGAACGTTTTTTGCCTTTTATATTATGAATAAACCTAGGCAGTTTATAGAATAGGCTGTTAGCCAAAGCACCTTCAAAACCTGTTCCCATTGTGCTATTGCACTTTTTACATACATTTTTTTTAACCAATGAACCGCCAATAAACTCTGGAATTATGTGCTCATCAGTTAAAGGGTTATCTTCAGTAATCGGGCGCTCACCCTTACAAATAATACAATTTTCCATAGTGGTATTCCTAGAGCCTAACGCTCTTATCACAGGCGCCACAGAAGCGCCCGAAAGAAAAAGCACCTCTGTTTGGCGTCCGGTGCATAAGTTTGTTATACCACAAACAATTGAATAAACCCTATACGCTTGATACCGACTGTTAATCTGAGCGCTTGTAAAACCAACCGTGTTGATTGACAGATGCGCAGCTGTTAACGGCAATGTGTCTGAATGCAATTATTACGACAAACCCATGAAGGCAATACTTGTTTGCACACAACACGCTAGCGTTATGAAACAAATTTGATGTGGATAACCCTTTGTTTGCATGAAGCCTTGATAACGAAACAAAGATAGACCCAACCACCCCAAGGCAATAAAAGTACGCTCGTGTACTTTTATTGCCTTGGGGTATAACGCTAAGTTCAGCTGACCGAAAAGTGGCCTTTGTTTTGTGCAAAAATGAAGCGTAGCGGAATGCACAAAACAAAGGACGCTTTTTGGGTCAGCTGCAACGTTTTGTTAGAAGCCATATTTATCTCTCAAGTAATTTGCTATATTTTCATTGCCCATTTCTTTTACTAGCTCATATGCATTAAATCCTGTTTCTTCATCTACTCCATTTAATGGAGCGCCAGCGTTTGCAAGGGTGTCAATAATTTCTGTATTGTCTGAAAAAGCTGCGCCATATGCACCAGCAAAAAACAACTCAGGATCAACAACTGATGCCTCTTTTTTTATTAGAAACGTTACCAGATCAGATTGCTCATTAGCCACAGCAGACATAAGTGGGTTAATTCCATGTTGATCAGGTGCATTTATATCAAACCCTGCAGCTAAATAACATTCAACAAGTTTAATGCTTCCGGACTCAGCAGCTTTAACGAATGATCTTTGGGTAAGTTTTTTACCTTTTTTAAGTAACTTATCTTTTGCTTCTTGTTCAATCATTGTTTATTTCACAGTTCTTGGCTTCTAACGCTAAGTTCAGGGGCATTTGCCGGCAACCGACTGGAGCGGTAGCGAAAGAAGGGCGCAGGCAAATGTCACCTGCAACGCCTTGTTAGCTGTTTTAACCCACAACATGATTATTGAATGCATGTACATTTAGTTTCGATTATAAAACAATCATTCTAACCACTTGATCTTTCGAATACAAAATACCTTGATATTGTGTATTGTTTGGATTAGAAGAAAATACGCAGCTTCAACGTATGATGTGCTGCGATAGTAATTTTCGGATTTAGTTATCAACTTTTCAACTTGTACGCAGGACACAACTTAACGCTGTGCGATCCTGTAAATAATAACTGCTTTTCTCCGCACAACTTGATACACCTTACATATAAATTTTTTTACACGATAATATTTCGATAACTTATATTTGTGACGATGACATTTGTATTGCACATAACGCCTGCTTCAGCGGCTGCCGTGAGAGGCGCGGATTTTGCGCTAGCAAAATTCCGTGACGCTTACGGCAGTCCGCTGGAAGCATTGGTTAGATGCGGTCTATGAATGAACATTATCCATTTACATATTCTTAGTTAGCCAAAGGAAAAACAAACCTATAACAACGATAGCACCCACACCAAAAAAGAGGTTTCCCAAACCAACTAACCAATCGATTAGATAAAGTGATCCCGCTATAACAATTATTAAAATGATTATGGCTGTGAAATCTTTCATATAGTCTTCCCCGCAACTGCTGTAACAAGAACTAAGAACAAAACGCCTGCTAAGTTAGGGAAAATTATTCCTCGGCCTCTTCGGAGTTGCTGAGCGACACCTGTCCCCTCCCAACCCCACCGCTGTATACAGTACGCGATCGCAACAAGCCCAATCACCAACAAAAATACGACAATTACATTTATCTCTATAAGGTCGCTAAGAACATTAGACTTTTTAAGTAAGCTATCTACTAATTCTGTTTTTTTTGCAGTATTAGCATCACTCATTTGCGCATTGAGTAATTTATCTAGCCTCAAGCGGTCGAAAGTATTTAATAAATTAATCAGACAGGCTGATACACCTAATTCGGTTCCGATTAAGTAATCCTCTCGATCCAATGTGCTACCTCCGGGCTTTCTTACTCGACTAAGAAGCTTTAACCCTAGAACAAGCAATGAAGCCAGAATCGGAATAACGAAGAATACAAAACCTGGACTAGATAAGTTTTCATTCATGACTAATTATACCCATAATTATTTCGTAGCATCTAACGCCAAGTTCAGATGCCCAAAAAGTGGCCTTTGTTTTGTGCAACAATGAAGCGCAGCGGAATGCACAAAACAAAGGACGCTTTTTGGGTCAGCTGCAACGCCTGGTTATGCTTATTTCAATATATTTTTTTTAAATTTTTCATCTTCGTTTTTCATCTTCAGTTTTACACTTGTATTAATTTCTTTAAGTTCTTCTTCGTTATCAACACCCTCTAATTCACTTAAATAATTTGCTAAATTCTCTAATATTTTATCCCTGTGCAATGAATAACTTAAAATTGATGATTCCTTAGTTAAGCGGACCAAAGTTTGACATGTAGCAGTAAGCAAGCCATCAAAATAAAATATTGTATTCCTAATTTCTCGAATTGATTTTTCTTCGTATCCTATTTTACCTATCGAAAACGTTAGGGGATTCTGTGACGCTAAAGGAAATTCTAAATCCTCAATTGCTACTTCGAAGCCATCCCACTTTACACTAGGGTGGCATTCTTGAGATACATATTTTACTTTCTTACCCCCAACCGTTAACTCCTTATATGTTGCATCAGGTACTGTGGTACAACTACAAATAAACATAGTTACTATTAAAACAGCTAATTTATTAAACATATATATTCTCCAGAATCGCATTATTGAATTTTTTCTAAATACTTATAGAATTTACCTATAACTAATTCCATTTCTGAATAATCTTCCATTATATTACTCTTATTTGTAATTTCTCTTTCTACTTCAGAGGATAGTAATCTAATGTATTCTTGTTTTCGTACTTCATAATTTTGCTCGAAATCATCTCCATATACTATAGATTCATATTGATCAAAAGTAAGTCCTAAATTTTTTTTAATTAACACCTCTAGTTGGTCAAGATTTACAGAATCATCAAGTAGTTCAAAATATTTTTCGAGTTCCAACAATTGTATATGAGACAAGTACTTAGAGTATGCAAATGGCTTAACAATTTTGACATATATATTTATTAACTCAAACTCCATTTCCCATTCATTGTTAATTAGTTTCTCGCGTTCTTGACCATAAATTAAAACTTCATCATCTTGAAGCTTTGGATTAAACATTTTAGTTCTTAATTTTTCTTCTGCATTTCTGAAATCGACCATTACTTTGGTGATTTCGTTTTTCATTTCTTCTGGCAAACCTTTAAATTGTTTATCTACGTATGATTTTATCTCGTTCTGATTAGGTGATTTTCCACAATCACATCCTCTAAACTCTATCGCAGTAGAGAAAAACTCCAGCTTTGAAAACATATCACCATTGATACTGGAACTAATTAGTCCAGATTTAATATCTAAAGTAATAGCACCTTCTAAAGAAAAATTGGAATTAGTAAAGCTAGAGACAGAAGAGGATGGTTGGAAATTTTGTACATCCCTATCAATATGAAGAAAACCTTGTACAACACTACTAATAAAAAAAATAGATACTGCAAAAATTATTTTATATCTATTCATTTTCGGAATTTTATTTTTTGAGCATAACGCCAGCTTCACCGGATGCCATAAGGGGCGCGGCTTTTGCGGCTCTTTCTCTTCGCAAAATCCGTGAAGCTTATGGCAGTCCGCGTGCAAGCTATTGTTAGCCTGTTTACTGACCTAATATACGAATTCCTGTATCTATTCGGGTTCCAACATATTGATGAATTATATTCATATATTCTTGTCCTATATTTGTTCTTCTTTTCGCTACGAATCGAATAACACCCAAGGTTTTTACAATGATTTCATTATTTACATCATGCAAGTCTTTTTCTATAGCTTCTTTGACATAATTTACTCCATTTAAAATTAACTGACTATCTATGTCTATTTGTTGATCTTTAAAATGGTATATATTAATAAGTAGCTCTACAATTCTTATTGCATCACTATCTTTTAGAATATTTTCGTTTTCTATGTCGAATGCACATAAAGCCCCTTCAATCGCATTCCCATATGATTCAAGCTCCGTATCGCCATCCATTTCAGAAACGGAATATGCAGGGATCTCATTATATTTTCTTTTGGGTTCCTGATAATACTGGCATTCTAAACATAACTCAGGTTTTCTTGTCTCTCCACAACATGGACTACATATAGGACTATCGGCAATCAAGCAATGCCTTTTTCCTTTTTTTGAATTACAAATTGGACACTTGGCCATTTATATTCCCACTGCTTATTATAATTACTATGTGATTTCACTTAATTTTAACATGAGAGGAGGAGTAAATAATATTTCATTCCCGCAAAAGCTTATGGAGAAACTACTAAATTTTTCTTTAGGCTAACGCTCTTATCACAGGCGCCACAGAAGCACCTGAAAGAAAAATACCGCTGTTTGGCGTCCGGTGCATAAGTTTGTTATACCACAAACAATTGAATAAGCCCTACACGCTCGATACCGACTGTTGACGTGAGCGCTTGTAAAGCCAACCGTGTTGATTGACAGATGAGAAGCAGCTAATTGCAATGTGGCTGTAAGTGATTATTACGACAGACCTATGAGGATAATAATTGTTTGCACAAACACGCCAGCGTTTTGAACCAAGCATGTAAGCGGACAAACTTTGTTTGCATGAAGCCTCGATTACGAAACCAAAATAAAACCAACGACCTCATTAATAAAAGTACGCTCGTGTACTTTTATTGCCTTGGGGTATAACGCTAAGTTCAGGTGACCAAAAAGTGACCTTTGTTTTGTGCAAAAATGGAGCGTAGCGCAATGCACAAAACAAAGGACGCTTTTTGGGTCACCTGCAACGCCTTGTTAGCTGTTTTAACCAACAACATGGTTTTAAATACATGTACATTTAATTTTGATTATAAAACAACCATTCTAACCACTTTTCTCTCGAATACAAATACCTTGATTTTGTAAGACTTGGATTAAAAGCCAGTTCGCTATTTCAACGCAAGATAAGCTGCGATTAGAAATTGTGTGGATGAGTTACCAACTTTTCAGCTTGAACGTAGAGCACAACTTAACACCGTGCGATTTTGTAACTAATAACTGCTTTTCCCCACAGAACTTGATACACCATAAATATAAATTGTGTTTTACACGATAATATTTCGACGACTTATATTTACGAAGATGACATTTTAGCCGCGTTCAGGTAGCAAGTGCACCACCTACTAAATTTATTCCAGATTTCCGAGCAAAAACCTCGGCTGGCGTTTCCCATTTTAACAACTTTCTTGGGCGTGAATTTAATAAAAATTCGATCACGCCTATTTCCTTTTTTGTGATCTTTGATAGATCTGTTTTTTTAGGTAAAAAGCGTCTAATCAGTCCATTGATTTGCTCAACTAATCCTTTTTCCCAACTGTGGTATGGCTGGCAAAAATAGGTCTTAATATTAAGCGCTTTTTTAAGCTTCTCATGGTACTTAAATTCAATGCCATTATCCATCGTGATACTTTGTCTACTTTCTGCTTTAAAACGGTTTAATGAATCTTTCATTGCTTCATTTGCAACTTCGGCCCCTCGATTCTCTACTCGCCTTATACTGACATATTGTGTCTGACGTTCTACCATCACATTAAGCGATACCGTACTTTGTGAGCACACGATTGAATCACCTTCCCAATGACCAAAGGATTCTTTTTTATTAATAGCATCTGGCCTCTCTAATATACTGATTCTATTCGGTATCATCTCTCGCTTTGATGCCTTCTTACCCATTTTTTTATGCCAGCGTGGTGCATGCTTTCTGGGTAATAACGAAGTCCAATCAACATGAAATTTATAGATAAAACAATAGATCGTTTCATGACTGACGGTAAAGCTTTCTTCCTCCATACTCAACCGTCCTGCTATTTGTTCGGGTGTCCAGCCTTCACATAATCCAGAATAGATAGTGTCCTCATAAGACTCACATTTAGAGCCTGTTTCTGCCGCCTCTTTTTTCCTTCTTCTGGATTTATAGTCTGCTTCTGATGGGAGATAATTCCCTGCATGATTTAGGTTTCTTTTGTATTCTCGGGACAAAGCACTTACACTTCGTCCCAACACCTTGGCTATAGCCGAAAAGGAGTGTCCTTTTGATCGTTGGATCGCTAGTTGATCTCGTTCTAATTGATTTATTTGTTTATAATTTCTTCTCAAAACATCGTCTCCTCTATATTTTCTATAGAATTTTAAACGATGCACTTGCTTTCTGAATACGAGTTATTAACAGCTAACGCTAAGTTCAGATGCCCAAAAAGCGTCCTTTGTTTTGTGCAATAATGAAGCGCAGCGTAATGCACAAAACAAAGGACGCTTTTTGGGTCAGCTGCAACGTTTTGTTAGCCATTAATTTTACTGTAGTACTGTGCATTCGATTTGACGAGTGCACCGGTTGCTTCTGTTTCATTGAGTTCTTGAGGAGAGAGGAAAGCAGGTGAAGAAAAGAGGTTTCGCGCATAATCTCTTCCTGTAACTAACCCAAGCATCTTTTCATCTAACAAATTTGGAAATATCATTGTATACGAATCACTAGGGTCTTCATTGCTGATGCCTGTTAAGTAAAGGCAACCCGAATTTATTTGTCCTCTAACTGAATAAGTTAAAGCTCGACGATGATCTACTTTAACCTCCTCAGCACCACTTATAATCAAATTTTTCTCTAACGTTAAGTGTAATGCAGATTTTGCTAAGACTATTCCATTATCATTATCAACTTCTGGATCATAAGTAAAATGATACAAGTACCATTCCTTCTCAATAAATGTATAAGCAGATCCTGAGTCAAACCTTTTCAAAGAAGGCAAGTACTTTTCAACAGTAAAAAAACTTTTATTCAGCCAAAACCCTACCGAGCCAGATATTACCGCCACAACCAATCCACTTAAAATGTCTTGAATCATAAAAAACCTCGGAACTAAGTTCAAAATGGCTAACGCTAAGTTCAGATGCCCAAAAAGTGGCCTTTGTTTTGTGCAATAATGAAGCGCAGCGTAATGCACAAAACAAAGGACGCTTTTTGGGTCAGCTGCAACGCCTGGTTAGGTTTTTCCATATTCTACTTTGTCCAAATAAGCTAATTTTTCTCTATGTTATTCGGATTGAAGGGTGGGGAGTATTTCAGGATTTTACTAAAAAACACGATGGTTTTTCTAAATGAGTGATTGCCTCTTAATAGTACATATATCTTGTAAAAGACATGCAAGCTTAATATCATACCAATTACCGTGATGCCAGATACAACGATGGTGTATATATTAGGTTCCGTTTTCATTAGCCACAACATAGTCCACAAAAACACTATCGATAATACTGGAACTACTCCTAGAACAGCAATTCCGAACCATGTAAATGCATCAGTAGGAATAATACTGAACTGCTTTTCCCCTGAACCATCTATATATTTATTCTTATCTCCATGCCTCAAAATTTGAATGTAGTTTTCGTAAGCATCTTGCCACCCTCTATAACATGAAGGAAAGCTACCCATAACCATGTGTCTTTGTAAAATCATAACAAATGCTAAATTACGACGAATTGACCCTGTCTTTTGCAAAAAAACTATTAGCATCATATAAGATAGTAATATACAAATAATAGGTATTGAAATAGCCCACACAGGTATAACTTCTCCAGCCTTTAATGATAACATTGGTATAGTTGTAGCACCTTGGGCAGCAAAAACAGGCAATGCTCCGAGAATGAGCTGAAATTGACAATTCTTTAGATGAAGAACATCTCTTCTAAGTGCATCGATATCGTTTTGGGCAATAGGTTTTTGATTTTCGAATAAAGAGTTGTTTGTTTGAGCATCATTTACTGGACTAACAAAATAAGAACCAAACCCTCCTAATGATTCAGGTCTCAATTCTGAATTAAATAAAAAACCAATTCGTTTTTTACCTTTATCATATTCGATCACATAAGTGATCTTGGCATCAATGCTTGATTCAGTAGTATTGTTTAAGTAATGGAATGATAATGTTACATTATCCGACTGATTTAAATAACACTTCCCATCTACAGCAATTGAACAGCCTTTTATGCTTACATCATTCACCGCCAAGTTATCTAATGTTGTATCTGGTGTCGGCGAGTCTCTCTGGATTTTTACTCTAAGACCTTTTGAATCATACCGAATTGGTTGTCTACGACATTTGATTCGTTCCATATTCTACCCTTTTCTCTTAAAACCTAACGCTAAGCTCAGCGCGCGCCAAAAAGGGGCGCGGCTTTTTGCGACAGCAAAAACCGTGACGCTTTTTGGCGTCCGCTGGAGCGCATTGTTAGCCTACGATACTTGTTGGTTTTTATTTCCATCTCTATCCTTGCATGAGTGCATTAGATGCTCTTACTGTAACATAGCGAAATGAGCTGTTGAACTTTTTTAAAACTTTGCCAAGTTTGGTTTGATTTCTATTACTGAGTTGCACTTTACTATTACAACTGTTCTTCAAAAAAATACTGCTTGCAAGGTTTGGGGATAAGAAAAATTACAACAATACTAAAGCCCTCTATACATTACTGCCTTTGGGATTAAAATGAATTGATTATTGAGATAACCCCGCTCTGTTACCACCAACCCAAACCTTAAAAATGGCTGAATTGGCGATAAGTACGAAGCCCTTCTTTTTTTCAAATGCTCTCACTGTAACAGGGTTTTTAGCTAATCACTTGGGGAGTATTCCTGTGAAAGCAGACAGCTCTATTAAATATTTGAACCTGAGGGATTTGATACCCTTTTGTATTGAGATAACCCAGACAGGAATACACTTTGGTTTTAAACAGCAAGTGTGATTTCCAATAATTGATTGATTTACCCTGTTACTTCCTACCCAAACTTTCAAAGTGCTGAAGGCTGAAAATAAGCACAAAAGGAAAAGCAAAATAACTTTTCAGTTTCTAAATAATTTTACAAAGGAATTACTCTATTTTTTTTAGGCTAACGCTCTTATCACAGGCGCCACAGAAGCGCCCGAAAGAAAAAACCCGCTGTTTGGCGTCCGGTGCATAAGTTTGTTATACCACAAACAATTGATAAACCCTATACGCTCGATACTGACTGTTGATGCGAGCGCTTGTAAAACTAACCGCGTTTATTGATTGATGTGACGCTGTTAACTGCAATGTGCTTGAAAGAAATTATTACGACAAACTTATGAGAATAATGCTTGTTTGCACGCAATACGCGAGTATATGGGAACAAGGATTGGATGCGGATAAACCTTTTTTGTATAAAGCCTCGATTGTGAAACAAAGATATAACCAACCACCTTATTAATAAAAGTACGCTCGTGTACTTTTATTGCCTTGGGGTATAACGCTAAGTTCAGCTGACCGAAAAGTGGCCTTTGTTTTGTGCAATAATGAAGCGTAGCGCAATGCACAAAACAAAGGACGCTTTTTGGGTCAGCTGCAACGTTTTGTTATATTTTCTCTGGACACGCAATTAGTGATTGATAGTAAAAGTCATCACTCTCTGGAATTTCATGCTCATTTGATGATTTTATGTAGCCTATAAAAACACCAAAAACAGCCTCTTTTGCTACATCGCCTGGAGAAAATACTTCAGGGGTTATTACAACTGCTGCACTTTGATCAATAGCTCCAATCGATAGAAAAGCTGCAACAACTAGCTCAGAACAAAAATAAGTACTTCTATCGTGTTCTATGGCTGGTAGTTTACCTTCAAAATACTTATCTAATCGCTCTGGCCCTGAACCTGAGTGCTGTTCTTTTCTTTCTGCGTATTTTCCCATTCCTATTCTATTAAAACTAGCACTATTATTAATAGCCTTATCAATAAATCTCCTTAGTTCTTTTAACCTCCTTTCGTTCCATATATAAGGGTTTCTTAATACGGCTAGATGATCATATTCTTTCAATAAGCTTGATATGAGAACAATTCTAACTCCACCTGAAGCTGATTCAGCTATTTTTCCTTTCCCAAGATAAATAGCTGCATGAGAGTAATCGCTGTCAGTAAGCTCATTTATTTTTTCAGATGTTTGTGATGAACTGCACAACAAAATATCACCAGATTTAAGGTCAACCTCATTTAGTACTTTCACTTTCATAATATATCCTGATGCACAAAAAATATAACGCTAAGTTCAGATGCCCGAAAAGTGGTCTTTGTTTTGTGCAAAAATGAAGCGTAGCGTAATGCACAAAACAAAGGACGCTTTTTGGGTCAGCTGCAACGTTTTGTTAGAATTATTTGCTAAGCCAACTATAAATTCACCCTGAGAAACAATAAAAGCTTCAATGCGTTTCAAAACTATCAGGATAAATAAGTTTAACATAAGGGAAATAGGTTTTATACTTTGCTGAATCTCTGGTGATTAAATCTAACTTTGATAGAGATGCATGTGCCCCTATAAAAAAATCTGGCAATGGTGAATTTTTTGTTCCTTTGTTTTTTCTGTATTTTAAAAAAACCTTTCCTGTTAGAAAAAGTGCCTCACGTGGCATTTCTAATACTTTAATATCAAGTACAGAAATAGCCTTTTCAACTTCCTCGATATTGGTAAAGCCAATTGATATTTCTGTATAAACAATTGAATTAATATATAAAGAATTAGTTTGGCTATACCTATCAAGTATGCTTTCTGACCAATCACCCCAAAGAGGGTCATCCGTAAACAAGTCTAGAAGTATACATGAATCAATAAAAACACCATTCATTATGATTCTCTTGTCAGACTCATAATTTCGTCAGTTGACATGTTTGCTGTAGCAATTCCTCGAAGTTTTTTGAATTTACCTTTTATCTCTGGTTTATCAATTTTAACGATATAGAATCTTCCTTTATCTTCCTTAAAGTCTATTTCCGTTTCGGGTATGATCCCTAAAACCTCTCTTATATTTCTGGGTATGGTGACTTGTCCTTTCGTAGTTACTCGCATAAATGAAACTCCAACAAAAAATGTAATACCATTGTAGTATTACCTGTTGAAATTTACAAGCTCTTTCCTCCATTAGTGTTGATGCATTTGTTTTGATTCTAACGCCAAGTTCAGGTGACCAAAAAGTGACCTTTGTTTTGTGCAATAATGGAGCGCAGCGCAATGCACAAAACAAAGGACGCTTTTTGGGTCAGCTGCAACGTTTTGTTAGCTATTTTACGTAACACCATTTTTAATGAATACAAGCGTACTTCACTGGATTATGCAATAGTTATTATAGTCACAATGCATTGAACAAAACAGCTTGATTTTGTTTACTTTGCGTTGGCAACCAAATTCTTCGCTTTAGCTACAGCACTCTGTTAGCTAAGATATTGCTTCGCTTCTTCTGTTAGTTTTATAACGTACCCAATTTCGGTTAATAATGGATATAGCTCTTTTAAATTCATTATCATGCCCAAGTCTAATAGATTTTCAGGAATAATCCATTGATGTGATTGACATTCGTTTTTTTTAAGTGAAACATCAATTCTGCTTGAAGTAAGCTGACACCTAAAATAGTGTTCATTTTTAGGTGACGCAACTTTATTAATAACCAAAACATCGAGATCTGTTTCTTCCTTGACTTCTCGAATACATGCATCAATTGCTGTTTCCTCATTTTTTATACTGCCACCTGGCAGGCACCATTGACCAGCTCTCGATGTTTTCGTGCTTCTTTGTACGAAAAGAAGCAAACCTCTATTTTCTATTATTGCCCAAGATGCCATATTAATAGCTAACGCCAAGTTCAGATGCCCAAAAAGTGGCCTTTGTTTTGTGCAACAATGAAGCGTAGCGTAATGCACAAAACAAAGGACGCTTTTTGGGTCAGCTGCAACGTTTTGTTAGCTTTGGTATAAAAAAATACCCATGAATATTCCATTGAAAATCAACGATAAAAATGAAATTAAAATAAAGCCTGTTGTTATTACAATTACATGGAGACAGAGAAATATTAGATACATGTAGTTTATTTCTTCTGCTTCAGAATTCATATTATTATTTTTTTTAACAATGACAAGTTTATAAAGTTTTAGTACCCCTAAGAACAATAAAGTTTCTACAATTACTTCCCATGTAATATACCCATAAAACCCTCCATTCTCTTTTAATTGAGAATATATATTACAAGGCGGAACACAGGGAGTTGGACACGTCACACCATCTAAAGATATTAAGAAAACAATCATCAACGATAACATGGCATACAAATTAAAATTTTGCTCTGAAACCGAATCAAGTTTTGATATCCTCAGTAGCAATATTAAAAATACAATTGCTGAGCTAAAAACCAAAGGATTAGGTTGATGAGTTTCGAATACTTGGATACAACCCATAATGTCTAAAGAATAAATACTTTAAAAGCTAACGCCAAGTTCAGGTGACCAAAAAGTGGCCTTTGTTTTGTGCAAAAATGAAGCGTAGCGTAATGCACAAAACAAAGGACGCTTTTTGGGTCAGCTGCAACGTTTTGTTATGTGTTGATTGCATCTATACTGTTGAAGAAAAGATCTATTGATCTGTTTTGACCTAAATCGGACAGAGAGAATAATTAAAGTTATTTTCAATAAACACTGTCCCCATTTATTAATTCGAAATATCCACAGAAATATTATCAATCGTCATAAAACACACGTTATATATCGGATTATATTTTTCTGCGTATTCAATAGTTAAATAAAGTTTTGCTGAATAATTATTATCGATTGCGGATGAGCCAAAATCTAAAGTTACTTCTTGAGGGCTATTAGGATCTTTTACTTTAAATGTAAAATAAAGTTCATCTTTAGAAGTCGATTTCAAATATCGCTTTTGCCTGCCATCAGTAAGATATGTTTCGTTCCCCAACAACTTAATTTGAAACTTGTCGTAGTAAGGAGGAAATTCATGTGTCTTTTTTTTTGTAATATTTAAAATAACTTTTAATGGTTTCTCTATACGAACAAAATCAATACTGAGGTACTTTTTAAGAGTCTTGGTATTCGGCCCATATACGACATTTTGTTTCAAATGGGGGGTTATCGGTGTTTCTGTAGGAGACCTAGAGTAATCTATTTCGTTTAATTTATCCTCTATTATCCCTATCCGATCATGCATATTCTGCTCAACTTTTTCCTGTTTTGCATTATTTTTTGAGTGGGAACTCTCGATGTTATCAGTAATAGAAATAGTATAATCAAAAATATTAAATATCTTATCG
This sequence comes from Methylococcales bacterium, assembly GCA_965224565.1. GTDB lineage: Bacteria > Pseudomonadota > Gammaproteobacteria > Methylococcales > DRLZ01 > DRLZ01. Next base: position 1,273,872 of record CBDCZN010000001.1, on the reverse strand, counting down.
TAGGCATCAGAATAAACCAACATTGCTGCTATTAATAAAATTATTACTATACCAAAATAATTTATTTTTATGTCGCTTATAGCTCCGTCGAATATTGTTTTCCATTCCACAATTTATCCCCTATTTATTGTATTGGTTTTTCTCTATCAACTAACACAGTTATAAACACGTCAATGTGAAAATATTCGAAAAAGACAGTAATGGTTATTTGAAAAAATCCAGGATCAAGTCTAGATTTGTAGTACTTTTGGCTATTTTTTTATGGCTTATTCAAGTATTATACATACAATCAGACCCTATTTAAAGGGTCTGATTTGATGATTTTAATATACTCTATTACTTGAATTATCAAGCCAGTTATTCGTTTTTTTCGTACAATCTTGCCAACCCAACCAATGGGATTAGCATCGTTTGAAAACATTTTTCCTGAGTGATTGCTGTGGGACTAGCGACGGTTCTTGAAACACATAACGCTCTTATCACGGGCGCCACAGAAGCAATGGAAAGAAAAAAACCGCTGTTTGGCGTCCGGTGCATAAGTTTGTTATACCACAAACAATTGAATAAACCCTAGACGCTCGATACCGACTGTTGATGGGAGCGCTAGTAAAACCAACCGTATTGATTGACAAATGCACAGCTGCTAACTGCAATGTGTCTGAAAGCGATTATTACGACAACCCTATGAAGACAATGCTTGTTTGTACAAAACACACTAACATTTTAAAACTAGGGTTGGAAATGAACAAACCTTTGTTTACGCGAAGCCTTGATTACGAAACAAAGGAAGACCCAACCACCCCAAGGCAATCAAAGTACTTTCGAGTACTTTGATTGCCTTGGGGTATAACGCTAAGTTCAGGTGACCAAAAAGTGACCTTTGTTTTGTGCAATAATGAAGCGCAGCGTAATGCACAAAACAAAGGACGCTTTTTGGGTCAGCTGCAACGTTTTGTTATAACTATATCTCACTTAGCACCTTTATTGTCCAATCATTATCTTTTGGGTGAACTATTATTGCGACACAATTTTGACGATTACATTCTATTTTAACACCAGCCAGATCATCCACCATAACAGAAATACCAAATAATTCTGGGGCTTTACTAAACCTTGCATACTTACTATTCACTACTCTGTTTGTATGAATTTTATTGTTGACAACACCATGTAGTTTAACACCCCAAAAATAAAACCATGCCTTAATATACAATTCACCTCTTAATGATGTGGTATATACCCATATCTCATGATTTTTCGATAAATTTTGCATTAACTCAACCGCACCTACTCTCAATTCCTCTTTAAAAAGAAGTCTCAACGGAAAACCTAGCTTATGGCTACCCACCGAAAAACGGTGGTTAGTTGGAACTAATGTGTCATCAAGATCAAATGCAATTCTCATTTGTTACCGTTGAAAGTTATAACGCTCTTATCACGGGCGCCACAGAAGCGATTGAAAGAAAAAACCCGCTGTTTGGCGTCCGGTGCATAAGTTTGTTATACCACAAACAATTGAATAAACCCTATACGCTCGAACCGACTGTTGATGTGAGCGCTTGTAAAACCAACCGTATTTATTGACAGATGTGCAGCTGCTAACTGCAATGTGCATGAAAGTGATTTGTTCGACAAACTTGTGAAGATAATGTTTGTTTGCACACAACACGCTAACGTTTTGAAACCAGGACTGAAAGTGGATAAACATTTGTTTGCATGAAGCTTCGATTACGAAACAGAGATAAACCCAACCACCCCAAGGCAATAAAAGTACTCTCGGGTACTTTTATTGCCTTGGGGTATAACGCTAAGTTCAGGGGCATTTGCCGGCAACCGACTGGAGCGGTAGCGAAAGAAGGGCGCAGGCAAATGTCACCTGCAACGCCTTGTTAGCTGTTTTAACCAAACAACATGGTCTTTAAATACATGCACATTTAATTTCGGTTATAAAACAACCATTCTAACTACTTTTCTCTCGAATACAAATACCTTGATTTTGTAAGACTTGGACTAAAAGCCAGTTCGCCATTTCAACGCAAGATAAGCTGCGATTAGAAATTGTGTGGATGAGTTACCAACTTTTCAGCTTGGACTTGGGCCGCAATTTAACACCGTGCGATTCTGTAAATAACAACAGATTTTCCCCACAGAACTTGATACACCGTAAATATAAATTGTGTTTTACACGGTAATATTTCGATAACCTATATTTGCGACGATGACATTTTATTAACAGCTAACGCTCTTATCACAGGCGCCACAGAAGCGCCCGAAAGAAAAAACACCTCTGTTTGGCGTCCGGTGCATAAGTTTGTTATACCACAAACAATTGAATAAACACTAGACGCTCGATACCGACTGTTGATGTGAGCGCTAGTAAAACCAACCGTATTGATTGACAAATGTGCAGCTTCTAACTGCAATGTGTCTGAAAGCGATTATTACGACAACCTGATGAGAATAATGCTTATTTGCACACAAGACGTTAGTATTTTTGAGCCATGGTTGTCAGTCAGTAAACTTTTGTTTGCATAAAGCCTCGATTACAAAACAAAGATAAACCCAACCACCCCAAGGCAATCAAAGTACTTTCGAGTACCTTTATTGCCTTGGGGTATAACGCTCTTATCACAGGCGCCAAAGAAGCGCTTGAAAGAAAAAAACCCGCTGTTTGGCGTCCGGTGCATAAGTTTGTTATACCACAAACAATTGAATAAACCCTAAACGCTCGATACCAATTGTTGTTGTGAGCGCTTGTAAAACCAACTGCGTTTATTGATAAATGAGAAGCTGTTAACTGCAATGTGCTTGAAAGCGATTATTTCGACCAACTCTTGAAGACAATGATTGTTGACACACAACACGCTTGTGTTTTGAAACAGGATCGGAAGTGAATTAACCTTTGTTTGTATGAAGCTTCGATTACGAAACAAAAATAGACCCAACTGCCCAAGCAATAAAAGTACGTGCACGTACTTTTATTGCTTGGGGTATAACGCTCTTATCACGGGCGCCACAGAAGCAATGGAAAGAAAAAAACCGCTGTTTGGCGTCCGGTGCATAAGTTTGTTATACCACAAACAATTGAATAAACCCTACACGCTCAATACCGACTGTTAATGTGAGAGCTAGTAAAACCACCGTGTTGATTGACAAATGTGCAGCTGCTAACTGCAATGTGTCTGAAAGCGATTATTACGACAACCCTATGAGGATAATGCTTATTTGCACACAAGACGTTAGTGTTTTTGAGCCATGATTGTAAGTCAGTAAACTTTTGTTTGCATAAAGCCTCGATTACGAAACAAAGATAAACCCAACCACTCCCAAGGTAATAAAAGCACTTTCGGGTACTTTTATTACCTTGGGGTATAACGCTCTTATCACAGGCGCCACAGAAGCGCCCGAAAGAAAAAGCACCTCTGTTTGGCGTCCGGTGCATAAGTTTGTTATACCACAAACAATTGAATAACCCCTAAACGCTCGATACCGATTGTTGATGTGAACGTTTGTAAAAACAGCCATACTTATTGACAAATATATTGCTGCTGACTGCGCAATGACCCTGAAAGCGATTATTTCGACATACCTATGAGGATATTGCTTATTTACACACAATACGCTAGCGTTTAGAAACCAGGGTGAGAAGTGGAAAAGCTTTGTTTGTATGAAGCATCGATTACGAAACAAAAGAAAACCCAGCCACCTCATTAATAAAAGTACGCTCGCCTACTTTTATTGCCCTGGGGTATAACGCTAAGTTCAGGGGCATTTGCCGGCAACCGACTGGAGCGGTAGCGAAAGAAGGGCGCAGGCAAATGTCACCTGCAACGCCTTGTTAGCTGTTTTAACCAACAACATGGTTTTTAAATGCATGTACATTTAACTTCGATTATAAAACAACCATTTTAACCACTTTTCTCTCGAATACAAATACCTTGATTTTGTAAGGCTTGGACTAAAAGCCAGTTCGCCATTTCAACGCAAGATAAGCGGCGATAGAAATTGTGTGTATGAGTTATCAACTTTTCAACTTGAACGTAGGACACAACTTAACGCCGTGCGATCCTGGAAATAATAACTGCTTTTCTTCGCACAACTTGATACACCTTTCATATAAATTGTGTTTGACACGATAATATTTCGATAACATATATTTTTACGATGACATTTTAGCCGCGTTCAGGTAGCAAGTGCACCACCTACTAAATTTATTCCAGATTTCCGAGCAAAAACCTCGGCTGGCGTTTCCCATTTTAACAACTTTCTTGGGCGTGAATTTAATAAAAATTCGATCACGCCTATTTCCTTTTTTGTGATCTTTGATAGATCTGTTTTTTTAGGTAAAAAGCGTCTAATCAGTCCATTGATTTGCTCAACTAATCCTTTTTCCCAACTGTGGTATGGCTGGCAAAAATAGGTCTTAATATTAAGCGCTTTTTTAAGCTTCTCATGGTACTTAAATTCAATGCCATTATCCATCGTGATACTTTGTCTACTTTCTGCTTTAAAACGGTTTAATGAATCTTTCATTGCTTCATTTGCAACTTCGGCCCCTCGATTCTCTACTCGCCTTATACTGACATATTGTGTCTGACGTTCTACCATCACATTAAGCGATACCGTACTTTGTGAGCACACGATTGAATCACCTTCCCAATGACCAAAGGATTCTTTTTTATTAATAGCATCTGGCCTCTCTAATATACTGATTCTATTCGGTATCATCTCTCGCTTTGATGCCTTCTTACCCATTTTTTTATGCCAGCGTGGTGCATGCTTTCTGGGTAATAACGAAGTCCAATCAACATGAAATTTATAGATAAAACAATAGATCGTTTCATGACTGACGGTAAAGCTTTCTTCCTCCATACTCAACCGTCCTGCTATTTGTTCGGGTGTCCAGCCTTCACATAATCCAGAATAGATAGTGTCCTCATAAGACTCACATTTAGAGCCTGTTTCTGCCGCCTCTTTTTTCCTTCTTCTGGATTTATAGTCTGCTTCTGATGGGAGATAATTCCCTGCATGATTTAGGTTTCTTTTGTATTCTCGGGACAAAGCACTTACACTTCGTCCCAACACCTTGGCTATAGCCGAAAAGGAGTGTCCTTTTGATCGTTGGATCGCTAGTTGATCTCGTTCTAATTGATTTATTTGTTTATAATTTCTTCTCAAAACATCGTCTCCTCTATATTTTCTATAGAATTTTAAACGATGCACTTGCTTTCTGAATACGAGTTATTAACAGCTAACGCCAGCTTCAGCGGCTACCATAAGTGGCGGTTTTTTTGCTTCGCAAAAAAAATGACGCTTATGGTAGTCCGCTGGAAGCTATTGTTATGTTTTTTTCCTAGATACAATTCCATTCTAATGCACTTTATCCCACTCAGGTATATCATAATTTTTTTGCACTGAATCAAGCACCTTATTAACTTTGGTTTTTAAAGAGGAAATATTTTTTCTAGATATTCTTGCCTCAATAGCTGAAAGCACCTCTATTTGGCTAATTTGTGTTGTAAGTATATAGTTCGCTAGATTATTCATTGAAACACCTTGAATATGCGCTTCATTTTCTAACCTAGCCTTCAAATCAACAGGAATTCTTAAAGTAACAACTTGTGTTTTACTCATAATTTTTTCTCCACATTTGATAGAAATCTTTTGGTGTTAATACCTTAAATTCGAAACCTCTTAGCTCACCACTATTAAAGTCACGAATATTTGAGGTAATGAGATACTTGCTCTTACTAGCAAATGCACATTCAACAAATAGATTATCATTTTCGTCCCTGAGGTTTGGTCGAAGCCTGTAATATATTTTTTGTTTTTGTGCTAAAAGAACCAATAGATCAAGTACATCTTCAATTTGTTCGGTATTCAGTTTCGTAAGTTTAAGAATTTCCTCTCTTTTTAGAACGTCATCATATTCAAGTAATATTTGCGTTGATAAAGCAAGATCAATTCTCTCATTTATGATGAGTCGAAGAATTCTATGTGATGCACCAGATTCACTTATGTGTGCTGCTAATAAGACGTTTGTATCCATTGTCACTATCATGGATAAAATGATAGCACATAAGAATACAAGTTTCTATAAGTGGATTTTAAAACATAACGCTCTTATCACAGGCGCCACAGAAGCGCCCGAAAGAAAAAGCACCTCTGTTTGGCGTCCGGTGCATAAGTTTGTTATACCACAAACAATTGAATAAACCCTAGACGCTCGATACCGACTGTTGATGGGAGCGCTAGTAAACCAACCGTATTGATTGACAAATGCACAGCTGCTAACTGCAATGTGTCTGAAAGCGATTATTACGACAACCCTATGAAGACAATGCTTGTTTGTACAAAACACACTAACATTTTAAAACTAGGGTTGGAAATGGACAAACCTTTGTTTACGTGAAGCCTTGATTTCGAAATAAAGGAAGACCCAACCACCTCAAGGCAATAAAAGTACTTTCGCATACTTTTATTGCCTTGGGGTATAACGCCAAGTTCAGTGGCCGATGGCAGATATACGATGAACTCTGCCAATACACTGACCTTTGATAAAAAATGACCTCTGAAAACGAACTGCGCTGCCAGCGGTCGACTGGAACTTTTTGTTAGCTGCTTTATCCCCACTTTGTTTCTAGTTGCCTATGCTCACTTGCACAATCTCTGAGGTATAAATTTATTAAACTTTGATAGGGAATACCATTAGTGTCAGCCATATCTTTGAAATAAGAAATAGTTTCCTCGTCAATACGAATAGTAATTTGTTTTTTTAATCGTTTTGCATAGGGGTTTTTAACGGATTGTGAAAAATCATAAGATTCACGCATAGCGACTACCTTCATACTGTTTTTTTTCATGTTTATCAGCTTTTCGAGCTGAAATAATACGGATAGTATTCAAGCCTCTTTCACAATGACAAACCGTTAATAGTTTTGATTGTGAACTTACTCCCATAAGGATGAAACGCTCTTCACCTTCTGAACTATCAGGGTCAGGTATTAACCGTGCCAAATCATCAATAAAAATAGTTTTGGCTTCTTCAAATGAAATACCATGTTTTTTCTTATTTGAGATGTTTTTATTTTCATCCCACTCAAATTTTAGACTATCCATAAACTACAATATAATTACATTGTAGTTATAAGTCAAGGTGGATATTTTTAGCAGCTAACGCTCTTATCACAGGCGCCACAGAAGCGCCCGAAAGAAAAAGCACCTCTGTTTGGCGTCCGGTGCATAAGTTTGTTATACCACAAACAATTGAATAAACCCTAAACGCTCGATACCGATTGTTGATGTGAACGTTTGTAAAAACAGCCATACTTATTGACAAATATATTGCTGCTGACTGCGCAATGACCCTGAAAGCGATTATTTCGACATACCTATGAGGATATTGCTTATTTACACACAATACGCTAGCGTTTAGAAACCAGGGTGAGAAGTGGAAAAGCTTTGTTTGTATGAAGCATCGATTACGAAACAAAAGAAAACCCAGCCACCTCATTAATAAAAGTACGCTCGCCTACTTTTATTGCCCTGGGGTATAACGCTAAGTTCAGGTGATCAAAAAGTGACCTTTGTTCTGTGCAACAATGAAGCGTAGCGTAATGCACAAAACAAAGGACGCTTTTTGGGTCACCTGCAACGCCTTGTTAGCTGTTTTAACCAACAACATGGTTTTTAAATGCATGCACATTTCATTTCGGTTATAAAACAACCATTCTAACCACTTTTCTTTCGAACACAAAATACCTTGATATTGTATTGTTTGAATTAGAAGAAAATTCACGACTTCAACGTAAGATAAGCTGCGATTAGAAACTTTGTGGATTAAGTTACCAACTTTTCAGCCTGAACGTAGAACACAGCTTAACGCCGTGCGATTCTGTAAATAATAACTGCTTTCCCCTTGCAATTTGATACACCATAAATATAAATTGTGTTTTACACGATAATATTTCGATAACTTATATTTTTACGATGACATTTTATTAACAGCTAACGCTCTTATCACGGGCGCCACAGAAGCAATGGAAAGAAAAAACACGCTGTTTGGCGTCCGGTGCATAAGTTTGTTATACCACAAACAATTGAATAAACCCTAAACGCTCGATACCAACTGTTGATGTGAGCGCTAGTAAAGCCAACCGTATTTATTGACAAATCTGCCGCTGTTAACTGCAATGTGTCTGAATGCAATTATTACGACAAACCCATGAAGGCAATACTTGTTTGCACACAACACGCTAGCGTTTTGAAACCAAGCATGGAAGTGGATAAACCTTTGTTTGCATGAAGCCTCGATTACGAAACAAAGGAAAACCCAACTACTTCATTAATAAAAGTACGCTCGAGTACTTTTATTGCCTTTGGGGTATAACGCTAAGTTCAGGTGACCGAAAAGTGGTCTTTGTTTTGTGCAATAATGGAGCGTAGCGTAATGCACAAAACAAAGGGCGCTTTTTGGGTCACCTGCAACGCCTTGTTAGCTGTTTCAACCAACAACATGGTTTTAAATGCATGCATATTTCATTTCGGTTATAAAACAACCATTTTAACGACTTTTCTCTCGAACACAACATACCTTGATATTGCATTGTTTGGATTAGAAGCAAATTCACGACTTCAACGTAAGATAAGCTGAGATTAGAAACTTTGTGGATTGAGTTACAAACTTTTCAGCTCGAACGTGGACACAACTTAGCACCGTGTGATTCTGTAAATAATAACTGCTTTTCTCCTTGCACAACTTGATACACCTTAAATATAAGTTGTGTTTTACACGATAATATTTCGATAACTTATATTTGTGACGATGACATTTTATTAACAGCTAACGCTAAGTTCAGGTGACCAAAAAGTGGCCTTTGTTTTGTGCAAAAATGAAGCGCAGCGGAATGCACAAAACAAAGGACGCTTTTTGGGTCAGCTGCAACGCTTTGTTAGCTGTTTTAACCAACAACATGGTTATTGAATACATGTACATTTATTTTCGGTTATAAAACAACCATTTTAACCACTTTTCTCTCGAACACAACATATCTTGACTTTGTAAAACTTGCACTAAATGATAGTTCGCTGTTTCAACGCAAGATAAGCTGCGATTAGAAATTTTGTGGATGAGTTACCAACTTTTCAGCTTGGATTTAGGACACAACTTAACCCCGTGCGGTTCTGTAAATAATAACTGCTTTCCCCTTGCAATTTGACACATCATAAATATTAATTGTGTTTTACACGATAATATTTCGACGACTTATATTTACGAAAATGACATTTTTTAACAGCTAACGCTCTTATCACAGGCGCCACAAAAGCGCTTGAAAGAAAAAACTCGCTGTTTGGCGTCCGGTGCATAAGTTTGTTATACCACAAACAATTGAATAAACCCTAAACACTCGATACCGATTGTTGATGCGAGCGCGAGTAAAACCAACCGTATTGATTGACAAATGTGCAGCTGCTAACTGTAATGTGCCCGAAAGCGATTATTTCGACAACCCTATGAGGATAATAATTGTTTGCACACAACACGCCAGCGTTTTGAAACCGAGCACGGAAGTGGATAAACCTTTGTTTGCATGAAGCCTCGATTACGAAACAAAGATAAAACCAACGACCTCATTCATAAAAGTACGCTCGTGTACTTTGATTGCCTTGGGGTATAACGCTAAGTTCAGGTGACCAAAAAGTGACCTTTGTTTTGTGCAAAAATGGAGCGTAGCGTAATGCACAAAACAAAGGACGCTTTTTGGGTCACCTGCAACGCCTTGTTAGCTGTTTTAACCAACAACATGGTTTTTAAATGCATGCACATTTAATTTCGATTTAAAACAGCCATTCTAACTAATTTTCTTTAGAACACAAAATACCTTGATATTGCATTGTTTGGATTAGAAGAAAATTCGCAGCTTCTAAGTAAGATATGCTGCGATTAGTGATTTTACGAATTGAGTTATCAACTTTTCAGCTCGAACGTAGGAACAACTTAACGCCGCATGATCCTGTAAATAATAACTACTTTTTCCCACAGAACTTGATACACCATAAATATAAAAATGGGTATCCAGTTTACTCAACCAACTACCATATGTTGTGGTTCACCACCAATTATTTTAGGGCGAGGCACCGGCGCGCATTCTACCGCATGCTCCATCAAGCAATAGAAGAGCAAGCCACGCGCTTTTGAATTTCGGCGATTGAACCTGAATGTAAACTCATCAAGATAATAAGCAAGTTGCACCGGACGTATAGCTCCTTGATGAGTTCCAAGCCACCAACGATCAAATAAGGATGCAACTCTATGGACACGAGGCATGACGACATGTGCAGGATCACCACTTGCGGTAATATTGCTTACAATATGCTTATAGCCAACGTCTTCAATACCGATATATCCTTTCCATCCATCCGTGCGAACTGCCGCACCTTTTTCAACATTATCCGAAACAAACTGATGAAGACTGTTCGCCGACACATCTCGAATCATAGACATTCGTATTCGGCCTGAGCCTTTCCCTCTGGCTTCAGCGGCAATAGCAACAATCACTTTACGCTCGGGCACCACGACCTCTGATTTTTTTTCCTACGCCTCCAACATAGGTTTCATCGACTTCGACAGCGCCTGTTAGATGGTCGCGACCAGGACGTATCATTGCTCGACGCAATTTATGCATCCAGGTCCATGCAGTATCGTAACTGCCAAGACCAAGAACACGCTTCAGTCCAAGTGCGCTGGCTCCATTCTTTTGGCTCGTTACAAACCAGATAGCAAGGAACCAGGTCATCAGCGGCTTGTGTGTTTTGTGAAACAATGTTCCAGCAGTAATGGATGTTTGCCGTTTGCATTTGCGGCACAGAAAAAGACCCCTGCCCATAATCGACGGGTTTTCTTCAAAAACTCCGCAAGAAGGGCAACAAAAACCTTGAGGCCACCTGAGTGTCAAAATATATGCAAGGCAAGCCTCTTCGGTGCTAAACCACTTATCAAATTCCTGGAATGTTCCAGGATAGTCAACGTTACAAACCGGATGCCTTTGCTCTTCCATCGCTAGATACTACATGTTGTGGATGGTTGAGTATACTAGATACCCAATTAGATTATTATTGATTGCTTTAGCAATCGGTTCACTCATTGAAGACAACAATGCTCTAAGAGATATAACATCATCACCACCTTCTACCACTAAGACATAATTTGCATTTACTAAATTATCTGAAGCTTTTATGCCTAAAAGATCTCGAATTTGTTCAATATTTTTAGCTGTAGTGGCCTTGCCATTATTTACGATAATATTTGATTTAATGTCAACACGATCGACAAATAGAGGGTTATGCGTCGTAAGAACAACTTGGTTATTTTCTCCTAAAGCCATAATAACTTCATTCAATTGATGTATTGCTGCAGGATGCAAATGAGATTCTGGCTCTTCAATCGCAATAATAGAAGCCCCAACACCTGGCTCTCTATTTTTTAACAAGCCAAGGGCAGCCAAACTTTTAACACCATCCCCCTTGTAAGATAGACTCGTTGGAGTTCCATCATCAATAATAATATCGAATTCATTTCTAAATGATGTCCTTCGGCTGTCTTCTGATATTTGTACGATCACATCTTTCACACTAGGCAAAAATTCTTGAAGAGGTTCCTTTATTTGGTCACCCAACTCCTTAAGAACTGGTTCTTGAATTTTTCGTATAGTTTCAAGCGCAGCTTTATATTCATCTTTTAATTCTAACTCTCGCATTCTCACCATCAGCATATTCCTAACAACTTCCATCGCTTCTTGATCTGTTCGAACGGCAGGAATATAGTTAAATACGATATTGTTGCCAACAAATTTAGCGATTTTTTCTGACTTTGAATTTAAAGCTTTCCCTCCCGTGCCTCGTTTTCCTACAACTCTAATTGTAGGCTTATCATCTTTTCCTATCTTGATTTCAATTGGGAGAGACCCATTAAGACGGGATTTTATTTCCAGTTTGAATAGTTCAATTTCTTCTTCTGTTAAGATAAATTCAAGACGGAATATTGTATGTATCCCCGATGTTCGACCTTGAAGATTAATAGGAAAATCTCTGTCCCAAAAATATGAATTATCATCTCTCCTAGATAACCGCCTAAGACCAAGAAAAGCTGTTCTATTTCGTTCAGATTTTGCATGCCGTTGCAATATGGACATAGCAACATCAAGACCTTTTAGTATATTTGACTTTCCTTCATTATTCCTACCAATCAATGTAGTAGATTTAGAAAGTGATATTTTATGGGCTTTGGTAATACTTCTAAAATTTGTTACTGAAAAAGCGACTAGCTTCATAATTTTATTATCTATAGAATATTATTATATTTTCTAACTATAGTTCAAAAATATAAATATTCGATAAATTTCAAAAAGCGATAAAAGGTGTACTTGATTTCTGAATGGAAGGCTTTAAAAGCTAACGCCAAGTTCAGATGCCCAAAAAGTGACCTTTGTTTTGTGCAATAATGAAGCGCAGCGCAATGCACAAAACAAAGGACGCTTTTTGGGTCAGCTGCAACGTTTTGTTAGCTTTGGTATAAAAAAATACCCATGAATATTCCATTGAAAATCAACGATAAAAATGAAATTAAAATAAAGCCTGTTGTTATTACAATTACATGGAGACAGAGAAATATTAGATACATGTAGTTTATTTCTTCTGCTTCAGAATTCATATTATTATTATTTTTTTTAACAATGACAAGTTTATAAAGTTTTAGTACCCCTAAGAACAATAAAGTTTCTACAATTACTTCCCATGTAATATACCCATAAAACCCTCCATTCTCTTTTAATTGAGAATATATATTACAAGGCGGAACACAGGGAGTTGGACACGTCACACCATCTAAAGATATTAAGAAAACAATCATCAACGATAACATGGCATACAAATTAAAATTTTGCTCTGAAACCGAATCAAGTTTTGATATCCTCAGTAGCAATATTAAAAATACAATTGCTGAGCTAAAAACCAAAGGATTAGGTTGATGAGTTTCGAATACTTGGATACAACCCATAATGTCTAAAGAATAAATACTTTAAAAGCTAACGCTAAGTTAACCGGCGTTTGACGGCGGGCGACCGGAGCGGTAGCGAAGGAAGCACGCAGTCAAACGTCCGGTTGAACGACTGGTTATGTGTTTTTGTGGTAATAATGTCATAGAATAGACAAGCTTTATTTTGATTGTTTTAATAATTTTTGTGAGGGAATTTTAAGCTTATTCTGTATTTTTTGTTTCTGTTTAAAATCAACTGTATGCATAGTGCAATGATTGACAATCATAAATTTAATTATTTTCTTTGCCGTTTCCGAAAACTCATCTTTTTCAACTTTTGAAACAATATTGTCTAATTGTAAGTTTTTGTTATACCACATGAGTATGCCATGTTTAATCAAAAATGATGCTGGTGTATTTTCCCTATCACAAACCTTCTTTACTACTTCGGTTAACTTATTTGATCCTATTGAATGAATGATTTTATTAATTAAACCATATATAAAAAAGAAATTCATATTCCAAAAAATTATTTTTGACAGCTTTTCTAGTTCTCCAATACTTGGTTTACTTACCACTCTTCCTGTTATTCTTCTTTGATCTGCTTTGTCTTCAATGATTTTATTTACTCTATTTGATATATAGGCTACAAACTCTTCCTCTTCATTATCAATTGCTTCAAAAAATGAAGATAAAATCCGAAGATGGACATTCATTGCTTCTTCAAATATAGACTCAAGCCTTTCTTTTTCCAATGAGCCAGCACGGTTCTTAATGATACGTCCCATCACCTCAACTGTTTTGATACTTCTCCTTATTTCGATTGCTAAATCGTCATCTTCTTCCTGAAAGCTGTTCTCTTTATTTTGTTTATCAATATGCTCAGCCTTATCTTGATTTTCTAACCTTGCAGCTCTCTCTTTTTCAGGAGTTGAAGTTGTTAAAGGCAATGCCTCTTTGACAATAACATCTAACTTCTTATCAATAAAGCTTACCTCATCCTTTGTCAGGCTAGAAGCATTATGATTTTCAAAAAGACTATATGCATTAAGAGTGATCTCATCTAAAATATAAGCACTTCTAGAATGATGCGATATAAATATTGCAATATATGCATTTTCATCCTTATGTAAGTTTTCTATAATAGAGTCAATAATTTTTTTATTATCGTCTATATGTTCTGAAAGGTATTTCGCAACAAAAAAATAATATAGGTATGGGTAGCAAAAGGAATAATTATTACAGCTATCCTGAACGATTATTTGCGTTCTATAAAGCTTATTTAAAAGAACTTTTTCTTTGATCGGTAGATTATATTTTTTTAAATATAACCGCATGAATTCTCGCAGTCCCTCATTCGAAAGAGTACTTTTTTCTTCTTTATAAAAAAAGAATGCAAATTCAGTTAAAAAATTTATGTAGGTATCAATTTCCTCATTTTTGACACCTTCTTTTGTTAAATATAAATATATAAGAGCTTGATAACAGTGGCCCTGCGAAGTAATTTCTTGGTCAAGTGATTTACCAAAAGCTTCATTAGTACTAATAACTGATAATATGAAAAATGGGTATGCTGGCATAATACCACTGCCTATGATTTTTCCTAATGAGGCATTAACTAACTCAGTTGTGTGATCAATTCGTCGATAAGCTTCATTTTCATTATGCTTAACAGCGCCCTCTATTTTGTCTGTTAAGTGAGTCCATTTTTCAATCAACCTATTTCTTAACGAAGGGGAAAACTCCTTTATTTTAAAATGACTGAAAGACCGAATAAGGTTCTCATCTCTTAAATTTAAGCTAAAAATATCATCAACAATTATGATTCGGTGATGATATACCGACAAATCTTGAATATGCCTCTCTTTGTGTTTGGCAAAATGAAAGTCATCCAAAATTGGCACTATTCTTTCCTTCTCAATTTTCTCAAAAGAAATGCCTTTATATTGTTCATCAAATGCTGTAGATATTTTGTTTTCTATCTTCCCCTGATATTGTTTGTTTTTATCAGACAAGTAAACTGGAATAAAATTATTCTCTCTTAGTCTGAGAATTATTTGTTTACATAAGGTCGTTTTTCCAGACTGGTTTTCTCCTGCGATAAGAACCTTTGAGTATTTACAAAAATCTTCTATTAGATTTTCTGCTGTCTCCTTTTTTTCATACTCTCTTACATCATCATATTTTTCTAATTCAGGATATACAAATACATCATCTAAAATGACTCTCTCTTTTTTTGAATGAGCCTTTGTTAACATTTCTGCACTTTTTAGGAATTCATAAAATTGCTCTGTAAACTCTAATTTTTTAATTTGAAGCCCTTCATTAATTACCAATTTTAATTTTTCATATACGGTGTGCCATGCATGATTTGATTTATCATAGTCTTCTACAGCTTTACCATCAGTAGGCAAAGCCAATAATGAAGAAAGTTTATTGTCATCTAACCAAGCACATTTTGACAATATTATTGGAACAACAGAAATCCCTTTTGTTTCCTTTAATTTTAAAGCAGTTATTTTTTCTTGACGACAAGCAAATGAGTCAAGAAAATTAGCCGAGATAAATAAGCAAATTATATCGGCATTTCCTAAATTAGAATCTATTGTATTTTGAAGGTTCTGTCCTGCTAAGATCTGTCGGTCGTACCAAGAGTCTATTAAATCATCCAGTGGGGAAGTATGTTTTCGAAATTCATTTAAATGGGTATCCAGTTTACTCAACCAACTACCATATGTTGTGGTTCACCACCAATTATTTTAGGGCGAGGCACCGGCGCGCATTCTACCGCATGCTCCATCAAGCAATAGAAGAGCAAGCCACGCGCTTTTGAATTTCGGCGATTGAACCTGAATGTAAACTCATCAAGATAATAAGCAAGTTGCACCGGACGTATAGCTCCTTGATGAGTTCCAAGCCACCAACGATCAAATAAGGATGCAACTCTATGGACACGAGGCATGACGACATGTGCAGGATCACCACTTGCGGTAATATTGCTTACAATATGCTTATAGCCAACGTCTTCAATACCGATATATCCTTTCCATCCATCCGTGCGAACTGCCGCACCTTTTTCAACATTATCCGAAACAAACTGATGAAGACTGTTCGCCGACACATCTCGAATCATAGACATTCGTATTCGGCCTGAGCCTTTCCCTCTGGCTTCAGCGGCAATAGCAACAATCACTTTACGCTCGGGCACCACGACCTCTGATTTTTTTTCCTACGCCTCCAACATAGGTTTCATCGACTTCGACAGCGCCTGTTAGATGGTCGCGACCAGGACGTATCATTGCTCGACGCAATTTATGCATCCAGGTCCATGCAGTATCGTAACTGCCAAGACCAAGAACACGCTTCAGTCCAAGTGCGCTGGCTCCATTCTTTTGGCTCGTTACAAACCAGATAGCAAGGAACCAGGTCATCAGCGGCTTGTGTGTTTTGTGAAACAATGTTCCAGCAGTAATGGATGTTTGCCGTTTGCATTTGCGGCACAGAAAAAGACCCCTGCCCATAATCGACGGGTTTTCTTCAAAAACTCCGCAAGAAGGGCAACAAAAACCTTGAGGCCACCTGAGTGTCAAAATATATGCAAGGCAAGCCTCTTCGGTGCTAAACCACTTATCAAATTCCTGGAATGTTCCAGGATAGTCAACGTTACAAACCGGATGCCTTTGCTCTTCCATCGCTAGATACTACATGTTGTGGATGGTTGAGTATACTAGATACCCAATTTCATTTATATCATCTTCATCAAGATGAGAATAGCTAATAAAGATTTTTAATTTTTTATTGTTTTTCAAGGTGCATCCTTTTTTACATTGTTTGCACCTAAGTCTAGTAGATATTTCTACGTTGACACATAACGCCTGCTTCAGTTGACGTAAAAAGGGGCGGAAATTTTGCGTCTTTTTGCAAAATTTGTGACGCTTTTTACGGTCAACTGGAAGCAATGGTTATGTATGATATACCTAATACAATCAAGTTATACTGATTATTTCCAATAAAATTTTTGATCTAGGCTATAAAGTTAATCTCTAATTGTACAAACCGGATACAGACTGTACATAGTTCTTTATTGTTCTATTATGAATCAATTCAAGTAATAATTGCGCTTCAATATACGCCCATATGATATTTCTTACTGTGACAAAATTGTAAAAAAATGACCAGCAACTCATTATTAGAAAAAGTAATAAGTTTCGTTAAAAACAAAATAAAAAGTATCTTTAAAGACGCGGAAAATTCTTTTTATGCTTTGGGCTTTATATTTTTTTTCATACAAATACTCTCTTCATCTAATCAAAAGCCCGAAACAGAAATAACGTTATATATAGGACTAATATTTATTTTTTTTGGTTTTTTTCTGTTTGTTAGTAATTTCATATTAATATTTGACAAAAAGCCTATCAACATAATAAAGACAGTTATATTTAACATTGCAGTTTCGCCCTTCTCTTTTTTTATTGCACGTCACCTAGTTTCTTCAGAAATAGGATTGCCACCACAAGATTTCGACCTAACTATTTTAACAATAATTCCCCTCATCCATATATATGTAATAAGCATAATATTAGCACTTTCATCACTTTTATATTTATTCTGGAAATTTTTAACAGATTTTCTTAAACTTATTTTTTCATCGTTTTTAAATATTTCGGGGCTAATTATTATAGCGTTTTTCCTGTCAAATATTAACGGTTTAGAAAAAATTGACAAACCAATAATTCTAGCAGTAATTGTACTTATACCACTGACTGCATTATTCCTAGATAGTCGTAGGAAACCTTACGCTGAGGATAATACAGCTGGTGTTGATACAAAAAAAATTGTTCGAGCTTTTGCAATGTTAGTAGTTTCCTCTACGATTATGGAGGCCTACGAGACTAAAATACCCAAAAAGTCAGTAATACGTTTACTTGCTTATTATTTAGATTATTATGAAAACCCACTTTACCCTAACCTAAAACTAAATCAAAAAGTGCGATTACATTCAAACGGAGTTGTTTCATATGCAATAAAAAAAGGTTTTGATATAACAATACGACTCGAAGAATACGAGAAAAATTAACGTGATATTTTTTTAGAAATGCTCCTCAGCTCTCAGTGAGAAAAGAGCTAAGCTGACAATGAACAATCAAGTCAACACAAATGCATTGACACACACACAATGCCCTTGAGTCTTTGATACATAACGCTAAGTTCAGGGGCATTTGCCGGCAACCGACTGGAGCGGTAGCGAAAGAAGGGCGCAGGCAAATGTCACCTGCAACGCCTTGTTAGCTGTTTTAACCAAACAACATGGTCTTTAAATACATGCACATTTAATTTCGGTTATAAAACAACCATTCTAACTACTTTTCTCTCGAATACAAATACCTTGATTTTGTAAGACTTGGACTAAAAGCCAGTTCGCCATTTCAACGCAAGATAAGCTGCGATTAGAAATTGTGTGGATGAGTTACCAACTTTTCAGCTTGGACTTGGGCCGCAATTTAACACCGTGCGATTCTGTAAATAACAACAGATTTTCCCCACAGAACTTGATACACCGTAAATATAAATTGTGTTTTACACGGTAATATTTCGATAACCTATATTTGCGACGATGACATTTTATTAACAGCTAACGCCGCAAATCACCGGTCGCCACAGAAGCATTGGATAAAACGATCCCGCTGTTTGGCGTCCGGTGCATTTGCTTGTTATACCATGATTGGCTATTTTTCTAAACCTTCTATTGACACCAATACAGAAGAGGATAATCGTTAATTGCACCCTTGAATTACTCGGATATTCTGAGAAAATTCTTGGTGGAATCACGGTTAGATATTTTCATGCATCCGTTGATTAAACGGTACTTCAATGACGCCTTTAAAAACCACAGCCTATCACTTCATCTTGCTTCAATTGTTACCAATGATTTTTGTGCCTTCTAATAACAAACAAGATAATTTAACTATGCACGGCGGGTATAACGCTAAGCTAAGCTGCGCTTGACGGCGACCGACTGGAGCGGCAGCGAAAGAAGGGAGCGGTCAAGCGTCAGCTTGAGCGTTTTGTTAGAGTTTTCCAATTTATGTATGAGCTATTATGTTTACCCAAAATCATCACTTTCTTGTACAAAAGGGTTTATTACAAACAATATAGTTATACTATAGATAATTGTTAAAACTACATATAAGTATCCAACCCACGAAGGAAGCTTGCTCGCCATCACGTCTATAACCGCAGAAAATATTGGAACTAGCACTATTTCATTATGCATAGAAAAATTCCAAACAAACCAAGTTAAAGTTAGTGATAATACAATTGAACTAAAAAATGTTTTAACTAAAAACAATACTGATAGCATAAAAATAGCCACATTAATTTTTTTTAAATACCCTATATCAAGAGAGATTTTATCATCCACTATTGATAAAGTATAACTCACAACTGTCCCCAACAAAGTTAATATTATGACAGCTATTGATAGAATAAGAGGAAAAAAGAAAGATACATTCCATATATTATTATTCACTACTTCAAAATTAAACTCATTATAATAATCATTATTAAAAACGTATATTATTAAAATTGCTATAAAAGAACACACAAAGGAAAACACCATATGACCAAACAATCCAAACTCAAATACAGGGAAGCCAATCATAATATAGAAGCTTCTTAATGGAATAGCAAAAATAGCAAAAAATGAAGATATGTAAAATATCTCGACCAAAACAGTATTCCAGCTACAAGCGAATGAAGATATTAGTTTTATAAATGTTTTGTACTGACACATAAAGCCAATGATTATTATTAACCCACAGAGAACTCCGGTAACAATAATTTTAATTTCTTCCATAACTTATTATTTTAATGTTTATGTGTTAACTAAAAGAATACGTTCTTTAAAAGCCACTAAAACTGTTGATTAAATTATTGCGCGTTATGATAAGGGCATTTTAAAAGGTTTTCTTGGGCATCAAAGGTATTCCGGGACATTATTTATCCTCTCAGTATTTTCAATGGTTTCTTAGTTTATTTAAATGCATAATAAAGTCTACTATAAGTTAAACGAATCTCTAACGCTTTGTAGATATCACAAGTGAAGTATTATATTACGTCAATACTGATATCTAATTCATAAATAATTTTTTAACTATTTGATTATATTACTAGAGATCAATATAATACGTCAATAAATAGAACAACAAAAACAGCGCTCATGTTACAACACAAAAATATTGAAAAACCAAGATTACTGGATCAGGTTAGAGAAAAAATCAGGCTCAAACATTATAGTATTCGCACAGAACAGGTTTATTTGGACTGGATTCGTCGCTATATTCTTTTTCACGATAAACGACACCCTGCTGAAATGTCTGAATCTGAGATTGAGGCGTTTTTAACCCATCTGGCTGTTGAACGAAAAGTTGCTAGTTCAACTCAAAACCAGGCTTTTAGCGCTTTGTTGTTCTTGTATAAAGAGGTGCTAGGTATTGAGCTTGCTAATTTGAATGCAACTCGGTCAAAAATACCGGAACGACTCCCTGTTGTACTTTCACCGCTCGAGGTACAATCGCTGCTTGCTCATTTAGATGGAGTTGAACATTTGATGGCTAGCCTATTATATGGTGCTGGACTGCGATTGATGGAATGTGTGCGGTTGCGTGTAAAAGATATTGATTTTAACTATGAGCAATTCACGATCCGAAACGGAAAAGGAGATAAAGATCGTGTGACAATGCTACCACAATCAGTGATTGAACTATTACGATTGCACCTTGAAAAAACACGATTAATTCATCAACAGGATTTGTCTGGAGGGTTTGGTGAGGTGTATTTACCTTACGCTTTGGAACGTAAATATCCAAATGCCGCGAAAGAATGGGGTTGGCAATATGTTTTTCCTGCCAGCAAACGATCAATTGATCCGCGTTCGGATAAAATGCGCCGCCATCATATCAATGAGCAACGTTTGCAACGGGCGGTGAAAAAAGCAGTGCGTGCCAGCAACATCAATAAACCAGCAAGTTGTCATACATTTCGCCATTCTTTTGCGACACATTTGCTTGAAAATGGTTACGATATTCGGACTGTACAGGAGTTGCTCGGACATAGTGATGTGAGCACTACAATGATTTACACTCATGTGTTAAACAAGGGTGGCAAAGGGGTGAATAGCCCACTTGATCAATTACACTGAAACCAGAAAATTTAGAGAAAATCATAGAACATTCGAACCAAGTACTCACCTTGTCACAACTATTCAGTTGTTACCGAGGTCGCTTCGTTTTTGACTGCTGCGTTCATGGTATGCCAGGGCAATGTGGCACATTTAACCCGGCTGGGATATTCGCGCACTCCGGCAAGCACTGCCAGCTTTCCCAGTTCTTCCAGTTTGATTTCATCATCGTGGCTGGTGGTGATACTGTGGAATTGTTCAAACAACTGTTCGGCTTGTTCGATTGTTTTACCTTTAATCATTTCTGTCATTAATGAAACAGATGCTGTGGAGATGGCACAGCCCTCGCCCTGAAAACTGGCATCTTTGATAATATCGTCGTCATCAATTGATAAATACAGGGTAAGTCGGTCGCCACATAAAGGATTGTAACCATCGACTACACGGTTGGCATTTTCCATCACATGAAAATTTCGCGGGTTGCGATTGTGGTCAAATATTACCTCTTGATAGAGGTTGCGCATTTCGTCTTGCAACATTAGCCAAACACCTCAATCACTTGTTTGATTCCATCAATCAGCATATCGACTTCTTCCATTGTATTGTATAACCCGAAAGATGCACGGGCGGTTGCTGGAACTTGATAAAAGTCCATGACTGGCATTGCACAATGATGGCCAGCGCGAATGGCGATACCTAAATGGTCCATTGCCGTACCAATATCATGCGGATGCACTCGCTCCAGTACAAATGAAAAAATAGCGCCTTTGTCACTAGCTGTTCCAATTGGTTTTAATTGAGGTATTTCTGTTGCGCGTTGTTGGCAGTAAGCCAGTAATTCTGCTTCGTGACTTGCTATTGCATCAAGCCCGATAGTATTCAGATAATCAAGCGCTGCTCCTAAACCAATGGTATCGACAATGCTCGGTGTACCTGCTTCAAACTTATAAGGCAGTGGTGCGTATTCGGTTTCTTCAAACGTTACCCGACGAATCATGTCTCCACCACCTTGCCAAGGAGGCATGGCTTCCAATAATTGCTGTTTGCCATACAAAATGCCGATACCAGTTGGTGCATAAAGCTTGTGCCCGGAAGCTGCATAAAAATCACAATCAAGATCCTGAACATCAACCTGTATATGTGGCGCAGCCTGCGCACCATCCAGTAACACTGGAATGCCGTGTTGATGTGCTTGGGCGATCATTTGTTTAACCGGGTTGATGGTTCCCAGTGCGTTTGACATGTGCGATAGCGCTAGTAATCGTGTTTGCGGACTAAGGAGTTGCTCAAACTGCTCCAGATCCAGCTCACCTTGTTGGTTAATCGGGATGACTTTGAGAATTGCACCGGATTGTTTGCAGAGTATTTGCCAGGGTACAATATTGGAATGATGCTCCATCGCGCTGATGAGAATTTCATCACCCGCTTTGATATAGCTGCCCCCATAACTCTGTGCAACCAGATTGATGGCTTCTGTTGCGCCACGCACGAAGATGATTTCCTTTTCACTTGCAGCATTGAAGTGTTTCCGGGCTTTTTTGCGCACATTCTCGTAAGCTATAGTTGCCTGTTCGCTTAACGTGTGAACACCGCGATGGACATTGGAATAGTCATTTTGGTAAAACTTGCTGATCGCATCAATCACACATTGTGGTTTTTGAGTGGTGGCAGCATTATCCAGATAAACTAGCGGCTTGCCACGTACTGTTTGCGTCAAAATCGGAAAATCGTTGCGCAAAGCCTGCACATCAAAAGCGGATGGTCGGGTTACGTTAGCAGTGCTACTCATAACCAGTCCGCCCGAATGCTTGCTTGTGGAAAACGCTCTAATAATTTAGTTAATACCATGGTTTTTAATTCAGTAGACTCGATGGTTTCCAGCAGTTCTTTTGCAAAACCAAAGGTTAAAATGTTGCGCGCTGTCACTTCATCAATGCCTCGGCTGCGCAAATAAAACAGCGCGGATTGTTCCAGCTCACCGACGGTAACACCGTGTGCGCATTGCACATCATCGGCATCAATTTCCAGTTGCGGTTTGGTATAAATAATTGCATCGTCTGACAGCAACAGATTCTTGTTACTCATATTGGAATCGGTTTTCTGCGCATCTTTGTGGACAACAATGCGCCCTTGAAAGACTGCGCGAGATTTGTCATCGGCAATATTTTTATAATTGATGCGACTCACTGTATCCGGCAGGTTATGGTCAATTCGCAAGTGGTTATCAACGTGTTGCGATTGATTGACAAGGGTCAATCCAAACTGATGGCAAGCTGCACTTTGACCAAGTTTGGTATGAATATCATTGCGTACCAAACGCCCACCAAAATTAAAATTTCGATGGGTGACAACAGCATTCTCGCCCAACTGGCTGAATGTGCTGCTGATATGATAGGTGTGATTGCCCTCATCCTGGATTTTATCGATTTCCACTATTGCGCCATCGGCAGCAATTACCTCAGTGATTGCGTTACAAAAACGTGGCTGATCTGTGCCTGTCCAGATTTCAGAAATCCGGCAGCTTGAATTGTGTTCTGCAACAATCAGGTTACGCGGGGTAATTATTGCGTCCGCTGTTGCTCCATAAAAGATAAGCTGTATTGGCTTTTCAATACGCATATCAGCTGGGAAATGAATGAAAACTCCGTCATTAAAAAACGCTGTATTTAAACATGAAAAACCCTGACCGTTCGGATTTGTGGAATCCAGATTGGCTTCAACCAGTTCTCCATGCTGTTGCAAAGCCGTGGCAAGATTACAAATTACCACTCCATCAGGAACATCATCCCGTTTGGACAAATTAGCCTGATAAAATCCATCAACGAAAACCAGTACAATTGCGTCTGACAATTGATGCTTGAGAATTTGCTGTGCATCCACCAAACCAGGAGCAGTGACGGTTTTGAAGCCGTGTTGTTGAATCTCACGAACCTGGGTATAACGCCACTCTTCATCTTTGCGTCCAGGTAATCCCAGCGCTGTATAAACATTCAGTGCTTGTTGGCGTTTCTGTTGTAACCAAGGCAAGTTGTGTCCGCTCAGTTGATCACTGGCAATACCGAATTGCTGGTGGAATTGATCCATTGTGGTATCGACAATATCCATTAGCCTGCGATTCCTGTTTGTGCTGCTGGTACCTCTTCAATCCATCCGTAACCTTGTTCCTCTAACTCATCAGCAAGACTGATGTCACCAGATTTAACAATGCGTCCCTCGGATAATACGTGGACGAAATCTGGCTGAATATAATCCAGTAGTCGTTTGTAATGGGTGACAATCACAAAGGCTCGATCTGGCGAACGTAGCGCATTAATGCCTTCTGAAACAATTTTCAGCGCATCGATATCCAACCCGGAATCAATTTCATCCAGTACCACCAGTCGCGGTTCTAGCACCGCCATTTGCAGGATTTCATTGCGCTTCTTCTCGCCACCAGAAAATCCGACATTGACATCGCGATAGAGAAACTTGTCGTCAATATTGAGTTGCTTGGCCTTTTCTTTCACGAACTGCAAAAAATCGATTGCATCCAGCTCGCCTTCACCACGATGGTTACGAATCGCATTCAGTGCCGCTTTTAACATATACATATTGGTCACACCCGGTATTTCAACCGGATATTGAAACCCCAGAAACAAGCCTTCACGGGTTCGAATCTCCGGTTCCATATCCAATAGATTTTTGCTATCAAATGTGGCACTGCCTTGTGTAACCTTATAGCCTTCTCGACCTGCAAGCACATAAGCGGTGGTGCTTTTACCGGAACCGTTTGGCCCCATAATGGCATGTACCTCTCCGGCGTTTACTTTGAGGTCAATCCCATTAAGAATGGGCTTGTCATTGATTGATGTGTGTAAATTCTGGATTTCCAGCATGGCTATATTTTTCTCATTAATTTAGAACGCTTTGTTCGGGTGAAAACTAGTACTGCTGTTGGGTTACGGTGCGCTCATAGTCTGTTGGTGATTCAAACCATTATGGTTTGCGCAACTAACCCAACCTACGACTTTATCTAGCCAACACTGCCTTCCAGGCTAACACCCAACAAGGCTTGCGCTTCAACGGCAAACTCCATTGGCAATTCTTTGAAAACTTCCTTGCAGAAGCCATTCACTATCAGGGATACGGCATCTTCAGCGGACAAGCCGCGTTGTTGTAAATAGAACAATTGGTCTTCGCCGATTTTCGAGGTCGATGCTTCGTGCTCAACCTTTGAACTGGGCTGACGCACTTCAATATACGGGAAGGTATGCGCCCCGCATTGGTCGCCAATCAGCAAAGAATCACATTGGGTAAAATTACGTGCGTTGCTGGCGTTTTTCATCATCTTTACCAAACCGCGATACGTGCTTTGCGATTTGCCTGCGGAAATACCTTTGGCAATAATTGTGCTACTTGTATTTTTACCGATATGGATCATTTTTGACCCGGTATCTGCTTGTTGATAATTATTGGTAACAGCAACAGAATAAAATTCGCCAATTGAGTTGTCACCAGTCAATACGCAACTTGGATATTTCCAGGTAATTGCTGAGCCAGTCTCAACCTGAGTCCAGGATATCTTCGAGTTATCGCCGCGACATTCACCGCGTTTGGTGACAAAGTTGTAAATACCGCCTTTGCCTTCGGCATCACCCGGATACCAGTTCTGTACGGTTGAGTATTTTATTTCAGCATCTTTCAGCGTCACCAGTTCAACAACCGCTGCATGCAGTTGATTTTCATCGCGCATCGGCGCTGTGCAACCCTCAAGATAACTGACATGACTGCCCTCCTCGGCAATAATCAAGGTGCGCTCAAATTGTCCGGTATTGGCTGCGTTGATACGAAAATACGTGGATAATTCCATTGGGCATCGCACACCTTTCGGAATAAACACGAAAGAGCCATCCGAAAATACAGCTGCATTTAAAGCCGAAAAGAAATTATCCGACAGCGATACAACCGAACCAAGGTATTCACGCACCAGTTCTGGATGCTCTCTGATCGCTTCCGAGATCGGGCAAAAAATCACACCTGCGTCAGCAAGTTTGCCTTTGAATGTGGTTGCCACTGAAACACTATCAAACACTGCATCAACGGCAACGCCAGCCAAGCGCCCTTGTTCATGCAGAGGAATGCCCAGTTTTTTATAGGTTTCCAGTAGTTTAGGATCAACCTCGTCAAGACTTTGTGGTTGGTCTTTCATTGCCTTCGGCGCTGAGTAATAGCTGATTGACTGAAAATCAATTGGTGGAAAATTAACTTTTGCCCAGTCTGGTGGTGTCATTTTTTGCCAGATACGAAAGGCTTTCAGTCGCCATTCAGTCATCCATTCAGGCTCGTTTTTCTTAGCCGAAATGGCACGCACCACGTCTTCATTTAACCCGGGCGGGAAGGAATCTGATTCAACATCAGTCACAAATCCCGGAGCATAATCAGCATCAATAATGTCGTGGATTTGCTGATTTTCAATCGGTAGATCGTCGACAATTGCCTGTTCTGAAGCTTGTATTTCTGTAGTCATCATCATTCTCTGTAAAAACCAGGCTAACGGCTAGATTGAACCATCGCGCTGCTGTCAACTGAAACAGTCATTTCAACTAATGCTGACACAGGGCTAACAAGATCTGCCAGACTAATGGTTTGCAATGTTGTTTCAATTGCACGATTAATCACACCCCAGTTGCCACTAATATGGCAATGCGACACATGATCACAAGTTTCGCTGGTCGTACAACACTCAGTAATACCGATGGGCCCTTCCATTGCACTGATGATCTGTGCAACTGAAATTTGCTCTGGTTTATCGGCTAACTGGTAACCTCCATTCGAGCCTCGAATAGAAAGCACGAGCGAGGATTTGCCAAGCAGTTTTAGCACTTTACTAACAGTGGGCTGAGCTATTCCTGTAGAAGCAGCTAACTCTGCAGTTGTAAATGTGAGTGTTTTACTGCGTGCCATCTCACCGAGAATAACAGTCGAGTAATCGGTCAATTTGCTGATTCTGAGCATAAAGTTTAGCCAAAAATTCAATACAGGACTATTTTAGTCCTGTATTGAATTAGAGTAAAGTGATTTGTTATTTTATGAGAAGACAACAAGACTTCTCAATTTCTTGATATTTTGTCAAGATGGGGAATTTAGGAACAAGAATAAAATGACTGGTTTTTAAACATAAATTCAAAACCACCTGCGAGTCAGGTTTGCAACGTCAACACCTCAGGGTCAATAGACAACTTGCTAATAATGCCGAGATTCAGCCAATTGACCAAACATTGCACCGAGTCCTTGCTAACATCCTCTATCGGCAAATCGTTCGCTAATTGCTCACACAAATCGGCATAGTCAAGTCCTTTAATCATACCTTCCAGCATGACTTTCTCACAAATATTAAGTGAGCTAAATTCAGTCAGTCGTTCGACATTGCGCCAAATCAACCAGTATTGCTCAAGCTTGCTCGCAGCTGGTGGGGTTTGTTTTTGCTTAAGTGCTTGCCATATTTCTACTGCATTCCAGTCGCCTTGATAACGCTGTACGCTGGGGTGTAAACGAAAATGTAGTTGCGGCCAGTCTTGTGCCGGTATCTGGCTAAGCATGGCAGCACTCGCAGCCTGAGCATCTGACGCATCGAATGCAGTTAATAAATAGCGTTCAAAACGTGCCAATTCAGCCAATACAGGATGCTCACTGAAAGGTGTCGTGTTAGCCAAAAAAATGGGGAGTTGTTCAGAAAAATAGCGAAGTGAGGTTTGCTGTGATGGGAAAGCTGCAATATAACCCGTGACCATTTTGTCGAACAGCTCATCCCCAAGATAAAAGCCGAGGATTTCATGATCGATTTCAACACTTTCTTTTAGTCTCAGATGATAGGCATTAAGGTAGATATCAATTCTAGTGAGGGTACTAACGCGCCCTTGTGTAACAACAGCATCAGCAAAATCAGTTGGATTATCACCTTGCAAGACTTGCATAAACTGTTGCTGTAATTCGGCAAGGTTGGGCATTATACAATTTCAGTGGCTTGTGCTGATTCCAGTTCGGGCAGGCTTTGATAGGCGATTTGTTTTGCTTGCTGTAACTCTGCATAAAGCTCAGTAAACGCCGGGATATTGGCATCACGTTCAATCATGGTTGAAATACCACCAAAACGTTGTAAAGCCTGAGCGTACAATGTCCATACAGCCTGACAGACATCATGGTCATGTGTATCAATGACATAATCACCATTGTCACTATGGCCTGCCAGATGGAATTGGCGCACGCGCTTTTTGTTGATGCCTTGCAAATAATCAACGGACTCAAAGCCATGATTACGCGCACTCACATAGATGTTATTAATATCCAGTAGAATCAGGCAGTCTGCCTGTTCGGCAATCGTGTTTAAAAAAGTCCACTCATCGTAGTGAGAGTCTTTATAGCTGAGATAACTAGATACATTCTCCAGTAATAACTGCCTGCCCAGGTAATCCTGTACCTGCTTGACTCGTTCAACCACATGCTCGATCGCTTCATCGGTATAAGGCAAAGGCAACAAGTCGTGGCTGTTAGTCTGTGCATGACTTGTCCAGCATAAATGATCGGATACCCATTCTGGCTGAACATGATTGATCAAAGTTTTGAGTTGTTGCAAGTAACTTTTGTTGAGCGGATCACTGCTGCCAATGGACAAAGAAACCCCATGCATAACAATGGGATAACGCTCCTTGATAGCATCCAGATAGTAACGTGGTTTCCCACCTGCGACCATGAAATTTTCTGAACAGACTTCAAACCAGTCGACATCTGGCAATTGTGTCAGCACATCCTCATAATGATCGGTTCGCAACCCCAAACCAAAACCTAAAAAATGTTCGTTCATCGATTTGTGTTCTACTACAGCTTAAAGTGCATACGGTATCTCTTGTATACAGGAGATACCGAACAGGCTGTTATGCCATCGAAGCTATCCGATCACAAACAAGTTGGCTGCAAAGCGCTTGATACTGGTGCTTCTCTCCAATGCATCTCGTGAAATAGCAATACAAATCACCTCGAACCATCGAAAAAATACCCTCAATTCAAGAACTTTTCGCGTCGACTTTTTTTGACCAGACAGCTTCTAAACTAACGACAGCTTAACTAGTACCACCAATGTCATCACAAGATTTTTTGGTCGTGCTCACAAAACCCTGACCTTTACATGAAGCATGGCCTGCGCAGGAATTATTTGCCGACTTACAATCATTGTGACCTTTGCATTGATTAACGCCTGAACATTGGGTCAAATCAGCAGTGGAAACCGCTTGATCTGATTCTCCAGTGATTGAGCCACCGACGTCACCACAAGCTTTTGTAGGCATCAGAACAAAACCCTGACTTTTGCAGGCTGCATGACCTGCACAAGCATTTTTCGCACTTTTACAGTCATTATGACCGTTACATGTATTAACACCACTGCATTGCACCAAATTAACTGAATTAGCTAAATCAAGTGTGGCATCTGAACTTGAGCTGTTTGTTGCGCAACCAGGCAGAAGACTTGCTGCTGCTAGCGCCAAGGTAACACCAGACAATTTTGGTAATGTTTTTTTCATCTGCTCTACTCTCATAATTGTTAATTTTAATCATACTTTATATGCTGTTCACAAAGAGCATACAAAGCCCATCGAATGCTGCTTACAAACTAAGTTTACAAGAATCATTTTTTGTAAAAACATCTTTGCAAGAACAATCGCTATATTAGTGTAACGTTTTATGTAGAAATATTCCTCCTGATGTTTTAGAAAGTGTACAGATCAACTGGTCTTAAAAGACCATTTCCTTCTTCCGAGTCAAGAAAATTGCTGCCCGTCCTTAACATGCCAAAGTTGCGTGTGGCGACAAAAATGCGCTGTATCACACACAGACAGCGTTATTTAACACACGATGTCTCATACAAAAGACCATGAAATATTAATTTCCTGGTTTGCTAGCTTCGACACATAGAAATAGGCATGTGTATTGCTTGCATAATAATCAACATGTTATAGTTCCGCATGAACATGCATGATGCGTTTTTATAATTATAAGAATCATAGTCCCTTCCGAAACCACAACAAAAATCAGTATGTCGCTGAAAGACCATATTGGATTTAACACCCAAAGTAACTGGTCACAACAAAGGAGGTCGAATCAATCGGAACATGTATTCATATAAGTAATAGCTACCTGATATTTACGAAACCAGGCTAACAACCATTCGTAAACAAAAAAGTTATAGAAAACTAATAACACTACTTAATTAGGAGTTAATTTTGAAAACAAATCATACACAGCTTGTTCGTTATTTTTTCATTTTTCTTATCTCTTTACTTCTCATACCAATTGGCGCTCAAGCTGAAACAGTTCAGGAGAATGATGCCAGACCGATGGGTACTCGGGAGGATAAAGCGTTCTTTAGAGACAGTCACCTTTGGGAGATTGATCCAACTACAGGGACACATAAAATACCAGTATGCTGGAAAGACTTAAACGAATCCTCGCCTGCTTTCCGTATAAGTGTTAAAGCAGCGGTTAAAAATGCATGGGAGGGGCTAAGCATTGATAGAAACAGGGGGTTTTCGCTAGTTGATTTTACTGGTTGGGAAGAGTGCGGAGCAGCTGATAGATTTTCTGTGAAGATCAGAGTGGCTGATGAGGCACACCCAGCAGAACCCGCTTTGAAATCACCGTATGTTACCGCACTTGGAACAAGCTTAAGGGCTTTTCGCCATGAAGTAGTATTAAATGACACTTATTCTATATTCACAAGAGGAGATGGTAGTAATGGTCTTCTGGAGTTATGTAACAACAGTATCGCACAATGCATAAAGACTACTGCTGTTCATGAATTTGGCCATGTGTTAGGTATGTCTCACGGAAATAATAGATCTGATGCTTTTATAAACTCTCCTACTTGCTTAGCTACCCTCGATATATTTAATGACCCTGATATTTTTCAAGGTACAGAAGTTCAAGGTAACTCTTACTTCACTGATTATGATGAACAATCAATCATGAATTACTGCAACAAGAGTCGCTATACTTCTCAAGGTTTGACTCCGAGTCGAATAGACAAGATCGCAGTTCAAGCATTTTACGGCGAAATCCCCTCCTTTGATGTTAGCACTGGAATATTAACAATTCCACGTGTGGAACTTAGGTTTACGACTATAGACGGCTTTTACAATGCAAGGCTGAAGCATGTTGCTGACCCTGATCCAAACATCATTAGATTTAAACTTGAAGGTTCTGTTGCTATGACGACAAAACCATCCACTGCAACAGCATTGTACTCAAATACAAACCTCGTCTTACCGTTATTAAAAATAATTGGACCCTCAGGGCACATCGATCAAATTGCTGAATCAATCAACTTTAGTCATCAGCCCGATGGAACATTTACACTTAATGAAGGGCTTCAGCAGTTAGTCAATAATCGGGTTCAACCATTAACATTTGAACCAGGCAGTAAATATTAAAACCAGACATCCCATTGTTATAGGTATGAATGGGGGCACCCTATAGTGTTAACAGAGCCGTGATCTCATCGCATGTAACATCGAACCGATGAGATCACCGCTTAATCAAAACAACATGTTAATGCAAGATATTTGTTCTCTATTCAGCAATTGATGATGAATAATCAATTGCTGAGTATTTATACGAGAACTCATGCATACAAAACTTAATCTGACGTCAGATGTTTTTTACAGCTTACCCTCCTTGAACTGTTTATTAATAACGGAAATAGTGTCACCACTCCCGACAACAAATGCCCGATAATCATTCCCCACATCAATATGCTGTAACTGCCAATCACTGGTTTGATACGATTCCGGTAAGCTGATATAACTAGGTGTATCAAGATCCACAACACAGTGTTGCATACCTAGCGCCAGCCCTCGTCCTGTTGCTTTAAGAAAGGCTTCTTTGGCACACCAATAGGCATAGAATTGATTGGTTTTAAGAGGCTCTGCCAATTGATTCCAATTATTTTGTTCTTGATGAGAAAAGCAGCGTTGCACCATGCCTTGAAGATTGTGTCTGCTATTAATTTTTTCTACATCGATACCCAGGGCGCGATTGTTACTGATAGCTATCAATGCCACTGTTCCTGAATGCGATACATTAAAAACTAAGCCGCAATCAATCATGGTTCCAGCAAGTCTAGGTTTGCCGTGTTCTCCCAGTTCAAATTTTATGGAACTGGGTGGGATTTCCAGATAGCCAGCCAGCAGTTGTTTTAGTCGCCCGCGTGTTGCTAAAAATTGTTGTTGTGCTTGCTGATGTGTATAACGTTGTAGACGCTGTTGTTCTTCCGGGTTGAGAGTGTCTTTTAGCTGTTGATAATCACTGTCCATTAGTTCTAAATCAACCTGCCAAACATGGATGGTTGATGATTCGAGCGTAAAATAATCTTGCAAGATTATTTTACCGTCAATGACTTCACGACAGCCAAACCAATCCCGCGTGGATCGCTGGCTGCTTTGACTGTATTCAATGTTTGGTTCCACTCTATCGCATGCATATTGCCGTAGTGCCGATTCGATGCTTTGAGGATATGACCGCGTTGTTGTAATGCTTGAATTTCTGCTGTGCTTAGCGCATCCGGTTCATATTGAATCTGGTCGGGAATAAATTGATGATGGAAACGTGGCACACTAACCCAGGAATCAGGCGTGTGGCCTTCAACAAAATCAAGTAAAGCCAGACACACCATGGTAATAATCCGGCTACCACCTGGTGTGCCGACAATTGCGATACGATCTTTGCTTTCAAAAAATGTGGGCGTCATGCTCGATAACATGCGCTTACCTGGTGCAATGGAATTTGCATCACCGCCCACCAATCCGTATACATTTTGTGATTCTGCAGAGGCCGCAAAATCATCCATTTCATCGTTAAGTAACACACCGGTTCCTTCTGCGATAAAGCCAGAACCAAATGGATAATTAATACTCAAGGTTGTTGCAACCCGATTGCCGTGTTTGTCCAGCACTGAGAAATGAGTTGTATTATTACCTTGAGGTTGTTCTGATTGCGGTGCCGCCAGGTATTTGCTGGGTAATGCCAGATTGTCGCGGATGGTGGTTTTTAAGGCATTGGCATAGTCCTGACTTAACAGGCGTTCGGTTGGCATGGTCACAAAATCGGGGTCGCCCATGTATTCAGCACGATCCCGATAAGCACGCTTCCATGCTTCTACAATCAAGTGCATGCGGGCAGCAGAATCAAGTTGCTCCAGTGGATAACCCGCTAGAATATTTAGCGTTTCCATTAAGACCAAGCCGCCTGATGATGGCGGTGCAGCGCTGACTATACGCACGCCTTGATACTCCCCAATAATTGGTTCACGCTCAACAACTTTATAGCTGGATAAATCCTCAAGACTCCAGATTCCTCCCCCGCTTTGAACCCCAGCAACCAGTTTTTCAGCAATTTCACCGGAGTAAAACCCGGCATGTCCTTGCTTGGCAAGTGCACTTAATGTGTTAGCCAGATCAATTTGAACCAAACGAGTTCCAGGTGCTGGCACTCGACCTTTGTCGAGGAAAATACTGGCTGTTCCAGTTGAAGCAAGTAGGGCCTCTTTGCGCATTTTCAGTAATCGCAGCAAGTGGTCATCAACGATAAATCCGCCTCGCGCAAGGTTAATGGCTGGCGCTAGAGTACTGGATAGAGGAAGTTGTCCATAGTGTTCCGCCAGGTAAACCATTGCTGCAGGAACACCAGGTATTCCTGCAGCAAGCGCGCCATCCAGAGACTTTTGGCTTTCCACCTGCCCGTTTTTATCCAGATAGAGATCACGATGCGCAGCCATTGGCGCAGTTTCTCGACTATCAAGCATCACTTGTTTGTTATCTGATGCACGATGTAACAACCAGAAAGCGCCGCCACCTAATCCTGAGCCGGAAGGTTCAACCACTGCTAATACGGCCGCAACCGTAATTGCAGCATCAAAGGCATTTCCGCCTTGGGCAAGTATTTCAATTCCTGCCTGAGTTGCCAGAGGGTGTGCGCTGGCAATAGCCGCTGCTGGTGGCAGCAGTGTAATTTTTGACTGTTTGGCTGTGTTGGTTTGCGTTACCTGGTTGGCTGGCACGAGGCGTTTATGGTCAGAAGCACAACTACCCAGTAACACGACAATACAAATCATCAGTACCTTGATTATATTGACGTTATAAATTGAAATCTTGCTTTGTATCATTTCATACTACTCATTGTTGTAAAAATACAGTTAATTGCTATTAAAAATCAGTGACAGAATCAGAAAGCTCAATATCAGCGTCTTCCAGGGTGTGGTGCAAAGAAGCATTTAAATACCGCATTTTCTAAAAACAGATTCTAAGTAAAATTTTATTCTTCCCACTCTGGATATTGCTCTGGGTTTTTTCCGGTTTTTTCAATGATCCTTGGGTACTTGATATCTTTTTCTGGTTGTTGTGATTTTTTGCGACTTTTGGATAGATTGAATAACCAGTGATCACCGTAATCAAACAAGTAGAAAAACTTCTTCCCTTTATCGAGTGGATAGAGATCGTCTAAAGTCAATTCGTAAATCTCTTCGTTTTCATCATCAAATCTGACGCGATCACGACTTCTTTCAGTTCTTGCTATGTAAAACTCGTATAAGTGGTCGTTATCGAATCCAACGGCATCCTGTATTGCAAAGTGAAGCTCTTCTAATGTTGAAGAGCAATCGATTTCAATGACACATATCCATTCCTCTTCTGCGAGATAACCAAGTATCAATTCGATTTTGAATGTCCAGATCATTTCGTTCACCCTCATATTTCTTAATACCAATCGACTGGCTACAGGTATAATAACTCTTTGTTAACAGCCTTGGTATCACAGATGCGGGTATTACACATCGGAAAGTATTTCCCTCCATTTGCAGGCGGCATGGAAAATTTTCTGGCAGATCTACTGGATGAATCCACTGCACAAGGAATTGAGTGTGCAGCAATCGTGCATGACCACAGTCGCAGTGAACTACCTGAACAAGAGACGATTAATAGCAGCTTGATTGTGCGAGTACGTAGTTATGGACAACTATTGTTTGCTCCAATCAGTCCGGGATTTCGAGGGCAGCTTAACAAGCTGATCAAGTCTTTTCAACCTGATGTGCTTGATATTCATTTACCGAATACATCGGCATTTTTTTTAATATTTCTGGTTATTGCAAGGCGTATTCCCTGGGTAATCCATTGGCACTCAGATGTTGTGTTCCCTGCCGACAAACCAATGCTTGCGTTAGCATACAAGCTGTATCGCCCTTTCGAGTGGTATCTTTTAAAACGCAGCAAGGCAATTATTGCAACATCACCTAATTATCTAAAAAGCAGTAATACGCTTAAGCCTTATTTGCAAAAATGTAGTGTCATCCCGCTAACGCTTAATGAAGCACGCATGCCGCAAATGACCAGTTCCCTGCATGAAAAAGCACGTAAATTGTGGAATACAGGAGCGCAGGGCGATCACCCGCTGCGGGTACTCTGCATCGGTCGCCTAACCCATTATAAAGGTCATGATTTACTGATTGATGCGGTTGCTAAAATACCAGTCAGTACTGCCAGTGTCAGCGCCTTGATTGTTGGTGAGGGCGAATTGAAAGAGGCACTGGAGCAACAAGTAATCGACACTGGTTTATCAGCACGGGTCAAGTTATTGGGACACCAGTCAGAACTGATTTTGAATGCATTACTGGCGAATTGTGATGTATTCTGCCTACCCTCGACGTTACGCACCGAAGCCTTCGGGCTAGTTTTGCTGGAAGCAATGTATTACGGAAAACCATCGATTGTTAGCGATATCGAAGGATCGGGAATGACCTGGGTAATCGGTGATGCTGAAAATGGCTGGTATGTTCCAGCAGGCGATGCTAATGCATTGGCACAAAAGTTAATTGACCTACAGCAACATCCAGAGCAGCTTACTGAAGCTGGTCAACGTGCCCGCAAAAGATTTGATCAGGGTTTCTCAGCCCAACATTGTGTGGAGCAAACACTTGCTGTGTATAAGCAATGCATTAATCTGTAAAGCCACCCTCTATCGTAACTCAGTTGCCCTCTATTTTGTCCAATAGTAGCAAAGTATCACGCACACAAAACGCTCAATTTTCATGTGTAAAGAGAACGCAATTCCCGATTAGAACCCTGTCGTTAAAACAGTTTTTGAAATTCAAAACTGTTTGGCAATAACTGGCGTAGTTTTTCATTGCTGACTGACTTGCTACCCTGTTTATTGTCTCCAGTAACGTCTTCAATTTGAATCGCATAATAGTCTGCAATTTCTAACCAGCGCCGAGGTCTACCATCACTGATATTTAATCGTTCTCCATACGGAACACTATTTTCCTCTAATAAATAACAGGTGATATCGACAATATCATCACGATGAATCAGGTTAACTGTTTTTTGAAGTGAACGAATAAGACCTTTGCGCAACCAATTAATCGGTTGTCTTTCTGGTCCATAAATCCCGCTTAGAACCAATATTGCCGCATTGTGTTTTCGCAAGTATTCTTCACCTGCAACACGAGGTTTGACATAACTAAGTGGGTATTCTTCTGTAACCAGATCTTCTTCACCAGAGAGCTGATAACAGGAAGTGCTGGCATAAACCAAGAGATTTTCACAATGTTGCAGCCTGTCCTGATAAAATTCTTTTACCAGATCTAAGGGTGTAGCAGCAAATGTCCAGATGACTGTATTGACTTCAGGAAGGCTTTTCCAGCTGTCGCGATCATTCAGATTAAAATAAATTCCAGCGTTGCTTTTCGCTTTTTCCAGCGAGCTACTGGTAAACAATGCATGCGGTAACCTGGAAGCCAAAGCACTGCCAACATAGCCATGACCTAGAATTAGTATTTCTTGCATTTCAAAGGAAAATCAAGAATCGGGAATGACAGCATTCAAGGCCTGTTGTAAGAATCTATTGAAGATCTCATCAAGTGCGAGACAATAATGCCCAGCGGGTCATCGAGACCACTATACAAAATCGTAATGCACTCGTTAGCGAGACCTTCAACAAATTCAAAGCAGGCTAATACTGATTACAGCTTGTTAAGTTAACAATTCCAGAACAGCGACCAAAACAACAGTCAATGCAAGCCCCATATGAATCACACCCTTAACGCTTTTCATTGGCCCCAGCCCCCATTGGTTTTTAACGGCATTAAATTCAATCACACCGATGATTACCAGTGATAGCAACAAGGCAATCAGACCAAACTCATGAGGAAAATGTGAAGACGATCCCATAAAAAACAACATGGGAATTGAAAACAATGTGTTGGTTCTCGATGCCAGGCCAGCTTTTGCTTGACCGTCAGCAATGTCAGAAGGAGGTGCATCTCCTGATGCTGCAGAGGTTGCCCATTCAATTAGATTCTTCTGATTTGGCCAGATAATCAACCAGACATTGGCAAACATTAGTGTCCCCATCAATGCACCAATATAAATATCAATGCTTAAACCAGAACCACGTGCGCCCATAATGCCAACGCCTGTCAAAAAAGTACCCATGGCTGCCCAGCGAAACCACCAGATAGCTTTAGGTACTAAATGCTGCAATACATCCTGTTTTGCATCTGCAGTGGAAACCTTGAAATATTCAGATTGTATGAAATTAAAATAATACAATAGCCCAATCCAGGTAATTCCTGCCATAAAATGGCCCCAACGTAGCAGCATTTCTATACCTGCGGGTGTAGTAATGATATCCATGACTCTACCTCCTCTATATTATTGATTTAATTATCAAAGAGCCAGAATGCCCATTTGTTGACTAAGTTGATATTGATAACAAACATTTATCTGACTCCCTCTCGCATAGTGCGTTAGTCAACTGTCAATTGTCAAGTTTGTGGTCATCAGTCAATATTTAGCAATATTACCCATGATTTTTTATCATGGGTAATCAGATTGTGGGTTGTCTTTACTGATATGCCGACCTAATTGAGCTCGGCATTTAAAATACTGGTCGTGGGTCAAACTCGGTGTTTTCCAGAAAATAGCCATTGGTTGCAGAAGGGGCTTTAGCCGCGACTGTTCGCTCAGAAGCTTAGATCGCGGCTAAAGCCCCTCCTACAGGTTTGACCCACTACCTAAAATTCAATACTCCTTTGAAAAAACACATGTACAAAGTACCGCGCCTCTTCAATGAAAAGCATCATTATTTTATTTAATACGCATACCAGGAATTGCGCCTTCGTCTGGTTCCAACAGAAAAATATCTGTACCACCCGGTCCTGCTGCTAAAACCATGCCTTCCGAGACTCCGAAGCGCATTTTACGAGGCTTCAAATTGGCTACCATCACAGTGAGACTGCCTTCCAGATCTTCAGGAGCGTACGCAGTCTTTACTCCAGCAAAAACCTGGCGGGTGTTACCACCTAAATCAACCGTCAGCTTTAATAATTTTTTGGTGCCTTTTACGTGTTCTGCTTTGACTATTTTCACAACGCGCAAATCGATTTTTGTAAAGTCGTGATAGTCAATAGTTTCAGCGATTGGATCGTCCAGTTGTGATGTCGCAACTGTTTGTGTTGGTTCAGTCTCAATATTCAACGCTGCAACAGGTTGATCCCCTGATTGCTTGTCTTCTTGTTCAGTAATTTGTTCATCTTCTTTTTCTATGCCCATCATTGCATCTATATCATCTTTATTGACACGCAACATTAATGGCTTGAAATTGTTGATACTATGATCAAGGAGTGGCTCTGCGTTTGAAGGCCACGGCTGGACATCAATATTTAGAAAACTTTCAGCAGCACTCGCAGTTTGAGGAAGTACAGGGCTTAAATACACCATAAGGATGCGAAACAGGTTGATGCCCATACTACAGATTTCTATCAGCTCTTGATCTCTTTCAGAATCTTTGGCAATGACCCACGGTTTCTTTTCGTCAATGTACTGATTTGCCAAATCTGCGAGCTCCATGATTTTACGCATCGCTTTTCCATATTCGCGCGTCTCATAGGCTCCCCCAATTTCAAATTGTGCTTTAACAAACGTTTCAAATAACTCAGATTCACAACAATTTTCAGAAAGCTTGTTATCACCACGTTTTTTAATAAATCCGCTACAGCGACTTGCGATATTGACAACCTTTCCAACCAGATCTGAATTGATACGTTGCGTAAAATCATCAAAACTCAAATCAATATCATCAACACCATTACTCAATCTGGCGGCATAGTAATAACGTAAATGTTCCGGCTGTAAATGATCCAGATATTGTCGCGCAGTAATAAACGTTCCACGCGATTTAGACATCTTCTGTCCATCAACGGTCAAAAAGCCATGAGCAAACACCCCATTTGGTGTTTTATACTCAGCGCCACTTAACATTGCAGGCCAAAATAAGGCATGGAAATTAATAATGTCTTTGCCAATGAAATGGTAAAGCTCGGTTTCGTGGCCAGGTTTCCAGTATTGGTCAAAGTCAATTCCTTCTCGATTACAGAGGGCTTGAAAACTTGCCATGTATCCGATGGGGGCATCTAACCACACGTAAAAATATTTTCCGGGAGCGTCTGGAATTTCAAAACCAAAATAGGGAGCATCACGAGAAATATCCCATTCCTCCAGACCGCTTTCCAACCACTCATCAATTTTATTGGCCATTTCTGGTTGTAAGTGACCAGCATGCGTCCATTCTTTAAGCATGTCAGTAAATTCGGGTAACTTGAAAAAGTAATGCAAAGAACTTTTTTCAATCGGTGTGGCGCCGGAAACCACTGAAACCGGATTCTTTAATTCACCCGGCGTATAGGTTGCACTGCATACTTCACAATTATCACCATGCTGATCAGCAGCACCGCAGCGCGGACATTCACCTTTAATAAAACGATCAGGAAGAAACATGTTCTTCTCAGGGTCGAATAACTGAGAGATTGTTCGGGTTGCAATCAAATCCTTATCGCGCAACTGCTTATAGATTTTCCCCGACAATTCACGATTTTCATCTGAATGCGTGCTGTGATAATTGTCAAATGCAATACCGAAATCATTGAAGTCGGTAACATGTTCTTTTGCGATCTGCTCTATCAACTGCTCAGGCTCAATCTCTTCTTGCTGGGCTTTGAGCATGATGGCTGTTCCATGTGCATCATCTGCGCACACGTAATAACAGGTGTTTCCACATTGTTTCTGGAAACGCACCCAGATATCGGTTTGGATATATTCAACTAAATGTCCCAGATGAATGGGGCCGTTAGCGTAAGGTAATGCACTGGTAACTAGAATATTTCTTGATGACATAATTTAATTGTTGTGTTTTTGACTAAAAGAACCGGCTTTTGAGGCTTGCCGGAATAACAGGGTTAATGACTCTGTCGATAGGTAACATACCGTGTTGCTTATCTTTTGTAAGTACAGAGACTCCAGTATTAATTTCGGTGATACACTGGATAACGTGTCATTAAAAATAAAATATAACTGAATTTCGGTATATTTTTTCGACACCCATAACGACTTAGGCTTCGGAATTTTCCAATTCAAACGAATCATTGGCTTTTTCGGATGAAACCAGGAAAACCCAGTAGAATAACTGGCATTGCGTTTTCAATCAAATAAGTATGCAACATTCGGTCAGGAGGCCGAGCAAATAATGGCTCTCAACAAGCAAACAATCGACATGATACTGGCTGAAATCAACACCCCCTATACACAGACTGATTTGATCTCGACTGGCTCGGTTAAATCAGTAGATATTGATTCTGAGCAAGGTCATGTCAGTGTTGACATTCAGCTTGGATACCCATGTGATGGCTTCAAAAAAGAGTTATTATCCATTACAAAACAATCACTTGAAAAAAACTCTGAAATCAATCAAGCAACTGTAACCATCAATACTAAAATCGTTGCACACGCTGTGCAAAAAGATCTGAAACCCATACAAAACATCAAAAATGTGATTGCCGTGGCCTCTGGAAAAGGCGGTGTGGGCAAATCGACAACAGCTGTTAATCTTGCTTTGGCACTTGCATCTGACGGTGCAAACGTTGGGATTCTGGATGCAGATATCTACGGCCCCAGTCAACCGCGCATGCTAGGCTTATCGGGTCCACCACATAGCCCTGACAATAAACACATGACACCCAAGGAAGCGTATGGCATTCAAACCATGTCGATTGGCTATCTGATTGAGGAAGATACGCCAATGATCTGGCGCGGTCCAATGGTAACATCTGCCTTACAACAAATGTGTGACGATACATTATGGGACAATCTGGATTATTTAATCGTTGATTTACCACCTGGTACTGGAGATATCCAGTTAACACTGTGTCAGAAAATTCCAGTCAGTGCTGCAATTATTGTCACCACACCTCAGGATATCGCTCTACTGGATGCTATCAAAGGCTTGAAGATGTTCGAGAAAGTAGATGTTCCGGTTTTGGGAATTATTGAGAATATGAGTGTGCATGTATGCAGTGAATGTGGACATCAAGAGTCTATATTCGGAGAGGGTGGCGGTGAAATAATGGCTCAAAAATACAACTCAACATTTTTGGGCGCACTGCCTTTAGATATTCGTATTCGCGAAGATGTTGATAAAGGACATCCTACAGTAATTGCAGACCCAGACGGAACAGTCGCCAACAGTTATCGTGAAATAGCCCGTCACACAGCCGCGTTACTCTCGTTACGACCCAAGGATTACAGCGGTAAATTTCCAAAAATAGTTATCGAAAATAAATAATCTGTCGCTGAGGAGAATACAACCATGAGTATAAAAGCAGACCGCTGGATTCGTCGCATGGCACAAGATCACGGCATGATAGAACCGTTTGAGTCTGGACAAGTTCGCAACAACGAATCAGGCCGTGTCATCTCATACGGAACATCAAGCTATGGCTATGATGTGCGCTGTTCGAATGAATTTAAAATTTTTACCAACATCAACTCAGCAGTCGTCGATCCTAAACAGTTTGATTCTCAAAGTTTTGTTGATATTAAATCAGACGTTTGTATCATCCCCCCAAATTCATTTGCACTGGCAAGTACCGTTGAATACTTCCGTATCCCCAGAGATGTGTTAACTATATGCGTGGGTAAATCAACGTATGCGCGGTGCGGTATTATTGTCAATGTCACCCCATTGGAACCTGAATGGGAAGGGCATGTGACTCTGGAATTTTCCAATACAACACCATTACCTGCGCGAATTCACGCCAATGAAGGCGTAGCCCAAATGTTGTTTTTCGGCGCTGATGAAGTTTGTGAACAATCCTACAAAGATAAAGACGGGAAATATCAGGGACAAACCGGTGTTACACTTCCAAAAGCATAAATATATAAAATTGTTATGACTAACAACACACACGCAAAAACCATTCTTATTACAGGTTGCTCAAGCGGTATCGGTTTAGATGCTGCGCAGCAATTAAAAAACAAAGGCTATCGAGTATTCGCCACAGCCCGCAAAGTTGAAGATGTTGCTCGGCTGGAAAAAGAAGGTTTTGAGGCTTTGCAACTTGATTTGATGGATAGTACAAGCATACAAAATGCAGTTGACCAAGTGCTTGAGAAAACCGGAGGGCAATTAGATGCCTTGTTCAATAATGGCGCAGATGGGCAACCCGGTGCTGTTGAAGACTTGACGCGCGATGTGTTGCGGCGTCAATTCGAAGTCAACGTATTCGGCACACATGAACTGACAAATCTGATTATTCCTGTCATGCGCACGCAAGGACATGGCAAGATCATTTATAACAGCTCATTACTCGGGTTTGTTGCACTGAAATATCGGGGCGCTTATAACTCCAGCAAATTTGCTCTGGAAGGGTTGGTTGATACCTTACGGTTAGAATTACAGGGTACTGAAATATATCCGGTGCTGATTGAGCCTGGCCCTATTCTTTCCAAATTCCGTAAAAATGCTTTTCGCTTGTTTACAGCTCATATTAATATTGAAAATAGTGCACATGACATTACCTACGCCAGATTATCTGAAAAGCTTCAGAAAGACGGTGCCGTAGTCCCCTTCACACTCGGGCCAGAAGCTGTTACAAAAAAACTAATCAGAGCATTAGAAAGCCCGAAACCGAAAGCGCGATATTACGTCACTTTTCCAACTTATTTGTTTGCGTATTTGAAGCGATTTCTCCCTAACAACCTACTCGATAAAATGTTAACCAAGATTTAAAGTCACTGCTCAGCTTGCCCTTTATAGTGTTCAATAGCTGTGTTGAAAAACACCGAAAAGACTCATTTACACATGTAATATGCGCTTTCACCTTATTCTTGAACACTATAAAGGGCGAGCTGAATAATTACGATTCAAATAAGCCCATATCCCAAAAAATCTCCAGAATGCTAACCTAGAATTTGTCAATAATGTTTCACGTGAAACATTATGTATGATGCCTCTAGCTAATTGTCTCTTTGTAAAGACATTTCAACTGATTCTCAGTACACTATACATATTTCAGTTTGTCGACTCTCAAATGTATTTTTAGTAACAACAAAACCAAACAACCCGATTGTTGCCCATAAGTACGTCATTAATTTTAACTACTTCTCGAGATGATGTGAACATGGCTTTGAAATAGCAATTGTAGCGATTAAAACCCGGCAGTCTCAACCGACATTAATACCTAACTTAACAATGAATAAAACACCGTCAATAGCGATATCAGTCAAAACCAGTTATCTT
Source organism: Methylococcales bacterium (assembly GCA_965224565.1). GTDB lineage: Bacteria > Pseudomonadota > Gammaproteobacteria > Methylococcales > DRLZ01 > DRLZ01. Next base: position 1,230,010 of record CBDCZN010000001.1, on the reverse strand, counting down.
GCAAAAGAATCTCATCCCGACAAATCTCACTTTGTCTTCGCATACCAGATCTCTATAGAACATAAGGGTGGTGTTCCAGCTAAATTACTGGACAGAAACTGGATTATCAGCGACTCGAACGGACGTGATGTTACAGTTAGCGGAGAGGGCGTGGTTGGCGAGCAGCCCAACCTGGAAACAGGCTCGATATTTACTTACACCAGCACCGCTGTTATACAAACACCTGTTGGCGTAATGAAAGGCCAATACCGATGGATTTCTGACGAAGGTGAGCACTTTTATACTCCCATTCCTCAATTTACTCTTTCAATTCCTCGCACTCTGCACTAAAGATCACGCCTGCTACTATCTACTAAATTATGGCTGTATACGCAATTGGTGATATTCAGGGCTGCTTCGTCTGTTTGCAGCGACTACTGGATACCATCAAGTTTGACCCCGCTACTGATCAAATCTGGCTTGCAGGTGACTTGGTTAATCGCGGCCCCAACTCTCTTGAAGTGTTACGTTTTATCAAAGGTCTTGGAGCATCAGTAGTCAGCGTACTTGGCAATCATGACCTACATTTAATCGCAAATGCATACGGAAAAGGCAAGCTCAGGTCTCGCGACACTTTGCAACCCGTTCTCGATGCACCTGATTGCGATGAGCTGATTGACTGGTTGCGCTTTAGGCCATTGTTTCACGTGAAACAATCATATGCATTAGTACATGCAGGCATTGCTCCTCAATGGACAATTAATGATGCTAGCAAGTATGCCTTAGAAGTTGAAAACATCTTGCAGAGCCAACAAATAGACGATTTCCTTAAAAATATGTATGGAAACGAACCAAAATCCTGGAGTCAGGATCTTACCGGATGGAAACGATTGCGCTTTATAGCCAATGTTTTTACACGCATCCGTTATTGCACACATGACGGTGCACTGCAAATGAAAGCAAAATATTCACCATCAAAAAAATCAGGCAAATTAATTCCTTGGTTTGAAATGGAGAACCGACAAACAACTAAAGCCACCATTGTATTTGGCCACTGGTCTACTCTCGGTCTTAACGTTAATCAAAATATTATCTCGTTAGATACCGGCTGCGTGTGGGGCGGCTCTTTGACTGCAGTACGTCTGGATAAGTCTCGCCAGGTATTTCAAGTACACTGTAGAAAATCAGACTGACTTGACAGTATTCAGACTAAACGTTGTGTTTCTCCATCTCCAAAAATGAAAATGCTGGAAGATCATCGTTAGCCGGATGATCTTCTCTAAAAACCTCATACCATTGGCCTTTCAGCTCAGGAAAGAAAGTATCTCCTGCATAATGCTGATGAATCTGAGTAACATAGAGCTTTTGTGCCAACGGTAATGCCAACTGGTAAACGGCACTGCCACCAATAATCATTATCTCCTGCTCACCCTCATACTGCTGAAGCACATTGTCTATCGAAGAAAACACAGAACAGCCTGTCGCTTCGAATTTTTTGTTTCTACTTAAAACAATATTATCCCTACCTGGCAATGGTCGACCTAATGATTGCCATGTTTTTCTCCCCATAACGATCGGTTTGCCCATGGTGATTGCTTTGAATCGTTTCAAATCAGTTGATATATGCCAGGGTAGTTGATTATCAACCCCTATCACACGGTTTTGCGACATGGCAACGATGATGGATATAGTTGGCATAGGTAGGTTAGTGTATAAATTGTTTCACGTGAAACATTAATTGTATCGAGTCAATAAATCAATTTAGAAATTATCATAATAATCTTACCATCGGCAATCGCTTTCAGCTGGCATTAATTTATATAACGTATGATTCGGTGTGATATGATCAGGCGATGCTACTAATGACTAGCACTTATCGCGCAACGATCTGCAAAGTCAGCGTACAGCTGCAATCGTATATTTTCAGGGGAGAACAATAATGAACTTGCTAGATTTAATTATGAATGATTCAGGCAACCAGGTGGTTGGCCAACTGGCTAAACGCGCTGGGGTTTCTGAAACCGAAGTTAGTAATATTCTCGAACAAGCAGTACCTGCCGTGTCTCGGGGAATGAAAAGTAAAATGTCTGATAAAAATGGATTGTCAAGCATTATGGATATTCTTAAAGACAAACAACCAGAACGCTATGTAGAAAAACCTGATGAATTAGCGACAGACAACAGCGTAGTTGACGACGGAAATTCTATTCTTAGCCAAATATTTGGCAACAAGGACACTAGTCGTGAAGTTGCCTCCAGAGTCGCCACCAAAACTGGCAGCAGTTCTGGTGTCGTAAAAATGCTTTTACCCATCATTGCAAGTCTGGCTATGGGGGCCTTTAGTAAAAAAGGCAAAACTACCGCAGCACCTGCTGCACAAGAACCACAGGAGGCGCAATCTTCAGGCATGATGGGGATGGTAAGAAACTTTATCGATGCCGATGATGACGGCAGTATTGTTGACGACCTTTTCACAATGGCTGTGCGACGCATATTCTAGCAAACACATTAGACTAATCAACAGCAACTATATCTTACTAAGGAGAAAATAATGGGATTATTTGATTTTGTATCGAATATAGGTAACAACATATTCAACAAAGACGAAGAGGCGAGTGGAAAAATTCAAGAATATATTGAAGGGCAGAACCCGGGCATTGATAATTTAACAGTTGCTTACAATGATGGCGCCGTGACACTAGGCGGGCAGAGCAACACTTATGAAGCAGTAGAAAAGGCTGTTTTGATGGCAGGAAACGTCAAAGGTGTTAATGTCGTCCTGAATGAAGTTGCTGTTGACGAGCCACCACCAGAAAAAGTTGAATACTACGTTATTGAATCAGGCGATACTTTGTCTAAAATTGCCAAGCAATTTTATGGTAATACCATGGATTACCCAAAAATATTCGAAGCAAATCGAGAGGTCATCCAGGATCCTGACAAAATTTTTGTTGGACAAAAAATTCGCATCCCACTAGCCTGATATTGGTTTGACAGATTCACTAAGGGGCAAACTGCGCCCCTTAGTGACCAATGTTAGTTGACCAACATTCCGTCATCGTGCTAAATCAATATCTCTAGAGAATACTCAGCCAGTAGCCTGCTTGCTCAATGCTGTTAGCACTGAACCGCAGACCATCAAACATGCACCCGCAATACTAAGCTGATTGAGCACTTCTAGCTCTACATATCCCGGAAACTCCAGAGCGATGATGTGCATAAACGCTATCGTCAGCAATGGTGTAATTGCCAGAACCGCACTAACCCGAGTTGCTTCAAGATGATTTAGGGCTGCGGCAAAACAACCGTAAGCCAGCAGTGTATTAATGCAGCAAAATGCAAGCAGCCATAAGCTGTGTTGATTTTGCAACCATAATTGTTGTGGCTCAGCTACAGGCAGAAACATCAAAACCCCTACGATATAAATGCACAACATAACCTGATTCGAGTTGAAATAGTTGAGTAGTTGCTTTTGTGCAAGAGCATAAGCAGCCCAGGTGATTGAAGCCAATATAACAAGTAGAATGCCAACCTGGTAATCGGTGTCAACACTATCTATTGCAGTGATTTGTTGATTAAAAAATAATAGAATACCAATACTAAATAGAAACAAACCAAACCACTGCCAACGATTAAAACGTTCCTTAAAAATCAATAAACCACCAAACAGCAACAGGACTGGCGCCAACTGAATGACAACCTGTGTCGTACTCGGGGTACTAAATTCCAATCCCTTCAAAAAAAAAATATAATTAGTCGTCAAACCGAATATAGCAATGCCGAGTAATCCGGCGATTGATCGATTTATCGTTGGAAGTCGTAGTGGTCGAGTAAAAATGAGCAGATAGACTAATGTGCAAACTGCAGCGAAAAGAAAGCGATACCAGGTAACTGTGCTGGCATCCATTGTAATCAGCAAGCCTTTGAGCGCAATTGGCAGTATTCCCCATAATACAGTCGTGGTCAGTGCCAGCACAAAGCCCAGCTGCCATCGGCCAGATGTTGAATGTATCAATCGTTTGTTTGCTTAATATAGTTATAGAAAGGCATTTTTTTAGTATGATTTAATAAGAGGTTGCTCAAATAGCACTAGGAACCTGTTCAAGATCTTGATCAATGGATGCAGTGCAAGGCAAAAGTTGATGAAAAAGCACAGCATACTGGAGTATGTGAGCATATTGAGTCCACTTTTAACGCAGCAATGCGCCATTCAGCGATATCTTGAAAGGTTCTAAGAAACAAATCATTTCATTGATATACACTGAGTATAGCAAGCTTGTCACGGTCAGACATGACTGAGTTATGTCTAATTTCATTTCGTCTTCAAGGCAATAAAAAACAATATGCAGTATATAAAAATATTTAATACACTATATATTGTATAATTAGCATAAAAATAGAATATTTACAACCTCTGCTGATAAGAGAACAATATCATCAATATTGAGCCCCGTAGAAACCATAGGATTCTGCTCAGTCAGAAATCCAGCCTATTGAAAATAGAAACCAGATGTCAAAAATCCTGATTATTGATGACGAGCCTTCGATTGTCGATAACATTGTATTTGCGCTAGAAACTGAAGGTTTCTCAGCAACTTCATGTGCAACAGCTGGCGATGCGCTCAATACGCTTGAAGCGGCAAGTTATGATTTAATTATTTTGGATATTGGTTTGCCTGATATAAATGGCTTCGAGCTAGCCAAACAGATTCGCAGCTCGTCACAAGTACCCATCATTTTTTTAACCGCACGCTCCAGCGAAATTGACAGAGTTGTCGGTTTGGAACTTGGAGCAGATGATTATGTCACCAAGCCATTTAGCCCTCGGGAATTAAGCGCACGGGTTAAAGCCATTTTACGCCGAACGGCAGGTAACAATTCTGCAACGGTTGCTTCTACAGCTCTCAGCTCAAAGTTATTCGAGATTGACGATGAAAAAATGCAGATCACTTATCATAAAGTCGTTCTCGACTTATCCAGAATTGAATACCGTCTGCTCAAATTACTGATGAAATCGCCAGGTCGGGTTTATAGTCGAGAGCAACTGATGAATCACGCCTGGGAACATTCCGGCGTGAGCCTTGAGCGCACCGTGGATACGCATATTAAAACCATACGCCAGAAGTTGAAAGTAATCAGTCCGGATCACGACCCTATCATGACACACCGTGGTACTGGTTACGCTTTGCGGGAATATTGATGAGTATACGCAGACGTATATTTCTAGGCATTATCTTACTATTCAGTGTTGGTTTTTATTTTCTGATTGATTTTATCGTCGACGATATTGAATTACGCTATCGAGAATCTACCGAAGAACCTTTGGTTGACACAGCACGTGTATTGGCGGCAATTGCTTCGTCATCAGTGGTTGATAAAAAGATCAATATCGATTTATTTCGACAAAGCTTCAAACACGCTCAGTCGCAGGTTTTTTCCGCGCAAATTTTCGGGTTGGAAAAAAACCGGGTTGATTTGCATGTGTATATGACTGATCAAATTGGCATGGTAATTTTTGATTCAAATGATGGTCAGGACGAAGGACAAGATTACTCGGAATGGCGCGACGTATTTTACACGTTGTTTGGAGAATACGGTGCACGTACTTCGCCTATTGATGAAAATGATGATGCGGAAGATAAGAAAATGTTGTATATCGCATCACCAATTCTGCTAGATAATCAATTAATCGGTGTCCTTTCGGTCGGAAAACCAACCCACAGCTCCAGTCAATTTATTCAGGCTGCGCAGAAAAAATTAATTATCGGGGGAACTGCAGTTTGTCTTACGCTCATTGCCATAGGTTTGTTATTAGGTGTCTGGGTAACACAACCAATTCAACAGCTCACCAATTATGCCAGAGGAGTTCGCGATGGGAAGCGCGTAAAACGACCAATATTAGGCTCAAATGAAATGGAAGAGCTGAGCATCGCCTTTGAGCAAATGCGTGATGCACTGGATGGTAAAAGCTATGTTGAAAACTATGTGCAAACACTGACCCATGAAATAAAAAGTCCGGTATCGGCAATTCGAGGCGCTGTTGAATTACTCGAAGAAGATCTTTCCCCTCTACAAAAACAGACTTTTTTGCAAAATATTCATTTGGAATCTGAGCGTATTAGTCAAATTGTGGATAACCTATTGCTGTTGTCTGCGCTGGAATCGCGCAAATATATCAATACTCTCGATACAATTGCTGTTCAAGAGATGTTCAACGAAATCGAGCAAACTTTAACGCCTGTTCTCTTGGTTAAAAATATTAACCTGATGATAACAGGCGACACCGATTGTGAGATACATGGTGAGTCAAATTTAATCCGCCAGGCGCTAATGAATATTATCCAGAATGCGATTGATTTTAGCCCGTCAGATACAAGCATCAAGCTATGTGTATCCAGCAAAAATACTGGCGTACAATTTGAAGTACACGATCAAGGACCCGGCATTCCTGAATACGCTTGTGAGCGGATTTTTGAACGCTTTTATTCATTGAAACGTCCGCAAAGTGGTCGCAAAAGCTCCGGGCTGGGTCTCAGTCTGGTGCAGGAAATAGTCTCTCTGCATCAAGGCACTATTTCTGTCGAGAATCATCCGAATGGTGGAACAGTTGCCAGACTGTTTTTCCCTGGAAAGCTTATCGAAATTGCCAAATAAAACACCTGAGACTTTCTACACATCACAATCGATCTGACTTCACATCGATTTCACATCCAAATCACAAACGCTTCAACAATTTTCCATATCTGACCTTTAGACTTTTGTACACGGTGACTATCACCGCTCAAAGTCAAAAAAGTGGAGAAATAATAATGAAGCCGATTGATAAAACAATTCCATGGTTACTCGTAATCCTGTCTTTTTCACTGTTCCAAACCAGTGTCTATGCAAGCCTCACAGAAGACGATAAAACCTTGTCACCTTATTTTAAAGTTATTGGTGAAAATAATGACGGGATCGAGACGCTTCCATTACAGGAAACATCTGCAAATGTTGAAATCGCCGGAGTGATTGCCGATATCAAAGTCCGCCAAGTCTATCAAAATCGCGGCAAAACACCTATCGAAGCTGTTTATGTGTTTCCAGGGTCGAGCAAGTCAGCTGTCTATGCAATGAAAATGACTATTGGTGAACGTGTTGTCGTCGCTAAAATCAAGGAACGAAAAGCAGCTAAGGTAGCTTATACACAGGCAAAAAAGCAAGGCAAGCGGGCTTCACTACTGGAACAGCAACGCCCGAATGTTTTTCAAATGAACGTCGCAAATATCATGCCTGGCGATCAAATTATCGTAGAACTGTCATACACCGAATTGATAGTACCAGAGCAAGGTGTGTACGAATTTGTTTATCCAGAGGTTGTGGGGCCACGTTATTCCAACACGCCTGCACAATCAGCTGCGGATACCGAAAGCTGGATTTCAAATCCCTATTTACAGGAAGGGGAACCAGCGCCTTATAAGTTCGATATTAATGTTTCCGTGTCAGCGGGTATACCCATTCAAGCGTTAATGTCGCCGTCTCATCATGTTGATGTGAACTATAACGAACAAGGCACGGCTTCTATCCAGCTTAAAGATGCTGACAATAATGGCGATGGTGATTATATTTTGCGTTATCAACTACGCGGCAAAGAAATTGAGAGTGGGCTGTTATTACACAAAGGCGAAGAGGAAAACTTCTTTCTGTTGATGGCTCAGCCTCCTAAGCGGGTTGCTGCTGAAAATATTCCAGCGCGTGAATACATTTTTGTGGTCGATGTGTCCGGTTCTATGCATGGCTTTCCATTGGATACCAGCAAAAAACTGATGAAGGAATTGCTCAGTGATCTACGCCCAACTGACTCGTTCAACATTGTGTTTTTTGCCGGTGGATCTTCAGTGCTTGCGGAAACATCGCTGTTAGTCACACCAGAAAATATCAACAAAGCAATTGCTATGATGGAGAATCAGAGTGGAGGCGGTGGGACAGAACTTCTGCCAGCGCTCAAACGCGCAATGGCTTTTCCTGCTAAAGAAACAACATCGCGCAGTTTCGTCATTGTTACAGATGGTTATGTTTCAGTTGAAACTAAGGCATTTCAATATGTAAAGGATCATTTAAACAATGCCAATTTCTTTTCATTCGGGATTGGTTCCAGTGTGAATCGCTTTCTGATTGATGGTCTGGCTCGAGCTGGTCAGGGCGAACCTTTTGTGATTACTTCTCCCAGCCAGGCACCAAAAACTGCACTGCGTTTTCGTGAATATATTGAAAGCCCGGTGCTTACTGGCATCAATTTAGAATTTGAAGATTTTGAAGTCTATGATATGGAACCAAAACAGGTGCCGGATTTATTTGCTGAAAGACCACTCATTGTCTACGGAAAATGGCGTGGTAAGCCGCAAGGCAAAATAAACATTCACGGTTACAGTGGTGGAAACGATTACTCTAAAACCATTGACATCAGTCAAGTGAAAACCAGTGCATCAAACCTGGCGTTACGTTATCTTTGGGCTCGACAACGTATAGCCGAACTGGGTGATTATGAAAAACTACAACCCGATTCTGAACGCAAAGCGGAAATCACCTCGCTCGGACTTACCTACAATCTCCTCACTGCTTATACCTCTTTCATCGCAATTGATGAAGTTGTGGCTAATCCAGATGGAAACACGCTCAAATTAAAACAGCCGTTACCGTTACCAAAAGGAGTCTCAAATCTAGCGGTTGGTGGCATCGTACCAACCACTCCGGAACCGGGAATGTTTAGCCTGCTGTGTGTGCTTGCTCTTATGTTGATTGCGCTACTGATTCCAAAAGCACATCGCTTCAACATCACTCAACGCTAACAGGAAAAGGATCTGTCATGTTAACCACAAAACTATTCCTGGTCGGACAAGTTGCAGCGTTTTGGTCCGTCTGGCGCTGGTATATCCAGCGCATGATGGATGGCTCGGATGAACCCTGGGGAATTTTAGCCTGTATCACCGTGTTAGTGTTGTTAGCCAGGAAGGGAGCATGGACTGCTCCCAGCGTTCTGGCCATAACAATCTGCACGGCGATAACCGCGATCTATGCGCTTAACTACGCATTGCTGCCTCCTTTATTTCGAGGAGTGTTAGCAGTCATTGCGCTTGCATTGTCGCTCAGTTCAATTTGTTATGGTCGAACACTACAAGCGGGTATCGCAGGGCTGATGCTAGTCTCGTTGCCACTGATTGCATCGTTACAATTCTACGGAGGATTTCCGATTCGAGTCATCACAGCATTCATATCCTCGCATCTTCTTGTCTTATTTGGTTATCAGGTTCAAGCACAAGGAACATTGCTCTATTGGTTGGGTGAAATCATTGCTGTCGATGCACCGTGCGCCGGAATTAAAATGTTATGGACCGCACTGTATTTGAATTTTTCCCTGGCAGCATGGCGCGATTTAGGATTTTTATCCACTTGGTTTAGCACTAGTGTGACCCTGTTTTCAGTATTCATCGGCAATATATTGCGAGCAACCCTGTTGTTTTTTACCGAAAGTGGAATCTTAGCCGCTCCGAATATTGCTCATGAGGCGATAGGAACACTCGTATTCGCATTCGTTGCTCTAGCCATTTTGAGTTTTCATCGATCCAATGAGAAGCGTATACCATGCGTTTCCTAATCGTAATAGCAATCCACCTAAGTGCATTGCTAGTTCCATTTTCCGAATTGCAGAACCATGCACCAAAAGTAACCCAGCCGTTTCAAGATTGGCCAACCGAATTCCAGGGGCTTCCATTGAGTCGTTTACCAATGACAGAAAAGGAACAAGGCTTTAGTCAAGATTTTCCGGGAGATATCAGCAGATTCACCGATGGATCACGAGAAATCATTCTTCGCTATGTTAAGCAAGCATCACGCAGAGTACATCCCTCCGCTGATTGTCTGCGTGGTTCTGGTTACACTGTTCAACCGGAACCAATAAGTCGTGATCAAAATGATCACTTATGGGGTTGTGTATTAGCCAAACGAGACGGAATCACTTATCGGGTCTGCGAACGAATTTATGACCAGGCAGGTAATAGCTGGTATGACATCTCATCCTGGTTTTGGTCAGTATTGCTAAACAACAAGCAAGGTCCCTGGTGGGCGGTCACTGTTGCTGAGCGTGTATAGATATGGTGGTAATCTCATTATTACTCAGTATGTGAAAAGACCTGGCAATAACTCAAGTTATTATGAATTCCTGGCTGCAAAACTCCGGAAAAATGACAACACTCAACACCGATCAGCTGAGAAAATAAATGATAAGCAGAATTACTATTGGTAATCGGCAAGCCTAGAATACCAAACGGTGAATAGTTCAAATCCAGTTGATTGAGTGCATCAATCTGACAGCTTGCCTTATTCCAGCGTGCCAATACATCGTCTTCATCGCCTTGATAGACTATGAGTGAATGCTGCTTGCCAGTAATAAAGTTGGGGTCGTTTTTTGCGCTTTTAAATTCATAAAAGCCAAGTCGATCATTAAAATAACCAAGCGGTTTAAACATATTGGTTGTGCGATCCGTAGCCAAACCATGTAACTGAGCAACCACTTTGTTCTCACCATCACGCAACACCCAGAAATTATGCGATGCGACACCGGCAATATCATAGCTTCTGGCTTCAATGGAAAAAGGTTTTTGCATATAGATTATGACTGAGAATATCAATCCATTTGATAAAATTAGGGACAATATTGATATAAGAAGCTGTTTCAATTACAACCCCTTGTTTAAATAGCGTTATACGATGAACAACACAAGCCTTCGTCACATCACCAGTGTCAGCAGTAACTAATATCGAGATAAATCCTTTTATATCATTAGCTTGTACTGCCATACTTGCACTTAGTTTTTTGAGTAGCATCGCCAATCTTCTGTCGGATATCAACTTATTATTGCACAGGGATTCCCGGAAAGAAGCTGTCCTTTCGTCAGCAAGTGAAAGCATTCGATAATCGTTCTCCATTTTATTATTGAGCTGAACTCAGCAATGGCCATTGGAATATCAACAAAACTCATAAACATTGTTATGTACATCAACCAATATTATATGACACCTGAAAATACTATAACCTGTCACAAACAAGACTTGAATACATCTAAAATCTTAGTTGATTCAAACACATCCTGCTCACCGATCATGATAAAATTCACTTATGATCTACATTCGTATCATTTATCTATACTCCTTGCATTAAAATCAGCAACTATCCGTAAAGGATTTTGTTCCTTATATGACTGACTATATTCTACGGCGCTTATTACTGATGATTCCCACCTTGCTTGGGATTACCATTGTCGTTTTTGCGGTCATGGCGGCTGCGCCAGGTGGTATTAGCGCTGCCAGTCTGGTTGACGGACAGAATCTTGACCCTGAGGCGAAACGTGAAATCGAGGCTTATTACAACCATATTTATGGTCTGGATTCACCACCTGCTATGCAGTATTTACGCTGGTTGAACAACGTCTCTCCAATTGGTTTCGAGTTTGATGATAACGCTGAGATCAAAAACTTTTCGTTTACCAAAGGCTCTGATCTGGGCAAGAGTTTTCGTTATGGTCGCCCAGTTGCCGAGTTACTCTCTGAACGTGTTCCTATCACGCTTTTGTTGAATACTATTTCCATTCCAATTATCTATATTATTGCCATTGCGATTGGTGTTTACGCGGCCACTCGACGCGGCAGTCAGTTTGATGTAATTAGCGGTGGAGTAATGCTGGCATTATGGTCGATTCCTACAATGCTGGCTGGAGTGTTGATGATCGGCTTTTTTTCCAATGTACAGTATTGGCACTGGTTTCCTACTGGGGGACTGAGTAGTTCAGAATCCGGTCGATTGCCTTTTATGCCGCACTGGGGTTCGTTGCGGGATGTTGGTGTTTTTCTACTCAGTATTGCAAACGCGACTTGTCTGTCGGTATGGCTGTCTGTACAAGGTTCTCCGAAATTTCGTGCAATTGTCATTGCATTGATCGCGATCGCAGCTGCAATTGTAATGGCGCTGGCATTACCTGAAAGCTCCCAGTCTTTTGGCTGGATAATTCTGTTACCAATCACATTATCGTTGCTAACTGTTCCCATTGCTTTGTCTGATTACGCTGTTCTGCGTATTGCTTACTTAGGGTTATTTGGGCTGATTTTGGGAATTGCGATTGCCATGCATTTCACCCAGGGTTCGTTTGTTAAAGGTTTTTTGTTCGATCGACTTTGGCATCTGATATTACCGATCATTTGCTTGTCATACGGTGGATTTGCAGCGTTGACCAAGTTGACGCGTACTGCTGTGCTGGAAAACCTGATGTCGGATTATGCCCGCACTGCACGTGCCAAAGGCCTAGCTGAGGATGATGTGATCTGGCGACATGTATTTCGTAATAGCTTGCTACCGTTAATTACGGTTGCAGCCAGTTTATTACCCAGCATGCTCGGTGGATCGGTGATCGTTGAAAGTATTTTCAGTATCGAAGGCATGGGAAAATTGGCAATCGAGGCAGTACAAACACGTGATCGTGAGTTGGTCTTATCGATTACCTTGCTCAGTGGATTACTGACTTTAATCGGCTATTTGCTCAGCGATATTCTCTATGCGATTGCCGACCCGCGGATTTCCTATGACTGATCCGATGTCTGAAAATACCCAAGATTCAATTGATGCGGCGACAGCTCCCGCACCTGTAACCATGGACAATACCTTTGCACAGCGCGCACTCCACAATACCTTCAAACGTTGGGGTGCTCGTGTCGGTCTGTTATGGATTGCGCTACTTACTATATTTGCTGTGTTTGCACCAATCATCGCCACCAGTTATCCCTGGTTGTTGAGTCAAAAAGGAGTTATCTCCAGCCCGCTGGTACAACACCTCAGTGTTGTTGATGTTACTTTACTCATCGCATTTGTTAACGCTTGTGTATTGTGGTTTTTGCCAGGCTCTTTACGTCAAAAAATACTGATATTTATCACAGTAATCAGCATCAGTTTTATTGCCAGCTATATTTTGATCAAACCACCCAAGCTGACAATTTATGAACAGTATCGACTTAATGAAAAAGCCGGTAATATCGACTGGGTATTTTCCGCTCCGATTCCATATTCTCCGCAAGATTATCTACGTGATTATGGTGATACTGGACTGGAAAAACCATTACAAGCCAGTAATCGAAGCCATTGGTTCGGAACAGAGGAAAATGGGGCAGATGTATTGAGCCGCATGATTCATGCGTCCCGGATTGCCCTGGCTATCGGTTTTATTGCTACCGGTATAGCCATGTCAATAGGAGTTGTCATCGGTGGGTTAATGGGCTTTTTCTCTGGAAAAACCGATATGATAGGCATGCGCATTGTTGAAGTCTTCGAAGCCATTCCAACGTTGTTTTTGTTGCTGACCTTTGTGGCGTTTTTTGGGCGCAGTCTGTATTTAATGATGGTCATCATCGGCATTACTGGCTGGACTGGATATGCACGCTATATCCGCGCTGAATTCCTGCGCTTGCGTCAGCAAGATTTCGTGCAAGCAGCGATTGCGCTTGGCCTGCCGTTACGCTCTATTCTATTCAGACATATGCTTCCCAACGGCATTGCGCCCGTTCTGGTTGCAGCCAGTTTTGGTGTCGCTTCTGCGATTTTAGCGGAAGCCACGCTCAGCTTTTTAGGCTTGGGACTGGTCGGTGAACCATCGTGGGGACAAATGCTCAATCAAGCCGTGCGTTCCTCATCGTTCAATTGGTGGATGGCAGCATTTCCGGGAGGAGCGATTTTTTTGACCGTCTTTGCTTACAACCTGATTGGCGAAGCGTTACGCGATGCCATTGACCCTTATCTCAACAAATCTTGATCTGTGATGGCTAATCAACCACGACAACCGGCTGCAAATAATACCCAGAAAAGCCAGCCTTTGCTCAAAATCAGCAACCTCAAAACCTGGTTTAATGCGCTAAATAACAATGACGCTGACACTGTTAAGGCAGTGGATGGTATCGATTTGGAAATCAATCGTGGAGAAACCTTTTGTCTGGTCGGTGAATCCGGTAGCGGTAAATCCATTAGTGCTTTGTCAATAATGGGGTTATTACCCAAAGATGTTGCCAGTCATCCTGACGGTGAAATACTGTTCTACCCGCAAGTTCAGCAAAACCCCATCGATCTGTTGACTGTGCCAGAAGCACAAATGCGCGATATTCGTGGCTCACAAATCGCCATGATTTTTCAGGAACCAATGAATTCACTCAACCCGGTGTTTAATATTGGTGAGCAGATAATTGAAGCGTTGCTGTTGCATCATCCAGAACTATCATACGAAGCGGCTCGCCAAAAAACCATTAAAGCATTAACCGATGTGCAAATCCCTAATCCCGAACAACGCATTGATAATTACCCGCATCAGCTTTCTGGTGGACAGCGTCAGCGGGTAATGATCGCTATGGCGATTGCCTGCGAACCAGAACTATTAATTGCTGACGAGCCAACTACCGCACTAGATGTCACTGTTCAAAAAGAAGTGTTGTTACTAATGCAAGAATTACAACAACGCCGCAATATGGGGATGCTTTTCATTACCCACGACTTTGGTGTAGTTGCTGAAATTGGAGACAAACTAGCAGTAATGCATAAAGGTAAACTGGTGGAAACAGGCAGCGTCGATGCCGTATTGTTCAACCCGCAACAGCCTTATACCAAAAAACTGATTGCTGCTCTGCCACATAATCTGAAACAACATAAACCGCCGCAACCACAACTTGATACAAGCGACAACAATCACTTGATCCAGCTCAAGAATTTAAAAGTCTGGTTTCCTATTAACAAAGGCATGCTCAAACAAACAGTCGGGCATATCAAGGCTGTTGATGATGTTGACCTTGAGATTCCGCGCGGGCAAATACTGGCATTGGTTGGAGAATCAGGCTGCGGAAAAACCACGTTGGGACGCAGTATCTTGCGGCTCATCGAGCCCACTTCTGGACAAATCATCATCAACGATACAGATGTCACCAATCTGAACAGACGAGAATTCAGACCATACCGAAAAACCTTACAAATCATCTTCCAGGATCCCATGTCCTCTCTCAATCCGCGTCTTAACATCGCCACCACTCTGACCGAACCGATGGCTGTACACAGCATCGGCGACTCACAGCAACAACGCCTGGAACTGGCAGTAGAACTACTGGAGCAAGTACAACTTAGCCCAGACTACTTATGGCGTTATCCACATCAGTTTTCCGGCGGTCAGCGCCAACGTATTGGCATTGCCAGGGCTTTGGCATTAAACCCGGATTTTATTATTTGCGACGAAATTACCAGCGCACTGGATGTCTCTGTTCAAGCCGAAATACTGCAACTACTGCTTGAGTTGAGAAAACAACGTGGACTCACGCTGTTATTCATTACCCACAACATCGGTGTGGTTGAATATATCAGTGACGAAACGGCAGTCATGTATCAAGGTAAAATTGTGGAACGGGGCATTACTGATCAAATCTGTGCGAATCCGCAGCATGAATATACTCAAAAGCTGCTCAGTGCTGTTCCCAGAATTGCCGCTTAATGCCCTTCTCTTCAATCATTTCCTAATGTTGACTGTTCAGCAGTTATACTATGAGAAAAAATAAATCCTTGCTCCTAATAACTTCCCTAGGAAACTGTCTCAGTAAGAGATATAACAATCATCAAAGATGAAATCATCGCATGAATATTCAACGAGATATTGATCTTGTTTACGATTTGATTGCGCGTTCAGCGGAAACAACCTGGCTGGAGTTCAAAAAAGATAATGTTGATCCCAAAGTGATTGGAATGCGCTGTTCAGCGCTTTCCAATGCAGCTCGAATCGACGGAAAAAATCACGCTTATATGCTATGGGGTATCGATAATGATACCCATCATATTGTGGGTACAAATTTTAACCCTGAAACTGAACGCGTGGGCAGTCAGGTACTTCAGCTCTGGTTGGCACAACACTTGAAACCCAGTATTGCGTTTGTATTCCGTGTAGTAGATTGTCCCAAAGGCCGTGTAGTATTACTGGAAATCCCGGCTGCAACCTCGACGCCTGTTTGCTTTGATAATATTGCCTATATTCGTATTAGTAGTACAACGCCAAAGTTATCTGATTATCCTGAGCGTTACCAACAGCTTCTGGATGCGATGCGTCCCTATTCTTGGGAGCAGGGAATTGCTCGACAGTATACCTCGGGTGACGAGGTATTGGATTTTATTGATTACACGCAATACTTTCGTTTAACCCACCAGCCTTTGCCCGATAATCGAGTAGGTATTTTTGAGCGATTACATGCTGATCAGCTTATCCATAAAGATGTCGGGGACAAGAGTCTTTTCCAATCCAGAAATGAGCCTGAAGGTAAGAGAGTCTTAAGCCCTTATTTGGAGTCGCTCATGGAGTTGTTTAAATAAATAATCGCGTGCTGAATTCATTTGTTCAGCTGCCTCATTGTCTGTCATTTCACCAGCAAATGCATCCAGTATTTTAAGTGTGATCCCTGGCTTTAAGTATTGGCTAGGGCGAGGCAAGGATCGGAACTTTTCATACGGTGTCCTGATCTCTTTATAACGATACATTCTGCGCTGCTTGCCCTTGTTATCCGTGACAATGGTCGGGAAAAAACTGGGGCGGTGGAAATTGACGTAGCGGTAGACTTGCTGCCGATTCAGTTCTGTGAAGTCTGTGGCGTACTGCTGAGGGATGTGCGTATAGCCATAGAGTTTACGAATCACGGATCCATTTTTACTTTCAACCAGACCATTATCATTGCTGCGTCGTGGTCGTGATTTGGTGAATTCAATCCGCAGCTTTTCTAGCAACTGAGCCACGCTGTAGTTGATATATTCACCACCATTATCGGTGTGAAATCCCTTTATTTTAAACGGGAAAGCAGCCAGTATGTGTTGTAACGCGGGTAGCATAAAGTCCTCACTAATCCGCTCAAGTGTCACAATGATCTGGAATTGCGTCACCTCATCGACTGCATTGACGTGGTAAATCCCTTTGCGCTTATCCTGATCCCCCTGATGGACAGAATCAATACGAATATAGCCTGGTTGGTCATTTGGGCAAGGCTTACGGCGTTGTCCAATTGAAACGGCTTTCGGGCGTGTTTTTGTCAGAGTGCAACGTTGGCGCTGATAGGTTTTGGAGCCGCGCAAGTTATACAGGTGTGAGACCGAAATCCTTGCCAATTGTTGATACTGAGTTTGGTTAAAACGCTGGTACGCACGCTCACAAAGCTTTTTAAGGACTGGTCCGCTGGGTTGGCCGTGTCGTTCATCCATACTGGCTAGCAAACGAATATCCTGCTCTGAATAGGTTCGTCTGAAACCGTTGCCACGGGCAGGCTTAGCGATCACTCGACCCGTTTTGATGTATTGCTGTATCAGGCGTTTAGTCTGAGCCAAAGAATAACCCGTTACTTTCATCAGGTAGCGGATCACGATTCCCTTGTCGACCTTGCCAAGTTGTATGTAGCGGTGCTTCACCAGTGTTTTCTGCACCCAGCGATAACGGTCTTGCTTGTTCGTTGCCATCGTGAAGGCAACCGCTTGGGTTCCATCAAGAAATTGATAGATCGCTTGAATGCTCGTCAGTTGTTCCAGTCTCATGATCGTTTTCATCCTGTGATCATGAGCGACATTGATCGCTATTTCAGGCTCATTTTATATTGGAATCACCTTTCTTGCTTTCAGCATCATTTCATATTGGAAAAGACTACAAGTGGAACATCACCCATCTTGGTGCTATTCTGTTCGCAACCGACCTTGGAAAGTTTGATTCTGCACTGGCACGCAAGGCTATACGATTTATTTTTTATGATGGAAAAAATCGTGCTGCGCCCGTAAAACATAGGCAGGATGTTCAGCTGGGCTATGCCAGCGGTTTTGAAGGATTGCTAGATTCTATAAACGGACTGTTGCCACGTAATGAGCACATCGGTAAAGCGTTGCGTGAAGTGCATCCACTTTTTCCCGAGCTGGCAATTCGGGAACTGGTGGCCAACGCCCTGATTCATCAAGACATGACAGTTCGTGGTGCTGGACCTCAGATTGAACTGTTTGAGGACAGGATTGAAATCACCAATCCGGGACGTCCACTAATACAAACTGATCGGATGATTGATTTACCACCAAGATCTCGTAACGAAGCTCTTGCGTCACTAATGCGCCGTATGGGTATGTGCGAAGAACAAGGAAGCGGCTTGGATAAGGTTATTGCACAGGTCGAGATTTATCAATTGCCACCTCCATTGTTTCGTGAACATGAGAGTTCAATGCAGGTGGTACTTTATGGACCGAGAAGTTTTGCAGATATGACAGTTGAGGAGCGTATTCGTGCCTGCTATCAACATGCGATACTTAAGTTTTTAAGTGGTGGTGAACGAATGAAAAATGCAAGTTTATGCACACGTTTTGGTATCGATCCAAAAAATGCAGCACAAGCATCTCAGGTTATTAAAAAATCTCTTGATGCCAATCTTATCAAAGTGGCCGATCTTGATCATCCGCGTGCTGGGTACATTCCTGCATGGGCTTGAATTTTCTTGACTGGGTTTTGATTTTGGGTGGTTCATATTCTTGTGTTTTTTTAAAACAACCAATAATAACAATAAGTTATTAAATTATATCACCCTGTTTTTTCTTGATTGAATTTTGACTTGGTAGTTAGAAATCGAGCCTCACCTAGAAAATAGTGTCATATGAGAAGCGTTAGAAAACAAACCACGTTTAATTCTGTTGTTCTTTTCATCCATACCGATAACAAGGATGTGTAGAAAAAACTTATTTCGTACCTGATTTTCGACTGCTCTTCAAAAGAAATTGGTATTAAATTTTATCATTAATCAACTAATCACCAACTCCCAGACGAACCACCGCCTCCAAAACGACCACCTCCAGACTTAAAACTACTAATCGAACGGCTACTGGAAGAACTGCCAAAGCTGGAAGAATTACTGTGGCGATTACCTCTGGAACGAGTGCGGTTACCAGAGCCAACAGAGCCTTTACCGGTTGCACTCATATATAACGCCACCCCGAACATGAGTATAAATGGAGCAAATATCAGCACAAGCCCCACTTTTTCCAGATCAAATCCAGAAGCCATCAAGGTATCAAGCAGGTAGATAAACACCCAGACGCAAGCAAGCACACTTACGGTAACACCGCACCAGAACAGGCTATTAGGTATTATTGTTTTCCCATGCTTCATCTGAAAAAACGGAAGTTTATAATGTGTAACCGGGAAGATGACAATAACGGCAATGGCCAACATTGTTACTGATGCAACACCCGGTTGAAGACCAAGCAGGTAGACCAGGCACACATAAATACACAGATTTGCCAGTGTCGACATAACCAATGTCATTGCATTATTCAACCCGGCTAACCAGCAATGTCACTAACTTAAGCAATCCACCCCCTATAACTGATTGAAATATCGTATAATTAACTCACAAAACAACCCGCATGAGGCACCCAATGATCGATCCAACTCTTATTTCCTAATACCTATAAGCTTATAACCAAAATAACTAACAGCGCCGCTTTCATCGAAACTCACCGTATTGATGACAAGGACTTCACACGTAATCGATGCCTGACACTCCCTGTTTTGATCAGTTATTGCTTAAACATGCTCAAAGGCAACACTCAATCAGAGCTCAATCGCTTCTTTCAGATCCGTGACCAGTTGGATGTTCCGACACCTAAAGTCACAGCCGCCGCTTTTTTCAAAGCACGCCTGAAATTCTCAGCAACTGCCTTTGTTGATCTGAACAGGCATGTGATCAACCACTTTTATCCAGCAGTCACAGCACAGACCTGGAATGGACATCGTGTGCTGGCTGTGGATGGAGTGAAATACCATTTGCCGAATGAGGAGGCGATTCATACTGAATTTGGTGGGCAATCGAACCAGCATACCGATGAAGTGCCAATGGCGCTCGGTTCAGCACTCTACGATATCCATCAGAAAATCATTATTGATGCACAGCTGTTTCCTTATCGTAGTGATGAACGCGAGGTTGCCTTCAAACACCTGGAAGCCACGCAAGCCGGTGATTTAATCCTGTACGACAGAGGCTATCCAGCATTCTGGTTGATGGCTGCACATCAGTTTTATCAACGTGACTGGTGTATGCGTGTCAAAGCCGACTTTAATACCGAAGTCAGTCAATTCGTTGCCTCTGGAGCCAAGCAGCAGATCGTCACCTTGACGGCCAGCGATGAGGCAAGACACAAATGCCTCGGCAGAGGCTTGCCAGTTGAATCACAGACAGTGCGACTAATCCACATCACAGTGAAAAAGAAAGTGTACTTTTTAATGACCAATCTGTTGAACACACAACGTTATCCAGTCCATGCGTTTAAAGCGTTATATCATCTGCGCTGGCAAATCGAAGAAGGCTATAAGCGCCAGAAATCCTGGTTGGAGATCGAGAATTTTACCGGCAAATCAGTGTTAAGTGTGCAACAAGATTATCATGCGCGTATCCTGAGTTTGAATCTTACAGCCATTGCGGTGTTTGCCGCACAGCGACATCCAGATCAGACGCTACCGCACCGAAAATGCCGTTACCAGATTAATTTTGCACAGGCCTTGTCAACGATGAAAGATACCATCGTAAAATGCTTGTACGGTTTGATATCAATGCAGGGATACGAACAATTAGTGGAAACAATCAGGCAAAGTCTGACGATTATACGGCCAGACAGACGCTTTGAACGCAAAAAACGCAGTGGTGCCCGTCGGAAATTTCATCCGTGCTATAAAAGAATGCTGTGATTACAATGAGTTGAGCTTAAGTTAGTGACATTGGGCTAACCAGGGGATGATATAAAATATTGTAAACACGCTCGTAGTATATGTCGCGAAGAGTAAAGATGCCGACAGCAGCCAGCTGCCAAAATACATGGGGACAATCGCATAGAGTGCTTTGTAAACAGTTGCAGTCGTCATTGCTTTACGCTTCAACATGAATATTAAACCAGCACCGACAAACAAAACATATTTGAACAGTGCCACAATGCCCTCCCAGTTGGGAACATAGGAGCGGCCGCTGAAATATGTTGTGACAGGATCGGCGCGATACTCTTCCACAACCGCCTCAAGAATTGCCTCGGTTCCAGCGTCAATACCGCCAACAAAGTCACCATTACGAAAATGAGGCAAGATTTCAGCCTGAATAATCTGCTGACTTAAAATATCAGTCAATGCGCCTTCCAGACCATATCCAACCTCAATGCGTACCTTGCGTTGCTTGGGCGCAACTATTAACAATACACCATTATTCTTGCCTTTTTGTCCAATACCCCAAAAACGACCCAGTTGATAACCACAATTTGATTGCTGGTTTTTTCTTCATGTCGGGCGAGTCTGGATGTTAGTACAACTTTTTGTTGGTCAGATATGATGTTGGCCTGGTCTACAACTCGCCCGGTGAGTGCTGGGAAGTCGGGTGCGGCCTGGCAAATACAGGTCAGCAACAGTATGATGCAAGTGAGTAACAGTTGACTGTAGCGGGGTGCCTGGAAAGCAGGCAATACTTGATTCTGATATGGGCCTGTTTTTTTCATTGACTTCCTCTTTGGCAAACAAAGCCCTGTCATTCACTTGTTAATTTTACGTCTGTCAGGTTATAAGAATCTCCTGCTTATCAATTAATGATAGTTGGCTTTGCCATGAGTATTTTTGATATTGCGCACAGATCTGGAATAACAGATCAATGTTTAATCTTTGTGATATTACTCACTGCTACCACGATCTTGCTAAAAATAGCGCCCGTTTCGGAAGTTAATTATTTCCTCAAGAATTGAGTTGACCGTAAAGCCTTTCTTTTTTCCATAACTTATATCTGTCTGATGAAAAACGATCTTCCATTCCTTCGTCTTTAAACATCTCATACTCCTTTCGAAATAGTACCGCTGTTCGAAATGCGTGTAACTCTTCATCTGGAGATACTTTGTCTGCTCGCCCAACATGAAAGGTTTTTGTATGTCGATTGCCATTTTGATACCAAAGACAGCTATAAACTAAATAATAAACATCTCTTCTTTTGTCAAATTGAACTGTTTTGATTACGCCAGTCACTCCCGTAGATTTTTTATTTGAAGGGATTGTTGCATCTGGGCGATATTTATTCCTTTCTCGAAAGACAATCAACATTTGATCGCGCCAACTAATTGCACTACTCAATGATTTACGCTTACCACCCCATACTTGATGAGAAAAATAGCGACTGTATTCTTTTTTATTCCGTACAATTCTGACTTGAAATCCTTTGTTATCAGGTTCTGTTATCTGTTTATATTTTGCTTCTGCCATCCTTTTAACTCTGCTCTCTTGTTATTTTTATCACACTTGAATCAGTAACTTTCCAAAGCGACCTATTTTCTAATATTGGGTTGGTAATTTCAAATTCTAATCATGTCTGAGACAAAAAACCTGTCTAAGATCTTGAGAACGGATACAGCAAGGCAAAAGTTTGCAAAAAAGAGCAACTCGCACTGGAGTTTGTGGGCATATTTGAG
Organism: Methylococcales bacterium; assembly: GCA_965224565.1. Taxonomy (GTDB): domain Bacteria; phylum Pseudomonadota; class Gammaproteobacteria; order Methylococcales; family DRLZ01; genus DRLZ01. Next base: position 1,207,500 of record CBDCZN010000001.1, on the reverse strand, counting down.
GCGTCCTTAAGGCTGCCTTTTTCGCCGCAGTGTACCTTTCCGGTAGATATACTCTTCACACATGAAAATATAGCATCCTGTGCACACACTTTTTTGCGGATAACTGCGTTGAAAAACCTTGCTGTAGAGTGACTACAGCTAAAATTTTCCACCTTGCTCTCCACAAAATATCACGCACACAAAATACTAGATTTTCATGTGTGAAGAGTATATTACACAGGATCTGACTTTATCTTTTCTTCTAAATCTTCGATTGATGCAACACAAGCATCTAAATCTTTTAGAATTCCATTTTCAATATTGTAAATCCATCCATGCACAGAGAGATCGGCTCCTTTTCTCCAGGCTTGTTGAACAATGGTTGTGTTACATATATTGGTTGCCTGCTCGATTACATTTAACTCGCAGAGTAAATTAAGCCTGTCATCATTGTTCAATCTCTCTAACTTTTCAATGTTAAAACGCCTAACATCCTTAATATGGCGCAGCCAATTATCGATAAGACCGTAGTCGTTATTATCCATTGCCGCTTTTATACCACCACATCCATAATGTCCGCAAACAATAATATGCTTGACTTCAAGTACTTCAACAGCATACTGGATAACTGATAGACAATTCAGGTCACTATGAACAACAACGTTTGCAATATTGCGATGCACAAATACTTCACCAGGCATCAAGTCAATTATCTGGTTTGCAGGCACTCGGCTATCTGAGCAACCAATCCATAGAAATTCAGGACTTTGTTGCTTAGCCAATTGTGAAAAAAACTCAGGGTCTTTTTCCTTGATTGAAGCTGCCCACTCCACATTTTTGTCAAAAAGATATTTTAATGTTTTCAAAATTCACACGTCCTATTTGCTTTATCTGTTTAGACCAATTGCAGCAGGGTACCATCTCTAATCAATCTGCATAGTGCTGATGTTGCCTTTTCTACTTCAATTATAAATTTCAGCCAACAATTCAGCGTTTAAAAATATCAGACTAGTCTTAAGGTACCTCTAATAACTGTCTGGTCAAAAATCTAATTATAAAACACTAGCATGTCAGGTTTTAGCTAACCCCACGCTAAAATCGCTCGAAAAATATTTACAACCAAACCAGATAAAGTGTATGGTCTGCTCTTAGCTAAAAATAACAAAGAGGAATAAAATGAAAAATATTCTAGTAATGAGTCTGTTTGCTTTTCTAACATTATCTGGTTGTGCCAGCAATAATGTAAACGAAGCGGGCATCCCCCAAGACAAAATTTACACTGTAATTTTTGAGGGCGATCCTGACATCACTGATAAAAGAGTGACGTCTTCATTAGACACTAAAGTTGGGGATGTATTGCTGGAAACCCCAAGCAGTTCTAACTTAACGCTAGTCAAAATTTCCATCGAAGAAACATATATCCCACTGATTCAAAGCAACACAGTTTTTGTAGTCACCAAAGGTTACCTGAAAATTGATACCGTTGGCAAACTGGGCGAACCTGTATCTGAAGGGGGGCGTCTTTTAGGCTTTACAGGAAAAGCCAAACTGTTATGGTTTAAAACCAAAGCCAAAGTCTCTGGATTGTCTACCGCAACAAAGAATAAAGTGGCAGAACTCTATAATAAAGTAAAGTAAAGCAACTGTCCTGTAACAATTTGACGCATAACAAGCTACTCGACAATGGCTTTATCACTAGAAGTTAAAATTTAGAACCTGCCTAAGATCTCCCTGAAGGGCGCAGCGCAGCGTTAAAAGTGATCTCAAAGGCAAACAATGCTTTTTTGTCCACAGTTGTCTTATTCCATCCCTTATTGAGATCTTAGACAGGTTCTTAGCCAACGCTCATGGCAAAAATAATTGTGCCGTCGCAGCAGGATTAGAAGGGAAATAGCAGTGTAGATAGCTTGCGATAAGCCGCTCTAACTGGAATATTTTTTCCCCTGACGAGGTGTTAAACAATCGTTCTCCGATTGCCATCTCTACTAAAGAGGTTGCAATTTTAGAATGATGGAAGGTGTGGCTACGTATAACACCACAGGGCAAAGGAGCCGATTGATAACCCAAGCCTTTTAAACCTGACTGCATCAATCCGTGTCCAGGTAAAATACCCACCATTTCTGCTTTGTTGCCGGATTTATCAGTAAGCGATTCGAAGAGGTAAAGCATTCCGCCACATTCTGCGTAAATGGGTTTTCCCTGGCTAAAGTGTGTTTTTAGCTGGCTTTTCAAGTGTACATTTTCATGTAGTTGTTCAAGATACAGTTCTGGATATCCTCCCGGCAAATAAATGCTATCGACATCGGGTAATGTTTGATCTGTCAGCGGCGAAAAGAATATCAGTTTTGCCCCCAGCGTTTGAAGCAAATCCAGATTTGCCTGATAGATAAATGCAAACGCTGCATCACGGGCAATACCAATACGAATACCCGCTAATAATTTTTGTATCGATTGATTTTCAGGACAAGTGAATGTAACAGCTGATGGTAATTTCGCAAGTTCTGTCATCGCAATTGCACTCGCTGTGTGTGACAAGCGATTATCTATATCAGAAACTTCTTCAGCCTGAACCAAACCCAGATGTCGTTCCGGTAAACTAAATTGCTGACTGCGCGGAATTCCACCGAAGTATTTAATACCATCCGGCACTCCTTCCTCAACCATTTGTGCATGGCGCGGACTAGCAATTGAATTGGCTAACACTCCAGCGAAAAGTAAACCGTCTCTATATTGAGCAAGTCCGGTAGCAATCGCACCCAATGTTTGCGCAACTCCTTTGGCATCAATCACTGCTAGAACGGGAATACCAAGTAACTCCGCCAAATCAGCGCTACTCGGTTTACCGTCAAACAAACCCATGACCCCTTCGATAAGAATCAAATCAGCATCCTGCGCCGCCTGATAAACCATTCTCCGGCATTCATTGTCACCTGCCAGCCAAAGGTCGAGCTGGTATACAGGGTATCCGCTTGCTTGCTCAAGTATCATTGAGTCCAGAAAATCCGGCCCTGCTTTAAAGACTCTGACTTTGCGGCCTTGCTCAGTATGATAGCGGGCAAGTGCCGCGGTAACTGTGGTTTTGCCGTGACTGGAACCGGGAGCGCTGATAAATAACGCCGGGCAATGCTTATCCACGTTAAAACTCAACCCCTTTTTGAGCTTTAATGCCTTGTTCGCGGTAGGGATGTTTAACCGGGGTGATCTCGCTGACCAAATCTGCAAGTTCTATCAATCGATCTGGTGCATGACGACCTGTTACTACAATATGCAACATTTCTCGCCGTGAGTTAAATACATCCAGCACTTCGGTTAAATCCAGATAATCATATTTGAGGACAATATTCAGCTCATCCAGAATCACCATGTCATAAGAAGGGTCGTTAAGCATTCGCACAGCTTGCGCCCAACCATTGGCAGCCGTTTGCATGTCTGCTTCACGATCCTGGGTATTCCAGGTATAACCCGCGCCAACCACATGAAAATCACATAACGGATTGTTACCCAAAATTTCACGTTCTGCGCTGTGCAGAGCACCTTTTATAAACTGAACGACACCCAGTTTCATCTTGTGTCCAAGAATGCGCATACCCATACCGAAAGCGGCTGTCGATTTACCTTTGCCAGTCCCTGTATAAACAATCAACAAGCCTTTTTCTTTTTGCGCCGCAGCTTTCTTTTTTTCAAAACCTGCTTTATGGCGCTGCTTCATGCGTTGATGTGATTGATTATCTGTTTTCATGATAATACATCTATTTCCACTCACTTTGGGTCATAGTAGAAAGTAATTCCGACACTTTTCCACGACTGAGATGATAGCCAATAAACACCAATTCAGAATATTGAGAAGTGGTCTGCGAGTCATCGTAACTCAACTCCAGCCGTGTTCTCACACCTTGTGCCAGCAACATGCCTTGCTGTGTATTTACAAAACCTTTGCAGCGTAATACAGGTTCTTGTTTAGCTGCTTCAACCAAGGCTGTTTTCAGCAATTCAGTTTGTTGAATACCTGTGGTTCGTAACACAAAGGACAACCAGCCTGGATCCTGCTCATGAAAGTGTTTGTGAGTCGTCAGACCATGACTATGGGCGGCCAATCCAGAATGGGCATGACCGTCAAAAAGGCGTTGGTTAGCAGGTAATTTGGTATCTGCATTCGGTATTGAGGCAAGCGCTGGATTAATCAATTGATAACTGCCAGGTTCCGATGGCTGATGTAGTCTCAAACCCAATGCTAACTGTATATCCAGCTGAGCATTATAAGCAAGTTCCAGAAAACGTACATTCGGTGCTTTTTCTCTGACCAGTCTTTCAGCTTTCAACAAGGCATTGTCATCAAGCTCATCTATTTTATTCAAGACCACCACATCAGCAAATTCAAGCTGTTGCTCAAACAAAGTTGAAATTGCTGCTTGCGAACCAGTGTTAGTCTCGAACTGTTGTTCTAATAACAGCGGGGTATCGACAACTGCCAACGTTGCATCAAGAATAAAATCGTCAGCTAATTCAGAACTTTGTAACACTTCCATGATTGCCGTTGGCAATGCCAATCCTGATGTTTCAATTAATAGATGATCGATAGTGGCACGTCTTTCAGCAATCGCCCGTAATGTCGGAATAAACAATTCATCTTCATCATAGGCAATCAGTCCATAAGGAAAATCATCAATACGAATCTGGTCATCGTCACCTGCAGTATCACGCACCAGCATTCCGTCAATCGACACCTCACCAAACTCATTAATCAATAATGCCAATCGCCGGGTCTGTCTGGTTTTAATCAGGCTGGTCAGCAAAGTGGTTTTTCCGGAACCGAGAAACCCAGTAACAATGGTGACAGGAATTAAAGATTTCATCGCTGAATAAACCATTCTGCTATTTGCAGTTGTATTGATTCAAAGTCGTTGCAAACTAGCGGATAATCAAGCTGCGGACGTTGGATAACCAGTAGCGGAATTGCCAGTTCCCTGGCTGCATCAGCTTTGGCGCGGAAGCCGCCAGCTGCGCCAGAATCTTTACTGACAACACAATCAATCTTCCAGTCACGCCACAGAGCAATATTTATCTCCTTGGAAAAAGGCCCCTGCATTGCACAAACATTACTTTGTGGAATTCCAAGCTCGAGTGCGCGTTGAATAAAATCTGGTTCAGCAGTCATACGCACAAACCATTGCTTATTAGCTGCGCCCTCTGTTCGCAAAAATGATGCTAAATCTTTTGAGCCGGTACTCAGGAAAATACGCTGTCCCATGTTGATAGCAGATTGTGCCGCTTCAGATACAGAACGACAAATCGTATTGGAATCAGTATCAAGTTCACTGGGTCGCTCAAAGCGCAAGTACGGAATGTTTAAGCTTTGCGATAACTCCATCAACTGTTCAGAAATCAGGTTTGCATACGGGTGAGTTGCATCAACAATAACTTGGGCTTGACTATTAATTAGCGCTTGACGGCGTGCTTCAATACCTGATTGCCCCGTCCAGACTACTGCACCAGGACAATCTTTTGCGGCGAGTTCGGAACCGTAAGCCGTTGCTGCTGAAACTATGACAGGATAATCAGCATCCGTTAATTGCTTAACCAAGGCATTGCCATCACTTGTCCCCGCGAATACCCAAATAGCTTGTGCAGGTAGAGATTGTTCTAAAGGCTTTTCTGAGGAAGTCGCCCAATTGTTATAACCACGTGGGGTAAAAATACGGTCACGTTTGCGCTGAGTAAAGCGATTACCAATAACGATGGTGGTCAACATATCAAACTGCAATTCAAGCAATTCATCAAGCCGATATATATCAACCTGTTGATCTGGACGATAAGCATTACGCACCACACCACATAATGTCTGTGCGGCTTTTGCTTCGAGCATCAAATTCAATATGCGGTATACACCTTGTTGGCGACCAGCACTTTGTACGTTATACAGTACGCACGCCAAATCAGCAGCAGCGATGTGTTGAGCGCGTTGCTCAATCCACTCCCACGGACAAAGTAAGTCGGACAAACTTAGTGTGGCAAAATCATGCGAAAGTGGCGAACCTAACAAAGAAGCACAAGCATTCGCAGAAGTAATGCCTGGTATTACATTAACTTCGAAAGTATCTTCTTCTAGCAGCTCATCAAAAGCCAATGCTGCCATTGCATAAACACCGATATCGCCACTGGATATCAAAGCGACTTTAGCTCCACCACGGGCTTTTTCTATGGCGAGCATGGCACGTTCCCGCTCTTGAGTGAGTGGTGGCGTATGGATTTCCTTATCGATTATCCAGTCTTCAATCCAGCGTAAATACAGTTCGTAAGCGACAATCACATCGCTGTTGCACAGCGCGGCTTCTGCCCGTGGAATAATCAAATCAGCAAATCCCGGGCCGACTGAAACCAGATTCAACACGCCTGTCATAGCTTTTTCCACTCCAGGTCTTTAACAACAGCAACGGCGACACCATCCAACGCTGTTTTCGGAACAACTAACTGTCCACGTCCGCAAGCGATTAATGCGCAGGGCTCGCAAACTCCATCCAAACCTGTATTTTTACGTACCCAATCCGATGGTTGTGTGACCCATGCACGCGCCGCAACTGTTTCCTTTGCTAACACACGTAGTGGTAAATCATGTTGCTCACAGAATTCAATTAATCCTGGCTCTTCTGCTTTTAGATCGATGGTTGCCACTTCCCGAACAGCATTTAAAGAGTAATCACCCAAGGCCTGGAATACTGCAGCTTCTATTTGTACAACAGACACATTCTTTCGGCAGCCGATTCCGATCACTAACGGTTTCAAAGCTTCGGTTGCGGTACTAATCACCGGCACTGCTCCAACGACATTAGCGACACGATAGGCTAATCGATTAGCGCCACCTTCATGACCGGCAAGCAACGAAGTCGCATAACGACCTGCTTCATCCAACACGACAACTGCCGGATCAGTTTGCTTGTCTGCAATCAAACCATTGAGAAAACGCAGCGCAATCCCACTTGCCGCTAACAATATCCAGTGACTATGTAATCGGTAAGCTGCGGCAAATTGATCTTGTTGGGCAACGCTTGAATTTAACCAGGGACGAAACAACTCTCCACCGAGGCTGGCTTGTAAAACCATAGCAAGTGCTTCGCTCTGTTCGCGAACCAGCCAAATACCCAACGATTCACTCACGATTCTGCCTGGGCGTTTTTCTTGGGAACTCGAAAAATATGCGTATAGTCTTTGGAATATAAACTGGATTCTGTTGCCACATCACTTCCCAACACAGTTCCCACCAACAACATGGTAGTTAAATTCCAGTTGTCGTGTTGCGTATCCTTCAATACCGTACCCAACAGGCCCTGATAGCAACGTTGCTCCGGCCACGTGGCTCGATAAACTAAAGCGACTGGTGTATCTTTTGGATAATGTAATAGCAGGTCGGTGACAATTTTCCTTAGATGTGGGCCTGACAGGAAAATACACATGGTCGCACGATGCTCGGCCAGTTTAGCAATCGACTCCAACTCCGGCACAGCCGATGCGCGACCAGAAACACGGGTTAAGATAATGCTTTGCGACACTTCCGGTTTAGTCAGTTCGGCATTGATCACCGCGGCAGCCGCACTAAACGACGACACTCCCGGCACTACTTCGTATTCAATACCCAAAGTATCCAGTCTGCGCATTTGTTCAGCAGTAGCACCATAGATTGCCGGGTCACCGGAATGCAAACGCGCTACATCACAATCAGCATCAAAAGCGCGCCGATAACAGGCTTCTTGCTGCTCCAGATCAAGTTTGGAAGTATCAAGCAATTCAGCATCTGCAGCACAATGTTGCAGCATATCAGTCGGTACCAGCGAACCTGCATACAACACCATGCTCACTCGCCCGAGTATATTCGCACCACGCAGGGTAATTAAATCCGCAGCGCCAGGACCAGCGCCAATAAAATAAACTTTCATCGATGTTGTTTCGTGAGTTTAGACATATTTGTAATATGTACAGATTGAACCGGAAGGCTAAATAGCATAACGAAAAACCACACAGTGTGCATGGGTCTATTAGTATTTTCGATCCTGTCTTGAGACTTTTTGCGTAAGCTGGTTAGTTTTGGCGATTGGGTTTGCGTGGAAGGAACCCTGATAAAGGCGTATGCCTCTGAACAAAACGCAGGTCAACACTAAAATGTTTATAGAAACTGCCGGACGCGTTAACCCATAACAGAATATTGCGAACAGTAATAATGAGTGAAGGAATGGTCAGAGCGTTTTATACATAATCAAACTGGAGGATGGATGGCACTCAATAACCAAAATGATTGCCCATCAATGCTGCAAGTAGGCTACTGGCTCAGATCAATTTCACATTCAATGCTTTTGAGCATAGCAAACTAGCATCGCCAATCTACAAAAGATGGCTTGACCCAGACCAGCAACCCCAGCATCAGGCTAAGTAAAATTATCGCCCATTCACTCAAGGTTGGTATTGGTTGATTGGATGCAGATCGAATAATGCGAAAAACATAAGCCGATCCAGAATCAAATTGTTCAAATGGAGAACCAACAACCAAGGTATCTCCTGCTATCGCAACAGCCCTGCCAAATCCCTCTCCATGTCCGATAAAAGAAGATTCCAGAAAGCCTTGCTCGCTCCAAATGTTGCCGCTGCGGGTGAACACATAGACTTCTCCACTATGATTATTCCTTCCCACTCCGCCAATTACCACAGTGTCGCCTGCAATAGCGACAGATTCACCAAAACGGTCAAGTGAACGGGCCTTTGAGGATTTCAGATACGCTTGTTGGTTCCATGTGCTACCATTGCGGATAAAGACATATGCCGCGCCTGCACTACCTGCAGAATTATTGCTTTGATCTCCATCAACCTCTCTGGCAATGCTGTCCTCGGCCCTTGCCCCAACCACCACAGTTTCACCTGCAATGGCGACAGAAGAGCCAAATTGATCACCCTCCCCTGTATTGGAAGCTTTCAGATAGGCTTGCTGACTCCAGGTGTTGCCATTGCGGGTAAATACATAGGCAGCCCCGGTAAGAATGAGTGAATTATCGTTTTGATCGCCATTCACTTCAGTGGCTTTGCTGGCCTCATATGTTGCAGCAACCACCACAGTATCGCCTGCGATGGCGACAGTTTGCCCAAATCTATCACCCGCATCAGCGTTTGAAGCTTTCAGATAGGCTTGCTGACTCCAGGTGCTGTCATTGCGTGTAAACACATAGGCTGCACCAGAACCTTCTGCTGAATTATCACTTTGATCGCCACCGACACCGGTGGAGACACTCGCTTCAAATGATGCGCCAACCACGACTGTATCACCTGTGATGGCGATAAAGTCACCAAAAAAATCACCTCCATTTGTGTTAGAAGCTTTCAGATAAGCCTGCTGAGTCCAGGTGTTGCCATTGCGGGTGAATACATAGACTGCACCAGAATCTTCTGCTGAATTATCGCTTTGATCGCCATCAACACCAGTGGCTTTGCTGGATTCACCTTTTGCTCCGACCACCAATGTGTTACCTTCAATAGCCACTGATCCACCAAGAACATCGCCCCCATCGGCATTGGAAACTGTCAGATAAGCTTGCTGACTCCAGGTGCTACCACTACGGGTGAACACATAAACCGCCCCGGCGTTCTCTGTTGTCTTGTCGCTTTGCTCGCCATCAACATCAGTGATTTTAATGTTTTCAAGTGGAGCTCCGACCACCAAGGTGTCGCCTGCAATAGCCACAGAGAAACCATAGAGATCGCCTCCCTTCTCATTGGGGGTTTTCAAATAAGCTTGTTGTTCAAAACTGGGATCAATGATCAGCGGATAGCGGGCAGTGCTGTCATCAACAACCAGACTAAGTTGCTGTTCTGTCAGTTGCATCTGCGCTGATAAATTGCGTCCGTTAGCATCCCAGACTTTGAGTTTATCGTAGGTAATGGTGGTACCAGTCGCATGGACAAAACGAATATTGTTGCCTTGCTGAATGGCAGTGAGATCAGTATCAACTGTCAGTTGCAGAGTCAGCAGCTGTCCATTGGCAGAACCTTCGGGGCGCTGGTTCAAAATAAACCATTGTTCCAAATCCGTCTTGCTGTTGACCCAGCGTTCAGTCAGTGCGTCATTCCAGTGATAATCAAGCGTATTGTCCTGACTGCTAATCTGTTGCGGACGTTTTAGCCGCTCCAGGGTCTCATAGCCAACGGCGTTGAGTTTTAAACCCAGATGATAGCTCGCTGTATCACGACCGCGTGGACTCAGCGTGGTGGTGCCATCTTCAGCATAATCAATTTGCCAGCCATGTGCGGGATTGGATGAATGATAGCCGCCATTGCCATCTGGGTACGCTTTGTACCTGCCTGCATTCATCTGTGACTGGATGCTGATCCAATCACTCGCAGATAAGCCGTCAGGGATTTCACCAGCTTTGATTGGTTGATTGAGTCCAGCAGATACCGGTAGTTTGGCATATGCGAATGCATTGATGCACAATAAACAAATCAGTACGCTAAACCGCCTTCTTCTCTTTTTATTATATGGCATAGGGTTCTCCTGATATCTATTGTTATTTAATTGAATGATACTGCATATTATTTTAGTATGTTGTACAGCTTGTCTTAATCTTGTATGTGCTTTGCTGCAGATAATTTCTAAAATTATCATAAATCCTGATTCAGTAATGGTTTCAAACCTATTTAATCTGGAAAATTAACAAACCTCATCATTGTAGTGGAATCATAATGTTAGGGTATTGATCTATAAAATAAGAAGGTGCGTTGGGAATCAAACCAACTCAGTGAATAAACAATAATCAATCTTAATTTATACTTTGACTCAAAATTATTAAGCCAAATCGTTTATGCGACACTACACGCATCTATGTTGAAAATCGGCATGACAGGTGGTATTGGCAGTGGTAAATCCACAGTTACCGCGCTGTTTAACGCCTATGGCATTCCTTTGATTGATGCTGACGACATCGCGCGTCAACAGGCACAACCAGGTGAATTGGCATACCATGCCATTGTCGATTATTTCGGTGCGCAAAGTCTGAATCAAGACGACACCCTGAATCGACTGTGGCTCAAAAAGCGTATTTTTAATTCGGTTGCAGATAAACAGGCGCTGGAAAAAATTACTCACCCGTTAGTTTTTGATGCGTTGAATACCTGGTTTGTGCAACAAACAGCTGCTTACTGCCTTACTGTTATTCCCTTGCTGGTAGAAACCAACTGTGCTGGATTATTTGACCGTGTATTAGTTATTGACTGTTCACCAGCAACACAAATCAAGCGTATTATTCAACGAGATCACCTGAGTGAAACAGAAGCCAAGCGTATCATCAAGCAGCAGACTTCTCGGAAAAACAGGCTAAAACTTGCTGATGATGTCATTGTAAATGAAAAACAATCAACATCAGCACTTGTGAAAGATGTCGAAAAATTGCACAATCTGTATCTCTCTATTTCATAAACAAGCGATTAGTCTGTCTTGAGCAATCTCATACATTTTGAATTTCCACTCAGTGAACGTATTCGGTTATTGTTGCGACTTGAGCAGTTGTTTCAACAAGTCGATTACTTTCAGCAGGGTACAAGCCACTGGGATGCGCGTGCTTTAATGGATACTTTGCTGGAAATATTAACAATTCTTAGCCGCAATGATGTTAAATCTGAACTTTTAAAAGAACTTGATCGCAATTTTGTACTCCTCAGAAAGCTAGCGCAAAACCAGCATGTTGATACATCTGCATTAGGTGATTTGCAGAATAAAGTAAATATCACACGCCAGAACTTATCGTCAACCAAAGGTAAAGTTGGTTCAATTATCTTTAAGCAAGATTTTTTTCAATCCATTGCTCTACGAGCACCAATTGCCGGGGGTAAATGTGCTTTCGACTTACCCTGGTTCCATCGCTGGCTGGAACAACCTGATAATTATCGCCGTGTTGATATTGAGAGTTGGCTTGAATCACTATCAGCACTTCATCAAGGGATTGATTTAATTCTGAATATGGTGCGGCAAAGCACTGTTCCGGAAGATGTTTTTGCAACAGCTGGTTTTTTTCAGGCAACACTGGATCAAACACGCCCTTATCAACTAATTCGCGTTAGCATCGATGACAGATTGCCTGCGTTTGCTGAAATAAGCGGTGGAAAACATCGTTTTACAGTACGTTTTTTATCCAAAGATGTTCATCAGCGTCCACTGCAAATTGAACAAGATATTGATTTTCAATTAACAAAGTGTCTGCTGTGAATACTGATAAAACTGCCAAAGTTGTCCTATGCCCAATCTGCCAGAAACCCGTACCGTGGGTACAGTCCCAGCAATTTCGTCCGTTTTGTAGTGAGCGCTGTAAACTGATTGATCTTGGCGACTGGGCATCTGAAGGTCACAGAATATCAGGCAATTCCATGACAGTAGATGAATTTTCACTTGATGAATAGTCACTTGGTTTTTGATTTTTTATCAAATTGCGGATGATTATGTCAATTAGGTGCCTGAAAAACAGATATGCCTGCCAGTCCTTGTGCTCCGTGTTGTTTTGCCTCTATAAGATGGGCATGCGTAAGCCCTCCCAGGGCATAAACCGGAATATTGATCTGATCGACCAACCTGGAGAATTGCTCCCAACCCAAAGGTGTTGAATGTGGATGTGATTGCGTATGCTGCACAGGCGATAACAGAACAAAATCAGCATCCAGACGTTGAGCAATTTGTAACTCACTAACGTTGTGACAAGACACTCCCAACAAAAAATCGTGTGCTAACGGGCGATTATCTAAAAGACACGCTACCTGCGCCGATAAATGCAATCCTGCTGACCCCAGATTATTCACTTGATCAACGGAACTATTCAATAATAGTTTTACTTGCAACCTTTTGGATAACTGGATTAAGTCCGTTGCTAGGCGAGTATAACGTTGTGAGTCAAGCAATTTACTTCTGAGCAAAAACAGAGAACATTGGTTCGCGGCATTGTGAATCAGCTGATCATGAAGTTCCGCCGATGATTGATTATCTGCATCAAGAATTACATAAAAATCCGGCAACGACAAGGCTTTCAGTATCGGTGTATCGGCAGGGGGAAGATTGTATGTGCCCAAGTCCTCAGGCAAAACCCATTGCAGAGGTTGTTGTTCACATCCGAATGGTTGTCCCTGATATTGAGTAACCTTCCAAACGTCAAGTAACACATATCGTTCGGGATAATGATGTCTAATCTTAATCAAGGGTTCAGCCTGAGTAACTTCAATGCCCAACTCCTCGCGTAGCTCCCGCGATAATGCGTTAATCCTCGTTTCTCCAAGCTCCAACTTGCCACCCGGAAATTCCCACATACCAGCCAAGTGGGTTCCGCTACGGCGTTGAGAAATTAGAACTTGTGACTGATTATTGGTCAGTATTCCAACAACAACATGTAACATTATCTTGTAACAAAGTTCAGTTCACACATAAGATTTCAGCAGTAGGTTAACAGGAGGAATATCAATAGAGTAACGTTTAAAGATAGCTGGAACTAACAACAAGTAACGGTTCAGACCCCCTATAGAATTAAGCGGTAATTAGCGCAGGAATCTGCGGTAATTGAGGCACATCATCTCCCTGGCGTCGCATTTTGACCACATCCCTGAGATACAAAAGCGGCGAACTGTTTCGCAATCGACAGGTCGCAAACACACTGGCAAATAATGCTAAAGCGCGACTTCCTTGTTCCGAGCGGGTTCCTTGGGTGATTTTCCTCAGAATGACCCAGTGACGTAAAGCGCGTTCTGCCTCGTTGTTCGTCAATGGCCAGGCGGGATAGTCAAGCACGCGAAAGATCGCCTCCCAGTCATTCAGGGATTCGCGACCCAACTCCCGTGTTTTTTGATGGGACGATGCAGCCATCTCCTCACACACGTTACGCAAGTTTTCCAGTCGTTGTTGATGATCGGCTGAAATCGAGACCGTTCCTTCATCAGGGCCTTCACGGGCCTGATAAATGGCACCGATTAAATGATTCAATATGTCGTGAACTTGCTGACCATACACGCGGGAGTCTTCCGTATAACTGTCACACAGTCCTTTGGCTTTGCGGATCAAGTGTGCCCAACACCGTAATCGTTTAAAATAAGCACGGTAAAGCCGATAACCATCACTCATCAAATAGCCATCATAGGGGGATGCAAACGCATCAAACAGATTAACAAACATCTCCTTCGTCCGGTGTCCGATCAGAAACAGTGCAGTTGATGCGGTGATAAACACCCAGAGCCACAGACGTGTTCCGGCTTCGTTGTGGGAGGTTTCATCGGCATGCATGATCGATTCCCGACATAAGTCGTCAACCAACTGCTCTTCTACGGGCGCTAAGGCGCGTGCCGATTCAATAATACAGTTTCGGAGTGTGCCAACACTGATTGTTAGCCCAAAGACATCGAACAGAAATTGCTTTACTTTACGACGGGTGACGCGCATATCCATTGAGAGGTAGACAATCAGTGCCGCCAGATCGGGACCGATCAATCGCCACTGTGTCATGCCCACACCGCTCCAATCCGATGTGTCGGCAGACGCTCGCCAGGGTTCTGTACGATTTTCCAGCCCGCAGTTTGGGCAGTGCCCGATGTAATAAAGGTGTTGGGTGTTGCTTAATTGCACACCCGGCTTGTCAGCATTGCCAAACTCAATATTGACGGTTTGAAAGCCCGTATAGGCCTCCTCCACACGCGTCAGATCTGCATGACAGACGGTGCAGCAACCACACCAGTGGTGTTGAGTCTCGGTCACTGCGAATTGTTGCGTGCGACCAAAGCCTTGTGATCCTGGCTGACGACCCGGTTTACGGTGTTCCTGTGAGCCTTCTGATTGAAAGCAACCGTCGTTATTGGTGTCTTCGGTGGTCAGATCTGTTGTGGCGTTCGATGACTGTTCCTTGTCGATTTTTGAGTCAAGCGCTTCTTGTTCGTCAACAGTCGATGTATCGTCATCGCTTGATCCTTTATCCCAAGGAGCAAGACTCCCTGATGGTTTTGAGCTATTGGATGGATTTTGATTCAGGCGTTCCAGGGCTTCTTTAAGATCATTGGTCAAATGAATACTCAGCTCAGCAAGCGCATCGGGATTTTTTTCCAGAAGTCTGCGGATGAACTGTTCATCGATTTGGAGTAACTCGTGTTCTTTGAGAACCATGAGCCTTAGGAGCTTTTGTGTAATTGTTTACATAATAGACACTTGCAAGGTGAATTTGTCAAGCCTTATTAGGTTTTAGCCGTAAGGGTCTGAACGGTTTCAACAACAATAGACATTGGAACCACGTGTCAGAAGATATGAAAGAAGCACTATACTTATCAGGGAAGCCTTTTAAACCAACAATACAAGCATAGAATACTACACGTATAACATAGACTTTTTCACGCTTGTCATTAATTATTATCTTCCAACTCAACTTGTTGAACTAATTTTCGCAAGCACTCCTTGCAAATGATCAAGATTATGGAAACTAATTAATACTCGACCTTTTCCATCAGCTGAGTATTGGATTTTAGTTTCTGTACCAAGCTGTTCTGATAGCTCATTCTCCAGCCTTATAATATCTGGATCTTTGACACTTTTGACGGGTGGTTTTATTTGCGCTTGATCACCTAAATGTTTTTTCACAAGTTGTTCTGTTGCGCGAACCGTTAAGTTATTGTTAACGACTTGTTTGGCCAGCTCTTCCTGCCTGGAATGGTCTAGTGCCAACAATGCTCGTGCATGTCCCATGTCAATTTGTTTATCTCGCAGCAAGACCTGAACACTACTGTGCAAGTCCATCAAACGTAACGTGTTGGAAACAGCTGTTCGAGACTTACCGACAATCTGGGCAATCTGCTGATGAGTGATGCCAAATTCCTTGGACAGACGCTGATATGCTTCCGCCTCTTCCATTGCATTGAGATCTTCTCTTTGAATGTTCTCGATTAACGCGATAGCTAAACTGTCCTGATCTGACAGTACGCGAGAGATGACAGGAACCTCGTGCAGTCCTGCTAGTTGAGCTGCCCGCCACCGACGTTCACCTGCGATAATTTCGTAACGATTTGTATCCAGCTGGCGAATCACAATTGGCTGCACAATGCCATGTTGTTCAATTGAAGTTGCCAGTTCCTGCAAATGCTCGGGGTTAATATCTGTTCGTGGTTGAAAGCGCCCTGGCTTTAAGTACTCTATCGGGACAAGCTTGGCACTCTTGTCTTCACTTGCAGCGTCATCGACATCTACCACATCGGTAACACCCTCTTCTGACACAGACAGATCGCCCAATAATGCGCCAAGTCCTTTTCCCAAACCTCTCTTTTTAACTGCCATAATTGTTTAAACTGTTATCTCAGAGTTTATAATGATACTGAATAGTTCTGGTTTTCCAGAGTCTTACGGTTTCTGCGCATAATCTCTTTTGCCAGGTCATTATACGCGATTGCTCCGCGTGAGGATTTATCATACTGACTAATCGGTAAACCGTGACTGGGTGCTTCTGCAAGCCTGACATTGCGCGGAATACAAGTCTTAAACAACTGATCTTTGAAATAATGCTCTAGCTGCTTTGAAACATCTTTAGTCAAATTACTGCGTGGATCGTACATGGTGCGCAGCAAACCTTCGACTGCAAGATCAGAGTTTACAGTTTTTCGTAGATCAGCCAACGTGTTCATCAATGCAGACAACCCTTCCAAAGCATAATATTCGCATTGCATAGGGATAAGAATGCTATTGGCAGCAACTAATGCATTGACAGTCAAAATATTCAGCGCAGGCGGGCAATCGATAAATACATAGTCATAGACAATTTGTAAAACTTTCATGACTTCAGCCAGTTTTTTTTCACGCTGCTCTGATTCCATTAGTTCAACTTCAGCTGCAGTTAGATCAGGACCGCCAGCAATCACGTCAAATCCCAGATTTTCATTTTTGATGGCGATATTTTCAGCATAAGCACGCCCGGTTAACAAATCATAGGCAGACTTATCAACATTCTCGACATCAATTCCACAACCCATCGTGGCATTTCCTTGAGGATCAAGATCAATCAGCAATACCCGCAAGCGTCTCTGCGCAAGTGCAGCGCTTAAATTTATGCTGGTTGTGGTTTTACCCACACCACCTTTTTGATTCACCACTGCGATTACTTTTGCCATATTAGCCCTGTAGAGTATTCACTAATCAATGCTGACCAGATGTCGTTGCGCATCCATTCCAGGAATATCAAGTTTGATAACCGAATAATGACAGTCATTTAATACATCAATTTCTGCATACGGATATTGACCTTTTGGCAACAATATTTTGCCATCTTCAGCAACCAGTCTTGCAACATTATCAACCATGTCGGCGAGCGATGAAACCGCTCTGGCAAAAACAGTGTTGAATTGACATTCCGGCTGATAGTCTTGAATGCGTTTGTGAACAACTTCGACATTATCAATGCCCAGCTCTAAAATGGCTTGTTGAACGAAACGGGTTTTTTTCAACGTTGAATCCAGCAAGACAAAGTGTTGATCAGGATTGATGATTGCCAGTGGCAAGCCCGGAAAACCAGCACCCGTTCCAACATCAAGAATGCGATTGCCGTTTATGTAAGGTGAGAGAGCGAGGCTGTCCAATAAATGCCAAACAACCATCTTTTGTAGATTTGTAACTGTTGTTAAATTAAATGCTTTGTTCCATTTCTGTAACAATTGAAGAAGGCTCAGCAACTGATCAATCATTTGCTGATCGACAGATAAACAGAGTGTTTCAATACCTGCAATTAAATTTTGCTTGGGATCCTGCAATCTTAATGTTAGCGTTTTATGCGCTTTTCTTTTTCAAATGGATTAATAATAAAGAAACCGCTGCTGGTGTAATGCCCGGAATTCTTGCTGCCTGTCCTAATGTCTCTGGTTTCTGAAATAACAGTTTCTCTTTCACTTCAGAAGACAATCCACCCACTAGAGAGTAATCAATATTGGCTGGTAGTTTGAGATTTTCGTAGCGCTTGGCTTTACCGATCTCTTGTTGCTGGCGATCAATATAACCTGCATATTTCGCCTGAATCTCGACTTGTTGCAGTGCTTGTAAATCTGTTTGTTCAGCTACAACAGTTGATATAGCTTTAAGTTTTTCCATGGTCACTTCCGGGCGACGCAGAAATTCCATCAGACTGGTTTCCTTGGTCAGTGAAATATCAAAGGTTTGTTCTATATCAACAACCAGCTGATCATTTGCACTGTTAGCTGCTGGATTTAAACGCGTTGAATTAAAATAGTGTTGCAATTTTTCGATGCTTGCCTGTTTTGTCTCGAATCGGTTTAATCGCTGTTGATCAACCAGACCAAGCTCAAAACCTTTCGCAGTAAGACGCAAATCAGCATTATCTTCGCGTAAGATTAATCGGTACTCTGCGCGGCTGGTGAACATTCGATAAGGTTCCTGTGTGCCGCGAGTAATTAAATCATCAATCATCACCCCGATATAGGCCTGGTCACGTCCAGGACACCATGCTTCCTGCTGTTTACTCGCCAGTGCTGCATTGAGTCCGGCTATCAAACCCTGTGCTGCAGCTTCTTCGTAACCAGTTGTGCCATTGATTTGTCCTGCAAAATATAAACCTGGCATCACCTTGGTTTCCAGAGAGGATTTTAGACCTCTTGGATCAAAATAATCATATTCAATCGCATAACCTGGACGGGTTATCTGTGCATTTTCAAAACCAGGAATTGAATGTATCAGCTGTTGCTGTATATCAAACGGTAAGCTGGTAGAAATACCATTGGGATAAATCTCTGTGGTGTTTAACCCTTCAGGTTCAACAAAAATCTGGTGAGAATCACGATCAGCAAAGCGCACAATCTTGTCTTCAATGGATGGACAATAGCGTGGGCCTGTGCCTTCGATAACGCCCGAGTACATTGGTGAGCGGTCCAGACCACTGCGGATGATGTCATGGGTTTGCTGTGTGGTTCTGGTGATATGACAGTGAATTTGCTCTGGGTGCTGGTTTGCATTGCCCAGGAAGGAGAATACTGGCACAGGGTCATCACCGGGCTGAGACTGCATCACGTCATAGTTCAAGGTGTTGCCATTCAAGCGCGGTGGTGTTCCAGTTTTAAGACGCCCAACTGTAAAAGGCAGTTCACGCAAACGATGCGCTAATGCGATAGATGGCGCATCACCAGCACGTCCACCAGGCTTGTTCTTCATGCCGATATGGATACAACCATCCAGAAAAGTCCCGACTGTTAACACAATCGCATCTGCCCGATAAGATAAATCCATATCAGTGACACAACCGACTGCACGATCATTTTCGACAATCAAATCAGCAACGGATTGTTGCATAATGTGCAAATTTGGTTGAGTTTCCAGCGCTTTTCTAATCTGTATTTTATACAGGTTACGATCAGCCTGGGCACGGGTTGCGCGCACTGCAGGGCCTTTGCTTGAATTTAAAATACGGAAATGAATACCGGCATGGTCAATCGCTTGCGCCATAATCCCGCCTAGCGCATCGATTTCTTTCACCAAATGTCCTTTACCAATACCTCCAATTGCAGGGTTACAACTCATCTGGCCCAGTGTTTCTATATTCTGGGTGAGTAGCAGTGTTTTTACGCCAGTGCGGGCAGCAGCGAGTGCGGCTTCGGTTCCGGCGTGTCCGCCGCCGATAATAATGACAGCGTATTGTTGAGTTGTATTGACCATGATTTCTAAGAAAATATATAAAAACGGAGCAGTAAAATTATTTCAGAACTAACGCCAAGCCAAGCTGTGCTTGATGGCAACCGATTGGAGCTGTAGCAAAAGAAGTGAGCGGTCAATCGTCAGCTGGGCATATTGTTAGGTGATTCTCTTATTTTCTGATAGTTCTCTTGCCGCGAATAGACTAATCAGTACTACCAATCCAAAGATACTATACATTGTTATTTTAACATTTATCGGTACTGGTATTGGTTGCCATACCCTGAGAACACAGGATCACCGCATTAAAACTTGATTGAATGCAATTGATTAGGAGATCATTATGAGAACTCACATAAGGATTTCTCATGACAGCCAGCATAATAGATCATTTTTCCACCCTAAAAGACCCGAGGATAGAACGCCACAAACAACATAAGTTAATAGACATCATAGTCCTTACTCTATCTGCGGTTACTAGCGGCGCAGATGGATGGGAAGCGATAGAAGACTTTGGTCAAGAAAAATTAAGTTGGCTCCGTCAGTACATTGCTCTTGAGAACGGAGTCCCGTCGCACGACTGTATAGCCTATGTTCTCTCAAGACTATCACCTACCGGTTTTCGCGAGTGTTTTATGAGTTGGACACAATCGGTATTGACCGTAACAGGTGGAGAAGTCATTGCCATCGATGGCAAAACAGCTCGCGGTTCACGTGACCGCAAGAACGACCGAAATCCACTGCATATGGTGAGTGCATGGGCGTGCAGCAACCGCATGGTTTTGGGTCAACAAGCAACGGATGATAAATCTAATGAGATTACAGCCATTCCGAAACTACTTAAATTGCTCGAACTCAAGGGCTGTATCATCACGATTGATGCGATGGGTTGTCAACGAGCGATTGCTAAACAAGTGATTGAACAAAATGGGGATTATGTACTGGGATTGAAAGGTAATCAGAGCAAGCTTCATGAAGCGGTTGAAGATTTCTTTGTCACCGCGCAAGCCAACCACTTCAGAGGTATCAATTACGACTATGAGGAAGAACTCGATAAGGCGCATGGCAGGTTGGAGACAGGACGATACTGGGTGAGTGATGATTTGCTGAGTCTTCCTAATACCCACCAATGGAAGGGATTAAAAAGCATTGGCATGGTCGAGCGCGAATGCCTTCAAGGGAAGACTAAATCTCTCGAGCGTCGTTACTTCATCAACTCGATTCCTGCGGTTGCCAAGCCCTTCGCAAATGCTGTACGTGGGCACTGGGGCGTTGAAAATCCGCTTCATTGGCGACTGGATGTCATCTTTGGTGACGACGCGAGCCGAATCAAAGGAAATGCTGCTACGATCATGACGAGTATTCGTCATCTCTGCCTGAATTTGTTTCAACAGGAAGCTTCTTCTCTCAGCCTTGCAAAGAAAAAGAGAAAAGCCGCTTGGAACGATGCTTATCGCGCCAAAATCATGTTTTCAAATGCTTTTTAATGCGGTGGCCCTGCCTGAGAACATCATTTATAAAAAATAAACCGATAACAACAATAATCAATGTGATATTAAAATAAACTTTCTTACCCTTCGTTATTGATGAAAGTGAAATAATCAAGGCCCCCAGAGATGTTAACAACCCAATCAAAGACATTGCTCCCGGAACAAAACTCGTGGCTACTGACAAGGTCGCCAACACTATTGCTAACCAGCCAATCACGCTTTTCATAACAATACTCCGCTGTTGCTAGAACTCACCGACAATTCTCCGTATGAATTTTGATTTTGACCACCTCTAACCTGTGTGAGTCTTTTCCTCACCGTCACTGTTCAGTATGGTTTTAATTGCGCTCTTTGCAGCATTAAACGAAAACCATTTTTCCACATTTTTCAGACCATTTTCAGAAAGTTTGTTCCACAATTCACTATCGTTATAGAGTTTTATCACCGATTCTGCAAATAATGTTTCAGTATCTGCAATAAGAATATCATCTCCATCTGATGCATACATTCCTTCTGCTGCGACAGAGGTGGCAACAACCGGCTGTCCATAGCTCATACTCATGTTAACTTTACCTTTTACACCAGCGCCATAACGTAACGGTGCAACTGCAATTCGGCACCCACTCATAAATGGCTCAATATCTTCAACATAACCATGAAAGATAACACTATTACCGTGCAATGCTTGCACTTCTTTCGTCGCCTTGCTGCCAATAATATGTAATTGTATATCCAGCTGTTGTCGTATTAACGGAAAAATTTCTGTAGCAAACCAGATTGCAGCATCAATATTGGGGGCGTGTTGGTAGCCGCCAACAAACATGATATCTCTGCGTTGGCTATAGGTTTTACTCCTTCCATGAAGTTGATGAATATTTGATAAAACCTCGACACGCGCATCTTTGATTTCTTTTCCCAGAAATTCTTTTTCATATGCTGAAACCACGAGCGTAATATCTGCCTGTTCAATGATTGCCAGCTCTTTAGTGCGTGTGTTTTCAGCGGTTTCTGCCAGTGTTTCACTGTTTTCCAATTCTGCAAGACGTTGCTCGCGTAAATAGTGTAAATCGACTGTATCAAAGATGATGGTGGCTG
Organism: Methylococcales bacterium; assembly: GCA_965224565.1. Classification (GTDB taxonomy): domain Bacteria; phylum Pseudomonadota; class Gammaproteobacteria; order Methylococcales; family DRLZ01; genus DRLZ01. The sequence continues at coordinate 1,185,276 of CBDCZN010000001.1, read as the reverse complement.
TCGGGCAATATTGGCGAATCATTGGCATCACTGGTTCAGCGATATAATAGCGGCTGACAATAACTGCCTTAAAATGCTTGCCTTTGTCTTTAAGATAATTGACGGGTGTTTTTACATAGGGATGGTAAATGCACTCAACCCCCATTTGCTGGAGATTTGTTGCATAAGCGCCACCAAACGCCATATTTTCTGCCATAAAGCAAACATGGTAATCCAGTGACAGCAAAATCTTAATGATATTGACCATGCGTAACGACCCTGAATCCTGATCCGGAGTTGGCATACAGGCATCGTAAATCAGTATTCGTTTGGGTTGTCTGCGTAAGCGACACAGTTCTATATCAATACCCGGCTTAAATTGCAGTTTTAAGGCTTGCTGCCATTTGTCCTGAAATTTTTTCTGATTGCTTACCTGATATTGTTTTGCTCCCGAGGCTAAATCTGTACCCGAAGAAATGCCTTCAAAATGAATGGCCACTGAGGCAGGCTGATAATAAATTCGTTTACCTTTTTCTCTAACAGCAAATGCCAGGTCAGTGTCTTCATAATACGCCGGTTTATAACGTGTATCGAACCGGCCCAGTTGTTCAAACAAGTACTTGCGGATAATAATGCTTGCTCCACTGCAATAATCAACTTCGCGCACAAAGTTATATTGGGGAGCCGCCGCATGATCATTGCGACCATAATTCCATCCAGACCCATCAGAAAAAACAATACCGCCAGCTTCTTGCAATCGTCCATCGGGATAAACCAACTTACTGCCAACTATTCCAGCATTCGGGAATTGCTGAAAAACATCCAGCAAACGATCAAGCCAATGTTCCTGTACTACCGTATCATTGTTAAGAAACAACAAATACTTGCCTTGTGCAAGCTCCGCACCCTGGTTACAGGATTCAATAAACCCGGCATTAGTATTTTGTCGATGATAACGAATCCCTTGAATCAATTTTATTTTTGATGTCGTTTCATCTGTGGAGCAATCGTCAATCACAATCACTTCAAAATCATATTCAGACTGATGTGTTGAGAGTGATAGCAAACAGTTGTAAGTATGTAAAAACTGGTTGTATACCGGAATAATAATGGAAACTTCAGGTGTTTGACTGGTGTTGACGGATATTGGTGTCAGCGTTGTTTGCAACTTGACAACGGGTTGTTTTTTTAGTCGTTCAATACGATGCTTTAATTTATCAAATACAGTGGCCACCGTTCCTGTGAAGCCACGCATTCCCAAACTACGCTTGATTCTCTTCGGGTAGGTATTAATCTGGGTATACTTAAAACTGATTTTATTACGTGTATCTCCCAACCAAAGTGTTGAATCGCTTAGTGATGTTTGTATTTTCAACAAGTAACGCTTATAAACTCTGATGAGCCTTTGTTTGAAAAATATAATTCGATAAACAACAGCGATCAGTTTTTTTTGTTCAGTTTTAAAATGTTCAATAGCCTCTGTTAAATGATCCACATGTGCTTGCAGTTTCAAAGCCCATGCTGTGCGTTCATCAATTAATTTGCCCTGCTCGAGAATTATTTTGTCTTTTTCTTTTGCTTCCTGACTGAATTTCAGTGTTTGCTGAACAGGTCTGGGATTCAGTTGTAGCCCAGGTAATAGCACTTGATAATCAAAACGGGGTTCAGTCTTGTCTTTCAATAACTGTTGATAATGACTGACTACTTGTTGTACAGCTTCTTGTGGTCTGGAAACCAGTTTTTTTCTAATCGTTGCCAGTGTTTGCGGATGCGTTGCCAGATCATCCAGTAGATTAACCAGTGCTTCTGCATCAGGCTGAATAATAAAGCCTGTTTTCCCATGCTCAACTCGCTGCTTTAAAGCACCGTACGGTGTCACAATGACTGGTATTCCCGCTTGAAACATTTCTGACAAAGTATAACTAAACGTCTCTGAAACAGCTGAGAGTAGCAACGCCACATCAGGCTGATAATGTTGTAATAAGTTATGCAATTCAGACGCTTTGTAGTTATCCACAACCTCGATATTAGAATATCGATTATAATCGCCGTGATTATTGCCGGCCCCGAGCAAAACCACCCGATAATTGGTCAGTTTCGGCAAACATGAATCAAATAGTTTTTTACCCTTGGGAAGCCCCATTCTTCCTGGAACAAGAATAGTAAATTGCGATTGTTTTCCTGTGGACTGAACAGGAGGAAATAATTTAATGCCATGAGGAATCAACTTTATCTTCTGATAAACCACGTTGTCTGAAATTTTTTGCAGGTTATCAATGACTGATTGATCTGGTGCGACTAAAACAATATTTTCCTGTGTATATAATTGATCAAGTGTGGGTTGCCAATCTTCAATTTGTTCAGGCTTGATTCCACCAAATGGCTCTTGAGAGCTTTGTTTTAATGCTTGCTCTAAATCTAATGCTGTCAGCTTGTCTTTGTCCAGACTTGCAAGCAATGCAGGCCAATGTGGAAAATAATCGTGAAAAATCCGGATTGTCGGCAAACTGGTGCGTAAACAATCCATACTGTGACCAATCAATGTTGAAACAAAGATTACCTGTACATTGTAGGTTTTTATTACCTCAGCAAGCAGCCTTTCATACTCGTTATGCTGGGTCGCTGTCGACGCAATTGGGATACACAAGTCAAAATGCGCAATTTCAATCCCTTTAGTTCCACCCAGCAACAGAGAAAACTGTTCACCGTAACATTGCCGGAAATAATCCCCCTTGCTTTTCAAAATCAAATGATGGAATTGTGTATCGGCAGCACAAAAATCATTCACCCATTTCTGAACACCCCCGCCCCAATCCATACATGTATGCAACACCACTGGTTTGTTATCCAGTCGTAGCCAGCCGTCAGGTAAATTGCGTTTATCTAGATATTCATTAATCTGATAATGCAAGACAACGAGTGGATGACAAGGTAATGGTGTCTGATCTTTTATTTTGGGAAGAGTTGCTGGCTTGATTTTTTTACTACTTGATGAGCGTTGAACCAGTAAATGATCACACGCAATATGTTGAGCAGTATTTTCAGTATCCAGTAGATGATCAAGTTGAATCTGATTATTCGTGATATTAACAGCAAAACAAGCAGGGTTAATCTGCTCCGTATCAAACCAGCTAAGCTGGGGTTGCAAGTGATAAATCAATTTATCCAGATCGAGTGTTGTACCACTAAACACCATTCCCTCAGCCAGAGGAGCCAACTGATAAATGCGTGTAGTCAAAGCAGAACAAACGACTGCCTTGTGCTGAGCATTCAGCGTAGCCAATAAACGTGTCAACCAATAGTCTGGAAGCGCGCATTGAGCATCAATAAAAATAACAACTTTATCGTCTTTTCCAAGTATTTTCTGGGCTGAAATTAATAATGATTGGCTGAGTGTTTTAGTTTTAAATAGCGTCAGTTTTCCATCAAAACCATGATTTAGTTCAACACTGTCTGAAGTTGAGTTGTATGCAACAATATGTATCTGTTTGGTATCAGGATTATTCATATCATGTCTGGATATCTAACTATTTTCCGATACAAAATTTAGAAAAAATTTCACCAAGCAAATCATCGGCAACAAACTCACCGGTTATCTGCGATAGTGCAATTTGTACACGCCTGAGCTCTTCTGCCAGTAACTCGATTGCGCTACTTGTTGTAATGACAGTTAACGCTGAAATCAGTCCTTGTTGAGCAATTTCCAGTGCTTGAATATGTCTGCTTCTAGCCAAAAAAATATCTTCGGTGCTTTCATAGCCAACACTTTGTTTTAGATATTGATAGAGCAAATCCATGCCTTCACCTGTTTTTGCAGATAAAAATATTTCCACACCATGATCAGTGTTGACTAATTTCGCTTGATCGCCAATTAAATCTATTTTATTAATGATTCGAATCACAGGAATCTGTGGAAATTCAATAAAATCTTCCAGCTGATCACTGGTTTGTTGGTTTGCATCAATGACTAACAAAATATAATCAGCATTGTGGATTGATTGTTTAGCACGCTTAATACCTTCCTGTTCAACAGCATCAGTTGTTTCACGTAAACCGGCTGTGTCAATAATATGTAACGGCAAACCATCGATATGAATTTGTTGTTTTAATATATCCCGGGTTGTACCTGGCGTATCGCTAACAATTGCCACATCTTCACCGGCTAGACGATTTAATAACGTTGATTTACCGGTATTCGGTTGCCCTGCAATCACCACAGTCAAGCCTTCACGCAAAACTGCGCCTTGTCGTGCTGAACCAAGAATATGTTCAATGTTGGACAGTAAATCATTGATTCTGCTTTCTACAGACAATTCAGAAAGAAAATCGATCTCCTCATCACTAAAATCAATTGAAGATTCAATTTGACATCGTAATTCAATCGTTTGCTCGACCAGTGAATTGATTGTATTAGAAAATTCGCCTGTAAGTGAACGCTGCGCACAACGCGCAGCATGTTCACCTGAACAGCTAATTAAATCTGCAACGGCTTCTGCCTGGGCAAGATCGAGTTTTCCATTCAAATAAGCGCGGCGGGTAAATTCTCCTGCTTCCGCAATTCTTGCACCTAAACTGACAACTCGATTCAATAACAACCCCATCAGCACACGACCACCATGGGCTTGCAGTTCCAGAACAGTTTCACCAGTATAAGAATTGGGTGCGGGGAAATAGATTGCCAGACCACGATCGATGCTTGATCCATCGCTATCTATAAATGACATTAAACTTGCGTGACGTGGAGTTGGTACACAACCCAGAACAGATTGTGCTATCTGGTCGAGATCATCTCCAGAGATTCGTAATACCCCAACACCACCATTCCCGGGTGGTGTTGCAATGGCTACGATTGGTTCTGATTCGGCAACATCCAGATCGTTAACCATGGATTAAAACACTTAGGAGCAAGGATTTAATCATATCTGAATCCTTGCTCCTTAAACCATCCAAGTGTTGCTATCCGGCTTTTTCAATTTGTCGGGTAATAAACCACTGTTGAATGATAGACAACGTGTTATTAACAACCCAATATAACACCAGACCAGCAGGGAAAAACGCAAAGAAAATTGTAAACACAACCGGAAACAAACGCATGATTTGTGCTTGTACTGGATCAATCGGTGCTGGATTGAGCTTCTGCTGGATAAACATACTGATACCCATTAACACAGGCAGAATAAAATATGGATCCTTACTGGAAAGATCCTGAAGCCACAATATAAACGGTGCTTGTCTTAATTCAACACTTTCCAGTAATACCCAGTATAGCGAAATAAATACTGGAATTTGCACCAACACTGGTAAGCAACCACCAAGCGGATTGACCTTTTCTCGCTTATACAATTGCATGATTTCCATATTCATGCGCTGCTTGTCATCTCCAAATTTCTCTCGCAAACTCTCCAGTTTAGGCTGGAGTTTACGCATTCTCGCCATTGATTTATAACTTTTTGCAGACAACCAAAAAAACATTGTTTTGATTGTCAAAGTCACCAGAATAATTGATATCCCCCAGTTTCCAACTGTTTCATGATATTTGTTGAGTAACCAGAAAATGTGTTTTGCTATAAAAGTAAGAAAACCGAAGTCAACGGTTAATTCCAGACCAGGTGCTATTTTTTCCAGATCTTTTTGTACTTTTGGTCCTACAACCAGGTTACCAGCCAGTGTTTTGGTTTGACCTGCTTCTATCTGAACATTATTAGTAGGCAAAACCATGCCTATGATATAGCGACCATTATTCAAAGCTTTAGAGTAAAAGCGCGTCATTTGATCTCTAGGCGGCACCCATGCTGCAAGAAAATAATGCTGGATCATTGCCACCCAGCCATCTTTAGTCGTTTCTTTGACCGGCTCATCTTCCAGATCAGTAAACTCTAATTTTTCATATTTATCTTCTTCTGTATAAATCACTGCACCTGTGAACGAGCGCACAAAAAATGATTTATCTTTTTCTTCAAGACCGGTACGCTGCAATTGAACATATTGCTGGCCAGCCCACACACTCGTCGTGTTATTGCTTATTTTTTGCTCAACATCAATGTTATAGCTGCCTCGATGAAAGCGATAGATCTTTGTCACTTGTAAGCCAGATGGGTCTTTCCAGACTAGTGGAACTTCAACAAAATCCATGCTCTCGTCAAGCGTATATGACAGTGAAGCAGCTTGAAATTGATCATTATGAGTTGGTGCCAAACTGTTTGCTGAAGCAATCAGACCGCTTTGAGCGACAAAAAAACCTTCGTCTCCATCGTTTAGTATGCGAATAGCAGAATCAGTTTCTTTTTTAGTTTTTGGATACTTTAATAATTCAAGTATCCTGATATCACCACCAGTTGTATCAATTTCCAGTCTGTAAACATCAGTTGTTACCTTAATTCGTTGACTTTTTTCGATGTCTGACGTTGCTGGTGTAATCGCATTTGTAGTTGCATCAGTCAGGTTATTCCCATTAATAGTTTGAGGGACTTCATTTGCAGCGCTTGTATCGCCAGATCCTGCTTTAGCAACTTCAGAAGCTGAGTCAGGTGTTTGTGGTAAGACTGATTGTCTGTACTCCTCGTTATAATCCATTTGCCAGTTTTGCCAAATTGCATATGACAAAGTAACCAGCAAGGCTAACAAGAAAAATCTAGGGTTATCCATTCTTCAAATCCTTTTGCTCTTCTTTTTGATCTGGGACTAGATCGATACCGCCTAAGTGAAAAGGGTGGCATTTTAAGAGTCTTTTAATACTTAAATAACTACCACGAACCACACCAAAACGCTGAAGTGACAGCTGTGCGTACTCGGAGCAACTCGGGTAAAAACGACAATGATTCCCAATCAACGGGCTGATACATAATCGGTACAACGAAATCAAAGCAAGTAAAATGCGCACCATATTCAGTTAGTAATGAGCAAAACTACATATTTCCAGAAAATATCGCGCAGATTATACCTGGAAATTCTTTGCACGAAGACGACTACTCGGGAAATAGACTGAGTAATTTTTTCCAGTGTTTATCCAGTGATAATCTTAATTCCTGGCTATTCGCTGTGTCGGCCGGTTGATAGGCTAATAAAATCACATCAACTGCTGGGAGCTGATGTTGATGTAGACGAAAACTGTCTCTAATAATTCTTTTAACACGATTTCTGGAGACTGCTTTACGAATTCTTTTCTTCGATACAATTAATCCCAGACGTGTATGAGTTTGTATATTTTCATGTGTTAACAGTAAAAAAAAGCGATCTCGGCTACGTAATGGCTTGCTAAACACAGCATCATAATCTGCTGCTGTTCGCAACCGTTGCTCTGGTCTGAAAAACAGTGGTTGCGTTATCTCAATCACACAGCCAGTCTGCTTCTTCCCTTCGCTCTGCGTGCATTGATAATACGACGCCCACCTTTTGTAGCCATACGTGCTCTGAATCCATGCGTTCTGGCACGTTTGATTTTGCTTGGCTGGTATGTTCTTTTCATTCTATCGGCTCCCGCTGAATAACTTCAATTTCTTGTGACAAAAGACTATGAATGATACTTAAAAATCCCTGGTTCTGTCAATGCTGTAAGCTTCATCCGTATGCGGTATAGTATCAAATCTAGTAAACCTCACTTAATCAAGTTCACCAAAAAACCCAGCAACTTTTATCACCGCCATTATGCACCCTCAACAGAGAATACAAGCTTGTAGCCAGACAAATCATTTATAACAGATAACGCTGACATCAACGAAAATAAAATAACATCCACAAGTTGGTGTAATATTTCTGGTTATGAATCAGTACGAAAAATAGGCAAAAAGACAATTCAGTTTCAGATAGTTCAATAGAAGAGGCTATCAGGTTAAAAACCGACACAGAGAAAAAAAGCTAAAATTAAACCAGATTTTTGACAACTTGAAGCGAAGAAATGGGTTATTAAACGTAAAAATTGGATAATTTTACTGGTTTTGTAGTCGATTTTATTTTTAACCAGACAGCCTTTAAAATTACCAATCAATCCACCGCATACAGCCGACACTCACTCACAGATTAAGTTTTTGATGACATGACAACACTTTGGACAAACTGCTTACAAAAACTTGAGACTGAAATTCCTCCTACAGAATTCAATCAATGGATCCGGCCTTTACAAGCAGAGACAACAAAAACAGAGCTTAAGCTGTTAGCGCCCAATCATTTTGTTCTGGATTGGGTTAAGGAAAATTACCTACCATCAATTGAAACAGTCGTTATTCAATACCAAACCGGTGAAACACTGAAAGTCATTCTGGAAATTGGCAGTCGCAGCATCGTTTCAGATAAACCTGCCCACAAGCCTGTCAACTCAAAAAAAGCAATTAAAAGAAAGATTTCCATTCGCACCAGCCCAATTAATTCCGACTTTAAATTCGATAATTTTGTACAGGGAAAATCCAATCAACTTGCAAAAGCCGCTTCTATTCAAGTCTCAGAAAACAATGGCAGTTCATACAACCCATTATTTATCTATGGCGGTGTAGGACTTGGTAAAACCCATTTAATGCACGCAATTGGTAATACTGTTCTGTCTCATTCACCTGATGCCTACGTGGTTTATATCCATGCTGAGCAATTTGTTGCTGGAATGGTCAATGCCTTGCAACATAACACCATTGATGATTTTAAAAAATTTTATCGCAGCGTTACCACATTACTTATTGATGATATCCAGTTTTTTGCTGGTAAAGAGCGATCGCAAGAAGAATTTTTTCACACCTTTAACGCGCTTCTGGACAACCATTGCCAGATCGTACTGACTTCTGACCGCTATCCCAAAGAAATCCCCAAACTCGATGAACGTTTGCAATCACGGTTTGGCTGGGGATTGTCTGTCGCGGTTGAACCACCTGACCTGGAAACCAGAGTCGCAATTTTAAAAAAGAAAGCCAATGAAATGGATGTATCCCTATCTGATGAAGTGGCTTTTTTCATCGGCAAACGCATCCGTTCCAATGTTCGAGAGTTGGAAGGTGCATTACGCAAGGTGATTGCCACTTCCAATTTTAAGGGTTGCAGCATTACCTTGGAATTGTGTAAAGATGCATTACGCGATTTAATTGCGGTACAGGATCGAATTATCAGCATTGATAATATTCAAAAAACAGTTGCCGATTACTACAAGGTAAAACTGACTGATTTCCTTTCCAAAAAACGCAGTCGCTCTATCGCCAGACCAAGACAAATTGCAATTGCCCTGTCAAAAGAATTGACCAGCCACAGCTTACCTGAAATTGGTGCTGCGTTTGGTGGGCGTGACCACTCGACAGTAATTCACGCCTGTAAAAAAGTAGAGGAACTGAGGCACAGCGATATCAAAATTGACGAAGATTATTCACGCTTGCGACGCATGCTATCCGGCTAAGGCAATCAATAAATTCATCTTTACCGATCAACCCGGTGCAAGATGTTGATAACTTAAGGACTAAATCAGTATGGCATTGTTATCGACATTTTATCCACAGATACCAATCAATCAATACAGATTTTATAATTACTCTAACAGACTGATCAGCATTTTTAATTGACAGTTATCCACTGAAATTAGCGTTGCTAATAATAACAATAAGAATATTCTTTAAATATATATTATAAACAATGGCACTTGTATGAAATTTTCCAGCTCTCGAAAAGACTTGATAGAACCAATGACTCAAATTGTCAATATCATCGAGAAGCGTCAAACCATGTCTATTCTGGCAAATATGTTACTTTCAGTCAGTGATAAAGGCTTGCTGATAACGGGGACTGATATGGAAATTGAAGGTTTGTTTCGATTACCAGTTGACTGTCAACAACCAGGGAGTATGACGTTACCAGCACGTAAACTGTTTGACATTTGTCGTTTGTTACCAGATAACAGTCAACTGGTGATTGAAGAGGAAGGAAACCATGTCAAGCTGACTTCTGGGCGCAGTCGTTTCAAACTCAATACATTACCAGTCGATGACTATCCGGCATTTAGTCGCAGTGAACCAGATTTCATGATGCAAATTGCAGCACACCAACTGAAAAGACTGTTTGATAAACCCATCTATGCTATTGCACAACAAGATGTTAGAAGTTTTTTAAATGGCTTGTTGCTGGAAATAGACACTGACCAGATTCGAACAGTTGGCTCAGATGGTCACCGCTTAACCTTGTGTGAAGATCAGCTAGAACAATCTGTTGATCGCAGGGAAAGTTATTTAATTCCCAGAAAAGGCATTACAGAATTTTCAAAATTACTCAAAGACATGGAAACTGCAATTGTGACCATTGAAGCATCAGCTTCTTTTTTCACATTGATTTGTGGTAGTGCAACAATCTCTGTTAAATTAATTGATGAAAAATATCCTATTTATCAACGTGTTATTCCATCAGATTTAACGGATACGGTGATTTTGAATACCCAGCAATTTAAAGACGCCATTGGTCGAGTGGCAATACTGGCAAATGATCGTTTTGCCAGTATTTTGCTGCATTTCGATAACAATAGCTTATCGGTTACCAGCAATAGTGCTGAACAGGAAGAAGCCGAAGATAATCTGGATGTTGAGTTTACTGGAACACCATTTTCGATAGGTTTTAAATCTTCTTATCTAATTGATATTGCAAATAATATTGAGTCTGACTCGATGCAATTATTATTTCCGGAAAATAAATCAAGTGTGCTTGCCAAAGACCTGGATGATGAGAAAGTTAAATTTGTTTTGTCGCCAATCCGTCTTTAAAGAATGCTTGTTTTGATGTGAGCATGATTGATTTGCGCATTACTAACGTGCGTAATATACAACAAGTGAAACTGATTCCTTCATCCGGGATGAATTTAATCATTGGCGATAATGGCAGCGGTAAAAGTTCTGTACTGGAAGCAATTACTTTGCTCAGTCGTGGCAAGTCTTTTCGTACCAGCAAAGTAGCAGAAATCGTTCATTTTTCACAAGCATCACTCACTGTGACAACACAGTTACAAAATCAACAAAAAACCCAGCAAAAATTAGGTATCGAGCTGGCGCACAAAAAACGTGAGTTACGCTTAAATGGCGAAAAAGTTAGCAAGATCTCTGAACTTGCCTATCAATTACCCACTCAATTTTTTGATCCAGGCTGCTACAACCTGCTGGATGCAGAACCAAAACGTCGTCGACAATTTCTGGATTGGGGAACCTTTCACCATGACATGGGTTTTTTGGATGCCTGGAAGCGTTATAAAAAAGCTTTGTTACAGCGCAACAGTCTGCTCAGAAGCGGCAATCTACAAGGCATTGATGCATGGGATCAAAAGCTTGCCCAATACGGTGGTATAATGACAGAGATTCGTGTTGAGTACTTGCAAACACTGCATCCGATGTTTGTAAAATTTGCTAAACACTTCCAGATCTCCAGCGATTTTGAACTACGTTTGTTATCTGGGTGGAACACAGACAATGCATTGATTGAAGTGTTACAGCAAGCCAGAGCAACCGATTTGCGTTATGGCTATACTCAGTTTGGTCCTCATAAGTGTGATTTTCTGGTGATGGCGGATAACAGAGCAGCGAAAGTGTTTATGTCCAGAGGACAGATGAAAATTTTGGTACTGGCGTTAATGCTTGCGCAAATTGATTTAATGACGCAGATAAATGCAATTCCAGCCTGTGTTCTTGTCGATGATATCACTGCTGAGCTGGATTGTACCAATCAAGATGAATTCATGAATTTACTGGGTAACAACAATCATCAACTGTTTGTTACCACGACTGATAAAGACTTTGTTAAACGTTACCAGAATTATCAATTCAAAGTTTTTGATATCAATGCTGGTGTTATTAGTACTTAGGAACGTGCACGAAATAACTTGGTCAACTGACTTGTCTTTTTGTCCGTCTTCCGCGTTGCAGCTACGGTTGCATAGCTCACTATGCGCCCTTCGCTGCGCCTTGAAGACAAACAAAAATTCTGCACCAGTTGACCAAGTTATTTCGTGCACGTTCCTTAGGAACTGATATCCAGCTTAAAAAGAAGCATTTATGACACAACAAACAGATTACGATAGTAGTAGTATTCAGGTTTTAAAAGGACTGGAAGCTGTTCGCAAACGTCCGGGTATGTACATCGGCGATACTGGAGATGGTACCGGATTGCACCACATGGTATTTGAGGTGGTCGATAATTCGATTGACGAAGCGTTAGCGGGTCATTGTAGTGAAGTTCATGTGGTGATCAAAACCGATGGATCGGTAGAAGTGTCCGATGATGGACGCGGAATTCCTGTTGATATTCATGAAGAAGAAGGGCGCTCAGCTGCCGAAGTGATCATGACGGTATTACATGCCGGTGGTAAATTTGATGATAATTCCTATAAGGTTTCTGGCGGACTGCATGGTGTTGGTGTCTCAGTGGTCAACGCATTATCAGAGAGCTTATGGCTGGACATTAAACGTGGAGGTAAACGTTATCAGCAACAATACAAGGATGGCGAACCGTTAACTGCTCTGGAAGAAACTGGTGACACTTCAGCAACTGGAACTACAATCCGCTTTAAGCCAAGTGTCGATGTGTTTGATGATGTGCTGTTTCATTACGATATTCTTGCCAACCGCTTACGCGAACTGTCTTTTCTCAATTCAGGTGTAAAAATAATCCTTGAAGATGAGCGTGATGAAAGAAAAGATGTGTTCGAATATGAAGGAGGGCTCAAAGCCTTTGTTGAACATCTCAATCGTAAAAAAACTCCGATTATTGATGAAGTTATTTATTTTTCAGTTGTGAAAGAAGATGTTGGTGTTGAAGTTGCCATGCAATGGAATGACACGTATCAGGAAAATATTTTTTGTTATACCAACAATATTCCACAACGTGATGGTGGAACCCATATGGCAGGGTTTAGAGCCGGACTGACCCGCACCCTGAATCAATACATCGATTCTCAGCCTGCACTGTCAAAAAACCGCGTGGCAACCATTGGTGAAGATATGCGGGAAGGGCTGACAGCAGTCTTATCGGTTAAGGTTCCCGATCCAAAATTTTCATCCCAGACCAAAGACAAACTGGTGTCATCAGAAATTAAACCGCTGGTTGAGTCGTCATTAACTGAAAAGTTAAATGATTTTTTATTGGAGAATCCAACAGCTGCCAAGATAGTCGCCAGTAAAATGCTGGAAGCTGCTCGTGCCAGAGAAGCTGCGCGTAAAGCGCGAGAAATGACGCGCCGTAAAAATGTACTGGATATCGCAGGGTTGCCAGGAAAACTGGCAGATTGTCAGGAAAAAGATCCGGCATTGTCTGAAATCTTTATTGTGGAAGGAGACTCAGCTGGTGGTTCTGCCAAACAGGCAAGGGACAGACGTACCCAGGCAATCTTACCGCTCAAAGGTAAAATTCTCAATGTTGAAAAAGCCCGCTTTGACAAAATGCTGTCTTCAGAAGAGGTTGGAACGTTAATAACTGCGCTTGGTTGCGGTATTGGGAAAGAAGAATATGATCCTGATAAATTGCGCTATCACCGTATCATTATCATGACCGATGCTGATGTGGATGGTTCACATATTCGCACGTTACTACTGACTTTTTTCTATCGACAAATGCCAGAGTTGATTGAGCGTGGTCATATTTATATTGCGCAACCGCCACTTTACAAAGTCAAAAAAGGTAAGCAAGAACAATATGTGAAAGATGATGCTGATTTGTCAGAATACTTATTGCAGCTGGCATTAAATAAAGCACAATTATTTGTTGCACCGGAAACCCCGGCAGTCAACAGTGAAGTACTTGAAAAACTGGCGAACACTTTTTTTAATGTGCAAAACATTATTGAAAAACATGCGCATCGCTATGATAAAGAATTGCTGCAAAGCATGATTGATTTACCAGCACTACAAATAGACGGTGATCAAAATAACCAGGCATTGACAGAATGGTTACAAGCATTGGAACAGCGTATCAATCAACTTGCCGCGCCATTGGCGAGTTATTCAATGAGTTTTGAAAAGACAGAGGATTCATTTGTAGTAAAAGCGCGGCGGCGCATGCACGGCATTACCCGTGATCTGATGATTCCATCTTCATTTTTTCACTCAGGAGATTATAAAGTATTGATTTCTTTTGGTGAGGAAACCAAAGATTTATTTAGTGAAGAGTCTTTGATAAAAATGGGAGAACGCAAGAAAACAGTCACCAATTTTCCGGATGCATTTGAGTGGATGATGAATGAATCCAAGAAAGGCTTGTATATCCAGCGTTACAAAGGACTTGGAGAAATGAATCCAGATCAGCTCTGGGATACCACACTGAATCCTGAATCCAGGCATTTATTGCACATCAATATTGAAGATGCTATCTCTACTGATGAAGTATTCACCACATTAATGGGTGATCAAGTTGAGCCGCGTCGAGAGTTTATTGAACAAAGAGCACTTGAAGTCTCAAATCTTGATATTTAATCCCAGGGGAGGCTGTCCCAGATGATTACCTTTCCTGTCATTGACCCGGTTGCCATAGCACTTGGTCCAGTCAAGATTCACTGGTATGGGTTGATGTATATCATCGGTATCAGTTTTGCCTGGTGGCTGGCTCGATTGAGAGCATCTAAATACGGATTCAGTCAATCAGAAGTTGATGATCTGGTGTTTTACGGTGCCATGGGTGTCATTCTTGGTGGAAGACTTGGTTATACCTTGTTTTATAATTTTTCAGATTTTCTATCCAATCCAAGTGTTATCTTCAAAGTCTGGCAAGGGGGGATGTCTTTCCATGGTGGGTTTTTGGGTGTTTTTATTGCTGGCTTGTATTTTTCTCACAAATCCAAGAGAAATTTGATCGATATCCTGGACTTTATTGTTCCATCAATTCCACTGGCATTATTGTGTGGACGACTTGGGAATTTTATCAATGCAGAGCTCGTCGGAAAACCAACCGATGTACCCTGGGCGATGGTTTTTCCAGGAGCAGGATCTTTGGCACGACATCCATCACAATTATATGAAGCATTTCTGGAAGGTTTTGTGCTGTTTGTTGTATTGTGGTTTTTTACTTCTGGAACAACCAGGAAAAAGCCGTCACGTTATGCAGCAAGTGGTCTCTTTGTCTTGCTTTATGGTTTCTTCAGAAGTATGGTTGAATTTGTACGCGAACCAGACGCTCATATAGGCTATCTTGCCTATGGCTGGCTGACAAAAGGGCAGTTACTGAGTTTACCAATGATTATTTTAGGGATGATATTTTTGTATCTGGCATATCGCCGACAGCCTGCTTAAATCATGCAAAACTATCTCGGTCTTATACAAGATGTTTTGCACAACGGAAAGTTTAAACAGGATAGAACCGGTATCGGTACTTATAGTGTATTTAGTCGACAATTACGCTTTAATTTGCAAGATGGATTTCCGCTACTGACTACAAAAAAGCTGCATATTTCCTCGATTTTTCATGAATTACTTTGGTTTATATCAGGGCAAACCAATGTTGAATATCTCACTGAGAATGGAGTTAGTATCTGGAATGAATGGGCTGATGAAAAAGGTGAGCTAGGCCCGGTTTATGGTCATCAATGGCGAGCCTGGGATGCTCAGGATGGTCGTCAGATTGATCAGTTAGCCAATCTGATCGAGCAAATCAAAACTAATCCAACTTCACGCCGTTTACTGGTTAACGCGTGGAATGTTGGCGCATTAGAGCAAATGGCCTTGCCACCTTGCCATTATAGTTTTCAGTTTTATGTTAATGATGGTGTACTGGATTGTTTGTTCAATATGCGCTCTGTTGATGTTTTTCTGGGACTGCCATTTAATATTGCCAGCTATGCACTACTGACTATGATGATTGCACAACAAACTGGACTAACAGCAGGTGAATTAATTTGGTCTGGAGCCGATGTTCATGTCTATCAGAATCATCTTGATCAGGCAAAATTGCAGCTTTCCCGTGAGCCCGGAAAATTGCCACAGCTGACATTTAACAGAAAACCTGATTCATTGTTTGAATACACATTCGAAGATATCAATATTCAAAACTACAATCCACAAGCGCATATTCCAGCAAAAGTTGCAGTTTAAAATTTAGAAGTTGTAGCAAAGGAAAACCCTTTTAGGTTAGCAATATTCCTGATTATCTATAGAATCGGAAAACTCACTCTGGTCAGTTGGATTTGAAGTATTTTGAAACGGCTTGAATTAATTTTCGTTGTTCTTCATTGGGTTGTGATTCAAACTCTGCGATCTGTTCCATTAGTTTCAGTAGCGATTGTTTCTGATTGTTGTCAAATTCTTTGCTACTGTGTTCCAGGATCTTACCAACCTTATCGGCTAGTGGAAATGCGTCTTTCAAAAAGTGGCTGCTGGAGACAAACATGGAACTGGCCTGTTCCGCATCCAGGTGAAACTCATTTTTGAATAATTCCAATACTGCCTGTTTGTGTTCTGAGCTCAATTCGCCTTCTGAACGTGCGACACCTAATATTAAAAGACCTGCAGATTCTAATGGTTTCGTTATATTATATAACGGGTTGGAATGATATTTTGTTTTCCAATGACGCCTGCGTTTCCATAAAAAAGGATTTAGCGAGTCCCATGCACCGGATTGTTTCATCGCATTGATAGCCCAAAATAAAGCGGCTATAGCTGTTAATAGTCCGATAACAATATGCATAGTTTAACGCGTTCCAAAGACCACGATGGTTTTACCTTTTGCAGTGATTAACTTCTGTTCTTCGAGTATTTTTAGAACACGTCCGGCCATTTCTCGTGAGCAACCTACAATACGTCCCAATTCTTGTCGGGTGATGCGAATTTGCATTCCATCAGGGTGGGTGATCGCATCGGGTTCTCGACATAAATCCATGAGTGTTTTGGCAATTCTACCAGTTACATCAAGGTATGCCAAATGACTGACTTTGCGACTGGCTTTAAGCAATCTGGTTGAAAGTTGCTCGCCTAACGCAAAGAGGAGTTCCTGAGCATGTAGTTGTAGTTCGGTATCGAGTAATTGTATAAATCGGTTATGCTTGATTTCAGCAAGTACACATGGTGTGCGGGTAACGACAGAAACTGAACGCGTCATTTCACCAACAAATACCCCAACCTCTCCAATGAATTCAGATTTGTTCATATAGGCTAATACAATTTCACGCTTTCCATCGTCGGTTTCCTCCTGCATGGTAATCGCGACTGAACCCTCAATGATATAATACAAGGTATCACCAAGATCACCAGGTTTAATGATTTCCTGACGATGTGGATATCGCTTGGTATGACAAAAGCTCAGGAACTTTCGCAGTGCTTCTTCTCTTTCTGGAGGTGGAGCTGGGCGTAATGGCGTTACTATCATGTTGTTTGACTCATAATTAATCACTCTGACAATGTTACTAAGTTAAGTGTAGTCATAAATCGAAATTTTGTAAGATTACTGTTTTTTAAAGATTATTTAAACCAGTATATAAAGGTAATATTTATTTAATATCTATCTAACAGATAAATAAGGCTATTCTGCGTACAGAATAGTTAATTTAAAACACATTTATAAGCAGGTTTTTAAGACTATTAAAATGTTTTTTTTCAACAATTATAATATGCAATAAACATGTTGAGATTTACAAACCAATCACAAATATTCAAAGCTGAATTTTTGGTTTTTCTCATTGCTGAATTTGATTCTGGCAGTTGCAGAATGGTCAATAATATGGGCATAACTGATAGTGAATTGGGGGATTTTTTAAGATGGGCAGTGTGGTTGGCCTTTGGTCTGTGGTAGCATCGGTGATTTGATTGAGAAATGAGTATGAAAGCACGCGTAAAATGGGTTGAACAAGTTACGTTTATGGCACAAGCCGATAGCGGTCACGCAGTGATTATGGATGGGCCACCAGATGGTGGTGGACGAAATCTTGGTGTGCGTCCGATGGAAATGTTGTTAATGGGTATGGGTGGATGTACGGCTTATGATGTGATTCATATTCTCAAGAAAGGCCGTCAGACAGTAACTGATTGTGTTGTTGAATTAACTGCGGAGCGTGCTGACTCTGTCCCGAGTGTGTTTACCAACATTCATGTGCATTTTATTGTTACTGGGAGAGCATTATCGGAAAAAGTTGTGGAACGTGCGATTACACTCACGGCTGAAAAATATTGTTCAGCTTCAATTATGTTGTCGAAAGCAGTGGATATTACCCACGATTTTGAAATTGTGGAGTCGGAATAACTGTACATGAACAAGCTTGCCTTGCACGGCTTTAACAACATTACTAAGTCGCTAAGTTTCAACATCTATGATATTAGTTACACCAAGCCCGAGCATACACAAAAGTACCTCGACTATATTGATGAATCTTATAACGCAGAACGTCTCACCAAGATTTTGCATGATGTGACTGAAATCATCGGTGCCAGCGTGCTCAATGTTGCCCGGCAAGAGTACGAACCACAAGGTTCAAGTGTCACCATGTTGATCGCTGAAGGTGTGCAATCCATGGATGTGGTTAATAATCTGGAACAACCTGGTCCAGTGCCGGAATCAGTTGTTGCACATCTGGACAAAAGCCACATTACAGTGCATACCTATCCTGAAAGTCATCCTCATAACGATATCAGTACATTTCGCGCTGACATTGATGTGTCTACCTGTGGCTATATTTCTCCATTGAAAGCATTAAATTTCCTGATTCATAGTTTTGAGTCAGATATTGTCATTGTTGATTATCGGGTGCGTGGTTTTACGCGCTATGAAGATGGAACGAAGTTGTTTATTGATCATGAAATCAGCTCGATCCAGAATTTTTTATCAGCTGATATTGGCGAGCGTTTTCAAATGGTTGATGTCAACTTATACGAGGAGAACCTGTTTCATACCAAAATGATGGCGAGTCGTTTTAATCTGGATGATTATTTGTTTGATAGCAGTAACGATCCACTATCTGAGCAAGAGCGCGAAGTTGCCGAAAAAATATTAAAACATGAAATTGCTGAAATATTTTATGGTCGAAATTTTGATGATGACAAGGCGCCAAAGTAATTGAGATAGCCCACAATTCATGAGTAAATGAGTGCTTTCAACGTGGCTAAGGGACAAAATAGAGGGTAAGTTGGCAACTTAAATTTCACCAGCTGCCTTAGCTTGCTGGTATATATAATCAACATAGCGATCAATCATATGGTCACTAAAATAATCAAATTCGCCTGCTCGAAGACCTTTAAAAAAGCCAAGCGAACGATCTTTTCCGCGTTGTAATGGGTTGAGTTTCTTGATTTGTCCATTGGCATCCAGATACATTTCCTGACCCGTATGACGATAGCCAAACCAGGCTGGAGGAACGCGTGTGACGATGTCGTTATTATTAACCCAGCGCAAATAATCCACTTTAGCATGATTGATATAAAGCTTGTTTCCTACCCGCGGGCTACCGAAAGTGTAGACCTGCTCAGGACTTGATGCAATATGTGATAACAGGCAACGTCCTGCACAAATCGTTGTCATTGCACCACCGAGAGAATGGCCGGTAAACCATAAGGATTTAGTATTATCCAGTAATGTTTTTTCCAGAACTGGCCATAAATCATCAACCTCTTGCTTGAAGCCACGATGGACGCGCCCAATGGTTTCAGCGATAGCTGTTCGAGCATTCATATCGGCTTTCAGATCATTCCACTCATTCGGTTCAGTACCACGACAGGCAATCACATGGTCTGTTTCACTGATAAAAGAATAGGCTTGAGCGCCACCCTGGTTATAAAATTTCACATCAAAAAATTTCAGTGGCTCAGCAGCGAGAATGACTTCCTCTTCAGGAAGATAAGAGATCATTGAAAGTTCGGCAAACAACAATGATTTAGCCAAAACGCCCAGTGTATTGATCGGGCCGTTGATTGACGAACGCACCAATAAATCATCTGCTTTTTGCTCAGATATTGGTTTGTCGTGTTGGCAGCAAGGCTCGAGAGTTGCTTTTTGTTGCATGATTAGTAACTACTCAACGTAATTAGTAACTGCTCAGATTGTTCTCTATTTGGTTCAAAAGCAAGGCGAAAGCGCGGGTTTATAGGTATAAATGAGTGCTTTCAACGCAGCTATTGGATCAAATAGAGGATAAACTGAGTAGTGACCATGATTATTCTGTTTTGCCGCGTGTATTGCTAGCTAATGTTTTTAATCCAAACCAGATCGCTACACCCAATAAAATTGATGCCAACGCACTAAGAATGGCAATGGTATAGCTCATTGAGGACCACTGTACAGCATAATTATCTGCCCAAATCGGTGGCGTTACCCCTGGAATGCTTGGTAAATCCCCATTCTCATTGCCTTTGCCGACAACTAATTGGGCTTTCATGCCATTTTCAGTATGTTGCGCCACATCACAATGCACCAGGTAGGTTTTATCTTCATTCGGTACGATAAAACTGGCTGTACGCTGCCCGGGACCAGTTACTTCGATATTAAACATGCCATAAGGCGGGTAAATGGTCGGTGGTAATTGGTGCAACATGAATTGGTGACGAATATGGTCATCATTAATGAAGGTTACATTGACCTTGCTACAGGGTTTGACTTTCCATTGACGTTGATTATAGGTGAACATGATGCCATTCATTTCTAATGCATATTTGCGTCCTGCTTTGACTGTGATATCCACTTCTTCACTAATTTCAGTGCAACCACGAGGCAATTGATCTGTATTGGCATTCATCACCATGCCATCCATATCCATTTGCATATTATGATGCATGGTGTGATCGATTTTTTGCTTCGGCTGTATGGCTGAATCTGTTGCAGCGTTAACTGTTGCAATCAATGACAGTTGCAATATGCCATACAGCACATAGTTTCGATAGCGCTGTATTTTCATGATTTTCTCCGCGTTCTTAGATTGGCAATCAACCCTGCAAGCAACAAACACAGTAGCCCAATTAACAATCCTAACAGCAGTAATTGTTTGATTGATGGGGTGACTGTTGCTGCCTGACCCAGTAATTCCGGAATACCCATTGAACCCCAAACTGGGACTTTTCCTTCGTAATATGCGGGATCAAAAAAGATATTCAAATCCATGCCACGGGTTTTAGGTACACCATCGTTGCCAACATAGTCAGAGTAAGCCATCATATTAATATTACCCCCGGGACTAATGCCATCGGTGGTGATGGCTTTTTCGGAATGATCATGAAATAGCCAGATTCCGCTGCCATAGCTGTTGAGTCCATCGTTTGTGGTAGATAGCTCCAGATCAATGCGTTGTGCCGGAGCGATGTTGAACACATCACGAGTGATGCGATTGGTCGCTGGCACATTAACGCCATCATAATCTGTAATGGTTGCCTTATGACCATGAAAATGGATGGCAACTGGAGAGGGTTGGCCATTGAGCATATGAAATTTTAATTTCTGATCTGGCTCGACGATGACGAGTGAATCAATCAACGTCATTGGAAACGAATGTCCATTTAACAAAAAGTAATCTTCTGTCGCATCCGTCATGTCGTAATTTCTGTTCATCTGTTCAGCGATTAAGCGTGGATCATGCGAGGCTTGTATGATTTCTCCCAGTTCACGATCCACAGATTGGTAATGCAGATCATATTCAGCATCATATTTTTGTTTGACAGCCACTGATGGGTGACGCACCTGACCATCACCAACATTTAAAGTTTGTAACCAATTGTCAGGGTGATTTTCCTCAACAATGAATAGCCCTTGCAAGCCCATCATCAAGTGTTTATCGGTTTGTACGTGGCAATGGTAAAAATCAGTTCCGGATCGGCGTGGTTTAAAGGTATATGTGTGACTGTCGCCAGGTAAAACTGCTTTTTCACTGGCGAAAGGAACCCCGTCATTGCCCGTTCCATCCTCAGCCACAAATGGGTGATCAACACCGTGAAAATGGATGGTATGCGGGAAATAATGTGTGTTTTCAAGGGTGATTTTTATTGTGTCACCTTCTTCAATGCGGATGGCTGGCGACGGTAAGCGTAAAGTATCATTGGCTTCAGTGGTCATTGAAGTTTTGGTTGCCATGCCTCGGGTTTTGGGTGCGAAAGCCCATAAGCCTGGTCGAATTCCAGGAGCCACATAAAAACTGGGGGTGACTTGAGAGCTATCAGGAGTCGAACCGTTCAATTCTGCTACTTCCAGTTTGATGTGAATGACATCTGGATCACCATCGCCATCGAGATCATCAGACTTCACCACGCTATCCAGCGCTAAATTTGTTTTCATCAAAGTCTGATGAGCAACTTGATTGGTGCCTTTAACAAATGCAGCTACCTGAGCAGGGAGATCAGGGCGGCAGACTCTGGATTTGTTGATTTCCACACCATCAACCACTTGGGCTGCACGTAATTTAACCAGCTTTTCTCCAGCACAATAACGCTTGATTAACCCTGATTCCTCTGCTGTTGAAGTAACAATCGGAAGCGTTGCTGGAGGTGGTTCGGTTGGAGAACCGGATAGATGCGTTGCAAGATAGTAAATTCCTGCTGCAACGCCAAGAATAGCCAAAATATAAAACAGATTTTTCATGTTTACCTGAGTGAATGTGATAAAAGATACAGCCAGTAATTTTCGCACATCTAACAAATCTGTGCTGCTCAAAGTCTATTTATTGAGTGGTCGGGAGGAATATACGACTTGGTGGAGAATCAGTATATGACTGTTTAGAAAAATGTAATGTTCAATTTAGCCAGGATCAACATTCCAGATAATACTATGCAGCATCAAAGTGGGCTATGGCAGAACCGTTATCAAGTACATCTCTGATTTTATCAGCAGCGCTAGACAATGATAACTGGATATCCAGATGTTTTAGAATAGCCGCTCCACTATAGATGATGCTATCGCGAGTGTATCCACGAGCACCTTGCAGGGCGGCAATGCCTAATTGTGCAGACATTTGTGCTGCTGCTTTGATGGCATGTGCATCTGTGGAAATGTCGTTACCCTGAACCTTGAGATGATCAGGAATAGGTTGAGCGCGTTGATCGCAGTTGATATCACAATGTTCGGGGTGTAGATCAATCGTTATTCCATCAAGCGACCCAATATAGCTAATCATTTTATTCTGATCTCGCAGTGATGGCACGATTCCACCCTCAACACCTTTGATTAACAAGGTTGAGGCAAAGCCGGAGAAATCAGCTAACATACTGTAAATTCGTGGGTAAGCTTTATGTACATAGCTGGTAATTAAATGGGTTTTTAATTGCCCGCGAATTGGCCCAATGATGCGTTCAGAGGTAGCGATCACTGGACGTTTGACCATTAGCGTTCGTAGTGGAATCAATGCATTGAGACCGGGGTTATAATGAGACTGGTCGATATAACACCAACCGATTGAGGGATCCGCAAGTTGATGAGCCGCTTGTTGTGGGGAACAATCAACATTTTTACCAGCAGCTTGAAGTACGCTGTGATGGGTGATTCCAAATTTGGGTGCGACTGTTTTTACACCTTCTGAAACAGTTGATATGCCCAGCGATGCAAGTACTGCTGGCAAAAAAGGCGACGCTGGTAGATGTCTGTTAAAACCGTTATAAGGATCAGACAGAACCACTACTTGATCGACTTTTGCGGTGACAATTTGACTCGTATCAATCAGTGCTTGCTGAACGCCTTTGAATTCCTCATCTGTCTCACGCTTGACACGTAAACCGATTAAAAATAATGCAGCTTGTACATCATGTGCATGACCATCAATAATGCAGCACATTGCATCATGTGCATCATTGAAAGAAATATCCTTGCTCAGCTCGGGGCCGGTGCAAATACGTTTGATGACAGATTGTAGGATTAACGGATCATTTGTTGCCATCTAGTCAAACGCATCAATACGCTGTAAATGGCGACTGGCAGACATCCATGCACCCAGAATTCCAGTGAGAATGCCGGTTAACAATAGAGTGAATAGCTCACCAGCAGTCAAGAATTGTAGTTGAAATGCACTTTCATAGAGTCCAGATAGTTGATCTGCAGGGGTCTGTATCGCCGTGTAAATTCCCGCAACAATGATGCAAGCAATGATGCTACCGAAAAGCCCTAGCCAGGCGCCAGTGTAAAGGAAAGGTCGGCGTACAAAACGATTAGTTGCGCCCATTAATTTAGTGATTTCAAGTTCATCATGACGTGTTTGCAGCTCGAGTCGGATGGTATTGCCGACAATAAAGATTACTGCCAGACAAAACAGAACACCCAGTATCCACGCCACCCGATGACCGATATTGACCATTGCTCGCAAACGTTCTACCAACATCAGGTCAAGCTGGACAATATCAACTTCGGGAAACTGTCGCAATTCAGCCATTAATTGATCGAGCTGACTGGCACTGTTCAACTGCTCAATGGGTTGAACCTGTAACACGATTGGTAACGGGTTTTCTTCCAGTGCAGCGATGGTCTCTCCAAAGCCACTATAATCTTTTAGCTCTTCCAGACCTTGCTCTTTACTGGTTAAGTCCACATCAGTAATGTCATTACGTAGCCTAATTTTTTTAGCAAGTTTTTCGGCTTCGGATTGATCCGCACCTGTTTGCAAAAAAACAGTCACTTGTGTGCTTTCTCCAAGCCCACGACTAGCATTGGAAATATTTTGGATAGCCAGATAAAATGCCGCTGGTAATGCCAGAGCGATGGCGATAACGATAATATTTGCCAGAGTTGCAACTCGTTTTTGACTGAGTTGTCCCAGGCTGTTCAGCGCAGCACGTAAATGTAAAATCAAATAATGTTTCATAGTTGTTTGATCCCCGATCAGCGCTTGCTAATTGACTAGTTTGCCGTGTCTTTGACCAGCGAACCATTCTCCAGAACCAAACAACGACTATCAACTTTTTCAATCAGGTGTTGATCATGGGTGGCGATTAAAATAGAAATTCCTACTTGCTGGAGTCTTACAAATAAAGACATGATTTCCAGTGCTAATTTTTCGTCCAGGTTACCTGTTGGTTCATCAGCAATGATCAGTTTTGGCTTGTGAACCAATGCTCTTGCAATACCCACGCGTTGTTGTTCACCACCAGACAGGGAGAGAGGATAGCGATGTTCCTTATCAAGTAAACTGACTAAATCAAGAGATGCGTGTACGCGATTGCGTATTTCATCTGTCTCATAGCCTGAAACAATCAACGGTAATGCAACATTCTCGAACACTGTACGTTGTTCCAGAAGTTTATAATCCTGGAAGATTAACCCAAGTTTGCGACGTACATAGGCGATTTTTCGAACGGGTACATCACTCAGGTTTTCCTCATCTAGAATGATTTGTCCTTGCGTCGGGCGTTCCATAATTGCAATTAGTCGGAATAGAGTACTTTTCCCTGCTCCAGAAGGTCCTGTTATGAAAGCCATCTCTCCTTTTTCCAGAGAAAAATTGATACGACTCAGTGCTTCAGCACCGCCTGGGTAGCGTTTAGTTACGTGCTTAAATTCCAACATCAATCAGTTAACTGTTAAACAAGGCATCAATAAAGCGGCGCGCATCAAAATCCTGCAAATCATCAATACTTTCTCCTACGCCAATAAAACGAACCGGTTTACCAAGATTTTTAGCCAGCGCAAAAATCATCCCGCCTTTGGCTGTGCCATCCAGTTTAGTTAGCACGATTCCGCTGATATCCACTGTATTGTTAAATTGTTTGGCTTGCTCCAGTGCATTCTGACCAGTGCCGGCATCGAGCACCAGCAACACTTCATGGGGAGATTCAGGGTCTAGTTTACCCAGAATACGCTTGATTTTACTCAATTCATCCATTAGATTGGTTTTTGTATGCAGTCGTCCAGCAGTATCGGCAATCAATACATCAATTTTCTTGGCTTTTGCTGATTCACAAGCATCATAAACAACGGAGGCAGAGTCAGCGCCGCTATGCTGAGCCACGACAGCAATGTCATTACGTTTGCCCCATTCTTGCAATTGTTCAACTGCCGCTGCACGGAATGTATCTCCTGCGGCAAGCATCACTGATAAACCTTGCTGTTGTAAACGCTTGGCCAATTTGCCGATGGTTGTGGTTTTACCAACGCCATTTACTCCAACAACCAAAATGACAAAAGGCCGAATATCATTTTCAGTAATGGTTAGTGGTTGGCTGACTGGTTCCAGCATTTGATACATGGTCTGTTTCAGTGTATCGGTTAATGCATTCGGGTTTGCGTTGGTATCAACGACACCTTGTTTGACAGCATTAATAATGTCTCGGGTTGCATCAACACCAACATCTGCCATTAACAAACTGGTTTCAGCATCTTCAATCCATGCGGCATCAACTTTATCGCGCCCCAGTAACTGACCAAAAACACCCGACATTCCCCCGCGGGTTTTGCCCAACTGCTTGCTTAGGCGTTCAAACAGATTTTCTGGTGTGGGCGGTACATAGTCAACCGGAACTGTTGTGCCCATGGAATCTACAACAGGTGGTTGCAGGGTGTCTGTTGCTTGAGCTAGCTCGTCAGTGATTGCACTGCGGTTATCTTGATAACGTAACCAGAATAAAATGTAAAGCAATGCGAGTAACAGCGATAAACTGAGTGTGCTATGCGCCAACCCGAGTTCAAGCAGATTTTTACGAAACAGGCTAGTGGCAATGCCAGAACCAATTTCTAATAATAAAAACAGGCTAAGTAAATTTCCCGCAATACGTACACGCTTTGGTTTATCAACAGACAATGAGCTGAAAGCAACAAAGCCTAGCCAGATAAACACCAGCAAAGTTGCGGCACGATGCGTCCATAAGATGGCAACACGTGCTTGTTTGGACAATGCATTAATATGTTCAAGCCCATATTGGAATGCTTCAGGAAATCCTTGTATAAAGTTGGCATCAGGCCACCACTTGCCATTGCAGGTCGGAAAATCAGGACATGCTGAATATGCAAAATTGGCACTCACCCAGCCACCGAGTACTACTTGAACTAAGAGTAGCAGTAGACCTGATATGACCGCTATGCTGCCACGATGCGTTACTTGCAAACGCGTTATCTGTGGGTTGGCTCGTAAAAAAAGCCAGAACAATGAACCAAACAAGACAAAACCCAGTAGCAAGTGTGCTGTTACAACAACGGGTGAGAGCATGCGCGTAATCGTCCACATGCCAAGCAACACTTGAGCCCCAAATAACACCAGCGAGAATAAAGAAACACTGACTAAAGCACTTCTGGATTGTTTGCGAAATAATGCTAATAATGGTAAAAAAATCAGCATAAAGCCTAAGCCTACAGCAGTAAAACGATGCGCCATATGCTTCCAGGCACGCTCTTCGCTGAATTTGAATCCAGGGAATTTTGCTAAATCATCGTCTTGCAGTGTTGATTGACTGGGAACAAACATGTCGCCAATGCAGCCAGGCCAGTCAGGACAGGCCAGTCCTGCGCGTGACAAACGCATGTGACTACCTGAAACAAAAACAATCAGGCATAACAACAAACAAAACAGTATAAATTTTCTCATATTAAAATTTTTTGGTTGACTGTGCTCAGCCGATTCTCGAGGTTCTAAATAATCGTGAGAGATCTTTTTTTACTTTATAAGGGTCAAAATCCGGGCTATACCATAACATGACATTACCTAACGGGTCGCGTAACAGCAGAGTGCCAGCACGAATCGGCGTGGGAAGTTGTTTTGATAGTTGATTAAACAAGCTTTGGTTACCGACAGCATGCAATAAATAATCATCCTTAATGGCTGGTTTCAGTTTTGCTGCGATGCCTGTGTCGGGAAACACAACAATGCGCCGCAAACGCAATAAATTCTGATTCAACATAATCCACAGTTGATGTGAGTTTTTAATTGCCTTAAGGCAAATTTCATCACAACTGGCAGCTGGTCCCGGCACAATATGGATGAACAGCCAATGATTATCCAGTTCGCTGAAATTTTTTTGAGAAAATGTGCCAAATGCTGCCAAATCGCTTTTCTGTAATTGTATTGGTGGCGTAATCAGTTTGCCGTAGTTTTTGTAACCACCAATCCACTGGGGATTCATATAAAACAGGGTAGCGCCCAGAATTGGAAGAATCGACATAATCAGCATTAGAATGATGGTGCGACGATTACTTTTTTGTTGTTTATCGTTGGTTGTCATTGTTTGTTTCGCCACAATCTCCATAGGCTCATACACAGTAAGGTCATTGCCAATCCGAACCATTGTACCGCATAGGCAATATGTTTCTCAGGCAGAATGCTTGGAGCAAAACGCCAATCCCGCACAAAGCCAGTTTCCAGCTTTTTATCCATTAACAAGAGGTAATCAACAATGGGATAATTCAAGGCAATTGCTAATTTTTTAGCATCAAGTTCCAGTAGTATCAAAGGCCAATCATTTGATACTGATTCTGTTGAGCCTGAAAAGTGATACCCCAGACCTGGAAAATCATTGATAATGCCCTGTAATTTAAACGCTTGACTTGGACAATCTTGATACTGCTGATCGGGTTCCCGCTTAGCGTTCATTGCAATCCAGCCACGATTGACCAGAATAGATTGAATTGCTGTGCTTGGGCGAAACGCTGTAATTACATGGAAACCAGGTTTGCCGTTGCGAGTTTTATTGTCTAACAGAATTTGATGGTCGCAATCAAATTGCCCATGCAGATAAACAGGCTGAAAACGCATCGCTTCCAAACGATTGCTATTCAGTTGTAATTGTGTGGGTGAACGAGAGAATTGTTCTGCCTGCTGATCCAAAAATTGCTGTTTTTCATCTGCACGCTGTAATTGCCAAAAACCCAAGCCTACAAGAACGCAAAATAGAGCAACAAACAGTGAAATTGAAACGATTTTAGTCATGGACAAGCAGTAGAAGTGATCATAAATGTGTACTGTACAGCATGCTTTGGCGATCTGGAAACCAGTGTGAAATTCAACGGCAAGGTAATTCAATATGCAGAGAAAGCTACTGATCTGGTACACTCAGCTTAATTTCAGACAGCAAAGAGTATAATCACACGGATTACCCAGGTTTATCTTTAGCTTGAGTTGAAAACCAAGAACATGTTCTTAAGGTAAAATGATGGGCTAGCTGGAACATTCTCAATCTATTATTCATGAGGCGTTACATGCAACGTATTATATTCAACGTACTATTAATAGTATCACCTGTCCTCTTTGCTGGTTGTCAGCAGAAAACAGTCATGCCGGATGAAGTGGCTCACGACTACTGGAATGCAGTGCAATCTGGGAATACCAGTTCGCTGAAAAATCTTACTATCGATCCTGATGAAGTCAACGAGGGCAAGCTGATTAGTTCACTCGACCTCAAGAATTTCAAAATCAAAAGAACGATTATTGAAGCAGATAGTGCGATTGTCGAAGTTGATCTGGAATTAACCAATACAGGCTCGGTTCCAGTGCCGATAGATACTATTTTAGTCAAACAAGATCATTCATGGCTGGTAGACCATAGAACTACACTGGCATCATTGCGCAAAAACAGTGAGATTGGAGATGCGATTGCAGAATTACACAAGTTCAGCAGAATGTTTTCCAGGGATTTAGATCAATCGCTCGATCAACTGGAGCGACAAGCGCCCGCTATTCGTAAAAATATTGTCGATTTGATGCAAAAAATGACTGCAAGAGTGCCGATTCTCAAGAGAGAATTAGAAAATTTGGTTAAGGATATTGATAAAACCATCAAGCCATTGATGGAACAACAAAATCAGCCTTCCCAACAACCTGGAAAAGTAGTTCCAGCAACACCGCAGTCAAATTCTAATCACATCTGATTCGTTGTTTTACTCTGATTTGAACCCTCGCAGCATCAATAAACCTGAGTATTTAGCGAATTTCATTGCAGAACTTTTTAGATTATTAGCACTCTAACGTTAAGAGTGCTAAAATTAGGTTATTCTATTTAATATTTACTGAGGTGTCGTTATATGGGACAGCTTTTAACAGCAAACAATTTACCTTCACCGATAGGTTCGTTTCAAGCCTATCTGGCAATAGTCAATGGTTTTTCCAAACTAAGTGCGGAACAAGAGCATGAATTAGCATGTCGTTTTCGTGATCAGAATGATCTGGAAGCAGCTCAACAATTAATTCTCGCTAATTTACGCCATGTACCATTTATTGCCAGGAGTTATTCAGGGTATGGATTGTCCGAGCCTGATCTGGTGCAAGAAGGCAATATTGGATTAATGAAAGCGCTTAAACGTTTTGATCCGGATCATGGAGTGCGCCTGATTTCTTTTGCTGTACACTGGATTCGTGCAGAAATGCATGAATTTATTATTCGCAACTGGCGCATTGTAAAAATCGCCACAACCAAAGCCCAGCGCAAGGTTTTCTTCAATCTTAGAAAATCAAAAAAACGCCTTGGCTGGCTATCAGAGAAAGAAGCACAGCAGATTGCTGAGAATCTGGATATCAAAGTGGAAACTTTGCGCCAAATGGAAGGACGCATGGAACGCTCGGATATGGCTTTTGATGCTTCTGTTGACGACAACGAACAAACCAATCAGTTTTCCCCATCCAACTATCTGGAGCATGGAGCGCCGGATCCATCAACGCAGGTTGAGGAGGTTGAGGAAACGCAAATGCGTTCTACAAACCTGAAAAATGCACTCTGCGAACTGGACGAAAGAAGTCGCGATATTGTCAAACAACGTTGGTTGTCCGAAAATAAAGCGACACTGCATCAATTAGCAGACCAGTATCAAGTATCGGCAGAACGCATCCGCCAGTTGGAAAGCAAAGCTATGAAGAAATTAAAAAACGGATTGGCGGAGAACTTTTGCGTCGAATTCTAATCGTGCATTTAAAATGACACCAGCACCTTGCCTGAAAATGCGCCTCTTGGTGATCCTATTAGGATTGTCATAATTCATGGATCAGCAAGACTATTTTTGTTTTACCCATTTAACAGACCCACACTTGTCTTCACTGGTAAATGTGCAATGTAATCAGTTGTTCAATAAACGATTACTTGGTTATCTGTCTTGGAAAACCAGGCGACAACATGATCATTTGCCGTCAATACTTGCTGCACTGGTTAGCGATATGCAAACCATCAAACCAGATCATGTGGTTATATCTGGAGATTTAACACATATTGGAACGGCGAATGAATTTGATCAAGTTGCCGAATGGCTGCCTTCAATCGGTACAGCTGAGCAGGTAACGCTGATTCCTGGTAACCACGAAACTTATGTCAAATCAGCCTGGCAAGAAACCTTTGCTAAATGGCACGATTATTTGGTCGCAGATGAGGCACAACCAGGTAGCCAGACGGTTGAATTTCCCACGCTGCGAGTTAGAAATACAGTGGCATTTATCGGCTTGAATTCAGCATATCCTTCCATGCCTTTTCTGGCAACCGGAAAGCTAGGCAAACAACAACTCGACAAACTAGGGAAACTGCTTGAGCAAACCAAACAACAAGGCTTGTTCAGGGTTGTGATTGTTCATCATCCACCTGTTCCGAAAATTTGCAAATGGCGAAAGCGACTGATTGACGCAAATAAATTGAAACAAGTTCTTCAACAATATGGAGCTGAGCTGGTTTTATTTGGACATACTCACAACACAGAGTGTCGTGAATTGAAAACGATCAGTGGAAAGACCCCGTTAATTAGTTTATCTTCAGCATCATCCAATTCAAATGAGAATTCACAACGAGCAAGCTATGCTGTTTTTCGCGTTAATAAAGATCGACTTGGAAAATGGCAGTTGTCGAAGCATATTCGCCAGTATCGGCAAGAACAACAAAAATTTGTTGAGTATCCCAGTTCAGAGTTTTAATTGACGATTAAGATCTTGCTGAATAGCGCATCATTTCGTTAAAACTGGACTCAAAATGCTCGTATACTCCAGTATGCTGTGTTTTTCCGTCCACTGTTGCGTTGCGCTGAATCCATTGATCAAGATATTGAACAAGTTCTAAGGGTCTGGAAATGAATCAGTCATCGTTTTTGCGCCCAGATTTAGGTTAGATTCTGTTGCTCTGATTGAGAAAAACCGCAGGCGTAGTGAGCTACGTTGAGGATTTTGCGATTGAAGATCGACAGAAGATGGGATGCAAAAACGGTGAGTTATTTATTTACAGATCCTAAGGCAGAAAATATAGTGATCAAAATCGGCCTAAATACCAGCTCATCAATTGCTCTCCATAGAACAACGCAACTAAACCTGCTCCAGCCAGATAAGGACCAAAAGGAATCGGGACTTCGCGCCCGCGTTTGAACAATACAATCATGCAAATTCCGATGATCGCTCCAATCAGGGATGAGAGGAGAATAATTACAGGCAATAGTTTCCAGCCAAACCAGGCGCCAAATGCTGAGAGTAATTTAAAATCTCCAAAGCCCATGCCTTCCTTGCCAGTGATTAGCTTAAACGCCATATAGACACTCCATAGGCTCAAATAACCTGCAATGGCACCGATAATGCTGCTTTGGCTGTCCGTGAAAACATCGAATAAACTGGCAAACAAGCCCAGCCAAATTAACGGCAAGGTAATGACATCCGGTAGTAATTGATGGTCGAAATCAATCAAGGTTAAAGCAATCAATGCCCAAGTTAGAAACAGAGCAAACAATGTTTGCAGGCTAAAACCGAAATGCCAGGCAATAAATACTGAGAGTATTCCCGTCAGCAGTTCTACTATTGGATAACGCATAGAAATAGAAGTTTTACACTTGGCACATTTGCCACCAAGCATCAGGTAGCTTACCACGGGAATATTCTGCCAAGCACGAATTGGCGTGTTACAGCCAGGACATCGTGAATTTGGAGTGTTGAGATTGAATGTTTCTATTTCATCACCAGCTGCGCTATCTGGATTAGCGACGTCCAACATTTCTGCGCTTTGTGCTCGCCAGTCGCGCTCCATCATAATTGGCAAACGATAAATGACGACATTAAGAAAGCTGCCGACGCAAAGTCCGACAAACCCGATCACAATACAAAAAATGATCGGGCTTTGTTCTAGTAGTTGAAACAAGGGATACTCCAGATAGAGTTAGTGACTATACAACAGCGCCCAATTTGAAGATTGGCAAGTACATGGCAACTACCAGCCCACCGACGACAACGCCCAGAAATGCCATTAACATGGGCTCAATCAAGCTGCTTAACGAATCGACTGCATTATCCACTTCTTCTTCATAAAAATCAGCAACTTTCTCCAGCATACTATCGATAGAGCCTGATTCTTCACCAATTGCGACCATTTGTATGACCATATTCGGGAACAAACTAGCTTGTTTCATGGCTTGTTGCAATTGCTGACCCGTTGCCACTTCTTCACGCATTTTCAATACCGCATCGGCATAGACAATATTACCGCAAGCTCCAGACACTGAAGTGAGTGCTTCAACCAAAGGCACACCCGCAGTTGACATAGTCGCCAAGGTGCGCGAAAAACGCGCAATCGCAGATTTGTTCAAGATATCACCAATTGCGGGCAACTTCAGAAAAAAACGATCCAATGCATGATTGAATTTTCGCGAACGTTTTTTGAAAAATAATAGTGAATAAATGACCAGAAAGATGCCTCCGAACACAGCCCACCACCATTCCTGCATAAATTTGGATAGCTCGATAACCGATTGCGTAAACGCTGGAAGATCTGCCCCGAAGCCGGCAAATAATTCTTCAAATGTTGGTACCACAAAAATCAATAGAATTGCTGTAACAATAAACGCAATGACCAAAACGGCGGTTGGATAAGTCAACGCTTTTTTAATTTTTGCCTTGAGTGATTCTGTTTTTTCTTTGTAATCAGCAATCTTGCCTAATAGTGTTTCCAGTACACCCGCCTGTTCGCCAGCATTGACCAGGTTACAAAACAAGTCATCAAATTGCATTGGGTGTTTCCCTAATGCCTGAGCAAGCGTATCTCCATTCTCAATATCATTACGCACAGTTAAAATCAACTTTTGCATACTGGGGTTTTCATGCCCTCTACCAACGATATCCAATGCCTGAACCAGCGGCACACCAGAAGATAACATGGTGGCCAGTTGTCGACTGAAAATAGAGATATCTTTGGTAATAATTGCTTTGCCAGAACTACCAAATAATGCTTTTGGTTTTTTCTTGACCTTGGTTGGCCGAATACCCTGACGACGCAGTTCCGATTTAGCCATGGTCTCAGTCCTGGAGTCCAGCTCTCCTTTTACCATCGCACCAGAGCGATTTTTACCTGTCCAGGTAAAGGTGATTAATTCTTCTCTAACAGCCATAGTGTTTACTCTTTAGTTACTCGATTAATTTCTTCCAGACTGGTAATGCCATTCTGTACTTTAAGCAACCCTGATTTACGTAAGTCGTTAAATCCTTCTTTTTCAGATTGCTCTTCTAATTGTAGTGCAGTGCCGCCTTCAAGAATCAGGTTATGCAGTGCTTCTGTGATGGGCATCACTTGATAGATACCAACTCGGCCACGATAGCCCTTAACACAGTGATCACATCCAACTGGGCCATACACTGTTAAATCGTCGATAATTTCCGGTGTAAAACCCACTTCAAGCAGTGCGCTTTTAGGTAGATCTTCTGGTGTTTTACAGTGCTCACATAAACGTCGCGCAAGACGCTGCGCCATTATCATCAATACTGATGAAGCAATATTAAACGCAGGCACACCCATTTGAGCCAGACGATTCAATGTCTGCGGTGCATCATTGGTGTGTAATGTGGATAACACCAAATGTCCTGTTTGCGCCGCTTTGACAGCAATTTCAGCTGTTTCCAGATCACGAATTTCACCAACCATGATGATATCGGGATCTTGACGCAAAAATGCTTTCAGTGCGACGGAAAAAGTCATTCCTGTTTTATTGGTGACATTCACCTGATTAATCCCGGGAACAGTAATTTCAACGGGATCTTCGGCAGTAGAAATATTGACATCCTCTTTATTGAGCATATTCAAACCGGTATACAAGGAGACCGTTTTACCACTACCGGTTGGTCCGGTTACCAGAATCATTCCATACGGTTTTTTAATCGCTTCTTCAAACTGTCTGCGTTGATCTTCCTCAAACCCAAGTTTTTCGATACCCAGTTGAGCACTGGTAGGATCGAGAATACGCAACACGATTTTCTCACCAAACAAGGTTGGGCAGGTGTTCACACGAAAATCAATCGCTTTGTTTTTTGACAGCTTCATCTTGATACGGCCATCTTGAGGAACACGGCGCTCAGCAATATTCATTTTCGACATCACTTTGAGCCGGGAAATAATTCTGTGTGACATGTTGGTTGGCGGTGTTGCTGCTTCATGCAGCATTCCATCATGTCGATAGCGAATCCGAAAGATTTTTTCATAAGGCTCGATGTGAATATCAGATGCACCTTTTTTAATAGCATCTAACAGAATTTTGTTGACAAAACGCACCACTGGAGCATCGTCAATCGCAAGATTATCGCCGCCTTGATCTTGCGGTTCATCTTCTCCACCTTCAAGATCGATGTTATCCAGATCTTCATCCAGCAAATCCTGCATTGAGGTATCAGCGGCTTCCAGAGAGGATTCAATGGCTTTGGTAAGTTTATCGTCCTCAACCAAAACCAGCTCTGTATTCTTGCGAGTCTGGAATTTAATTTCATCAAGTGCTTGCTGATTGGTGGGATCTGATAACGCCAGAAATAACCGATTGCCACGCAGATACAAGGGTAAGATGCGGTGTTGGCGAATTAATTTTTCTTTGACCAGACCGCTTGGAGCTAATGATAAATCCATTACATCAAGATTGAATAGCGGGATACCAAAATCCTTTGATAATGTGTCTGCGATTAAGTGTGCGGACAGTATCTGTTTTTCAATCAGATAACTTATTAGTGAGGACTTAGCGGTATTTGCCTGTTCTTCATATTCCCATGCATTTTCCTCGCTAATTAAATCATTCCGCACCAGGCATCTTGCGAAGCCTGATAAAGGTGAGGTATTAGTAACATTTGCTGAAAGTGTAACCATGCTTTTATTAATCCAAATATAACTGTGTGCAGTAATGAATAAGAACATCCCGGTTTGCGATCTATTGTTGTCGGTGATTGAACTGTTCGTAGAGATTCAACAATTATGCTGAATCATCACTCCAGTGAAACCTTCCGACACCAGGTTCGCAAATAAATTTACTGATAGCACAATCAAGTCTAGACCAAATATCAATTATTACTATTGTTCTCTCAGGCAATGATTGGACCAAATGTACACGATGATTTCTCAAAATGTTATTTGTGTATAAAGGGTGTCTCTAACAATTAGGATTTTTGTTCGAGTTCAAGGCGGATGATTTTCGAGAACCGGAGTGAATATGGAATACATGAGGATCGCAGAAAACCATCCAACGCTAAAATCGGGCAAAAAGACAATTATTAGAGGCGCCCTTAAGTCATCAATTTCTATGATTGAGGACTTTTGTTAGACCAAGGCTTCTATATTTCAATTGCTTAGAGCTGTTATACTCGTACTAACGTAGCAACTATAGCAATTGTATTTTGCCAATATAAAATTTCATGAGTGACTATAAAGAATGAATCAACAATCTGAAACGACACTATTATTTCAACGTGCACAAAAGGTTATACCAGGCGGCGTTAATTCTCCGGTGCGTGCATTCAAAGGTGTAGGTGGTACACCAGTTTTTATAGAAAAGGCTAAAGCTGCCTATCTCTTTGATGTTGATGGAAATCAATATATTGATTATGTCGGCTCCTGGGGACCGATGATTGTTGGACATGCACACCCAGAAATTATTAACACAGTGCATTCTGCCAGCCAAAACGGTTTGAGTTTTGGTGCGCCTACAAGCATTGAAATTGAAATGGCTGAAGTGCTGTGTGGTTTAGTACCCTCTCTAGAACAGGTGAGAATGGTTAGCTCAGGGACTGAAGCAACCATGAGTGCAATTCGTCTGGCGCGAGGATACACGGGTCGGGATAAAATCATTAAATTTGAAGGTTGTTATCACGGTCATGCAGATGCACTATTAGTTAAAGCGGGCTCTGGAGCATTAACTTTGGGCGTACCAAGTTCGCCAGGTGTACCTGATTGTGTTGCCGAACAAACCATTACATTAACCTATAATGATATTGATGGTGTTCGCCAGGCATTTACCGAAATGGGTGACGAGATTGCTTGTGTGATTGTTGAGCCAGTTGCGGGAAACATGAATTGTGTACCACCAGTCAGTGGTTTTTTAGAAGTTTTGCGGGAGGTGACAACTGCATCAGGAAGTATTCTGATTTTCGACGAAGTGATGACTGGTTTTCGTGTTGCGCTTGGTGGCGCACAAGCCCTTTATAACGTCACCCCTGACCTGACCACTTTAGGTAAAGTGATTGGTGGTGGAATGCCGGTTGGTGCTTTTGGTGGAAAACAAAACATTATGCAAGCAATTGCACCTGTTGGTCCTGTCTATCAGGCTGGAACCTTGTCAGGAAACCCTGTCGCAATGGCTGCAGGACTAAAGACGCTTGAGCTGATTTCAAAACCAGGTTTTTTTACCGAGCTATCGGCTAAAACAGACTATCTTGTGGATGGCATCAAGGAAAGTGCAGCACAAGCAAATATTGAAATCAGTACGCATGCTGTTGGTGGAATGTTTGGTTTGTTTTTTACAAATGAGACTAACGTTACCAGATTTGAGCAAGTTATGGCATGTCGGCAAGAGTCTTTCAAGCAATTTTTTCATGCGATGTTGCAGGCTGGTGTTTATCTTGCCCCGTCAGCCTATGAAGCAGGATTTATTTCAGCAGCACACACACAAGAAATTCTTGACACCACTATTTCTGCTGCTGCAACCGCTTTTCGTGCTATCGAATAACGTTGATTACCAAATTATCAGAAACACTGGTTTGGTATTCGTGAAGAACACAGATTCTTGAGTAACCTCCAGCTATGAAATGATAGTTCAGTTCTTTCAAACTAATTCACATTTAATCATTGCCGGGATATTTGGTTTTATTCTAGCGTTGCTGATGATGCTTTGGCGTTATCGCGGGCATAATCCGCAAGATTGCCGTTCGCTATCGACTCAACAACATGAACAAATCAATGATCTAAACACAACACTCAACAAAGTACAGCGGGATTATCAGCACGCATCAACGCAAATGGCAGTCATGGAAGAACGTATTGCAACCTTGCATCAGCTCGAACAATCAGTCACTGATTATCAACAACAACTTCAACAAGAATCAACAGCGCGAATACTAGCACAACAAAAAGTAGTCTATTTCACCGACATGGAATCCCAATTGCTGAAACAGCAAAACTATGTGGATGAACTAAGAGATCAGGTAACTTGTTTAAAAACCAATGAAGCAGAATTGACAACGTTGCTTGATCAGGAAAAAAAACAATCCGAAGCGAAGCTTGAACTCGTTAGGCAATCCGAATCACAGTTGAGCCAACGTTTTGAAAATCTGGCAAATAAAATTCTGGATGAGAATACCAAAAAATTTACCCAGCAAAATCAAATTAATCTTCAGGGTTTGATAATTCCACTTCGAGAACAACTTGGGGAATTCAAAACAAAAGTTGAAGATATTCATCTGCATGATTCTAAAGACAGAGCCACATTGCGTGAGGAGCTGTCGAGCTTAAGACAGCAAACTCAAAAAATAAATGAAGAAGCGATTAATCTCACTAAAGCACTGAAAGGAGATAAAAAAGTTCAAGGCAACTGGGGTGAAATGGTCCTGGAACGTGTACTGGAACAATCAGGGCTCAGGCAAGGAAAAGAATATGATATTCAACGCGGTTATCGCGATGAACAGAACCGATTGTATAAACCGGATGTGATCGTGCGTTTACCTGAAAACAAGGATGTCGTGATTGACTCAAAAGTTTCGTTACTTGCTTATGATGCTTATTCATCTACCGAAAATGAAGATCAGCAAGCAGTCGCGTTAAAACAGCACATTGATTCTGTCAGAAAACATATTCAGGAATTAAGTGCTAAAGATTATTCTTCCCTGAAAGGTCTGCGCTCCCTTGATTTTGTATTATTGTTCATGCCCATAGAAGCAGCTTTCATGGTTGCATTTCAATGCGATGAAAAACTGTTCTCTGATGCATTCGAACATAAAATTATTGTTGTGACTCCAACTACATTACTTGCAACATTGAGAACCATAGAAAATATCTGGCGCTATGAACGACAGAATGAAAATGCAAGAATTATTGCCGGTAAAGCTGGTGCAATGCATGACAAATTATGTGGATTTGTACAAGATATGGAGAAAATCGGGGTACAAATTGATACCTTGCACCGCACATATGAAGGAGCAATGGGCAAGTTGAGTACTGGAAAAGGCAATTTGATCAGGCAAGCAAATAGTTTGGTGGAACTCGGTGCCAAAACAAGTAAAAATCTGCCTCGAGCATTGCTTGTTAATGCAGATGCCGAAGCACCTGAAAACGATGATGCCAATTCATCTGAATGACGATAGATTGATGTATCGTTAAGCTTGGACAAACTGGAAGACACCAGATTGCAATCATAGTATTGTGTTTTTAACACAGCATCTAAGAACCTGTTCAAGATCTCGCTGAATGGCGCATCGCTGCGTTAAAAGTGGGCTCAAAATGCTCACATACTTCAGTATGCTGTGCTTTTTCGCCCACTTTTGCCTTGCGCTGCATCCATTGATCAAGATCTTGAACGGGTTCTAAGAAAATGGTGGGCCGTCAGAGATTCGAACTCTGGACAAATGGATTAAGAGTCCACTGCTCTACCAACTGAGCTAACGGCCCAGGTTAATGAAGGTTAAACTTGGGTGAAAAATCGGCTATATCGAGAGCAACAGAGTATACCAATATGATACTCACAAGGCTATGATACTGATTGTCTGCGCTGGATGATTTCGTCAATCAGCGCCTGTGTTGATGAGTCGTGTGAATGCGTTGCTTGCCCGCTTTTCAGTTCAGGAAGAATGGCATTGGCGAGTTGTTTGCCGAGTTCTACACCCATTTGGTCAAATGAGTTGATATTCCAGATCACTCCTTGAGTAAACACCTTGTGCTCATAGAATGCGATCAAACTGCCGAGCGTTTTCGCAGTGAGCTTGTCATAAACAAAAGTAGAATTTGGGCGATTACCTGGGAAAATTTTCGATGCAATCAGCGTTTCATCTGGGTTTTGATTGCCGCTCGCATGTAATTCCTCAATGACTTGGTCACGGTTTTTACCACGCATCATTGCTTCAGGTTGAGCCAGGAAATTAGCGAGTAGTTTTTCATGACGAATATGGACTTCATTATGGTTAACAGCGGCTACCAGAAAATCACAGGGTGCAAGCTGCGTCCCTTGATGCAGGAGCTGAAAAAATGCATGTTGACCATTGGTACCAGCTTCACCCCAGATAATTGGTCCGGTCGCGTAATCTACCGGATTACCATCTCGGTCAACGCTTTTTCCGTTACTTTCCATATCAAGTTGTTGCAAAAAGCGTGGGAAAATATCCAGATTTTGATCGTATGGCATCACAGCGTGACCATGTGAGCCAAAGAAATTATTATTCCATATTCCCAGTAACCCCATTAGAACAGGAATGTTTTGTTCGAAATCAGTGTTACGAAAATGCTCATCAACCTCGTGCGCACCCTCAAGTAGTTCTTCAAAACGATCCATGCCCAACCCGACAGCAATGGATAATCCAACAGCTGACCATAGTGAATAACGACCACCGACCCAATCCCAAAACTCGAACATGTTTTCTGGATCTATGCCAAATTTTTTAACTGCTTCGGCATTGGTTGACATGGCAACAAAGTGTTTGGAAACTGCTCGCTTTTCCTGCGCTGTTTTTAACAACCATTCTTTGGCTGTTTCAGCGTTGGTTAGTGTTTCAGGGGTTGTGAATGACTTTGATGCTACCAGAAACAATGTTGTTTCGGGATTTAGGTTTTTCACCGTATTCATGATGTCAGTTGGATCCATATTGGACACAAAATGACAACGTATATCTGGTCGGGTATAGGGTTTGAGTGCATGCCTGACCATTTTAGGGCCCAAATCTGAACCGCCAATACCGATGTTGACAACATTGGTTATTTTTTTACCGCTATAGCCGCGCCATTCACCGCTGCGCACGACATCGGCGAAATGACGCATTTTGGCGAGTTCAAGATTCACCTCGGGCATGACATCTTTTCCATCAACCATGATTGGTCGATTGGAACGATTACGTAGTGCGATATGTAGCACCGAGCGATCTTCCGTGTTATTGATTGGGTCGCCATTGTACATGGCTTTAATTTCTTCGCTCAAGCCGGTTTCACGTGCTAAGTTGACTAGCAATTCCAGGGTTGTTGCATCAAGATGATTTTTGGAATAATCAAACAAAATGTCATTGAAGCGGCAAGAGAAGCGTTGAAAACGTTGCGGATCTTTATCAAACAGTTGCTGTACTGACTGTTTGGCAATTTCTTGCTGATGTTGTTTCAGGGCTTGCCATGACTTGCTTTGTGTCAAGTTGCTCAATGTATTATCTCCTTGTAAGTGCAGATCCGTTCGCTTCTGGTTTTGCCGAGGCTAGTCGGATGTTATCAGATCCGGCTTGAGCAGGATGCTTGAGGCAGTCATTTGTTCCGGTTGCGGCAAATCCAATAGTTCCAGAACTGTTGGTGCGATATTTGCCAGACCACGCCCAGTACCAAGTTTTGCATCTCGTTGACCGAGCAGTAAAAAAGGTACCGGGTATGCGGTATGTTGAGTATGTGGTTCGCCGCTAATTGGATCAACCATTTCATCGCAATTGCCATGATCTGCTGTCAACAATACTCGTACACCATTGTCTAGCGCGCATTGGATAACCCGATGGCTTTGTATGTCCAGACACTCTACAGCTTCAATAATTGCAGGCTGGATTGCAGTATGACCAACCATGTCACCATTGGCAAAGTTGACCATAAAAAATGAATATTGTTTGGATTCAATGGCTGCAATAACACGGTCTGCGACAGCCGGTGTGCTCATTTCAGGTTGCAAATCATAAGTGGCTACATTGGGCGAATCTATAATCTCACGATCCTCCCCAGAATATGACTGCTCTTCGCCACCATTAAAAAAATAAGTAACATGAGGATACTTTTCCATTTCAGCACAGTGAAATTGTTTTAGGCCATGCTCAGCAACTACTTCAGACAATACTTTTTCAGGTTTTATGCTGGGAAACAAGACGGGAAAGGGAAAGTCCTCGCTGTATTCAGTCATGGTGACAATTTGTCGAGTGTCTGCCGGGCTGCGGTCAAATTCTTCAAATTTCTCCATTGCCAGTGCGCTTGATAATTGACGTACACGATCACTACGAAAATTGTACAGAAGCAATGGCTCGTCATCTTTGACTTGAGAAGTATTTGGGTCGCCAATGATTGTCGGCTGAATAAATTCGTCAGTTTCACCACGCTGATAGGCCTGGCTGATGGCTTCTCTGGCCGTGTTTGCTTGAATCCCTTTGCCCATAACAATCGATTGCCAGGCTATTTCGGTTCGATCCCAGTTCCCGGCTCTATCCATCGTATGATAGCGACCACTGACTGTCGCGATACTACCGACACCGATATCAGCGAATGCTTTTTCAAGTTTGTCCAGATAAGTCAGTGCAGATCGTGGAGAGGTGTCACGGCCATCTGTAATCATATGGATGACTGGCTCGACAGCTGCGTCTTTAAGCAACGATAGCAAAGCAATCAAGTGATCAATATGAGAATGCACTCCTCCGTCTGAAACAAGACCAACCAGATGTAATCGTTTTATACCTTTAACAAGTTTTTTCCATACGGGATATTCTTGCAATTCGCCTTTAGTGATTGCCAGGCTAATGCGCACCAAATCCTGTTCGATAATACGACCAGCACCGATGGTTAAATGACCAACTTCTGAATTGCCAAATTGCCCGTCAGGTAGTCCGACGGCCAGACCAGATGCCTCAAGGGTGGTATGCGGATTATTGGCGAAATAATGATCAAGGTGTGGTGTTTTAGCCAACGCCCATCCGTTATAAGTTGGGCTTGGGTTGACCCCAAAGCCATCAAAAACAAGAATCATTACGGGTTGTGGTGTTGTCACTAAGCGCTCCTTTACTGGCAATTAATAGTTGTTAAAGGCTGCTGATAGCCTTGGACTTTCATAACATCTGGATATGATCAGGCGCTTTTCTTTAGACTAAGAAGCTGTTTGGTTAACAAATGTCCGCTGAAAAGCCCTTGAAATCGTTGTGTTTTTCCGCTGCTCCTCGTTAAATAGAACACTATTCGCCTCGAAGCAGCGAAAAAATCCAATCGATTCAATAACTTTTCGCTTGGACATTTTTTAACCAAACAGCTTCTAAGATTATAATCTTCTGACAAGCATCTGGTATTGTTGGGTTTATTTTACCTGAAACAGTCTCTTAAGAACCGGAATTAAATAACTTCCGAAACTGGCACAGGTGCTTTTTATAACATTTTTCCAGTTCAAGGCTCAAAAACAGGCGTATAACGGGCTATGCGACTATTTGACTGATACCGAAATAAAGCAAACGGATCAGTTAGTATCAAGAGTCATTTAATGTAGATTCATTGCAGAGTACCTCTAAGAATTGTCTTTTTGCCCGATTTCAGCGTTGGTTATCGAGTCGCATTTATCGAGCGAATAATTTCCAGGATATTAGTGCTCTTGATGATCGTAATCA
The DNA here is from genome assembly GCA_965224565.1 of Methylococcales bacterium. Classification (GTDB taxonomy): domain Bacteria; phylum Pseudomonadota; class Gammaproteobacteria; order Methylococcales; family DRLZ01; genus DRLZ01. Next base: position 1,141,736 of record CBDCZN010000001.1, on the reverse strand, counting down.
CAGCTAATATCAGCGCCATGCCAAACCACTGAATAGCATACGAGGTGCTGTTTACAGGTTTCAATCGTGTACTCTGCCAGTGCCGTGTCAACACTCCAGTACTGGTTTCATCCAATCTGACTACGAAAGGCAATACCGTTTTGTCAAACAAATGACTCATGTTATTCAAATCGAAATGATGCACACGCAGTGGCCAGTTTGCTGGTGTATCAATATTCTGAAGCAGAAAAAAAGAATTGGATATGGGTAGATGAATTTCGCCAACCAGTTGCTGTGTTCCTGTGACTGGTTTGATTGTGGGTAATTGCTTGTTATCGTAATTGACAGATATCCAGCCTCTGCTGACCAACACAATTTGATCGCTGCTATGTAATTTAAATGCAGTGATTACTTCATAACCTGGACGGCTCTGGAAAAACTGGTTGCTGACCAGAATGGATTGTTCATTGTCATAACTGCCATCAAGTCTGACCTTCATGTGTTTTAGGGCATGTTTATTGTCCAGATCCAAGTTTTCTACAGATACCGGAATTGCCAAGTGCTTGGTATCGCGATCACTTTGGAGCTGACGTTTTTGCTCTGCTCGATCCAGCTGCCAGAATCCTAACCGGATTAATAGTGGTAGTAAAAAAAATACACTTAGCGCAACCTTCCAATTAAATTTAAACTGCAAGCGCAATCTGGATACTTTGTGATTTGGCATTGTTCACTTGTATTTGAAAAAGAAGGAGTTTAAGCCAGCTGCAGATCTTATTAGAGGCATCCTTTACTCACCGTCTTTCAATTTAACTTTCGGATAGCTCTGTTCTTCAATAATTCCGTAGGGACCATAGCTGACATAAGTTAAATAACCATAGCAATAACTATGTGCTTGCTTGATTTCCCCATTGCTCCAAAAAGTGCTGCTGGCCATTTCTGCTTCTCGAAATTCTAATCCTTGCTGTAATTTGATAATTGCGCGGTGTGGGGCATTAGTCACAGGGTTTTTGATGGGTTCTAAAGAAGCCTCGAGTACACCAGGGACTAAAAAACGGCCAGTCGCTTGTTCGATGTTCCAATCAAATTCAATCTCTGCGAAAATGGGGTCAGGCTCGTTCTCGATAGTTGACGCATAAATATTGAACCCCGTCGAAGGCTCCTGTTCCTCTCCACCGATTATCTTGAACAAGGCTTCGATTTGCTCTGGTGATGCGCGTTTATCGATAATACTCCACCAGGTTCCCCCGCCTTGGTGAAGTGGTCCAGGCCATCGGTAGACTCCTGCGACTCTTAGCCCGTCCAGGCGAACAGTTCCAAAATAGCCTTCTTCAATATCAAAAGCCATCACACCTTCACATGGGGTTTTGGTAGGCGGTGCGTTAAATTCACAAGGACAACCGTAATCACAACTACATGTTGCCAACTGTTTTGTTTTGATCATCCAATCAACATAAGCCATAGAACTCTCCCAACTGCCGAAATAAATTAAGAAGCTGTCTGGTCAAAAAAAGTCGGATACAAAGCTCTTGATATTGGTGCGTTTATCCGATGCTTCTCACTATATAGCATGACTATTCGCCTCGAACTATCGAAAAATGCCATTAATTCAATAACTTACCGATTCATTTTTTTGACCAGACAGCGTCTAAGAAAAAGCTGATACCGCCACCATGTTCGATCTACTTACCTATTATATTCCTGGGCTTAATAATTTTCATCCTGATTGACTGGCATTGTTAGGGTATTTGGTATATAAAAACAGTGCCGAAGGTTAATAAAGCAGGAATAAGCGTGTACACGAGAAATATAGGGGAAAAGGATTTAAAATAACATTTAGAAGGGCTTTTAACTGGCTTCTTATACTTTAAAATGTTTATTATTCGCTTTTCGGTAGATCCAATCTGGTGAAATTGAATAGGAACTTAAATATGTGGACTAAAACAAATCAGATAGTGTTCGTCGTGGGGATTTTGCTCATAGTCGCTGGAATTTACTATGGATCTATTCCCAAAGAAACAAGATTACGTGACCAAATGGTTGATGCAGTCGCCGATCATGATCACGAAGCTGCACTAATATACGCAACTAAACTGCTCAAGTTTGAACCTTCAAACGCAGAAGCGCAAAAAATCATTAGTGAATCGGGGCAGATTTTCTTTTATTTGCAAGCGGCAAAAAATACGCTAACAGAATTCACCGCTGGAAAAGATGATGCAGAGGTTAATCCAAAGCAACTCTATGAACAATATAGCAAAGCCAGGGAATTTATTGCTAAAGCAAAGATGATTGATCCGCGTTCTATAGCAATATTAAATTTTGAAGAAAATCTGGATAAAACCCAGGCAACTTTGATTCATATTTTGTCAATGGATGTCTTCGAATCAGGACAATCGATTGTGGAGAAAGCCGGAGCCAATTACCGGAAAACATTGGACATCCTGGATGTTGCTGAGTCTTCGCAGTATCTTTCAGCATTTCTTTCTCACCAATCTGCCTGGGCAACCGTAGATACTCCAGTTGAAGAAATGAGAAAACAGCTGATGCCTGGCCTGGATGAGATGGATGACACTGGACGTTTAATCGCAGAATACAAAGAAGGCAGCGCTAAGAAATTTACCAAGTCATTACTAACCTACATTAAAGTAGTCAAAAGAACCGTCGATACATTGCTGGTTCCTGAAGGTAGTTTTGATGAATTTTCCAAAGCTGCAAGCAATGCCACGATAAAATATAAAAAGATTAGAACTAAATTAAAAGAAGCGACACCAGAATCGATTTCGAGCAAAGAAACTTTGCTGGCGTTGCTTAAACAGATTCCGCATTTCAAGGTTTCTCACGATAGCTCAGTTGCTAAAATCGTCTCCGAAAATGAGTCATTGTATTCACTTTAAGGCATTGGGGAGCTTGTCATTTATCTGGAAATAATGCATGTTTGGTTTAACACTAAAATAGTGTGCAGATCAGACATAGATATATTTGGTGTAACTGGCGATCTATCCGTTGAGTTACCAGGAAGTTGCTTGCATGGTTACGTTTACCACCACGCATAAAAATGGATAGCGATCACTGCAGCATAAATTATCTGTAGTGATGCAAGAACCGATTTCTTTCGCTCCCAGGCACAAAAAACACCAAAAATAAAACCAGACATGGAAAGCGACATTACACCGCTGATCACCCAGGCCCGATGAGTTGCTAGCAATGAGAATGCTTCTGCTCCAACGAACAGACTTACCAGAGATAAAATAATTAAATACCTTGGCATGCAAATCGTGCATGGTTTCTGTACAGTTTCAAAAGCCTTATCACCAAGAACAAGGGCCAACGATGCCACAAAAATGGCTAGATATACGATAGATATCATAATGAGCTATCTCCTGTATTCAGTCCGCTAGGAGGCTGTTCGAGAAGTCTCTATATCTTTAAGGAGCGTATATTCTGTTCCTTATCCAAAAAATAATGCTCGAACGATAAATGTAAAATCAGCTTCCAGTGCCATCAGACTAATTAACACTAGCAGCGCAAGTGGCGGAAGTAAAATTGCGCATTTTAGAGCCAATTTCTCCCAGTTCATGTGCATGAAAATGGCAACGATAAACCCTGCTTTTAAAGTCATGAATAGCAGGATCAGAAACCATCTTAAATAACCCTGAAATTCCAGGTAATCAACCATATAAGACATAGTGCTGAGTATAAACAACAAGAGCCAGACTTTAAGGTAAAGGCCTATTGGATGCTGTTGTCCTTCTGCATGTTCCATTGAGTTACTCCTTACCAAAGATAAAAGAACGCAAAAATAAAAACCCACACCAAGTCGACAAAATGCCAGTATAAGCCTGCAATTTCTACGATTTCATAGCCTCTATTCTCGTAATCACCGCGCCAAACCTTAAATGCTACGGTACTCAGGTAGATCACACCAATCGAGACATGTAAGCCATGAAAACCTGTAATCATAAAAAAAGTAGAGCCAAATTGGGCTGCACCCATGGGGTTACCCCATGGTCGAACACCTTCCTCAACAATCAGTTTGGTCCACTCAAAGGCTTGCATGCCAACAAATGACGCACCGAACAAGGCTGTTGCAAACATTAACAGTGCTGTTTTGTGTCGTTCGCCTCGGTAGCCAAAATTGACTGCCATTGCCATCGTGCCACTACTTGTGATTAAAATGAACGTCATAATGGCGATTAATATAAGAGGGATATGATGCCCTGCAATCGTTAATGCAAACACCTCGCTGGGAACAGGCCAGGGAACTGTAGTGGACATCCTGACGGTCATATATCCCGTCAAAAAGCAGGTAAAGATGAAAGTATCACTGACCAGAAAGATCCACATCATCGCCTTGCCCCAGTGGACATTCTTGAATGCATCCTGATCAGAAGACCAATCCGTTGAGATATCTGTCAATTTGGTATTGACGTTTTCTCGCCATTCTTCAGGCAAGGCGACCGGGCTTCGCGTTTTTTCTGAAGAATTTTGGACCATTTTTTTATCCTCTTTAAGCGATTATCTGAATAACATTTACGTCAATAACATCATCACAAACATGATCAACCACACCGCCAACAGGAAATGCCAGTAGATGGTTAGCAGTTCAATGCTCAACTGCAGCTGTTTTACGTGATCGTTGCGTAGTAATTTAACGCTTGTTTTGCCCCAGACAGTTAAGCCACCGAGTAAATGCAGACCATGCACGGCTGTGATCAGGTAAAAAAAACTGTTAGCAGGATTGGCTTCAAGATATAGTCCCAGGCTACGTAACTGGTTCCACACGAGTGCTTGTCCGATCAAAAAGCCCCAGGCAAAAGCCCCTCCACCCAGCAAGCCGATTTTTACGCCTTTAAGCTGGTTTCGACCCGCAGCAACTTTTGCCCACTGAAAGCCTGCATCACTTAAAATCAACATTGCTGTGTTTAGCCACAGTAATTTCAAGCTGGGTAATGCACGCCAATCCGCAAGCCCCATGCGGATGTTGTAAGAGACAATTAACAGGAAAAACAAGCTGGTCGCGACAGCAAGGAAGAGTCGCAGGCCAAATTTTTCATTCGATTGGGGTATCGAAGTCAGGTCTTGTCTGCGATCGATCAGACCTTCGGCTGGAATCCATGATTTAGTCTTTACCTGTGGTGATCGCATTAGGATTTAAGTTCCTTCGGCTACTGGCGCACCAGCACTTGGTGGCTGATTTTGCGGAATAAAATCCAGCTCCGCACCGGGTACGCTATAGTCGTAAGGCCATCGATAGACGACAGGTAACTTTGGGCCCCAATTGCCATGTTTCGGAGGCGTATCGGGCGTTTGCCATTCCAGTGATGCTGAATTCCAGGGATTGCTTCCTGCGCGTTTACCCTTGAAGGCGCTCCATGCCAGATTATACAAAAAGATAAATTGAGCGGAACCGACCAGCAATGCTGACAGGGTAATAAAAACATTCAGATCCTGTGCGCTTTCAGGAATAAATTCGTAACCTTCGTATGCATAATAGCGTCGCGGCATGCCGATGAAACCCAGATAGTGCATGGGAAAATAAATCGCATAGGTTCCTATAAATGTAAACCAGAAATGAATTTTCCCCCAGGTATCGTTTAACATGCGTCCAGTGATCTTGGGAAACCAGTGGTATATGCCGCCGAAGACCACCAGAATTGGTGAAACACCCATGACCATATGGAAGTGAGCGACAACAAAATAAGTATCAGATAATGGTAGGTCAATGACCACATTGCCAAGAAACAGGCCGGTAATTCCACCGATTGTGAATGTGCTGACAAAAGCGACTGCAAACAACATTGGCACTGTCATATGAATATTGCCTTGCCAAAGTGTTAATACCCAATTGTAGACTTTTATTGCTGTGGGAACAGCGATAACCAAAGTGGTGATTGCAAAAAAGAAACCAAAATAAGGATTCATGCCGCTGACGTACATATGGTGAGCCCAGACGACAAAACTGAGCACGCCAATCGCTACGATTGCCCAGACCATAATGCGATAACCAAATATGTTTTTTCGAGCATGGGTACTAATAATGTCTGACACGATACCAAAGGCTGGAAGTGCAACAATATAGACTTCAGGATGACCAAAAAACCAGAAGATGTGTTGAAATAAAACCGGACTACCACCTTCGTAGTCAAGCATTTTACCCATGGAAACCACGGCGGGCATAAAAAAACTGCTGCCCAAAAGTCGGTCAAACAGCATCATTACTGCACCGACAAACAGGGCTGGAAAAGCCAATAGCGCAAGGATAGTTGCCATGAAAATCCCCCAGACCGACAGCGGTAAACGCATCATGGTCATTCCGCGAGTACGTGCCTGAATGACGGTGGTGACGTAGTTCAACCCGCCCATGGTTGCTGCAACGATAAACAATATCAAGGAAACAAGCATTAGAACGATGCCAGCGCCCGAGCCAGGTGTTCCCGGCAATATCGCTTGAGGCGGATACAGCGTCCAGCCCGCGCCAGTCGGGCCACCTGGAACAAGGAAACTTGACATAAGCACCAGGACTGAAAGCAAATAAGCCCAGTAACTCAACATGTTGACAAAAGGAAACACCATGTCCCTGGCTCCCACCATTAACGGGATGAGGTAATTACCAAAACCTCCAAGAAAAATAGCGGTCAACAGGTAGATAACCATAATCATGCCGTGCATAGTGACTAGCTGGTAGTACGTGCTCGGGTCAATAAAGGAAAAAGTATCTGGATATCCAATCTGGAGTCGCATCAGCCAAGACATGACCAAAGCCACCAGCCCCACTGCTACGGCAGTTAGTGAGTATTGAACGGCGATGACTTTATGATCCTGACTCCAGACATATTTAGTCCAAAAACTTTTTGGTTCGTGGAGTGGTAATGATTCTTGATACGGAACTTGTGCCATCAAAATCCTCTCTTTGTTGCTATTCAGTTTTTGAAATTGATCTCTATCTCGTTTTACAAATTACTCGGTGTTAATATCAATGCTATTGAAGCGTTTTTGTATATGCGATTAAAGCATCGAGTTCCTCGTCGCTGAAATCATAAGCCGGCATCATTGGCGAGAAACCAGCAACCACTGTAGTGTTTGGCTCTAGAATCGCCTCTTTCAAATAGGCTTCATCGATCACTAGCGTGGTGTTATCGGTCATGGTTTCAGTTTTACCAAATAGACCTTTCCAGGTTGGGCCAACACTTGCACCCCCGTCCACACTGTGACAACCTAGGCAACCCTTTTCAGCAGCAAGTTTCTGACCTATATCGGCTAAATCACTCCCTTGTTCTTGCTCAGTATTCTCATTGGCTGACGATAGCGAGGTGGTAAATGCGATTAATGCAGCTATTTCTTTATCACTGAGTTGATATGCAGACATGATTGGGGAGTATCCTTCAATGACGCTTGCGCCCGGATCGAGGATAGATTCTTTGATGTAAGCCTTATCGACTGTGACAGTTGATCCATCGGCAAGTGTTTCAGTTTTACCCAGCAACCCTTTCCAGGTTGGTCCAGTGCCGGCACTGCCGTCTAGGCTATGACAGCCAAGACAACCTTTTTCTTCAGCCAGTAGGCGACCTTGTTCGACTAACTTGCTCTCAGCGCCTGTAGATTGCTTAGCGGAAGACTGTGCGAAGGTTGGTTGAGCGTTTAGCCAGTTCTGGAAGGTGTCCTGGTCTTCAACAAAAACTGCACCGCGCATGGTATGGTGTCCAATTCCGCAGTATTCAGCGCAGGCGATATCGAATCGACCAATTTTAGTCGGGGTAAACCAGAGCATTGTAATAATGCCGGGTACAGCATCCATTTTAACTCTAAAATGTGGAACGTAGAAATCGTGAAGGACATCTTTAGAACGCAGCAATACCTGGACTGGCTTGTCTACGGGGAGATGGAGTTCGCTGTTGTTAATCAGCACATCATCTTGCCCGTTAGGGTCATCGGGGTTCAAGCCAAAGGGATTTTGAAAACTGATGAGTTGTGGTTTGGAATTACCTAAGACACCATCTTTTCCGGGGAAACGAAAGCTCCATTGCCACTGTTTACCAACCGCTTCAATAACTGCAGCATCTTTCGGGACGTGGACAAAATCGGCTAATACAATCAAGCCAGGGGCTAACATGATCACGATACCGACTGTAGTTAACCCGGTCAGCCATAATTCAAGTTTTTTATTCTCAGGTTCATATTTGGCTCGTCGGTCTTCCCGATAGCGGAATCGAACCAAAGCATAGGCCATAAACAGATTGACGGCGACAAAAACGAAACCGGTGACCACAAAAGTGATCATCAGTGTGTCATCCATCAAGCCCCAGTTGGATGCTAGCGGAGTAATCCACCATGGGCTCCAGAAGTGAAACCAGATTGAGCCGATGACAATTAAAACCAGTGCTATTGCTATAGCCATACTTGATAATCCAGTCAAAAAATTTTAACGAAGATTGTTATGTAAGGTAAACAGACGCCTATTTGTAACTTAATTAATGTGTGTGAACCCGCCTGGATATAAAATGGAGTAATTATAATTCTTAGATGTATAGCAATGTACTAAAGGTTAGAGGAATTGTCAATCGCGATATAACCTCTTGTGAATATTGAGATTTGTGCCGTTTAAAACAACTACAGACGAATGGCTTCATACGATGTATGGGTTTAGTACGCCCACAAAAGTGAAGAGAACAACTTAGGAATGAAATGGATGGAAGCTGGTGGTGATTTGGAATTTAGATTGTTTTTTCAGCGAGGTCAGAGGGGCGTTTTGGTTAAAAACAAAGAATTGAAGGTGTTTTTTCGGTAGTTCGAGGCGGATCGTTGACACTATTTAACGAGAAGCATCAACGGTATTAACCGATGTTTTTTGACCTGACAGCTTCTTAGAACCTGTTCAAGATCTCGCTGAATGGCACGTCACTGCGTTAATAATGGGACTCAAACTGCTCACATACTCCAGTATGCTGTGCTTTTTCGTCCACTTTTGCCTTGTGCTGCATCCATTGATCAAGATCTTCAACAGGTTCTTAGTCTCCTCTGTATCCAGAATCATTCCTGGTTTGGAATAGATTTGAAACTATCTGCAAAAAAGCGGGTGTACTGAATACTAGATTTTCATCTGGTGTCTGGTTAGGCGTAATCCCAAAGCTGCGCTGTGTTAACTGTCAAATTTCCGTGCTTACGAAGAACCCAGGAATGCTTGTATACTGGCTTCTATGTCAGCAGCTGAGGTGCGTGTAGCATCATTAGCGACTGCACCACTGATTAACGCATCACCCCTTAATTCGAATAGATAACGAATAATCAATAGACCATCGGTCAATGCATCGGTATTACCATTTCCATCAATATCGAAAACATTAGTGTCTTTTTGTGCTAACAACAAAGCTTCTATGTCAGCAGCTGAAGTGCGTGTAGCATCATTAGCGACAGCACCGCTGATTAACGCATCGCCGGTTGATCCGAATAGATAGCGAATAATCAAAAGACCATCAGTCAATGCATCAGTATTGCCATTTCCGTCAATATCGGCAGAAGAGGAGGACGGTGGTGTTACGCTGCCAGAGCCACTTTTAAAATTCTCACCAATTGCCCAGCCAGGATTGGTCGCCTGGTTGCTACGTTGATAAGCACCGATGTCAGAAGGTGATTGGCGAGTCGCGTCATTGAAGTCATTCGCAGGGGTATAGGCATCGTCAGCATTGCCTATAGCGGGTGATTGAGCTGTGGGCCAAAAGTCTTGATTTCCTGCGCGACGAAAATCAAGCGCTGCTGATCGACCAGCTAAAAATCTCGCATCGTCAGTCGTATCACCCGAAGAATCAGCAATTGATCCCACGATAAGATTAGAAGAAACAATCTGGCTGGCAGTGTTGCTGTCAATTGCTGCTTTACCAGGGGAATAGACTGCATTGTTGGCAAAAATCATATTGCTGGCGTCTTGCCAGCGTAGTACTGCCCCAGTATCGTTATTAAATAAAGTGTTATTTACAAACGTGGTGTTTTCAAGGACGGGAACCACTTCGTGATGAAATGAAATTAATCCTGTTTCATTATTGAACAGGATATTGTTGCGTACTACAGCATCGGAGATTGCCGAGATACCTTCCAGACACTTTGATATCACGTTGCCTTCTACAGTGTTGACTTCTCCACCGCCGTAAACAAAGATGCCTGGAAATGGCATGTTGTAAATAACATTGTCCCGAATCACAATATTTTGCGAATTAAGTTTTACTTCTATTCCATCACCCTGACTGGTGCCGGGTAATGCATCATGGATTAGATTGTTCTCGATAATGGAATCGCTGAGAGCGCAGGAGCCATCGTGACAGCCAATATACATGCCTTCTCCTGTGCCTCCATTAACCCCGGTGTTATAAATTTCATTGTTGCGGATCGTCAAATTATTACTATCGTTCTTGGTGTTAATCCCTGTATCAATATCGTGAATCAGCAAATCTTCCAGTACAACGTGATCTGAGGGGTCTACGTCAAATTTAACCCCATCACCACCATTGCCAGTAATTTCCAGGCCTTTAATGGTCAGATAAGACGATCCTTCAATATTGATGGTGTTCTGCGCTGGGTCACTTGCAGTTCGGGTAATTAATGGCCTGGCTTCACCATCAGCTGCTTTGATAACAATCGGTTGACCAGCTGTTCCTGGTGCAGCGATACTGATACGACCTTCATCCGCGTAAGTACCAGCATGCACTATTAATATATCTCCAGCTTGTAGAGACTCAACTGCATCTTCAAAGCTATTCCCAGGCATTAAATCAATCGTTGCCGCTGTCAGAATGGGTACACTGGTAGATAGAAATAATGCGAAGCTAATTTGTAATAATTGCTTAATTGAAAGCGGTTGTATTGGTTTCATTAGGTTATCTCTGCGGTGCGTTGATTAATATGGTTAAATTACGTGACAATCATAATGTTTAAGATTAGATTGATTGTCAAGTCTATAGTTCCTCAAGTATAGGACTTACTTGTTGACTATAACAGACGGATTATCAATCTTTCCATTCGGTAATTTTGTAGTCGCCGGCAATTAATTTTGGTGCAGTTTTGGCGATGGTTTCTGCTGGAATTGCCCAGCCGACTGAGGAATAAACGATGGTTTTATCCTGTTTTTTTTCATCTTTAAACTTGTAACTAATGGCTGAATATACCATGCCAATCAACTTGCCTTCCAGATCCATCAATGGGCCGCCGGAATCACCCTCTAAAAACCCGCCATCCAATTGATGGACTGGCGTATCAAACAGCTTTTCTTCCCGATAAGCCGCACTGATTGGTCGCCATTGCTGGGTCCAGCCAAAGCCTAGTGGATGTCCCAGCGAAAATGCCAGCTCACCTTGCTGGACTTGATGGGTTGCTAATATAAGTGGCTTAGGCAGCTGGCCAGGATCAATTTTAATTGCAGCCAGATCAGTTTTGGGATCAATGCCGATAACATGACCTTTAAGTTTGCGTCCATCAGGAAATTCAATGTCGACTTTTTCGGCATAATAGGTTTCGATGCCGTCGCCTTTTTTGGCGCGCACATCAACCCGAACGACATGATCTGTGGTGAGAATAATTCCATCCTTATTATAGAGAAAGCCAGCACCGGTTTTATAGGCAAACCCCAGATTGGAAGTGATCAGTGCAACACTGGGTTTAACCTGGGCAGCAAGCTGTACCATACTTCGCGACAGGTTGGCTGGTGTGCCTCGGGCTGCGCGGGTTTCCATAACCACAGCTTTTAATTGGTTGACTTCAGCTTGTAGTTCTGTAACAGGATCAGTGACTGGGTTTTGGCTACACGCGGTTAACATGCTGAAACAGATGAAGATCGCTACGATAAAACCAAGCGTGTTTTTACTCATTACGTTCGTTCCCCGTCAAGCCTTGCCAAGGCGTAAATAACTCATCGCAAGGCACATCAAAAAATCGCAGAATACGACCAACTGTTTCATCAACCAGATCGGCAATGGTTGTTGGGCGAATATAAAATGCGGGAACAGGCGAATAAATAATTCCGCCCATCTCTGTCACGCATTGCATATTTTTAATATGTGCCAGTGAATAAGGTGCTTCCCGCGGCATCACTACCAGGCGTCTGCGTTCTTTTAATGTCACATCAGCTGCACGGGTTATCACATTATCTGAAAAAGCATGGGCGATACAAGCCAGGGTTTTCATTGAGCAAGGTGCAACGATCATTCCTGCGGTTACGAAACTACCGCTGGCAATTGGTGCGGCAATATTATTGATGTCGTAGACATAATCAGCCAGGGCAATAAAGTCTCGTTTTTTCATATCCAGTTCGTATTGAATGTTCAATATTCCGGCAGATGATATAACCAGATGAGTTTCCCAATCATTCAGGTCATGCAACACTTGCAGCATACGCAACGCATAAGTTGCTCCGGTTGCGCCAGTAATACCAATAATCAAACGCTTGGGCTCAGTCACTGGCATTGACCAGTTGAGTTGCCATTGTGTCTGTTGCTCGAATTAATGCATCGATCATTTCGTCTCCCTTGGCGATGTGACCTGTGTTTGGCAAGCACATGAAATGTGCTTTTGGTAGTTGTTTATGGAGTGACCAGGCTGCTTCCAATGGGCAAACCAAATCTCGTCGGCCATGAATAATCATTGCTGGAATATCTTGTAAAACAGCGCAATGCTTAAGAATCTGGTTTTCCTTCAAAAAATAGCGGGCTTTCGCATAATGCGCTTCAATGCGCACTTGATTTAACATTGCAGTATCTGCGTTCTCGGGAAAAGTCGACAAGTCAAACTCATTTCCAAGTGCAACCTGAGCTCCCCAAATACTCCACCCTAGCGCCGCATTTAACTGTAGCTGTTTATCTTCACCCCATAAGCAATCAAAGAAGACTTGCATTGCATCCGTTGCATGTCCGTTGTAATTGATGCTGGACATGAATGTTTCCCACATCTCAGGATATATCCAGTTAGCGCCGTTACCGGCAAACCAGCTTAAATCACTTTCCCTTGCCAGAAAGATGCCACGCAAAATCATTGCTGAAACAGCATGCCGATACTGTTGCGCATAAAGCAGTGCCAGTGTCGCCCCCCAAGAACCCCCATACAACAGCCATTGCTGTATATCTAGATGTTGACGAATGTTTTCCATGTCTTCAATTAGATGTTGGGTGGTATTGTTTTTCAGTTCTCCGAATGGTTTAGAACGCCCACAACCACGTTGGTCAAATAGAATAATCCGGTAAATATCAGGATTAAAAAAGCAGCGATGATCCGGTTTGCAACCAGATGCCGGGCCGCCGTGTAGATAAATAACTGGTAAGCCCTCAGGATTCCCACATTGCTCAACATAAATGCGATGCATGTTATCAACTTCAAGCGCGAACGATGAATAGGGTTCCAGTTGAGGAAATAAGGGTTTCATTCAAAGAAAATGAGCAAAAGCGGTAATACTACTTATTTTTCACAGAAAGCACCAGAAACTTGCTGAATCTTAGTGTGTTGAATGAGGCTGAATACTTCTATCGTGTATTGGTCGTTGTCATATGAATATACTCTTCGCACATGAAAATTTAGCATTTTGTGTGCGTGATATTTTGTGGAAAGTAAGGCGGGAAACCTTAGCTGTAGTCGTTCTACAACAAGGTTTTCCAACGCAACTATCCGCAAAAAAGCGCGTGCACAGGATGCTAAATTTTCATGTGTGGAGAGTATAACGTGAGGGAGACTCTGCGTGTTTATGCAATATGGCGCTTGATCCCCGACTTTTTATGGTCGATAAACACAGATGTTGTTATTCTCTGAGTGACTACCGTTAACTAGCAATTGTTTAATAGCTTGCAAACAGGGGTTGTCACGGATAATGAGTTGATCCACAGCAGCATCGATCGCTGTTATTCCTTCGGGCTCGATATTAAAGCTGGTTTTAATGGAGTAGAGCTGTTGTTTGAGTGTTGGATTATTCACATCACTGAATTGTATGTGATAAAACAAGGATTTTGAGGTATCGTTCAGTGCTAGCTGAAATCGCTTCTCAAATTGATTGATAAGATTATCGCGATTATTAGCCAGCAAGCTGTCTGTGGCATCAACAATGTTGCTGTCGACAAAAAAATCTAATCCACTACGCGGATCTTCTTGAGTTTCACTAATGCCCGCAATGCCAGTAAATGCATCAACTAAAATGACCACCAACTTGCGATAGCGGATCTGCTCGCGTTCCACGACATCCAGAATACGCTCGACACTGAGTAATCCTAAATTATCAACATTACCACCATCAAATACATGTACATATCGACTGTTTTCAGTATCTCTGCTGTAGTTTTGCAGGGTCATTGAATTGAATGCTCCTGGAAAGGATGCGGATGCCATCACAGCGCGTGCAATTGAATAATCGTTAATGTCTGAATCCAAGGCATCAAAATCTTGCTGGGTAAAAGTAAAGGATTTGCCAAACTTATTGTTTTCTGAAGTTGCATTGGTAGCATTCAAAATGAGATAGGGGCGTTCTGGATTAATTTCGCCTATGCTTAGGTCTCTGCCTTTCATTAAATCGGTTCCGCTGACATGTACATCGTATAAATTATCTGCCAGCGTCTGCGCCATGATGTCGGTACGATCATAGGCTGTAAACCAGTATTTGGCGATATTACTTGGCCAAAACCAGTTACCAATCCACCGCGATATATAATTCTGGGTCATCACATTTCTAACCGTTGTATCGCTCCAGGCTCTGTCGTGCGTGGAACTAACACCGGGCTCAGTCGAAATCGCATAATATGCAGCAGGTAATCCACCACCCGAAACAGCAGATATTGCATCCACTTGCTTTAGCAGATTTAGTGGCTCGTTATTTAGTTGTTCCTCTTTAAATACCTGTTCCAGCTGTAACATAACGCTAGCAGACCAGTAAGCAGCGCGACTGCCACCCCCGGAAAAAGCCAGAATCATTAATAGTTCGGGATCGCCCCGATCCGGTTTTACCAGAAAGCTGGCTTTACTATTAGGCAGGCTATCCACCGATTTGGCGATATTGGTGTGGGACAACAAGCTGGTCTGTGTCCAGCTAGAACAAGCAGATAATATGCTCAACAGTATTGCTAGCAAGACTAATTTTTGACTATTCATTGATACCTCCAGCCATCATCCGGCACAACCAATAATGTGCCGCATTTCCGACTATAAAGGTTTTGTTGCAATAAGTCTGTGAGATATTACCTTCCAGGCAAAATAAAGAAACAAGCCCAGCATGCTATTGCGCACAGTTTGTAGTTAGTCTGCACCTTACCAAGGTTATTTTTGCTATTAAGTAACTTCTTTGCAACCTGTGAGTCACTCATATTGTTTACCCTTGAACTCACAAACATCCTCAATGGCACAAGAGCCACATCTCGGTTTGCGCGCGACACACGTATAACGCCCGTGTAAGATTAGTAAGTGATGCGCATCTTGCAGAAACTGTTTGGGGGTAAAACGCGTTAGTTTTTTCTCCACTTCGAGAACGGTCTTGCCTGGTGCGAGTCTGGTGCGGTTGGAGACACGAAAGATATGTGTATCAACAGCAATGGTAGGCTGACCAAATGCTGTGTTGAGAATTACATTTGCTGTTTTGCGACCAACGCCAGCCAGGGCTTCAAGATCTTCACGCTGGTTGGGAACCTGACCAGCATGTTGTTCCAGCAACCGCTGACATAACAGGATAATATTTTTGGCTTTGGTGTTAAACAGGCCAATGGTTTTAATATATGACTTCAAGCCATCTTCACCCAACGCGATAATTGCTTGAGGTGTGTTCGCCACTACAAACAGTTTTTCTGTCGCCTTATTCACACTTTTATCCGTGGCTTGAGCGGATAAAACGACAGCAATTATTAGCTCGAATGAGCTGTTATAGTTTAACTCTGTAGTCGGCTCTGGAATTGCTTTCGAAAGCTTTTCAAAAATCGAATAGCGTTTCAGCTGATTCATTCGCGAGTCGCATGCAACAGTGACTCATTTATTTCCAGATTCTTGGCAGATAACTGCGTATCTATTCGATGTTGATCTGTCCAGTTTTTCAAAGCAACCAACAGGGCTAACCCAAAAAACGCACCTGGCGGAAGAATAGCCAGCAGAAACCCATGCTCCCCATCAAACACTTGTAGTTGCCAATGCGCCGCCTTATCTCCGAATAATTGTTGTGCGCCTGCCAACAACGTTCCAAAACCCAATACCTCACGCATAGCACCTAACAGAACCAGGATTGCAGCAAAGCCAATCCCCATGCTAAAGGCATCCATTAATGCATGCCCAACTGAGTGTCGATATGCGACTGATTCAATACGAGCAAGAATGACGCAATTCGTGACAATCAGTGGAATAAACAGCCCAACAGATTGATAAAATTCATAGCGATAAGCAATCAATAAAAACTCGATCATCGTTACTACAGACGCAATGAGTAATACAAAAACAGGAAGACGCACCTCTTCCGGTATCAGATGGCGTGCTGTAGAAATAAAAAAGCTGGACAATAATAGCGTGACCAGTGTTGTTATTCCGAGACCTAAGCCACTGATTAACGTTGTACTGACTGCTAGTAACGGACAAAGCCCTAACAATGCAACCAACGCTGGATTTTGGCTTCCGATACCTTCAACGAGGCTTTTGCGACATTTTGAACAAGTCTGATTCATTGCGGTCTCAATTTATACTCTCCGCACATGAAAATCTAGCATCCTGTGCACGCACTTTTTTGCGGATAACTGCGTTGAAAAACCTTGCTGTAGAGTGACTACAGCTAAGATTTTCCGCCTTGCTCTCCACAAAATATCACGCACACAAAATGCTATATTTTCATTTGCGAAGAGTATAGCAACTGATTTTTTCTTGAAACAATTTGTCATCGTGATCTTGAACATAACCAGGAACACTATTCTATCGTTTCAACCTTATCATGCAGTTTTTTTAGTCTTTTGGTGATTGCAAAAAAGCGCAACCCTCCAATACCTGCGATCAAAAACCCGAGGAACAACATGACCATACCGAGAACCTGAAAGTAAGGATCATCAGGAAACAATCTAAACAAAGTTGCTCCCGCAGCCAATAATGCCATTGCTGTGCGCAAATACGCCAGCAACGTGGTTTCATTGGCCAGGATGGTTCGGTCGTATGCGAGATAATCTCGCAAAATCATGTCTTTCGGGTTGATTTTTGTGTAAGGCATATATGCTAGGATTGCTAGTCGTTTAATGATGGCCCTGATTGCTCAGGGGGCTGCTGTGTGATATCTCCGCGCAACCTGTCAATGGCTTTAAGCGCCGATCCTTGTTTTTGTTGTTTTTTGACTGCGATCATTTCTTCAAGCCAGAGGTCGTGGTGTTGTTTTGCCCAGGCTTCATCGACATCACCACTAATCATGCCTTCCAGCGCACCTTCTGTACCAAGTGTTCCGATATAGATGTGGCCTAATGCACCGATGATTAGCAAAATAGCGCAACCCAAATGAATAATATGGGTAATTTGCAGAATAAAACGTTCCTGTTCGATAATCGGAAAATCGAGTACCAGGCCCGTCATGGAAATCAACATTCCGCACCAGAATAACAACCAGAACCAGGCTTTTTCCCCTGCATTCATACGTGCTGCCGATGGATGTTTGTTACCAATCAGACCACCAAAGGCTTTAAACCAGGCTAGGTCGTATTTGTCGGGGAGATTGTCTTTCAGCCAGATCACAATCATAGTAAACAACCCGGTCATAAATAACGGGCCGGTGTAGTTGTGAATTAACTTTGCCCAGGCTGCCCAGGCTGCGAAACTTTCATGACCAAGTAACGGAATTAGCGCACTACGTCCATAGAGAATACTCAATCCAGTGATGGTCAGTAGTAAAAACAACAGCGCTGTATACCAGTGAATAAAACGTTCAAATGTTGTCCAGCGCAGTAGTTTGTTTCCGGTGCGCTCAAGGCTAAGCTTAACTTGTCCGCGACATATATAGAACAATTCTAATGCAACTAAAGTGGCGAATATAGCCCATGCACCGTAAGTAGCAAGTGGGCCGTTGCGGATTCTGCGCCAGACTTCTCCATTTGATTCAATTAATTGACCAGTTTCAGGTCCAGTAACAGCGCTGTAACCAGTGACACCTTCTCGCACTTTTCGCCAAACTTGAGCACGCGGATTGGTGGGTTTTTTCAGCTTTATTTTGTTGTTGATATCGATTGCTGGTGCCGATTGACGGGATGTTTGTACTGATTGTTGGGCATCTATTGGTGAATCGGCATAACAGGTAATCGGCAACGGTATAGCAATCACCATAACTAATATGAGTATTGTAATTAGAGAATGTTTTTTGAAATTGTGCAATTGCGGGGAGCCACAGATTGAATGCATCTGTTCTTACCTGTCAGTGAAAGCCAGCAATGTACGCTGTTGCAAGCGTTTTTCCTGGCTTAATAAATTATACTGGTGGGCATCGACATTACCTTTGTAAACGTGAGGCTCATGCAAAGTAACCCGTGCATCATCGCTACATGCACCGATCAAACTAACGAACAACAAAGCAACGATTAATTGAATAAGTGGTAATGTTTTCATGATTTCTGGTATGCGGCATCCCAGCCCCAGGGAGGTTCCGGCTTGTTTGATTGGCTGACGGACTGATCCGGGTTGAATTCAGGTCGATTGACTCGGCGGGAGATACGATCCCGATATAGATGCGAAATAATATCAGCATCACCTGCAATCAGTGCTTTACTGGAGCACATCTCGGCACACAATGGCAGTTTGCCTTCTGCCACTCGATTGCGCCCATATTTTTCAAATTCCTCTTCGGAGTGATCGTCTTCCGGCCCACCCGCACAGAAGGTGCATTTGTCCATCTTGCCGCGTTCACCGAATAAATTATCTTTGGGAAACTGTGGCGCACCAAATGGACACGCATATAAACAGTAGCCACAACCGATACATAAATCTTTATCGTGTAACACCAATCCATCATCGGTAGTGTAAAAGCAGTCTACTGGGCACACTGCCTGACACGGCGCATCTGTGCAATGCATACAAGCCACAGAGACTGATTTTTCACCTGGTTGACCGTCATCAATCACAACAACACGGCGGCGATTAATTCCCCACGGCACTTCGTTTTCGTTTTTGCATGCAGTCACGCAAGCATTACACTCGGTACAGCGATCAATATCACACAGAAATTTCAAGCGTGCCATTAACTGGTCTCCTGATTGGTTTGTGGGTTTTCCAATGCATCAGGAAAAATTCGACATAGTGAGACTTTGGTTTCCTGCATGGCGGTGACAGAGTCGTAACCATAGGTGAAGACTGTGTTACAAGATTCTCCAAGCACAAAGGGATCGCAGCCTTGTGGATAGCGGCTACGCAAATCCTCACCTTGAAAGTGTCCGGCAAAGTGGAATGGCATGAACACCACGCCTCTCGGTACTCTTGGGGTTACAAATGCCATGAGTTTGATCTTCCCACCTTCCGGGCCTTCCAGCCAAATTTGTTGCTGATGACGCACACCGGCATTGTTGGCATCGGCTGGGTGTACTTCAACAAACATCTCCTGCTGTAATTCCGCCAGCCATGGATTGGAACGGGTTTCATCGCCACCACCTTCGTATTCAACCAGGCGACCACTGGTCATGGTGAGTGGGAAATCTTTGCTGAAATCAACTTTCTGAATCGATTCGTAGCGGGTGGGTAAACGGAAAAAATGTTTGCGATCTTTATAGGTCGGGAATTGTTTAACCAGATCACGACGTTTTGTATACAGCGGTTCACGATGAATGGGAACTGGATCAGGAAACGTCCAGACCACACAACGCGCTCGTGCATTTCCATACGGTGCGCAACCATGTTTAATGGCAACGCGCTGGATGCCACCCGACACATCGGTTTTCCAGTTTTTACCGTCTGCAAGTTTTTGTTCTGCGGGAGTTAAATCATTCCACCAACCCAGCTCTTTGAGCAGTGCGGCAGAAAATTCAGGATAACCACCATCCATCTCTGCTCCTTTCGGTGCGGCGTTACCAGCAAGTAATGACTTACCATCTCGCTCAACACCAAAACGCGCACGGAACGCCAGTCCACCGTCTTTCACTGGCTTGCTAGTATCATAAAGAATATGAGTGCCAGGATGCTTCATTTCAGGTGTACCCCAACATGGCCATGGCAAGCCAAACGTCTCACCATCACACGGGCCACCTTCAGCTTTTAGTGTAGTGGTATTAAATGTGTGCCAGTTTTGTTGATGCAGTTTAATACGTTCAGGGCTTTGTCCGGTATAGCCAATCGTCCATGCGCCTTTATTGTACTCACGCATTACATCTTCAATTAGCGGTTCATCATTTTCAACCCGGATATGTTTGGTGAACTGCTCTGCAAACCCCAATCGTTCGGCAAACTGATACATGATGGTGTGGTCAGGTCGTGATTCAAACAGCGGCTCAATGACTTTATCGCGCCATTGCAGTGAGCGGTTTGATGAGGTTAGCGATCCTCTGGTTTCAAACTGCGTACTTGCTGGTAACAAATAAGTGTTGTTGCGACGCTCGTGCAGGACGGCTGCATTAGAAGGATAAGGATCAATTACCACCAGCAAATCCAGTTTTTCCATTGCTTGCTTGATTTCGACATTACGCACCTGGCTATTCGGTGCGTGTCCCCAGAACACCATGGCTTTAATATTGTCGCGCTGGGAGATATTCGCCTTGTCTTCTAATACGCCATCGTACCAACGCGACACCGGAATGCCGTTCATATTCATGGCTTTCTTTTTGTCCGCGCCATCTTCGTACATGCCTTGATCAAAGCGAGCTGATAGCCAGTCAAAATCGATATCCCACACACTAGCCCAATGTTTCCAGGCGCCTTCTGCCAAACCATAGTAAGCGGGTAAAGTATGTGTATTGGGGCCAAGATCAGTTGCACCTTGTACATTATCGTGACCGCGGAAAATGTTGGTTCCGCCGCCTTCCACACCCATATTGCCCAGTGCCAACTGAAAAATACAATACGCTCGCGTATTGTTGTTGCCAGTCGTATGCTGGGTTCCACCCATGCACCAGATAAAAGTTCCAGGACGGTTTTCTGCCATTAATTTGGTGGCAAGCAGCAATTGTTCTCGCTTGGCACCGCTGACACGTTCTACCGATACCGGATCCCATTTGGCAACTTCCTTGCGGATTTCTTCCATACCGTAAACTCGATCAGCAATAAAATCCTTGTCTTCCCAGTTGTTTTCAAACAGATGCCAAAGCATTCCCCAGGTTACGGCTACATCTGTGCCCGGACGAATACTGATATGTAAATCAGCATGGGCAGCGGTACGGGTGAAGCGTGGATCAATCACAATCAGCGGAGCGCCACGTTCTTTAGCACGAAAAATATGCTGCATAGACACAGGATGCGCTTCTGCTGGATTGCCGCCAACAATCATAATTGACTTGGCATTGTGAATATCATTATAGGAGTTAGTCATCGCACCATAGCCCCAGGTGTTGGCAACTCCAGCTACAGTTGTCGAATGACAAATACGTGCCTGGTGATCAATATTGTTGGAGCCCCACAACGCAGCAAATTTACGAAACAGATAGGCTTGTTCGTTGTTATGTTTGGATGAACCCAGCCAATACACAGAATCCGGTCCCGACTGGTCGCGAATGGATAGCATCTGAGTGCTAATTGCATCCAGAGCCTCATCCCAACTGACTCGTTGCCATTTTCCATCCACCAATTTCATGGGATATTTGAGTCTGCGATCACCATGTCCATGTTCGCGCAATGATGCACCTTTGGCGCAATGTGCACCAAGGCTAATCGGATGATCAAACGCTGGCTCTTGTCCAATCCAGACACCATTTTCAACTTCCGCAACCACGCCGCAACCCACAGAACAATGCGAACACACAGTGCGTATCGATTCTATTGATGATCCAGATTGTTTGGTGTTGAGGCTATCTGGATCAGTTTGCTGTTCCGCTCGTGCCAGCATTGACAATGGAAGCGTACTGGAAATCGCAACAGCACCAGAAGCAAGACCGGACTGACGCAAAAAAGTACGCCGATTCATTGTTACGTCGGTTGTTGATGTTTTGGAGGACTGTGATTGGCGCCGTGTCAGTTTCATAGTAGGAAATCTCTACAATAAAAATCAGCTAATAATCGTTATAAACCTGTGGTTTTATAGTAATTACGAATATGCTCGGTTTCGTGATAACCGCTTGGGGTTGATTGTTTTGTTGTTGCGTCAGGTTTTGTTGTTGAGGGCGTATCTAATTGAGCCGCATTATTTTGACTAACGACTGTGCTACCTGTCATCAATAGTATTGTTTTTTGGAGGAAGTTGCGCCGAGCAACTGCTGGCTTGTTAGCAGCGATATTAATCATGGTATTGCTCCAGATTTGCCAGGGGAAAATCAAGTCACCGTCCCACACCTTAAACCATTCCTTAAAAGTTTTCCAATATTGGAGAAGTTACATTATTAAATAGTGGGGTGACTTAATGTACCAAATGATATTTGGTTTCAGTAGCGCCTTAATCTTGGGTGAATTCTGAGATCCCTTTGTTATGAAAGCATTTTATTGATGTAAAGTTGCACAATTTTGTAGCTAATTTTAGGTTAATTTAAAGGTTTGTCAGTATTTTTTACATAGTATTGAGATTAACTTACACATTTTAGTATATGATTTTCAAAGAAAATACTTTTATCGTTTGTATAACAGGTATTAGATGAATGTCAAGCTTTGCTTGACTCAATACAAATTGGTTTATATAGTGGGGTTATATGGTGATTTGTGTAGAAAAGTGGTAATTTTTCCACAAAGGAGATAAGTTTTTGTTTCGTGGTAGGGCTTCTGTCGCTTTGGATAGTAAAGGACGCATGGCGATCCCGACTAAATATCGTGAAAAAATCAAAGAAGTTTGTGACGGACAAATGGTGGTTACGCGTCATCCGAGTGATCGATGCCTGATGTTGTATCCGTTGTCGGAATGGGAGATTAAAGAGCAGGCACTGAGTAACGCTCCAAGCCTGGATCCCAGAACTATTCAGGTGCAGCGTATTTTTATCGGTAATGCGACAGATTGTGAAATGGATGGTCAAGGCAGAATTCTCATACCGGAAAACCTACGATCATACGCCAATTTCGATAAAAATCTCGCATTGATTGGGCAAGTTCGTAAATTCGAAATATGGGACAGTGGAAAATGGGATGGTGACATTGATGTCGCAGACACAGAAGTTGTTACCAATCTCGCCAGCGTTCCTGGTCTGGATGGGTTTACTTTTTGACGAATGCTGATCAATTGGAGCAACAAGCAACGCATCATGCCCCAGTATTGCCTACGGAATCGATCGATGCATTAGCAGTTCGGTCAGATGGGCTCTATGTCGATTGCACGTTTGGGCGTGGTGGGCATAGCAAGGAGATACTTAACCGTTTAGGACAAAATGGAAAGTTGTTGGCGATTGATAAGGATGAGGCTGCATTGGCTTCTGACAACTGTCAACAACTATTGAAGGATTCACGATTTGATATAGAGCACGGCAGTTATGCAGAGCTTAATCGTTTTATCAAACAACGTGACTGGATTGGACAAGTAGATGGTGTATTAATGGATCTTGGTGTTTCGTCGCCACAACTTGATGATGCACAACGTGGTTTCAGTTTTATGCATGATGGGCCGCTTGATTTGCGTATGGATCAAACACAAGGAATCAGTGCAGCGCAGTGGTTGGCGCAAGTGTTGGAGAGCGAGTTGAAAAAAGTCTTGCGAGAACTCGGTGAAGAGCGGTTTGCTGGGCGCATTGCAAATGCAATTGTTACCAGTCGACAGGACAACCCGATTATTTCTACATTACAGCTAGCTAAGCTGGTAGAACAAGCCGTTCCACGGCGTGAGCGCAACAAACATCCGGCAACGCGAACCTTTCTGGCAATCCGGTTATTGGTTAACCATGAGCTGGATGAGTTGCAACAGTGTTTACCCCAAGTCATCGAAGTATTGAAAACAGGTGGCCGCATGGCTGTGATTAGTTTTCACTCATTAGAAGATCGCATTGTAAAACGTTTTATTCGTGATCAATCAAGTCCTGGTGATACAGGTTTGATGGGGTGCGAGCCAATCAGCAATCCGCCACGGCTAAAAAAAACTGGAAAAATTATCCGTGCATCAGTGGCAGAATTAAAAGCCAACCCACGTTCCAGAAGTGCAATATTACGAGTAGCAGAGCGGACCAGCGTATGCGTTTAACACTATTAATAGTATTTGTAGTGATTTCTGCTCTGGGAGTTGTCTATACCAAGTACAACTCGCGGTTACTGTTTGGAGAGATACAACGTCTGCAAACACGTGTTGAACAAGCAGAAACCGAACGTGGCAATTTACAACTGGAATTCACTACTTTGGCAGGACGTCACCAGTTAGAACGCAAAGCCAAAAACGAATTAGACATGATCTATCCAGACCCGGCTTCCATTGTTTATCTTAGTCGCCATGATTAGTCAAAGCACAACAGGTTCGTAAGAGGCAGGCAATAATGATTCGACAACAAAAAAACAGAGTAACAGCCAGCAATTGGCGTCGAAAGTTTGTGCTGGGTGTCTTGATGCTTGGAATGACTGGATTAGTGTTTCGTGCTGGATGGCTTCAAATAAAACAAGACCCCAGATTAATCAATAAGCTCAGCATACAGCACCTGGAAACAGTCAAACAAAGTGTTGCACGTGGTCGTATCTTTGATCGTCGTGGTGAAATTCTGGCAAGTAGTGCACCAATACGTTCCATTGGCGTTGATCGAAAAATATTTAACAGTAACAAACAATCTTTGGAACTGCTTGGCAAGGCGATAAAAATGCCAGTGGCAAGATTGAGAAAAGCAATCGACAAGAAAACTTCAGCGCGTTATCTTTCAATCAAGCGCAGGGTCGCGCCATCAGAAGCCAGGGAAGTAGCGAAACTAGGGCTCAAAGGTGTGGTGATAGATCGTCATTATGATCGCTTTTACCCTGGGGGAGAGGCGAGTGCTCATCTGGTTGGGTTTGTCGGCAGGAACGGTCATGGACAAGAAGGTGTGGAGCAAGTCTTTGATCAGCAATTATATAGCACCCCAGGTTCTTACTCTGTTTTAAGAGACCGCAAACGCCATAAGCTGGAAGCGATCCGTCAATTGCACAAGCCAGAAAACGGTGATGACATCGTTCTAAGCATTGATCAGCGTTTGCAATATATTGCCTACAAAGAGCTTAAGTCGGCATTAATACGCCACCAGGCAAAAGCAGCTTCTTTTGTGATGCTGGATATCCATACTGGTGAAATTCTGGCGATGGTCAATTTGCCAGAGTTCAACCCGAACAACAGAAATGATAGAAACCCGGCTGATTATCGCAATCGAGTTGTGACCGATTTATTTGAACCAGGATCAACCATTAAACCATTTACAATTGGTTGCGCACTGCAAGCCGGTATTATCGATCCAAATACAGAAATTGATACAACACCAGGTTATATCAAAGTTGGACGCAATCGGGTGCGCGATATGCATAATTATAAGCTGCTCGATGTGAGTGGCGTCATGCGCAAATCCAGCAATGTGGGTATTGCTAAAATTGCGTTAGAGCTAGAACCAAAAACTTTATGGGATTGTTATCATCGTGCAAAATTCGATCAAAAAGTCTCTGCAGATTTTCCTGGGCTGGTTGCTGGACATTTGCCTGCTTATGAAGGGTGGGGGCAGTTTGAGCAGGCCACCCATGCGTTTGGTTATGGCATCAATACATCATTGTTACAATTGACTCATGCGTATACAGCTTGGGGAAACCAGGGGGCCGTTCCGGCTTTAAGCTTGCTTAAGCGCAATCAGGCTGCACAATATGAACGTGTCTTCACGCAACAAACAGCCAAGCAGATTTTACAGTTAATGGAAGCTGTTGTGAGTGCTGATGGTACTGCCAGCAAGGCTCAGATATCAGGTTATCGGGTTGCTGGTAAAACCGGCACAGTGCAGAAAATCACTGAACAAGGCTACTCTCCCGATAATCATTTAGGGTTATTCGTTGGTATTGTGCCGGTCAGTAATCCTCGCTTTGTTGCGGCAGTATTAATTGATGACCCTCAGCAAGGTGATTATTTTGGTGGCGTTGTTGCGGCGCCAGTGTTTAGTAACGTCATGAAGCAAGCATTGCGTATCTATGCTGTTCCACCTGATGATGCACAAACCGATAATATTGTGCGCCTTGCTTATTCCACGGTACTCGACAATGTTATCACTGAATAAAGGTATTCCATGCTGGCTCAACTGATGAGTAATTCAACACCAGATAACGCAATGCAGTTTGATGTTGCAAAACTACTCTCTAGGCTCGGTCAGCGATCCGGGTTAGCTCTAGATAGTCGTAAGATTCAGCCTGGCGATGTATTTGTGGCAATTCCAGGCATACAAGAACATGGACTCGTTTATGCCAGACAAGCAATCAAGCATGGTGCAAGTGCAATTATCTATGACCCGGCAGAGGGTGGTTCCGAGTTAGCCCAAGAACTCGCTAGTGAAAACATGATATCGGTTACTTTCATGGAGCAGCCCCATTTAAGAGATCATATTGGACTGCTAGCGGGCTCTTTTTATCAACAGCCATCACATCAGCTTGATGTGATTGGAATTACCGGAACTAACGGTAAAACATCGTGCAGCCACTTTATTTCCCAGGCCATGTCTGCTGTCAATCAGCACAATACCAGCAATAACAAAGAGTACAAGCGTTGTGGTTATATTGGTACATTAGGTTGGGGAATACCAGGTAACAATCAACCCACAACTAATACCACACCAGACGCGATTGAATTAAACAAAATACTAGCCGCATTAGTAGACCAGGATGCCGATACGGTTGCAATGGAAGTCTCTTCTCACGGTCTGGTGCAAAACAGGTTACAAGGTATAAAAATCGCTGGAGCAGTGTTTACTAATCTGGGGCGAGATCACCTGGATTATCATCAGTCTGCCGAAAGCTATTTAAATGCTAAGTTGAAATTATTTCGTTCACCTGATTTACGTTTTGCGGTGATCAATCAAGATGATCCTGCATCGCAGATGGTTTCAGATGCCTTGGCAAATGATGTTCAAGTGATTGGGTTTTCGATGCACAAGACCAGCCACTTAAACGCCGACCTACTCACTATTAATGATATTCACTGCAACCAGAACAACACCACATTTCAAGTTTTTTTTCGTGGACAATGTGCGCTTGCAAAACTGCCATTAATTGGCGAATTCAATATTGCCAATGGGCTTGCAACTGTGGGTGTAATGTTAGGTTTAGGGGTTGAATTTACGGTCGCTGTCAAGGCATTACAATATTTAACAGCTGTTGCTGGACGCATGGATCAAATCAACAATGAGCATGACGAAATAAGTGTTTATGTTGATTATGCCCACAGTCCGGATGCGCTGACAGTTGCATTACAAACAGTGGATCAACATTGCACTGCCAAGGTTTGGGTTGTATTTGGTTGTGGAGGAAACCGCGATCAAGGCAAACGCAAACAAATGGGGGAAGTCGCATCACATCTGGCTGATCACGTGATTTTGACCGATGATAATCCGCGTTATGAGGGTGGCGAGAAAATTATCAATGACATTCTTGAAGGTTGTCTTGAACAACCTGCCCAGATTATTCGTGATCGTTCGATTGCAATTGAAACAGCAATTCTCGCAGCCAATCCAGGCGATAGTGTCCTCATTGCTGGCAAAGGACACGAAGTTACACAAGAAATTAATGGAGAAATTGTTCCCTGTGATGACCGACAGATTACACAATCTGCACTGAAAAAGCGGCGTAATCAGCATCAAATCAAATACTCAACGACGGCAGAAAGATGATGAGTTTATCTGAGCTTGCCCAGGCAGTGAATGGAACGCAATTGGGCAAAGATGCGTTTTTTTCAGGTGTCAGCATTGACGGTCGAGCAATCAAATCTGGCGATCTCTATGTCGCGATCAAAGGCGAACGATTTGATGGACATGATTTTATTCAACAAGCCAGTCAAGCTGGTGCAGTTGGCAGTCTTGTCGAGCAAGCAGAACTAACAAATAGTCCATCAGTCAGTGTTGAAGAAACTCGTTTGGCTTTGGGGATACTGGGTAAATACTGGCGACAACGTTTTAATTTCCCCGTGGTTGCAATCACCGGCAGTAATGGAAAAACAACTGTTAAGGAATTAACCACCGCTGTTCTGGCGCGCCGCTATAACACGTTAGCGACTGCAGGAAATCTCAATAACGAGTTAGGTGTACCGCTAACCTTGTTGAAACTGAGAACAGAGCATCAAGCCGCAGTGATTGAAATGGGCGCGAATCATCCTGGAGAAATAGCCTATCTGGCAAACCTGGCATCACCAACCATTGGCGTAGTGACCAATGCTGGAGCGGCTCATCTTGAAGGGTTTGGTGATTTACAAGGTGTCGCAAATGCCAAAGGCGAATTGTTTACTGCATTACCAGACAACGCAACTGCAATTCTAAATCATGATGATGAATTTTATGCTACCTGGAAATCACTGGCAGACGATCGACAAATACTGAGTTTCGGGTTGTCAGAGCAGGCAGATGTTAGTGCTAATAACATTGAGATAAAACATACAGCTCAAGGCATATGCAGTCGATTTCATCTTGAATATCAAGGCGAATCGCAGAACGTCAATCTACCATTAACCGGCTTGCACAATGTTGTCAATGGACTGGCTGCGGCAGCGGTGGGGATTGCGGTTGGCATGACATTAACTGAGATTGCTGATGGGCTGGCAAGTGTAGCGCCTGTTGCGGGGCGATTACAAACGCTGCGAGGTATTCAAAACTCGATTCTGGTCAATGATAGCTATAACGCAAATCCTTCATCGTTTGAAGCTGCTTTGCAAGCGATACAAAATTTCGGCACAGAACGCTGGTGTGTGCTGGGTGATTTTGGCGAACTCGGTGAGCAACATAGCTTGCTTCATCAGCAGCTAGCCCAACAAGCTAAAAAATATGGTGTCACGCGAATATTCGCTACAGGTGAGCTGACCCAATTGACCGTTGCTGAATTCGGTGATGGAGCCACATTTTACAACTCACAAGATGCATTGATTACTGCGTTAAAAGAACAACTTAATGAAGGGGCTGTGGTTTTAGTTAAGGGATCACGCGCTCAGAAACTTGAGGTAATTGTCGAGGCAATCACAGATGAGAGTGCAGCTTAGTAATGCTTCTAACATTAGCCAACTGGCTCAGTCAGTACGACAGTTTTTTTCAGGTATTTCGCTATCTGACCTTGCGTGCAATTTTAAGTGTGCTGACTGCCTTAATGATTGCCCTGTTTGTTGGTCCACCCATGATTCGGAGGTTAACCGTGCATAAGGTTGGACAAACAATTCGCGAGCTCGGCCCGGAATCGCATTTTTCCAAAGCCGGCACACCAACCATGGGTGGTGCTCTGATTCTGGTTGCAGTGGCTTTCAGCGTTCTTATGTGGGCAAATCTGAGTAATCATTATATTTGGGTATTGCTGGGCGTCACCGTTGCTTTTGGAGCTGTTGGTTTTTGGGATGATTATAAAAAAATCTCATTGGGCAATTCTGCCGGATTGTCGGCTAAGGCAAAATTCTTATGGCAATCAGTGATTGCATTAATTGCCGCAATTGTATTGTTTGAAGCCGCAACAATTCCTGCTGAAACCCAATACATTGTTCCATTCTTTAAAGATGTCATGCTGGATTTCGGCGTTGGTTATATCCTGATTACAACCATCACAATTGTTGGTTTTAGTAATGCGGTCAATCTGACCGATGGTCTGGATGGTTTGGCGATTTTACCTGTGGTGATGGTTGGTGGTGCATTAAGTATTTTTGCTTATCTAACAGGGAACATTAATTTCGCTAACTATTTGGCAATTCCATACATATCTGGTGTTGGTGAGCTGGTCGTGTTCTGCGGCGCGCTGGTCGGGTCGGGACTTGGCTTTTTATGGTTTAACGCTTATCCGGCTCAAGTTTTTATGGGTGATGTCGGTGCGCTGGCATTAGGTGCTGCAATCGGTTTGATAGCCGTACTGGTGAGACAGGAAATCGTATTATTGATTATGGGCGGTGTGTTTGTGATGGAAACAGCCTCAGTAATTATACAAGTTGTGTCGTTCAAGCTAACGGGTAAGCGCATTTTTAGAATGGCTCCGATACATCACCACTACGAATTAAAAGGTTGGCCCGAACCACGCATCATCGTGCGTTTCTGGATTATTACAGTCATTTTAGTGCTAATAGGGTTGGCAACCCTGAAGCTAAGATAATTTTATGGTCGCTGCATTGAAACCACATCTAATTGATAACAGCGCTGCACTGGCGAGGCTGGGTCTCACCCCGCAATCACACGTGGTTGTGGTTGGTCTTGGTATCACGGGCGTGTCTGTGGTGCGCTATTTGTTACAACAAGGGATTATTCCGGCTATCGTCGATAGCCGAGAGCAACCACCTGCCCTGCAACAATTCCAGCAAGACTATTTACAACAATGGCCACAATTACAGATTGATACGGGTGCTCATGCGTTTAACAATTTACACACAGCAACGCATCTCATTGTCAGTCCTGGTGTCGCACTCAGTGAACCGGAAATCGAACAAGCCCGAATCTCGGGTGTACAGATTATTAGTGATATCGATATATTTGCGCTTGCAGTCTCCACCCCAATCATCGCAATAACAGGATCCAACGGTAAAAGCACAGTAACAACTCTGGTTGGAAAAATGATTGAATGCGCTGGAAAAATAGCTGCGCTCGGTGGCAACATCGGAACGCCTGTGCTGGACTTGTTACAAGATTCGACACCTGATGTTTATGTACTGGAATTATCCAGCTTTCAGCTAGAAATAACCTCTTATTTGCAACCAGCAGTAGCTGTTGTACTCAACCTTAGTGAAGACCACATGGATCGTTATGATAATTTTGCTGCTTATGCGAGTGCCAAAGCCAAAATTTATAACAACGCTGAAGTCATGATTGATAATTATTGTCAGCGGACACCATCATTGCTCGAAAATGCATTGCATACTAGTCAAAATCAGCGTTATTTTGGATTAACTGATGACCATGCCTGCCAGTTCAGAATAGGCTTGGTCGAAGACAGTGAATGGCTGATCGCATACGATCAACCGTTAATAGAAGCCAGTGAAATTGCTATGCAAGGTCGACATAATCTTTCCAATGCACTGGCTGCACTGGCATTGGTTGATGCAGTCAATATTCAACCAGCTGCAGCAGTTGCAGTATTGCATGAATTTTCCGGTCTCTCTCATCGTATGGAAAGTGTGCGAGAATTGCATGAGGTTCGCTGGATTAATGATTCTAAAGCAACAAATATCGGAGCTTGCAAGGCAGCGTTGCAAGGTGTAAAAGAACCAGTCATTTTGATTGCAGGTGGCGATAGTAAAGGAGCAGATTTTTCTGATCTCATCGCGATAGTTGAGCAAAAAGTCCCGGTGCTTATTCTGCTAGGAAAAGATGCTGATCGACTACAAGACGTACTGCAAGGGTTTACTGCCATTCATCGAGTCAATACGATTGAACAGGCTGTGAATCTGGCTGCCAGCATGGTACAAGCTGGAGATACAGTGTTACTATCGCCAGCTTGCGCAAGCCTGGATCAATTCGAGAATTATCAAGCAAGAGGCGATGCCTTCAAAAATGCTGTGATGAGGTTGCCAGAATGAGTACATCAATTGCTCAGCAACGCTTACAGGTTGGACTCGGCCATTTCAAATTTAATTTGGATGCACAATTGGCAACCGTGATTCTGGCCTTGTTAGTGATTGGTTATGTCATGCTCACATCTGCATCAATTCACCTTGGTGGACAGCCTGATTTAGCTGTTAATCTGCATTATTCAATCATGCAGTTGATTCATATTGTTGTCGGCCTGGTTTTGGCTGCTATTGCTGCCAGTCTGACGTTATCTTTCTGGCGCAAAGCGACACCCTGGTTATTTTTATTCGGCATTTTTCTGCTATTAATTGTGTTTATTCCCGGTGTCGGCACTACAGTCAAAGGCGGGATGCGCTGGATTGCTGTCGCAGGCCTCAGATTACAGGTTTCTGAGCCTTTCAAACTATTTGTCATTCTGGCAATGGCAGGTTTTATTTCAAAAAACCCTGACAAAGTAACTGGTTCAATCTGGGGATTTATTCGTAGTAATCGATGGGAATCGATTCCCAAAGCGATTACCAGTCCCTATGGGTTATTGTTTATTTGTTGTGCATTGTTGATGGCTCAACGTAATTTTGGTGCGACTGCAATTGTCATGGCAGTGACATTCGGCATGTTTTTTATAGCCGGAATGCGCATTGGGATTTTTCTGATCGGCTTCACAGTTGTTAGCATAATGGGCACATTACTGGTGATGATCTCACCCTATCGCATGAAACGAGTGACTGGTTTTCTTGATCCGTTTGCTGATCCATCCGGCGATGGATATCAAATTATTCAAGCGTTAATCTCATATGTTAATGGCGGATGGTTTGGTGTTGGGCTTGGTTCCGGTGTTCAAAAAATGTATTTCCTCCCAGAAGCGCATACTGACTTTCTGTTTTCCGTAGTCGGTGAAGAGCTTGGTTTTGCAGGGATGCTGGTCATTATTCTGCTATACATTGTTCTAGTGTGGCGGGTGTTTAGCATCGCTATGATGGCACAACGCAATGGCAATCAATTTGCTGCAATGCTGACCTACGGAATCGGGATCTGGCTTGGACTGCAATCGTTCATTAACATGGGTGTCAACATGGGAATGCTGCCACCAAAAGGTTTAACCTTGCCGCTAATGAGTTATGGTGGCACGAGTATATTGATGACTTTAGTTTCTCTCGGGTTGGTCTTCAGAGTGTTTCATGAAACCACTGAAGACGAGAATGAAACAAGTCACTCAGATGAATTCAGTATTTATGGACGAAGCGGTGAGGCATCATGGAAACGCGAGTGATGATTGCTTCTGGTGGTACTGGAGGACATGTGTTCCCAGCCCTGGCTGTTGCCAACGAACTACGCGAGCGTGGTGTTAAAGTGACTTGGCTGGGTACAAAAAAAGGCATGGAAAATCGTGTTGTTCCGGAAGCTGATATTGAGCTGGATCGTATCTCAGCCCTGGGTTTCAGAGGAAAAGGATTGATTGCAAAACTGGCTGCTCTGAAAGGATTTGGTATTGGTTGTATTCAAGCACTGAAAATTATCCGTCACAGAAAACCACAAGTTGTACTTGGTATGGGCGGTTTTGTAACTGCTCCAGCGGGATTAATGGCGCGAGTTCTGAGAATTCCAGTGGTGATTCACGAACAAAATCGAGTGATCGGCACTGCGAATAAATTACTTTCGAAGATAGCCATC
This sequence comes from Methylococcales bacterium, assembly GCA_965224565.1. Classification (GTDB taxonomy): domain Bacteria; phylum Pseudomonadota; class Gammaproteobacteria; order Methylococcales; family DRLZ01; genus DRLZ01. The sequence goes on along the minus strand of CBDCZN010000001.1, from coordinate 1,108,380 downwards.
AAAATCATGGAAGCTTTCCCTGATACGTTTCTGGCTCAGGATAAAGTTGTGCTGACAGGCAACCCATTGCGCAGCGAGATTATTAATTTAGCAGAAACACTGCCTGGCCCCAGACAACAATCCAATAGTGTCCATCTGTTAATTGTCGGAGGCAGTCAGGGAGCCAGAGCACTCAATCAAATTGTCCCGCAAGCAATTGCTGTTTCAACAGCGCCTGAACTGGAAATTATCCATCAATGTGGTGAGCAATGGGTTGATGAAACCAGTCAACAATATAAACAACTTGGCATTGATGCTCAGGTCAATGCGTTTATTAATGACATGGCTACCAGTTATCAATGGGCTGATCTGGTTATCTGTCGTGCGGGCGCGATGACAGTCAGTGAATTAGCAGCTGTTGGCTTACCATCAATTCTGGTGCCATATCCTTTTGCCATTGATGATCATCAAACCAGCAATGCACGTTATCTGGCTGATGCTGGGGCTGCAATTTTAATTCAGGAAGACCAGTTAACTACAGAGCAACTTGGACATCAGTTGGCTCAGCTGCTTAATGATCATCAAGCACTATCAAGCATGCGCTCTGCACTCAAACCGTTAGCACGGATTAATGCAACCAACCAGGTCGCTGATATTTGTTTGCAGGAGGTTGCGGCATGATTCCAGTAGCTGCCAAACTCAAATGGCCAGGTATGGCGCGTATCCAGCATATTCATTTTGTCGGGATTGGTGGTACCGGTATGAATGGTATTGCTGAAGTGATGATTAGTCTGGGTTACCAGGTTTCAGGATCAGACCTGCAAGAAAACGCAGCGATACAACGGTTACGAACTCTTGGCGCATTGATTCATATTGGTCATCATGCCGATAACCTGCAAGATGTCGATGTAGTGGTCAAATCCACTGCAATCAATGGCAATAACCCCGAGGTAGAAGCCGCTAAGCAACGAAAAATACCCATTGTCCCGCGTGCTGAAATGCTCGCAGAACTGATGCGTTTCCGCTTTGGTATTGCGATTGCTGGAACGCATGGTAAAACCACTACAACCAGTCTGACCGCTAGTATTTTAGGCGAAGCTGAACTGGATCCTACTTATGTGATTGGCGGACGATTAAATCATTCTGGAACCAATGCGCAATTGGGGCAAAGCGATTATCTGGTTGTTGAAGCAGATGAAAGTGATGGTTCATTTTTGTACTTGTCACCAATGATTGCTGTAGTGACTAATATTGATGAAGATCATCTGGAAACCTACGACAGTGATTTTGATCGCTTAAAATCAGTATTCGTAGACTTTTTACACCAGATCCCTTTTTATGGTCGGGCAATTGTTTGTATCGATGATGATCACGCCAAAAGTATTCTGCCACTGATATCAAAACCCACCATTACTTATGGTCTTAGCGAAGAGGCTGACATTCGTGCAATTAATGTTGAACAACACGGTTGGCAAACACGATTTAGTGTGGTCAGAAAAAATGTTGACGCATTACAAATCAGCTTAAATCTGCCTGGTACACATAATGTACTGAATTCGCTGGCTGCCATTGCTGTTGCTGTTGAATTGGGAATCGAAGATAGTGTTATACAGAAAGCCTTGCAGGAGTTTCGTGGAATCGGGCGACGCTTGCAAATCAATGATGAAAACGTTCCGATTGTTAATGGTTCGGTATTGTTAGTCGATGATTACGGACATCACCCACGTGAAATCACAGCCACCTTACAAGCCGTTAAGGCGGCATGGCCTGATCGGCGATTGGTGTTGATTTTTCAACCGCATCGCTATACCAGAACCCGTGCATTGTTCGACGATTTCGCACAGTGTTTGTCTGAAGTCGATAGCCTGATTCTGCTTGAAGTCTACGCTGCAGGAGAAGAACCGATTAATGGCGCGGATAGCCGTTCATTGTCACGAGCAGTACGAACCAGAGGCAAGGTTGAGCCTGTTTTTGTTTCAGAACACGAGCAATTACACCAGATATTACCAGCATTGCTGGAAGACAATGATGTGGTCTTAACCATGGGAGCCGGTAGTATCGGACAAATTGCAGCGCAACTTCCTGAGCAATTAAGCAAATTGATGCCACCAGTTTTGGGATTGATTCGATGACAGAATGTGTTTCAGTTGCCAGCGTCACCAATGAGGCCATGTCATCTATGAAAACCATGCCCACAGGAAAAACGCTGTTTAATGAACCGCTGGCAAAGTATACGTCGTGGCGGGTTGGTGGTCTGGCAGAACAATATTATCGACCCACTGATATTGATGATTTGTCTGTTTTTCTTCGGCATCTTGCAAGTACTCAATCAGTATTCTGGTTGGGTGGTGGCAGTAATTTGTTAATTCGTGATGGCGGAATACGCGGTACAGTCATTCACCTGCGCCGATCATTAGATCAGATCAGCCTCGAAGCCGATGGTCGCCTGTATGTTGAGGCCGGTGTTGCTTGTCCACAAGTCGCCCGTTTTTGTCAGAAAAATGGATTATCCGGTGTCAGTTTTCTGGTTGGAATCCCCGGCACCATGGGTGGAGCCTTGGCTATGAATGCAGGTGCTTTTGGTGGAGAGACCTGGCCACTGGTCAGTGAAGTGGAATTAATGGATCGCCAGGGCAATTGTCAATGGATGCAATCTTCATCCATATCAGTTGGATATCGTATGGTTGATATTCCCGAGCAACACTGGTTTGTAGCAGCTAGATTAAATTTACCAGCAAATACTTCTAGCGATGATGCAATGATGCAGGAATTGTTAAAACGTAGACGCCTTAGTCAACCAATCACGGTACCAACCTGCGGTTCAGTGTTCAAAAACCCCGAAGGTGGTTTTGCAGCACAATTAATTGAACGATGTGGTTTAAAAGGACATCAGATAGGTAACGCTAAAGTGTCTGAGAAACACGCAAATTTTATTGAAAACCTGGGTGGTGCAAGCGCATCAGATATTGAGTTATTGATTGATTTCATACAAGACCGTGTTGAGCGCGAACATGGTGTCCGGCTTGAAGCTGAAGTACGCATTGTTGGTGAACCAGTGAGCTCTGCCAAATGAATTTTGAGCGTGAAATCAATAATGCAAAAGCATTCGGATGTGTCGCTGTCGTTATGGGCGGTGCATCGGCTGAGCGAGAGATTTCTCTGAAGAGTGGTCAAGCTGTTCTGAGTGCACTGGTCGAACAACGTGTGGATGCCATTGCTGTCGATATTGGTCATGATCCTATTGGCGCATTGCTAGCGCAACAGTTCGATCGTGTTTTCAATATCGTCCATGGTCGCGGTGGTGAGGATGGCGTTTTACAAGGCGTAATGGAATCAATGGGATTGCCGTATACAGGCAGTGGTGTGCTGGGTTCTGCACTATGCATGGACAAGCTGAAAACCAAGTTATGCTGGCAAGCCAGCCAATTGCCAACCCCTGCCAGCGAAATACTGAAAACCCGGGAAGATATTGATCGAGTTGCCAACCAGCTCGGTTTTCCAGTGATCGTTAAACCGGTTCGCGAAGGTTCCAGCATTGGTATGAACAAGGCGACTTCACTAAAACAATTAACCGATGCATGGCAGCAAGCTCGTCAGTTTGACGATGTAGTGATGGCGGAGCAATGGGTGACTGGTGATGAATACACTGTTGGCATTATTGGTGATCAGGCATTGCCAATCATTCGTCTGCAAACACCCAATGAGTTTTATGACTACGAAGCAAAATATCAAGCCAGCACAACGCAATATCATTGCCCAAGCGGATTAGCCGCAGAACAAGAAAAACAGTTACAACAATTGGCGATCAGCGCGAGTCAAGTTGTTGATGCGAGCGGCTGGTGTCGTGTTGACTTGTTTGTCGATGAAAGCAATCAGCCCTGGTTAATTGAAATCAATACAGTTCCCGGCATGACTGATCATAGCTTGGTACCGATGGCAGCGAAAGCAGTTGGTATGGATTTTAATCAACTGGTTTGGAAAATTCTGGAAACCAGCATGGATAACGCTCAACAAGGAGCGACAAACTAATGGTTGCACGACACTCTCCACACATCGAGCAAGATAAGCCACAAGGTTTAAAACCAATCACTACGGTGCTTGTTGGATTGTTGATTTTGATTGGCATATTGATGATTGCAAAATCATCTTCAAGATTGATGCCTGTGCGTGATATTTCGTTACATGGCAGTTTCCAATATGCCAATCAGCAGAAATTACAAAATATAATTGATAAAGCTGCTGATGTTGGTTTTCTAGCCATTGATTTGCCTCAGACTCAAGCAGCAATGGAGCAATTACCGTGGATCAAGGCTGTCAAAATAGAACGTATCTGGCCAGATAGTCTGCGCGTATATGTTACTGAGAAGACTGCGTATTTAAGGCTGGGAAATGATAAACTAGTCTCTGTTGGTGGCGTAGTGTTCTCGCCTGCCTCTACGCAGCAGTTTTCCAATTTACCGCTTCTCGATATCAATAAAGCATATACGCCTGAACTGTTTCGGATGTATCGTGAGATGGAATATTCACTTGCCCAGAATGGCTACGAATTAAAACAATTTCATATCAATCAGCATGGTGAATGGGCTCTTGATTTGAACCAGGATATACATATTGAAATTGGCCGCAACAAACCGTTCACTGTGTTTAAGCGATTTATTGCAGTATTCCCCAATCTTGGTGATGAGCGAATTAATCATTTGAAGTCAATTGACTTGCGCTATGAGAATGGTTTTGCAATTGGATTTAGCGATCAGTAAATGATCTTGGGAATAGCAGGCATTAAAAAAACTTGATTGAGTTTCTGAACACATAGCGCATTGTTTAACATTGTAGCTGAGGCTCCCGGAACGATACAGTTGAGAAACATGAGGAAAAGATGGCTAAGAAGAACGAAAAAAACATAATCGTCGGGTTAGATATTGGGACTTCCAAAGTCGCCGCTATTGTTGGTGAAGTTAATTTAGATGGCGATGTCGAAATTGTTGGACTGGGCCAGAGTCCTTCTCGTGGACTCAAGAAAGGCGTGGTGGTGAATCTGGAAACCACAGTCAACTCCATTCAACGTGCAGTTCAGGAAGCAGAGTTAATGGCAGGTTGTAATATCAGCTCGGTGTTTGTTGGCATAGCAGGAAGTCATATCCACAGCCTGAATTCGCATGGAATCGTAGCCATTAGTAATAAGGAAGTTAGTCAGGATGATGTTGATCGGGTTATCGACTCTGCCAGAGCCGTTGCTGTCCCGGCGGATCAGAAAATCTTGCATGTTTTGCCGCAGGAATTTGTTATTGATGGGCAAGAAGGCATAAAAGAACCTGTGGGCATGTCTGGTATTCGCCTTGAGGCCAAAGTACACATTGTGACTGGCGGAGTGAGTGCAGCACAAAATATTGTGAAATGTATCGAACGGTGCGGATTGCAGGTTGAAGACATTGTGCTTGAACAATTGGCATCATCAATGTCAGTACTGACTGATGATGAAAAAGAATTGGGGGTATGTCTGGTTGATATTGGTGGCGGTACAACTGATATTGCTGTATTCACCCATGGCTCAATTCGCCATACAGCAGTCATTCCAATCGCAGGAGATCAGGTGACCAATGATATTGCAGTGGCATTAAGAACGCCCAGTCAAAATGCTGAGGAAATCAAAAAGAAATATGCGTGTGCATTGGCGCAACTTGCCAAACTGGATGAAACTCTTGAAGTTCCCAGTATCGGTGATCGAGCACCACGACAAATATCCCGGCAAGCTTTGGCAGAAATCATCGAGCCACGTTATGAAGAATTAATTTTGCTGGTTCAAGCAGAGCTAAGACGCGCAGGATTTGAAGATTTGATTGCCGCAGGCCTTGTGTTTACCGGAGGCAGCTCGAAAGTACCCGGTCTCGTTGATTTAGCAGAAGAAATATTTCATATGCCGGTGCGTATTGGTATTCCGCAATTTGTCAGTGGACTCGTCGATGTGGTACGCAACCCTATCTACGCAACAGGTGTTGGAATGGTGATTTACGGTGACAAAAACAGAGATCCTAATGCAAGAAATGTAGCACTCAGCGGTGTTGATAGTTCAGGAGAGGGTATTTGGGCAAAAATGAAGAGTTGGTTTCAAGGTAATTTTTAGGTTTTAAACGAGATAGACAACAGGTGAATAATCTGGTGATCAATCATTTAACGTTCAATCTGATCAAACAGATCGTCTTAGAGTTAAATGATTAATCATCAGACATTTAATTAAATCAGGTAATTTTTTGGAGGATAGAACGATGCCATTTGAAGTAGTTGATCCATATGCGTCTAATAATGCAGTAATCAAGGTAATAGGAATCGGTGGTGGTGGTGGAAATGCCATTAATCACATGATTGAGAACGGGATGGTTGATGTCGATTTTATCTGCGTCAACACAGATGCCCAGGCACTCAAAAACACCAATGCAAAAACCGTGTTGCAGTTGGGTGGTGAGTTAACCAAAGGTCTTGGTGCTGGAGCTGATCCAGAAATTGGTCGCGAAGCAGCACTGGAAGACAGAAATCATATTGAGGAGATCCTGGAAGGAACTGATATGGTGTTTCTGACAAGCGGAATGGGCGGCGGAACCGGAACCGGGGCAACCCCAGTGATTGCAGAAATTGCAAAAGAAATGGGTGTTCTGACGGTGGCTATTGTTACCCGGCCATTTTCATTTGAGGGTAAAAAACGCCAGAAAATTGGTGAAGAAGGTATTAAAGCATTAGGTCAATATGCAGACTCAGTGATTACTATTCCCAATGAAAAGTTATTACCTGTTTTGGGGCGTGATGTGTCTTTAATCAAAGCTTTCAATGCAGCCAATGATGTGTTATTGGGATCGGTACAGGGAATTGCTGACTTGATCACCAACCCAGGTTTGATTAATGTTGATTTTGCTGACGTTAAAGCAGTGATGGGCGAAATGGGTCGGGCAATGATGGGAACCGGTAGCGCCTCTGGAGATCATCGTGCACGTGAAGCTGCTGAAAAAGCGGTTGGCAGTCCATTACTTGACGATGTTGATGTCAAGGGAGCCTATGGGGTTTTGGTCAACGTTACCAGCTCTGGTGATTTAAGCATTGGTGAGTTTAACGATGTGGGTGATATGGTGCGCGGATTTGCATCCGATGATGCAACAGTCATTATCGGCACAGCAATTAGTCCTGAACTCTCAGGAGAAGTACGTGTCACAGTGGTTGCAACTGGCTTAGAACGAGACGGGGTAGTCGCAGGCGAACCAAATCTGCAAGTCATCCATCGTAAAAATGACGGTGCTGTCGATTATGGTGCACTGGAACGACCAACAGTGTTGCGTAATAAACCAGAACAGGCCAGTAAACGACAGAGAGAGATGCCAAAAGAACTGGATCTTGAAATGCTTGATATTCCAGCATTCTTAAGGCAGCAGGCTGACTGATACACTATAAACTATGTGTTTCGAAGTGTTTTTTTGTGCACGTTGACTGACTGGCTTGGTTGCTGGCGATATAGGGTGAATCTGGACAGACGCTGAATACCTGGGTCATTTTTCAGCGTTTTCCAGATGATGACAGCATCACAAAAGTGATATTAGCCAGCACCACATTGTATTGAATGTGTACAATTAGCAAAGGTCACTTGAGCAAAGAAAATGATTAGACAAAAAACTTTAAAAAATACTATACGCGCAACCGGGGTGGGACTTCACACAGGTAAGAATGTAGAAATGACATTTCGCCCGGCACCACCAGATACTGGAATAAAATTCAGACGGGTGGATCTGGATACACCTGTTGAAATTGCTGCCACACCGGATAATGTTGGAGATACCACTTTATCGACCACGCTGGTCAATGGCAATGTTCGAGTCTCAACAGTTGAGCATTTACTGGCCGCTTTTTCTGGTCTTGGCATCGATAACGCAATTGTTGATATCAGCGCATCAGAAATACCCATCATGGACGGAAGTTCTGGACCGTTTGTATTTTTATTGCAGTCTGCAGGTATACATCAACAGAGTGCACTGAAAACCTACTTACGTATCAAGCGTAAAGTTATTGTTAGAGATGGCGACAAGTGGGCATGTTTAGAACCTTACGATGGTTATAAAGTTACCTTTACCATTGACTTTGATCATCCTGCATTTCATGCTGAAACCAGCACTGCCAGCATTGAAGTCTCACCAGTTTCTTTTGTTAAAGAAATCAGTCGCGCACGCACCTTTGGATTTATGCATGAGCTAGAACAACTCAGACAACATAATCTTGCTTTGGGCGGTAGCCTGGATAATGCCATCGTAGTCGATAATCACCGAGTTCTGAATGAAGATGGATTGCGTTATGTTGATGAGTTTGTAAAACACAAAATACTCGATGCAATTGGTGATTTATACTTATTGGGACATAGCCTGATCGGTGAATTTAAGGCCTATAAATCAGGACACAACTTAAATAACCAATTGCTGATGAAGCTATTAAGTATGCCACAATCGTGGGATATTGTTTCTTCAGAAGGCATTCTTAATCCAGCCCAACTCTATCAGGAAGGAGTCCGTGCTACGGGATAGAAAATAGTACAAAATCCTGAGTGTTTCACGATCGTATTGGAGGAAATAAAGCCTATTCATGTTACATTCGTTATCGCTAAAATATTAGCAATGACTCGATGAATGCGTGTATTAGAGCTAAACTCAGAGAATATTAATTCAACAGTTTCTCTCACCTGCATTTCTCATCAGGCTGGTAAGAAATGCAGGTGAGATATTGAGAAAACTTGTTACTCGTCTTGATTGCCTAAGGTTTGTGCTAGTTTTTCAAGGCTGAGACGTAATTGATTGTCAGAAACATAACGGGAACTATTAGCAATCTCTTCAATGGCTTGACGAGAAGGTCTGATGGGCTGATTGACGTGCTGCTCAGCAGTCAACCCATCTGGAGTAACCAGTACTCGAAAAATCACATCTGAAATAGCGAACTGCGGCGCTTCTTCTTGCATAGTCTCAAGCAGTGCAATCTTATAAAAACGCAGCTGAGAAAGCCAGATAGCTGATCGACTATAAAGAATCAGGGTAGACTGTTTGTAGCAACACCCAGTACAGTGTTCTGCCAAGGAGTGAGGAAGGCGCTGCTTAGTCAGTTTTAACAAATCAGCGTGATTTTTTAAGCGTTGCTGCAGATTGGAAAGCCCAGGATGTTTTCCTCGCAAAACCTGCGTAACTGATGGAATATATTTTTTCATAATAATATTTTTATCGATCTGCTTGATATTCCATGTTTATATGCTGAAAAATCTCACACGTCTATACTATACCGAGCGGCTACAGTTGGAGTCTTCTAGCGGCTGTGTTGTTAATCGATATACACCTGTTTTAGCGTCTTGCTCTCAATGAAAATGAGTTGCTAGAAAACCGCAATTGTGACCATGTGAAGTATTATCCTGCGAGCATTACCATGACAGGCTATAATTCTGTTGTGGGTACTTCATATCTGTCAGACGAAATAAAGCGATTGTCTGATTAGTAGAACACAGTCGCATGTGGGTTGCGACTTTTTTTAACCAGGAAACAAGAATCTATTAACATCCTGACACTGGCACAGAAAGCAAGCTAGTTGCTGTTGTTATACTATTCAAGTTTCTAATTATTGATACGGATAAATATTAATGCTCGGGAAGGTGGGAAAAGCTGTATTTGGTAGCCGCAATGATCGGTATATCAAAAAAAAGCATAAAATAGCGCAAAAAATCAGTTCGCTGGAACCAGCATTTGAAAAGCTGTCAGACGACGAATTAAAAGCCAACACTGAGGAATTCAAGCAACGCCTTAAAACCGGCGAGACCGTCGATAATCTTTTGCCTGAAGCTTTTGCTGTGGTTAGAGAAGCCGCAAAACGTACATTGGGAATGCGTCATTTTGATGTGCAGTTAGTCGGTGGTATGGCATTGCACGATGGCAAAATTGCGGAAATGAGAACTGGGGAAGGTAAAACCCTGGTTGCCACTTTGCCAGCCTATCTTAATGCATTGACCGGGCAAGGTGTCCACGTTGTCACAGTGAATGACTATTTGGCAAAACGAGACTCTGAATGGATGGGACAGATTTATACTTTCCTGGGTCTAAGCACCGGTGTCATCGTTAGTGAATTGAATCACGATCAACGCAAAGAGTCATATGCTGCTGATATTACCTATGGAACCAACAATGAATTTGGTTTCGATTATTTACGTGACAATATGGCGTTTAGCCTGGATCAAAAAGTCCAGCGTAGTTTGCACTATGCCATTATCGATGAAGTTGACTCGATTCTCATTGACGAAGCACGAACCCCGCTGATTATCTCAGGCCCCACCGACGACCAGACGGATCTATACGAGCATCTCAATAAACTCGTTCCACTACTAAAAAAACAGGAAGATAGCGAAGAAGATTCTGATGAAGTGAAAACTGGCGACTTTATCCTCGATGAAGAAGCGAAGCAAGCCTATTTTACAGATGAAGGTCATGAAAGACTTGAGAAACTTCTCGTAGAGTATGACTTGCTGCCAGAAGGAGAAAGCCTGTACTCTCCAAAAAATATTTCGTTAATGCACTATGTTAAAGCAGCATTACGTGCGCATGTTGTGTTCAAGAAAGATATTGAATACATCGTACGTAATAATGAAGTGGTCATTGTTGATGAATTTACCGGTCGAGTCATGCAGGGGCGACGCTGGTCGGAAGGATTGCATCAGGCTATTGAAGCGAAGGAAGGGGTGCCGATTCAGAATGACAATCAGACATTGGCATCGATCACCTTTCAAAATTATTTCCGAATCTATAATAAATTATCTGGGATGACTGGTACTGCTGATACTGAAGCATTTGAGCTACAGCAGATCTATGGACTTGAAGTGATAGTGACTCCAACCCATAAACCAATGATTAGAGCTGATCACGGCGATCTGATTTTTATCAGTAAAAAGGATAAATATGAGGCGGTTAGAGACGACATCAAGGAGTGTTTGACACGCGGTCAACCGGTACTGGTGGGCACAGCTTCAATTGAAGACTCTGAATATCTATCTGCAATATTGCAACAAGCCAAAATTGATCATGAAATCCTTAACGCGAAGCAGCATGAGCGAGAGGCACACATTATTGAACAAGCCGGTGTTCCTGGTGCAGTCACCATTTCCACCAGTATGGCTGGTCGTGGTACTGATATCGTTCTCGGCGGCAATCTGGAAAAAGAAATTGCAGCGCTGGATGATAATGTTACAGAGCAACAAATCGAAACAATTCGCCAGCAATGGCAGCAACGCCATGACAAAGTGATCGAACTGGGCGGTTTGCATGTGGTTGGATCTGAGCGCCATGAATCCAGACGTATTGACAATCAATTACGCGGACGCTCAGGACGTCAGGGTGACCCGGGGTCTTCACGTTTCTACCTGTCGCTTGAAGATGATTTAATGCGTATTTTTGCATCCGAACGTGTTGGTGTAATGATGCAAAAACTGGGTATGGAAGAAGGTGAAGCCATTGAGCATCCATGGGTGACGCGCGCCATCGAAAATGCGCAGCGCAAAGTCGAGGGTCGTAATTTCGATATCCGCAAACAACTATTGGAATATGATAACGTCGCAAACGACCAGCGCCGCGTCGTTTACGAGCAGCGTGATGAATTAATGGCTGCAGAAGACATTAAAGAGACTATTCAGGCAATTCATGATGATGTCATCAAGGAGTTGTTCGATAATCATATTCCACCGCAAAGTATGGAAGAACAATGGGATGTCAAAGGTCTGGATGAGACGCTGGAAGCAGATATGGGAATCCATGTATCAGCACAGGCGATTCTTGATAATGACGACTCGGTTGATAGCGACGGTCTGTTTAAAAAAATAGTGAAACAGGCAAAAGACGACTATGCAGAAAAAGAACAGCAAGCGGGTTCAGATGTGATTCGTCATTTTGAAAAAGTGGCGATGTTACAAGTATTGGATAATGCCTGGAAGGAACATTTGGCGGCAATGGATCATTTACGCCAAGGCATTAATTTACGAGGCTACGCTCAGAAAGACCCCAAACAGGAGTTCAAACGCGAAGCCTTTGCAATGTTCCAGTCAATGTTAGAAAACATCAAGCAAGAAGTGATCAGTATTGTATCTAAAGTAAAGGTTCAAGCTGATGAAGATGTTGTTGCCATGGAAGAAGAGCGTCTCACTGAGCAAACTGAACTGGAGTTTCAACATGCTGAGGCAGCGTCGGCATTGGAAGAGCCAGAGCAAGCTGCGGAAGCAGCTCCAGCACCCGAAGAGCAACGTCCTTTTGTGCGTGAAGGTAAAAAAGTAGGTAGAAACAGTCCTTGTCCATGTGGCTCTGGTAAAAAATACAAGCAGTGTCATGGTCGATTAAGTTAGTCAGGAAGAGCAAAACGATTAGGAATTACCCATTGCAACCACATGTCATTGCTGGAATAAAACTAGGTTCAGCGAGTGCTGGAATCCGCCAAACCGAAAGAAATGATCTTGTTGTTGTAGAGCTGGCACCCGGTACGACAACTGCCGTTGTTCTGACACGTAATGCATTCCAGGCTGCTCCTATCAAAATTACCAGACAGCATTTGTCTGAGTCACCGCGTTATCTTGTGATTAATTCAGGCAATGCCAATGCCGGAACTGGCGAACAAGGTCTTAAAAATGCGCTACAAATCTGTCAGAGTGTAGCGCAACATTCAAACTCAGCAACTGATCAGGTATTACCCTTTTCAACGGGTGTCATTGGCGAACAACTCCCTGTTGAATTAATCGAACAGGCGATCCCGCAAGCCTTACAAAATCTTACCGAAGACGGTTGGTCGCAAGCAGCCAGCGCTATCATGACGACAGATACGCGATCAAAAACAGCCACAACCAGCTTTATCATTGGTGAAAAACAATTCTACGTTACAGGTATCAGCAAAGGTTCTGGCATGATTCATCCCAACATGGCAACCATGTTGGCATTTGTAGCCACTGATGTCTCCGTTTCACAGGCAATACTTCAAACATGCCTGAATGAAGTGATTTCCGACACATTTAATTCAATTACGGTTGATGGTGATACATCGACTAACGACGCTTGTGTCTTAATGGCAACCGGAAAAGCAGAAGAAGCTGATATTCAACCCGGCAATCCAGCGTATCATGCACTGGTAAGCGCAGTGAAAACAGTGTGTTCGTCTCTGGCTGAACAAATCGTGCGAGATGGTGAAGGTGCAACAAAGTTTATTCGCATCCAGATTGAAAATGCTCAAGACCGAACTGAAGCAGAGCTGGTAGGTAAAACCATCGCTGGATCATCACTGGTTAAAACTGCATTTTTTGCATCAGACCCAAACTGGGGCAGAATCCTTGCTGCAATTGGTCGTGCGCCTGTTGAAAACCTGGATGTTAAGCGTATTTCGCTGTGGCTCAACGATGTCAATCTTCTCCTCAATGGCAATCCCGCTGAAACGTATCGGGAAGAAGAGGGACAACAAGCGATGACTGCGACTGAGATCACTGTCCGCGTTAGCCTGGATCGTGGCAGCGCATCAGCTACCATCCTTAGCTGTGACTTATCGTATGATTATGTACGAATCAATGCAGAATATCGAACCTGATTTTAAGTGATCGCTCAATAGTTCAGACCATAGCTACCTCCTCACAATAAGTTTTTTACTACATCAATAGTAATGACTTAAGAAAATTCTTTTGAAACATCTCTCAATTGTTCTAACTCGCCTCTAAGCGGGGAAAACTATTTTTTACTTAATTCCTATCAAATCTGATTGACAGGATATGATTGCTAATGCTTTAATCATGTCTGTGATTTAAATGGTTTGTAACCGTCTGTTTATACGGAAAATATTAATTAATATCTTATAGGAAATATTATTTTATATGTAATTAATAAAAGTATTTAATGTGTAAAGATTAATATAAATTATAATAAGGGAATTTAAATGATATTGGGTATCTAGTATACTCAACCATCCACAACATGTAGTATCTAGCGATGGAAGAGCAAAGGCATCCGGTTTGTAACGTTGACTATCCTGGAACATTCCAGGAATTTGATAAGTGGTTTAGCACCGAAGAGGCTTGCCTTGCATATATTTTGACACTCAGGTGGCCTCAAGGTTTTTGTTGCCCTTCTTGCGGAGTTTTTGAAGAAAACCCGTCGATTATGGGCAGGGGTCTTTTTCTGTGCCGCAAATGCAAACGGCAAACATCCATTACTGCTGGAACATTGTTTCACAAAACACACAAGCCGCTGAGGACCTGGTTCCTTGCTATCTGGTTTGTAACGAGCCAAAAGAATGGAGCCAGCGCACTTGGACTGAAGCGTGTTCTTGGTCTTGGCAGTTACGATACTGCATGGACCTGGATGCATAAATTGCGTCGAGCAATGATACGTCCTGGTCGCGACCATCTAACAGGCGCTGTCGAAGTCGATGAAACCTATGTTGGAGGCGTAGGAAAAAAAATCAGAGGTCGTGGTGCCGAGCGTAAAGTGATTGTTGCTATTGCCGCTGAAGTCAGAGGGAAAGGCTCAGGCCGAATACGAATGTCTATGATTCGAGATGTGTCGGCGAACAGTCTTCATCAGTTTGTTTCGGATAATGTTGAAAAAGGTGCGGCAGTTCGCACGGATGGATGGAAAGGATATATCGGTATTGAAGACGTTGGCTATAAGCATATTGTAAGCAATATTACCGCAAGTGGTGATCCTGCACATGTCGTCATGCCTCGTGTCCATAGAGTTGCATCCTTATTTGATCGTTGGTGGCTTGGAACTCATCAAGGAGCTATACGTCCGGTGCAACTTGCTTATTATCTTGATGAGTTTACATTCAGGTTCAATCGCCGAAATTCAAAAGCGCGTGGCTTGCTCTTCTATTGCTTGATGGAGCATGCGGTAGAATGCGCGCCGGTGCCTCGCCCTAAAATAATTGGTGGTGAACCACAACATATGGTAGTTGGTTGAGTAAACTGGATACCCATTTAAATGATAAATAATAAAAATTATAAATCATTAACATCACCGATCTTTCTTTCTATTCTATTGCTGATGTCAGCTACCAGAATTGCATATGCTGATTCAGGTGGCTGGGAAGAGCTTCCCAACACAACACTCAACACTCAGTGTCCTGAGGATGGCTTTAATGGTGCTACATTCGGGACACTAGGTGGTGAGCCACTTATCTATGATTTTTCATTTTTTTGTCTCAATGTTACAGAGGCATGGAGTGGTGCAAGCTTTGATACTACCCGCAACCGATTGTATATTTGGGGTGGTGGGCATATGAATTATCTGGGTAATGAGATTTATGCGCTGGATTTAAATAGCACTCCATCCATGGTCAGATTAACTGACCCTGCGACGCCACTGGATTTTGATTCCGATTCATCAGAGATGCCCCCTTTTGATGGGACTCAACCAAGAAGTCGAGAAACTTATGACGGGATGGTGTATCTTCCTGGTCCTGATAAATTATGGACATGGAGCGGTTCGCTGGCAACCCAGGGTTTCCCCGATGGAGTAACATGGCTGTTCGATCCAACAAGTAATACATGGGAGCGACAAACTCCGTCAGGTAATATTCCTGTTGAGAATATTGGGGCGATATCAGCTTATGATCCGAACACCGGGGCTGTGTATTTACATAACTTGCAAAACCTTTACCGATACACATACAACACATCAGGTGGCACGTATACCCAGCTAACCATGTTCGAACCTGGTTATTATGTGCATATGAATGGTGTTATTGATCCAAAACGCAACAAGTTTATTTTGATTGGGAGAGGCGCAAGTGGCGAAGGTCAAAGCGTCATGTATGACATCAGTGCGGGCAGTGATTTTCAGTCAGAAGAAATCAATGCGGTTGGTGATACACAGTTTTTAGGTGTAGAGGCTCCCGGTCTTGCTTATGACCCAGTGATAGAAAAAGTTGTTGCATGGGCTGGTGGAGACACTGTTTATATTCTAGATCTGGATACAACGCCACCAACCTGGACGGCTGAAAGCTATCCGGTTCAGGCACCCAAAGCAACAGAAGCACCTATCGCGCATGTGCAGGGAACCTATGGTCGATTTGAATATGCCCCCGCCATGAAAGCATTTGTGCTCTACAATGCAACCAATAAGAATGGTTATTTATTTCGCTGGCCGGATACTGATGATGATGGAGTGATTGATAACATTGATAACTGTCCTTTGGCAGTGAATCCTGATCAGGATGATACCGATGAAGATGGAGTTGGAGATATTTGTGATGATGGCTCTGGTAATGCTGCTCCCACGATCTCATTAATATCTCCTGGTGCCGGGGAAAATTTTAATACTGGAGATAGCATCTCTATTAGTGGAACAAGTAATGACACAGAAGACGGAGATTTAACTACTAACTTGAGTTGGACATCCAGTCTTGACGGGCTGATCGGTAGCGGCGGATCATTTTCAACATCAACCCTGTCGGAAGGCACGCATACAATCACAGCAACAATAACCGATAGTGGTGGTTTGACCAGATCAAATTCAGTCATAATAACCATTCTCTCGTCAGGCAATCAAACAACGTTATCGATACCGATTACAGCAGGTCTGGATGATGTTGAAGAAAAAGAATCTCCGAATGATAGAGTGATCATTGGAAGTACAGATCTCGATTTTGTGCGTTCTGGAAGTAACCAAACCGTTGGGTTACGTTTCAATGAACTGAATATTCCTCAAGGCGCAATTATTGCGAACGCTTATCTCCAGTTTACCGCGAATGCGATTCGATCTAAGAGCACTTCTCTGGTGATCAATGGAGAAGCCACTGATAATGCTACAGTGTTTGCAAGGATCAATGGTAACGTATCATCCAGATCAAAAACCACAGCTAACGTTGCATGGTCACCAGCACCATGGACGACAGTTGGCGAAGCAGGAAATGCCCAGCGTACTCCAGATCTAAGTTCCATCGTGCAAGAAATTGTGAATCGATCCGGCTGGATTAGCAATAATTCCCTAGCATTTATAATTACCGGTACTGGAAAACGCGAGGCTCGTTCTTTCGAGGGTAGCCAGACGGATGTTCCTGTGCTCCATGTGACTTTTCAATGAGAGTAGTGTTTGCAGTAAAACAAGAGTAATATTATTTAGCAATAAGAACCGATATACTGATGGAAAAACAGGAAGATATATTCTAGAATATGTGTTTTTTCAGTTGCTCCAACAGACATTCGTCTGATTTAGTTACCTTCGAGCGACTGCTTTTTTTAAGCAGTCGCCTCAGGGTACAACTAAGACTATACTTTTCGCACATGGAAAATTAGCATTTAGTGTACGTGATTTTTTGTGGAGAGTAAGGCGGGAAATTTAGCTGTAGTTATTCTACAGCAAGGTTTTCCAACGCAGCTATTCGCGAAAATGTGCGTGTACTGGATGCTGAATTTCCATGTGCGGAGAGTATATATTGCGACTGGCTTTTAGTCTGCCATGTGCCGTTATTTGTGAAGGAAGGAAAATGCCTACTATGAATTCGATCAAACCTAAAGTTTTTGTATTTAAATCATCGCAATGTTCATTTAGCCAATGGCTGGCAAACACAGTCAAAAATAAAATAGTTCTAACAATTACGATATGTTTTATGTTAGGGGCCATAGTACCAGCACATGCAAGTATACTGAACTATGAGATTATTTTTAATGTAGAGGAATTGAAACCTCGTCCCACAGATTCAGATCCACTTGGTTTTAATTATTTACCATCTATTGGCGACTCCTTTGTTGCTAACTTTTCAGTCGACAGTGATGTACTTGAATCTTCTACACCTTTAAGTTCGGGACAACATAATATCGATCTGCTTACCTTTAAGGCTGAAATTGCAGAAAGAATTTGGGACATTAATCAGGGGAGTATTTTTTTAAGTACTCTGTCAGTCGAGATTGAAAATAATCAAATCGTCGATATAAGAGGTTCTCTTCGATCTTCTGTCGATAATCGTGGCTATGACTTTATTGATTTTGTAACCGATAACACAGGATTTTTCTCAGCACAATCTTTGGGCACACGTATTGAGGGAGGCGCACAACTCAGGTCTGTGCCGTTACCCGGAACCGCATTGCTGCTAATGTTTGGTTTGGGATTCTTGCGCATGTTTAAAAGTAAAGTTTAAACAAAGCTTTTCTGGATTGCAGCTCTGCTGCTAGTACACCTGTCGATTATGGCCTATTTACACAAGTATGATGGGAGTAATTCGCCATCACTACAAGACCGGTTTTCGGTATTGTGATTCTGATTAACCAGAAAACTTAGGTTGTTCTAAGCAGAGTTTAGAAATTAAATCTGCCCTTTTTTCGGGTTGATTTTAAATATTACGAACCTGCGTAAATACAATCTTGCTATTGAACTGTAATTGGGTGCAAAATCTATCAGTGGTTAGTTTGATTGGACCATTAAATGATTGTCCTGAATTGAGGGAAATAAAAAATAGCGTGAAGTATTGAAAAGTTGTTGATTTACACAATACACATGTAAAAAAAAACAGTAAGAAATTAATTAAACGTTCTTGGAAAAAGGCACGTGTGGCATTCAGGGCTTGGCCAATCCGTGCTCGAATTTATTAGGAGCAGGTTTTTAGTAATAGCTTGGTTCTGTGATCTGCTGTTGTAATTACCCAAGGCTGGCTGTTTACTTTTACCTATATTTCAACGATAATAACTGGCTAACTTTAAATTTTAATAGTGTGCAGAGAATTATCATGTCCAAGGTTTGTCAGGTTACAGGGAAAAAACCACTTTCAGGGAACAATGTTTCCCATGCTCATAACAAAACCAGACGCAGGTTTTTACCTAATTTGCATTATCATCGGTTTTGGGTGGAAAGCGAAAATAGGTGGATAAGACTTCGCGTTTCAAGCAAAGGTTTGCGGATTATCGACAAGGCTGGTATTGATAGCGTTCTAAGTGATCTTCGCGCTCGTGGCGAAAAAGTCTAAACAGGAGTTACCCTTACAATGCGAGATAAAATACGATTGGTATCCAGTGCGAGCACGGGACATTTTTACACAACAACCAAAAACAAGAAAACCATGCCTCAGAAAATGGAGATCAAGAAGTTTGATCCTGTTGTGCGTAAACATGTAATGTACAAAGAAGCCAAAATAAAATAAGCAGGATCCTCTCCGCACCAATTTTTCTTAATCTTTAATTGAGAAAGAGAAAATCAGAAACAAAAAAATCGACCGCGGCTAAATAACCTTGGTCGATCAATTTTGCGCACAAGCTTAAAGCCTCACAAACAAGTCAGATTGAGTTAATTAATCTCAAGCGCTTCCCGTCATCCGGTATTCAAAAACCAATCTGTTGAAGTAATTGCTGTCCTTTCTCAGTGGAGACTATTAAAGCGACTAGTAATGCAGTTAGAAACATTGAGCCGATAATACTAATCCAGGTTTTAGTTTGTTGCCGATTAGCAGTCAACAAATTTTTCAATTGATAGCCAAATCCTCGAGCTTTATCAGTTTCAATTGCCGTTTTTCTGTTATCCGACTCATCCACAAGCTCTCCTGCCTGGAATAGTTCATCTTTTATTTGTTCAACTGATTTAAGTTCTGCATCGTATGCATTATCACTAATTTCAAGTTCAGTGCTAAAATCAAAGCTGGAGAGCACATGATCCTGACTCTGCTCATCGATTGCCTGTTTTGCTAGTTGCTGGATTAACTGTCTTAGTTTGCTATTTTCATTCCCATACTGTTCAGCTTTCATTTGCTGAGAGCTTTTCTTCTGCTCCAGCAGCTGCACTGCTCTTTCAAGCTCATTAATTTGTATGTGGAGTGATTCATTCTCAATCTGTGCCTCTTTATCATCACCAGAATGATTCAAGCTGGACTGAGAAGTAGATGCTACTGACGCTTGTTTTGATTCTTCTAGCTTGTGTTTTAGTCGGTTAATTTGTAACTTTAATTTTTTGTTTGAACCAGTCAGTTGAGAAAACTCTTCATGCAGTCGTTCATTAATTTGATCGACTGTTATTGCTGGATTAATATCTGATTTTATTTCACCAGATGAGTCGGGAGTTGAATCCAGCAGCATTCCATGATAACTCTGTTCAATTCGAGTATATTCACGATAACAGGCAGAATATCTACGCTTGCTTTTGTGTAATTGACCACGTGTTTTTTTGTATGCTTTCCAGACGTCTTGTAGCTTGTTTTCGAGTTTTTTGATATGCAAGTTAGCATCAAAATAGTCTTCTTCCATCAATGATACTTCATCACCACCTTCGGCAACGATAGCACTATTGTATACATCATCAATCTCCTTGGCTGCTTCAACCAAGACTGACTGAGGTTCTTCAGCGAGCGCCTCGTCTATTTTATTTTCTGCACTTGATGACTGATTATCAATTGTCCCTGCTACTTTTTTTATCGGACTACCAATAATCACAGGAGCAAATACCGATACTTCTTCGGTATCATTCGATTCAATGCTGATGTTTTCGCTATCCACCGCATCAAGATTGCTTTCATTCGGGTCTGCAATCAAAATATGATCCAGCGATCCTTCAGGTACAGCACCAAGCCCGCCTGTCAATACTTTTGCTTGCAACTGCTGTTGTCTTAGCATAATCACAGCAGTCATACTTGTTTTTTCATCATCGCTAACGACGATGTAATTGTCAGACTCCGCAAGCTGCCCCATGCGTACACGCAATGATGCGAAGGGATAATTAATACTACCTTTAACATGAGTTTTTCTGTAGTTATCCAATTGCTGAATATCCAGAAAAACATCACCCGATTGATCGGCATCTTTCCAGTCAATTTCGGACATCAATGGCTGCTTAATCCACTGCTCAAAATCATCTTCTCCAATGCTGTACATGACACAGTCAGTAATCGTTTTGACAGTAATATCTGTTGTGCCGCCCATCAATAAAGCATATTCTCCAAAAGCATCACCTTGTTGAAGATCATCGAGCTGAATTTCTTTGGCATTTTCAAAAGGGCGATGAGTCACCTGGCAGCTGCCATCCTGAATAACATAGAACTTGCTATTCTGTTGACCTTGCTCGATTACGGTTTGGCCTGCTTCAAAGTTGACCTCCTCCAAACAAGCTGAAATCCCAGGCAGGACAGAAACAAAAAGCTGGCGGAATAATGGTGCTTTCAGTAAGAAAGGGATAATTTCTTCTTTAGCGTGATCGTTTTCATCGATCACCAAGTCACTTTTTTGCAATAGATCACTGACTGTTTCTTGCGAAAACATCTCAGAATCAACTTTCAAGCAGCGCACAGATTCTTGCGCAATGCAGGTTACTTTTCGAGGAATATGGTGAGCAAGCGCAAAACGTGCGGCGTCTGTACCAGCATTGACTGTATCAACTTCGGTTTTTCCTGCTTCCAGAAATACAGCACCTTCTAGCAAGAAATAATAGTCTGTATCTGCTGAGTCCTGAGTAAACAGCTCTTCCCCGTCTTCAATGCTCGATACTTCATGGGAAGCACACAATTCATCAAACTGAAAACCAGGCAAAGTATTAATCGGGATTAAGCCACGAATCAGTCGAGCATCCTCTGAGTTTAGATCTATTGCCATAATATTAACGCCACATCATTTTTATTAATGATTTCGATACCGGAGTATAATGCGTCCAGTGTCTACTAACAAAACAATAAATTCTGTTTTAAGACAGAATTCCCCTGCACATCATAAACAAGAGCTTTACTTGTATAAATTTAGAGCTGCTTATCTACAATTAAACAGCCCTCCCAAGTTAAAGCATAGCTCATGTTTGGAGGATGGCTAGTGTTTGTTAAATTCTCAACGGCTTGGTTTGATTATTTTATTCATATTGATTTGTATTTAATATGCGTTAATATCTACCCGATAAACATATTACTTAGCGACTATCAGCTGTGGAGTCTAACATGCCCACCAATAGCATGTGTTGCAACTCCTCGCCATAGACACGATGATTCGTCATCGCACCTTGCTCTTGGTGAATTTGTATTTCATAAATTTATTGCTAGATATAACTGCCTCCGGTTAATACTCTGAATTGGTTATTCTTGCATGAACAGCCTCTATTGACATACGATGATCGAGTAAAGTTGCATTATACGCCATGACAATGAAAGACTTTCTTCCTCTACAGATAGCTGTGTTAGTTGTCTCTGACAGCCGCACAAACAAAACTGATGTTTCTGGTCAAGTGTTAGTCGACCGACTTCAGCAAGCTGGACATGTACTGGTCAACAAAACCATTGTACCTGATAATATTTATCAAATCCGTGCCATAGTTTCGCAGTGGATCGCCCAGCAAGATGTACAGATAATTATCAGTACAGGTGGAACAGGTGTAACAGGCAGAGATGGTACCCCTGAAGCAATCATTCCTTTGTTTGATAAAACGCTTGATGGTTTTGGTGAGCTTTTTCGAACCATTTCCTATCAGGAAATTGGCACGTCTTCAGTTCAGTCCCGCGCTGTTTCTGGTGTCGCGAATGGCACGTATCTATTTTGCTTGCCAGGTTCAGCGTCTGCATGTCGTACTGCCTGGGATCAACTGATCAAAGCTCAATTGGACTTACGTACCAAGCCTTGTAATCTAGTAGAATTAATTCATCGACTTAAAGAAGCAGCAAATTAATGGAACTTACAACGAAACGATCATTTAACCAATCATCACAATTTACCATTCTGACTGGCATCATCAGCTCCGCGCTTGGTGTAGCGTTCGGTGCATTCGGAGCGCATGGTTTGAAGCAGGTTTTATCAGCCAGTTCACTGCAGATATATCAAACTGGTGTCGACTATCAAATGTGGCATTCTCTGGCCATGATTCTGATTGGATTATCATTCCAGCATATGCCAGCATCGCGATTACTTACAATGAGTGCCAGGTTAATGTTATCAGGGATCATTCTGTTTTCAGGCAGTCTGTATTTGCTTGCCATAACAGAGACTCGCTGGTTAGGTATGATTACACCATTCGGTGGCGTGTCATTTTTGATTGCCTGGATTCTGTTTGCCATTGCTATTGTTAAATCGCCAATCTCAGGTCATCAGGATGATCGATGATCGTTTTTATCCATTGAGTGTTACTGCCTAATGAAAGAAGCTTCCCCGCAAACTATTTATCTGAAAGACTACTGTCTTCCTGACTTTCTGATTCACACAGTTGACCTGAATTTAGAACTCGATCAAGACACCACTTTGGTGCATTCAACCATGCGAGTTCGGCGCAACCCGGTAAGTCAGCACAGTGAGTCAGCCCTGGTGTTGCATGGTGAGGATCTGGAGCTGGGTGCTATCCACATCAATAAGCAGTCTCTCTCAGAAACCGACTATCAAGTTAGCGACCACAATTTGGTGATCCATAATACCCCTGATGATGAGTTTACACTTGAGATAGTGACCACCATCAATCCAGCTAAAAACACCCAGCTCCAAGGTTTGTATAAATCGAAAGACATGTTGTGCACACAGTGTGAGGCTCAAGGATTTCGACGTATCACTTATTTTCTTGATCAGCCAGATATTATGGCTCGCTTTACTACCACGTTGGTTGCCAACAAAATTGACTATCCAATATTGCTGTCGAATGGCAATCCGATTGATCGTGGTGAGCTGGATGACGGACGTCATTGGGTAAAGTGGGAAGACCCATTTCCCAAGCCCTGCTATCTATTTGCGATTGTGGCAGGAAAACTTGCTTGCCTTGAAGATAGCTACACGACCATTTCCGGTCGTAGTATTCAGCTTGAGGTCTATGTTGAAGCCAATGATATCGATAAATGTGGGCATGCCATGCGCTCACTACAAGCTTCGATGGCTTGGGATGAACAAAACTACGGGCGTGAATACGATCTGGACTTATATATGATCGTAGCGGTTAGTCATTTCAATATGGGGGCAATGGAAAATAAAGGCTTGAATATTTTCAACACTCAATACGTGCTTGCTCGTCCTGACACAGCGACAGATTTTGATTACGAGCACATAGAAGGTGTGATTGGTCATGAATACTTTCATAATTGGACGGGCAACCGTATTACCTGTCGCGATTGGTTTCAACTCAGCCTGAAAGAAGGCTTGACTGTTTTTCGCGACCAACAATTTACTGCTGACCAGACATCAGTTGCAGTCAAGCGTATTAATGATGTCAACACCTTGCGTACGCGTCAGTTCCAGGAAGATGCAGGGCCGTTAGCACATCCCGTCAGACCGGACTCTTATATCGAAATAAACAATTTCTATACCTCTACCGTTTATGAGAAAGGTGCAGAAGTGGTGCGCATGATTCATACGTTGCTTGGAGCAGAAGGTTTTCGGGCAGGTATGGATTTATATTTTCAACGCCATGATGGCGAGGCTGTGACTACCGATGATTTTGTAAAATGCATGGAAGATTCCACGCAGATCGATTTAACTCAATTTCGGCGCTGGTATGGCCAGGCGGGTACGCCAGAATTGAAATTAGACACCAAGTATGACGCACAACAGCAAAAATTCACCATCGATATTACCCAGCATAGTGTTCCTACCCCGAATCAGCCTGATAAACAAGCACTACATATTCCTGTGCGGCTTGCGCTACTAGGTAAAGATGGACAGGCAATCAATTTGCATATGGATTCATCTAATAATACAGATACACCAACTGAAGTATTGCTGCAAATCACAGAACAAAAACAAACATTTAGTTTTCACAATGTTGACTTTGAACCCGTTGTATCTGCTTTACGAGGCTTTTCAGCGCCTGTTCGAGTCTCACAGCAGCAAAGTATGGATGAGCTGGCATTTTTGGCGCAACACGATTCTGATACATTTAATCGCTGGTCAGCAATACAGAATTTATTCAGTCAAATTATTATTGATCTGGTCGATGATGCTAGTCGACCAGTAGCACAACAGTTATTGAAAACATTCGAAAAGATTATCACACTGGATTGGGATGATCAGGCTTATCTGGCTCTATTGCTGACGTTACCATCTGAACAATATCTTGCCAGTCAAATGCAAGTGGTGAATCCAGAAGGCATCTATCATGCACGCAATACTGTGCGAAAAAAACTGGCCGCTTTATTGCAGTCGAAATTACTCAATCACTATCAACAAGCGACACAACATGAAACCAATGAAATCAGTAATCAAGCGGCTGCTCAGCGCAAACTCAAAAATGTTTGTTTAAGTTATCTTGCATCGCTGCAAACTGAAGATAATTACCTATTATGTACTCAACAGTTCGAGCAAGCCGGGAATATGACTGATGAGCTGGCAGCATTAGTTGCAATTGTGCATAATTCACATCCTGATCGTGACAAATATCTGGATCAGTTTTATCAAAAATGGCAGTCTGAAGCGTTGGTGATTGATAAATGGTTCAGCTTGCAAGCAATGTCACCACTGATAAACACACTGGAGACAGTGGAAGCGCTAACTCAGCATGCCGATTTTGATCTGAACACACCAAACCGGGTACGTTCATTAGTCAGTGCATTTTCAGTCAACAATCCATTGCACTTTCATAACAGCACAGGTACGGGCTATGATTTTCTGTTGCGACAAGTACAACAGCTTGATCGTCTCAATCCACAAATCGCAGCACGTATCGTTACACCACTGACACAGTGGAAACAACACACATCCGAGCGTCAACACGCTATGAAACAAGCCCTTCAAACACTGGTGTCTGACGCTGATATTTCACGTGACCTATATGAAATAGTCAATAAAAGCCTGTAACACCAACAATGCAGTCTATATAGAGTCGCTGAGTTATCGTACAATACTTAGGAACGTGCAAGAAATAACTTCAAACAACTGACTTGTCTTTTTGTCCGTCTTCGGTGTTGCAGCAACAGTTACATAGCTCACTATGCGCCTGTTGCTGCGCCTTGAAGACAAACAAACATTTTGCACCAGTTGTTGATGTTATTTCTTGCACGTTCCTAAAAGAAGCAAGAATTTAATCTTCAGTTCTAATGCTGGGAGCAACACATGGCAAAGACCACTCTAACTCGTAAAATAGGCATGGGCTTTTTGGCTCTAGTCGTTTTGTATCTACTCGGTTACTTTCTATTTCTTGATTTTATCGTTGAGTACTTGTGGTTCGGTTCTATGGACTACTCAGGGTATTTCTGGCTGCGTTTTTTCTATAAATTCCTGATTGCTGGCGGTATTACCATCCTGTTTTTCCTGATGTTCTTTACTCATTTCTGGATTGCATCACGCTATCTGGGAACAGAGGTCTCTGCTGACCAGGATAATGACAGCAACTCGCTTTCACAGAAACTCAAAACCGGGGCAATGGAGATTTATACGCCGTTATCACTATTACTGGCAATCATCGTTGCAATTCCGTTTTACACACAATGGGAGTCTGCGCTGTTATTTCTGTTCTCCCGAGAATCGGGAATCAGTGAAGGAGTTTACGGTAACGATATTAGTTTTTATCTGTTTTCTTTGCCGATTTTCAAAATTATTCAGAAAGAATTACTGGTTACATCAGTTCTGCTGTTTGCTGGTGTCGCTTTCTTGTATTTTCTGGAACAGCGTATTTTAGCTAAACGTGGCAAAACACTGCCAATGGGGTCAGTGATTCATCGCATTTTACTCATTGGTTTTGTATGTGCGTGGGTGGTCTGGGGGTTTCTATTGCAACGCTTTAACTTGCTCTATAGCGATGCACATGAACCGTTGTTTTATGGCCCGGGCTGGGTGGAGATGCGTTATCATTTGCCGCTGATCTGGTTGGCTGTCATCAGCTTTATCATCACCGCTTATGCTGCAATAATGATCGTGTTAACCGATGGCAAACGGGGCACAAAAGTGTTACTTGCATCGCTTGTCGTTCTGGCTATATCAATCGCACTGCGAGTTATTCCAGCAATACCCAAAATAATTGATGACTACGTTGTTATCCCGAATCAATTCCGGCTTGAGAAGCAATTTATAAACAACAACATTAAGGCAACCTTGAATGCTTATAAACTGGATCAGGCCAAGTCAGTCAAAATTCCACTCACATCCAGCAGTTATGCTGACCTGGCACGCGGGATAAAGGAAGAATTTAATCATAATATCCCACTTTGGGACAAGGTGTATCTGGATGACGTCTACAATCAAATGCAAGCGATTACACCTTACTATCGCTTTGTCAGTGTTGATGAAGATCGATACACAATTAACGGATCTTTACATCAGGTCAATCTCGGTGCGCGCGAGATTGACCTGAAAAAGTTACCCAAAGCATCTCACACCTGGCAAAACATTCACTTACGCTATACTCACGGCTATGGGTTTGCAATGACTCCTGCTGCACAGGAAGCAAACAGACCCATGCAATGGTATGTGCGTAATCTGACCTTGAAATCACCTGTTGGCATCTCAGTTGAACGGCCGGATATCTATTATGGACAAAGTAAATATCCTTATGTAATCGTACCGAATGATCTGGATGTCGCTGGGATTCCTAGTACTGTGGGTAAAGACCCGAACCAACACGTTCACCTGGGTGAAGGTGGCATCCATATCGGATCAATCTGGCGCAAGTTTGTATTTTCAGTGTACTTTAGCGACCCCTTAATCTTTATGTCGACCGATCTCAATCCTGCGAGTCGATTGCGTATGCGTCGTAATATCACAGAACGGGTTCAAAGTTTAGCACCAGAACTGGTGCTTGATGAGGATCCCTATCTGGTGGCAGCAGAAAAGGATTTGTACTGGATCCAGGATGCGTATACTTTTTCTGAGTATTATCCCATTTCCAAACCATCAGTGGCACTGGTGCATACAGCGAGTGGTCCAGAACAAAAACGATTCAACTATACCCGCAATTCAGTCAAAATTGCCATCAATGCCTATGATGGAATTGTGCGTTTTTATGTCTCAGACCCGACTGATCCAATTATTCAAGCGTATATGCGCGCTTATCCTGGCGTGTTCAAACCGATTGATCAATTGCCAGAAAAATTAAAAACTCATCTGCGTTATCCAGAAGACTTGTTTAAGCACCAACTGCAAATTTTTGCACGTTATCATCAAACTGATCCCAGCGTATTTTACCAACAGGCGGAAACCTGGTCTTTGGCACGCATCGACGACGAACCAATGCCGCCGTATTACCTGACCACCAATTTGAATATCCCGGGTTGCAATGGATCAACTCAATTTATGCAAATTGGTGCCATGACCCGGGTCAATCGTGCAAATTTATCATCACTATTGATTGGAGGAGCACCGGATGGAAACAGTTGCAATGATGATGGCTCGCTTTCACAAGACCTGGTTTCTCTTGAATTACCCAAAGAATTACAAGTGAATGGTCCAGCTCAAATCGCAGCACTGATTCATCAGGATCCCGCAATTTCAGGAAAATTCACTTTATGGAACCAACAAGGATCGACTGTGAAACTTGGGCATATGATTATATTACCTGTCAGTAACACAATGGTTTATATTCAGCCTGTCTATCTTCTTGCGGATAAAAACAGTATTCCACAACTGGTTCGTGTCATTGTTTCTGCCACCGACGAAGTAGTGATGGATGTTTCCTTGCAAAAAGCATTTGACCAATTGTTGGCTAAGCTGAAAACTCATTAGTCAATACCGGGCAATCACCTGATTTCACAAACTCAGATTAGCTGAATTTAATAAGGATTTTGTATGAAAAAATATTTAATTCCCACTGGTCGATTATCAAGATTAGATTACTGGAAATTCACAGGGGTAATGTATGCGGTTTTATTTGCGTTAGGCGGCATTGCAAACGCATTAGATGCTACTGAAGCAGCCGAGCCTGTCTTTATGGCGATTATTATTCCCTTTATAGTCGTTGGTTTTATTGTACAAATTAAAAGATGGCATGACAGAAATAAAACTGGCTGGTGGGTGCTGATTAATTTAATTCCTTTGTTAGGTGCTATTTGGTCGTTAATCGAATTAGGTTTTTTTAAAGGCACCGTTGGAGCTAACAACTATGGTGAAGACCCGGTCATTGATCACAATATTTCTTCGAAAATTGTTTAACAAGTGGGTTACTAAAACATAAAAACAAAGGTGAATAGTGCTAGAAAAACCTGGTTATAAAATGGATTACCGAACTTCGGGAGTGGATATTGAAGCCGGTAACACGCTGGTGGAACGCATCAAGCCAATTGTTAAACAAACCCGAACACCCGGAGTACTTGGTGGTATTGGCGGCTTTGGTGGTTTGTTTGAGCTACCACAAGGTTATACTAACCCAGTGCTGGTGTCTGGAACTGACGGTGTCGGAACCAAGCTAAAGCTTGCATTGGAAATTGGCAAGCACGATACAGTTGGCATTGATCTGGTTGGTATGTGTGTCAATGATATTCTGGTGTGTGGCGCAAAACCATTGTATTTTCTGGATTATTATGCGTCAGGTAAGCTGGATGTCGACGTAGCCGGTGATGTTATCCAAGGCATTGCAATGGGTTGTTTGCAATCGGAAATGGCATTAATCGGTGGTGAAACCGCAGAAATGCCTGGTATGTATAACAATGGCGAATATGATCTGGCTGGTTTCTGTGTCGGTATTGTCGAGAAAAACGACATTATCGACGGTTCAACAGCAGTACCTGGCGATGTACTCATTGGCATCGCTTCGTCAGGACCACACTCAAACGGTTACTCACTGATTCGTAAAATCATCACTGACAAAGCGATTGATTTATCCCAATCGCTGGCTGGAAAGTCATTATCAGAACACCTGATTGAACCTACTCGTATTTATGTAAAACCAATCGCTGAACTGCAGCAGTCGATAGAGCTAAAAGCTTTATCACATATCACCGGTGGCGGGATTACCGAAAATCTCCCGCGGGTATTACCAGATGGTATCTCTGCTGAAATACTGTTAGACAGTATTTTGTTGCCACCAATTTTCGCCTGGCTAAAAGAGCAGGGTGGTATCAGCCATCAGGAAATGTTGCGCACCTTCAATTGCGGTATTGGCATGATTGTTTGCGTTGCAGCACAGCAACAGCAGCATTGTCTGGATATTTTGGCAGACAATGGTTATGAATCAAAAGTGATTGGACAGCTGATTAAAAGTGGTAATCAACCTGCCGTTCATTTCCATTGATTATTGACTAATCATTTTAGGGGCGAGGATTCATAATTAGCCAATTCCGAACTCCTAAGATTTGAAAGTAATTCAGTAAAATAAAACTACGATAATTTCTCTAAACCATCTATTTGGAAACCATGTTTTTACAAGAGGGTCGTGTGATAATCAATTGAAATCAAGCTGATTTTGCTTCATCTTTTGCCTTCCATAAATCCAGTTTTCGATAGATCGTTGAAGGGCTTATTTCAAGTAATGCCGCAGCGCGCGGAACATTTCCTTCACAAAATAAAATTGCGTCTTCAATGGTTTTTTTTCGATTTGCCATAGTGGAGCTATTTCATGGTCGATGTTTTCAATGTCATCATATTTCTTAGCGTTTAAACTACCATCTTCTTCGAGATTAATGGGATCAAATTCTTCTCTTGCCGATTTAGGTAACATATCAATAGAAAGTTCAAGAGCATCGTTTAATACAACAGAATTTCTAATTATATTTTGCAATTGACGTACGTTGCCAGGCCAGTTGTATTTTAATAATAATGACTGACATTCACTGGAAAACTGTTTAAATTTTTTATTCTCTTCCTTTGAATAGTCAATAAGAAATTTCTGAGCTATTTCCAAAATGTCATTTTCACGTTCTCGTAAAGGCCAATGTCACTAACTTAAGCAATCCACCCCCTATAACTGATTGAAATATCGTATAATTAACTCACAAAACAACCCGCATGAGGCACCCAATGATCGACCCAACTCTTATTTCCTAATACCTATAAGCTTATAACCAAAATAACTAACAGCGCCGCTTTCATCGAAACTCACCGTATTGATGACAAGGACTTCACACGTAATCGATGCCTGACACTCCCTGTTTTGATCAGTTATTGCTTAAACATGCTCAAAGGCAACACTCAATCAGAGCTCAATCGCTTCTTTCAGATCCGTGACCAGTTGGATGTT
The DNA here is from genome assembly GCA_965224565.1 of Methylococcales bacterium. Classification (GTDB taxonomy): domain Bacteria; phylum Pseudomonadota; class Gammaproteobacteria; order Methylococcales; family DRLZ01; genus DRLZ01. Next base: position 1,077,361 of record CBDCZN010000001.1, on the reverse strand, counting down.
CCGACACCTAAAGTCACAGCCGCCGCTTTTTTCAAAGCACGCCTGAAATTCTCAGCAACTGCCTTTGTTGATCTGAACAGGCATGTGATCAACCACTTTTATCCAGCAGTCACAGCACAGACCTGGAATGGACATCGTGTGCTGGCTGTGGATGGAGTGAAATACCATTTGCCGAATGAGGAGGCGATTCATACTGAATTTGGTGGGCAATCGAACCAGCATACCGATGAAGTGCCAATGGCGCTCGGTTCAGCACTCTACGATATCCATCAGAAAATCATTATTGATGCACAGCTGTTTCCTTATCGTAGTGATGAACGCGAGGTTGCCTTCAAACACCTGGAAGCCACGCAAGCCGGTGATTTAATCCTGTACGACAGAGGCTATCCAGCATTCTGGTTGATGGCTGCACATCAGTTTTATCAACGTGACTGGTGTATGCGTGTCAAAGCCGACTTTAATACCGAAGTCAGTCAATTCGTTGCCTCTGGAGCCAAGCAGCAGATCGTCACCTTGACGGCCAGCGATGAGGCAAGACACAAATGCCTCGGCAGAGGCTTGCCAGTTGAATCACAGACAGTGCGACTAATCCACATCACAGTGAAAAAGAAAGTGTACTTTTTAATGACCAATCTGTTGAACACACAACGTTATCCAGTCCATGCGTTTAAAGCGTTATATCATCTGCGCTGGCAAATCGAAGAAGGCTATAAGCGCCAGAAATCCTGGTTGGAGATCGAGAATTTTACCGGCAAATCAGTGTTAAGTGTGCAACAAGATTATCATGCGCGTATCCTGAGTTTGAATCTTACAGCCATTGCGGTGTTTGCCGCACAGCGACATCCAGATCAGACGCTACCGCACCGAAAATGCCGTTACCAGATTAATTTTGCACAGGCCTTGTCAACGATGAAAGATACCATCGTAAAATGCTTGTACGGTTTGATATCAATGCAGGGATACGAACAATTAGTGGAAACAATCAGGCAAAGTCTGACGATTATACGGCCAGACAGACGCTTTGAACGCAAAAAACGCAGTGGTGCCCGTCGGAAATTTCATCCGTGCTATAAAAGAATGCTGTGATTACAATGAGTTGAGCTTAAGTTAGTGACATTGCTCGTAAAGGGGGGGGGGATTCAATGGGTATAACATGCACTCTGTAATAGAGATCCTTACGAAACCGGCCTTCCTCCACTTCGTATAAAGGATTGCGATTTGTTGCGCAAATAAATCGAATATCAACTTTGGTTATTTCACCACTACCAACCTTTTGAAAACATCCTGTTTGTACAAAGCGAAGAAGTGTACTTTGGAGGTCCATTTTCATCTCGCAGATTTCATCTAAAACAGTGTTCCACCATCGGCTAGTGATGCCGCACCTAGGCGATCATTTATAGCACCCGTAAACGATCCACGGATATGCCCAAAAATCTCACTTTCAATTAAATCTTCTGGTATTGCTGCGCAATTAATCGCGATAAATGGTTTTTCTTTACGTGGACTGTGATGATGAATAGCTTTTGCACAAACTTCTTTTCCAGTACCGCTTTCACCCGTAATGAATACAGTTGCAAAGTTTGGTGCTTTAAAACATTTCGCAAAGTAATATCCAAACGTTTGGCATCGAATGGTTTTGTTAAAAAGTCACTTGCTCCTGGCTGCATGGCTTTAACTGCAGTTTTTACAGAACCATGAGCTGTCATTACAACAACAGGAATGGGAAGTTTCTTTTCGCTTAGATATTCCAGTATTTCATGCCCACCTATATCGGGGAGAACAAGATCAAGTAATAAAACATCCGGTAACACTTTTTCAATAGAAATTAAGGCAGATGCACCATTGTCAATATGAGTGACTTTATAGTTCTTGTGGATCAAGTACCCCTGATAAACATTGGCAAGCTCAAAACAATCTTCAACTATTAAAAGATTAATTGGTTTTAGTATTACCATAATGTTATTAAGTGGTATAACATTTAATCATCAACTCTAAACCGAACAATCACAGCAATACCATGACCACGTTAGATAATAAATATTTTAGTATCATTATTCTAAGAAGATCAATTGAGCATAAAAGTGGAATTTTGAAGTGCTGACATGGTTTTTTTCAATATTGGTTCGACTTGTTTAACCAACATCAAAGAGTTGTTAATGTTACCCAGTTTAGATTGAGCTTCAAGTTGTGTAAATATTGTTGCAAGATGTACGGCGCCAAATGTTGCTGCGGTACTCTTGAGTGCATGAGATTCTATAGTAATTTGCATTACATCTTGTTGATGTGCTGCGGATGTAATTATTTTCAGTCTTTTATTGGTTTCTGAGATAAAAAGGTTAATCATTTCTGGCATCATTTCTTCAGTGACATCATTCGCTAATTCTTGCAATATGTGGTGATCAATCAGGTTGGCGCACTCAACTGATATGGCTGCGTTTGATGTTGAGCTCAAGCGATCATTCAATTTTGTTTCGGTAAGTGAGATTGAACTCCATTTTTCAACCATCGCCAGTAATTCATGTTTTCTGCATGGTTTTGCCAAATAATCATTCATCCCAGCTTGAAAACACATATCAATTTCTTCCTGCAATGCCGTTGCTGTCATTGCAATAATTGGTATTTTTTTATACTTTTGAAGTTTACGAATTTTTTTTGTGGCTTCCAACCCATCCATTTTAGGCATGGATAAATCCATTAAAACCAAGGTATAGCTCACATTCTGGATTTCACTGAGAACCTCCTCACCATCCACAACAATTTTTGATTGATACCCCGCTTTTTGAAGCTGTTGTTCAGTGACAACCTGATTTATTTTGTTATCTTCAGCAATGAGGATGCGTATATTGTTATTGGCTGCTCGACTCTGATCCTTCGATTCTGGGACTGGTTGATATGTATCTTCACCTTTTTCGAGTAGCATGCTTATTCTGTTTAACAGAGTGCTTCTTCTGGCTGGCTGTGGTATCACGGTTGAAAAAATTGATGAATATTTAGCATGCAGCAGTACGATTTTTTTCTGATCTCCTATTAGAAGAAATTTATAGTCTCTGTTGGAGACAGTGCCATTTTTAGCAAAGTTTTCCACTTCGTCATCTAACCCGTTGATAATAATAAAGTTAAAAGAGTTTGGTTGATGATGGTTGTAGTTGTTTAGTAAAAGAGTCATGTCATTGACATTGGTTGTCGTAACAACAAACATTTGGACAGCCTCAAGCTGTCGTTTTAGTACCGCACTGCTCACGGGATTTGAATCAACCAACAATATTCGAACAGATGATAGATTACGCGGCACATCATATATCACAGGCGATTCTGCTTCAATATTACCTAAACCCAATGTAAACCAAAAAACACAACCTTCGCCTAACTGACTATTAACACCAATTTCCCCACCCAAAAGTTCAACAAGACGCTTGGATATTGACAATCCCAAACCAGTTCCACCATATCTACGATTTGTTGATGAGTCTGCTTGGGTAAATTCAGTAAATAGCACATCTTGCTGCTGTGGGTTAATACCAATTCCCGTATCAATGACTTCAAATCTGATTTTATGTGGATCATTTTTAGAAACTAAAAGATTGACAGTGATACCACCGTGATGCGTAAATTTAATTGCATTACTCACAAGATTTAATAAAATTTGACGTAAACGAGTCGGGTCACTTTTGATTCGCATAGCCATATTGATATCAATGAATGACTGAATAGTAATGTCTTTCATAAACGCTTTTTGAGCAAGCATTTCCACTGCTTGGTTAACAATGTCCTCTGGATTAAAAAGCTGTAGTTCTAAATCAAGTTTTCCAGCTTCTATTTTAGAAAAATCAAGAATACCATCAATTAAAGATAATAAAGCGTCACCGGAAAACTTGGCAAGCTCAAGATAATTTCTTTGCTCAACATCAAGAGATGTATCAAATAGTAAATCATGGAGACCAAGTATCCCGTTTAACGGGGTACGCATTTCATGGCTCATTACTGCCACAAATTTAGATTTTTCTTGATTGGATCGTTCAGCTATAGATAGATCATTAATAAGTTTTTGATTGATTTTTTTTTGCTTGCTAACATCACGCAACATAGCAATATAGTAGAGTGAATGATCGGTTTTAATCGTTATGATTGTTGTCTCTACAGGAATCTGGTTTCCGTTGCTATGTATAGCTAATGCATCTAATTTTGTATGGTTATCTGGAATATACTCATTTACGTAAAGTGAATGGTTGTTATGCAAAGTAGGCGATGGTTTTTCGACTAGAATTTCTTTTAGGAGCATCCCTTTTATCTTTGATGAATTCAACCCAAACATATGTTTAGTTGCTGGGTTGATGTTTAGGATATATCCTTTTTCATCAACGGTAATGATAGCATCCCGGCTTCTTTTAAATAGTGCTTCAGCCATCGATTGATAATTGTTGGTTTGTATTTTGGAAGACATAATTAGTCTATTCTTTAGAAGCGACCTGATTATATATTCTTGCTGTTTTATTGTTCATGTAATTTAAATTCCATTGGTTATTATATCTATTGCGTCTAATAAGTTGAGAGGGCGCATTGACTACAATAAAACATTGCTGAAAACCATAGTCATGGTGATTTTTGTTGATGCATTAATATAGTTGTTTTCTGTATTTTGTAAAATGTTGTTAATTTTTAAATAACTATTTAATTATTAACAGTTTAACATCAAATCCTTGGTTTTTTAGACGTGGGCTATTTAATAATAGTCGGAAATTATATGACTAATGTGTCTTTATTGCAATTTACTTCTATATTTATTTAGAAAAATTTGTGGCTTTTGGGGTCATGTCATCTATAAAAAACATTAAATTTTATTTAATAAATTTCTGTGAAAATATATCTTAATCATTAAATATGGCTATAATATTTTGTATGTGAGCTATCACAATCTGCTCGATTGACACACAATATTTCAGTGAGAATTTCTTGTGAGATGACTGTAAAATCCAGAAATTATTTAGCATGTATTTTATTGCTATTATTTAATTTCCAGTAAATGATATAAAATCTATAAACCCCTTAAAATATAATGAGGTATCGATATTATAAAAAACACCTAATCTTGCATCGCATTGATTTTTAATGAATTATGTGCTTGCATGTAAGTGGATATGTCTAGGGAGTGCTGGGTTTAATCAAGAGCATCAGTAAAAACTAGCTATAGCAGATTCAACGCTTGTCGATGAGAAAATCTATTTCAATTTCTTCAGCGCCTCCCTAAATACAGTCACAATACGATTATTTCTGCGGACTCGAATAATTTTTCTCTTTCGTTCAATTGTGCCTTGTTTTAAAAAGTGGTCATATGATTGTTTCATATACTCGTGCTGCAAGCGTAATGTTCTGTTTTTAAATTCTAATTCATTCTCCATCGAAATTATCCTTTCGGCAGAGTATAGACGTGCTTTTAGCTCGTGTCGATTAATGGGTTTTGTCATAAAATCGTCAGCCCCTGCTTTTAAGCTTACAACAACATCATCTTTGTTTTTCTTTCCCGTTAGCAGGATCAGATAAATATAATGTCCAATATTTGAAGAACGTAATTGTTCGCACAGCTCGATTCCATCCATGTTGGGCATAACCCAGTCACAAATAATAAGTTGTATAATTTTCTCATGAATTAAATTTAGTGCTTCTGCTCCATTATGAGCCACTATTGGTTTATAGCCCCATCGCTCTAACAATATTTATAAAAGTAAACATGTTTCTTTTGTGTCATCAACAATTAAGACTTATTTTGGTTATTCCATTATAATTCTCCATGTCTGTGTTTCAGCAGGTTATAGTCATGCATGAAGAGTGCCAATTGGTCTATAGTCAAGAGAAATATAAACCATGTCTTACAGCTATTTGCTTCACTTCTTTTATAGATAACAATTTATATTTTCAGCCACAATAGATTTTAATAAAAGTATACTTTATTCCATGAATGCAATAGGCATGTCGCAATATGCATCGCAATATGCAACTCCTATAACATACAAAACATATTATTAATCATCATCATAAGCGACTTTCTATTTAAGTATTTCTTAAAAATTGAGCATGACGACAGCCTTAATTAACAGTCCTATGTCTCATAGGAAAAATACGAATAACTCTCTATATTCACATCAATGTCGATGTAGTTCAGATAGTGCAAACGCTTCTTTTGAATATGTTTTCTCGATTTTTCTTGTCTTGGTGAGATTTACTAAGAGTAGCAACCCTGACGCAGATACATTCCACAATCATGCACACTCTCACCAATATGCATCATTTGATATTATCTGCATTTACCCATCTCACTGGTTTATAATTTCAGGCTTTCTTTCAACCTAAAACCCTCATAAGGAATAATGTAAACCATGGAAATCAATCAAATCAATGCGCTGATTCAAGATCTGATAACACGCATAGATTCCCTCCGGGGGTATCTTTGACTTCGATACCAAAAGCGAACGATTGACTGAAGTTCTCAGAGAGCTCGAAAATCCTAAAATCTGGGAAAACCATGAACAGGCTCAGTCATTAGGGCGTGAGCGTGGTCAGCTTGAAGGAATTGTTAATACCATTGTTGAGTTGGATCAAGCACTGGAAGACGCTGCTGAGCTAATTACAATGGCGACTGAAGAAGGCGATGAAGAATCAATTGCTGAGGTTGCCAATGATTTGCCAGCGATTCAAGCCAAGGTTGAGGCATTGGAATTTCAACGTATGTTTTCCGGTGAAATGGATGCTAACAATGCATTTCTTGATATCCAGTCTGGCTCCGGTGGTACTGAAGCCCAGGATTGGGCTGAAATGCTGCTGCGCATGTTTTTACGCTGGGGAGAACGCAAAGGCTTCAAGATGGAATTAATAGAAGCTTCAGCTGGCGAGGTCGCTGGTATTAAAAGTGCCACGATTAAATTCGATGGGGATTATGCATTTGGCTGGCTGCGTACTGAAACCGGGGTTCACCGCCTAGTGAGAAAATCGCCTTTCGACTCGGGAAGTCGTCGGCATACTTCGTTTGCGGCGGTATTCTGTTCTCCTGAGATTGATGATGATATTGATATTGATATCAACCCCGCTGATTTACGCATTGATGTTTATCGTGCCAGTGGCGCTGGCGGGCAGCACGTCAATCGTACTGAATCTGCCGTGCGTATAACACACTTACCGACTAACTCCGTTGTTCAATGTCAGAATGATCGTTCACAACACAAGAACAAAGCAACTGCTATGAAACAGCTTAAAGCAAAACTGTATGAGCTGGAATTGCAAAAACGCAGTAGTGAGCAGCAAGAGCTGGAAGCTAGTAAATCCGATATCGGCTGGGGAAGTCAGATTCGATCCTATGTACTGGATCAATCAAGAATAAAAGACTTACGCACTGGAGTAGAAACCGGAAATACTCAAGCAGTGCTTGATGGTGATCTGGATCAATTTATTGAAGCGAGCTTGAAAGCAGGGTTATAAAACTAGCACAGCATCCAATAATAATAAGTTGTACTAAACCAAGACCCGTCTTAAATCTGCCAAACCTCGCCCCAGATGCACAATAAAGCGCGCACCGTTCGCGCCATCGATAACGCGATGGTCGTAGGAGAGGGATAATGGCAGCATTAGTCGCGGAATAAATTCACCATTGCTATAAACTGGCTGCATGCTTGAACGAGAGATGCCAAGGATGGCAACTTCCGGGGCGTTGACGATAGGAGTGAACGCTGTACCTCCAATGCCACCGAGGCTGGAGATAGTAAACGATCCACCTTCCATATCTTGTGGTGTCAATTTGCGATCTCTGGCGCGCTGACTCACTTCTGCCAGATCTTGTGCCAACTGTCGAATGCTTTTTTTGTCGACATCACGCACTACCGGAACAACCAATCCATCCGGTGTATCAACGGCAACACCAATATTTATATACTGCTTCAGAATAATCTGCTCGCCATCAGCTGTGAGCGATGCATTGAAGGTTGGATAGGCTTGTAGGCTTGCGGCGACTGCTTTCATTACTAACGGCAACAACGTTAATTTGGCATCCGTGTCGCGTTTTTCTGCGTTGAGTTGTTTGCGAAATGCTTCCAGATCGGTAATGTCTGCTTGATCTTGCTGGGTGACATGGGGAATTGTTACCCAGCAGCGGTGTAAATGCTTGCCTGATAGCTTTTGGATGCGTCCGAGTGGTTGGTGCTCAATGGTTCCGAATTTTGAGAAATCGATGTCAGGCATTACGCTGTTAGCTAATAGCGATCCCGAGCCACCAGATTTTAAACTGTTTTTAATCCATTCCTGCACATCTGTTTTTAGAATGCGGCCTTTGTTTCCCGTGCCAGGGACTAGCGTTATATCTGCTCCCAATTCGCGTGCAAAGCGACGCACTGATGGGCTGGCAAATGCTGAAATGTTTTTTGCACCGGTATGGGGAGGCGCTGGCGCTGGTTTGGTGGTTTGCTGTTGTTGCTGAACATTTGCAGTTTCAGTTTTTGGAGCGGGCGCACTGGGAGTGTCATTTTTCTGGGCTGCGGGAGGTTGGGCTTGTGTTGCTGGCGCTGATTCCGCTTGTTTTGACTCTGCCGGTTGAGATGAAGCCGATGCATCAGCTTCAATTACCACGACATCTGTCCCTGCCGCTACTTTATCGCCAATTGATACAAGAATGCGTTTAACGATGCCAGCGCAAGGAGCCGGTAACTCCATTGCTGTTTTCTGATTTTCTATTGTCAGTAGCGGTGCACCTTCTGCGACACTTTGCTCTGGTGCGACCAGAATCTCTACAACATCAACTGTATCGACATCACCAAGATCAGGAATTTGAATTGTTTGTTCTGTGCTCATTATTTATACCGTGGTTGGCTCTGCTGTTTCGGGATTAATCCCGTATTGTTTGATTGCCTTTTCAACTGTTTTTGCCGGAATTGTGCCTTCATCAGCTAATGTTTTAAGGGCCGTAACCACTACATGGAAACGATTGACTTCAAAAAAATCACGCAAAGCAGCGCGGGTGTCGCTACGACCATAGCCATCTGTTCCAAGTACGGTATAGCGTTTGTTAATAAAAGGACGAATTTGATCAGGAACAATCTTCATGTAATCCGATGTGGCTACAATTGGCCCTTCAGTTGCAGAAAAACTTTTTTCAACATAACTGATTTTTGGTTTACTGGTTGGGTGCAAACGATTCCAGCGTTCAACACTTAACCCATCACGGCGTAGTTCGCTATAACTGGTAACGCTCCAGATGTCTGCCTGAATATCGAAATCTTTTTTCAACAAATCCGCTGCAGCAATCACTTCACGCATAATCGTGCCACTGCCCAGTAATTGAATCTGGCTTTTACCGCGCCCTTTCTTTAACCGGTACATGCCTTTAAGAATGCCTGCTTCGACATTGTTTGGTAGTGCTGGTTGAGCATAGTCTTCATTCATGACGGTTATGTAATAGAAGACTGCTTCACCTTCCTGATACATGCGCCGCAATCCATCATGAACAATCACTGCCAACTCGTAACCATAGGCAGGATCGTAGGAAATACAGTTTGGAATCACTGATTGCAATAAAGGACTATGACCGTCCTGATGTTGCAATCCTTCACCGGCAAGCGTTGTGCGTCCAGCTGTACCGCCCATCAGAAAACCACGTGCTTGCATGTCTCCCGCAGCCCACATCAAATCACCAATACGCTGGTAACCAAACATGGAGTAGTAGATGTAAAACGGAATCATCTGAGTTTTATGATTGGTGTAAGCTGTTGCGGCGGCAATCCACGAACACATTGCACCCGCTTCATTAATGCCTTCTTCTAAAACCTGACCATTGATATCTTCGCGATACCAGGCCATTTGTCCTGCATCTTGTGGTTCAAACAGCTGTCCGACTGAGGAATAAATGCCATATTGTTGAAATAAACCATCCATTCCAAACGTGCGCGCTTCATCTGGCACAATTGGAACAATATATTTACCCAGCCTTTGATCGCGTAAGATGGCGCTCAAAATACGCATAAATACCATGGTGGTGGATAATTCATGTTCTCCACTGCCTTTGAGAATAGCATCGAACATTGACAGATCAGGCACTTGTAGTAACGCTGCTTCATGTTTGCGAACCGGCAAATAACCACCCAAAGCTTTGCGATGCTCGTGTAGATAAACCATTTCTGGACTGTCTGGTTCTGGCGTGTAAAGCGGAACCTCGTCCGTTAATTGTTCATCTGTTAATGGGATATTAAACCGATCCCGGAATGCTCGAACACCTTTAATATCCATCTTTTTCTTTTGATGGGTAATGTTCAGGCCTTCGCCAGCATGCCCCATTCCATAGCCTTTGACGGTTTTGGCAAGAATCACTGTTGGCTGTCCTGTGTGTTGCATGGCTTGATGATAGGCAGCATAGACTTTGTGTGGATCATGCCCGCCACGATTGAGGCGCCAGATATCCTCATCGCTCATATTGGCAACCATTTCCAGCAATTCTGGGTATTTTCCAAAGAAATGCTCACGTACATAGGCGCCATCTTTGGCTTTGTAGTTCTGGTAGTCGCCATCGACGACTTCTTCCATGCGCTTGCGTAACAAGCCTTTGGTATCGCGAGCCAGCAATGGATCCCAATAGGAGCCCCAGATGACTTTGATGACATTCCAGCCGGCACCACGAAAATCGCCTTCCAGTTCTTGAATGATCTTGCCGTCACCGCGTACCGGGCCATCTAGGCGTTGTAAATTGCAATTAACTACGAACACCAGGTTATCCAGCTTTTCACGACCAGCCATTCCCAAAGCGCCTTTTGACTCTGGCTCATCCATTTCGCCATCACCCAGAAAAGCCCAGATTTTACGATTGTCTGTATTTTGAATGTCGCGATTTTGCAGATATTTGGTGAATCTGGCCTGATAAATTGCCATGATCGGGCCAAGTCCCATGGAGACTGTTGGGAACTGCCAAAAATCCGGCATTAACCATGGATGTGGATAGGAAGATAAGCCTTCTTCACCGATTTCACGCCGAAAGCGTTGTAGTTTTTCCGCTTCCAGTCGACCTTCCATAAAAGCACGCGCGTAGATTCCGGGTGAAGCATGCCCCTGAAAGTAAATCAGGTCGCCACCATGGTTTTCGTCGGGTGCGTGGAAAAAATGATTAAACCCAACATCGTATAAGGTTGCAGATGATGCAAATGTTGCGATGTGACCGCCCAGTTCGGGGTTTTTGGTATTGGCGTTTTGTACCATCGCCATCGCATTCCAGCGAATATACGAGCGTAATCGTTGTTCTATTTCAGCATCGCCTGGCGATTTTTGTTCTTGATCAAGCGGGATGGTGTTCAGATAAGCAGTGGTTGCTTTATAAGGCAAATTAACACCAGATTGGCGCGCATGAGTCACCAGTTGCTCAATTAGAAAATGTGCGCGTTCAGCACCTTCTTCCCGTAACACGGCATCGAGTGCTTCAATCCATTCTATTGTTTCTTCAGGATTAAGATCATTTGATGATACATCTTGACTCATGATGTAATCACATCATGAGCTATTTTTCTGGTAAGTTTCATGGTTCAGCTCACTCAAATTTCAAATTAATAGATCAATGTGGGACTACAAGACTTATTCAGCCGCCCACTGTACATAAATGAAAAACAGGGGAGTATTAAAACATAACTTTAGGCTGTTCGCTGTATGCAATTGCTTAGAACCTCACCAAGATCTCGATAAAGGAATGCAGCACAAGGCAACAGTGGACGAAAAAGCACAGCGTACTGGACTATGAGAGTATTCTGAGATCACTTTTAACGCTGTGATGCGCCCTTTCATATGCTGCATTGACAATGCAGAAATTAAGTTATTTGTATTAAATTTTGAAAGAGATGATAGTGATTCTATACTGATAAAATCAACCAGTTGATCTCAAACAGTTAGTCTGAAATTAAATCTGTCTTATTGATAACTATCAATTAATTCCACAAACAGTGTCATCCCATCAGTATCGATGATTTTCACTATGCTTCCTTGTGCGGCGTCCGGCCCACGCACTCTCCAGATAGTGCCTTCTATTTTGACTCGCCCTTCACCATTGTTGAGTGGTTGCACCAGGGTTGCTGTTTGTCCGATACAGTTCGCAGCGTGTTGATTGAGTAACGGTTGTTCAGATTGATAGCGAGTGTCGCGAAAATATTTTCGACCAATCCATATTGCAATCATCGACAGTATTGCAAAAATAGCTATTTGAGCAGCTAAGCCGGTTTGTGGAAAAGCAAGCATCAGATTGCCAATAATAACTGCTGAGACTGCCATCCATAAAAAATATGTTCCCGGAACAAGAATTTCCATTACCAACAGAAGCAATGCCGCAGCCCACCAGTACCAGAAAAGAATCATAAAAGAATTCATTATAAACGGCCTTGTATGTCACTACAGGTTTGTCATTTAAAGCACTTTAAGTGTCATGATTCATTCGTTTTCAGAGCTTTGGTCAATTCACGGACACCCTCAATTGAACCAATCAAACCTGAGGCCTCCAGTGGAATCATCACTACTTTGCTATTTTCAGATGAGGCTATACTCTTTAGGGCGTCTGTATTACGCTGCGCTATAAAATAGTTAATTGCATTCATGTCACCTCTGGAGATTGCTTGTGACACCATTATCGTAGCTTTTGCTTCAGCTTGAGCCCATCGTTCACGTGCTTCAGCATCTCGAAAAGCGGCTTCTTTGTCTCCTTCAGCTTTAAGAATAGCGGCCTGTTTTTCCCCTTGTGCTTTTAGAATATTCGCTTGGCGCACGCCTTCAGCTTCCAGAATGTCAGCACGTTTATCTCTCTCGGCTTTCATCTGACGTGCCATCGATTGAACCAGATCATCTGGCGGTACTATATCCTTGATTTCGATACGTGTGATTTTCACACCCCAGGGATTGGTTGCCTCATCAACAACACTCAACAACCTACTATTGATATCGTCACGTTTGGATAGCAATTCGTCCAGATCCATAGAACCCATTACAGTCCGAATATTGGTCATCGTCAGATTTAATGTTGCGCGATTGAGATCGTTTACCTCATAAGCTGCCTTGGCAGCATCAAGAATCTGGATAAACATGACTCCATCAACACGAACCATGGCATTGTCACGGGTACTAATTTCCTGGGAAGGGATATCCAGAACCTGCTCCATTTTATTAACTTTGCGTCCAATTTTACTTAGAATTGGATTGATAACATGAAACCCTGGTGCCAAGGTTTTAACATATTTTCCAAGACGTTCAACTGTGTACTCCATGCCTTGTGGGACGGTTTGAAAGCTACGAAAAATTAAATACACCACAAAAAGCAATAGTGCAACAGCAACCATTCCTAAACCAGTCATGCTTAACTCCTACAAATATTTAAAGAATAGGAATGAAATTCACATTCTTTGGGGTAATAAAAAACCAGTTCACTGATCGACTGAATCTGAAGTCTTTTTGCTAGTATGTTGAGAGGCATGAAGACATCAATCGTAAAACCTGGTATACGATCATTCATCAATGAATAATCATTTCTAAAAACATAAGACGGGCATTCCCACACATTTTCTGAAACCTATCTCTGTATTTAATGCGTTAGGTAGTGCTTAACGCGTAATAACACATTGATTATTAATACTTAAATTGTCAATAATCTTTATTGTATGGATTAACCTGATAATAAACAGGTTAACTGACTTGAGCTTAACATTCACTAGCGATTCATTATAAGACTGATACCGTGAGTTTAAGTTCTACAGTCATCAATTGTCACATGACAACTATCAGGAATCTCATGACCAAACATAATAAGTTCACCACAAGCTTACTGTTTGTAGCGTTCTTTTGCTGCCAACAAATTGCTGGCGCAACAAATCGCCAGCACTACCCAGATCCGCAAAATAACCATAATAAAAGCTGGTACGACTGGGCAAGACTTGTGCGAATCGAACCGGAGATAAAGATTGTGCGTGCACCTTCTTCACGCTACGAGTGTGAACAAAGTGGCTATGATGACTCACAATATCAATCACGCAATCATAATCCATTGGGTGTTAGTGACGCAGTTAGATACCACTTGGAACAAGCGGAAGGGCGTGCATATAACTCTCGACGACGACTGACTCCGAAACAACGTTATCAGCAACTAAATCAATATCGCCAATCCAGGTATAGGGATAATGGTGATTGCAGATACCGCCAGTCAGGGCGAAAAAAAAGAGTGCGTTATTATCGGATTTGCTATGTCTATCGCGGTGAAGAGTATTTTTCTACGCTCGATTATTATCCTGAATCGCGGATTCGCGTTCACGTAACAGCGGTTCCTGCGTATCGACCGCGCTATGGAGAAACATTAGAATACAGATACGAAGTAACGCCTGCTGATCATAGACATTAAGGAAACTACTTTTGATACCAGACGCGAGTGTGTTTGTGTTTAAAAAGCCGTTTGGTAAAACTCTGCACACATAGAGTTGGGAAATAACTTCAGAAGTGACTGATTACTTCAGTGACTGTTGTTTTCCTTGATTGGAATGCGATGATAAAAGTCGGTTCTGTACATTAAATAGTACACACAAGACAAGCAAGCAAATGCCAATAGACTGACAATAATAAGTTGAGTATTAAACTGAATAATCAATAGCGTACTGATTAATTCAACAGCAATTAAACCCATCAACATTTTCGCGATCATCTGTCGCGACATCTTCGAGCATAACAAAGCACCTAGTGGTGCACCAACCACTACAACGGGAACGGCAGCCAACCAATAGGCTTTCACTTGCTCGGTAAATCCATCCAATACGAACAGATACAATAGAAAACCGACCACAGCGTTCAGCGCCATTAACACCACTGATGTCGGTGTTGCTACTTTCTCGCTAATTCTGAATAACAACACCATCAGTGAAAAAGTGATAATATCGATCCCATTACCCACCAGGCTGGAAACAATACCACCTACAAAACCAAATAAAATCAACAATATTCGTTCAGTCCATCCCAACACAGGGAGTTGCTGATGGCGTAGCTGAATACCACGATTGAGAACAAACAATGTGACGACAAAGCTGGTCACAATCACTGTAAACAACATCTTTGTGATCACTGGTGAAATTATCGGTGCCAACACGATGCCACCCAGAATAATACCGCCAATACCACCTAATGATGCCCAGCGTATTACCCGCCAGTCTACTGGAATGCGCAACAGAATAATGAGCAAGGAAGCTGATGTCATACCCACACTTTGAATGGCCAGTGAAAACACTTTGGCATCCTGTGGATCGACATGCAGCAGCTTGGTAAAAACAGGAAAGGCAACAGCACCACCTCCTTCACTGGTTGCGCCCGCAACAAATGAACCGAACAACATGGTGACGCTGATTTGCCAATTATGGACTATGGTTAACCAAGGATCAGCTTCTGTTAAATAAAACCCCCATAGGCACCAGACAGCTAAAACTAAACAACAAATACAGACTGTAGCTTTGGTTAATTGGAATTTCTTAAATAGCTTTGAAAACAAGGCAGATTGACTAGAATTGATATCTGATGCATGACGCGTAGCTAATCGCTTGGATACGAGCAATGTTATAAGCCACAATTGAACATACAGGGTTTTTATTTTTGTAAAGCCAAGTGTTTTTGAGTCGCTTTCTACTCTATTACAGGAGGCGTCGATGTTTGCGCTTTAACCAACGAGAAATAACCAGATATCGCCATGCATACCAACCGGAAAAATATCCAATCACTGCCGAAACTGACGCAGCAGCCAAACAACCCAGCAAAAAGGGTTGCCAAACTTGTGCTAGACCTTCCACCAATCCATTCATGGTCTGAAAATCAATCACGGACGCATCAAATGGTTCAGATAAAATCCATGCGCCAAACTTGTACGCTGCATAAACCATGGGCGGTATCGTCACTGGATTCGACAGAAAAATCAGTGATACGGCAATCGGGATATTGGCTCTGACGATAATTGCAAGTGTTGCGGCAAGCATCATTTGTCCAACACTGGGTAACCATGCAGAAAAAAATCCGACCGCGATGGCTCTAGCCACAGAGCGACGGTTAAGGTGCCATAAATTAGGAATATCCAGTAGTTTTCCTAGAAACCGGAGATTTTTGTGATCCCGGATAGCATCCATATTTGAAAAATAACGACGAATAATCCTTCTAGGCATTGGATAATTTTACAATTAAAATCTCCAGATGAAAAATTTTAGCTTCAAATATAAAAAATCTTTCATCAAGGGATGAGCTTGCTCACCAAGGTTCTTATATAAAAAAGTAACACTATAACTACAATTCAATCTGGTGTTTGCGATTCAATACCGGAGTTGGCCAGGAGGACAGTAATAATACGCTATATATACTATCCACAAAAGAACACGCACACAGAATGCTAAATTCTCATGTGCGAAGAGTATACTTTTCTAATATCCTACTATTGATACAAGAAGCTATTCTACCAGTTGATCCAGTGAATAAAACTCATTTTCTGACTCTTCATGAATTAGATCCATCGCCAGTAACAATGCGTCTTCGCGTCCCTTTTCCGCTGGATAATAGTCTTTTCGTCGCCCAATTTCATTAAAACCCATATTATAGTAAAGTGCGATCGCTGTTTCATTGGATGGGCGCACTTCCAGTAAGATTAGTCGGCAACGCTCTTCCAAAGCCACCTCAATCAGTTTTTTCATCAGTTTGCGACCAAATCCCTTGCGCTGATGTTTAGGGTCAACACATAAATTCATCACATGTGATTCTCCTGCTGCAATAGAGATAATTCCGTAGGCTACAATTTCATCCAGTTTTTCCATCACCCAGCAGCTATAGCCAATTTTCATACAATCACGAAAGGTTTTTTCACTCCACGGAAATCCATAAACCTGTTTCTCGATTTCAATTAATTGATCAATGTCTGTGCGTTTTAACAAGCGCAGATTCAATATGCTTTCATCCTCCAGCACGTTGGGAAAATGCTTGGCGTAGAAATCCCGTTCAGCATTATAGACAAACATTCGCTTCATGTTGTTAATCCAATAAGTCATTAGTGATCCTGGCTGTTATTTTTTAATTCATCACTCATTTTTAGCTTTAGTCAAAATACAAAAGCCTATCGTGGAAAAGCTATTTTGGCTATGTCTTCCAATCATAATTAATCCATATATCTGTGTGTTTCACGCCCACGGAGTCGCTTTCAGCACCTAAACAGTTTCAGGCAGATTACTCGTTAATTTGCTAGCGTTTGTTGTGCCAACAATAAATCCTGCAACACTTTACGTTTTTCTAATGGTGAACGTAACAAATAGGCTGGATGGTAAATCACGATAACCGGGATTGATTGGTAATCATGTATTCGACCTCTTAAGCGTCCAATCGATTCAGTTGTTTGCAATAAATTCTGCGCTGCTATTCGGCCCAGCGCCAGTATAATTTGTGGGGAAATATGCTCAACCTGTTGTTTAAGATAATTCCCGCATGCCTCAATCTCATTGGGTAATGGATCCCTATTGTTTGGTGGTCGACATTTTAGAATATTAGCAATAAAAACCGACTCACGCTGCAAACCGAGTGAAAATAACATCTCATTCAGTAACATTCCGGCACGCCCAACAAAAGGCTCGCCTTGTTGATCTTCTTGTGCGCCAGGAGCTTCGCCAATAATCATCCAGTCAGCCTGTTGATTACCTGTTCCAAACACTGTCTGGGTGCGGGTTTTATGAAGAGCGCATGTTGTGCAAGTATTAACCTGCTCGCGTAAATCATTCCATGTTTGTTTATTATTTGACGTGCAAACTTGTTCGATTGGCTTTTCAGGCTCGTTATCAGCAGAAATCTCTTCAGTTGCAATTGTCGAAATTGACTGTTTGTTGCTCCCATCATCAGGCAGTATTGACTCACGCTGCAACCAAACTTGCAACCCCATAGCATTGAGATATTCTAACCGTTGTTGATGACTCATTCTCGATGCTTCTGTAAATAGATAATACTTCAGGTTTTGTTTAACTATTCTGCGAACACTAATAGAGCTGACCAATATTGTCGCTGGTCAGCTCTAGTTTCGCAATAATAACAGAGATTGCTTATAACCTGTTCAAGATGTTGCTGAATGGCACATTCCTGCGTTAAAAGTGGACTGCACCCATTAATCAAAATCTTGAACAGGTTTTTAGATATCCCAAACAATTTCTAAAAAGAAATAGTGGTAGATTTAAGTGCTTTATTAAACAAGTCCTTGCGGATGTTGTCGTGGCTCAGTGCTATACAGACGATTTAAAGTATTTAAATAAGCCTTTGCTGATGCGATGACTATATCTGTATGTGCCCCTTTTCCATTGACAATGCGACCATCTTTTTCCAACCGGACAGCTACCTTACCCTGGGCATCAGTTCCACTGGTAATACTGTTCACTGAATATAATTGCAACGTGCTTTGGCTGTTAACAATACTTTCAATTGCCATAAATGTCGCATCAACAACGCCACTACCGTGTGCTCTTCCAGACTTTTCTTCACCTTCTACAGTCAATACTATGCTGGCTTCCGGTGTTTCTCCAGTTTCGGTACAGACATGCAGCGAAACCAGTTTCACGATTTCATTGACTTCATCCCCAGTTGAGCTGGAAATTAATGCTTGTAAATCATCATCAAAAATCTCATGTTTCTTATCTGCCAGTGCCTTAAAGCGGGCGAAGGTGCGGTTCAATTCTTCTTCAGTCGCGAATTCCTCACCTAATTCAGCCATGCGAGCTCGGAACGCATTACGCCCTGAATGCTTCCCTAGCACCATTCGGTTGGCTGTCCAGCCAACATCTTCAGCTTTCATGATTTCATAGGTTTCACGGTGTTTTAGCACGCCATCTTGATGAATTCCTGACTCGTGCGCAAATGCATTTGCGCCGACAATGGCTTTATTAGGCTGCACTGGAAACCCGGTGATTGAGGAAATTAACCTGGAACAAGCTAAAATTTCTCGTGTATCGATCGCTGGCTGGCACGAAAATACATCGTTACGCGTCTTCACCGCCATCACTACCTCTTCCAGCGCTGCATTTCCAGCACGCTCGCCCAAGCCATTGATGGTGCATTCAATCTGTCGTGCACCATGTAAGACTGCGGATAACGAATTGGCGACTGCCAAGCCTAAGTCATTATGACAATGCACAGAAAAAACAGCTTTGTCTGCGTTGGGTATGCGTTCTATCAATTGACCAATCATTGGGCCAAATTCACCAGGTACACTATAACCAACAGTATCTGGTATATTCAGTGTTCTGGCACCAGCATCAATGACTGCTTCTAGTATACGACAAAGAAAGTCTGGATCGGATCGGCCAGCATCTTCAGGTGAAAATTCAACGTCATCCGTATAATTGCGCGCACGTTTGACTGCTTTTACTGCCATTTCAACGACTTGATCCGGTTTCATGCGCAATTTGTTCTGCATGTGAATGGGTGATGTCGCTATAAATGTATGAATACGAAACCGTTTTGCTTTTTTTAATGCCTCAGCTGCGTGATCCAGATCACGCTCCAGTGCGCGCGCTAATCCACAGACTACACTTTCTGTAATGTTGGTAGCGACTGCTTGAACAGACTCAAAATCACCATCACTTGCAGCAGGAAAACCGGCTTCAATCACATCGACTTTCAGGCGCTCAAGTGCTTTGGCAATGCGTACTTTTTCATCGCGGGTCATTGATGCGCCAGGGCTTTGTTCCCCGTCACGCAAGGTGGTATCGAAAATAATTAATTGATCTGACATACAGTTACCTCTAAGCATGAACCCCATGCTTGCTCGGACTTAAATAGAATAAAAAAACAGGAAATGTTGAGTGCTAACTATTAATGCCCATCAGGGCAGGAGCACGGCAGATAGCAGAGGTAACGTGCGATATGACGTTATTGTGGCAGGATAAATTAGAGAACGCACTTGTATCATTATTAATTCTGATTGTTTATCCGTAAAGTCTGTTAAGACCAGGTGATTTTTAGTAGATATGCAGGTTTAAATTCTAGCTCATATTTTTCAACGAGACTAGTTAATCTGTCAATATTGTGGGTAATGCAATCAATTGTTGGCTCGCAATTTGCGTTTTTTGTAAATCATCAAGGCCGCATGTAAAGGTCCTGATAATGCATACCCAAAAAACAGCAAAAATAACGTCGCTGGTGGATGCGCGAAAATAATCGAAAACGCCAGCATGACTCCGCATGCCACTATAAATGGAACTTTTCCACGTAAATCAATATCTTTGAAGCTATAGTAACGTAAATTGCTGACCATCAACAAACCTGTTGCTGCAGTCAGTGCTAATATTGCATACGGTAACCAGCTATAACCAAATTCATATTCGAACGAAACCCAAACAAAACAAGCCAGTACTGATCCAGCAGCCGGACTTGGTAACCCTTGAAAAAAACGCTTGTCATCGATTTCAAGTTGCACATTGAAGCGGGCTAGTCGTAACGCGCCACCAGCCATATGCACAAATGCAGCAATCCAACCCAGCTTACCTAGTGGTGCTAATGCCCAAGTGTACATTAATATTGCCGGGGCAACACCAAACGAAACAACATCGGCCATGCTATCGTATTGTGCGCCGAAGTCACTCTGGGTATTGGTTAATCTGGCAACACGTCCATCCAGACCATCCAGTACCAAGGCAACAATAATTGCGATTGCTGCATTTTCATATCGACCATTGATTGCTGATGTGATTGCAAAAAAACCGCAGGATAATGCAGCTGTAGTTAATAGATTCGGTAACAGATAAATTCCTCTGCGCCGTTGCCTGCCGCTAGATTGCCCATCTGTCGGCATTATTTCAATGCTGTCTTCATCCTGATGCATCTAATCTGCCCTGCATATTTTAGCTGGTCGCCGCAGCAATGAATCTAAAATTTAATTACTCAGCTTATCTTCTAGTTTGACCAATCTGAGCAGTCACGGATGTACTGAGTAGTTAGGTAACTCTATAATAATCAATGCTTTCGAGCTAGTTTTTACTCTGATCAACAATCTTATTGGCCTTAATCCAAGGCATCATATCGCGCAGTTTAGCGCCAACTTCTTCGATCTGATGCTCACGTCCCAAGCGTCGTTTAGCTTTCAAGGTTGCAGCGCCAGCCTGATTTTCGAGAATAAACTCACGGGCAAATTCGCCATTTTGGATTTCTGTAAGGATTTTGCGCATTTCCTGCTTGGTTTCGTCGGTGACAATACGTGGACCACGGGTTAAATCTCCATACTCTGCTGTATTCGAGATTGAATAACGCATGTTGGCAATGCCGCCCTCATACATTAGGTCAACAATGAGCTTGAGCTCATGCAAGCATTCAAAATAAGCCATTTCTGGTGCATAGCCTGCTTCAACCAGGGTTTCAAATCCAGCTTGCACCAATGCTGTCGCGCCACCGCACAGAACGGCTTGTTCACCAAACAGATCAGTTTCGGTTTCTTCCTGAAAAGAGGTTTCAATAATACCAGCACGACCACCACCATTTGCTGAAGCATACGACAAGGCGATGTCTTTTGCGTGACCTGAAGCATTCTGTGAAATAGCAATTAATGTCGGTACGCCACCACCTTCTGTGTATGTATTGCGCACAAGATGTCCCGGACCTTTTGGAGCAATCATGATCACATCCATATCGGCGCGTGGAGCAATCTGCTCGTAGTGGATATTAAATCCATGAGCGAATGCTAAGGCGGCACCTTGTTTTACGTTTGATTCTATCACGTCTCGGTACAACGCAGCCTGATGCTCATCAGGAGCCAGAATCATCACCACATCAGCATCTTTTGCTGCGTCGATAATTGGTTTGACTGTCAAACCGGCTTTTTCTGCCTTAGCTGCAGAAGCAGATCCTGGTCGCAGTCCAACCACTACATTGACACCAGAATCTTTCAAATTATTGGCGTGTGCATGACCTTGCGATCCATAACCAATAATGGCAACCTGTTTGGATTGAATAAGTGATAAATCAGCGTCTTTGTCGTAATAAACCTGCATCAGCTTTCCTTAAATCTATGTTGTTTGTGTAAAAAATTAAATAGGGTCATTGCTTAGATTGTTGCTATTGGCATTCGCTAGAGCACGGCTAAAAATGTAAGTTTACATGTGTAAATACACATTTTTTAAACGCAATACTGGCAAATGTCGGTGGTGGGGTTGAGAATTAGGCTATATCGATAAGGCTTTTTCGCCTCGGGCCACACCAGTCGCTCCAGAACGAACCACTTCTAGCACAGAATCTTTCCTTACTGCCGCTAGAAAAGCATCCAGTTTTTTTGAAGCGCCTGTTACTTCAACCACTAGCGTCGTTGGCGAAACATCGACGATTTCACTTCGAAAAATACCAGCCAAGCGCATCACTTCATCTCGCACCTCACCAACTGCCTGTACTTTGACCAGCATCAGCTCGCGCTCCAGAAAACTGGAATCAGTCAGATCAACCAGCTTAACCACATCAATCAATTTGTTCAACTGTTTGGTGATTTGTTCGATGACGCGATCATTACCACGGGTAACAATGGTCATTCTGGATAACGTTGGATCATGGGTTGGAGCCACGGTCAGTGATTCGATATTAAAATTACGCGCTGAAAATAATCCAGACACGCGAGACAATGCCCCGGCTTCATTTTCCATCAGTAACGATATGATATGACGCATCTCAGGCAAGCTCTCTTTTGGTTGTCATGCCTGGAGGCAGTCGCATTTCATGATGACCTTTTCCAGCTTCAATCATCGGGTAGACATTTTCCGTTTCATCGGTAATAAAATCCATAAATACTGTGCGGTCTTTCATTGCAAACGCTTCATCCAGTGCCGGACGCACATCGGCTGGTTTTTCAATGCGCATACCAACATGACCAAAGCTCTCAGCCAGCTTCACAAAATCTGGCAGTGCTTCCATATAAGAGTGCGAATAACGACTGCCATATGAAAACTCTTGCCATTGTCGCACCATGCCCATATAGCGGTTATTGAGATTAATCACTTTTACTGGTGTCGAATGCTGCAGAGCCGTTGCTAACTCTTGAATGCACATCAAAATACTGGCTTCACCAGTAATGCAAGCAATCTGAGCCCCTGGGTTTGCAATGCTAGCGCCAATGGCAGCGGGCAAGCCAAAGCCCATGGTTCCCAGTCCACCAGAATTAATCCAGCGACCTGGCTTGGTAAACTTGTAATACTGTGCGGCCCACATTTGATGCTGACCAACATCTGAAGTTACAAATGCATCACCATCTGTAGTCTCATGGAGTTGCTCTATAACATACTGAGGCTTGATCTTGTCACTTTTCCTGTCGTATTCCAGACACTGAATTGAACGCCATTCCTCAATTTGTCTCCACCATTTTGCAAGTGCATCTTCGTCGGGTTTTGTCTTTGCTTCACCTAGTAATTCTATCATCGTTTCCAGGACAGGCTTGACTTGTCCTACAATTGGCACATCGACTTGTACCGTTTTGGAAATCGATGCCGGATCAATATCAACATGGATAATTTTTGCATGTGGACAAAAGGTTGCAATTTTGCCCGTCACCCGATCATCAAAACGTGCACCGATGGCGATCAACACATCACATTCGTGCATACCCATATTGGCTTCATAGGTTCCGTGCATGCCGAGCATACCAATAAATTGCTGATGATCTGAAGGATACGAGCCCAATCCCATCAAGGTATTGGTAATCGGGTAGTCAAGTAACTGTGTCAGCTTGGTCAATTGTTCAGACGCGTCTCCTAATACAACACCACCGCCACTGTAAATCATCGGACGCTTGGCCGACAACATGATATCGACTGCTTTCTTTATCTGACCTCGATGACCTTTGCTTTCAGGTCGATAAGAACGCATCTCGACTTTTTTTGGGTAGCTATATGTGATGCGAATATTGGGGTCAGTAACATCTTTTGGGATGTCAACGACAACAGGTCCTGGACGACCAGTTGTGGCTAAATAAAAAGCTTTTTTGATGGTCTCAGCCAGCTCATGCACGTCTTTCACCAAAAAATTGTGCTTCACGCACGGTCGGGTAATGCCGACCATATCGACTTCCTGAAACGCATCACTACCGATAACAGGCCTAGGCACCTGTCCGCTGATCACAACTAAAGGAATTGAATCCAGATACGCTGTAGCTATGCCAGTAACTGCATTGGTTGCTCCCGGTCCAGATGTGACCAGAGCCACGCCAGGTTTGCCGGAAGAACGCGCATAGCCATCTGCCGCATGTACAGCACCTTGCTCATGGCGTACCAGAATATGTCGAACAGCCTCCTGCTGAAACAATGCATCGTAAATATGCAGCACTGCGCCGCCAGGATAACCAAATACATGTTCTACGCCCTCATCTTTGAGAGCTTGAATAACAATTTCTGCACCGCTAAGTTCCACTCACGGTTTCCTCATAGTTAGTGATATAGTGGGGTAAAAAAATCAGATGATTTTCAATTGAACTCGACAGGTTATCGAGCTTTAGCATCCACGTCAAGCAAACCACACAACAAAGCAACATTTATCAAATACATGCAATCAACTACAAACGATGTAACCACTGTACAATCTAAACAGCCCGATCATTGGGCTTGTGCTATCAATGATTATGGCGTTCTCGCCGTTAGCGGCGCAGACTCGCAATCATTGTTGCAAGGCCAGACTACTTGTGATTTCAAGCAATTGAAATCAAACCATTGGACAATGGGAGCATTGTGCAATCCCAAAGGGCGCGTTATCACTACATTCAAAGCTTTGGCAACAGATTCTGGTTTTCTATTAATCGTACCCGTGTCGATGATAGAAACTGTCTGCAAGCGTTTGAAAATGTACATTTTACGTTCTGATGTCACTGTGACCGACGATAACGAACATTGGCGATTAATCGGTTTTTCAAGTGACTTAAATAGCCTGGATCAGATCGCCTTACCATCCGCAAATAACGTTACCAAGAATGGGGACAGCTATTTTTTAGGTTGTCACAACAGAGACGGTCAACCATCACGTTATCTGATACTGACCAAAACAGATTGCGCAGATGATTCTTTTCAGCAATTAACCAGTCTGGGGCTAACCAGTACCGATGCCGAAACATGGAATCAACACGAAATACTCAACGGTACACCGACAATTAGCCCGCCGATTACTGAAGCGTTCACTCCGCAAATGCTCAATCTCGATCTTCTCAATGCGATTAGCTTTGAAAAAGGTTGTTATACCGGTCAGGAAGTCGTCGCAAGAACTCAGCATCTGGGAACACTAAAGCGACGTATGGTCGGACTGACTTGCGCTGCTGAAGTCATCCCTGAGCCCGGCACGCGGATTTTCAGCAAATCAAGTCAAATCCAGGACAGTGTTGGCCAGATTGTTCGCAGCGCATCTGGGTTCTCAAACAGTTCAATATCAGACAATCAATCTGTAATGCTTGCTGTTTTACAAACATCAGCCATGCATTCAACTGATTTATATTTTGAGACTCCAGACACTACTGCGCTTGTTATTGCTAACATTTTTGATCCACAACACCAGCCACAATAACAATGACTCAAACCCATCCATCCAGCCAGATTTTCCTACGAGTTGGCACATTTACGATTGGTGCAGTGTTCTTTTTGATTTTTGTCGGCGCACTGGTCAGAGCCACCGGTTCTGGTATGGGTTGTCCTGATTGGCCAACGTGTTTTGGTCAATGGATTCCACCAACTCAGGAATCTCAGCTACCAGAAAATTATCATCAGCTCTATGCGCAACGCGGTTACGCCAACACTGACTTCAATCCGGTAAAAACCTGGACTGAATACGTCAATCGACTAACCGGAGTAACCATAGGTCTGCTTGTATTTGCAACCATGTTGTTATCGTTCCGATTTCGCAATACTGATCGGGTAATCGTCTATTGCAGCACCGCAGTATTCATCCTGGTCGGTCTCCAGGGCTGGCTGGGCGCAATGGTTGTCGCCAGTAATCTACGTCCGGTAATGATTAGCATCCATATGCTATCGGCATTAACCATTGTTGGATTATTAATTTACACAGTCACCAGATCGCAGCGTGAGCGTTTAACAACAGTTAACTGGAAATTATTACCAACATCAGTTAGAACCGTGCTAACAGTGGCAATTGTCTTTGTGTTAATACAAGTGCTGATGGGAACGCAGGTCAGGCAAGCTGTAGACACCATTGCCCAACAGCTGGGAGAGTCACATCGTGAGCAGTGGAGAAACCACTTCCCGTTGATTTTTTATGTCCACCGTAGTTTCTCTGCCATTATTCTGTTTTCGGTGATCTGGCTAACATGGAATAGTAAACAACTGCTACAACACTATTTTTGGGGTAAAGCACTTGCCAGTCTGGTAATTGTTTCTGTGGTGATTGAGATTATGCTGGGTATAACCATGGATCGATTCGCGATCCCGGCATTTGCTCAGCCGCTGCATTTGTTATTCGCATCATTGATTTTTGGTGGATTGGTTTTTAGTCGAATCGCAATGCAACTTGGGACGACAACAATCACAAATGGGAACGGCCCTGTGCTTGATTAGCAACCAGCATTAATCCCATCAACACTATGTTCGGTTCTATTTGAACAGGCCGACCCAGCGCATCTGCAACGACTTGAGCATCGCCACCAGTTAGCACAAGCTGGGGATTCGAGTAACCTTGCTGCTCTGCTTCCAGGATAAACCGATCAATCATTCCGCAAATAGCCAGTTGTGTTCCGCTGGCTATTGCCTGCTC
This sequence comes from Methylococcales bacterium, assembly GCA_965224565.1. Classification (GTDB taxonomy): domain Bacteria; phylum Pseudomonadota; class Gammaproteobacteria; order Methylococcales; family DRLZ01; genus DRLZ01. The sequence continues at coordinate 1,050,616 of CBDCZN010000001.1, read as the reverse complement.
TGTATCACGCCCAATAACAGTTATTGGCTCAATCGAAGATTTAGACAGTCCACTTGTGCGCTGATGCAACACCTCTTTCATCATGGTTAATCCCGGCATAATCACACCTCCGAGATGCAGTGCTTTATCAGTTAGCAGATCTGCGGTTACTGCAGTCCCACAGCTAACTACGATGGCTGGTAAATCAAACTGATCCTGGAGTGCCAATAATGCCATCCAACGGTCAATTCCAAGCGCCTGAATGCGATACTCGCTTTTAAAACCTCTAACTCCAGGCTTGTCCCTAACAAACTCAGGAACGACTCCCCACGCGCCTCTTACCCAGTCTATCAACGCCTGTTCGATTTGCTCACCAGCCACATTCGAAACAATGATTCTGGCAGGAGGCTTCAGGTTTAGCCAGCAGCGATCAATCAGTGCCGATAAATCCGCTTGATCACGATGTACAGCTGCATCTGTTGAAACCAAACGCTGATTGAGCTGACTTGCCCATTTGATGCGGGTATTGCCAATATCAACCAGTAAATTCATTGGCGTTCCAATAATGCTTCTCCAATCGCATAAGATTGTTTGTGTCCTTGCTCATCTTTGATGACCAGTAATCCAGTTGAGCTAACGCCACAAGCAGTTCCGCAGATTTTCTGATTACCCGTGTTCAATACGATAGTGTGTCCCAACAGGTAATCCCACTGATGCCACTCGTCACGCAATCCAGCAAATCCATTCACCTCAAATTGAGCAATGACATCGATCAGTTGATTAATGATTTTCGCTATCAGCTGATTTCGCGAAGGCATGCTATTGCCCATTAGCGAAAAAAGATCAATCCATTGCTGATCAATTAACTGCGATGCATTAGTATCAATCCAGCGATTTAAGCCAATGCCAATAACCGTCAGACAGTTATCGTCATCAGTGCTGGCAATATCAACCAGAATTCCAGCTAATTTCTGACCACCACAATACACATCATTCGGCCATTTCAGTGATAAATCACTGAAGCCATAATTATTCAGCACCCGTACCACAGCTAAACCAATCACCAAACTTAGCCCTGATAAATTCTCTAAGCTACCCGCAAAACACCAGGTTATCGATAAATAGATATTATGACCAGCAGGCGAAATCCAGTGTTTACCACGCCGGCCTCGGCCTTTGGTTTGGCTTTCCGCTACACACGCTATACCTGATTGACTGGAATGTTCACACAAATTTAGAAGATAGCAATTTGTAGATTGTGTTTTAGCTAAAACAATCAATTGACCAACAGATTGCGTTGCGACCAAGTCCAGATGTGAAATAATTGTATCTTCATTCAACAGCTCGATGACTGGTTTTGAAAAATCTTCATTCTTACGTGATTTCAGAGACATAGCGTCTTTTCTTCTAGCAGAGCAGCCCTATGCAAAGCAACTGAATAGACAGAATAAAACTGAAAATCATTCAATCTGGAAAGGTTGTAACCTAAAACTGTCATGGCATCTATTTCAAGAAAAAATAACAAAAGACACGATTTAAAGTTGAATTATCATCAATTATTGGTTATAAGTATTAAGTGTCTTACGTTCGACACTTAATAATCTCATACTATGAGGAGGAAGTTAAAAAATGAAAAAATTTCTAAGTATTCTCGCAATCATCATGATCACTTTTGGTGGCTTAAGCGCATGCACAGACGATCCTGATGCAACTACTCAGCGTCCTCAAGGCGGTAAGTACGGAGCAGACTAGTTTATAGTTGACTCAACCCTGAGCCATAACACTGCATGTTTGCGGTGTTGTGGCTCAGTGTTTTTGCTCTTTTATTGATCTGATACAACATCAGACATTGATGTTACTCGACCAGCGTATTTTACTACTCGTTGACCATCTATGCTGATAGCACCTCTGTGTTATAGACTATACTGACCGATCAAATCCGAATTGACTCTTGGCTCGCGAGACTGTTTTTTCAACACTGTCGATCAATTGTTGATTTTTATTTTCTGGAAAAGACTGTCCCAGCCATACAGCTCGCCCTGTTGACACAAGGTAGGTATGGATCGCTGAAATATTGCGTTGCATTCTTTTCGAACTAAAGCGCATGGCCAGCTTGTGAATAAGGATCTGCCAACGATCCTTTCCCTTATGCACTAAAAGCGCCTCCCATATGCCATTGCCTGGGTTGCCATCACCATATTGCATGGAATCTGAACCCTTACCAAAATCGTAAATATAGACCGGCTTTCCAGTGACACATGCTTCAGTTAGCATTGACACGCTTTCTCCTGTAACAATTAAAGCATCAGCGACTGCAAGAAACGCTAAATATGGGTTATCACTCAGTTGTGCATTCCATCGAAAAAAAAACTTGGGCGATAGAATGCTCTGCTCAAGCATGTTAGAAGAAATTTCCGGTGTACGTGCGCTTGTGCTGATTAATACCGTTGCTTGCAGAGTGCTTGCTAACTTGTCAATTTCACCAGCAAGTTTGTGCGCTGCAAACTCATTGAAAGCATAAGCTCCACTACTGCCACCAATCAGCACAGCAAGATAAGGCTTGGTATGCTTCGCCAGTTCAACTACCCAGTGTTTTTCAGCTTGAGCTAGTCGCTGCGCTGTAATGCGATGCAAAACAGTATCGATCACCAATACATTGGCTGCAGCAGGTAATTGATATTGAGGTGTGGTTACGATCAGATCAAATTTTTCCAATGCAGCCCAGGGGCGCCCAACATGGATTAGTTTTGTCTTATTGCCAGATTGTTGTTTGATCCATTGTGCAACTGGTTCATTACGCCGACCCGCTGAAATAATAATATCTGGCCACGGTTTGCACAATTTACTCGAAAGTTTTTTCTTGATGCCAGCAAGCGTAGTTTTTAATACAAGATTGGTCAATAATTCAGTCGAACGATACTGTATATGCTTGATGGTGAAAGGATAATCAAGCGCTTCAGCCAATGCCAGTAATTGATTGTTGTCGCCTGCTTTATGTCCCATCAGTATCCACACTTGAGGTATGTGCTTGACGGATTTGGTCATATTAAGACTAGCTGAAATTCTATTGATATTGACTGTTGTCAATTTAGAGCTGACGAATCACCGAAATCCAGATTTTCTGAGAGATCAATGAGAAGTTAAAGTATGTTTGCTTGTAAGAACAGCTTAAAGGACAGCTAGGAGGCTGTCCGAGAATAGAAGCCGTAGCGAGGGAAAGCGGTTTTGAGTCCATTTTTTCGATTAAATGAGGCGAATACTTGTTGTATTGAACGAATTTAATCGGAAAAATGGACCAAAATCCGCTTTTCCGCAGTAGGTTTCTATTCTCGGACAACCTCCCTGGTGCAATCAATTAAAATTTCTTTAGGATAGATTTATTTAGTCAGAACCGAGAATAGCAGGTGTATACAATCCGCTCTGATCATTCTGAAGCGTAGTTGTGCTTGTCGCCTGAGGTTGGGTATTCATTAATCGCTTAACCCGATGTACTGTTCGTGATACATCTTGAAATGGTTGCTTTTGCAGATTCTCGGGAAAGCTTTCGCCTAACCATACCGCACGTTTCTGTGCAATCAATCTTGAATGAACCAAACGCAAATCTCTGGTCAAGCGCTTTAATCCTTTCCACATCGCTATGCGATAGAAAAGGTTGCGTAAGTGATCTAGCTCAAAACGGTTGCTGTTTTTCCCAAAAAAGTAATCCAGACATTCCAGGCTAAGATTGCCTTGCTGACGCATGGATACTGGTCCTTCTCCCAAATCGAAGATATACACCGGTTTTAGCATTGCACAAGCCTCACTGAGCATTGAAATGCTGTCGCCAGTGACAATGATTGAATCAGCCAAACTGAGAAACGCATAATAAGGATTGTTATCCGTTGATCCCCAATGGTGAAAATAATTGGGTGCTGATACCTCTTTTTCCAGGTAATTGGCGACATGCCCAGGAGTTCGAGCGCTGGTAGATATTAACAACGAACCACCTAGCGTTTCCGCCATATGATTAGCTTGTTCTACTAAACGCTGCGTAGCTCGCTCATCAAATGAATAGGGACCGCTATGTCCCCCTATCATCAAAGCAATGTAGGGCTTCGGTAAATTACTCAGTTTGACGCGCCAATCTTGCACTTGCAATTCATCACCAATTCGCGTCGAGTCTATCGGATAATGCATTGGTACAGTATTCACATGGATGTTGCGTTTTGCTTTCAGTCGATATTGTGGTGTAGTGATCACTAAATCAAAATGCTTGATATTTGCCCAAGGCCGACCCAAGTGAACCAGACGCACAGTTTTGTCTGCGTGATCTCGAATCCATCGACATATTGGCTCATTCTTGGCGTTTGCAGAAATGATTAAATCTGGCCATGGACCAGATAATTCAGATGTTTCTTCATCGATACCAAGTAACGATGAGCCTAGCAAAAAATAAGGTATACCCGGACGGTGATACATTTGCTTGAATTGATAGTCCCAACCGAGTTCATCAGCCAAAGCTTTAAGCTGGGTGTTCTCGCCAGCACGCATGCTCTCTAATACCCAGACGACTGGTGATTGAAAGGATTGCATCATTATCTCGGTCAAGCTTTTACTGATCATTTCATTAAACGGTTCTACAGGAAAACATAGTGTTATAATATCAAACTATAGTAATTTAGCAAGTACAGTTAATAAGCTCATGAATAGTATATGGTATTTATACTCTCCGCACATGAAGTCTAGCATCCTGTGCACGCACTTTTTTGCGGATAACTGCGTTGAAAAATCTTGCTGTAGAGTGACTACAGCTAAGATTTTCCGCCTTGCTCTCCACAAAATATCACGCACACAAAATGCTTGATTTTCCTGTGCGAAGAGTATATCTAAATGACGGCCGATTGTAAGCGCGTCTGCGTAACATTTTTCGCAAAACCATCAATGACTGCATTTATCTGTTCAGCTGTATGTGCTGCACTCACACTGCATCGCAATAAGCACGCTGTCCCAGGTGTTGCCGGTGGCAACACAAGATTAACATAGATACCGCACTCAAGCAGGGCTGCCCACAAACGCAACGCATCCTCTTTTCCGGTATCGAGGATTACGGCAACAACCGGACTTGTTGCCGGTCCCACGGTCAAGCCAAGCTGTTTTAATCCCCGATATAACAGCGCAGCATTATCCCAGAGGCGTTGACGCAAATTTTTTCCATCACGCATTTTTGCTAACGCTTTACGGGTAGAAGCAATCATTGCAGGAGATGAGGAAGCGGTGAAAATATAAGGGCGCATTGCGTAACGCATATTTTCAATCTCAGGCCAGCGGCTCACACAAAAACCACCAATGCTACCAAGGCTTTTACTGAATGTACCCACCACAAAATCGATCTGATCTTCCACGTTTTCCTGTTCGGCCAGGCCTCGACCATTTTCACCTAACACACCTAACGAATGCGCTTCGTCGATCATCAGCATAGCGTTATGGCGGTTTTTCACTTCGACAATATCTGCCAACGGAGCTTGATCTCCCAGCATACTATAAATGCCTTCAGTCACCACCAAAGCAGATGAGGCTTTATCACCTAGCCGTTTCAGTCGTTTATCCAGATCAGCGACATTATTATGGCGAAAACGAATTACCTCAGCATCGCCCATGCGACAAGCATCATATATGCTGGCATGGCAATCAGAATCAATAACGATTAATTCGTCTTTTGAACACAGCGTTGATAATACACTGAGATTCGCCATATAGCCGGTTGAAAAGAGGATGGCTGAAGGGCAATTAAAATACTCTGCAAACTCTTTTTCTAAAGCCAGGTGGTCAGAATATGTGCCATTCGCCATTCTTGAACCAGTGGTGCCAGTTCCTTCATTTTCAAGCGCATCACAGGCTGCCTGAACACATTCAGCATCAAAAGTAAGACCCAGATAATTATTTGTACCTGCTAATATTGTTCGTTTGCCATTTACCAAAGCCTCTGTTGAAGACAGTATTTCATCGATTACAAAATTGAACGGGTTGTGTCCTGCAATCCTTGAAACTTCTTCACGTTCCAACCCTATGCTGTCAAACTTGGAGAGTAAATTCATACCTGGCTTTCTTTCGTCATTTTTTGAAGTAACAATGCAAAATCTTTCACGGTTCTGACGTCTGGAAGCTCACTCAGCGGGATGGAAACATCAAAATCATCCTCAATATTGAGTAGCAAATCCATCACTTTGACAGAATTCAGTCCAAGATCTGCCATTAAATCACTGTTTTCAGTCAACACAATGTTGCTATCAGCATTTATATAAGGCTTTAAAAGTCCGTTTAATTGTTCCAGAATTTCAGAGTAATCACTCATTGGTTGTTCCTGTCTGATTCAAGCTTGATGAGATTTTCAAAACAGATGTATGTATACTCTCCACACATGAACATTTAGCATCCTGTGCACGCGTTTTTTTGCGGATAGTTGCGTTGGAAAACCTTGCTGTAGAACGACTACAGCTAAGGTTTTCCGTCTTACTCTCCACAAAATATCACGCACACAAAATGCTAAATGTTCATGTGCGAAGAGTTATACTATTCTGAAAATGCTGGTGTTGCGACTGATAGCCTATACAGAGATTGGATCTGACTAAAGCTATCTATGATATATGGATTTCTTATTATTTACCTTTTCTAATCAATATAAAGCCGCTTTAATCCTTGCTCAAACTGAAGCATGGGTTGCCAATTTTTTATCTGCATCTTAGGTTGATTGCGACATACCCAGTCATGCCAGGCTAATTCTCGCGCTTTACCTGGTGTTAACATCGGACTTCGGTTAAGTGCTCTAGCCACAAAAATGCTCGCATTTGCTAACGCTTTCAGAATAACAAGCGGAACATAAATTCGACGAATAGGTCGATGAAAAACGCTTGCTGCTATATTGCTAATATCCTGCCAACAGTAACCGTTTGGAAAACCATCATCCAGTTCAATAATCTCATGCTCAGCAACGCCATTGTTCAGCCATTGTGCAGTCGCTTGAGCAACATCATCAACATGTATTAACGAAAAAAGCGAATCTGTGTCACTTAATTGTAAACAAATCCCTTGCTGCAATAAATCCAGCAATGGTTTCATTTCTTGATCACCAGCACCATAGATTGCTGCAGGCCTGAGAATAGTCCACTTCAATTGACTTGTGTGTATTGTTAAGACATCCTCGCCTTGGCGTTTGCTCTTCGCATAATCCGAGATATCTGGCATCCTGGCTGCGAGTGAAGAGATCAGCAAGAAACGCGGCTGAGACGAGTTACCCAGTATAGTCGCAACAAGATTTGAAACCCCTTCAACATTTGCAGCTATAAAATCTGACAAATGGGAACCACGTACAGTTCCCGCACAATGAATGACAGCATATGCATTATCAACCAGTGAAAAAAGGCTTTCAAAATTAGAAAGGTCGCCATAAATCCATTCGATTGGATGATCAGTGAACTGTTCTAGTTTATTGGGGCTTCGAACTAGCGCTCTGACATGCCAGCCTTGAGATATGAGCAATCTGATGATGGTGCTACCCACAAATCCGGTAGCACCAGTTATTGCAATGGTCTTTAAATGAGGATTGGGCTGTTTAGATCTAGCCTGCACGCAGCCCTGTCAGCTCATGTTGATCCCAGCGATGAGAATCGATAAAGTTTTGTTGGGCTTTTGAGCGAGATAATTTACCTGATGATGTTCGCGGCAGAGTATGCAAAGGTGCCAATTCAACGTAGCATTCAATACCTAAATTGTTGCGTACTAAACCTTCCAGTTTGTCAACCAGATCGGTTCGTTTTGTCTCATCTGTTTCTCGACTCTGAACAACCATGACAGCAATATCTTCAATGTCGGGTCCCGGAGCTGCAAATGCAAGTGCATCACCTGGTCTTACGTCATCTTGCTGTTCGGCAATATACTCAAGATCCTGTGGCCAGATATTTCTGCCATTGATGATAATTAAATCTTTTTCGCGTCCAGTGATAAAAATTCGACCATCAACCAGATACCCGATATCACCAGTATTTAACCAGCCGTCATCTGATAATGCTTCAGCAGAGGCTTCAGGGTTTTCATAATACCCAGACATCACGCTGTCGCCGCGTAAATAAATACTGCCAGCCTGGCGATCATTTAATATTTTTCCATCAGCATCACGAACTTCTATTTCGTAACCAGGCAACAGACGACCGCAATCTACAAATGAGCGAGTCCGTATACCAGCTGCATCAATATCAGCAGGTCGCGCCTGACTGGTATCAGCTAAATGATCTGCGTCAACAGTATCCACTTCAATGGGTTTTTCAAGATCAGCAAAACTAATTGCCAATGAACACTCAGCCATCCCATAACATGGAATAAAAGCTTTGCGGTCAAAACCTGCAGGAGCAAGCGCGTCAGCAAAGCGTTCTAGCGAGCTGGAACGAATTATTTCTGCACCGACACCAGCAACGCGCCAGGCGCTGAGGTCAAGTTTTTCTGCCTCACTTGCTTTCAGACGGCGTTCACATAATTCATAACCGAATGGAGGGCCAAATGAGATGGTTGCTTTGTTACGGCTCATCAAATTGAGCCATTGACGCGGACGCATTGCAAATTCACGCGTACCCAGATAGTCAGCTGAGACCTGTGCAGAAATGGGCACTAGCACAAGACCCACTAAACCCATATCGTGATAATACGGTAACCATGACACACAACGATCACCTTCGCGTAACTTGACGCCATGTGTGGCAATTCCAGTGAGATTGCTCATCACTGTTTTTTGATCAATCATTACTCCGCGCGGGAAACGTGTGCTGCCAGAAGTAAATTGAAGGTAAGCCAATTCATCCGGACCTGAAGGGATTAGGTCAGGTGAGCCTTCAGGAAACTGGTTAAATTGATCCGGAGAACCTACAAAATCAATATCCATGCCCGTTGCTGCTTCTTCCATAAGCGGAAGATATCCTTCTGGGGCGATGGCAACGGTTGGCTTGCTTGCGGCAAGAAATGACTTTATTTGCGAGACATACGCATTGTGGCTTCCAAGCGTTACCGGTATTGGCAAAGCAACAGGAACCAGACCTGCATACTGGCAAGCATAAAAGAAGCGTAAAAAATCAGGATGTGTATCGGCTATTAATGTAATCCGTGAACCACGCTTGCAACCAAAGCTCAGCAAGCGTCTTGCTAGCTGCATGGCCTGTTGTCTCAATACGGAGTACGGAAGTACGGAATAAAGCTCACCACGACCAGTGTAGAAATTACAACCAGTCACTCCCTCTGCTGCATAATCGAGTGCTTCAGAAAGATTGTTGAAATCGGCTGCCCGTAACGGCACAGTATTAATAGTTGGTGTTGCTTCAAGGTGCAAGGTACACCTCCCCCCTTTCTAAATTCTTATTTATTGACATTAAAAAACCCATATCATTCTGAGTAACTCGAAAATGCCAATCAAAAAAGAGCTGGATAAAAACCTGCTCTACCAGCCTGGGAACACCCAGGATACTACTGTTTAACACGGAATCAATTCAATACCAACAAGCAAGGTTGATTCACGCCTAATTGCAAGGGTTGCGGGAATAATATCAGTTACCAGTTTGTCAAGCAAGAAAACTTCACTATTTTCTTCAAGAAAGTGCTGCTACTATCACAAATATAACACATTTATCGATTTTTAGTTTCTTTCGTTTTCCGCCTGGTTTGCTCTTGAACCAAATATAAAAACGCACAATTCTACTTGGCAGCAATCACCTAGACCAACTATTGTATAACGTCTTAAAAAATTTCACCAGTCACAAAACAAATCTCTACATCTATCTGCTCATAATATATATACTGTGAAACATTGTTCATTAACCTTCTTACAATAAGAGATCTATTCCACGTGGCATTACCAACAGCGGCTTCAGTGCAAATAACACCTGTTACTACACATCAATTAAAGTCAGCTTTCATCAACCTTCCCAAGCTGATTTTTAACAACGATCCGCAGTGGATTCATCCGCTTGATCTTGAGCGTCGTATACATGTTTCCAAGTTCAATCCGTACTTCAAACATGCCAATTGGATGTCATGGATAGCCTATTCTAATGATCAACCTGTTGGACGCATCAGTGCGCAGGTCGATCAACTCTATCTTGACAGATATCCTGACAAAACAGGGTTTTTTGGTTTTTTTGATGTGATTGACGACGTGCAAATTGCACAACAACTTTTCAAAACTGCTGAACAGTGGCTCATTGAACAAGGCATGTGCTCTGTAAGAGGGCCATACAGCCTGTCCATTAATGATGAAAGTGGTTTGCTAGTTGACGGTTTTAATACTCCGCCCTCATTTCTAATGGGACACGCTCTCCCTTATTACCAACATCTTCTTGCGGAATCCGACTATCAACCAGTCAAGAATTTATTGGTATACAAGCTACCATCCCAATTCGAGATTCCGCGAAATATGCAGTCATTGCTCAACAAAGCAACAGGCAGCATCACTATCAGACCGTTAAATCGCAAACAGCTTGTCGCTGAATTCGACATTTTGCGAGATATATTTAATGATGCATGGTCTGACAATTGGGGATTCGTTCCGTTCACATCAGAAGAATTTACTGACATGGGTAAACAATTATCTTATTTGATCGATAATGATTTTGTTCAATTTGCCGAACTTGATGGCGAACCAATTGGAATGATTGTTATGCTACCCAATCTTAACGAGATAATCGCTGATTTAAATGGAAAATTATTACCAATCGGATGGCTTAAACTAATCTGGCGCCTGAAACGACACACCATGAAGACAGGCAGAGTACCTTTAATGGGGATTCGCAAAAAACATCAAAATAACATTTTTGCAGCTGCGGCCAGTTTTATGTTGATTCATGCTTTACGAGAACCTGCAAAACGATGGGGTATCGATGAAGTTGAATTATCCTGGATTCTGGAAGACAACACCAGAATGCGCAATATTCTTGAAACCATCGGCTGCAAAGTCTACAAAACGTATCGCATTTACGAGAAACAACTGTAACTACCCAGATTGCCCTCTGGTTTGCCCAATAGCTGCGTTGAAAGTGCTCATTTACACATGTAAACTCCGTGTTTTCGCCTTGCTCTTGAACAAACCAGAGGGCAATCTGAGCAGTTACAAATCACGCTGTGTAGTTACAAACAATTAGCATATTTATAATGATCGACACTTTAAAATTCACCGCCATTGTTCTGGCTGCCGATCGCGGCGCCTCAGATCCAGTCGCAGCGGTTACGCAAGCTCCATGTAAAGCATTATCACCAGTATTGGGAACACCAATGCTGTTTCGAGTTATTCAAGGCTTGCAACAAAGTAAGACTATTGAATCGATTATCATTGTCGGCCCCGCACAAGAAATTGTATCGTCAAACCCATCTTTGATGTCTTTTCTAGAACAGGACAACATCAGCTGGATTAACAACGGTGCCACTCCCTGCACTAGCGCTCAGCTTGCAATACAGCAGATTGCCACGACAACACCGACCTTGATTACCACTGCCGATCATGCCTTGCTCAATCCTGAAATTATCGACTATTTTTGCCAACAGGCGACTGACAGCGAAGCTGATGCACTGGTTGGATTGGCTAACACTGAACTGGTCGTGCAAGCCTATCCAGAAGTTGGGCGTACTAAATGGAAATTTCAGGACAGCCAATACTGCTCATGTAATTTATTCGCATTGCGCACCAGCAGAGGTCGCGAATTGATTGAATTCTGGAAGCAAGTAGAAGACAACCGAAAGAACCCGTTACGCATTATCAGCAAACTTGGCTGGTTCACCGTAATGCGTTTTGTGCTTAGACAAATCACTCTGGATCAAGCGCTACAACAATTGTCAAACAAGCTATCACTATCGATCAAACCAATTATGCTGCCTTTTGTTGAAGCCGCAATTGATGTTGATACTGAACAAGACTTGAGACTTGTTGAAAAGATTCTATCTCAAAGTCCATCCAAATAGTAACCAAGGGATTACATTCTAATACCGCCACTAGTCATGTAAGGGTCTTCAAATCAATAACTCACTGTTTTTGCAACCCACCTTCAGGTCATCTTCTGTCGATCTTCAATCGCAAAATCCTCAACGTAGCACACTACGCTTGCGGTTTTTCTCAATCAGATCAACAGAATCCAACCTAAATCTGGGCACAAAACCCAATGACTTATTGATTTACAGACCCTAAATTCAAAAAGATCAACAATTGCATATTCACACAGTGTGTCTCATCTTCAAAGGATAAGCCTTGACCCATCCTCGTTTCTTTTTGCTCGGCGCTCAATTGTTTTCCTGTAAAACGCTCCGCGCCCTTTACCGTGTAATTCAATCAACTGTAAATTGACCAGTTTTTTTAAACTTGATTTCAATGTATTCCGGCTTGAACTTGTCAATATAACAAGCTCGCCAATCGTCGCTTTCCCACGATTGTTAATGATAGTCATCATCTGCTCTTCCAACGCGGATAGAGCCTGTTTAACCAATCGTTGTTCCTGCTTTAACCGTGCTTCCAAACGTTGTTTTTGCTTCGCTAAGGTTTGCAAAAAGAAGCTCAACCAAGGCAACCAATCAGGTTGTTCATTGGCCAAGGTTTGTTGGGTTAAGCGAAGTGCGCGATAATAGGCTTCTTTATTATTTTCAATGATTTGTTCAATCGAGCTATAAGGCACATAGTGATAATCTGCTTTAAGCAATAATAACAAGGTCAACACCCGTGATAATCGCCCATTGCCATCCTGAAACGGATGAATAGCCAAAAACATGACTACAAAAGCAGCAATCGCTAACAGCGGATGTAGCAATTTCTTATCAAGTGTTGTTTGCAACCATTCGACCAGTTCACGCATTTTAATTGGCGTATCAAAAGCAGATGCAGTTTCAAAAATCACCCCAAGGGAACGCCCATCTTCATCGAATGCTTCTACATGATTCGGATGTTTTTTATAGTTTCCTCGATGACGAATATCTTTACTGCTGAACTTCAATAAGATTTGATGCAACTGGCAAATATAATTTTCGCTAAGCGGAATCCTTTCATACGCATCAAAAACCAGATTGACTGCTTCAGCGTATCCCGCCACTTCCTCCTCATCACGTGAGGCGAACGATTCAGTTGAAAGTCCTGCAAGCAAAGCCTCTATTTCAGCATCAGATAACTTTACTCCTTCGATTCGAGTGGAAGAGCCGACACTTGCAATGGTTGCAACATGGCGCATTAAGGCTAATGTATCTGGTGAAATTTTCTGGTAAGCCGCCCACGCGCCTTTGAACTCATCGATTTCAGCGATAAGCGTTAGGGTGGCATGATTTAACGGGATATTAACCTTCATATCAGTAGTCTACCCATTTTTCCACCCGTTTTCACCCAATTAAAGGTAACTGCTCAGCTTGCCCTCTACTTTGTCCAATAGCTGCGTTGAAAGCACTCATTTATACCTATAAACTCCGCGCTTTCGCCTTGCTTTTGAACAAAATAGAGCTCAATCTGAGCAGTTACGCAGTTACGCAGTTACGCAGTTACGCAGTTACGCAGTTACGCAGTTACTGATTACGCTGAGTTACGAATGATGTTTGAAAGGAATACAAATAGTGAATATCAATTTTTCAAATATTAGAACCCATGATGGGAGCAAAAACTCAGGCTTTGAAGAGCTGGTATGCCAGCTTGCACACCTACAAAAACCAGAGAATGGAGTCAGATTTGTAAAAAAGGAGGGGGCTGGCGGTGACGCTGGTGTGGAGTGCTATTGGATATTGGATAATGACTCTGAGATATGCTGGCAAGCTAAGTATTTCCCAGATGGAATGAATCCCTCTCGTTGGCAACAGCTAGATAAGTCTTTTAAAACTGCTTTAGAAAAACACCCAAATTTAACTACCTATGTTATTTGTATGCCTTTCGATAAGTCGGATAGCAGAAAGATAGGCAGAGGTGGTAACAAGGTAGTATCTGTTGAAAATGAATGGCAGAAACATGTAACTAAATGGAAAGATGCAGCGCAAAAGAGAGGACAAAATATTGACTTTGTGTACTGGGGAAAGCATGAAATCACATTATTTCTGGCAATCGATGATCCTCTTTATTCCGGTCGGGCGCTATATTGGTTCAATGAGCCTATATTAGGATTTGATGTATTCAAGCAAATCACTCACAAGGCTCGTAAAAGCTTGGGTGATAGATACACACCAGAGTTCAATATTGATTTACCCATTTCTAAAAGCTTTGATGGCCTGTGCCTGAATAACCATTGGTGGAATGATTTAGGAGAGAATATAGAAAAACTTGGAGAGCAGAAAAATCAATTCGTCAATGCTTTTCAAAAACAAAAGCCAGTTTTACTAGATTCAGAAAAAGTCAATGAGTTGAATGATAGATGTATAGAAGTTTTCCAAATCCTATCAAAAGGATTGGATCAAAGAGATGTCATGTTCAATGCTCAGGATGTGCAAGTATTACTTAAAGAAATATCAAAATATTATGATTATTTTTATAATGATGGCCACATAGAAAAGATTCAAGACAACCCTGAACATAAAACTGAAAACAGTATATTTCATAGTTTTTTTGGTGAGGTTAGGAGATTTTCCAAGTTTCTCGAATCAAGGAAAGTTAAAGCAGGAGAAATAAGGGCGGCACTATTATACGGTGATGCAGGAATTGGCAAGTCACATTTGCTTTGTGATATTAGCCTCTATCGGATTAATAGTAATCTACCAACTATATTTCTCTTGGGGTCGCAATATAGTGGAGGTAACCCAGTTGAACTTGTAAAAGATGCAGTTGATTTAAAGGGGTATCGTGATATGCAGGTTCTTGGAGCAATAGACGCTGCAGGAGAAGCTTCTGGATCAAGAGCACTGATAGTAATTGATGCTATAAATGAAGGCTTAAACCGAGATGATTGGCATAATCATTTGAAAAGCTTTTTGTCGGATGTCTCTAGGTTCAATAATATTGCAATTTTACTGAGTTGCCGGAATACCTATTTAAGATACATTCTGCCTGACAGCATAAATGAAGAATGTCTTGTTAAAATACAGCACTTTGGATTTCAGGGCTATGAACACCGTGCCGCTGAAAAATACTTGTCCAAGCAGGGAATCTCTAAGCCTAGCGCACCTATATTAGCACCAGAATTCACAAACCCCTTATTCTTAAAAACATGCTGTCAAGCCCTGAAAGCTGATTCTCAGACTTCTTTTCCTAAAGGGTTGCAAGGAATAACAAGTTTGTTTGACTTTTATCTTGGAAGCATCGAGAAAACTATCGCTAGAAATAAACGATATACCCCTGATGAAGAGATCATTAAAAAGGCATTACTAGCTTTTGCATCAGCATTGTTTCCAGATTATTTATCGGGTATCCCTAAATCTGAAGCGAGATCATTAATTAATAAGCATGACCCTAATGTTAACAGGGAGGATAGTCTCTTTGATGAATTATTGCACGAAGGTATCTTATCAGAGGATATTTCTTATGAACCTGAGGGGCAAGGGAGGCCTGTTATTCGATTTACTTATGAAAGATTTAGTGATCACTATATTGCACAACAAATTGTAGAGCAATATAGTGCTGGTACTATTGACGATATTTTTTCTTTGGATCAACCCATTGGGAAAATAATTTCAGATAACGGCTATTATAGGATTTCTGGAATATTTGAAGCCTTGGCGATAAATATTGCTGAAAAATACAATAAGGAACTTGTTGATTTTTTGCCTGAAGGTTCGAATGTTGAGAAATGGCAGCTTGATGAGATGTTCTCTAATACAGTTATTTGGAGGTCTCCTGACTCATTTTCTAAAAGAACGTTAGAACTGCTTAATCAAATAGAATTTTACGGTGATAATGATCCTGCGTTGGATATATTATTAAAACTAGCTACAGAACCTAACCACCCATGGAATGCGGAGCTGCTACACAAACATTTAATTGATAAAGAGATTGCTGAGCGCGATCATTTTTGGTCTATTCATATAGCTTTTGGCGATAGGTCAGAAGAAGAGGAAGCAGAGTCTATAGTCAGGACGCTCATTGAGTGGTCATGTTTGGGTGACATAGAAGATGTTGAAGATGAAAGAGTCAGGCTTTGTGCGATTATTTTGTTATGGTTCCTGACAACGCCGAATAGAAGGGTTCGAGATAGATCAACAAAGTCACTGGTAAGAATTCTTTCAAAATACCCCGCTCTTTTACTAGAGTTAATTTGTGAATTTAACAGTGTAAATGATCTTTATTTGGTTGAGCGCCTTTACGCAGTTGCGTATGGAGTAATATGCAATATTCATGATGATCAAATAATTACTGACATAGCCAACGTAGTTTATGAACTTGTCTTTAAGGAAGGTAAACCGATACCCCATATACTTCTCAGAGATTATGCGCGTGGTGTTTTGGAGTTTGCACTTCATAACGAGTTGCTTTCTGATGAAGTCGATACTGATTCTTTTAGACCTTCATATGGCAGTGAATGGCCGTTAGAAAACCCCACTAATGAAGAAATAGATGAGCTAATTGGGGACGAATATACAGGTATCAAAAGCTCATTGATGGGCTTTCCCGGTGACTTTGGGAATTACACAATGGGCTGTGTTCACGACTGGTCACCGACATCGTTATCAGAATCCAAACCAGAAACTGGATATGATCTAAAAAAGAAATTTGCTGAAAAATATTTGCACGGTGAGGTTAAAACGGAGTATCTGGAACAAATCAAACCAGTTCAAAATGAAGGAGTAGGTGCTCGAGGCTTTCTCGATAGCTTTGATTTGGAAAGTTTGTCCAGTGATGAATATAGAAAATCAATGGATCAGGAACAAAAAAAGAAGGAAGAATTCGATGACAAAGTGAAAGCACAAATAGCTGATGAAACTTTAGAATACTATAGATGGCTTTCAGGTTTAAGCGACGATCGTCCGGCTCCATTCAGTCGAAAATGGGCGCAAAGATGGGTGTGTAAGCGTGCTTATGAGTTTGGTTGGTCTGAAAAACTATTTTCTAGTTTTGAAAAAAACTGTTCCTTCGGGCGAGGTGGAGGCCTTAATGGTGGGGCAATGGAACGGATTGGAAAGAAATACCAATGGATCGCATTTCATGAGTTTCTTGCTCATTTATCCGACAATGTACACTGGATAGATCGTGGTTATAGCGACATTGAGGATAAGAAATATTATGGCCCATGGCAGTTACATCTGCGAGATATTGACCCCACTATATGGATAAGAAAAAATGGAGAATATCGTTCGTATCACAATGAAATTAAGACTTGGTGGCAGCCATACAGTTTTTCTTATGCTGGAATAGAGGAAATATCTGATCAATTAGATTATTTATGGGATGAAACTAAAGTTCCAGATTTTACTCAACTTTTGAGAATAAATGAGCCAGATACCTTGACCGACTGGACAGTGTTGCGTGGATTCTGGTCGGAAAAGCAAAAAAAATCTCACACCAATCCAGATAGCCCAAGATTAGATTGTTGGTTTAGGATTAATACTATTATCATTCGTAAAGCAGATTATGAACGCGTAGAAAAAATTCTAAAAAATCAAAATCTTATTGATCCTAGCACTATTGACATTCCTTCAACGCACCATCAAGGGTATTTGGGCGAATATCCATGGCACCCAGTAAGCAAATTTATGTCAGGTTGGCATGATATTGATTGTAGTTGTAGAGATGAAATACCAACCAGGCATTTTGTACCTGTTTCTGAATATGAATGGGAAACCGGTAGTGTGGATTTCTCGCTTGATCACTCTTTATCTTTTTACCTTCCTGCAAAGGAACTTGTGGAAGGCCTTGACCTTAAAAGAACTCTAGGGGATTGTGGTTCGTGGGAAAATAACAGACAAACGATCTTTCGTGATCCTAGTATAAAACAATATGGGCCAAGCTACGCATTGATGGATAGTCAAAGTTTAAATGGATGGTTAGACGAAGATGGACTAGAAATTCTTTGGCTAATTGGCGGTGAGAAACAACTATTTGCGCATAGTGCTAGGGGCAAGTTTTATGGGCGTCTTATCTATAGTGGTCTGTTCAGGCTTGTAGAAGGTATACCCAATGGCTCCTCGTGGTTTGAACGGCAGGAGCCACCATAAAAGGTTTATTCCACCTTGTCAGTCATAATATCACGCAAACTTCCAGAAATATATTTATGAAGAATACTTGAAACCAATGTTTGGTAAGGCATACCTTCTTCTAATGCACGTTTTTGAATGGCAACCAAGTCTCTATTTGAGATACGAATGTTTATTCGTTTGTCTTTCTTGAATGTATGTTTAGCAATTTTTTTAATTTCTTCTTTTCGCTCTGGCGTCATTACAGACACAAACTCATCCGCCTCATAGGAAGCTAAAATCTCTTCTTCGTACTTATCAAGTTTAACTTTCATTTATTGCCTTTCAAATATTTCTTGGTTGCTTTTCGGCTTGGAATAACGGTTTTAAGGAATACTTCATTCTCAGATTCAACATATGGAACCAAGTAAGCGTAGTCATCAATATTAACAATAAATACGCGTTGATTAGGATATTCTTTATTGTTTGGGTGCTCTATATCATCAAGCACATCATTATTTTGCAGATGAAAAATCACATTTTCAAAGGAAATGTCCCTATCTTCAATGAGTTTCCGGTTTTTATCTGAATTCCAATTATATGCTTTCACTGGTAAGAGCATAGCATAATTGTGTGCCTATCGGCATCATGCCGACCAAGATTTTATAATATTAAACAGAGGCAGGCTGAAGCATAGTGGTGGGTTGTGTATAAATTTGATTCAGGGGTTATTGAACAACCTTGTCTGCTTAAGACAGTTATCCCGCCCACTTTCTGGCATTCAAAAACATCCGCAACCACGGGGCATCTTCACCCCATTGTTGAGGATGCCAAGAGTTCTGGATACTTCGAAAGCATCGTTCTGGGTGTGGCATCATAATGGTGAAACGTCCATCGGTATTGGTTAGCCCGGTTATTCCGAGCGGAGAACCGTTGGGATTCATTGGATATTGCTCAGTCGCTACGCCATGATGATCAACATAGCGTAGCGCGACCAGTTCTGATTGCACTGTCTGGTTAATATCATCACCAAATTCAGCGCTTCCTTCTCCATGCGCAACTGCAACCGGCAACCTTGAGCCAACCATGTCTTGCATAAAAATTGATGGTGATGGCATAATTTCTACCAGCGAGACCCTGGCTTCAAATTGATCAGAAGCATTGCGCTGAAATGCTGGCCAATGATTAGCACCAGGAATCAATTCACGCAAATGTGAAAACATCTGGCAACCATTACAAACGCCTAAACCAAAATGATCAGGGTTTTCAAAGAATTGTTGAAACATCTCCTTCAACTGCGTATTAAACAAGATAGATTTAGCCCAACCGCCACCAGCACCCAGCACATCGCCATAGGAAAAGCCGCCACAGGCCACCAAACCGGTAAAATCTTGCAAATCATGTTGTCCTGACGACAAATCACTCATATGAACATCAATTGATTCAAATCCGGCGCGATCAAATGCTGCCGCCATTTCTACATGTCCGTTCACGCCTTGTTCGCGCAATATGGCAATGCGCGGGCGAGTCTTTAATAACGCTGGTGCCAGCGCTGTCTCCGACAGATCAAATGTAAGATCGACATTTAAACCTGGATCATCAGCATCAATAGACTCATATTGCTGACGAGCACAATTTGGATTATCACGCAGTGCTTGCATACGATAACTGGTCTCTGACCAGGTTTTTTGCAACGCTGAACGTGATTCTGACAACACCTGTTGACCCTGCCACCGAAAACAAATGGTTTGCTGTTGAACAGGTTTGCCAATCACATGGCTACAGGTTTGTAATGTGTGTTGGCTCAATACCTCAAGCACTGTTTGTAAGTCTGTTAGCCTGACTTGAATAACCACACCAAGCTCTTCGCTGAACAAGGCTGACTGCGCATCGTTGCCAACAGTATCAAGCTCGATCTGTAAGCCACATCTGGCCGCGAAGGCCATTTCACAGAGCGTTGCCAGTAAACCACCATCAGAACGATCATGACTGGCAAGCAACAATGATTGCTGATTAAGTTGTTGAATGGCTGCAAACAACTGTTTCAAGTGGTCTGGTGAATCTAAATCTGGCACTACGCCGCTGATTTCACCATAGACTTGTGCCAGCACTGAACCGCCTAGTCGATTTTGACCTTGTCCTAAATCAATTAAAATTAATACTGTATCTTGATCAACATCACGCAGCTCAGGAGTCAGAGTTTTGCGTACATCCAGCACAGGCGCATACGCGGTAACAACCAGTGAAACCGGAGAAACAACTGATTTGTCCTGTCCATTATTTAGCCATGAAGTCTGCATGGACAGAGAATCCTTGCCCACAGGAATAGCAATTCCCAGAGCAGGACACAATTCCATGCCGATTGCTTTAACTGTATCGTAAAGCAAAGCATCTTCGCCCGTTGCATTCGCCGCCGCCATCCAGTTAGCAGACAGCTTGATATCACTGAGTTGTTGAATATTCGCTGCCGTAATATTGGTAATCGCTTCTGCGACTGCCATGCGCCCCGAAGCTGGTGCATTACTGACAGCCAATGGTGAACGCTCGCCCATCGCCATTGCTTCACCTGCGTAAGACTTAAATCCAGCAGCTGTGACAGCCACATCGGCAACTGGAATTTGCCAAGGCCCGACCATTTGATCGCGACACACCAAACCAGTAACAGACCGATCTGCGATGGTGATTAAAAAGCTTTTGTCGGCAACAACAGGAAAGCTCAAAACACGTTTTACCGCATCCTTAAATTTAATATCTTTGAGTTGAAATTCAGCCTGGCTGATTTGTTTGTGGGTAGTATCGCGCAACATACGTGGCGGCTTGCCGAATAATAATGACATTGGTAAATCAACAGAACGGTTTTGAAACTGCTTGTCCTCGACAATCAATTGCTGATCTGAAGTCGACTCACCAATAACAGCAAACAAACAGCGCTCACGTTCACAAATTGCACTAAATCGCACCAAATCGGCTGGCTTAACTGCCAGCACAAAACGCTCTTGAGCTTCATTGCACCAGATTTCCATGGGCGACATCCCTGGATCAGCACACGGAACATCTCTGAGCTGAAACCAACCGCTTCGTCCAGCATCATGTACCAGTTCTGGCACGGCATTACATAGTCCACCAGCACCAATATCATGAATACTCAAAATCGGATTATTTTTACCTTGCGACCAACAGGCAGTAATGACTTCCTGACAGCGTCGTTGCATTTCAGGGTTTTCACGTTGCACTGATGCAAAATCCAAAGCTTCACTGCCTTGTCCTGTGGTGCGTGATGATGCAGCGCCTCCGCCCAAACCAATCAACATTGCCGGGCCACCCAGTACAATGATACAAGCGCCAGACGGGATCTCCTGTTTTTCAATCTGATTGGTACGTATGGTTCCAACTCCACCGGCAATCATGATTGGTTTCAAATAGCCACGTCTGATTTTTTCGGGCTGTTGGTTGTCGGTTTGTTCAAATGTTCGGAAATAGCCAGCCAAATTAGGGCGGCCAAATTCATTACCAAATGCCGCCCCACCAATTGGTGCTTCGAGCATAATATCCAGTGCAGAAGCCAGATGATCTGGTTTACCAAAATCATCTTCCCACGGTCTTGGATACTCCGGAATTCGCAAATGCGAAACTGAGAAGCCACTCAGACCAGCCTTACTACTGGAACCACGACCAGTTGCGCCTTCATCCCGAATTTCACCACCAACACCAGTCGCCGCTCCTGGATGTGGAGAAATAGCCGTCGGATGATTGTGGGTTTCAACTTTTATGACAATATGACTATGCCCTTGCTGATAGTCGTAGCGACCAGTGTTTAAATCTCGTGTTAGATTTTCAGTGAGCGCACCTTCTATAACAGCAGCATTGTCATGATAAGCCGATAGCACGCCACCAGGACTGGTATTGGTGGTATGACGGATCATTTCAAACAAGGTCATGGGCTGTTTTTCGCCATCAATCGCCCAGTCTGCATTAAAAATTTTATGCCGACAATGTTCTGAATTCACCTGTGCAAACATTACCAGCTCTGCATCAGTCGGATTTCTGCCAAATTCCAGATAACTCTCCAGCAAATAGTTAATCTCTTGCTGAGACAATCCCAGCCCCAATGTCTGATTGACTTGCAACAACGCATCAAGTCCTTCAGTCACAACAGGAATAACAACAAGTGGAGCTGGTTGTGAATGTTGAAATATTTGATCTAAATTGTTCCGACTAACCAGACTTTCTGTCATCCGATCATAGAGTAAGCCCGTTAATTGCGATTCTTGCAGAAAATCCAGTGTTTGCCCATCAACACACTCAATGTGATAGCAAATACCGCGCTCTACGCGATGGATCGTATTCAGTCCGCAACGCTGGATAATCTCAGTCGCCTTGCTTGACCAGGGTGAAATGGTACCAATACGCGGAATCACCCAGACTTCATTGGATTGAAC
The DNA here is from genome assembly GCA_965224565.1 of Methylococcales bacterium. Classification (GTDB taxonomy): domain Bacteria; phylum Pseudomonadota; class Gammaproteobacteria; order Methylococcales; family DRLZ01; genus DRLZ01. The sequence goes on along the minus strand of CBDCZN010000001.1, from coordinate 1,028,135 downwards.
TAAATTGATCGGTGGTTGCTCTCCATACTGCAACAATGATTGCAGCTGACTGACTTGCAATGCATCTAGCGGTTGTTCCAGGTCTATAAAATGGTGGTAGCTTGCATGTAAACCGGAAATGACGGGTTCACATGTTTTAAGTTGTTCTAACAGCCGCGCATGGCGAAATGGTGAAAATACTCGTGAACCAGGAATAGCCTGCATAGTTAAGATCAGAGGAAGCTTGTTAGATTAAATATGGTTGAATAAAAATTGTTGGTATGGAGCTGAAAATCCAATCACTTAGGAAACAGTTAAAAAACCAAGAAGATTAAATACTTACAAATCTTGAATTACAATGCTTGATAGATTTTAGCCAGCAACTTGCGCCCTGGCCCTTCGACCACTGGTTGCTCATCAGAGTCTAGAATTAAAACGCGTGTTGTACCCTCATCCGCAAATAGTTTAACGCGAAAATCATATTCTTCATGCTGATTTTCATCGCGCCAGAATGCCAAAAATGACCAAATACTCTCTTCAACGGGCTCGGAATCTTCTTCATAAACAATGTAATACTGACCATTTTCTTCATCTCGATCAAGCACTTCAAGTCCCATATGTGCCAGTACTTTTCCTACTGTACGCCAAGTCTTGTCATAGCCATCAAAAAACTCAATGTGGATAGGCTGTTTTACAACATCCACCAACATGGGCATTCGGTTATTATTTTCTTCAGAATAGTCTGCGCTATCATCACTTGTCGCGACTTGTTGATCCTGCTGAGTGACATTGTTTTGTACCGTATCCGACAAATTTGAGTCCACCTCTTTTTGCAAATCTGGTGGTAATTGCAATGCTGCTAGCTCAGAACTTTGCAAATACTGTTTTTCTTTATCAGGGAAAAAAGAACAGCTGCTCAGTAGCATTAGCCAGGCAAAAAATCCTGCACGCATGATAGAGTTAATCATTTAGTTTCATCGTTGTGGTATTTGATTTGACTGGATGCAATCTAGTTCACGTCTGCCGATTGCATAGCAGCACGGACTGTTTGTTCAAAACCAGGGTTGAGTCTTGTTAACGGTAAGCGGATACCGACTGGCATCAAACCCATCTCATGAACTGCCCATTTTACAGGAATCGGATTGGATTCAATAAATAGATCTGTATGTAATGCTTCAAGTTTTGTATCAAGCGATTCAGCCTGGTTGCGATCTCCCGCAGTTGCCGCCTCAACCATATCGTGCATCAAGCGCGGTGCAACGTTAGCCGTAACCGAGATAACGCCATGTCCTCCATGTAAACAGAATTCGCATGCTGTTGCATCATCTCCTGAGTACAGCAAAAAATCACCAGGACAGCCTGAACGTAGTTGATCAATCCGTTCAATCTCTCCCGTCGCTTCTTTCAGTCCAATAATATTGGCTATCGATGCCAGCCGTATGACTGTTTCAGGTAATAAATCACAGTGCGTTCGACTTGGAACGTTATATAGAATTTGTGGAATATCAACAGCTTCGGCAATTGCTTTGTAATGCAAATACAAACCCTCCTGAGTAGGCTTGTTATAATATGGGGTTACCAGCAAGCAAGCATTCGCACCAACTTCAGCAGCTTTCCTGGTTAAAGCAATCGCTTCTTGCGTTGAATTGGAACCCGTGCCAGCAATCACTGGCACACGACCAGCGACCTGTTTGACCACTCTGGCAATCACCTCACAATGCTCGTTTTCATTCAGTGTTGAAGATTCACCAGTGGTGCCTACAGCAACAATAGCATCGGTCTGTTGATCGATATGAAACTCTATTAAGCCATCAAGACTGTTCCAGTCAAGCTGCTCATTCTCATGCATGGGGGTGACTAATGCGACAATGCTACCGCGTATCATTTAGCTGTTTTCCTGGCTCTAATTAAATACTCCATATTACCTTTGGCTGTCAGGTGTTACAAGCATTCAAAGCAACCAAGAAATATATTCTTGCACTATAGCCGTGGTGATGAAGAAAAATATTGGCACAGTCATGTTAAACTGATGCTGTTTTATATTCACTATTTTTAGGACTGATGCAACTAGCACTTACTTTTTTAGGCCAACAACAACCTAACCTGGTCATCCGACTACTCGAAATTGTTGTAGATTCCAGCTGTACAGTGAGAGAATGCCATTCAGATGTGATGGAAAGTATTTCCGCTGGACACATCATGGCGACTGGTGATTGGCACGAAATTGCCCGGCTTGAAAACACTCTGAAACAACTGGAATCCGAACCAGGATTACAAATTAATTTATCGCGGGCAGAAGATTGGAAACCAAGTCAATCATATCTACCTTATACAATCGAAGTCTATGCGGCCGATCGAAACGGCATCTTGCAAGAATTGACGCGATTTTTGCAAACACAGAATATATTGATTACCCAGATCAAAACCTGTCGTAATCCTGCAAGCAAAGTAATGGTAGAGTTATTTTGTATCAACCTCAGTATTGCTATTCCTGCCAATGCTCATATTATTAGTCTGCGCGAAGAGTTTCTGGACTTTTGTGATAACGCTAACATCGACGCTATTTTGGAACCGGTCAAAATTTATTGAGACTACAGGAGCAAACAATGTCACCGATAACACTCGGAGAATCTCTAGCAAATTTTGAAGGCGACGCGACTGGCGATCAACGCTTCAAACTTTCTGATTACAGTGGACAATACCTGGTTTTGTATTTTTACCCACGCGACAATACGCCTGGTTGCACCAAAGAAGGGCAGGATTTTAATATGCACTTTAATGAGTTTGAAGCGCTTGATGCTGTTATCTTTGGTATTTCCAGGGACAGCCTGGCAGCGCATGAAAAATTTAAAGCCAAATATGACTTCCGGTTTCAATTAATCGCTGATCCTGATGAAACAATTTGCAATTTATTTGATGTAATCAAGATGAAAAATATGTATGGAAAACAAGTTCGTGGCATCGAACGCAGCACTTTCCTGATTGACCCAAATTCAGTGCTTATCAACGAGTGGCGTAAAATAAAAGTTAAAGGACATGCGGAATTGGTGCTGGAAACAATACGTCAACACACGACAAAATAGTCACAGGAACGTGCATTAAATAAACATTGATCAAAGCACAATTGTTTTAAGACAGCTACAGCCAACCCCATTCGATTACCAATTCACTTGTTAATCAACGCTAAATTATTCCAACTATGAGCCCCATACAATCCGGTGAAAAATTATTTGTACTGGACACAAGTGTTCTGGTACATGATCCCAGCGCTATTTTTCGCTTTCAAGAACACAATATTTTTCTACCATTTTCAGTTTTAGAAGCGCTGGATCATACTAAGCAAAAGACCACAGAGACCACTCAGAACATACGCCAAATCAACCTGTTTCTTGACGCACTAGTAAGAACTGTCGACTCAAAAAACTTACACGAAGGTGTCTCGCTTAATCAACATCCGTTAGCTTCCAATTTTGACTCGTACTGCCAAGGCAAATTGTTTTTCCAATTTGAACATATCTCAAGCCAACTGCCAGACTCGTTATCAGCAGACAGTTCGGATAACGCAATACTAGGCAACATGCTTGCACTGCAAGCGCAGCATCCTGCCGGGGAAATTATTCTAGTCTCAAGAAATATCAAACTTAGAATAAAAGCCAGTATCCTCGGTATTATTGCTGAAGATTACAACAACGCAAAAGCACTTGATGATATTGACCTGCTCTACAGTGGAAGCCTGGTGCTCGATGCTGATTTCTGGATTAGTGATTGCAAATTCAGTCGTTGGTCAGAGGATACTAAAACGTATTATCAGATCGAATCTGAACAGGTTAATCAGTGGTATCCCAATCAATTTATCATTTCCAGGCAAGAGCCGGAATTTCAAGCCAGTGTTGTTTCAATTGATAACAACACTGCTGTTCTTGCTCAACTGATTGATTATCAATCACAACAAACCTGGGGCATACAAGCGCTTAATTCTCACCAAAATTTCGCATTGAATATGCTGCTTAATCCTGCTATTGATTTTGTCACCTTACTGGGCAATGCAGGCACAGGCAAGACATTACTTGCATTGGCTGCCGGATTACAAATGACGATGGATGACAGCAGCTATCAAGAAATCATTATGACCAGAGAAACTATTTCAGTTGGTGAAGACATCGGCTATCTACCGGGTAGCGAAGAAGAAAAAATGGCTCCATGGATGGGTGCTTTAATGGATAACCTGGAGCTACTTGGGAACTCTTCCCGGCAAGATGGCTGGAAAAAAACCAGCACAGAAGAATTGCTGATGAGCCGCATCAAGGTCAGATCGATCAACTTTATGCGCGGACGCACATTTCAAAACCGTTATATCATTCTTGACGAAGCACAGAACCTCACTGTCAAACAAATGAAAACTCTGATTACCCGAGCGGGCCCACAAACTAAATTCGTCTGCCTGGGAAATTTAGCACAAATTGATACCTCATATTTAAGCGCCACAACCTCAGGACTTACCTTTGCGGTTGATCGATTTAAACACTGGCAACACAGCGCGCATATTACTTTAATGCGCGGTGAACGTTCACGGTTGGCTGATTTTGCTTCTCATAATCTTTAGCATCGGGGTGCTGATAATTGGCGCCTTTTAATCATCAGATTCCAACCCACCTCTAGTCAGATGCACTGGCTCCAACAACTGTTCCAATTTTGCGCGCGGGATATCTGTAAGATCTTCGGCGACATCAACGACAGGACGATTTTGTTGATACGCTGTTTTTGCAATTTCGGCCGCTTTTAGATAACCGACGATGGGATTGAGCGCAGTCACCAGAATTGGATTTCGGTTTAGCGCTTTTTGTAATGTGTCTTCTCGTACTTCAAAACCTTTGATGGCTTTTTCTGCTAGCAAGCTTGTTGCATTACCGAGCAGTTCTATGCTTTGTAATACGTTGTAAGCGATAACTGGCAGCATGACATTGAGTTGAAAATTGCCTGATTGTCCGGCAATGGTAATAGTGGTGTCGTTGCCAATAACTTGCGCTGCTACCATGGTGACTGCTTCTGGAATAACCGGGTTGACTTTGCCTGGCATGATGCTGCTGCCGGGTTGTAGTGCGGGTAAGCTGATTTCTCCGAGACCTGCGAGTGGACCACTGTTCATCCAGCGTAAGTCATTGGCGATTTTCATCATGCTGACTGCAATGACTTTGAGTTGACCGGATAATTCCACGACTGCATCCTGACAGCTCAGGCTTTCAAACAATGATTCGCTGGGGTGAAATGCTAATCGGGTTTCGATTGCCAATTGTTGGGCGAAGCGCTCTGCAAATTGTGGGTGGGCATTGATGCCGGTTCCTACAGCTGTACTGCCTTGAGCAATGGCATAAACACGCTGTAATGTATCGTGAAGTCGATCCAGTCCGTGGCGGATTTGAGCGGCCCATGCGCCCAATTCCTGATCCATACGAATCGGCATGGCATCCATTAAATGAGTGCGCCCGGTTTTAACAACTGTTTCTAATTCTTGGGCCTTCAAGTCAAGTGTCTCCAGCAAAGTTTTGAGCGCTGGAATTAAATGGTTGTGGGTGAGCAACGCTGCACTGAGATGAATTGCTGTCGGAATCACATCGTTGCTGCTTTGCCCCATGTTGACATGATCATTAGCGCTGACAGTTTCACCGCTATAGTGTGTAGCCAATGTGGCGATGACCTCGTTGACATTCATATTGGTACTGGTGCCAGATCCGGTTTGAAAAACGTCAACTGGAAATTGATCGGCATGTTGTCCGGCTATAATTTCATCAGCAGCTTTTTCTATGCCCGCAGCTTTAGCATCATCAAGCAACCCCAATTGTTGATTGACCTGACTGGCAATTTTTTTAATTTGCACAACTGATTTAATAAACTCGGCTGGCAAGGGTATGCCGCTGACCGGAAAATTATCAATCGCGCGCTGGGTTTGCGCTCCATACAGTGCATCAGCCGGAACAGCTAGATTGCCCATACTATCTTTTTCTATACGCGTCTTACTCATGAGGTTTCTTTTAGGAATGAAGAGATTTGCAAGGTGATGGTTTCAGGTGCCAGACAATGTTTATCGTTACAGGCTTGCAAGTTAATCTGTAACGGGATTAGATGGCGATGGTCTGTATTTGCTTTTATTTGTGCCTGCAAACGCGTAGTGTTTTCGTACAACGCCAGTGGTTGTTGCTGAAATAGTAGTGTTTTGGTAATCGGTTCCGGATATACTATAGATTGCAGTGACCAGCCTGATTGCGTTTCTGGCAAGGTGATTGTGGTTGGGATTAAAGCAGTATCCAGTGGTTTATGGGCATTGATATGCCAGCCTGGTTTCATGGCTAACGAAATAGTCACAACGCCATTTCCCTTCATCTTGCCGATGATACGAACAGCGCCTTTTGCAGCGTACTGAATGCTGCCAGTTGCGCCGTGTTCCAGTTCATCGCGCCCCATCAGCAAATAGCCATAGCTGGCAGGATAGGATTTGACCGATCCGGCAAGCGCCCCAAGTGTATTGCGAGCTCGGTTTTCATAACTCAAGTTGTCTGTGCGTCGAGTCAACATTGCCAGTACGCGTAAGGCAACCGAGTTTCCGGAAGGAATTGCGCCATCATTAAGATCTTTTGGGCGCGCCAGAATAGGCACAGCTTGAGATGGTTCATTCATAAAAAAACCACCTTCCTTAGCATCCCAGAATTTCTCTAACATGGTATCGGTGAGTGTTTTAGCGCGATCCAGCCAGTGCGATTCGCCACTAACATCATACAAACTCAAAAACGCTTCTGCCAGATATGCGTAGTCTTCCTGACTGGCAGGTATCGAGGCATTATCATTTAAGGAGGCACGCCACAGTGAGTTATCCTGCTTGCGATGAATCTTCCATAGAAACTCAGCCGCCTGAATTGCTGCGCTGGTATAACGAGGCTCTTGTAAAGCATATCCGGCTTCGGCAAGCGCGGTAATCATCATGCCATTCCAGGCGGTAACAACTTTATCATCACGCAGCGGATGAATACGTTTTTCGCGTTCCTGGCGCATTATTTCGCGAATTGTATCGAGTTGTTGATAAACATCTGTAGCAGATCGCTTGTTCTGTTCTGCAAATGTCGTCAGTGAAACCGGTAAGTTGAGAATATTTTTCCCCTCAAAATTTCCTTGTTTACTGATACCAAACAACTTATTGATAAACGTTGCATCATCAGGTTTTAGCAAGGTGTTAATTTGCTGCGTTGTCCACAGGAAAAACAACCCTTCTTCGCCTTCACTGTCAGCGTCAGTGGCAGAGTAAAAACCATGCGAGGCTGTTGTCATGTCACGTAACACATAGTCCAGTGTTTGACGCGCAACTCTTTGGTGGGCTTGATTGCCGGTTTGCTGCCAGGATTGAGTATAAGCACGAGCCAGCAATGCCTGGTTGTAGAGCATCTTCTCAAAATGCGGAATTAGCCAGTGCGTATCCGTTGCATAGCGCGCAAAGCCACCACCAATCTGGTCATAAATACCGCCTTGAGCCATGGCATCAAGAGTTTTTCTCAACGCGACAGTAACAGATTTATCGGGATGGCGACGATTCTGGTCGAGCAAAAACAGCAACGTTGGTTCATTCGGAAATTTGGGAGCCGAACTAAAGCCACCGAAACGCGCATCAAAACTCTCAAGATTTGCTTGAGCGGCCTGCTTGGTTAATGAGTCGCTAATTGCATCACCTTTGGCTTTTGCTTCGTTGACATTAGCCACTGCTTTCGCAATCTGTTCTGCCTGGGTTTTTAATTGATCTGGTTGTTGCTCCCATGCCTGTGCTATTTGCAACAGTAGTTCAGCAAACCGATCTGGTGGAAAATAAGTTCCACCAAAAAAAGTCTTACCTTCAGGGGTTAGAAAACTACTCATCGGCCAGCCGCCGTGCTGGGTAATCATCATCACTGCGGACATATATGCAGAATCGATATCGGGTCGTTGTTCACGATCAACCTTGATGCTAATAAAATATTCATTGAGAATTTTAGCAACCTCAGGATTATCAAAGCTCTCTTCCTCCATTACATGACACCAATGGCAGGTTGAATAACCTATCGACAGAAAAACCGGCTTGTTTTCACGTTTTGCCGCACTAAACGCCTCATCACCCCATGAATACCAATCCACCGGATTATGGGCATGCTGGATAAGATATGGAGAGTCTTCCAGAATCAACCGATTCAAGTAAATAGGCTTGCCATCTGTCTGCAAATGTTCAGTGCGGGGCTTGTAGGTTTTCCCTTTAGCAGCAAGCGACTGCTGAAGGCGCTGTTGTAATGCTGGAGAATGGGGCATGTTAATCCTTGATGACTTAGAAGAGAGTTCAGTATCACTAACAGTTTCTGAATTAACCGCTGTATTCAGTGTTAGCGTGCTACTGATCAACAGTAATAATCGAACCGAATAAAATTGTAGGTCAGCCATTGGAAATATGATTTTTTCAGTGAAATATCAACTAATTTTACAACAGCAATGCTGTCACTGCATGTTTAATAGAATGAGGTATTAATCCGGTAAATAGTTAAAGATTGTGGATTGTTGCGAAGTGAGGTGCTAAACCATACCAAAGTTAATTAATAATCACTTGTTGTCCAGGCTGGAGTAACGAGTACCCTTGTGTCAGGATAGTTGTCGCCGATGGTAGCCCTTGAAGGGCGAGAATATAATGGGTACAAGAATTTTCAGGTTGAAATGTTGTTTTCTATAGAATACAAAGGATTATGATGCTACGAATGCGCTTGGAGACGGTGAAACTACTATTAGACAAAGTAGTTTCAAGAAACGCGCACCATGATTTTTTGAGCACAAGTTACCTTATATTAGGACACCATTACCGAAAGAGGTGGTTGATTGTTACCGGAAAGTGGCCGCCAGTATTCCCATTCGGTTGATGGATCAGGGTATTCGAACTTATTTGAATAGTGGTGGGCCCTGAAGGACTCGAACCTTCGACAAATGGATTATGAGTCCACTACTCTAACCAACTGAGTTAAGGGCCCGATATTGCTTATGCAGTTTTGCTTTCATGTGCTGCAAAAGTACTTTGTCAGTTGTTATTCAGCTGACAAACTTAGACCTGGATTCGGGAAATCCTATAGCTTGGCCATTATAGCCTAATACCGTTTTCTCTTGTTACGCTGTTGTTTTAGATCGGAGTTGACGTTAATCTGAATCAAGGAAACTTTTCAAAGATTCAGATCGGGTTGGATGACGTAATTTACGTAACGCTTTTGCTTCAATTTGTCGAATGCGTTCTCTGGTTACATCAAACTGTTTGCCAACTTCTTCCAATGTATGATCGGTATTCATATCAATACCGAAGCGCATTCTGAGCACTTTGGCTTCTCTTGCTGTCAAGCTAGCTAAAATGTTACCTGTCGTTTCGCGTAAGCCTTCGGAAGTTGCAGATTCGACCGGAGACATCGCACGAGAATCTTCGATAAAATCACCAAGATGTGAGTCTTCATCATCTCCGATTGGGGTTTCCATCGAGATTGGCTCTTTTGCAATTTTCAAAACTTTGCGAACTTTGTCTTCCGGCATTTCCATTCGTTCTGAAAGCTCTTCAGGCGTTGCTTCTCGTCCCATCTCCTGAAGCATTTGGCGCGAAATTCGATTTAGTTTGTTAATTGTCTCGATCATATGTACCGGAATTCGAATGGTTCTCGCCTGATCTGCAATTGAACGGGTTATTGCCTGTCGAATCCACCACGTTGCATAGGTAGAAAATTTGTAACCACGTCGATACTCGAATTTATCGACGGCTTTCATTAAGCCGATATTACCTTCTTGTACTAAATCGAGAAATTGTAATCCGCGATTCGTATATTTTTTGGCAATTGAAATAACCAGCCTGAGATTGGCCTCAATCATTTCTTTCTTGGCGCGGCGAGATTTTGCTTCACCAATGCTGATGCGCCGATTGATATCTTTAATATCGTCTATAGTTAGACCATTTTCTTCTTCTATTGCATGCAGTTTACTTTGTGAGCGCTGTAATTCCTGTTTGTGTGTTTTCAGTGTGCTTGCATAGTCTGAATGCTGTTCTATCAACCTATCAAACCACTTTGCATCAAAAGATTGCGCTGAAAATGTTTTCAGGAATACTTTGCGTGGAATATCAGCCTGATTAATGCAGATATCCATGATGATTTTTTCTTGCGCTCTAATTTGCTCAACAGTATGCCGAACAAGTCCAGCCATGGATTTGAAAAACTGTGGCGACCATTTGATGATGGTGAAGGGCTCAGCCAAATCATCATATTTTTTCTGAGTCGTTTCAGAACTGTAGCCGTTCTTTTTAAGTGCAGTCTGGGTTTTTTTGAACAGGTTTTCAATTGCAGAGATTCTGCTTAATGCAGTATCAAAGTCAGGACCCGTGTCTTCAACCTCTTCCTCTTCGTCGTTATTTTGCGCTGCAGTATTTTCCTGTACCGGGTTGATTGTGCGGTCTTCTGCCGTATCAAGAAAGTCGGTCAGTACATCAGTGAGTTTGAGTTCGTCTTGTTTGACCAGCTGGAAAGCATCCAGCATGAATGTAACAACCTGGCTAGAACGCGAAATTGCGGCGATGACTTCAAGCTTGCCTTCTTCAATACGCTTGGCAATACCAAGTTCTGTAGCGCGCGTTAACAGATCAATCGTACCCATCTCGCGCATGTACATGCGCACTGGGTCGGTGGTTTTTCCGAACTCGTTATCTACTGATGCCAAGGCAGCAGCAGCCATCTCGGCCGCTTCATCTTCGTCTGCGTCACCGATAGGTGCAGAATCAGGGCGAATTGTATCGGTATCTGGGACAAAATCATGGACTTCAATGCCCATGTCATTGATCATTCCGATGACATCCTCTACTTGTTCAGGATCAACGATATCGCTAGGCAAGTGATCGTTGACTTCAGCAAAAGTCAGGAAACCTTGAGCTTTACCCTTGGCTATGAGTTCTTTTAATTTTAGTTGTTCTTGATTTGTAGACATAGGGGTACGCAATATAGTAGATCAACCCTAAATTATAAACCGTGATGCCAAGTGATTTCAACAAAACTTTTCTTTTAAGGGTGATACTGTCATTTTTAACATGGGTTTTTACTTGTGTTTCCCGATTTTTGCATTGTTATGCTGTTTATGAGCTAACAATTGATTTAATTCTTCTTTTTCTTGTGTGTTCAAAGCTTGTTGAGATGCTTTGGTAACCAGTTGATGAACCCGTTGTTGTCGGGTTTCTTTGTTTAGACCATGAATCGCATCGCTCAGTTCTGCTTTAATCTCACTTTCTGCTAACAATATTTCCGAAATTAATGATTTCATGCGAGTAAACTCATCGTGATGCTCAAGCTGTTTCATCAATGATAAAAAACTGCTCTCTGGATTGTTGTCGATTGTTTCGTAGAGTAATAACAGTACAGCAATATCAGGATCTTTGATCATTTTCCAATCAGTCGGTTGCTGGTTGAGTACTTGAATTAAATCAGGGTTTTGTAGTAGTAGATTGAACGCTGTTTTAACCAGTGATGGTCTTGAATCAAATTGTGTCCTGGGTTGATGATTGCTGGTTCGAGCAGGTCTTGGTGTGTTTGATGAAAAAGAAATCTGTGCAAGTTCTGCCAAACGCGCTTGCATTAATTGAGCATAGGTTTCATCCGGGATTTCAGCAATCAGTGGTTTTGCTGTTCTAACCAGAGCTGATCGCCCTTCGATGGTGCTTAGATCATGCTGTTTAGCTAGATAATCAAAAAAGAAGTCTGAAAGCACTGTCGCGTTGTTAATGCTGTTTGAAAAATCATCATGGCCTTGTTCTTGAATCAGTGAATCGGGGTCATGTTCTTCGGGCAATTGCATAATACGAATCTGGCGCTCTGCACGCAGTGTTTGCAAAATTATTTTAATTGCGCGCCAGGCTGCGGTCTGTCCGGCCTGATCGCCATCAAAACAGAGCACCAGATGTTTGCAATAACGAAACAACAGCTCATATTGTTCGCGACTACTGGCGGTTCCAAGCGTTGCTACCGAATATGAAATACCGTGTCGGGATAAGCTAATCACATCCATATAGCCTTCGACGACCAGCAGTTGTTGTAGACGATCATTAGTTTGCAATGTCTGATGTAACCCATATATTTCATTGTGTTTGTGAAATATTGGTGTTTCAGGTGAATTTAGATATTTAGGAGTGGATTGATCGAGTACCCTGCCACCAAATCCAACGACACGTCCACGACGATCGCGGATCGGATACATTATACGGTTACGAAAACGATGATATTGGTGCCCGTCTTCTTTTTCAATCAACAAGCCTAATTGTTTTAGCTTGTCGGGATTAAAATTTAACTCGGAAGGAAGGTTCTGCCATTCGGGGGGAGCATAGCCAATTTCAAACTTTTCTATTGTTGTTTGATCAAGACCTCGGTTGTTCAAAAATTCGCGTGCTTGCTGTGCCTGTGGGTGCTTAATCAAGGCTTGCTGATAAAATTTAGATACTGATTGTTGCAGCTCATACAATTCAGTAAAATCTTCGCTGGGTTTGGATGCTTGTGTACCCTCTTCATAAGGCACGTCCACTCCAGCAAGTGTTGCTAATTCTTCAATTGCCTCGGGAAAACTGAGTCGATCATAATTGGTCAGGAAACCAATGGCATCTCCACTGGCGCCACAACCAAAACAATAATAAAACTGTTTTATGGGATTAACGCTAAAGCTGGGGGTTTTTTCGTTGTGAAAAGGGCAGCGTGCAGTGTAGTTGCTGCCGGTTTTTTTAAGTGGTACCCTGGCATTGATGAGTTCAATCAGGTCAATACGAGTAACCAGATTGTCGATAAAGTCTTTGGGGATTCTGCCAGTCATTTGCATCAATGCCGCGTATGAAAGGCTTCAAGCGGGCAGGGTTAATGCGCTTAGCTCTGAGACCAAAAGGCAGTTTAGATTTAGGTTAACAGCTCTTTGATGCGTGAGCTCACTTGAGCCATATCGGCGCGCCCTTGCATTAATGGTCTAAGTTTACCCATGACTTTGCCCATATCACGCATAGATTCGGCACCAGTTTCCTGGATTGTGTCGCTGATCATTTTGTCAATTTCAGCTTCGCCCAAGGCTTCAGGTAAAAATTCCTGTATCACCAGGATTTCGGCTTGTTCAGCTTCAGCTAAATCATTGCGACTTGCATCGGTATACATCTTGATGGATTCGCGACGTTGCTTGAGCATTTTATCCAGAATAGCGATGACCTGGTCGTCATTCATCGTGGTGCGCTCGTCAACTTCACGCTGCTTGATCGCTGCCATCATCAAGCGAATTGTGCCCAATCTGATTTTATTGCCACTTTTCATGGCGGTTTTCATTTCAGAACGAATTTTTAAATTAAGGTTATCTGACATCAGATAATTGATCTGAGGGTTATGTGGAAGGTCTGCCTCGACGCAGATTTTTTAGTGCATAGCGCTCACGAGAAAGTTTTTTTAAATGTCTTTTCACAGCAGCTGCAGCTTTACGTTTGCGTTCTTCAGTCGGTTTTTCATAGAATTCACGACGCCTTGATTCCGATAAGACACCTGCTTTTTCGCACGAACGTTTAAATCGTCTGATCGCAATTTCAAAAGGTTCGTTGTCTCTAAGCTTAACTGAAGGCATGAATTCTCCTGCAAAATGTATTGAAAAAAAGTTAGTCAGCTATTATAGCCTGTTTGCATTATATTTCAACTCAAAGTCTTTTCCAGCGAGCAGGGAAAACACATTAAAAACTATTTAATGAGATAAGAGTTGGTTGTGAGGTGTTTCTAAATTTGCCATGTAGGAATATCACAAGACTTTAAATATCATAGACCATTTTTTCAGTTACTGAAGATCCTTGTCCCGATAGAAAAAGGCTGCACGCACGCACTCTCTCTCTCTGATATTTGACATTCAGTATTTTTTACCTGTTCAATTACATGACTGTTGTAATGTGTTTGCCCTGTTTGTGATTGTCAGTAGTGACAATAATTGTGTTATTCATGTTAAAATAGCGGGTTTGCAATAACCTTTATTCAGTTTAAGGAGTACATTAGTATTATGAGCGAAAGAATTGTTATGCGTACGGGTGAAGCACTGGTTGCTGGCGGCCCTCCTGGAACTGCAGCAGAACCAGAAATAATTATTGGTGAGCTGGATGGGCCTGTTGGAACCGCGATTGCAACATTGACTGGTGATCAGGTTAAAGGACATTCTCGTGTCTTTGCTATTCTAAATACAGACATTCAAGTGCGACCAGTAACACTGATGGTCAGTAAAGTCACTGTAACCAATAGCCGTTATACCAATATTTTAATGGGTACGGTGCAAGGCGCTATTGCTAACGGTGTATTGGATGCTGTTCGGGCAGGCGATATCCCTAAAGAAAAAGCCAATGACCTTGGTATTATTGTGTCTGTCTGGCTCAATCCTATGGTTTCCAAAGCAGAAGATCTGGATCATAAAGTACTGTTCGATATTCACCGAAGAGCGACTGCTCAAGCTATCCATAAAGCGATGAATAACGAGCCGAGTATCGACTGGTTGCTTGATCATCAAGACGAAATCACTCATAAATACTACCAAATGGGACTGGATGGCAAAATCTAGTTCTGCTGATATAAATTTAAATAACGCAATAATTCCAGATAGCATTCACAACAGTGTCGCAATACAACAAGTACACACTTGTTCCAGTTTGTTGTCAGTAGGTATCTTGTTGCGTATTTAAGTTGGTCGTGTATAAAACAGATATCATGGAATTGGTTGATAGTTTTCTGAGAGCTGATAGAGGTTATTTGGCAGTTTCATATGGCGAAACACAAACAAATTTCTGAACCTGATAGCCTTGGTTATCAGGTTAGAATCGTCCGCAAAGGTAATGAACATAGTCGTTATTTTGCTCACCGCGTTTGGGGTGGGAAGAAGGCATCGTTAGCAGCAGCCATCCGTTGGCGTGATCAGATGTTGGTTGTACTTGGAAAAAACAATCGCAAGTTGTCAGATAAAGGCCCTCTCGCAACCAAAAAATCCACAGGTGTGCGTGGGGTAACCCGTTCGCTCCAGTACGATAAACGACGTGATGTTTATTCTCTAATTTATGGTGTACGCTGGCACGATAACAACAGGATAAAAAACAGAACTTTTTTTGTAGGTGTGGCGGGTTCAGTTTCAGCGGATAAAGATTTTCATGCATTTCGTACCGCTGTGTTATTTCGTTATGAGTATGAGCTTTGCCTTGAGTTAAATATCGTGTTCTATCCACAACGTTATGTGGACTGGAAAACCAATCGTTTATATGACATCGCTTTCAATCAGTTTTATCAGGTTCTTCAAAATGGCAGTGAAGTTGTTACTGGCAATGGGTTGCAGCAATTAGTTGAAGGCAACTCAGCAGGCTTCGATGAGCAACTTGCTGGTTGATAGCCAAAAAAAATCCAGATTACGTCTTGAAGCCTATGCAGCGCGTAATGCTCAGCCAGACAAAGACAATACTAGTCGACTAATTTGTAAGACAATCCTGTTATTGCCAAAATATCAGTCAGCACAAACTATTCTCTGGTATATGCATTGTCGGTCGGAGATTAGGACTTTATCGTTGTCTCCAGAAATTCTTGCCGATCAATCTAAAACCATCATTATTCCCTATTGCACTGTCGATCAACATAACCAGCCAATGCTGGGTTTATGGAAGCTCAATAATTTGAATGAGCTTGAACCAGGTATGTGGAATATTCCAGAACCACCCAAACAACGCTGGGCTGAAGCAGGCAAGCAAGTATCTGCACAAGAAATAGATTTAGTCGTTGTGCCAGGAGTCGCTTTTGATCGCAATGGCGGGCGACTCGGCAATGGAAAAGGCTATTACGACAGGTTGCTAGCTAAGCTGAAAGGTAAAGCCGAGCTGGTAGGAGTTGGTTATGAATCTCAGTTATTTGATGCTGTGCCGATGGGTGTTAACGATATTTGCTTAGATAAGCTAGTCACTGAGAAAGCTATTTATCAGTGTCATTCAGAAAGCAATTTAAAGCCTTAACTACTTTGTTTAGATGACAAACTCGTGTTGCTGCGCCTCGTTAGTTGCTTGTTCTGAAAAGTTTACTGTAGCGTTGTTGTAGCTGATGTTATTGTTGGCAATGTTATTCATTACCCATGGGAACAAGCGATGCTCTTGCTCTAGAACACGTTGTGCAAGTTGCTCCTCGTTGTCTCCATCCTCAATCACACAAGCTGCCTGAGCGATGATTGGGCCGGTATCAACTGTGACATCAACAAAATGTACAGAACAACCGTGCTGGTTTTGCTGACCATTCGATTGATTAAAGCGTTCCAGTGCTCGTTGGTGTGTATGTAAACCACGAAAATCCGGTAGTAACGAGGGATGAATGTTAATCAGTTTCCCCTCCCATTGCATCACAAAGTGAGGATCCAGAATTTCCATAAATCCTGCCAAAGCAACAAAATCAGGATTGATCTGATTAATAGCCTGGTAGATTTGTTCTCGGTGAGAGTGATCACCTTTGGCTTTGCGCTTAAATGCTGTTGTTGCAATGCCCGCCTTTCTGGTCAGCTCAAGACCGGCAGCATTGGGTTTATTGCTAATCACCGCTTCTATTTTATAATTTTCAGCATGTTGAATCAGGCTTTGTAAATTAGAGCCGCGACCTGATATTAATACAATAATTCGGGAGTTATTCATGGCTTTTAGTCAATGCAATGAACTATATGCTAACGTCAAGTGAGTCCCCAGAAACTGGATATGCTTCACCAAACCCGCGCACATATAAGCCTTGATGCGCTTCGAAACGAAATAGCTGGAAATCCTGTAATGTTTTCAGCAGCACGATGGTTTCTCCATGACATTGTTCAAACTGATTTAACAGTGTTTCCCATTCTGCGCTATCTCGGGCTACGGACATTGCAGAACAATCCAGTGTCAGGCGTTTGCGGGCAAAAATGTTAGTCGCTTGCTGTTCGTCCTCGATCCACAATAATGAGGCTTGTGGTTGATTGATCAGATTTTGAGTATGTTGAGCTAGTAAGCTGATAAATATACAGGTTCTTGATTGATCATCAAGAATACAAGGGGCATAACTTGCATCAGCAGTTTGTTGATCTGAAATTGTTGCCATCAACACGGTTTTGAACTGTGCTCGAAATTGAATGGCACTCGTCTGAATGTTTTGTGGGGTTTCGGGGTGAACCATTTAAAGCTCTCGATTGTCTGGTTGTGTTCGGGTGTTATTTTAATAGATTATTCTAACGATAGATGGCTCATTGATTGATAAGCATCAATGAGCTGTTGATTGACAATGATATAGAATAATGTGTGAGCCTGCTATATAATTGTAGAACGTTGGTTTTGAAAAAATGATTTTAGTTGATTTGCTACTTTAAGCTTAGATGCAGATCAATACAAATTCACGATTTCTCACCATTCTGGTAGGTATTATTTGAGTGCCTAATAGTCTATTACGCAACTTTTCCAGAGTGTTATGACTGACAGTTTATAAGAGAAATAAATTCCATAGCGCGTTCATTGCATTAAATTAAAGGGGAAACTTGGTGAATAGATTACAGCAGCTACTTACAGGCACCATCCTGTTTAGTTTGGGAACTGTTGTGCATGCGGACTATACGCTCAATATGCCAGTTGGTGTTACCGAGTTAAGTCGTGATACATATGATTTGCACATGATGGTTATCTATATCTGTGCAGCGATCGGTCTGCTTGTTTTTGGTGCAATGTTCTATAGTATCTATGCATTCAGAAAGGAAAAACATCCAGTTTCGGCTAATTTTCACGAAAACACCAAGATTGAAATTCTCTGGACTGTGATCCCTTTCCTGATTTTGATTGCGATGGTCTATCCTGCAACAGACCTTACGATAAGACACTATGACACTGACAATGCAGAAATGACCATTAAAGTCACTGGTTATCAGTGGCGTTGGCGATATGACTATGTCGATGAAGGCTTTGGTTTTATGAGTAGCCTAAAGGCAGAAAGCAACGCAGCACGACAAATGGATTCAGGGATTGACCCCAGAAGAGTCCAAAACTATTTACAAGATGTTGATCATCCACTGGTCATCCCAGTTAACACCAAAGTAAAATTTTTGATGACTGCTGCTGATGTGGTTCATTCGTGGTGGGTGCCAGACTTTGGCTGGAAACGCGATGCGATCCCTGGATTCATAACAGATGCTTGGGCATCAGTCGATAAAGTAGGGATTTACAGAGGAGCATGTGCTGAACTTTGTGGGCGTGACCATGGCTTCATGCCAGTCGTTGTTGATGTGAGAAGCAAGGAAGATTATCAAGAGTGGTTGGCAGAAAAGAAGGCAGTGTTAGAACAAGAAAATGCTCAGGCTGACAGAACCTGGAGCAAAAATGAGTTAATGGTCAAAGGTGAAGATGTTTATCTTTCAGCGTGTGCTGGTTGTCACCAACCCAATGGAGAAGGCATTAAAGGTTCGTTCCCAGCTATAAAAGGCAGTCCCATTGCAACAGGGAAGCTAGATGACCACATTGAACTTGTGCTTGAAGGAAAATCTACGATGGGTGGTTTTGCTGAGAAACTCAGTGCGGTTGAATTGGCCGCTGTCATAACCTACCAACGTAACGAGTTTGAAAATGATAGCGGTGATCTGGTTCAACCCACTCTGATCAAAGAGTGGTTAGATGATCTTGGTTACGATGTAGAGTAATTAGCATCCGGATATGGTTTTAAATATCAGATATTTTTAGAGCTGGTTATTCTGCTCATTAGTCGATTAAAGAGGTAAATTAAATGGCATTCGTAACAAATTCACCGACTGATCATGAACATGATCACGGTCCTGCCAAAGGTTGGATGCGTTGGGTGGTTACCACTAACCACAAGGATATTGGTACCCTGTATCTGGTGTTTGCGTTGAGTATGCTGTTTGTTGGTGGAACATTTGCCCTCACTATACGCACAGAACTGTTTCAACCTGGATTACAGCTGGTTAATCCGGAATTCTTTAATTCACTGACCACAATGCATGCACTCATCATGGTGTTTGGTGCGGTGATGCCGGCATTTGTTGGTTTTGCCAACTGGATGATACCGATGATGATTGGTGCGCCGGATATGGCGCTACCACGAATGAATAATATGAGTTTCTGGGTGTTGGTGTTTGCTGGCGTGTTACTGCTCAGCACTTTTTTCATGGAAGGCGGTGCGCCAGCAGCCGGTTGGACACTCTATCCACCATTGTCGATTCAAGGCGCACATAATATTCCATTTGTGGTGTTTTCAGTTCATTTACTGGGTATTTCTTCAATCATGGGGTCAATTAATATCATCGTAACCATATTGAACATGCGCGCTCCCGGAATGACCTTGATGAAAATGCCTCTATTTGTATGGACATGGTTAATTACTGCCTTTCTGCTGATAGCAGTATTGCCGATATTTGCAGCAGCAGTCACTATGTTACTCACAGACGCACATTTCGGCACCAGCTTTTTTAATGCTGCCGGTGGTGGTGATCCGGTGTTATATCAACATCTATTCTGGTTCTTTGGGCATCCTGAGGTCTATATTATTGTCTTGCCAGCGTTTGGCTTGATATCCACAGTCGTGCCAACCTTTTCACGAAAGCATTTGTTTGGATATAGCTCCATGGTTTATGCCACAGGCTCAATCGCTTTTTTATCAATGATCGTCTGGGCACATCATCAGTATACCGTGGGCATGCCATTGGCAGGTGAATTGTTCTTTATGTATGCCACCTTGTTGATTGCGGTGCCAACTGGTGTGAAAATATTTAACTGGATTGCTACCATGTGGCAAGGATCCATTACTCTGGAAACACCAATGCTGTTTAGCTTAGGGTTTATCTTTCTGTTTACCCTGGGCGGATTTACCGGTTTGATGCTGGCCATGGCTCCGGCTGACTTTCAATACCACGACAGTTATTTTGTTGTTGCTCACTTTCATTACACACTGGTAGTAGGCGGAACATTTCCCGTTTTTGCTGCGGCATATTACTGGCTGCCTAAATGGACAGGCTATATGTACGACGAAAAACTTGCCAAATTACATTTCTGGCTGTCGTTTATGGGATTTAACCTAACCTTTCTGCCACAACATTTTCTGGGTTTGGCAGGTATGCCACGTCGAATCCCTGATTATGCGGTACAGTTTGCGGATTTCAATATGATGTCCAGTATTGGCGCATTTATTCTAGGATTTTCCCAGTTGATTTTTGCCTACACGATTATCAAGGCAATACGCGGTGGTGAACCCGCTACAGATGAAGTATGGGAAGGTGCAGAACGCATGGGGCTGGAGTGGAATCTTCCTTCACCACCACCGTATCATACCTTTCAGTCACCACCCAGTGCTGAATTAATTGAAAAGGTAACGACCACCGAAGTGACCATGACTTAAATGTATTGTAGTAAGCTGAAACCATGACTCAAACCACTAGAAATAGATTGTTGGCTACACTGCTGGTCGTTATACCGCTGGCATCCTACAGCTATTTTGTAACGCAATTTATCAGCGATAAGTCTGTTGCTGATGAGCAAAATAGCTCTATGAAGCACCGTTATCGAATAGATCAAACCCAGGAAATTCCAACGCAGGTTGATCAATTGGTCAATGATAAGGTTGTCGATTGAATATCGTTGTTTTGTAACGATACAATTAACGCAAGCACTGGATGCAACAGTGGCGAGCAGAATAATTACATCAATAACCAGTTAAAAAGCCGGCAATAAAGAGGAAAAGACATGTCGTCAAATGAATCGTACTACATACCAAGCAAAGCAGTGTGGCCAGTTGTTGTTGTTGCTGGTACAACATTTATGCTGGCTGGACTGGCCAATCTGATTAATGGACTGGGTGGTGGCAAGGTTCCGCTTTACCTTGGCATTGCTTTGCTGGTTGTTGGGTTAACCGCATGGTTTAGAGAGCAATCAGTTGAAAGTGAAGCTGGTAAATTCAATGATCAAGTTGGAAACTCATATCGCCTAGGGATGGTCTGGTTTATTTTTTCAGAAGTGATGTTCTTTGCAGCATTCTTTGGCACTCTTTTTTACACCCGATATTTATCGGTACCCTGGTTAGCAGGCGATGGTGCTGGTCCGGGCTTGTTTTCTTATGAGTATTTATGGGGCGCAGTAGAAACGGCTAAAGATTATACCGCTGCCTGGCCGACCAACGGACCGGGAAAAGTTGGTGGAGAGTTTGAAAAGATGGCAGCACTGGGGTTGCCTTTACTCAACACAATTATTTTATTATCCAGTGGTTTCACTATCACCAAGGCGCATCATGCGTTGTTGGCTGATCATCGCAAACAACTAAAACAATGGTTGGCGGGTACAATTGCTTTGGGAGCATTGTTTTTGGTGTTGCAAGGCATTGAATACCATCATGCTTATACTGAGATGGGTCTGACTTTAGGCGCTGGAATTTATGGATCAACTTTTTTTCTACTAACTGGTTTTCATGGGCTGCATGTCACCCTGGGTACTTTTATGCTCAGCATGATTTTATTGCGTATTTACAAAGGCCATTTTTCACCGGAAAATCATTTTGCTTTTGAAGGTGTAGCCTGGTACTGGCATTTCGTGGATGTGGTATGGCTATTACTGTTCGTACTGGTTTACTGGATGTGATCTTAATCACTGTATTTTTGTTGGTTTAGAAGTGATTGAATAGCCATAACAATTATTTTTTACAAGTGTTTAGAAAGTTTATTGGGCTTTCATAACCTTCTTTATAGGTTTCTCATCTGAGTTACCAAGCGACTATCCATACCAATCAGGAAGACATCAGTGTCTTCCTGATACACAAAAACATTTGTACCCCTTGATCTTGTTTTGTTTATCTTACAAATTGAGGACTGGTCAACGACTTCAAAAACTCCACCAAATCCTTTTTTTCCTGATCAGAGAGTTCGAGTGGGAAGATTGCTGGATCGAGAAACGGATTTTTTTCTCCACCCTTGTCGTAATATTCAACCACTTCTTCCAGGGTTTTCTGACTGCCATCGTGCATATAAGGTGCTGTTAGAGCAATGTTTCTAAGTGTTGGGGTTTTGAAGCGACCAATATCTGTAATGGCTTCTGTGACAGCGTAGCGTCCAAATTCAGATTGTTGATTGCTGCTGTAGACTTCGAGCGGATTGATATTTTCACCTGCTTTAGATTTTTTATAGGCTTTTATAAAATCCATGAATTGTGGTTTTATTTTGTTAAAACCAACACCGAGGTTGTAGAAGCGGTTATCTGTAAATAAAGCATGATGTAGCGTAATTTCATGACAATTCGCACAATTTCCTTTGCGCTGAAATATTCTTAGGCCACGTTGCGCGTTTGTGGATAATGCTTGCTCATGTTCACCATACAAGAAACGGTCGAAAGGTGAATCTGCGGAAATCAACGTTCTTTCATAACTGGCGACAGCTTGACCGATATGTTGCTTTGTTGCTTGTTTTGGGTCGATGTCGAACGCTTGTTTGACCAACCAGGAATATTTAACATCAGTTTGTAACAGTTTTAAAATTGATTGGTAGTTTTTGAGTCCGTGTTCGATTGGATTGGTTAAAGGACCTAGCGCTTGCGTTTCCAGGCTGTCAGCACGTCCATCAACAAAAAAACTGGTGTAATAGACCGCATTCATCGCTGTCGGAGTATTGCGTGCCCCGGTTTGTCCTTTAATACCCACTGCTGTAGTGCGTCCGTCGGTTAATGCAAGCTCAGCTTTATGGCAACTTGCACAACTGATTGTGTCATCAGCACTTAAACGCGTATCAAAAAACAAGCGCTTACCAAGTGCTTTTTTGGCTGGAGATTGTGGATTGTCTGTAGGGATTGGTAGTTCTGGTAGTCCAAGTGGCGCCTTTGCCCTAACTGATGAAGTGAACAACAGCATGACTGCGCAAATGAGTAAAGGGGTTAGTTTGTGCATGTTGAGCCCTCTCTGCATATTGGTATAACGCTTAAAAAAGGCCCGAGAGTATATAAATACCACCCGAGCCTCTATCAGTTTATCAGAACAAGCCTGACTTGATTTTGTTTAGTCGACGTTAGGCATACTGTGTACGTCTAGAATGTATGGTTGACCAAGAGGTAGTTTTTCATCTGGATGATGCATGTAAACAACTTTACCGTAGGTTTCATTAATTGCAGGTAGTAATTTCTCTGCTTCTGCTGCGGTTAAATCTGGAAGTGTTGCTTTTGCCAGAGGGACTTCGACTTTATGATAATGCCAATGCTTTTTTTCTGCTTCCGGCAATGTTTTGTACATCGCTGTCGGAATGATGTATTCAAAACCGAGTGGCTTGTCATTATCTTTCATCCCACTGTGGAACATTAGACAAACCATGGTGCCGTCGTCATAGGCTTTGCAATGATGATGCACGATGTTGTGCAGTTTACGCTTTTTGTCTGTTGCTCCTTCAATTGGTAAATGCCTGACAGCTTGAATATGTAAATCATTAAAGCCCAGGTGGTTTGGGTACTCTTTCTGTCGAGGGTTAAAAGTAGAGTTGTATGGCCGAATAGACTCGGAGGATTTCAGTGTTGAAACAGCAGAATTGAGTGAATCATCTGCAGATTTTTTAACACTATTACCTGAACAAGCAACACCGGAAACAGCAAGTAATGCTGTCGCGGCCAATAAGCTTAATTTTTTCATCATGGTAGTCACCTTAGTAATTATTAATCGCTGACACCGCTTATTAAGCGGCTACGCTTTATTCCATATTCGTATTTAGAATAATCAAATACGAATATGGAATAAGTAGATTTTAATTGAGAGTGACAAATAAGTCAAGTATGTGTTAATTTTTTTCAAAATCAATAGAGATGAGGAATGGTGAAATACTCCAAGAGCCGCTAGAATGAAGCTGGGGAGTTATTCAGGAATAAGTAATGAAACAAACAGCGACACAATCAGACCAGGCAACTCAATCATTTTGGAATGGAGAAAGCCGATATGGATTGGTTCATTTCCACAATCAGGCTGAGTCGGCTCACGCATCTTCGTGCTTATTGGTGTTTGTGCACGGCTTATTTGGCGATGCAAAAGAAACTTGGGGACAAATGCCACAATGGGTGTTGGAAAATGCAGGCGTGGATATGAATGTGGTTTCTTTTGCTTATCCATCCAGATTGTTACAACGCAGTAATCTTCAACAGGCGGCTGAAGATTTGTTTACCTGGCTGAATACAGAATTTAAAGATTACAGCCATGTGCTGTTTATTACACATAGTTCAGGCGGCCTGGTGGTCAAACAGATGTTGTGCCAGTCATGGCAACGCATTCAACAAAATAATCATTCTGAGAACGACTCTGATACTTCCAGGTCAATCTGGTATCGAACTCGACGAGTCATCAATATTGCTGTCCCTCATCATGGTGGAACACGTTTTTCCAGTATTGGCGGGGCAATTGCTTACCGTGTGTTTTATGCGCTGATGGCACCATTGCTGGGTTTTATTCGCTTTCTCACTCAAGGAGGGAGTGATTTAGGCAAGAACGAATTGATCGGTTTGGTGCAAACCAATAATCCACAATTGATTGATCTGGACACGCTGTTTATTTCAAATCAGAAACAAGCCATGAATGCTGATGCAGTATTTCCGATTGTGCATGACATCGTCGCGAAATCAGATATGGCAGTTGCTCGCATAGAAGAGAGTGAAGGGCGACACCCTTTATATGTACGTGGCACACATGGCTCAGTAAAAATACCAAATCGTTCCAGTGGCCCAATCGTCACAATTATTGCTGACATCATCAAACTGTATAACGATGAACTGGGATTAACCATTGCTAACCAGACTTTATTACGCATTAGTGCAATCAATCGAATGTCAGGCACCCAGACTTTACTGGGTTCGTGTGCTGTTGTCGGTGATCAGCAATCCACTCAGGAACAACAACCTTCACCCAGTATCGCAACCGTTCATTATGGCAGTCAGGTTGAAGTGGCAGAGCTTGTACTCAAAACCATCCGCAGTGATAGTGAACACCCCAGAAAATTACTGCTGACTGGTCCGGCCGGTGTGGGTAAGTCAATCGTATTGAGATCAATCACCTGGCAAGCTGGAAAAAACTATCTGGCAGAACCTGCGCCATCAACAGCGTTGCCCTTGTTTATTCCCCTGCAGCAAATGACAGTTCATCCAGGTGACGAAGGGTTAAACTGGGATAGATTATGGAAGTGGTGGCTGCATTGGTCACGTGATTTATATACAGGCATGCAGTGTACGGAAGAACAGTTGGAGTATTTGTTTCGTAATCAGGCGATTACAATTTGTATCGATGGTTTAGTTGATTTTGTGATCAATTATCCGAATGTTGGTATTACCAATATGATAGAGATGCTGCAAGAAGCGTGTGACAAATATCGTGACAATCCACGTTTTACAATTATCATTTGCGCTCGCAGCAGTTTCTATGGGATTCAACATATGGTCAAAGATCCCAAAGATATTTATGAAGTACTGAGGCTAACCAAAGCGCAGGCTAAACAACTTTATCCAAAAAGCCAAAGCTGGATTGATAGTGTCGAAGATCCTGATCTACTGGATGTTATTTTAACCCCATTAATTCTTGCCAATTATGAACCTTGTGCAGAGTGCAACTTTCAGAGAGGTGAGGCAACACAAGCTTCAATTATGTGCCAGACCATTCGTACCATCTTGTTGCGCAGCAATTTGACTGAACTGTCTTTGCCTGATAACAAACGCGCAACCACCGACCACTTGATTCATGCCCTGGTATTGATTGCCTGGTTGTTTTTCTATCGATCGCGTGGTGAAATCAGTGTGGATGTATTAACCAGCGAAGCTTATCAGACAATCAAGCGTTGGCAAGACTATTTTGCATCCGTGCAACAATCAGATTCTGTGTTTTACAGCGAGCAATTGCAAGACACGCACGAGCAAATGTTGATTGGCTTCAGTATTGTCGAAAATGCCGATACCTGTAAGTTGTTGTTAGAACATACTTTGTTTGTACCGACCGGAGCCAACCGGTTTCGTTTTAGTCATCGCAGCTGGCAAGAATATTTACTCGCGCAGTATTTGGTGGTTAATGTTCGCACCCATCATTTTGAGGAACTGGGATACACTGCTTATCACTCCAGAATCTATAAGCTTGCAGGTGAAGCATTTCCCGACCAGGCGATTACTGAACCCTGTATCTCTCAATTATTGAAGACCTGGGAAAAAACGCACAATACTTACATTAGTGGTAATGTCATTGCCTTTTTGAGCTGGACTCATGTTGCTTTGGATGTCCCCGCACTCACACGGTTATTGGAAGTGGCTCCACAACTGGAAATGTTACCGAGATTGGTTTTATTTGCAGGATTTGGCTATCGTGTGTTGTCAAATGATGAGTATGATTATTGTGTCAGTGAAATACGCCGGGCGTTGATACCAAAATTAGAACTCTATTCGAATCCTCAGACAGCACTGCTTGATGATCCTGTTCTTTCTAGCCTGGCATGGTGTTACCAAAAAGCTTTTGCAGAAAAATATACAACTGAACAATCCAGCAATGATTGGTTGGAACTGGATTTTAGGGATGAAATGACATACAAAGCACTGCCGATGATTTGCACTAACAAAGATAATCGCTGGATATTGGATGAACGCTCCAAGTCACTGCAGTATGCATTACTGGTTCCCATACAAGAATCCAGTGCCGATGTAAAAATGGCAATCCGCGCAGTTCATTATCTTTATTATTTAGTTGTTGCCCGTAAACATGGCGTTCATGTGATGCAGTTAAATGTTGAATTGCCGCATTTACTTGCCGCAGATAGCAGCTTTGAAGCAATGGTCGAATCGTTTACCAGTGTTCCAGAAGTGCTGACGTTATATCGCAGGTGTCAGGCGTTTCATGAGGATTTGGTTAGCGCTGTAGCTTAAATATTCTCGGACAGTTTACTGGCCGCTTAATATTTCCCTTTAGGAAAACTTTTGTTGATCGAGTTTTTTCATGCACGTTCCTTAGCCTGATGCATCCAGATGATTATCAATATCTTGCTTGGAAAATCCAATTTTTTTAGCCACACGGTCAGCATGGCTGACTCTGGAAATTCCGGGAATTAGTCGGTAGGTTGGTCCTGATAATTTAGTTCCATCATCGAGAAATTCGACCTGCCATGCATGTCCTATCTGTTTGTTGATAAATTCATCAACCAGCTGGTGATTGTGAGTAATCAGTATGGTTGTCGCTTCTTTACGATAAAAACCATCAAGCACATTGGCCGAGGTTTCCAGTCTTTCCTCATAGGTGGTTCCTTCTGACAGTTCATCAAGTATTACCAAGCTTTGAGCAGTCGATGTTACAAAAATTTCCTTGGTGCGTTTTAATTCAGCACCAAAGCGTCCTTCACCATCACTCAATGAACTAAATTCTGGTGCTTGATAAAAAATATGATCAGCAACTGATAATTCTGCGACTTCAGCAGGTACCTTGCAGCCAATCTGTGCCAATAACTGAATTTGTGCAACTGTTTTACAGAATGCGGTCTTGCCCCCGCTGTTAGGACCGGTAATAAAAAACAAACGGTTTTCAGTCAGATCAAGGTCATTGCCGATATAATCAGGATTATTCTTTGCAAGCACAGGGTTTCTTGCTTGTTTCAGTTGGATAGAGTGCTTATTGGAAGTCCGCATGGTTGGCATTACCATATTGCTACCGAATTGCTCAGCATACAATTTAAATGATAATAATTGATCAATCTGTCCCAACACCTCGATTATTTTCTGCAAATCTTCTGACTGTTTAAACTCGTCCCTGAGTGGATAGATACAGCTATCACGGTCAAAAGTACCAACCACAGGAGCATAGGCCAATAACATTGGAGCAGCAATGATCATCCCTAAATTTCTGACGATGGCTGGAATTCCCATCCAATCCAGTATTGGGAGCATGTTGAACACCAACGCCAGCCCGACCAACAGGCCGATAAACAGTGGTTTAAATAAACTTGGATTAAAGCGTAACGCTGGAATCCATGGGCTTTTTTCTTGTTTGGTTTTCACGCCACTTTCAGTAATGTAAGCCGGTCCTTCCATCAGCGAATAAATACGTGATTGCGAAAATTCTCTCGCCTGATCAATCAGTTTGGTCAAATGTGAACTTTGTGGTGCAGGAAGTGCGAGCAATCCTTGCACAAGATCAGTCACACATTGTGTGCCTTTGCGATATTGTTCATAACCGTAGCCTTCATGTTCATCAGGATTATCGGAAGCGCCAAACATGCCCAGAAAAGAGCCATAGAGCAACTGATATAACCAGGATTCAGAAGCACCAGCATCTGCAATAACTTGTTGTAGTGCTTGATCTAGCTGAGGGTTTTGGTCAAGCTCCAGCGATGCCTGTTGCACGGCTTCAATTTCAGCCAGAGAAGCATACGGGTTAATCAATGAGCGACGCAGTGTTACCTTCCCTGCAATGGTCTGACAATGATTAACTGCGTCAAACAATGCATCCACTTCAATTGTTTTGAAAGTAGCTTCATCTATCCCCCCCTCACCAGTTGGCAAGGGTTTGAACATTTCGGTGGAAGGTGGTTGTTTTGCGTCTGTATTGAAAATAGATTGCATTGTTCTGTTGTTTTGAATTGACTAGATCTCAGATAGTAACAGATATTGTTTCTGATAATTGCTGTCTGTTTCAATCAATAGAAGTTTATGTCGATGCCTTATTGTCGCATCAAGTTATCTATTAACGATGGTGAAGAGAGGAGTTAATTTCTTTCTTGCTATCCAATGGCGCTGGTTGGAAACGCTTTCTCTATAGGGTGAGTGACAGTGAAACTTTTGTGAAAAGACAGCTGTAAGTAATCGCTGTTTGATACGACTAAAGCCATAGACTTTTTTAAACAAATATTGAAGGCGTAGCTATGAAATTACTAACAATTGGAATGAGTCTCTTATTTTTTGGATTTATTGCGGATTTATCAGCAAGTCCTGAGAAAAATGGTTTTGATTTGTCAAATTCATTAATTCCAGGTCACAAAATCTTAAGTGGAGGGCCGAATAGAGATGGCATTCCCGCTATTAATCATCCCAAGTTTTTAAAATCAGGTGAACGTATTGTTTTGCAACCTGATCATCGAATATTAGGTATGACTTACCAGGGAATATCTAAAGCCTATCCTATAAAAATACTTAATCATCACGAAATTGTTAACGATCAGTTTGCTGGTGAACCGGTTGTTATTACCTTTTGTCCTTTATGTGGTAGTGGTATTGCCTATTCAGCGAGAATTGCTGAAAAAACACTTCATTTTGGTGTCTCTGGGTTGCTTTACAATAGTGATGTATTGCTTTTTGATAGAGAAACTGAGTCACTTTGGTCTCAGTTAATGAACCAGGCTATTAGTGGTTCGATGCGAGAAAAACGACTTGTACAGTTAGCCATCACCCACACAACCTGGCAAGATTGGCATAAACGTTTTCCCGATACTTTAGTGTTATCCGAGGAAACAGGTTATTATCGAGATTACAGTCAAAATCCTTATAAAGATTATCGCCTGGATAAGAAAATATGGTTTCCGGTTGAGCAGCAAAGTAAACGTTATCACCCCAAGGAAATGGTGATGGGGATTGAAATCAACGGGCAATTTAAAGCGTATCCGTTCTCGGAATTAGCAAAAAATAAAGCTGAGATAAATGATCAATTGGCTGGAAAGAATTATTCTATCCAGTATGACCCACTGCACCAAACAGCCAGTGTGACTGATAACAACGGAAAAGAACTCCCTACAGTTTTGACCTTTTGGTTTGCCTGGTACGCGTTTCATCCAGAGGCATTGATTTACCAGATACCAGTGTCCAAAATGTAAATCAGACGGAAAGATTAATGGTCACAAGAAGGGTGTCAAGTATTGTAATCATGCAGATTCAGTAATGTAATCGAGATACAACACTTGTCAAGATAACCAGGCTATCGAGCTGTGTCCTCACTTTCCTTCCAGACGCTGAATACATTGGTAAAATCATCTGTCCATGGTTTCAGGCGCAGATCCAGTGGCAGTGTTTTCCAGTTTCCTGTGGTTTTTTGTTTGAGTGGTTTGAGTAGTGATTCATTACGCGCCATAATCACCCAATCTGCTCGAGTAATCTGTGGTTTTTCTTCGACAGGGTAAAACTGTTGTGCCAGCAATGAATATTTCATGTCCCAGGCCAGGCTGGACAATATTTTCTGCAAGTCAAGATGGCGATTGGTGATGTGGAAAGCAAGATAACCATCGGTAGTCAGTTTTTGCTGGTACAAGGCCAGTGCTTCGCGGGTAAGCAAGTGAGTCGGGATGGCATCGGAGCTGAATGCATCCAAGACCAGCAGATTGAGACTGTGATCGGGGATGGCTTTGAGTAACAAACGACCATCACCAGCTTCTAATTTAACGTCGCTGGAGTGACAATCACTGAGATATGTAAAATATTTTGGGTCTGATGCGATGCGGTTGACTTCTGGGTCAATTTCCAGGAAACGCCAGTGTTGACCAGGTTTTGCATAGGCAGCCATAGTTCCAGCACCCAGGC
Source organism: Methylococcales bacterium (assembly GCA_965224565.1). GTDB lineage: Bacteria > Pseudomonadota > Gammaproteobacteria > Methylococcales > DRLZ01 > DRLZ01. The sequence goes on along the minus strand of CBDCZN010000001.1, from coordinate 997,594 downwards.
CGATAACGCCGATATTCCAGTCTCGGCTTTGTTCATCAAATGCTTTAAAAAACTGGCCAATTGGTCCGGGACGGCTGTAATAATTAAGTGGTTCGCATTTGAGGCTGGCATCAAGATGCTGTGCGCCATGTTTGGTAGTGCCATGCCATAATTCACGGAAACGTCTTGGAATACGTCCCGTTGCTGTTTGTTCAGGAAGAACAGTATTGTGAACACTGAGTACACCGAAGAAAGTACGTTCGCGGTAAATCACATTGGATAACGCAACATGTAAACCCATTGCCAAGACCAATAAGGATCCTACAAACAAGCCGTAACGCACAGGTCGGTGCCTAAGTGCATAACTGAGGCCAGCCAGCACCAGCAGTATCACTCCAATCACATCAATATTGCGACCGATGGATATGTCTGAAAAATAAATCAGTGTTCCAGTGAACAGAATAACCAGCGGTAACGCCGCATCAATTACCCAGCGTGTCCAGTCTGGAAAATCGTTTCCCAGCAAAGTGAGTGTCTCGTCTTCCTTGGTTAAAGTTGGGCGTAATAACAATGCCGCGACAATCATCAACGGATATTCAATAACTGAATTAAAAATAGCTGGCGCCACAAAAGTAATAAACAATCCACCCAGCATGCCGCCGAAAGACATAATCAGGTAATACTGGGTAAGGTGTGTTGTTGAGGGTCTTTTGTTTGCTAATTGTCCGTGACAGACCATTGCAGCGACAAAAAATGCCAGCAAATTAAAGATTAAATTCAGCCAATAGGGAATGGCTGCCGGGTTAATAAATGAAAAAGCAATCAGCGGTAATAATACTATCGGCTGGATGGCGACCATCAGCGGATGAATTCGATCTCCCAGCCTGGAAAAAACGATGACAAAACTGAGCAAGTACAGTGACAACGGTAAAATCCATAACAATGGAACAGCGGCAATATCTGTACTGATATAGTTGGTAACACCCAACAATAAACTGGATGGTACAAATGCCAGTGCCAGCCAATGTAAAGTGGTTGATTTTTGCAATACTGTTTCTGCAGGGGGCTCCTCTTGTGTTTCTTTCTCTTGCTTTAAGTCTTGCTCGTTGTTCGATTCATTGTGAGATTTCCAGTATAAATAAGTGCAAAAACACAAGCAGACCCCGAATGCTGCAAAACCGACACTCCAGTACAAGGTTTGTTGGGTTAACCCTAAAACCGGTTCAATCAAAAATGGATAGCTGAGTAATGCCAGTAAACTACCGGCATTGCTGGCGGCATATAGGAAATAGGGGTCTTCACTACTACTGTGTCCCAGTTGAGAAAACCATTTTTGCAATAATGGGGCTGTGGTGGAGACCACGAAAAAAGGCAACCCTATGGCAATTGATAGTGTACCGAGTAGCCAAAACACTGGGTTACTGTCAGACGATGGCGCTGCACCTTCGGATAATCCAACGGGTAACAGAGCAAGACTGAGTGCGAATATGCCTAAATGCAGTAGTGCTTGATGCGCAAACTTCAGTTTAGTCGGCAAAAAATGGGCATAGAGATAGCCAAAAAATAACAGTGATTGATAAAATACCATGCAGGTATTCCACACTGCGGGTGTTCCGCCGAGCAATGGCAATAACAACTTCCCGAACATGGGTTGCACTGAAAACAGCAATAACGCACTGAGAAATAATGTTGCCCCAAAACTGACGGTTGCGAACAAGGTGTTGTGTTGATTAGTCATGCGTGTGCTTAAGTATTATGAATTGATGTTTGTTGTTTTTGGCAATCGATGCGTAAATGAACCCCTGCGCAGTATACCAGTGCCACAAGTTTTTAGAAGCTGTTTAAAGCGGTAGTGAGCTCTGTGTTTGTATTGATAACTGTTGATTATAATTTCAACAGCCTTGTGGTTAAAACATGACAACCAGGTGTCTGGGTGATGGTAACGATAAGGGTTATCAAGATGCAAATGGTGTTTGATCGCTTTTCAGGATTGGAGAATTTTGCTTCAATAAGGTAAATTGGTAGCCATTAATAATTTAGAGAAGCATTTTTAGTATGAGTACAAACGAAAAACAGATTAACACCAGTCAGCCAATAAAAAAGCCGAAAATTGATAAGAGCCGTTATCTTCTTACAGACAAAGAGTCGGGGATTGAGTACGAACTGGATCTTCTGCATGGAACTGTTGGACCTGCAGCGCTGGATTTTCGTAATTTTTATACACGCTCTAAAATGTTTGTCTATGATCCAGGTTTTACTTCGACCGCGTCGTGCAGTTCTGAAATTACCTTTATCGATGGCGATAATGGTGTGCTGTTACATCGCGGTTATTCGATTGAAGACCTGGCGATGCATGGCGATTACATTGATACCTGTTATTTATTGCTCTATGGAGACTTGCCATCAGAGCGAGCCAAGGAGCAGTTTGCATACGAGATAGGCCATCACACCATGCTGCATGATCAGCTGATGACTTTTTTCCAGGGCTTTTTGCGTGGCGCACATCCAATGGCAATTATGGTCGGTGTGGTCGGTGCATTATCTGCGTTTTATCACGATACAACTGATATTAACGATCCTCAGCAATGCATGGCAGCTGCGCATCGATTAATTGCAAAAATGCCAACCATCGGCGCGTATGCCTATAAATATTCTTTGGGACAGCAGTTCATGTTTCCACAGAACAATCTGAGCTATGCCGAGAATTTGTTGTATATGATGTTTGCTATTCCAGCAGAAGAATATGTTCCGAATCCAGTACTTTCCAGAGCAATGGATCGCATTCTGGTGCTGCATGCCGACCATGAGCAGAATGCCTCAACATCAACTGTTCGACTGGCGGGTTCTTCTGGTGCCAATCCGTTTGCCTGTATTGCGGCTGGAATTGCATCGTTATGGGGACCAGCACATGGTGGGGCAAACGAAGCCGTCGTTAGTATGCTGGAAGAGATTGGTGATGTGAGTCGTATACCAGAATATATAGATCGCGCGCGCGATAAGAATGACCCATTTCGGCTGATGGGTTTTGGTCACCGAGTTTATAAAAATTATGATCCACGTGCCAAAGTGATGCGGGATAGCTGTCATGAGGTCCTGGAAGAGCTGGGTATTCATGATGACCCGTTATTGGCCATCGCACTTGAGCTGGAACGGATTGCCTTGGAGGATGATTATTTCATCAAGAAAAAACTTTACCCTAATGTGGATTTCTATTCCGGTATTATCCTTAAAGCGATGGGGTTTCCTACCAATATGTTTACTGTGCTTTTCGCGATTGGTCGTACAGTGGGCTGGGTAGCTCACTGGAAAGAAATGATTTGTGAACCAACCATTAAAATTGGACGCCCGAGACAACTTTATGTGGGGCATGGCCCGCGTGAATTTCAACAGTTAAGCGCTAGAGATCAATCAGAATACAAAAAAACTGACTGGAAGTGGTTCTGGTCGTAGTCGTTAATCAGGCCGATTGGATCGGCCTTCGATCATACATAATAATTTTGCCTAGAACCTGTTCAAGATCTTTAGCGGGTTCTTACGCGTTTTTACGTTTTTAACTGATAAAGCTTTGACGCGGATAACTGCGCTATAAAATCACTTCAGTAAGACTTCACACCTTTCGATATAGAACAATCCTCCATGAGGGCTGATGTACAAAGAGCATATATCGCTTACTATGCACTGGTTTGTACCTCTTGAAAATCCGCAACTATTCTGATTCACCACGCTTCGAGGTGCATTGACGTGTCCCGAACAGTCGTATATTGTGTGAATTTATTGAATAATGATAACGATTCGCATTAAGATTTGCTATACTATGATTCATAGATGCATAGAAGTACTGAATATTCAGTACTTTCTCAGAAAACAGGATAGTTTTGAATGATATATCGACTTAAAGATATTGCAATTGGTCAAAAAGGGCGCGTTGCCGGTTTTAATGCAGGCGATAAAGCCTATCGTAAACGTTTGTTGGCAATGGGGTTAACACCTGGAGCCGAGTTTACGGTCGTGCGTTGTGCGCCGCTGGGCGATCCGGTTGAAATTGAAATCCGTGATTATTCGTTGAGTTTGCGTAAAGCAGAGGCTGAATCACTGATGATCGAAAAACTTTAATTCGAGCAGCTATAAAATATCTATTTTGGAGAAACAATGACATTGACGGTTGGCCTGGTTGGTAACCCGAATTGCGGTAAAACCACCCTTTTTAATGCATTGACTGGTTCTCATCAATATGTGGGGAACTGGCCAGGCGTTACTGTGGAACGTAAAACTGGTAAGCTGCTGATCAATCATTCCTCAAATCAACAAAAAACCATTGATATCGTTGATTTACCAGGCATTTATTCGTTAGATGCATTGGCAGACAGTGTTTCAGTAGATGAACGTATTGCCAGAGATTATGTCGCATCCGGCGCTGCCGATGTAATGATTAATATCATTGATGCAGCCAATCTGGAGCGCAACCTTTATTTGACCACTCAACTTATTGAGGCGGGCATTCCCATGTTCGTCGTGTTAAATATGATGGATGCCGCCAAAGAAAAAGGCTTGCGTATTGATATCCAGCAGTTGGAGCAAGCGCTTGGTTGTCCGGTCATTCCTGTTGTTGCATCGCGCATGCAGGGAATCGACGACTTAAAGTCTGCGCTTGCAGATTTTGATGCGCAAAAACAACTTAGCAGTAGCCAGCCGGTCATTCACTATCATCAAGCAATTGAGGATGCACTCAAAACTCTAAATCCTTTAATTGCACCGCTTGCACAACAAAAAGGTTGGAATCAACGCTGGTTGTCACTACGACTTCTCGAAAATGACGACTGGGCTCACTTTGTTGTGTCTGAAAACATCGCTAAGCAAGCCGTAACATTAAGCCAAACAATCGAGCAACAAGCAGATGAAGACATCGATATTCTGGTTGCAGACGGTCGTTACAGTTTCGCACGTTCAATTGTTGATCTTGTCATGTATAAGCAAGGACAGCTCAAGCAATCACTCACCAAAAAAATCGACCGAGTGGTATTAAACCGCGTACTGGGTATTCCGATTTTTCTGTTTGTGATGTACTTGTTATTCCTGTTTACGATAAATGTTGGCAGTGCCTTCATTGATTTCTTTAATGATTTCATTGGTGTGTTGCTGGTTGATACCCCACGCTACTGGATGCAGCAAGCGGGTATTCCGGATTGGCTCAATCTGCTTATTGCTGATGGCCTGGGCGCTGGCGTACAAGTCGTCGCGACATTTATTCCAATCATTGGTTGTTTGTACCTGTTTCTTTCGTACCTTGAGGACTCAGGTTATATGGCGCGCGCCGCATTTATTATGGATCGTTTTATGCGGGTTATCGGTTTGCCTGGCAAAGCATTCGTGCCGTTACTGGTCGGTTTTGGTTGCAACGTTCCAGCAATTATGTCGACACGCACTATGGAAAACCAGCGTGATCGGGTGCTGACCATTATGATGAATCCGTTTATGTCCTGTGGCGCACGATTACCTGTGTATGCCTTGTTTGCAGCAGTATTTTTTCCAGTTGGTGGACAAAACGTGGTGTTTGCACTGTATTTAATCGGCATTGCGATTGCAGTCATGACCGGATTATTAATGAAAAACACTTTATTTAAAGGTGAATCATCGCCCTTTTTGATGGAGTTACCACCGTATCGATTGCCAACTTTGCGCGGTATTCTGCTACGCACCTGGGACAGGCTGAAAAGCTTTGTAGTACGCGCTGGGAAATTCATTATCCCCGTTGTACTGGTTTTGAATGTATTGAATACAATCGCACCAGATGGCAGCCAGGGACACCAAAGCGATGGCGAATCCGTATTGGCGACCATCGGTAAAAAACTGGTTCCTGTATTTCAACCAATGGGTGTATCAGAGAACAACTGGCCTGCGGCTGTTGGGATTTTTACCGGGATTTTGGCTAAAGAAGTCGTCGTCGGTACGCTGGATACGCTGTATAGCCAGATTGACAGTAACCAACAAGATACATTGGAATCCTCCTCTAATATAGAAGCGCCTGATGTATTACAGGGCATAGCAGATGCATTCGCAACCATTCCAGAAAATTTGAGCCAACTGACCGATGCATTGCTTGATCCGCTCGGCATCCAAATCGAGGAAGTGAGTGATTTATCAGTAACCGCTGAACAACAAGGTGTCGACATGGGAACTTATGCCGCAATGCACAGCCGCTTTGATGGGAAAATTGGCGCGTTTGCATATTTATTGTTTATTCTTCTCTATATGCCCTGCGTCGCAGCGATTGCTGCTGTACACCGAGAAGCAGGACGCGGATGGGCAGTATTTATTGGGTTCTGGACAACTGGTTTGGCTTATTTGTCAGCAACTGGCTTTTACCAGGCAGCCACCTGGAGCCGACATCCACAACAATCACTATACTGGTTGATTGTATTAACGCTAGCGCTACTCAGTGTTGTGGCTATTCTTTGGTTGCTGGGGCGTTATCACAGCCGCTACAATCAAAAATTGTTAGTCACATAAACCAAGTGTATTCAATAAAAAATGTCAAGCAAGTATTATTGAGAAAACCTCGGTGGAGAAACGAATGATCTTGTCAGAACTGAAACAATATATACAAACCAACCATCGTGTTCCGCTCAAGGATTTAAGTTACCGCTTTAATGTTGAGCCGGATGCACTGCGTGGCATGTTGCAACGCTGGATTGACAAAGGCCGATTGCGCATTCTGGATGCGGGAACACCGTGCGGTGGTGGTTGTAACAAGTGTGCACCTCAAGATATAGAAATTTATGAGTGGGTCGATAGCCAATAAAGACTTAATTCTACTTTGTCTGATTACCATGTAGAGTGCGTTGTATGCACCATTGGGACTGAAGCAAAACGCTTAAATTTGCTCACAATCTTGAGCAAACGCCAAGCCATTGTCACAAGTGATTTAATTTCGACAGCTAATCTTCGATTCGAAATCCAACTTTAATAGTCACTTGCCAATGTTGAACCGAACCATTATCAATATAGCCTCGCGTTTCTACCACCTGAAACCAATGCATATTTTTTAATAGACTTGGCAGCTTTACTGATGGCGTTTTGAATTGCCTGATCACTTCCAACGGTTGAGCTGCCGGTTAATTCAATATGTTTGTACACGTGATCGTTCATATTTAAGCTCCTGTTTGTTGTGAAGAGAATGGAAGCTGATTAAATAAGTTTAAACCTCTTGTATTCAGTCTTCTATTGCACTGATAATTGACACTGTAACAGGTTCATATATTCTGGATATTAAATTTTCATGTGTGGGGAGCATGATTCGTTTTAAATTTCCGAGTGATTCAAACCACTTGCTCGGTGTGTGGAAGTGATCAATATACAAATCCTCGAATTTGTTCTGTGGCCTTCTAGCCGTTTAGGCGAATATCCAAACGGTCGCGTAGCTCAATAGGCAGTAGTTGTTTAGGCGCAATGCAAAGCATGGCGCATAATTCTTCCAGACATTGCCAGGCATCGCCTTGTTCAACACCTTTGATTACCCTGTCTGTATACCCGCAATATGCCAGAGCCCGCAATAAGCTGGTTTTATCCAGGCGAATCATTGCACGTTGGATGGTTTGTTTGCGTTTGCCCCATAAGTTATTCATAGCTGAGCCAGCTGCATTAGCATCGCTCTCTGACAACTTTAACAACAAGCGTAGTTCACGGCTAATCGCCCATATCACCAATACCGGCGCAATGCCTTCCAATTGCATGCGCTTGAGAATGCGCCGACTGCGCGATAAGCGTCCTTCAAGGGTGTTTTCAACCCAGGTAAACACGTCATAATGTGATTGATCGGAAACCCATTGTTCAATTTCGGTAGCACTAATTCTATTCTGTCCATAATCCAGATATAATTTTTCGATTTCCTGCGCAGCTGCGAGTAAGTTTCCTTCGATTCTTGCTGCCAATATACGCATGCAGTCTGACTCTAGATTCAAGCCTCTTTGTCTGGAGCGGAGAGTTAACCACTCCAGTAGTTGCTGTCCTGTTAATGGCCAGAATTGATTAGCATAGCCAATTGACTTTATCTGTTTGAACCAGGCTGTTTTACTCACCGTTTTAGACAGCTTTTCAGCACTCAACAACAAAACAATATCGTCAATCGGGTTGGATAAATAGTTTTTGAGTATTTCTGCGCCGGCTTTGGTCGGTTGCTTGGCTGACAGCCGTAAATCAATAATTCTTTTTTGTGCAAACAAGGGAGAGGCTTCAAATTCGGAACGCAATTCTGTCCAGTCAAAATTAGTTTCTGTAAACAATCGAATACGTTCTGAAAAACCAGACAAGGCTGCTGTTTTACGAATCAGGTCTAGCGCTTCTGAAACTTGCTGGGGTTCTTCCCCATAGATTAGGTAGACTGGCAGTATTTTTTTATCGAGTTGTAATTTCAGTTGTTCAACTGGAAAAGCCATTGCTGAGATTGGGATAAATGATTATTTGGATTCAGTGTTGGGTTTAACATCTTTTTTGGGTGGCTGTTGCAAGGCAACATCCAAACGTTGTAAAAAGTTATTGACCGAAGTTCTATAAATCTCTTGCCAGATGGTTTCTTCTTCATTGGCTTTGCCGAGTACTTGCACTTGAGGATTAAAGTAGTCTCGGCTGATCACTATGCTTTGTTGTGACATGAGTTCAATATTCTCCTTGTTAAACACCTCGAAAATTATTTCAAATGTCAATTCATATTCGTTTGCCTTGCCTCTCTGGCTTAACGAGATTTCGCGTCTAATCCGTCGTTGATCAATGACATGAAGATGTATATCTAATTCGTCAAGGTTGGTAACAACAGATCCGCCACTGAAAGCAGCAGTTTTTTGTAATTGTTGCACAAAAGGATTGTATGCTGGAACACCGCTGACATAAATGTGTTTACTGCTAGTCGATATGGCTTGTGAGCCTTTCAGACGTAGACCACAGCCAGACATCGAGGTGATACAAATGGCTATCAGTACTTGTTGCAATAATTTACTATTCATTTTGTCCTCGTTTCCGTATGTAGGTGAGCATAAATTTTTTAACAATTTTGCGCAGGGTATTTTGTGGTATTTGAGGCGCAACGCAGGGCGCATAGTACGCTATGCAACCGAAGTTGCAACGAAGAAGAGCGCAAAATAAACCAGTAAAGTGTTAAAAAACTTAGGGTCACCTACTTACTGTATAGCTGGGGCTACGCAACGACGATATTAATTAATCGTCCGGGTACAACAATCACTCGTTTTATTTGCTTTCCATCGAGAAACCTTTGAAATTGACCATCTTGCGTGGCTATTTTCTCGATTTCAGTTTTGGATGCACTGGTTGCAACCTCAATACTTCCACGGCGTTTGCCGTTAATTTGTACTACCAATTCCATGGAATCTTTTTCCAGCGCAGCTTTATCGATTTGTGGCCATGCAGCATCAACCACAGCATCAGAATGTCCGAGAGCTTTCCATAAGGCATGACTCATATGAGGAATGATTGGGGACAACATTAGCACAACCAACTCAAGCACTTCCTGACGAACTGCAAATCCTTGATGCTGGCTAGTATTCTCCAGGGGTTCTGTCTCCAGGAATCTGGATAGGCTATTGAGTAACTCCATATTAGCAGCGATCACTGTATTAAAGGTATTTCTGGTGCCAATATCATGCGTTGCTTTATCTAAAGTCTGATGAGCTTTACGTCTCAAATCACTTTGTTCTGTGGTTAATAACGTTGGCTCCAGCTTGGGGGTTTCCGTGCGGGAGTTGACAAAATCAGCAACTTGCTTCCAAAGTCGTTTAAGAAATCGAAAAGCGCCTTCGACGCCACTTTCTGACCATTCAAGCGATTGCTCCGGAGGTGCAGCAAACATGGTAAACAAACGTACTGTATCCGCACCGTAACGTTCGATCAAGTGTTGTGGATCAACGGTGTTGCCTTTGGATTTTGACATTTTGACACCATCTTTCAGTACCATTCCTTGAGTCAGTAAATTGGCAAATGGCTCATTATGTTTGATCAAGCCTTCATCGCGTAACAATTTAGTGTAAAAACGTGCATATAACAGATGCAATATCGCATGTTCAATACCGCCGATATACTGATCAACTGGCATCCAGAAGTCGGCACGTTGATCCAGCATGTTTTGCTGATTATCTGGGCAAGCAAAACGTGCAAAATACCAGGATGATTCCATGAACGTATCAAATGTATCTGTTTCACGTTTTGCCGCTTGTCCGCACTTTGGACAATCAGTATTGACAAATTGCTGATGCCGCACCAATGGTGATCCTGAACCTTCAAGCTCAACATCTTTTGGTAGCGTGACTGGTAAATCCTGTTCAGGAACTGGGACTGTTCCACAGCGATCGCAATAGATAATCGGAATTGGCGCTCCCCAATAACGCTGCCTGGAAACACCCCAGTCTCGCAAGCGGAAATTGATGGTTTGTTTACCCAATCCTGATTCTTGCAATACGGTGGCAATAGCCTCAAATGCTTGTTCGGAACTTAGTCCGTCAAACTGCCCGGAATTAGTCAGGCGGCCTTTTTCTGTATATGCACTTTCTGAACAATCTATTGATGATCCATCGGCTGGAGCAATCACTTGCTCGATAGCAAGACCATATTGCCTGGCAAATTCATAGTCTCTCTGGTCATGGGCAGGCACTGCCATTACAGCGCCTGTGCCATACCCCATCAATACAAAGTTGGCAATCCAGATTGGCACAGGTTTTCCGCTAATTGGATGTAACGCTGTAAAGCCGGAATCCACCCCCAGCTTGTCCATGGTTTCCAAAGTTGCTTCGGATGCTTGCATCACTTTGCAGGTCTGCACAAAAGCAGCAATTTCAGGATTTGATTGCGCAGCCAATGTTGCTAAGGGATGCTCTGCTGCAACTGCAACATAAGTGACTCCCATCAAAGTATCTGGTCGGGTGGTAAATACTGTAAGCGACACATCTTGTTCTTCAATTGTAAAATCCAGCTCCAAACCTTGTGAGCGCCCTATCCAGTTGCGTTGCATTGTGCGTACTTTGTCTGGCCAGCCATTCAATTGATCCAGAGAGTCCAGCAGTTCATCGGCATAATCAGTGATGCGTAAAAACCATTGGGGGATTTCCTTGCGTTCTACCGGTGTGTCACAGCGCCAGCAGCATCCATCGACCACCTGTTCATTGGCTAATACAGTTTGATCATTCGGGCACCAGTTGACTGCCGAGGTCTTTTTATATGCAATGCCTTTATCAAACAAACGCAGAAAAAACCATTGTTCCCAACGATAATAATCAGGATCACAGGTTGCTAAATCCCGTGTCCAGTCGTAACCAAATCCCAAGCGTTTGAGTTGGTCACGCATATAGCTGATATTATCGTGAGTCCAGTCAGCAGGATGAACCCCATGTTGCATGGCTGCGTTTTCGGCGGGTAATCCAAACGCATCCCAACCCATTGGTTGCATTACGTTTTTACCTCGCATGCGTTGATAGCGAGTGATCACATCACCAATCGTGTAGTTACGCACGTGACCCATATGTAATTGGCCGCTGGGGTATGGAAACATTGACAAGCAGTAGTATTTCTCCTTTTCAGAGTCTTCTATTGCATGAAACGTCTTGTTTTGTTCCCAATATTGTTGTGCCTGGTCTTCGATTTGTTGAGGATTGTACTGTTGTTCCATTGAAAGTTATTCTGTATGTAAGTAATAGTCTGAATAGAATACAGCACCATTAATTAAACGAAAAGAACGATTGGAATTAAACCATTCTTCTAGCATGGTTTTTCACCTTAAAATAGGTGTAAAAATAGCCTGCGTTGAATGATTGGGGTTTGATAGGAGGCTGTCCGAGAATAGAGACGATATTGGATAGGGAGGTATTCTGACTGCGAGTGAATAATAAAATCAATATAGATTTAGAAATACACGAACAGTTTTATTTAGGGTTTTTGGGCCTGAGTGGCAAATATAAACCTGAATCTGTGACGCAAATTAATCTTTACTGTATAAAGAAATCCTCCAGCGTCAAAAAGTCGCTGAAGGATTATATGAATGCGTCTATAAATGACACAAGATACCTGTTCTAGTTATTATTATAAGCCAAAACACTTTGTTTAGAGAATATTGGGCAGTGATTAAAGTGACATAAATGAAACAACTAGAATAAAGAAATTCTCCGACAGCAAAAACTGCCGGAGAACCTTATGAATTGCGCTTTAAAGTAAGCGCATATAGCTTTTTCTAATTGTTATTTATTCTTCCAGATCTCCTAATCATTCGATTTTCGTTGAAATTCAATATAAGCCATCCCAGTACAACCAAAACAAGGCTTGTTGGTGCTGAAACACTAGTAATAGCCTGAGGAGAGGAAATTACTCCAAGAGCTGTTGTGTCATTAAGGGTGATAGCACTCAATGGGTTGATTGCTGAAATCCCTATTAAGGTAGAACCGGGAATGACTGTTGCCACCAATCCGGTTTCGAGTATATTTTTTCGGATTTGATTCTGTAAATCATTAAAACTTGCACCACCGTCTCTGCCTATGGAAGAAAAGTGAGTGCTATTATTATCCGTCTCCATGTTCAACGAGCCATTACTTCTGCATGCATGAGAAGAATTATCAGTCATTTGGTGTATGTAGTCTGATAAGTCTGTAACATTGCATAGATCAGGCTGCTCTTCATATAAAAAGCCATCGTCATTATTAATAAGAGCGAAAGAACTCCCAGCTGAAGAAAAATCTGCCACATTTTCAATTAAAAATGCTTGAGCAAGCTGAATATTTCCCAGCAAGATTAAGCTTAGTAGATGCCTTCTCATCGTCAATCGCCTTAATGTCTATGTAATAATGTTTATGTTGCTGTGGCGTTTGTTTTTAGAGCTCCCATTTCAGAATTTTGCTAACGTATTTAGCACAGTAGATTAAGTAAGCAATGATTATGCCGTATTTAATTAAGCAGTTAAATACAGGTGGTTACTTTACTTGTGAGAAATTAGGTTTCCATCAAACTCTATTTTTGTAAAAAATACAAACACTCATCAGACCCTGTCGGTGCGAATACAATTTGGTCGCTATCGATTACTTTAAAATATAGTAGAATTCGTTGCTAAATCAATACAATTCATAACTGCCATGTAAAAATAGACGCCAATCAGTCATTAAGTTTTTTGCTTAAAACTTACTCTATATTCGCTTTTTCAGATGTATGGTTATAGTTGATACAATCCCCTTAAGGTGAGTTCTGATTGGATTAATGTTTGCATTGAGTGTGTGAAAATTAATTCACTAGAGTCAACTAAATCTTGGTTTCTTGAACTAATCAGTGTTTCCATGACTGTATTTCAATCTCTTCCTTGATAAATTTTCACGTGCGAAGAGTATAATGTCCTTGTGATCAATCAATTGCTTTTCGGCAGGTTTTTGAAACACAGCAGTATTCGAAAAATATCAGACGCTTCAATCACAATAACTAACACATGGAATCCTCATGCCTGAATTACCTGAAGAATTGAAATATGCCTCCACTCATGAGTGGATCAAAATTGAAGATAACACTATTGTCGTTGCTGGAATTACCGAGTTTGCTCAAGAACAATTAGGAGATATTGTGTTTCTTGAGTTACCGGAGCCAGGAGCCCTGGTTAAAGCCAAACAGGCATGTGCAGTTGTGGAATCAGTTAAAACCGCCTCTGATCTATATAGCCCGGTCACAGGCACTGTTTTGGAGCGGAATGAAAAAGCTATCGACGAGCCTGATACTGTGAATGAGAAGCCTTATGAAACCTGGTTATTCAAAATAAAGGCAGATACCTTAAGTGAGCTGGATAGCCTGTTAAGTGCGGATGGCTACCAGTCATTGATTAAAAGCCAATAATTGACAACCATCAGAACCCATTTCAATAATTGGGTATTAAAGACTGTTCCGGTTAAAACAAGTCGAAGCCTAATTACTTTACTGCTTCGATTGCCACAGGTTTTTCTTGAATAAAATGTGTTGGCTGATTCGGTGTTAACACGGTATCTTCTGCCTGGTTTTCATCTGTTTCAGGGTGATCCAGTGTGTAATGCAGGCCGCGGCTTTCCTTGCGCTGCATGGCGCTAGTAATTACCAGGTCGGCAACAGTGACCAGGTTGCGTAATTCAAGTAGATCGCTGGAGATTTTGAAATTGCCATAATACTCATGGATTTCTTGTTTGAGCATTTCAACGCGGCGTTTCGCGCGCGCTAAACGTTTGTTAGTACGTACAATACCGACATAGTCCCACATAAAACGACGCAACTGATGCCAGTTATGTGAGATGACGACCTCTTCATCAGAATCGGTTACTCTTGATTCGTCCCATTCTGGAATTTCAGATGGTGGCGGTCTGAGGGGGTTGGTTTTGATGATGTCATCGCGCACTTGTCGGGCAAACACCTGGCATTCCAGTAGAGAGTTGCTAGCCATGCGATTGGCTCCGTGTAATCCGGTGCAGGTTACTTCACCGATGGCGTACAACCCTTCAATATCAGTTCGGCCTTTGATATCTGTAATCACACCACCACAAGTATAGTGCGCTGCGGGGACAACCGGAATCGGTTGCCTGGTAATGTCTATATTGTATTGCAGGCAGGTTTGATAAATGGTTGGGAAGTGGCTTTTAACGAATTCTACTGGTTTATGGCTAATATCCAGATACACGCAGTCGATACCGAGGCGCTTCATTTCGTAATCGATGGCACGAGCAACAATATCGCGTGGTGCTAGTTCCTGACGCGAGTCAAATTTCTCCATGAATGCACTGCCATCCGGTAAAATCAGTTTTCCACCTTCTCCGCGTAGTGCCTCGCTGATCAGAAATGACCTGGCCTCTGGATGGTACAAGCAGGTTGGGTGAAACTGATTAAACTCCATATTGGCGACACGACAGCCTGCGCGCCACGCCAATGCAACGCCATCACCTGTTGCTACATCGGGGTTGCTGGTGTACAAATAGACCTTGCTGGAGCCGCCTGTAGCGAGCACAACTGAGCGGGCGCGGAAAGCGACCACCTTGTCGGCTTTAATATCCAGGACGTAAGCACCGCTGATACACCTGTGATTGTCGCTATTACTCTGAATTAAATCAACAGCGTTATAATATTCATATAAATCAATGTTACCGGCTTCGCGAACGCGCTGATCCAGCGTGCTAATGATCGCTTTTCCTGTGGCATCTGCAGAGTGTACAACGCGGCGATGGCTGTGCCCTCCTTCGCGGGTTAAGTGCAGTTGCGAGCGACCCTCCTGGGTCTCTTCTTCAGTAAATTCAACTCCTTGCTCTATTAGCCATTCGACACACAGTTTGCCTTGTGCAACAACCAGTTCGACGATGTTGCGTTTGCATAATCCCGCACCGGAGATCAAAGTGTCCTGGATGTGTGATTCCAGGGTGTCTTCAGATTCGAGAACTGCGGAGATTCCGCCTTGTGCAAAATAAGTGTTACAGTGTTGCAAGTCAAATTTTGACAACACAGCAATGCGGGTTGATTGCGGCAATTGTAGCGCGAGGCTGAGTCCGGCTCCGCCAGAGCCAATAATCAGCACGTCATGATCAAGAGATTGATCAGTAGTCATAAAAAGTCAAGTTTTGACATGTTTAATAGCCTGTTAAATTGTTATGTCTCGCAAGTGATTCTGCGATTTATATGTAAACAATTGATTGTCTTAAATAAATTCAGTTAATTGTGGTTTTTGTTGTCATGGTCGAAGAAGGCTTTGTTGGCGATGGATCAATCGCTTCTGATTGTTGCATTTAAGCTGCTTGTCGTATTGATTAGTGTAAAATGAATCAACATTGCTTTCGTTTGTTGAAAAGATGATAATTCCTTATCAGGCTAAACAGTTTTTATGTCAGAAGTAGTAGCTTCAGCTTTGCTTCAGGTATCGCACTAATAATTGTATTGTGCATTGGCTTTCGGTTCTGGTCAATCACGTTTGTATGGTTGTTCGATTACTTTTTCGGTTGGTAAGAAATGGACTTTAACGTTCAAAAACCCAGTCTTCAGCTATAATTTTAGGGTACAAGGATCAAGTTGTTGTGATTATTATTGTTGCTGAGTTGAACTTATTTGTTTTATATGCGTCTCTATAAATGACTGGAAAAGATCGCTTAGGTGAAGAGCTAGATCAGGATTTAGTGCTTAGAGTTCAGCAAGGGGATAAAGATGCCTTTGATGTGCTGGTTAGCAAGTATCAACATCGTGTTACTCAGCTGGTTGGACGTTTTGTCAGAGACCAGACTGAGGCTCAAGATGTTGCTCAGGAAGCCTTTATTAAAGCATACAGAGCGTTGCCCAATTTTAGAGGCGATAGCGCATTCTTTACCTGGCTCTATCGAATAGCGATTAATACCGCAAAGAATTATTTGGTCGCGCGTTCCCGCCGTCCTTCGGATATTCAGTCTGATATTCAGGAAGCGGAGCAATTCGAAGGTGCTCAGAATCTAAGAGAGTATGACACTCCCGAGCAGCTGGCTATTGGCGATGAAGTAGTCGATATGATCTACTCAGCAATCGATAGCCTGCCGGATGAGTTGCAAATCGCAATTACCCTGCGGGAATTTGAGGGTCTGAGTTATAGCGAAATTGCCAAGACCATGCAATGTCCTGTTGGGACGGTGCGGTCAAGAATTTTTAGAGCCAGGGAAGCGATTGACAACAAGCTGCAATCCCTGTCTGGAAATATAGAGTAACGAAAACTAGGTGAGAAATATGGACAAAGAAATTAGCTACAAAATGTCCCTTTTGCTTGATGGCGAGCTAACTGCACAGGAAACTGTGGAATTATGGAAAAGCATCGAGCAGGATCCTGCATTGGCTGATCAGTGGAAGCGATATAATCAGGTGAGATCAGTAATCAATAGTCTGCCATCCGTTGCTGCCCGCCCAGATCTTGTGGGTTCTGTGCGTCAAGCGTTGCTGTCAGAGCCAACTATTATCGCCCCTAATAGGCTTACTTCAGCCAAACAATCCTCGCAGCAAAGCATATTTACAATGCGTCGCACAGGTATGGTTGCAGCATCAGCTGTTTTGGCGCTTATGGTCTACGGTGGTTATCAACAACAGTTGCAGCAGACTATGCCAGTTGATCACCAGCCTTCAACAGCTGACGTTATGACTGATAGTGTTGTCGCTGATACCGCTCCGATAGAAATACTTGACAATAATGACGATGTTAATGTTGTGGCGGGAAGTGTTCCTGTCAAAATTCTTGCTGAGACTGTAGATGCCTCTGCATCCCAAGTTGACTATTCATCACAGATTCCATCAGAAAGAGTTTTTAATGAGTATCTGGTGAACCACGGTGAGTATGCGTATGCAATTAGTCCTCAGCCAATGATGTCTGGTGCGCGGATTAGTAGTTATAATGCTGAAGAGTAAAAACTTGTTTGGGATTAGAGTGATTGACGACGGAAAGTCCATCTTGATTGGATTTTCTGGTCATTTTATAAATCACAATTGTTAATTAAGGCAAGTAGTTTACTTCTATGCACTGTTGGGTGTTGTGGTTAGCGTTTCTTCTCAGTAGTCAATGTGCAATTGCATCAACGCCGGTTAATGCCGAGCAATGGCTAGAGGCAATGGAAAATGCGTTGAAAACACGCAGTTTTCAGGGAACACTGGTTTATGCTGGCTCAAATCGTGTCAATACACTAAAGATTTTTCATTCTGTGATTGATGGTGATGTGTACGAACATATCATTTCACAGGGTGAACCTATTCGTGAAGTGATTCGGGATCGTTCTAAGGTATTCTGTTTTATCCAGGAGCAACAACGTGGCCGTGAGAGTGCGGTCATGTCAAGCAAGAACTGGCTGGGTTTGCCTCCGAAGTTAACATATTCCAACCGCAATTATTCATTGCTGCTAGGCAAACAACAGGCTGTAATGGAACGTCCCGCCCAGATTGTCATTATTCAGCCCAAAGACAAATTTCGTTATCTACGCAAGATTTGGGTCGATCGGGAATCTATGATCCCAATTAAAACTCAGGTTGTTGATAGTACAGGCCGTGTGCTGGAACAGCTGATGTTTTCAAAGTTATCAATTACCCAATCGATTCCTCGCACACAATTTCAATTGCCAACTGATTCAAAATCATATCAGTGGGCGGTTCAGAAGACAGAATTGATTCCACAACATCAGCAACAATGGCACATCACTAATAATCCAACTGGCTTTGAGGTGGTAAAATACACGCGTTATCAAAGTCACGCAAATTCAGAGCAAATGACACATATTTTGCTCAGTGATGGTGTTACATTGGTCTCGATTTATGTTGATCTCCAGGCTGAAGCAATTTCTGAAACATATACAATCGGTGCTATTAATCTAGGAACAACAACGAGTAGTGGATATCGAATAACAGTTTTAGGAGAAGTTCCAGGGCAGACTATTCAGTCAATTCTCGGCGGAATGCAGTTGATTCAATAATTATCTCTCGTAGGCGACTGCCTGAAAATAAAACAGTCGACTGTAGACAATCCTTTCCCGAACGACAGTTGTATTTCCGGATACCCTTTTGGCCTTTTATTTAAGTAACTTCCGAATCTGATTTGTCTTAATGTTCTATTTCGATGTTTGGAAATAGTTGAATAGCACATTAGGCACCTGATTTTTGACTGGAATTGGAATAAAAAATTAGCGCCTTGTTCGGACGTTATTTAATTCCAGTTCCTTGTTGTTATCAATATTGAAGGGTATTAGGAACACATTGCGCTGCAAAACTATGTTCAAAAGTTTAGAATAGCTAGTCGCAATTAGATGTTTTGTTGTATTTCACACACAAAACCATCCTTGTCTTGTTTATATTTTACAAAGCAACTATTTGCTTTGATTTTTTTTGAGAGAATAAATACACAATGAATTTATCCCGTTTCTTGTCATACCGTTGTTTTAGTACAGTGTTTTTTTTGTTGAATTTACTACTCATACAAAATACTGCTGCCGCAGATTTGCCTGATTTTACTCAATTGGTCAAACAACACGCTGCTGCTGTTGTTAATGTTAGTACAACTCAGAAAAAGCCGGAAGCCGTTTCAAAACAAGATGAACAGCTGCAAATACCGCAAGGGGCACCGCTTGATGAGTTTATGCGCCGTTTTTTTGGTGGTCAGGGAGGAGCAATCCCTGCTCCACGGGAAAATGCAAAATCACTTGGTTC
Organism: Methylococcales bacterium; assembly: GCA_965224565.1. GTDB lineage: Bacteria > Pseudomonadota > Gammaproteobacteria > Methylococcales > DRLZ01 > DRLZ01. Next base: position 978,448 of record CBDCZN010000001.1, on the reverse strand, counting down.
AGGTTTCATCATTTCGCGTGATGGATACATGATTACGAATCACCATGTAATCAAAGATGCCGCCACAATTATTGTACGCTTGCAGGATAGGCGTGAATTAGAAGCTAAAGTGATTGGTACTGACAAACGTAGCGATATTGCCCTGCTAAAACTGGATGGTAGTGATCTACCCACTGTCAAAATTGGTTCATCATCTGATCTTGAAGTGGGCGAATGGGTTTTCGCGATTGGCTCTCCTTTCGGGTTTGATCATTCAGTGACTGCGGGAATTGTGAGTGCTAAAGGACGAAGTTTGCCGAGTGACAGCTATGTGCCATTCATACAGACAGATGTTGCTATTAATCCAGGTAATTCTGGCGGCCCGTTATTTAATATGAAGGGTGAAGTGGTTGGTGTTAATTCACAGATTTATAGTCGTACAGGCGGATTTATGGGCTTGTCATTTTCAGTGCCTATGGATGTGGCAATGAAAGTTGTTGAGCAAATCAAGTCTAGCGGTCATGTCCAGCGTGGCTGGTTAGGCGTACAGATTCAGGATGTTTCTCGAGAGCTGGCCGAATCCTTTGGTATGAAACACCCACAGGGTGCTCTGGTTTCTAAAGTAGTCAAAGACAGTCCAGCTGAAAAATCAGGTTTGCAAGTTGGGGACGTGATTATTGAATTTAATGGTAAAACAGTGTCAGCTTCATCACAACTACCGCCAATGGTTGGTATTACCACAATCGAAAAGGATGTTCCGGTCGTTGTTGTTCGGCGTGGAAAAAACCAGACACTCACAGTACGTATTGGTGAATTGACAGATGAAGTAGCAGAACCTGTCATTCAGGATGTTGAAGAAGGTGCTCTTGAAATTGAACGCATGAATATTAAGGTCTCTGATTTACCCGAAGAGATGCGTGAACAACTGAAAATCCCAAGTGGAGGCAGTTTGATTCATCAGGTTAGCAAAGGGCCTGCAGCTGATTCCGGATTACGCCGTGGTGATGTGATACTTCAAGTTCAATATCAAGATGTGAAGAATGCTAAGCACTTGAAGAAACTCATTGAAGATGCTAGCTCTGATCGTCCTCTGGCACTGCTGGTACAGCGTGGAAATCATCCAATATATCTGGCGATAAAATTGAATGACTGAGCGCGTAGATCAATCCAGAATCAGAAATTTTTCAATCATCGCGCATGTGGATCATGGTAAATCGACACTGGCAGATCGGTTTATTCAGATTTGTGGTGGATTGTCTGATCGTGAAATGTCGTCCCAGGTTCTTGACTCAATGGATTTGGAACGAGAGCGTGGTATCACGATTAAAGCTCAAAGTGTCACTTTGCATTACCAGGCAGACGATGGTACTCGTTATCAGTTAAATTTTATCGATACTCCCGGTCATGTCGATTTTTCCTATGAAGTGTCGCGGTCGCTTGCAGCTTGTGAAGGTGCTTTGCTGGTTGTTGATGCGGCTCAAGGTGTCGAAGCGCAAAGCGTGGCTAATTGTTATACCGCTTTGGATCAAGGTCTTGAAGTGATCCCGGTACTGAATAAAATTGACCTGCCATCTGCCGAGCCGGAGCGGGTTAAGCTGGAAATTGAAGATATTATTGGGATTGATGCAAGCGAGGCTCTGGAAATCAGTGCAAAAACAGGAATCGGTGTCTCTGCTGTTCTGGAGCAATTGGTGCAAACAGTTCCAGCTCCTGAAGGAGATCCCAATGCTCCCTTACAAGCATTAATTATTGATTCCTGGTTTGACAGCTACTTGGGTGTGGTTTCATTGGTGCGAGTTGTTAATGGGCAAATCAAGCGCAAACAGAAAATCCGCATTTTCTCAACCGGACGCGATCACCAGGTAGACATTGTTGGTGTGTTTTCGCCAAAACGTACAGAGCAGGAAGTTTTGCACACTGGTGAAGTAGGGTATGTGGTTTCTGGCATTAAAGAGATTTTCGGAGCACCTGTCGGTGACACAATCATTGCAGCAAATAATACTGGGACAGAAGCGTTACCTGGATTCCAGGAGTCTCAGCCACGGGTTTTTGCCGGGCTATACCCAGTCAGTTCAGATGATTATGAAAAATTACGCGAGGCTCTGCAGAAACTTCGTCTCAACGATGCCTCGCTTGAATATGAGCCAGAGACATCAACAGCATTAGGCTTTGGGTTTCGTTGTGGGTTTTTGGGAACACTGCATATGGAGATTATTCAGGAGCGCTTGGAGCGTGAATATAACCTGGATATGATTACCACAGCGCCCACAGTGATCTATCAGGCATTAACCACTGGCAACGAGATTGTCAAAGTCGATAATCCGGCAAAACTTCCTCCTGCAAACAAGATTATTGAGATCCAGGAGCCTATTGTAGAAGCCAATATCCTGGTTCCACATGAGTATGTTGGCAGTATTATCAGCTTATGTGTCGAGAAACGTGGCATTCAAAAAAATATGCTGTATGTCGGCAGTCAAGTGTCATTAACATATGAGATGCCGCTGAGCGAAATTGTACTGGATTTTTTTGATCGGTTGAAGTCTGTCAGTCGTGGCTATGCATCGTTTGATTATGAATTCAAGCGTTTTCAAGAAGCACCACTGATTAAACTGGATGTGTTGATTAATGGCGATGCTGTTGATGCATTGTCGGTTATCGTGCATCGTGATGACTCTCAGTCACGAGGGCGTGAATTGGTCGACAAAATGAAAGAATTGATTCCACGCCAAATGTTTGAAGTGGCCATTCAAGCTGCCATCGGTGCAAAGGTCATTGCACGATCAACCGTTAAAGCCTTGCGTAAAAATGTAACAGCCAAGTGTTATGGTGGCGATATCAGTCGTAAGCGCAAGCTTTTAGAAAAACAAAAAGCAGGTAAAAAACGCATGAAACAGGTTGGCAACATCGAAATACCACAAGATGCTTTTTTAGCGGTATTGCGGATCAAAAAGAGTTCGGATTAATTGGGAAATCTAACGGCGATATATTTTCATGTGCGGAAGTATCAACAAAAATAAGCGAGATCATCGGTAAGGACAACTTATATGGATTACGATTTTTCATTTTTTTTAGCAGTTGCTACATTGGTTACGGGCGTAATTTGGCTACTGTATAGTTTATACCTGAAACGTTACCCAGAAAAAGAAGGCCAGCCAGATCCTATCATTGTCGAGTATGCCAAATCATTTTTTCCGGTTATATTGATTGTATTTCTGTTACGATCATTTTTGGTCGAACCATTCAGAATTCCCTCTGGTTCAATGATGCCGACTTTGCTGGTTGGGGATTTTATTCTGGTGAACAAGTTCAAATATGGGATACGCATACCGGTTATTAATAAAAAAGTGATTGAAAACGACAAACCAGAGCGTGGTGATATTGTTGTGTTTCGTTATCCGCCCAACCCCCATATCGACTATATTAAACGGTTGATTGGTGTGCCCGGGGATAGAATCACCTATCGAAATAAGCAACTCTATGTGAATGGAAAAGCTATTCAGCGAACCTTTGTGGCAAGTTATCAGGGGATAGGTGGAGGTGCTAATATGACTGGTGCCCAGGATTCTATTGAAGATTTAACGGGTATCGAGCATCATGTATTGCGTGTTCCGCAGCAACCTGGGGTCAATCGTGATTTTGTTGTTCCTGCTGGAAATTACTTTATGATGGGCGATAATCGAGATAACAGTTACGATAGCCGCTACTGGGGCATGGTTCCAGAAGAAAACCTGGTTGGTAAGGCATTTTTTATCTGGATGAATTTTGACTGGGATACAGCGAGCAAATTTGGATTTAATCGAGTTGGCACTGTTTTGCAATAAGCTATACTTTAATTTAAAGTTGTTATTGATACAGGAATTATAAGTATGAAATATTATCGCTCAAAGTCTGAAGGTCTCACTTTTATCACTATTGTGATTCTTCTGATGGTGGTTGCTTTTTTTACGTTGTTGGTGTTAAAAATTGGTCCAATATATTACGATAACAGTTTGGTCAAGAGCGCTATAGCGGGTTTGAAGGAAGAGCCGAGCCTGATGACGATGAGTAAGCGCGAGATTGCCAGTAGTCTCGAGAAACGTTTTGATGTCAGTTATGTTAAAGATGTGACAGCAAAAGATGTCATCGTTACCAAACGCGGCAAAGGCTATTTGAAAGTCGCGCTTGATTACGAAGTGGTTGAAAATATTGCTGGCAATCTTGATGTGTTGGTCACGTTCAGTGATGGATTTGAAGTGGGGGATCGTTGACACTATCACCGCAACAATGTGAGCGAGCCATTCAGTGTTCATTCAAGGATATCAACTGGCTACGTATCGCTTTAACGCACCGTAGCGCGGCTAGCGAGAATAATGAACGCCTGGAATTTGTTGGTGATTCGGTACTTAATTTTGTTATTGGTAATGCTTTATACGAGAAATTCCCGAAAGCAGATGAAGGGACACTAAGTCGTCTGCGTGCCGGACTTGTCAATGAGTCAACACTAGCTGAACGCGCTCGTTATTTAAAACTGGGGGACTATTTGATACTTGGTTCAGGCGAATTGAAAAGTGGCGGTTTCAATCGTGATTCAATTCTCTCTGACGCATTGGAAGCAATTATTGGCTCTATTCTGAAAGATCAGGATTTCAGTGCTGCTGAACAATGGACATTGGACTTGTATGCTGATTTGTTGAAAATGACATCTGCAGACCATGTTGTTAAAGACCCAAAAACCAGGCTTCAGGAATTTCTTCAGGCAAAAGGGTTTAACGTTCCAAGCTATCAATTGCTTTCAAGCGAAGGCCTATCGCATGAGCAGGTATTCCATGTTGAATGTCGTGTTGACAGCTGCGATCTGATGAGTAAGGGCAGTGGTTTGTCGCGTAAACGAGCAGAACAACAGGCAGCAGAAAACATTCTAGATCAATTAATCAACAAAGAGCAAACGTGAAATCCGGTTATGTCGCGTTGATTGGTCGCCCGAATGTGGGAAAATCAACATTGCTTAATCACCTGATCGGACAGAAACTGAGTATTACTTCGCGCCGTCCCCAGACAACTCGCCACCGTATCACTGGCATTAAAACCACAGAGGAAGCGCAAGTTATTTTCGTGGATACGCCGGGGATGCATCGATCTGAACAGAAAGCATTGAACCGTCGTTTGAATCAAACTGCACAGGCGACTTTAACTGGTGTTGATGTAGTAGTCTGGCTCAATGATTCCTTGCAGTGGCGTGATGATGACGAGCTGGTGCTGGAAAAACTTAAGCACATTACTATCCCGGTAATACTGGCAATCAATAAGATTGATCTGGTGAGTGATAAAGAAAGTTGTCTCCCGTTCCTGCAAAGCGCATCCCAACGCTATCCTTTTGCAGAATTAATTCCTATATCAGCTTTGAAAGCAATCAATGTAGATGCGCTTCTACAATCAATGATCAATTTATTGCCCGAAGGCGAGTTGATTTATCCCGAAGATCAAATCACTGATCGCTCGGAACGTTTTTTTATCTCCGAAATCATTCGCGAGAAGTTAACGCGAAGCCTGTCTAAAGAATTGCCCTATGCATTGACTATTGAAATTGAAACCTATGAAGAAGCGGAGATACTGATTACTATCGGAGCGATTATCTGGGTTGAGCGTGAGGGTCAAAAACGTATAGTGATTGGCAATAAGGGTGATGTATTAAAAAAAGTTGGTGAGCGCGCACGTATCGATATTGAGCAAATGCTAGAGAAAAAAGTCTTTCTTAAGCTGTGGGTAAAAGTTAAAAGTGGTTGGTCGGATAATGAGCGCATGATTAATGCGCTAGGTTATCAGGACTAATACGATACAACATCAATGCTGTCACTGTTCTGATGCCAGCTAACCCATCAAATTCACTGCATCATGCGTTTGTTTTGCACAAACGGGCATTTCGTGAGACCAGCCTGATCGTTGAGCTGTTTGTACGAGATATCGGTAGAGCAACCGTGGTTGCAAAAGGTGCACAGCGTAAAAAATCACAATTTGCAGGCATTCTTGAACCGTTTAATCCAATGCGGGTTACTTGGTCCGGACGCTCTGAAATGGGAACACTGACTTTGGCAGAACGTTCTGGTGAGCCGCTGCGACTGTCTTCTCAGACTTTATTCTGTGGCATGTACTTGAATGAACTGATTATCAATTTGCTAGAGCGTCATGATCCTCACCCAACTCTTTATGATCACTATCAAGCTAGTCTTGGTATGCTGCATGATAGACAGCCACTTGAATCAATCTTGCGTCGCTTTGAACTGACCATGCTGGAGGAAATCGGTTACGGCTTGCATCTGGAAGTTAGTGGCGATAGCGGCGAGCCGATTGTTGCAGAGCTGACGTATCACTATCAAATTAATCATGGGCTGTTTGTGGTTGGGGGTTCTGACAAATCATCAATTAGCGGGTCAACATTGATTGCTCTTGCTCAGGGTCAAGTGCTCACAACGCAACAACGATTTGAAGCAAAACAGCTATTAAGACGCGTGATTGATCATCACCTTGACGGAAAGCCCTTGCGTAGTCGTGATCTTTTCAGGACAATTCAATCATTATAAGATAATCTGGATTGATCATGAATGAAGTACCAATGATTCGCTTAGGGGTCAATATTGACCATGTGGCTACGCTACGCCAAACCCGCCACACACTCTACCCTGATCCATTGCAAGCTGCACTGTTAGTTGAACAAGCCGGTGCAGACGGGATTACGGCGCATTTACGCGAAGATCGCCGCCATATTCAGGACCGGGATATCGAATTATTACGTGAACGAGTGCAGACTCGTCTGAATCTGGAAATGGCCGTGACCGATGAAATGATTGCCATCGCCAAGAAAATTCGTGCTCAGGCAGTGTGTTTCGTTCCTGAAAAACGCGAGGAGTTAACCACAGAAGGTGGGCTCAATGTTGCTGATAATATGGAGACTGTTATGGCAGCCTGTGATCAGTTAGCTGAAGCTGGATGCGAAGTCTCGCTGTTTGTTGATCCTGACCCCAGACAAATTGATGCTGTGCTGAATACCAGTGCACCGGTTATCGAATTGCATACAGGCTGTTACGCTAATGCAGCCACTAATGTTGAGCAAAAAAAAGAACTGGCCAGAATTCGTACAGCAGCAACTTATGCGCACCAGGCTGGTTTGCAAGTGAATGGTGGGCATGGTTTGCAATTTCACAATGTGCAATCGATTTGCAGAGTCCCAGAGATGGTTGAGCTCAACATTGGTCATTCAATTATCGCAAGGGCCGTATTTACCGGTTTAGAAGCTGCCGTGCAAACTATGAAGCAGTTGATGGCTGAAGGTCGTGCTGGAATGATCGGGTAAAGCTTTCAATGGTAGCCCAATCAACAGAGCATAAACGCCAGGAATTGAACCGCACACTTTGTCTTGCACCCATGCTGGATCGTACAGACAAACACTTCCGCTATTTTTTGCGGTTGATTTCCCGGCATACAGTTTTATTTACCGAGATGATTACCACGCACGCTTTATTGTACGGTGATCGACATTATCTGCTGGATTTTCATCCTGCAGAGCATCCACTGGTACTTCAGCTTGGCGGTAGTGATCCTGCAGCGTTGGCTCAATGCGCGAATATTGCTGAAGATGCTGGCTATGATGAAATTAATCTTAATATCGGCTGTCCCAGCGACCGCGTACAAAAAGGGCGCTTTGGTGCCTGTTTAATGAAAGAACCTGAGCTGGTAGCAAACTGTGTTGCTATTATGAGCAACTCTGTCAGTATTCCTGTCACTGTAAAAGCACGACTTGGTGTTGATGATGTTGATAGCTATGATCATGTCGCTGGTTTTATAGCAACTGTCTCAGCAGCTGGTTGCAGTGTGTTTTATATGCATGCACGCAAAGCCTGGCTGAAAGGCTTGTCTCCCAAACAAAATCGTAATATACCACCGTTACAATATGAGATGGTGACACAGCTTGCTACAGATTTTCCTGAACTTGAATTTATAATTAATGGTGGAATTACCAACATGGAAGAGATACACGACCATTTAACCCAGGTTGATGGAGTCATGCTTGGGCGGCAACTCTATGAAAACCCATTCATATTAAATGATGCAGATAGTCTACTGTTTAATGACACCAGAACACAATTGAATCGTCATCAAATACTGGAACAATATATAGACTATGTTGCTCAACAGCTAGAAAGCGGTGTTAAATTTCATAGCCTGATTCGTCACATTCTCGGATTATTCCATGGACAACCAGGCGCGCGATTATGGAGACGTACGTTAACGGAAGGGAGTCGTTTAGGTCAGGGAGATATGAAGACATTACACAAAGCCATGCAGAATATCAGCTGTGAAACGTGATTGCAGAAGTAATCAGCGTATTTATCATACATATTGTTACTACTGATGTTGGGGCAAATTCCTTGTGGTGAGCTATGATCGTTTCTGAGTTCTAAATAAAAGATAAATGGCACAACAGGCAAGTTTTCTCAGAGGGCTAGCCATTACACCTTTCCAGTGTGTAATCAAAACCACGCTCTAAGAACGTGGGGTTTTACTTGTTGCGTGCAGCGAATCGTCTGGCTTGAATAAGTGAGATGCAAACGATGATAACTAAGGCTGCCAGCGACACTTCAAGCAGGATAAATGCAGTAATTTTAAAATAAGCAAAGCCTGGATGCAGGTAACGGACAAACCAGCCGCCCAGTTCATCTGCAATTGCGGATAGATAGATCATTCCACTCAAGAATATCTTCAATCTGACTGGTAAGTCAGTCATTAGCATTAGATGGGTTAAGGTGAGTACCAGCATGCCCATGGCAAAAACATGGTAATGAGAGACCTCCAGTAAGCTTTGATAGCTCTTGGGCTGGGTGAAATCTTGTTCAGAACCCAGGTAATAACTGGTAACAGCTTCTGCAGTCAGTCCCATTTTGTGGAAAAAGAGCATGCCGTTACTCAGCCAGAGTAGGGCAATATAACCCAGAAACATAAGTATTAATGCATTTAACAAGCTTTGACGATTTTGTTCGCCGGTGACAAAAAAACGCATTATTGAATCGGTTGTTTTTGAATCATTTGTTTATAAATACTCAGTACTTTTCTTGCGCTGTTAAGTCCTGCACGTGTGCTGAGAGTTGCCCCTGTTATGCCTTGAATAGATCTGTTTAAGACCAGTTCATCAATATTGCGTTGCAAAAGTAATGCATACCATTTTTTTGGCGGTTGATATTCTGGTGGTTCGTGAAAAGCCAGTGTATGAATATCTCGTAAGTGCCCAGTGGCATCCAGTACAATCAGTAAGGTCTCTGGCTTGGTTCGGACAGTTTGAGTTTCCAGGGCTGCATAACCGATAATTTGCCCCTGCTTTTTCCCAACGTAGAACGTAAATAGTGCAGAATCCAGTTTTATTCTGGCGCGCTGCTCAATGTCTTGACGTTGTTGCTTGTCAGGAAACAATGGCAGCATGTCAATCGTGGCGTCTTTGCCAAAAGCAAGTTCCATTGCTTCCTGTTTGCTGTAATAGACTTTCGCCTGGACATAATTGAACATGCTGAAAAAAACAAGCAGGAACACACAGTAAAATCGTTGGTAATGAATTGTCATATCTGCTAAATGATAACGTGGATTACAATCTGTTGCACTGATGTTTAATTGGTTATGAGCGAGGATTAGAGCAACTAGGAGGCTGTCCGAGAATAGAAAACCTACTGCGGAAAAGCGGATTTTGGCTCATTTTTCCGATTAAATTCGTTAAATACAGCAAGTATTCGCCTCATTTAATCGAAAAAATGCACTCAAAACCACTTTCCCTCGCTACGCCTTCTATTCTCGGACAGCCTACTAGAAAATAAAACCAATTCCAAGATTGATATCATCCGGCAAATCACCTGACGCAGAATCAAAGTTTCTGTAATCTGCCTTGATGACGACATTAGGAATTGGCTTATATTGCAAGCCAACCTGAAAGATGCGTTTTTCTTGGCTGTCATCATCGGCAAAACCATTTGGCGTGCTGGCAATGCTGTCGAGGATTTCAAAACGAAAGAATGGTGCCAGATATTGTGTTGTATTTGGCATAATGTGAGGCAAAATATCATATCCAACTTCCGCATACCAGCCAAAGTTTGATTTGCCGATTGTCTCTTCTTTTTCCGCGCTCAATGAGCTAGCATTACTGATATGCCCCCAAGACCCCAGTGTTCGAAATTCCAACCCTTTATATTTCCATTCTAAATGTCCTTCATATAACTGGGTAAACACATCGGCTTTTTTACCATTAAATTTTTGCGCCTGACCTGAAGCACCTAAATATGATGAAGCACCAAACGATAAACCAGGCAATTGTTCGGGAGCATAATCAACACGAGCAACCCAGGCAAGGTCCTCGGCACGAGCCTTGCTGCCTTTCTGACGACCACCACGAATACCTTTTGAACTGAAGCCACTGGCATCCAGGCCATTCATGACATAAGTTGTGTAGGTTAAGCCAGGGTACAGTTCTCCAAACAAACCAAGTCCAATTTCGCGCCAGGTACTGGGAATAATGGTACGCTCGACTTCCGGCCTGTTATTACCAAAGAAAAAAGGTGGCTCGTGAATCTGATTGATAAAACCCATTGGTACAAGCACCATACCTGCACGAATATTAGCCATAGGGTTAATTAAGAAGTCTAATGCAGCAAACTCGACGGAAACAGAGCCTTCTTGCCCAGTGGATGCATGTTCAAATTCGATTTCACTGTTAAAGATTATCGAATCCGAATATTTGTAGCCGACATAGAGTACAAATCTCTCAAAATCAGTGTTGTTGTTTTTGCTACGCTTGTCATTGATGAAGCTTTGATAATTCGCTTCTCCATACCCGCCAATTGATAATCCCTGACTGGTTTGATACACCTTGGACGCAGCCGGGCCCAAACCATAGGTACTTTTGTACTTGGCTTGTTCAGGAATAAACAGTTCAGTTCGCAGTTTTTCAACTTCTTCTGCAAGCACCGACGTTTGGCGTTTAAGAACAGTCACCTCGTTTTTCTGGTTTGGTCTTATTCCTGGCTGCTGTTGATTTTTTAACTGATTGATCTGCTCCTGCTGAGCTTTGATGATTTCCCACATTTCATCCATTGTGCTGGGTTTTTGTAAATCATCGGCAAATGTTGCTGATAGATGGCCCAGAGTACTAACAGTGAGTAGTGTTAGCAAGAGAGATTTTTTGTTCATGGATTTTTTGTCCTGTTATTATGCATAATATCTAATAAAATAATAACGCAAATGATAATCAGTCGCAAGTAGATTATTGTCGAGTATTTGAATTGAGTAGTCGAAGGGTGTTTACCAATCACCTTATGATTAAAACAATGAACTCAATTGAATGAAGATCTGATTGTTGCTTTATCAAACAAAGCGTGTGTTTTCAAAATTCAAACCACAACCTGCGCCAAACTTTCTGGAGATGATTAAATTCGCAGTTCCTGAAAATACAATCAGATAATATGTAGATAGTTCCTCCCATATTTTATGTTGTTCCATCCTTCCTTCTCAAAAACCTGCGTTTTAGCGAAAGCCAGATTGGTAATGGGTTGTCCATGAATCCAGTTCTTTTTCCAGGCGAGTTTTGCAGCTTTATCGACAAAAAGCCGATTATGTCGCTGATCTTGTCTGGTCATTTCCTGATTGTTGTGGCTTAACTAGAATGCAATTCGGCATTCTAGTTCCTCTCAATGTGTGTATTCCTGGTGCTCAGATCAGAGTGATCTCAGCATGTAACTATGCTTGGTGCTGCTACCATTGAAATGGAGCTCAGTGTTGTTATAGAAGCCTTACAGTAAAACAACTGCTTGCTGATGGAATTAACTTGCACCTATAAACAATCACGTGACTTTGTTGATGAGAATTTTAAGCGAGAAGAGTTATAGCAAGCTTACGAGTTAACCCAAGTGATGTTTAGTGAAAGCCTAGATTAAATTCACTATTGCAAATGAGAATCGTTCGTATTACTATTGCTGCCAAGACATTGTGTGTTTTATAGTCTAAATCCTAACTGGAGGTCGCTTGCATGAATTTATCTCAAACAATCAATGATAAAAAAATATTGGAAGTAAACATCTTATCAATCTTCAATGTTTTTGTTTTGGGGCTTGTGAACTCGTTGTTTACAACCAAAAATCACGCTGGCGTTAAGCAAGCAATCGATACGCTTCGCTTTGAAATTAGTTCAGAGAAAATGAATTGCTTGTTATTAAATCGTCAGATTTGTGCGACAGATATTCGCTGCCTGGATGCAAATTCTAAACAGTGTTTAAAAACGCTTTGTTTAAAGACCTGTCTTCGTAATCCTTCACTTATTCAACCCTATCAAGAGAAACACTATGACTGAAAATTTTGATAACACTGCTGTTGTTAACCAGCTCAATAAAATACTTGAATTCGAACTCGCTGGCGTAGTGCGTTACACCCATTATTCTTTCATGGTTTTCGGCTATAACCGTATTCCAATTATTGAATGGATGGAGAAACAAGCAACTGAATCACTGAGTCATGCAAAAGAGGCAGGAGAATTAATTACCCATTTAGGCGGACATCCCTCTCTATCCATTGGGCCATTATTGGAAACGCATCGGCATGATATCGCGGATATATTGCGTGAATCATTGCTGCATGAACGTGAGGCGTTTAATGCATATCAGGAATTATTGGTACTTGTTAATGGCCGTTCTGTTTTGCTTGAAGAATATGCACAACGATTAATTGCTGAGGAAGAAATGCATCAAGGTGAAGTCGACAAAATGTTACGTAAACCGGGTGATGTTGATGCATTTTCTGCCCGCTAAATAGGCTTCGTAGCACTATAAAATCCAACATTATAGTGGTAAAGAAGAATACAACCGATTTTTTCAAAACAAAACAGGTATAGCACATGAAGCATAATCTTTTATTACTCGCTTTATCATTAACAGGTTTCATTTCTACTCAGACACAAGCTAGCCAGCTTGCTATTACAACGAACTTATCAAACGCAAGAATTACAGGGTCGGTAGATGATTATCTGACTGGTGAGCATGATAGCTATACAGATGGTAGCGTGTATTCGTCATCTGTAATTCCTTTACAGGTCAGCCAGGTATTTTATGACAAAGATGCGTTTATTCCGACTGCAACCGCCAGCTCCCAAGCAGAATTAAGTGTGGATATTGTTCAAACTGGAGATGGATATAGCATTTTGGGTGCTGTTTCCAGCACAGCCAATACTGAAATAAATTCTTTAGATGACAATGACGCGATTGCAAATGGTGAAGCGGTCGTGGATTTAGCTTTCACACTCGCATCCGATCACAACTTTACCTTTACCAGTTCTATGTTTAATGCCTCAGGTACTGGCAAATCAGAAGTGGAATTGATTAACAAATCAACAGGCACGATATTTTCTCAAATTGTTAGTGAAAATGCTTTAGATTTGAATTTTTCCGGAAATTTGTTGGCAGGCGACTATACACTTTTTATCGGTGCATTGTCTGAAGCCTCCGATGCTGATTTTGCTTCCGCCTCTGTTGGTTACGATTTACAAATAACAGCGGTGCCAGTGCCGACAGCTTTACCACTATTTTTAAGCGGATTAATCACACTAGGATTTAAAAGCCGCTCCAAACATAAAGCATTGACGTAAAAAATATTGTTTTCACATTCCTCTAGCCTTTCTTAAAGAAGGTGTTTTTACCGTACACAGGAGATTTCTATGGATTACTTTAAGCAGCGTACCGCCAAACATTTATTATTTGGAGTTGTCGCATTAATATGCAACCTTGCAGTGAATACTACGGCATTAGCTGAAGATTTACATCCGCATCGCGGTTACTACATGCAACGTAATTTAGTAACCAATAATGTAGACAAACATCAATCAGAGCGACATTGGAATAACACAACTATCGAAGACACTAACATGCTAAATGCTTGGGGATTGGCTTTGCGTCCTGCCGGTGCAGGTGGGCACTGGTGGATTGCAAATACTGATTCAGGCACGGTTTCATTGTATGTTGGTGATACTATTGATACACCTCTGTTTCAAAATGCTACGGCATTAATTGCTGTAGAATCTGCACCCGCTACTCCCGATGATCCTGCGACACCCACTGGCCAGGTATTTAATGGCTCACCTGAGTTCCCTTGTTGGGGGAAAACCATTGATGGAGATAATCCAGTTTTTGCCCCAGGAAAGTTTATGGTCGTTACTGAAGATGGTAACATCCAGTGTTGGGGCGAAACCGGAGCCAGCAATGCTGAACGCATGAAGTCTTTTACAATCGCTGTAGAGGGCGATGAAGGCTCAGTCTATAAAGGACTTGCAGTGACACAGGAGGATAGTGGCAATTTTTTATTTGCAGCTAATTTTGCTTTGCAACGGATTGATGTGTTTGACGGACAGTTTAATCCTGTTATTAATGTAGCTCCCACATTTATTAAGCCAGCCGATATACCGGAAGATTACGCTCCGTTCAATATTCAATACTTTGAATACAATGGCAATCAAAGCCTTTTTGTTGCCTATGCAAAAACAACTGATGTCCCTGGTGAAGAAGAGGCTGGCCCCGGCTTAGGTTATTTAGCCGAGTTCGATATTCATGGTCATAATATTCGTACCTTTGAGCACAGTAATCGCTTGAATGCTCCTTGGGGTTTAGCTATTACTCCGCATGGATTCGGGCCTTTCTCTAATGAGATTGTGCTTGGTAATTTTGGTGATGGTACGCTTGTCTCATTTGATCTGAATACGGGTGAACAAACTGGTTACTTACGCAATGAATTAGGAGAAGCTGTACATATTGATGGTTTATGGGGATTGGCTTTTGGTAATGGCGAGAGCCTTGGGCAATCGAATTATCTGTATTTTACCGCCGGGCCTAATGATGAAGCAGATGGTTTGTTTGGTCGATTAAACTGGAAACGGCGCTAATTTGGGGAGGACTATTTCGCACAGTCATTAGTGTGGTGCGAAATAGAATCTTACAGTGCTTGAAGGAGGATACTGAATAATGTCACAAGAAGATCAGATAAGACTGCACCTTAGTGTGGTTGAACACTTGAAAACACAATATTCGGCTTTACAGTCACCGTGTTATGCGCTTTGTATTTCATATCACTATCGTTGCCTCTCAATAATCAGTCCATTAGATAAAGACAATTACCTTGAGGAGGCAAAATTCTGGTTTATAGTCTTTACAAACAAGCGGTTCCATTCTAGAAAGACAAGATTAATGTTACTCGATCAATATATTTTTCTCACAACTTGTTAGAACTAAACCATGTCAATTTATAATGGTTTAGCTATAGCACCAGTGATTTCCTTGATTCAATAATCATTTGATTAATGACTTCTTTATCATCCCAGACATTTGTCTTGGTAGTTTGTCATTCCTGAAAACATTCCAGGATTGGCATCCAGACCATTTTGGCCCAGTATTCAAATTGTTCGTCAAACACATCTATTCCACGAAAAGCAAGCTGATAAGCTTCTTTCTGACCTTCTCCTGAACTGTGTTGGTTTCCAGTCCAGATTTTTTTTGCAGAATCTAAAGCTTTCTCAGGGTTTTTTTTTGATTTCGGATCAGCCAATATGCTCGCATATTCATAAGCAGTTTTTGGTATAAAATGAAGTGGTGTATTCGTTCCTGTCATGTAAGCTTTTAATAACACAGCCAAATGCTCTTGTGGGTCATCTACACTGTCAAAGCTGGATTCACCTTGTGGATGAATAATGGTCGTTTTTATAACGGTATTATCTGGTTTTGTTATTGCGAGAGCGAGGTGATTGAGCCAGTGCTCCAGGATATCCTGTTTCCAAATCTTTCCGAAACTGACAATCACGATGCCTTGCTGGGTAACATTTTCCAGTGTTCCATAGAGTAAGACACTATCAAGTTGTTGCTGCACTACAATCGACTGAGTTGCTGTAATCTCAGCGGAGCGATCAATCAGGTCGCTCACTACTTGCCTTTCCTGTTCAAAAATACGCTGACCCTCTGTGCCGTGTGGTAATAGTCCTTGTGCACGTAAACGTTTAATGATGTCATTTTGGGGTTCCTCAAATTGATGAAAAATTGCTTGTCTCAATTCAACATCACGAAATATTTCCAGCTCAAATGGTTCGCGTTCGGGTAATTCTCCGATGACTTGCTCTGGTTTAATACCCAGCTTTTGTTCAAGAAAATAGCGAACCGGAAAACGTATGAAGCGTATTAGCTCTCGGAGCGATAATTCAGTGACCGGTAATTTTTCCAGTTCAGTGGTCACAAAAGCAGGTTCTTGTTCTGTTGTTTGTCTGACTATCGGAAAATCCGTGTAAGTAAATAAATCATTACTAATTTCATAATATCTTGTGCTGAATGCTTGTAATGGATGTTCGGTAACCAGTTGCTGACAATCAATTTCAAAGGTTTTCTCGACACAATCAAGCAGTTCACTGACCAGAACGGATGGTGGAATTTCAGTGTTTTTGCGAACATCTCGACCGACATAGCTGATATATAACTTTTCCCTTGCAGCAAGCAACGATTCCAGAAATAGATAGCGTTCTTCAGTGCGCCGAGAGCGATCACCGCGTCGATAACCATCCTCTGCAAGCAGGTCAAAACTGTGTTGAGATGTAGGCTTGGGAAACTGTCCATCGCTCATTCCGATTAAACAAACCACTTTAAATGGCACACTTCGCATCGGGGTTAATTCACAAAAGGTTACGCCACCACTGGCAAAATGTTCTTGTTGTGAGCAGTTTTCCAGTACACCCAGTAGCAGTTCTTTGATAAATGGAAAACTAATCTCAGCTGTATAGCCAGCCTGCTCTGATTGATATACAAGCTGGTTTAACTGGTTGTCTATTTCATTCAAATCACTACGCTGCTGGTCGTTGTCTAATATCATCAGATTCAGCAATGATCGAATTTGTTCGATCCAGGCATGGAGTGAACATTGCTGCTGATTCCATTCACGCAGTTCAAACAAACGTTGTGCAAATTCAACAAATCGCCCTAACAGAATGGTCAAACTACCTTCAATTTGCGTGTATGGCAATATGTCGTTAAACAGTGCATCACTATTCATCACACTACCAAGTAACATACGTTGTATTCCGGCTAGCCAGGAATGCTCCAATGTATTCGGTAAATCTAAAGACTGACGCATGGTTGCATCAATACCCCAGCGGATATTGGTCTGGATACACCATTCTCTAATTTGCGAGATGTCATCCTCGTTTAAATTAAAATGTTGTCGCACGGGTTCATAATCCAGTAATGCAAGCACTCGATTTACCTCAAAGCGACTGTCTGGTATTTCAAGTAACACGCTCAGAATCTCAGCGACAATGTTGGTCTCAGTCAGGTTACGATCTGCTATGACATACGGAATTTGATGTTCACCTGAAGCAAAGACAGCTTCAACAAATGGTGCATAGGTTTGTACCGATGGCATCATTACAATGATTTGCTCAGGTTTCAGATACGGGTCGTGGTTGATCAAATCTAGCAATTGATCGTATAACACTTCCACCTCACGCATCGGCGTATGGCAACTATGGATACTAATCGAACCATCCATGGTTAAATTGGAACTCTTTTCCGATGGATTATTCAGATTAAGAACATCATTTTGAATCACAGACAGTATCGAATCGGCTTGATTTTCTGCAAAACAAGTTTGCTCTGCATCTGGTTCCAATTCGATTAGTAGTTCAAAGAAATCGCGTCCTTGCCGACCCATTGATGCCAGTAATGGATTACCAACCTCGAGATATTCTGCGACCGCATCATCAGACTGAATTTTGATTTTATCAGCAACGATATCGCCCCAATATTGCTGGCATGGATTCATCAAAAAAAAGTGTACATCCATGTAGCGGGCAGCTTCTCGCAGTAATTGTAGATATCCAGGAGATAATTGCGCAATGCCGAAAATCAATACACGCTGACCGGAAAGATCAGCATGTTTGGTCGTTAGTGCTTGCATAAACTGTTGTTGTAACCCAACCCAGTGAGTTCCATCACCATGACCGGAAAGATCAGCATGTTTGGTCGTTAGTGCTTGCATAAACTGTTGTTGTAACCCAACCCAGTGAGTTCCATCACCATCAACCAGTTTCCTCCATAACCTGGCTTGCCAATGAGGAGTGTTTCTGTTTTCCCAATCTATAATCCATTGAGGTCGGTAAAAAAGACAGCGATCCAGCATCTCCTCCAGACGGCACGCCAATTGGTAACTACGCAGTTGATTATCATCTTGTAAATAGCTGCTTAACTCGGGGAACTCATCAGCATGATTAGCCAATATTTGCACAATTCGCCAACGCAAAATACCAGGGCGAAACGGCTCAACATCAGGTAATCCGTTCAGTACAGTACGGATTAATTGCCACATATATTCAGCTGGAAATACAAACTGTAAATTGGCAGCAATGCCAAGTTGTTCAGAAATGCGTAACGACAGCCAGCGCGCCATACCGGCATTTTGAACAATAATGTGTTCGGGTAGAAAAGGATCGGCTGAGCGGCTCGCATGTACATCTGCGAACTCTTGCGCTAAAGAATCCAGATGATTGCTGTGGTGAAGATAGAACACTTGGTTTCCTTTGTGACAATCAGGTTGCTCGAGAATAAAAAGCCTACTGCGGTCAAGCTCGTATTGCCAGTTGTTTTAATTATTATAGATCCGATTCATTATGGTGAAACACATTCCAGTATTTCACCTGCGGGGGTCACTTTTAGGACCCCAAATATTCTTTAGACCGATTTATCATAAGCAGAACAAGTATACGCTGCAAAAGATCAAACAAATAATCAAAATGGCGACTCAATCTGCCTGTCCTTATTTGCTTGGTTTTATGTGTGAATGCCGAGGAAACACGTTTTTTCAAGGGTTTTCCTAACTCGAGTTTTTCATTGGCAGAGTTATAAATTGTACTAAATAAGCCAAAAATTACTGACCACTTAATAAATGGCGTTTAAATTGCTTAGTATATAATGACAAATATTTTTATTTACTTTACATTAAGTACATATGCAACCAAGTAGCACTGACATCAGAGCTTATTGAATCTCAAGTCGGGTTTGTACTATCGATGTTGCTGGAAAAAGCAGGTCAACATCCAGTATCCACAATTAATTATAAGTATGATTTATTCAGCTGCCTGGTTGTCAATATTTTTTACATATAATAGAATAAATGTTAAAGTTTTTTAACATTCGGTTGTTCGGCAGTCTATAACTCTTAGCATGCCACAGCTAAAGCAAGACTGGTCTAGATAGAACCACAACAGAAGAGGAAAATATGGGAAACCAATGTTTTGATGTTGCTATAATTGGCGCCGGTCCGGGTGGCATTAGTGCGGCAGTGCGGGCATCGCAGCGGGGTATGTCTCACGTTCTGCTCGAATCGTCAGATAAACATGCAAACACTATTCAACAATATCAAAAAGGTAAACACGTCATGGCCGAGCCTTGCCAATTGCCTTTGCGCAGTGATGTTGAATTCAAGGCTGGCACTCGCGAGTCCATACTGGATAATTGGAAGCAAGCCATCAGTCAAACCGCTATCAACATTCGCTACCAAGCGGAAGTTATTTCGATTGAGAGCCAGAAAGACACATTTAGCATTGTTCCGAAATCCGGCGATTTCATCAACACGAATAACATTATTCTTGCTCTTGGCGTACAGGGTAATGCTCGAAAACTAAATATCCCCGGGGAAGACAACCCGTTTGTTCAAACTACTCTGGAATCAGCTGATGCCTATCATCAGGAAACAATTGTCATTGTTGGTGCTGGTGATTCGGCCATTGAAAACGCAATTTCACTGTCGCGGCACAACCGCGTGATATTGATCAATCGGCGCAACGATTTTTCACGTGCCAAAGAGGGAAATATCAATCGAATTCTCAGAGCAATCGAAACCGAGCAGGTTGAATGTTTCTATGCAACAACCATTGATCAGATGGAACAAAATTCAGCTGATTGCCAGTTTCCAGGTCAGATTGTGCTAAGGACAATGGATGGCAGTGTTCCAATCGAATGTCATCGGGTAATTACCAGGCTGGGTGCAGTCCTGCCGCGGAAATTTGTCGAATCTGTTGGCGTTCGCTTTGTTTCAGAAGAACAGGATTCGCTTCCGGAATTATCGATCCATCATGAGTCGAATGTGCCTGGGGTGTATCTCATCGGAGCATTGGCTGGCTACCCTCTGATTAAACAGGCCATGAATCAGGGTTATGAAGTCATCGAACATCTTTCGGGTAATCCGATTAAACCTTCTGATCACTCTGTCTTACAGAAAAAACTCAAGGTTTTGCCGTTCGGCGAGGATGTTGATAGCAGCCTGACTTTGATTAAAGAACGTCTACGTTTGTTCCGTGACATTAACCCGCTGAATTTACGCGAACTGGTGATGGTAAGTGACATTGTGGCACCCGCAGTAGGAGAGAAAATTTTCGCCAAAGGCAGTTATTCTTCAACTTTTTATAATATTTTACACGGGCAAGTAGAGGTACAGACCGAGTTTGGCGATCCCTTGATATCGGAGCAAGGGCAGTTTTTCGGTGAATCAAGTCTGATTTCTGACCGACCCCGCGAGGTTACAGTGATTGCAGGCGAAGACTGCCTTCTTCTTGAAACACCACCGCGTGCTATCAAGAAACTGATGCGTATGGAAAAGTCTGTTCGTCATGGAATTGATCAGGTTTCAATGCTCCGCTCTTTGACCCGATTGCTGATGCCTCACACACCGAAAGAAATCGTTCGTGCCATCGCAAGTCAGACAGAAATCCATCGTTTCAATGCAGGTGAGACCCTTTTTCGGGAAAATGATTCGAGCAACCATATCTATCTGCTACGTAGTGGTTCGGTAACACTGTCCAAGCAGACTGAAGAAAATGACGTCGTTGTTTCTTATAGTGCTGTTGGGAGTTTTATCGGTCTGATGGGGTTATCCAAAAATAACCATCGAATGGTGACAGCACAAGCCACGGTTGTTACTGAAGCCTTGAGTATAGATTTCGCCAGCTTCAATCAACTGCTGGCAAGTAATCCAGAATTTCGCGAGAAGGTTCAACAAGAAACACAAAATCAGCTGGCACAATTTCCTCAAATGCAAACTGAGCCGGAACGCGGAGAAACGCTATCATTCCTTATGGATCATGGGGTAGGACAAGCGACAAGTGTGTTAATTATCGATGAGTCGCTATGCGTTGGCTGTGACAATTGTGAGACAGCCTGCGCCACAACGCATCAAGATATTTCACGTCTTGATCGCAAGGCTGGACCGTCGTTTGATTCATTGCATATCCCGAACGCCTGTCGCCATTGTGAACATCCTCACTGCATGCAGGATTGTCCACCCGATGCGATCAAGCGACTGGAAAGCGGTGAGGTATCTATTAATGACGAGACTTGTATTGGTTGTGGAAACTGTGAAGAAAATTGTCCATACGATGTGATTCAAATGACGCAGTTAAACCAAAAAGTCAGTTTTCTGGAGAAACTACTTGGGAAACAAGCTCCAGCTGCCCCGAAAACTGCTGTAAAGTGCGATATGTGTATGGATTTAAAAGATGGCCCGGCCTGTGTCAATGCCTGTCCTACAGGAGCTGCAATTCGCATTCACGCCGAACAGGTGGTACCCTTGGTTAGAACAAGGGGTCCCTCATAATAATATTATATTGAACGGGGGCGACTTCGAAAACCAGGGCATCAATCA
This sequence comes from Methylococcales bacterium, assembly GCA_965224565.1. Classification (GTDB taxonomy): domain Bacteria; phylum Pseudomonadota; class Gammaproteobacteria; order Methylococcales; family DRLZ01; genus DRLZ01. The sequence continues at coordinate 956,755 of CBDCZN010000001.1, read as the reverse complement.
TTATGTTGGATGCATGAATTATTTTTGTTAAATGCATCAATCATTTATCAAGTACAAGAATTATCGATACGCCATTTTCGCAACATTATTATCGTTTATGGCGATTCTCGCCTATGTATTGGATTCTCCTCGTCAACCGCCTAATGGTGGTACTTGGCTAGGTTACACATTTGGTACATTAGCAACTCTGATCATCATTTTTTTGATGTGGTTAGGGGTGCGCAAACGCTCGTATCATTCGTCCCTCGGCAGTATCAATGGATGGTTGTCCGCTCATGTCTATCTTGGGCTGATTTTATTGTTGTTAGCCACACTGCATAGCGGTTTCCAATTCGGCTGGAATATTCACACTCTAACCTATGTGCTGATGTGTTTGGTGATTGCCAGCGGATGCTGGGGGGTATACACATATCTGAGGTATCCAGGACTGATCATTAGTTTGCGCGATGGGTCGAGTCGTGAAGTGATGTTTCAGAACCTCAAGGATCTGGATCTACGTTCTATACGCCTTGCCGCTTCCCTTGATGATATTCATACTCATGACTTGGTCGTTGATGCAATTCAGCGCACAACCGTTGGGGGCAGTCTTTGGGCTCTATTGAGCGCTTATGACGGCAGTAAACTATTGATGTCCAGCGCAAAGGAATCAGCGGCTACTGCCGAGGTTGTTGATAACACGGGTCAGCAGGCTCTGATTGAAATACTTGCCGGTAAACTGGCTACTAACAGCAATGCCGATGAGATTAATTGTATCCAGGAATTACTGGAAATCACCGGAGGCAGAGCTGCACTACTAAGAAAACTACATAAAGATATACAACTGCAAAGCCTGCTTCAGTTCTGGTTATATTTTCACCTACCCCTGTCCTTCGCGTTATTGGTTGCTCTGGTAATACACATAACATCAGTTTTCATCTATTGGTGATTACTTGAATTTTCTGATTCGTCGCAGGGTTCGCACCAACAAGCAAACCGGACAAGAAGAATATCAGGAACTCCTGATCCAGGCCGAGCAATTAACCATTGGACGGGCCCCGGATCAACATGTACAAATTACCGAATCCTCGGTAGGGTTGCGCCACGCGATAATCAGTCTGCGTGAGAATGGGCAAATCTACTTTAAGGCCTTAACTTCAAATGATCCCCGAATCAAAGGGGAATCTCATAAAACTGCGGTGTTATCACCCGGTGATTCGATTCAGATAGGATTGTCAACCATCACCGTGGAACAACCTCGCACAGATTACCCGGTTGTAGTGTCAATCGATTATGCGGTCGGTGTTAATGAAGAAACGCTTGAATCGTTGTGCGACACGAGCTTGAGCCAAACTGGCTTAAGCAAACATTTTTGGTCATGGTTATTGGCGGTCTGGGTGATGATGTTCTTTTTGCTGATACCGATATCCGGCGTATTATTCCCTCCTGCAGGCAAAGTTCTGCGAGACAATGCGTTACTACCTGATGATAATTTGTGGATGGCCGGACCGTTACATCAATCGCACCAGACTATCGGGAAAGATTGTAATACCTGTCACACAATACCATTCAAAATGGTTCAGAACCGCGAATGTCTTGAGTGCCATAGCAATATTCAGCATCACGTCGATGTCACCGCACAGGACGAGCAAATTTTTGAGCAAAATCGCTGTGCAAGTTGTCACCGTGAGCATAACGAACCGAGTATTCTGGTGCAACGAGATCAGCGTTTTTGCAGTGATTGCCACCGCAATCTGGACAAATTGAAAGATGATACCAAATTGGCAAATGTCACTGATTTCGGCAAAGATCATCCCGAATTTCGTTTGACTTTGCTCAAATCACATTACGCAAAAGGACAAACCAGTTGGCAGCCCATTCGGGTTGAACATAACCCAGTGTCAGAAATTCGAGAGGATTCTTCTCTGCAATTTTCTCATCAGGAACATTTAGATCCCAAAGGGATTCGGTCTCCCGATGGAGATCAGGTTCTGGAGTGTCAGAATTGTCATCGTCCCAATACCAGTAGACGTCGTATGCAAGTTGTCACAATGGAAAACCACTGCAGCGATTGCCATCGTCTTGATTTAGACGAAAACGATTTAAGCAAACAAGTTCCTCATGGTGATCTTAATGCACTCTACGATACTCTGAAAGAGTATTTCAGTCGTCAATATCTGGAAACAAGTGCTTTGGCAACCACTCAGATGCCAAATGATCAGCTTAGACGTCCTGGAGGTGAAAGACGGGCTTTGAGCATTGAGGAAAAGAAACTGGCACTTGATTGGGTCGATAAACAATCCTTAAAGGTCGCTCAGGACGTAATAGAAGATCGAGTCTGCATTGACTGCCATCAGATTTCGAGAATTCCAGGAAAAACAGGATTCGAACAATGGTATGTGAAGCCTGTTGCCCTCAACAAACATTGGATGCCGTTGGCCAGTTTTGATCATGCCAGCCACACCAGCTATGAATGTACGAATTGCCATAAGAATGCGAAAAAGTCTAAAAAAAGCAGCGACATATTGATGCCAAAAATCGAAACTTGCCAAGAGTGTCACAGTGGAGCGAATGATACTGTTAAACTGCCTTCAGATTGTTTGATGTGTCATCAGTTCCATTTGCCGAAACGAGGATTGCTTGATAAAGTACAACGAAGTACCGCTAAAATAAGAACTAAACAATAATAACAACCTGAAAGAACTCTGAAATAGATGAATACCGACAAAGATGGTATTGATATGCCATTGCCGTCATTTTGTGTACCAGTCCGATTGATATTGTTTTTCAGTCTAGGAACGTTATTTGCTTTCGATTCTGAATCAAAACAAACTGATAACCTACTTGAACCCGTCTGTTCAAAACCTGATTTATCCGAACCTCGCCGCAGACCCGGTGTCGTTCCCCGCCTGCAATACCAGAATTCAAATTGTCATCCTGATCAAATAACCACTCCTCGTACCGAGGAATTCATCGATCTCACGCCTGTCCCTGATCGATGGCGGATCGTTGAAGCACTGGGATATCCGGTTAATTGGCTGGATCCATATCATGGAACCAATCCGTTAAAAGGGGACAGACCAGTTTTCGGTAATGATTGGTTTATCAGTTTCAATATGTCTTCCAGTTCAATATTTGAGTCTCGTCGCATTCCAATCGCTTCCGAAATCAATAATGAACAGGGAGGCAGTGAGTCCTTTTTGCGCACCCGAGATCAACTGTTTTTTAACCAGAATTTCAGCTTCGACACAGTGCTTTACAAGGGCGATACAGTATTTCGACCTCCAAATTATCAATTTCGATTCACTCCGGTAATCAACTACAACCAAACCAACAGTGATGGTAATTCCCGCGAAAAAAGTGGATTTGCGGTACAAGCGTTGTACGTGGAAAAACATTTACGTGATGTTTCAGATCATTATGATTTCGACAGTATACGTATTGGTATTCAGCCGTTTACCAGTGATTTTCGTGGTTTTCTGTTACTCGATCAGCAACTTGGTGTGCGTCTATTCGGATCGAGAGACAATAATATTTTTCAGTACAATGTCGCCTGGTTGCGGCGTTTTAGAAAGCATAATAATGGCCTGAACGATCTCGGCAGCGACATTCCGGATAACGATGTTTTTATTGCCAATCTGTATCGGCAAGATTTAATGGTTTCTGGGTTTACCTCCCAATTTACCGTGGCTTACAACCGGAATAGGGAAAAAGGGACACGCATTATCGCAAGTGACTTTCCGGGCGATAGACCCGCTGCTTTCCAGGAAAATGCTGAACATGATTACGATGTCGTCTATCTTGGTTATAACGGCGACGGCCATTTCGGACGCATCAATCTAACCGGTTCAATGTATTCTGCTTTGGGAACAGAGTCCAGGGGAATATTTGTAGATTCGGAAACCAATATAAAGGCATTTTTTGCGGCTGCTGAAATCTCTATTGATGCTGACTGGTTTAAACTAAAATTTTCTGCTTTACATGCCTCGGGAGATGATGATCCGTTCGATGGCACCGCGGAAGGGTTCGACGGGATATTTCAAAATCCGGTTTTTGCAGGCACAAATTTCAGTTTCTTCAACCACCAGGGACTGCCGTTGCCAGGAAATAAAATCAGCTTGAAACGCAATAATGCGTTGTTCAACTCACTACGATCGCAAGCAGATCCTGGTCAATCGAATTTTACCAATCCTGGTGTCAATTTGATTGGGATTGGTGCGGATTTCGATGTGTTGCCGGAGCTTAAAGTTTCATTGCAAGCAAATCAAATCTGGTTTGATGAAACAGTAACGCTTGAAGCTGTGCTTGGAGAACAAGATATCGCCAATAATATCGGCCTGGATGTTTCGCTTGCCGCGACTTATCGACCGCTTGCAACACAGAATTTGATTCTCAGCTTGTCAGCATCAACGTTAGTACCGGGTCAAGGCTACAGAGATATCTATGATGGGCGCATGGCATATTCGATTTTCGCCAATATCATTTTGAGCTATTGAATATGACCGGACTGAAACTTTATCAACAATGGATTGTTGTGGTGACTAACTTGTTGTTGATTTGCACACTGTTGATGATACCTTTGGCCTTTGCCGAAATTGCCGAAACAGAATATAAATATCCACGCTACCCCGCTTCTCAAGCTGATCAGACAGCTGAGCAAGCTGCCGAAAAAAGCGATGGTTGCTTAAGTTGTCATGAGCCAATGGACAGCAAGAACATGCACAATAATCCAGCTGTCAAACTGGGTTGTGTTGATTGCCATGGTGGTGATGCTAATGTTTTTCTCTCGAAAAATTTATCTCCAGAGGATTCTGGTTATGTTGTGCAACGTAACCGCGCCCATGTGTTACCCCGATTTCCTGAAAAGTGGAATTTTCCCAGTAGCGCTAATCCACAACGCAGTTATACGCTGCTCAACCACGAAAATCCGAATTTCATACGCTTTGTAAATCCCTCGGATTATCGGGTGTCAAAAGAATCCTGTGGTGCTTGCCATCTGGCTATTGTTCAATCCACCAAACGCAGCATGATGTCAACTGAAGCCATGTTGTGGGGCGGTGCGTCATACAATAACGGTATTTTGCCATTTAAAAACTATATTCTTGGCGAAGGTTATACTTTTGACGGGTTGGCGGCCATTGTTGAAGGCCCAAAGCTTGCTGACCCAGAGGCAGCGCAGCTTAAACACGGCGTACTTTCAGAACTGACACCACTTCCGCCTTGGGAAACGGTGAAGCCTGGCGATATTTTCCGGGTATTTGAGCGCGGTGGACGCAACAAAAGTAATCGTTTTCCTGAGACTGGCTTGCCCAACCTCAGCGGAAATCCCCAGCAATTGGTTGAACCCGGCAATCCGGATATCCGCTTGTCTAAACGTGGCCCCGGCACTGGAGGACGTATCGCCGTGCCTGTGCTAAGCATTCATAAAACGCGACTGAATGATCCTGTCAGTTGGTTTATCGGCACTAATGATCAGCCTGGAGATTATCGTAATTCTGGTTGTGCCTCTTGTCATGTGGTTTACGCAAACGACCGAGACCCATTGCATTCGGGGTCCTACGCAAAATTCGGTCATCTCGGCAAGAGCCAAACTAAAGACCCGACGATTGATAAAACAGCATCGGGACACCCCTTAACCCACCAATTCAGTCGTGCCATTCCAACCAGTCAATGTATGGTCTGCCACATGCATCAGCCCAATATGTTTATGAACACTTTTATGGGTTATACCATGTGGGATTATGAATCGGACGCATCGTCCATGTGGCCGAAAGATCAGAAATATCCAGGCAGCGAAGAGATTCGAGCCATCAACGAGCGTAATCCAGAAGGTGCAGCACCGCGAGGAAAATGGGGCGATCTTGATTTTCTGACCCATGTCAGCGAAATGAATCCAAAGCTCAAAGATACTCAATTCGCGGATTATCATGGACACGGATGGAATTTCCGCGCCATTTTTAAACGTGATCGCAAAGGTAACTTGCTCGATGAAAACGGCCAAGTCGTTAGCGATGACGACCCGAAAAAGTTTAACAAAGCAGTGCATATGGCTTCAATTCACATGGATAAAGGCATGCACTGTGTTGATTGTCATTATTCCCAGGACAACCACGGTAATGGTCATATTTACGGAGAAGTCGCTTCGGCTATTGAAATTGATTGCGTTGATTGTCACGGCACGACAACTAACTACCCAGCGTTACGAACATCCGGTCCAGCAGCGCCACCGACTGGTAACGACTTATCGCTGTTACGCAACCCGGATGGACGCAAACGTTTCGAGTGGCGCGACGGAAAATTGATCCAGCGTTCATTGCTTAACCCCGATCTTGAATGGACTGTATCCCTGGTCAAAGATAGCGTCGATAAAACATCGAAGCACTACAATGAAAAAGCGGCACGAGCAAAATTAATGAGCAACAATACTCAGACCCAACAATGGGGAAGTGATGTTGCAAAAGATCAACTTGCTCACGGTCAGGATGAAATGGAGTGTTATACCTGCCACACTTCGTGGACAACCAGTTGCGGTGGTTGTCACCTGCCGACAGAGGCGAATTGGAAAACCGAAGGCCACCACTACGAAGGTGGCGCATCGCGGGTGTTTGCTACCTACAATCCGCAGGTAGCGCGCGATCAGATGTTTATGCTGGGGCGTCGCGGTAAAGTCAACGGCGGGCGCGTGGCTCCAGTACGTTCTAGTTCAGCACTGGTAGTCTCATCCACAAATGCTAATCGTGAAAAAATTTATACTCAGCAGCCACCTATTTCAGCCAGTGGTTATAGTTCTCAAGCATTCAATCCACATTTTCCACATACCACCCGCAAGACTGAAACCAAGACCTGCGATGACTGTCATCTTTCCGAAAAAAATGACAATAATGCAATCATGGCGCAACTTCTGCTGCAAGGGACTAATTTTGTCAATTTCGTTGGATACCATGCCTGGCTCGGAACCGAAAATGGAGTGACTGCTGCTCAGGTCACTGAATGGGATGAGCCACAGGCGGTGATTGGCAGCTACCTGCAAAAATATGCTTATCCAGACTGGTATCAACGCCATCAGAACAATCAGCGTGAATTGCAGACCAGCTTTAGTCATGATGGAGACCGCACTGCCTGTTTGCAGCTTCGCGGAGAGTATCTTTTTGCAGCTCAGGGTAACAGTGGGATGCAGGTCTTCGATGTTGCTAATATAGCCAACAAGGGAGTCAGCCAACGCATTGTTACTGCTCCTTTTAGTCCACTGGGACACAGTACTCGAATCGACTCTGAAAATGCCACATGTGTTGCATTGCCTACGAATCAACCGATTCATCCTGAGCGCAATCAGGGTAAACAAATGCGTGAGGACAATCAGGAGCAACCGTTCCATCCCATCTATAACTATGCATTGATTACCGACAGTCAGGAAGGATTGATTCTCACTGATATCAACACTCTTGCGGATGGTGAGTTGCGCAATAACTTCCTTAAACGGGCGCTAACCTGGAATGAAAACGGTGTTCTGAATGGCGCCCGCCATATCACGATTGGTGGTCATTATATTTATATTATCGCTGACTCAGGGCTGGTGATTCTCAATCTAGATGATCCTCTGAAACCGCGCTTAGAAAGTGTTATGCCGCTCAAAGATGGTCGCGCATCAGCACTTCAATTCCGCTATCTATTTGTCACAGATAGAGAAGGTTTAAAGGTGATAGAAATTACCGACAAGGCACATCCACGTTTGCTGAAAAACAACCTGATTTCTCTAAAACAGGCTGGTCGAATTTATCTCGCACGCACCTATGCTTATGTTGCGGCAGGCAACGAGGGTTTGGTGATTGTCGATATAGAAAAACCGGAGCAGATTAAACACTACCAATCGTTCAATGCTGACGACGCGTTACGCGACGTGCGTGATGTGATCGTCGCGACCACCAATGCAAGCCTTTTTGCCTATGTTGCCGATGGCGAGGATGGCCTGAAAATCCTGCAACTGACTTCACCCGAGAGCCAACATAAGTTTTATGGGTTCAGTCCTGCACCGAAACCGCAACTGATTGCCCGCTATGCGACCAAGTCGCCAGCATTAGCCTTATCCAAAGGACTTGATCGTGACCGCGGAGTTGACGAAACCGGGCATCAGATCTCGGTATTCGGTCGTCTTGGTTCCCGCCCGCTCAATCTTGAAGAAATGCAACGCCTCTATTTAGACAAGAATTTGCAACCCTGGTTTGTGAAAAGCGAGTAGGAAAACCCGATGCTTCAAAACATTTACAGCGTTGTCGTTTTACTGTGTTGGCTCATCATCGCCCCGGTTAGCAGCACTCCGTTACCTTACCAGGCTTCTGCAAAACATCTGGGTGTGGCGAGCTGTGCGTCTTCAGTTTGTCACGGATCCATCCGGCCCAACGACAAATATAATATCCCGCTCAACGAATATGTAATCTGGTCGCAGCGTGACAGACACGCCAAAGCATATGAAACTTTACTCAGCAAAGAATCCAAAGCGATCGCAACCAAGCTTGGGTTGCGGAATGCCCATACGGCCAGGATTTGTCTGGATTGTCATGCAGACAATGTTCCTAAACAGCAGCGAGGAGATGGGTTTCAACTCACTGACGGAGTGGGTTGTGAAACTTGTCATGGAGGATCGGAAAACTGGATCGAAACCCACGCTAATAAAGATGTAAACCATCAGGATAACGTTAAGCAAGGAATGTTTCCAACAGCTGATTTTATGGAACGTGCAAATCTGTGTCTATCCTGTCATTACGGTAACGATGACAAGTTTGCAAGTCACCAGATTATGGGTGCGGGACATCCTCGGATCAGCTTTGAACTGGACACATTCCAGGCATTGCAACCAGCCCATTTTCAGATCGATGAGGAATACAAGAAACGTAAACCAACAGCCTCCCACACAAAAATATGGGCATTGGGTCAAATAGTCGCAACGAAAGCGCAATTGCATCTGTTGCAGGGGAAGTTAATCAGTCAGCCTCTTGTTTTTCCAGAACTAGCACTTTTTGACTGTCATGCTTGTCACAACAATTCCATGCACAGATTAGACTGGCATCGTCGGATGAATACAGCTCTTGGTAAACCTGGAAACGTACCACTCGCAGATGGACACTTGCGTATGGCGATTGTTATCGCAGATCAATTGGATAAAAGCGATGCTAGAAAACTTGCAGGATTATCCCAGGCATTACAGAAAGCCAGCGGTGAAAACCGTCAGCGAATTGTGAATATCAGCCGTCAACTGCAAAATTTAGTTGAAAAACTGAGTCGTGATTTAGCGGTCACAGAATTTGGCTATCCCGAAAAAGAACGGATACTTGTTGACCTTATTAATATGGGTATCGAAGGAGAATTTCGTGACTATATTGGTGCAGAGCAAGCTGTTATGGCAATTGAATTAATTATTATCGACATGGATAAAAAAGCACAATCTCGCGAGCAGCTTGATGATTTATACAAACTAGTCAAAAACGATGAGACCTATCAGCCTGTTAAATTTATGGATGCACTCAAGAAACTGAAAGCTGTATTCAATTAAAAACATTTGGTGCTATTGAGATTTTTGTGACGGAGACAGTAGCCGCTAGATAGATGAGCAATCAGTTCAAAAACAGGTGCTAGGCCTTGCAAGCACCAAGCTTCGATACTGAGAATCTATTCGTTGCTTTAATGAGTCTTTTCCAATCCAGAAATGAGCCTGAAGGTAAGAGAGTCTTAAGCCCTTATTTGGAGTCGCTCATGGAGTTGTTTAAATAAATAATCGCGTGCTGAATTCATTTGTTCAGCTGCCTCATTGTCTGTCATTTCACCAGCAAATGCATCCAGTATTTTAAGTGTGATCCCTGGCTTTAAGTATTGGCTAGGGCGAGGCAAGGATCGGAACTTTTCATACGGTGTCCTGATCTCTTTATAACGATACATTCTGCGCTGCTTGCCCTTGTTATCCGTGACAATGGTCGGGAAAAAACTGGGGCGGTGGAAATTGACGTAGCGGTAGACTTGCTGCCGATTCAGTTCTGTGAAGTCTGTGGCGTACTGCTGAGGGATGTGCGTATAGCCATAGAGTTTACGAATCACGGATCCATTTTTACTTTCAACCAGACCATTATCATTGCTGCGTCGTGGTCGTGATTTGGTGAATTCAATCCGCAGCTTTTCTAGCAACTGAGCCACGCTGTAGTTGATATATTCACCACCATTATCGGTGTGAAATCCCTTTATTTTAAACGGGAAAGCAGCCAGTATGTGTTGTAACGCGGGTAGCATAAAGTCCTCACTAATCCGCTCAAGTGTCACAATGATCTGGAATTGCGTCACCTCATCGACTGCATTGACGTGGTATTAACGTTCGTAGATTTAGTTAACAATAGAATAGAAATGCCCTAAAAAACTTGTTGTCATAACTTTTTGGGATAATCGCTATGACAACAAGAATACATATTAACTAAAGCAGTGATGATCGATTAAAAGATCATTGCTTCAAGACGTTTTCTCAAACGTAAGCTTCGAATATATGGTCTTAACTCACGTACACTAACATTATTAGCAATCACTCGTGGCGGTGTGGAAGTTAAATCGATGACTTCAATTTGACCACCATCACGATTGGTACAAACCAGGATTTCAACACTTTTTAAATGCAAGGTGACGCGAAGTCCGTTATCTGTATTTTGAACCTCAGTCGCAAATTCATCCGCTTGTTTTCTAAGCGAAAAACGTACTAAATGATCAAGATTAAGTGCATCTAACTCCGCTTTTGCTTCTGCGCTGAATGAATCATCGATAACATCACAAAATCCTGGTGAGTTAGAAACATCAACCAACGGTAAGTTAGTTGTCGGATCTATCGCAACTTCTCCAGTTTTCTGGTCATTGAGAACCTTGAATTCTACATTGCCATCGACAACCTCACCAATCAGCCCAAAAACAACAACATCAAGTCCCGGGCCACCATTCCACAAATCAGACCCATCACCTGGTTTCCAGATAAAAATATCATTACCAAAGCCACCAAATGCTCGATCACGGTTAGAAGGATTGAAGTGCTCGACGCCACCGATGATGACATCACTACCACCACCGCCCACCAAGATATCAGTACCTAATCCGCCAATCTGGAGATCGTCACGTCGGGAACCGAAAATGATATCACCAAATTGCATGGTTTGATCTCGATTACCGCCAGACAACGCCGGGTCTTGTGGTTGAATAAACGGATTTTCTATGGAATTGTTATCGGCACCAATTTGAGTCTGCAGTTTTCCAAAAAAATTGGGTCTTGCCATTGATGCACTTGATACAGCAATCGCTGATATTGCAATCACTGAGATAACGCTATGTTTAAATAATTGACTGTTCATGATATTACTCCTGCCTTATAAAGGCTTATTAAGTTAAATAATAAATTCGTAGTTTTTACATCTACAATTACTTAAATTGCAGGAGCTGTGCCAATGTTTTAAAATCCAGTGAAATATATTTCAACTTGCTGAATTTTAATAATAAAATTATTTTTGGGGCTTTTGGTGTTAAAGGGGGAATGCGGATTTCACTTATGATATATCGCGACAAACGTGATATATCATAAGTTGAGAACAGGCAAGCATCTGTGGGTAACGGTAAAAAATATAGATCACAGTAAAGTGATCGATTGTTGTGCAAACCAAGGTGAAAGGCCAATAGAAAGAAACTGGAGTTACATTGCTTCCAATGCAGGATTTCGTAACGCTTTTTCGTCTAAGAATCTGTTTAGAATCTTGATCAGCTTTTAACAATCATGATTATGATTTGATGATGGGGAGGTGTAATCTCTCGTTTCAGTACTATCGTGCTCCTTAGTGGTGAAATCACAGTTTGCTGCCTGTTTGGACGGATTAATTCCATTTTCATTAGTGAGCATGAGTGTTTTATTTCGAATAAAAACTTTATAAATTTGGTTAGGTTCTGCATTGAATTGTAATTTACATCTCTTATGCTCAACTACATTACGAACAGGCCTAGAACAATGATATTCGTCCTTACATGTTGTAACCGACTCACCATCTTCTTTTTTTGTCGTACAAGACTCTTTACTGAAAGAGCATGATTCGGAGCCAATTGGTTCGCTGCTAATCGTGGAAGTGTTTTCCAAATACAATTCTTGAGCACCAGGCAGAACCAATAAGTTTGAAAAACGATTTAAAGTTACCGATTCTCCGGCCTCAGTTATCATGTAAATCCTTGATGTGAAGGATGAGGTTGCACGCCAATCATCTGCTAACCAGTTCAACATATTCAAAGGAGGTATCCAAAATAATGGTATTAAAGCAGTTGCGGGTGCCTTTAATTGTATTGTTGGAAGTTGGTTCTCCGGTATATTGGCGGGATCAATAAAAGTTTTTACTGCGCACCCCGGCTGCATTATTATCAACAGCAACCAGAGTAATCGGGGATAAGAGTTTAAAGCACTCATGATCAAGTTATCGATACTGTTCAATGAAGCAACGCCAAAAATAAAATTATTCCGAACAGAAAAAAACAAATTACCGTAATTTGATCTGTTTTTATTATTTTTTTTCACTTTCATTCTCCAAAGCCAATTTTTTGATTAAAATCGACAAATTTGATTTATTCAATGTAAATCAGGCTGACACTAAAAATTCAGTCTAGTACCGCTTACTTTAATCTCCCCTGAATTCGAATTCTATGATGTATCTCACAGGTAAATCGTCACTTACAATTTTACTCAGCCAATGCGAATGATTTGGATAATGACTTGTGCTTGCAAGATTTTTCGTCCGCGCGTATCATCTTCAGCACCAATAGTGCTTTAGGTTTGTATAACCAGTTACGGTTATGCAATTCAACAGGAAGCTGGTATGCACTCTAGATAAGAGAGCAAAGCCATCGCTGCCCCCGCAACGGTAGTTGAGTAAAAGTTTGCCGCACTTTTTTTGCAATCTGATTTGTGACTAAAGATGAATGGGCCATGTAAATTACATGGGAAGGTGCAAACTTAGGAAGCAATAGTGCTTCCAGCTCATGAGCCCGGAGACTGGCCTCAAGCAAGTTTGTTAAATGTATCGCGGAGGGCGATTCAAATAATATGCGTTGTTGCACCTTTATTGTTTTTCCTCTCTGCTCGATTGCTGTGTCCTGATTCTATTTGTATCAGGATCGTTTTGATTGATGAGAGGTGTCACCATGTCGTTAAATTCAGATTTGTTTGAAACCACAACTGTCAGGTCTGGCTCAAGTACTTGGCGCGACACAGTTTTACCCGCCATGCTGGTTGCTGTTATTGCGGGAATGTTGCTATTTTTTACCGGATTTTCAGAAACATCTGTTTTGCATAACGCTGCTCATGATGGTCGACATGCAGCTGGTTTTCCATGCCACTAAGCAATGCAATACATATCACTGCTGTTAAGGATATTCTCTTAACTGCGGCTCTATCCGGCTTGCTGGCAGGTTTGTTATTAACGGCGATTCAACAGCTTGGAGTGATGCCAAGTTTATTTGAAGCTGAAGTATACGAACAGGCGATGAGTGCCAATCAAAATCAACCTTCCCTGGAAAACGCTGTTTCATCCTCACAAAAAGATGTTGAATGGGAACCGGAAGACGGTTTGCAACGTACAGCATTGACTTCGATTTCTAATATCAGTCTGGCTTTCAGTTTTGCTATGTTACTGGGTGCTGCCATGCATCTGCATGGAAAATCTGCTAACTGGCGCACGGGTTTGCTATGGGGGCTGGCAGGTTATACCGTTTTTTTTATCTCTCCAGCCTTGGGCTTGCCACCTGAAGTTCCGGGAACAGAAGCTGCAGCATTGCAAGATCGTCAATTGTGGTGGTTGATGACGGTGCTGGCAACAGCGACGGGGTTAGCCTTGTTAATATTCGCGCATAATTGGCCTTTAAAATTATTGGGTATTGTGCTGTTGGCCACCCCTCATTTGATCGGTGCTCCGCAACCAATAACCCATGCTAGTGCAGCGCCACTATCTGTAGTTAATTCCTTTATCTATGCAAGTGCGATTGCGAATGCTTTGTTCTGGCTTGCTTTAGGGGGCTTGCAAGGCTGGTTTTCAAAAAACTCAAAAAACTCAAAAAACTCAAAAAACTCAAAAAACTGAAACTCGCCAAGCCTTTTTATTAAGTCCGTAATCTTTCTCCATAGCAATCATGCGCACTCATAACCGACATGTCTTAATGTGCACTGGGCCTGTGTGTGCCAAGGATGGCATTCTATCCCAAGCCATGTTCGGCTTGCTTGGGGAAAAAATTGATGCCCGACCGCATTTGCGCATTAAACGTACCCGTACCCATTGCATGGTTGCTTGCAAAAATAAAGGTCCATTTATAGTTGTTTATCCTGAAGGTGTTTGGTATCGCTGTCCCGATGAAGCATCACTGGATCGAATTGTCACTGAACATCTGGAAGATGGTCGAGAAGTTTCCGATTTGATTTTTCATCGATTGGGTTCCGGTGATCTATCCCCATAGGGAATCCCAATGCATGAAGTAAATATTGCATCCATCGCATTGTTAACCCACGCCCCGAATGACTTAATGGTGTTGCAAAGCGCATTATTACAGCTGCCTGAAGATTTTCCTGCTGTTAATGGTGTTAACCTGCAAGCAATTGGCAGTGAAGCACAAATAACAGGCTTGCTAACAGAGGATTTGGTTGGCACCCAAATCATTATTTTACGTGTCTTGGGTCGCTTGGACAGCATACCTGGTTTTTCCCAACTATTGCGTTATGTGCGTGAACGCAAAGGCTATTTAATCGTTGTTAGTGGTACTGGTGAACCTGATCCTGAATTAACCGCTGTATCAACAGTAGTGCCTGATGTTTTACACCAGGTATTAAACTATTTTCAAGCAGGTGGCAGTGTTAATTTAGCACAGCTGCTGCGTTATTTGTCGGATCATCTATTGCTCACGGGTTTTGGTTTTGAGGTAGCTAAGGATCTGCCTGAGCATGGATTGTATCATCCTGATTTGGCACAAGGCGCTGGTGTTGATGAGTGGTTGGCGCAAAGTAATCCAGATTACCCCAGTGTTGGTATTATTTTTTACCGCTCACATTGGATGAGCGGTAATACAGGTTTTATTGATGCACTGATTAATGCCCTGGAACAGCGTAATATTAATGTTCTACCCGTGTTTACCTCATCATTACGAATCACAGATGATGCACAAGCATTATTACCAATCGCCTTGGACTATTTCTGCAAGAATCAGCGTGTGGAAGACGTTCTGGTTGATGTTCTAATTAACACCACTTCATTTGCCATGGGTGAGATTACCAGTGGTAACACAACCCTTGCTGGTTGGTCTGTTGGCGCACTGGAACAACTCAATGTTCCAGTGTTGCAGGCAATCACCAGCGGCATGTTATTTGAACAGTGGCAACAATCCACCCGTGGACTGAATCCACTGGATGCAGCAATGAATGTAATATTGCCCGAATTTGATGGGCGTATTATCAGCGTTCCAGTATCATTCAAGGCAAAACTCGGTAGCGCAAATGCTTTGGTCGAATATGAAGTGGTTCCCGATCGGGTAGCACGTGTCGCAGAGCTGGCAAACTGTTTTGCGGTATTGAAACGTAAACCCAACGCGCAAAAACGAGTCGCATTTATTTTCACCAACTCAAATAGCAAAGCTTCGCAAATTGGTAATGCTGTTGGCCTGGATGCACCTGCTTCGTTATTGCATATTTTACAAGCGATGCAGAGTGAAGGTTACAGCATCGAAGCATTACCTGAAACTGGCACAGCATTAATTCATCAATTGATTGACCGCTGCAGTTACGACGAAATTTATCTCACTTCAGAACAATTGGCGCAGGCGATTGGTTCTGTTTCTGCGAATCAGTATGCGGAGTGGTTTCAACAACTTTCACAGGACATTCAGGATAAAATGACCAGGCAATGGGGTGAGGCGCCAGGCGCTGCCTATTTGCATAATCATCATCTGGCATTTGCTGGAATCGAACTGGGTAACGCATTAGTGGTGTTACAGCCACCACGCGGCTACGGTATGGACCCCGATGCCATCTATCATCAACCGGATTTGCCACCAACCCATCATTATTACGCGTTGTATCACTGGTTGCGGGATGAATGGGGTGCTGATGCCATTGTCCATGTTGGCAAGCACGGCACATTGGAGTGGTTGCCGGGTAAAGGTGTGGGAGTATCAGAAACATGTTTTCCAGATGCTTTGCTCGCAGATTTACCGTTATTTTATCCATTTATTATTAATGACCCTGGCGAAGGCGCACAGGCGAAACGACGCGCGCATGCTGTTGTTGTTGACCACCTGACACCGCCCATGACCACAGCCGACACCTATGGCGAACTGGCAGAATTAACTCAACTGGTTGATGAATATTATCAAATGGAAGTGCTCGATCCGAGTAAACTGCCGTTGTTGCAACAACAAATTTGGGAATTGGTGAAAAAAACCAACCTGGATAAAGATTTACAGCTCAAACTATTACACCACGACCACGACCACGACCACGACCACGACCACGACCACGACCACGACCACGACCACGACCACGACCACGACCACGACCACGACCATCATCGTGATAATGGGCATAACCATATTGACGCAAATCATCATCACCATGATGAGCATAAGCATGGCAATCAGTTACCGACAGAATTAACCGCTATGGGTGGTGCTGATGTTGCTCATTTAATCGAAGATCTGGATGGTTATTTATGTGAGTTAGGTGCTGCACAAATCCGTGATGGGTTGCATACTCTCGGGCAGGCACCTGTCTCGGAGCAGTTAATTGATATGCTGGTGTCACTCACGCGTCTGCCTAATCAAGACATCCCAAGCTTGCAAGCAGCACTGGCTGAATTATTAGGCTTGGATTTTGACCAACTGCTGGAACATAAAGGCAGTCGTGTAGCAGTCATCACTTCTTTAGAAGAACTGACGCAACGTCCAATCGTAACCAATGCTGACGCGCTTGATGCAATTGATCTACTCTGCCAGAAGCTGTACTCCGAACTGCATGCAAGAGATTATGTCAGCTCTAGTATTGACGAAGTGTTAACACTGGTTATCGGCGATATTAATTTAGATAATTCTCAGACTAAAGAAAAGCTGTCTCACTTAAATAATTTACACCAGGTACTCAGCTTTGCCTGTGGGCAATTGGTGCCCAATTTAGCTCGCGCTTCAGATGAAATTGATAATCTGTTAAACGGGCTGGCAGGAGGCTATGTTCCCGCGGGTCCAAGTGGTTCGCCAACGCGGGGCATGGCGAATATTTTACCGACCGGGCGCAATTTTTATTCAGTCGATCCACGCAGTGTGCCTTCTCAGTCGGCCTGGCACGTCGGTCAACAACTGGCGCATGAAGTACTGACACGACATCAACAGGAAACCGGAGAATACCCTGAAAGTGTCGCCATCAGCATTTGGGGAACCAGTGCCATGCGCACTCACGGAGACGATGTTGCTCAAATCTTGTCATTGTTGGGGGTAAAACCAGCCTGGCGACCTGAAAATCGGCAACTGTGTGGCGTAGAAGTTATCCCTTTGCAAGAATTGAAACGACCACGGATTGATGTAACTACCCGCATTAGTGGTTTTTTCCGCGATGCGTTTCCACAGTTGATTGATTTAATCGACGATGCGGTGCAGGCTGTAATCATATTGGATGAACCGCTGTCGCTAAATTTTGTACGTAAGCATTATCTGGATGAACTGGATTCATTGATCGACAATGGAGTTCCTCAAGAGGAAGCGCAACAACGCGCTGGCTACCGTATTTTTGGCTCCAAGCCGGGCAGTTACGGAGCTGGTATTTTGCCGTTAATTCAGGAAAAGAATTGGGAAACGGATACTGATTTTGCAGAAGCATACATCAACTGGGGTGGTTATGCGTATGCGCGTGACACCCAGGGCAGCGATCAGCATGAAACTTTCCGCACGCGTTTATCAGGCGTACAAGTGGCTTTGCATAATCAGGATAATCGCGAGCATGATATTTTTGACAGCGATGATTATTTGCAATTTCATGGTGGTATGATTGCTACTATTCGCGCCTTGACTGGACAACAACCGCGTCATTACTTTGGCGATAGCCATGATCCGGCACGGGTCGAGGTACGCGATCTTAAACAAGAAACCCTACGGGTATTTCGCTCACGCGTGGTTAATCCGAAATGGCTGGCGAGTATTCAACAACATGGTTACAAAGGCGGGCTGGAACTAACCGCAACGGTTGATTATCTGTTTGGTTACGATGCGACAGCCAAAGTCATGGATGACTGGATGTATGAGCAAGTTGCCACTAACTATGCTTTCGATGCTGAAATGCAGCAGTTTCTTCAGGAAGCCAATCCCTGGGCACAAAATGCGATTGCTGAACGTTTGCTTGAAGCTGCCAAGCGTGGTATGTGGAGCGAACCACAGCAACAGACATTGGACAATTTGCGTGAGCTGTATCTGCAAAGTGAAACCTTATTGGAAGAGCGCGGCGAAACACCGCGAAATTTATAAAGCCATGGAAGTTTTGCTATGAAACTTGTCAATTTCCCCTTTTCTGCCATCGTTGAACAATCACAATTGAAGACAGCCTTGCTGTTGTGTGCGATTGATCCATCTTTGGGAGGCGTGTTGATTCGTGGTGATAAAGGCACAGCCAAAAGTACCGCTGCACGCGCATTGGCAGATATTCTGCCCCCGATACAACGTATCATTGGATGTGCCTTCAATTGTCCACCAGGAGCACCAAGCACCCACTGCAAGATTTGCAATGATAGCAATGCAGTCACAGAAGTTAGTTGCGTACCCTTTATCAATTTGCCATTGGGAGCTACTGAAGATCGAGTCATAGGCACACTGGATCTTCAACTCGCAATAAAAGGGGATGGTCGTGCTTTTCAGCCGGGGCTTTTGGCTGCGGCACATCGTGGCATTCTGTATATTGATGAGGTCAATTTATTACAGGATCATTTGGTCGATGTCCTGCTGGATGCCGCGGCAATGGGTGTCAATTCAGTTCAAAGAGAAGGCTTATCGGTTAGCCATCCCTCACGTTTTACACTGATTGGAACAATGAATCCGGAAGAAGGTGATTTACGCCCTCAATTACTTGATCGCTTTGGTTTGATGGTTGAAGTTGTTGCACCGCAGGATAAAACATTGCGTACCGGTGTGGTGCGGCGGCGCATCGCATTTGAAGCTGATTCAACCGAGTTTGCAAAACAATGGTCACAACAACAACGTGCGTTAAGCGAACAACTGATCACAGCACAACAGCTTTTATCAAAGGTTGTGCTGGATGACGGGCTGCTTGAACTGATTAGCCACCTGTGCTGTGAATTCGAGGTGGCGAGTTTGCGTGCTGATATTGTCATGCATAAAGCTTCCCGCGCATTGGCAGCGCTTGATGCGCGTAAACAAGTAACAGCTGACGATGTAAAAAAAGCTGCACAACTGGTATTGCCGCATCGCCGTCGACGTAAACCTTTTGAGCAACCGGGACTGGATCAAGAGCATCTTGATGACTTGATGGGTCAAGCCAATCAGCCGCAGGATACCGCTGACAATCAATTGAAGCCAGAACATCCCGAGCAATCTGATGCCGGTCAATCAAATTCAAATTCTGAGAATGACCAGGCAACTAGTGAGCAACAAGACGCAGCACAACCTGAGATATTTTCCGCCACAGCAAGTGAGCCGGTTCGTGCTATTTCAGTTGAAACTGATTCTGCATTACATACAGCAGGTCGGCGTAGTACCAGCATTAACACCGCGCGTGGACAAACATTGCGAACGGTAGCCAACGAAAACCCAGACAATCTTGCCATTGGAGCGACTTTACGCAGTGCTGTCTTACGCAAACCTAATCAGGGTCAGGGCGAAATTCAGATTACCAAAAGTGATTTGCATCAACAGATTCGTCAAAGTAAACATGCAAATCTGATTGTATTACTGGTTGATGCATCTGGCTCAATGGCAGCGCAGCGGCGTATGCAAGCTGTCAAAGGTGCAGTCTTGGCATTATTAACTGATGCTTATCAAAGGCGTGATCAAGTGGCTGTGGTTTCCTTTCGCGGTGTGCAGGCAGAAATACTGCTGGCTCCTACGTGCAGCATCGACCTTGCACAACAAAGCTTGCAGGAACTGCCAACTGGAGGTCGAACACCATTGCCTCATGCCTTGCAATTGACGCTCGATATGTTGCAAAAAAATACCGGAAGTAGCAGCTTGCAACCCTTGTTAGTATTGTTGAGTGACGGCAAAGCGAATGTCGCACTGAATGCTGGACACGATCCCTGGCAAGAAACATTGGCAATTGCCGAATTGTTTGCTGATGATAAAATTCCGGTTTTAGTCATCGATACTGAAACTGACTATTTGCGTTTGGGTCGTGCCGCGCAACTTGCACAGGCGCTGGGTGGTCACTGTCTAACATTAGAAGAATTGTCAGCAGACAATCTGGCGTTAACAATACGCTGCTGCATGGATGGTTGTAATCAAATGATTAAGGAACTCTCTTGATTTACTGTATTGGAGCAGGCCCAGGTGATATCGGCTATATGACATTACGCGGTGCGGAACTCATTCGTGAGGCTGATGTGGTGGCAGGTTTTGATGCTGTGGTTAATCTGGTTGAAAGTCTGATTTCCTCATCAGCAGAAGTGGTATTGATGAATTATCGGGATCAGACCGAACAGCTGGAGCAAGTCGCACAAGCACATCATTCCGGTCAACGTTGTGTTGTGGTGTTTATGGGTGATATCCATTTTAGTGGATTTCAATATTTAGAAAGAGTGGAACGAGCATGTGGACATCCTGTTGAAAGCCTGCCAGGAATTTCATCGGCGCAAATTTTAGCCTCACGCAGCAAAGTCTGTTTTGATGAAACGACTTTTATCACTTTTCATCGACGCGGTGATCTTGAGCCATTTAAGTCTCATTTAGTCAATGTATTGAACGACCAACGGAATGCGATAGTCATCCCTCGCCCTTGGGATGCAGCGCGCTCCTTTATGCCGCGTCACATTGCAGCTTATCTGCTTGAACAGGGTATCGCAGCAGAACATCCTACAGAAGTCTGGGAAAATCTGACAGGCAATGAAGCTGAATGGAAAGGTACACTGGGTGACTGTGTTGAGCACGATTTCACTGATATGAGCATCATGCTGATTCGTACATTACAGGAAATGCCCAGTCAAATTGAAGCCGTCAAGCATCAATGATTCAGCAGCAAAACGCCAAGTCATTCGGAATTGTTGTCGCAGGTCATGGTAGTCGTGATCCGGATGGTGTACGCGAATTTGAACAACTGGTCGAACTGTTGCGTGAGCGGGCAGCTCAACATGATGTCACTCACGGATACCTGGAATTTTCCAGCCCAACTATTGAACAAGCATTACAGGCCAATATTGATTCCGGTAATCAACAGATTGTCACTGTGCCAAGCATCTTGTTAGCAGCGCGCCATGGAAAGAATGACATGCCTGCTGAAATGCTGGCTATGGCGCGCTCACATCCTGATACTGATTTCTATTTTGGCGCGCCGCTGGGTCTTGATGCTGCATTATTGCAGCTAGCACAGCAACGTATTATTATTGCAGAAGCCACCTCAAAACAAGACATTCGCCGCTCGGATACGTGCCTGGTCGTGGTTGGACGCGGCACCACCGACTCTGATGCCAATGGCGACGTTGCTAAACTAGCACGTATGCTGGAAGAAGGCATGGGTTTTGGTGGGGTTTACGTTTGTTATTCCGGAACAGCAAAACCTTTGGTTGTCGATGGTTTACGTACAGCAGCGCAAATGGGTTTTTCACGAATAGTCGTATTTCCGTTTTTCTTGTTCGACGGAGTCTTGGTAAAGCGCATTGTCAGTACCACCAACGCACTACGGCAACGTGAACCAAACCTGGACGTGGTGATGGCACAGCACCTGGGCGCACATCCTTTGGTCGCCGATGTGATGTTGACACGAGCCCGTGAAGCCATTGAGGGACGCGCTGCAATGAATTGTTCATTGTGCAAATATCGTGTGCAAATTGTTGGCTATGAACAGCAAGTTGGCGAACCACAACAAGCGCATCATCTGGCAGTGCGCGGCTTGCTTGAAAAACAACAGGAAACAATACCGCTAGAGACTGGTTATTCTGCTTACGAGCCGCATCCAATTGAAGCTGAAAGTATGCGAATTATTAATGCCGGACGCGATTGGTCCGAATTCCCACAACAAAACCTGACGATATTACAACGTCTGGTGCATACTAGTGGCGACTTCAATGCGATTGATGATCTTTATTTATCTCCGGGTTTTGTGGAAACAGGGATTCGAGCGTTATTACGTTGCAAACGCATCATCACTGATGTCACTATGGTACAAACCGGTTTAAAGCGATCTTTACTGGAACAGTTAGAGATTGAAACCTGGTGTGGTGTCCATGATCGTGAAACTCATTTGATCGCTGAGGCACAAGGTATGACCCGTTCCGCAACCGGCATGCGCCGCGCCTTTGAAAAGTTTGGTAATGATGTCGTGGTCGCCATTGGTGATGCCCCAACTGCGATTATAGAAACCACGCGCTTAATTCGTGAACATGGCTGGCGACCACAGTTAGTCATTGGTTTGCCAGTCGGTTTTGTTGGTACTCGCGAGAGCAAGGATGATTTACGACGTTGCTTGCAAGTGCCGCGCATCACCAATAGCGGTACACGCGGTGGTTCTCCATGGGCCGCCAGCGTAATCAATGGCTTGATGATAGATGCGTTGAATCAGATTGTCGCAGAACAACTTGAGCTACAAGAAACTACATTTGGTATTGAATCTGTCTAAACCTGAAGAATTCGATTTAAGCATTCCTGCTCCGAACGGACTACGGCGCGGACGAACTACTGGAACGTGTGCAACAGCAGCGGTTAAAGCAGCGCTAACCTTATTATTGCTCGATGAAAAACAAGAATCTGTCAATGTCATGTTGCCGCAAGGCGCACATTATTTATACACAGATTGGTCGAGTGAACATTATTTAGTCGTGCCAATTCAAGCGATACAAAGGCTTGATCAACAGTGTGTGCGTGCAGACGTGTTAAAAGACGCTGGAGATGACTCAGATAATACACATGGTGCCACCATCTTCGCCGAAGTACGCAAGAATAATACAGAACAGATTCGTTTTTTTTCCGGAAATGGAGTCGGTACAGTCACTCAACCGGGGATTTGTATTCCAGTTGGAGAACCAGCGATTAACCCAGTGCCACGCCAAATGATGCAACAAGCGGTTGCAGAAGTCGTCGACAAATACGGTCTGGAAACAGCTGGTTTTGATTTAACCATCGGTTGTGAAAACGGAGAGCAAATCGCAAAAAAAACCTTTAATCCAAAACTGGGCATACTTGGTGGCATATCAATCCTCGGCACCTCAGGTATTGTCGAGCCGATGTCGTTGGCCTCATGGATAGCATCCATAGACGTCTATGTGCGGGTTGCTCTGGGTGGTGACGCCGAAGCAATTGCATTCCTGCCAGGTAAAATAGCCCGCAATTACTGCAAAAATGTTTTACAACTTGAGCCACGCAGAGTTGTGGAAATCGCCAATTTTTTAGGCGATGCGCTCGACTTTACTCAAAAAGTACTGGACGAGGAGCAGCGCAGATTAGCAGTACTTTGGCTGGCAGGACACCCTGGCAAACTGGCAAAGGTATTGGATGGAATATGGGATACACATTCCAGTAAAAGCTCAATGGCGATGGCTTGCATAGCGAAGGTTGCCGCAGAACTTGATTATTCGACTAATCTTCTACAGGAAATAAACACTGCTAATACCGTGGAAGCCATCATTCAACGCTTAAAAAGTGAATCCAATGCGCAAGTGTTGTGGATAGAAATAGAGAAGCGGATTGCCCTTCTTGTGCAGCAACGTGTACACGCTGTTGATCGCGTTGAAGTACGCTTGTTTGATCTGCATGGTAATGCATTGGGAGTCGATGCATGAGTCATTCTATCGGTTCTAAACTGGGCGTTTTTTGGGGGATTGGCGTAGGCCCAGGGCCGCAGGGTTACTTGCCATTGGCGGCACTTGACGCGATAACTCAGGCTGACTTGATATTTTCACCAAGAGCTCGAAATTCTAAAACCTCAGTTGCTTTGCAATGCCTGGTTGGTATAGACATTCCCAGTCAAAAATTGCGCGAAATTGAATTTATCATGGATCCAAACCGCAGCATATTGCATTCACATTATGCGCAACTTGCTGACACCATTGCAGCAGAACTCAAGTCTGGGTTGAATATTGCCTATTTAACCATCGGTGATTCGTTGACTTATTCAACGTATGGCTATGTGTTGACAGCATTACTGGAGCGTTTACCAGAATTACCACATCGCACTTTCCCCGGTATCACCAGTTATGCTGCCGCGGCATCCGCTCTGGATTGGCCACTTGGCGAAGGCAAAGAACGCATGTTGATTTTGCCCTGCCCGGATCAACCAGAAGCACTGCAACAGGATATCGAAAACCATGATGTTGTGGTATTGATGAAAATTGGTAAACGCCTTGATTGGGTATTAGAGCTATTACGAGAAATGAATATTGCCAGATATTGTGCGTTTGCACGACGTATTGGTTTGTCGGATGAATTACTTGTTAATAATATTGCGAGTTTGCAAGCCAAGGAATCGACGGGCTATCTTTCCACACTATTAATTCGAAAAGCATCGCGTGAAAAAAGACATTGATGAAATAGGGAATGCTCAATTCAAGTATCGATAGACCCCATGTATTGCCGTACTGAGTACGGCAGTGTGAATGACAATTTGTCGGTTTTTATTAATCAATCGCAAATGAAATTATTTAACACTTACGATTGATTTTGAAAACGGAATTTTTGTAAAAGACTAGCTGATAGTCTTGCCGCGCTTGCGATTCAAGCCAGCAAGGCTTAATAATGCCGATCCCATTAGCCAGATTGCTGCTGGTATCGGAACAGCTGTAACATCGAAATCAATAGTTCTAAGTTTAATGTAATCTGCTGCAGCCAGGGTGCCGATTGAAGAATCAAAAGATTCAGGTCCGAATAGCAACCAGCTTATACTGCCAAGTCCATTATCAAAGCTGACATTCCTTTGTTGCCCATCTGATAAAACGTCGGAAAGGATGCCATCTTCAAAGCGCGTTCCCAAGTTCTCAAAGCTGAAGGTTCCAGTGCCGCCCCAATATTCAACATCGGAGTCGCCTCCAAGGTTTGAATCGCTGTCATTTCCAAATTCTGTGATAGAAGCGTTATTTAGCGTGACTGTCTCAGAAAATTCGATAAGAAATAATTCGCGCCCCCCTTGATTGTTAGCAGAATGCTCGGGGTCGTCTCCATTGCCGATACCGATGCCGTTATCACCAAAAGCTCTCATGTTTGTACTGTTAGCGTCTGTACCGGATGGGTCTGAGCTATTGTCGGAAAAAGTAAAGGCTTTTACGGTGGCAGTCACACCGCCAGCATTCTCTGTGAAAGAAGTTCCTAAATCATTACCATTATTACCATTGTCGGTGAAGCCAAGAGTTGATGCGGAGGCAGTTCCTATGCCTATAAAGCTTGCAGCAAGGAGAATGCTGAGTGTGGGTTTGCCAGGTAAAAAATTCATTATTCAGTTCCTTATGGTTGTATTGTTGGTTTGTGTGGTGTTCGATTACAGAAAAATCACAGGTTAATGACCCTATAGCCATTGTAACATAAGCAATGTCTGCGCCAAAAAATAATATAATTTTAATAATTCTATTATTTCAAACAGTTAGACGTTCTTTAATAAATTTCAGCGGTTTGTCGATTTGAGGGTTGTAATAAATTCTGACAATTGATGATTAACTTGTGAATCAAATCATTTGTAAAATCGCTTATTTCTAAGAGACTTCCAGGGGTGTGACGGAGATGATAAGTGTTCTGTCACGATATCTCCCAGCCTTTTAGTTCCTGTCGAACGATAGTTTCCAGCATGTTAATCCCGATTTGTGAATCATTCAGGCAAGGAATAACATCATAGTCGCTCCCGCCATTGTTGATGAATGTCTCGCGGTTTTGAATATCCATTTCTTCCAGGGTTTCCAGGCAATCAGATGCAAATCCCGGGGTAATGATTGCGATATGTTTAATGCCTTGTTTTGCCAGTTTTTTTAACGTTAAGTTGGTTGCAGGTTCCAGCCATTTTTTTGGACCGAAGCGGGATTGAAAAGTCATTTGCAGAAAAGCATCATCAATTTCAAGTTTTTCACGTAACAAACGAGTTGTTTTAGAGCAGTGGCAATAATAGGGGTCGCCTTGTTTGACACAGTCTTTGGGAATGCCATGATAGGATGCGAGAATCACTTCAGGTTTTTTTTCAGTGGTATCAAGATACTGCTGTACTGTTTCTGCAAGTGCGGAGATGTACGCTGGATGGTCGAAATATGGAGGGAGAGTTCGCAATGCCGGTTGCCAGCGCCATGTCTTCAGTACATCAAATACTTTGTCGATAACTGATGCTGTAGATGTTGCACTAAATTGCGGGTATAGCGGCACCACAAGTAAGCGTTGGCAGCCTTGCTGTTTTAGTTTTTCAAGTGTGGATTGTAGTGAGGGTTCGCCATAGCGCATTGCCCAGTCAACCAGAATATTTGGTTCTGATTGCAAAGCATGGCCAAGTTTCCTGGCTTGTTGGCGTGTGTAAAAGAGCAATGGCGATTCATTATTCTCTTGTAGCCAGATTTTTTGGTAGGCCTTAGTTATTTTAATGGGTCGTGTGGTCAGGATAATACTGTATAAAATTGGTTTCCAGAGTAGAGGTGATAATTCGATGACTCGCCTGTCTGATAAAAATTCTGCGAGAAAACGTCGCACAGAACTCGTATCACAGGCTGATGGTGTTCCCAGGTTAACCAGTAATACAGCGACTGTTGATGGTTTGATTTCTAGGTGTTGATCTGGCAGATGGGGGTTGGTTCCAGTCACTGAGTGATCCTGTGTAATAGTCGCATTGAGCGATAATGTATCAATAATTGGTTAGCTAAAAAGTGCTATCATAGCTTCTTTTTCAGCTGGTATATTTAGAATTCTTTGAATATCAATGGCACAACAATCCTAGCGCGGTATTTGCAACTTGGTGTTGATATTAAAAGAAGATCAATAAAGTGCTTGGCTGTTGCCTGGGAGAAAGCAAATGAGCATTACAATCTATCATAACCCACGCTGTAGTAAATCGCGTCAGACTTTGCAATTACTTCAAGATAAAGGCATTGAGCCTACTATTGTTGAATATCTGAAAACACAGCCCGATGCAGACACACTTGACAAAATCTTAACCATGCTCAATGTCGAACCACGTGATTTGATGCGCAAGCAGGAAGCCGAATACAAAGCACAGGGATTAAACGATGAGTCGTTAAGCCGTGAGCAACTGATCAAGGCGATGACTGAACATCCAAAATTAATTGAGCGGCCCATTGTAGTGACCGATGGTCGCGCTGCGATCGGGCGTCCACCGGAAAATGTCATGGAGATATTGTAGTTATATGGCGGATATTTTAATTCTTTACTATAGCCGTAATGGTTCAACTGCGGCTATGGCGAACCAGATTGCACGTGGTGTTGAAGAAGTTGATGGCATGTCTGCGCGGTTGCGCACTGTACCAATGGTTTCAGCGGTGTGCGAAGCGGTTGAAGAGACGATTCCAGAACAAGGCGTACCGTACGTAACATTGGATGATTTGACCGAGTGTGCTGGTCTTGCCATGGGGAGTCCAACTCATTTTGGTAATATGGCGGCTCCACTCAAGTATTTTCTTGATAGTACAACCTCGCTTTGGTTCAGCGGTGGTTTGTCTGGAAAACCCGCGGGAGTGTTTACTTCAACAGGCAGTATCCATGGTGGGCAGGAAGCAACTTTGCTGTCGATGATGTTACCGTTAATGCATCACGGTATGTTGATTATCGGTATTCCTTCTTCTGAACCGGCTTTGATGGAAACCGCTACTGGCGGTACACCTTACGGTCCGAGTCATTTGTCACAACGGGGTAACCCGCCGCATAGCGAGCATGAAAAAACCTTGTGCCGCGCATTTGGTAAACGTCTGGCAACTGCTGCATTAGCATTGAATGAAGTTGATCTCGGTTGATAAACGAGTAGCTGGCATTGTCATGTGGACAGGCTATCTGGCTTTGTTCGCGATGGTTATGCTCTGGGCGTTGTGGCTGGCACCATCTAAACAATATCCACTGCCTTTGGCAACTGCCATTGGATTACTGCCATTAGTGTTGCCGTTACGTGGCGCGATCAAAGGTCAACATCGTTCTATTTTCTGGTTATCGCTGGCCAGTCTTATCTATTTTTTTCACGGTATTGGTGTTATGGCCTCAAATCCAGCATTACGCTGGGCAGCAATGCTGGAAACTTTTGTGGCTTTGATTCTATGTACTGGTGCATGGATGTTTATGCGGGCAATTAAACTGGCTGCACGCAAGTTGAATTGATGATGCAGCAAGCACTCGATTTTGAATCGCGTCGGGGGTATAGTTTTACAGACTATCTACCAGCTTCAAATCTGCAAACTGTTGAGTTACTAAAATCATTTGTTAGCAGCTCTAGTCCATTCTCAGTATTTTTATGGGGTAATTCGGGACTTGGTAAAACCCATTTACTGCATGCTGCCTGTCAACTGGCTGCCGAACAGCGACTCAGTACTCACTATGTTCCGCTCAAAGAGTGGAAATCTCAGTCCCCTGCGATACTCAAAGGATTGGAACAAGCTGATTTGCTGTGTATTGATGATATTGAACAGATTGCAGGTTGCAAGGAATGGGAGATTACCTTGTTTCATTTGTTTAATGATATGAAGGAACGCTCGCATCATTTATTGTTTAGTGCTGATAATACTCCAGATACGATCAATATTGGGCTGGCTGATTTGCAATCGAGACTGGCTAGTGGAGTTACATTGCATTTGCAGGATCACGACGATCAACAGAAGCAGGAAGTGTTGCAATTTCGTGCCAGACAACTGGGTATGAAGTTATCTGATACGGTAAGTCGCTATTTGCTGACTCGTTATAATCGTGACTTGTCTGCACTCTGGGTATTACTGGAAAAACTGGATCACGAAACCCTGGCAAAACACCGCCAATTAACCGTACCATTCGTTAAACAGATACTGGAATAAACCATGTCAGACAAGATTCTGATTGTTGGCGCTGGTGCTATCGGCAGTTTTTATGGTGCTTTACTTGCGAAAACAGGTCAGCAAGTGTCAATGGTCGTGCGTTCTGATTATGATGTTGTTAAAGCGCATGGAGTTTATGTCGAAAGCACCTTGGGCAGTTGGCGTTTTATACCGCATCATGTTGTCAAAAACGCAGCTGAGTATCCCGAACCAGCCGATTTTGTGGTTTTATGTACCAAAGTGACTAACGAAATTGATCGTGTTGAGTTGGTCCGGGCAGCCGTTAAGCCTGACACTGCAATTGTGCTGATCCAGAACGGCATTGGCATCGAGAAAGAAATTGCTCAGGCGTTTCCAGATAATCTTCTGATCAGTGGGCTGGCATTTATTTGTGCTACCCGAATAAAACCTGGATATGTTCAGCATACAGCGTATGGTCGACTTGTATTTGGCGACTATCCACAGGGCGTTTCTGATAAAACGACTACTTTTGCAGCCATGTTTGATGAGAGCGGTATCAAAGCTGCAACCACAGATAATGTTGTCACTGCACGCTGGCAAAAAACAGTCTGGAATGCACCGTTTAACCCAATATCAGTATTGTCGAGCGGGTTGGATACACAAACCGTTCTGAATACACAAGAAGCTTATCTACGTGCCATTATGTGCGAAGTCACTGAAATAGCCAAAGCAGTTGGTCATCCGTTACGTGACGATATTATTGATCTAAATATTGATAGTACGCGTAAAATGCCACCTTATAAAACCAGTATGCTGATTGATGCTGAACATGGAAGAATGATGGAAACAGAAGCAATCCTGGGAAACGTAGTGCGTGAAGGACAGTTGGCAGGTGTTGCCACACCATATTTGTCATCGCTTTATGCACTTATGAAGTTACGTGAAATTCAAATTGAAAAGTCAGGTTATTAGCTAACTGAGGAAAAACTAAAAAGTACTTCGGGTGGCATTCAAAAGCACAGCAAATCAATTGAAAAATTCCCTGCTCAAATAATCTATGATACGCATGCGTCACAACTTGCAATATTTGGAGACATTAAGTGTTTGACTCAACATCTGAAAATCCGCTTCTGGCTGGAACAAATACAGCCAACAATCCCCAACCATGCACATTGGTTATCTTTGGTGGTGGGGGTGACTTAACCAGACGAAAACTCTTGCCAGCTGTCTACAACCAAGTATTGGAAGGTGAATTGCCTGCTAATTTTGCAGTGTTGGGATTAGCGTTAGAGGAAATGAACGATGAAGAATATCGCGATTTTGCCCGAAAAGGCATTGAAAAATATTCCAGACAACCTTTAGATAAAAATTACTGGCCTGATTTTGAGAAAAGACTGCATTACCTGCAAGGTTCTTTTGATGATCCGGATATTTATGTGCAACTCAAACAGCGCCTGGAAGAGATTGATAAAACATTTGGTATCCCTGGTAATCGTATCTTCTATCTGGCAATACCGCCTGGGTTGATTGAAACCTGTGTCACCAATATTAATCAAGCCGGATTAGTCATGCCAGTGGGTGAAGACAGCCCGTTTTCCCGCATTATTGTTGAAAAACCAATCGGCAAAGATCTTGAAAGTGCGCGTGAGGTGAATGCGACCTTAAGCAGGAATTTCGCCGAACAACAAATATACCGAATCGATCATTATCTGGGTAAGGAAACAGTTCAAAATATTTTGGCAATGCGCTTTGGCAACTCTATTTTCGAACCACTATGGAATTCAAGATATATTGATCACATACAAATCACGGTTTCAGAATCAGAAGGTGTTGGTACTCGTGCTGGTTATTATGACGGAGCTGGCGCACTGCGCGATATGATTCAAAATCATATTCTACAACTGCTGACACTGATCGCAATGGAACCACCCTGGAGCATGGATGCCGATGTGATGCGTGATCATCGCCAGAATGTATTGAACTGTTTGAGTCCTATCAGCCGTAAAGATTTTGATCAGCATGTGGTTCGCGCTCAGTATGGCCCTGGATTTCAACACGGTGAAGATGTTCCAGGGTATCGTCGTGAAGTCGGTGTATCGCAGAATTCCACCACAGAAACCTATGTTGCGCTGAAAATGTTTATTGATAACTGGCGTTGGGCCAGTGTTCCCTTTTATATTCGTACCGGCAAGCGCATGCCAAAACGTGCCAGCGAAATCGCCATTCAATTCAAAAGCGTGCCACCGATTTTGTTCAATGCCAATCAGGATAAGCCACTGGAACCAAATGTATTAGCCTTGAGTATTCAGCCAAATGAAGGGTTGTCGTTACGCATTGGAACCAAACTACCTGGCAATAAACTCAGAATCTATCCGGTTAAGATGGATTTTCTGTATGGCTCAACCTTTGGTGAACAATCACCAGAAGCCTATGAACGACTGTTGCTGGATGTCATGGCAGGTGATGCAACATTGTTCATGCGTCGCGATTCAGTGGAGTCTTCCTGGGTATGGATTGATAATATTCTTGATACCTGGGCGAATAGCAGCAGTCGCTGGATTCCTGAATATAGCGCTGGCACATGGGGGCCTCTGGAAGCGGATCGGATGATTGAAACTGATAATCGCAAATGGCGTTTGTTATGACAGAATCACCATCTGAGTTCGAGGTTTTAACCCATCCCTCCAAACTAATTCGCATTGCAGAGATTGAATCTCAATTAGCCGGGTTATGGACTCAATTCAATGAGGATATTAGTGAAGGCAAGACTGTCATGCGGGCATGTATGTCTAATCTGATCATTTATTGTGATAACAGTGATGAACTGGAGCAAATCAGTCGGGAAATCACTGATATTGTTGATGCACATCCTGCGCGGGTTTTATTATTAATGGGTAACGGGCAGCCGAGTGACGGAAAAATAGAAGCACTGATCACCATGTATTACCAGGCTGTTCCTGCGGGCTGGCAAGTTTGTGCAGAAAGAATTGATGTCATATCCACGCCTGATTCAACTGAATATATGCCGTCAGTTGCACGCGCTCACTTAATCGGTGATTTGCCGACGACATTATGGTGGGTTTCACGCGAGCCACCACCAAAAGCCGGAGCGGTATTTTTAGAGCTGGCTGAAATGGCGGATCAGGTGATTTACGATAACATTGGATGGGCCAGTCCAGTCGCTGGGGTTGCGATGATGACTCGTTGGGTCGCTGCACAACAGGATACCCAAATTGTATACAACCTTGCCTGGCGACGACTGACAATTTTGCGCAAGTTGATTAGCCAGGTTTTAGACCCTCAAGTCGCACCTGAGGCTTTGAGCTCATTGCGTAAGATCACCATAGAACACGGACCACATGCGCTACCGCTGACCTGGTTATTGGTGGGCTGGTTGTCTGCTCAGCTGGGGTGGAAACCTGTTTCTGGTAAGCGTGTTTCAGCGTCTGAATTGTACTGGCGATTCAAGAAAAACAATATTGACATCAAGGTGATCGCCAAGCGTTTGCCTGAAGGTGAGCCATTGATCTATCAGATGTTGTTTGACTGGAGTCAACCAGAGATTAAAGGCAGTGCTTGTTTTAAGCGTCTTGATGATGACAGGATCGGTATCATAGAAGAATTGTCGACTGTGCCAGCACGCGTTTTTACAGCACAACTTCCACATCGTTCAACTCTGGTAATATCCCAGCTTGCGCGCCGTGATCGCGATAAATTTTTTGAAAACGCATTAAAAGCATCCAATGAGATGACTGATGTTTTTTAAACGTAGTTTACTGGTTGTGTGATTTATGGGTGGTAAGCTGTTGATCCAGTGGAATTAATGCTACCAAGCCTTCTGGCTGATATCAAAAATCAATCGAAACTTTATTTTTCCGAAATATTAAAAGAAGTGCATTGATTTCAAGGACAACCAAGCTAATATCTCATGGAGGGGTTAGAAAAAGCGAAACCTATCTTAATCATGTTGGTGACCACTTGATGCTCTGAAACTGGGTCGTGTAAAATGATGACTACTCAATGAGAAGGCAATTTGTATGAGCAACTTTATTATCTATTCTGTCGTAGCATCTGTGGTACTGACTGTAGTTCTTAATATTCTACCGCTTCTATTTCCTAATGCCGCTGCAAAAGTCCAGAAAAAGATCGAAGAAAATGCAAGGCAAGCTATTGAACAACATGAAGATGATAGTCGTCCACGTGTTAAAGTATTTTTTCCTTGGAAGGCGATGCTCATTGGCTCTATCGTGCTTACTGTATTAGTTAATCTTATAGGGTCACTAGCTCGTTAACAATCAAACCCAACTGAATTTGAAATTCCAGTTGGGTTTTAATCTAGTTGGACTGAATTCAATAATTTATTGAAGGTATATTTGTCATGGTAGTCGGCTTCAGCATGTTCAATGACTTGAAGTGCCTCTTCGTGGCCGTAAATATGAGTAATCTCACATTTGGGGATTTCATCAGTATCAGGATCTGGAATTTGCTTGTAGGTAAGAAAGTAGTGTTTCAATCTTGACAAAGTACCATCTGGGCAATGCTTGATATCGCGTAATTCACCAAACACTGCATCGTCTTTTAAAACGGCAATAATTTTGTCATCGACTTCACCATGATCAATCATGCGGAAACCACCGATTGGGATTGCGTTAACAATCAAATCACCATGAAACACATTTTTTTCAGTTAGGACGCAGATATCAAGAGGATCCAGGTCACCATGAAGATTGTTGCGTCCTAACTTTTCTATTGTGTATTGAGCAACTTTTTTCCCACAATAGGTTTGTGGGAGAAATCCATAAAGAGCCGGGATTATATTGGAAAATCTTTGTGGCCGATCAACTTTCAAATAACCTGTTGGTTTGTCGAGTTCATATTTAACGGTATCAGTTGGCACAATCTCTATATAAGCATTGAGAATATGGTCTTGTCTGGAATCATAAAGCTCGATGCCATGCCAAGGGTGAGGGCGTAGCAGTTTGCTCATCATTTTATACAGCTTGGCAAATTCTTTTTCTTCCACTAAATTGATCCTTTATGGTGTGTTTACAGATGAGATAGCCAGTATTATCCTATATCCTACGACACTATTTCGAGTGTTTGTGTATCCTGCTTACATTAGTTTGTTGTGTATAAGCAATGCTTCGATATTAAACAACTGGTTTGTGAAATTGCATGTACTTGATTAAGAATAGATTAAGAATGCAGTTATGAATACACTGGGAGTGTAATTTCGGGTTTTTTTTGTGAATAGATTGTTCAATTAAGCTGTAACCATTGAATATAATGAGATTCTCGAATCTTTCATTGCGTGTTAGTGATTGTGATTTCCGCTGTATCCGCTCACAACTAACAAAATTGTATAATGATGTTGGCCAGGTTCTGACAAGATTTTAATAAATAATCGGCATGAAATATCATTTCGGGCTGATAAGGGCTGCAACACTAGCCCTGTTTTTCGAGATTATTTTGTATTCATGTAAAGCAAGATGGCGACACAGAACATGTCGCCATTTAGAGCTGGTGGATGTATTAACTGAGAAGTTTTTTCGCCATATTCAGCGCTCCGCTAATGCCACCAATTGAATCCAGTAATGAGCCGCCGCTACTACTCTTGTCAACCATTTCTGGGAGAGTTTCAGCAATTGTTTCTGCTGCGCCATCATCATCAAGTCCCAGTTTTGATGCAAACTCTGATAATGCACCACCATCGAAGGCTTTTTTAACTTGATCCGCTGCAATAGGCTCATTGTCTCCATCACCCAGCCATGATGAAACCATTCCGGCCAAGTCACTATCGCCCATGAACTTGGTGACTAGACCGCCAAGATCGAGGTTGCCATCGCTGCCACCAAGCAAGCTGGTTAAAGCGCCAGAAATACCATCTTCGCTTGCATTAACACCGCGATTTGAAAGTTTGCTCATTAATAACTCTGTACCGAGTTTCATTAAATCCATGTTTATCTCCTGGTTATAGTTGAGTTAGTCACGCGAGTATAACAAAATTGTTTATAATCTTGACGGTTTTATACTCTTCGCACATGAAAATCTAGCATTTTGTGTGCGTGATATTTTGTGGAGAGCAAGGCGGAAAATCTTAGCTGTAGTCACTCTACAGCAAGGTTTTTCAACGCAGTTATCCGCAAAAAAGTACGTGCACAGGATGCTAGATTTTCATGTGCGGAGAGTATATATTGCCGATATCGCTTGAAGCGATGTTTATCATCATTATACTATTCTATACAGTAAAGCTTTCACCGCAGCCACATGTGGCTTTAACATTTGGATTGTTAAAACGAAATGCTTCACTAATGCCTTCGCGGGTATAATCCAGTTCCATGCCATCCAGAAAATCCAGATCTGAATTGTTAATAACAACTTTGACACCGTTATTCTCGAATACTTTGTCGTTATCCTGTAATTCATCAGCAAAATCGATGACATAAGCAAATCCTGAACACCCGGCTTTTTTTACGCTCAGGCGCATTCCGACACCTTTTCCACGCTTCTCGAGCTGCGATTTAACCTGGTTGATTGCACTATAACTCAGTGTTACTGCCATGATCGGTCTCCATTACTTAGACAGTTGGACACAAATGTTGGGGGTTTGGTTAATCATCGTCCATATCCCATGATGATAACTGCCCCTTGATAACTGTCATTAAACTTTCTATATTATCCATTGTCGATGCTGAACCAAAGCTGATGCGAATGGCCCCACGTGCCGTTATTTCATCAATTCCCATGGCTTGCAAGACATGGCTTGGGGCTTTTGAACCACTGGCACATGCAGAGCCGCTGGATACAGCAATCCCAGCACGATCAAACGCCATTAACAACATTTCGCCGTCAACACCATTGATTGCAAATTGTACAGTATTTGGGAGGCGCTGAGCATTTTCACCAAAAATAATACAATTGCCCAGTTCATGCAAATGCTCGATCAGCTGATCTCGTAATATTGTCTGTGCAGCAATGTGTTCATTGAGCGATTGAGCAGCAAGTTCCGCTGCTTGTCCAAAACCAATAATACCAGCAACATTTTCAGTGCCTGGGCGCAGTGTTTTCTCCTGTCCACCACCATAGAAGATTGGTTTTAACTGGATAGATGGATCAACTACTAGCGCACCCACACCTTTTGGCCCATAAATCTTATGAGCTGAGAGTGACATGCAGTGTACTCCTAAGGCATCAAAGTCGACAGGAATTTTGCCTAATGCCTGCACCACATCACTATGCAGTAGAATATTGCGTGTACGGCAGTATTCTGCAATTTTGGCAGTATCTTGTATAACACCAGTTTCATTATTCGCCAGCATTACCGAGAATAAACGTAAATTTTCAGCAGCTGGCTTGGTAATACTCCAGGGTTCTATTTGACCAGCAGCATCAACAGGAAGCAAGTATGGGTTCCAGCCATTGTGTCCCAAATAATCAGACGCTGGACTGAGTACAGATGGATGTTCAACAGCGCTAACAGCAATTGTGCCTTTCTCTAGCGTTTGGCCGAGCCCGATGATTGCAAGATTATTAGCTTCTGTTCCCCCGCTGGTGAAAATTACCTGGGCAGCAGAAACGTTGACCAAAGCTGCCACCTGTTCACGAGCGATATCAATTGCAGTGCGTGCAGTTCGACCAATGCGCGACAGACTGGACGGATTGCCATACTGATTGCCAAGAAAAGGCAGCATTGTTTCCAGAACTCTGGGGTCAAGCGGGGTTGTTGCATTATGGTCAAGATAAATCAAAGGCAATTATTCTCGGGTAGCCTGCTAGCTGGCTACATAGCGAGCAACAAATATAATTAACAATACAAAAATAACGGTTACACCAATACCAATGGCGATTAGTGTCCAGGCGCTATTTGAACCAAAATCACGTTGGTAATTTTTCATGCTTTGTACGCCACCAAAGGCTGCCAGGACACTACCAAGTAATTGTAAGAATGTTGGTTTTTTCTCGTTGTCGGTGTCTTTCATGTCGTTGCCATTAGTAGGGTTGATGAATGCTTATAGCGAATCTGTTAATTTTAACAGAGCTTCACGACCATGATGAAAAATAGGCCAGCCATCGCCTGGTATAACAGTCTCAATTGTTGAGATAGCGGCAAGTTGTTTGACAGATTCAGCTGCTTTATCTGTATCTGTCAGTTTTCCATGCGGTAACAAGCATAATTCACCACCAATATGACAACGTACCAGATCGCCGGTAATTAAAGTAGTTTCTTCCAGGAGTAAAACCAGTTCACCTGGAGTTTTAGAGCCATTCATTTGATAACTGAGTAAACCAGGCACAACTCTTTCGTTGTCAGCAAGCCAGCGATCACAGTTGAAAGGAAAACTATCTTGCTCCTCAGCTGGGCCATAAATCAGCGCATCGTGCGCCTGACTAATCGCTTGCGCATCGCGGATATGATCACTATTGGTTATGATAATGATGGAAACTCCACCCAGACTTTTCACATGTGCTTGGTCATGCGCTGAAAGCGGCAAGGGATCGATGGCAATATTGCCTTGTTTGCGCACCCAGAAAACGCTATGGAAATCAATATTTCTTTGTTCGTCGAATAAGGACCAGCCATACAGGTCTTTGCGGTGTAGCTGTTTCATTGATGTTGTTTTACCTTTAATGTCGTTGTTCTAAAGCACTTAGAATAACAGTGAATGAATGGCATCATTACTACATTCAGTTATTTGCACCAATGATGTAATCTGTATCTATGAAGTTACCAGTTCAACTCTACACTATTGACCAGGTTCGGGCTATGGATCGCTATGCTATCGATGTTATTGGTATCGCTGGCAGCGAGCTGATGGAAAGAGCCGGGCAATGTGCTTTCAATCTTTTGACACAGGTATGGCCTGATGCGCGATACATTAGCGTGTTCTGCGGTGCCGGAAATAATGGCGGCGATGGTTATGTCATTGCGCGTTTGGCGCTAGAGCATGGATTGCAGGTCAATCTGTTAGCATTGGCAACAATTGAGCGTTTACAAGGAGATGCCTTGATTGCTGCCAATCATTATTTCCAAGCTGGTGGAACGATCAGCAAGATTGAAGAGAAAAGCTGGAAGAACAGTGATGTTGTGGTTGATAGTTTATTGGGTACAGGTCTGGGTCGTGAGGTTGGTGGTGATTATAAATTGGCAATCGAGGCGATCAATTCAAGCCAGCTACCGATCTTGGCTGTGGATATTCCATCAGGGTTGCATGCTGATAGTGGACGTGTGTTAGGGGTGGCTGTTGTAGAGGCGGATCAGACCGCAACATTTATTGGTTTAAAACAAGGTTTGTTTACAGGTCAAGCTGCTGATGTTTGTGGGCAGGTTAACTATTATAGCCTTGAGGTTCCACAATCCGTATTAGAGTTAGAGCAGCCATCAGCGTTGCGTTTTATTGCACCATCGCCATTGTTACCCACAAGAAAATTCAGCGCACATAAAGGCCACTTTGGGCATGTGTTGTTGATTGGTGGTGAATCAGGGTACAGCGGTGCAATTTGTCTTGCAGCACAAGCAGCAGCACGTTGCGGTGCAGGATTAATCAGTATCGCCACACGCAATGCTCATGCAGCCTTGTTGATGTTGACTCAGCCGGAAATAATGTCACATGGTATTCATTCTGCTGAACAGCTAAAACCATTGTTGGAGAAAGCAACCGTAGTTGTGATTGGGCCGGGCCTAGGGCAGTCAGACTGGGCTAAACAACTGTTGAATGCTGTACTGGAATGTGATTTACCAGTGGTGATCGATGCGGACGCGCTCAATTTGTTGGCGTTAGACCCTGGTTGTCAAAGAAACAACTGTGTTTATACCCCACATCCAGGGGAAGCGGCCAGGCTGTTAAATTGTTCGAGTCAAGCTGTTCAGAATGATCGATTTTCTGCGATCAGGCAGCTCCACGATGACTATGGTGGGATTGTGGTGTTAAAAGGTGCAGGGACATTGGTTTATGATGGCGAAAAGATCACCGTGAATTCAACTGGAAATCCCGGAATGGCGACTGGTGGAATGGGTGATGTGCTCAGTGGTGTTATCGCTGGATTAATCGCGCAAGGACAAGATCTGGATAGTGCAACGCGAGTCGCAGTGTGGCTACATGGTGCGGCAGCTGATAACGTAGCTCGGGCTGGGCAACGTGGATTACTAGCCAGTGATTTATTGCCACAAATTCGCAAACTGGTTAATCAATGATTGAACGATTGATTACCAATGAGGAGGAAATGTACGATTTTGGTGCATATTTGCATTCAATATTGCCAGAAAAGGGGATTGTTTACTTAAACGGTCAGTTAGGGGCTGGAAAAACAACTTTGGTACGTGCTGTATTAAAAGCAGCAGGTTATCGGCAACATGTAAAAAGTCCAACTTATACCATTGTTGAAGATTATCTGCTCGGAAAAAGGCGCTATCTGCACTTTGATCTATACCGACTGGCTGATCCAGAAGAGCTGGAATGGTTGGGAATGAGGGATTATTTATCAGATAGCCTGATATTTATCGAGTGGGCTGAACGCGGTAAAGGATTCCTGCCGGATCCTGACCTGGTGATCAGCCTGGTCGTAGACAACAGATTATGTCGTCGAGTTACATTATCAGGATTTAGCATTGAATGTTGATGATCTCGGTCATTATTTTTTACGTTCAGCATTGATTTGTTCAATATAAAACAAAACTATTTCTATAATATCAAATAGATATATGATATAGTTAAGTTTTTTCTTTCGGTATGTGCTTGTAAGCATTTTAGAGTTGTTTCTGATGAGAGCAGGTCACTCAATATGAAGCTTAAGAGTATGAAAAATTATTTGGTGTTAATTCTTGTTGTGCTGATTGGTTTTGTAGTGCAGCCAGTTATTTCAGCGCCAATCACGGTTAGCGCTGTACGCTACTCGGCCTCTTCAGAACGAAGCCGCATGGTGTTTGATGTCACTGGGCCTGTCAAGTACAAGCTATTCAAGTTAGACAGTCCACCGCGCCTGGTTATTGATATTTTAAATGCGCGATCAGTTAAACCTCTACCACAACCTTCTACTAGCAATAATTTAATTACCCAGGTCAGAGTCGGTGCGCACGATAAAGCCGGAGCTCGCATAGTTGCTGATTTGACACGTGAATCATCAGTTAAATCTTTTCAATTAGAACCAAACAAGCAATATGGTCAGCGTTTGGTGATCGATATTTATAGTACACAGCTTGCAGCGAAAAAGCCGATAAGAAAATCAATTGTATTGAGCAGAAAAAATAAGCAAGCGAAATCAACGCGAAGTTCTATTTTAAAAAATTCGACTACTCGCAAGGTCAGCCAATCAGTCATACTTCCTACACACGAACAAACCTTCAAGTCGCAGAAAGATATTGTTATCGCAATTGATGCTGGTCATGGCGGTAAAGATCCAGGAGCAATAGGAATACACAAAACCAAGGAAAAAGATGTCGTTCTGGCAATTGCTAAAAAATTAGCAAATTTTGTAGATGCATCACCTGGAATGAAAGCATTTATGATTCGTAGTGGTGATGATTTTGTTCCACTACGTGAGCGGATGAAAAAAGCGCGCAGCGCAAAAGCTGATATGTTTGTATCGATTCATGCAGATGCTCTGGCCAATCGGAGTATAAAAGGTGCAACAGTCTATACGTTATCTTCTGGTGGGGCTCTGAGGGAAGCACGCGTATGGGCCCAGCGCAAAAACCAGACTGAGTTAGTCAGTGGTATTGATTTGCGTGATCAAGATACTATGCTAGCTTCTGTTTTGCTGGATTTGTCACAGTCTGCGACACTTGAGGCAAGTGACACTGTTGCCGGGTATATTTTTTCCCATCTAAAAGATAATGGGCCGGTATTAAGAAAGCAAGTACAGAAAAAATCCTATATGGTTTTGAAAGCACCAGATATCCCGTCTGTACTAGTTGAAACTGCTTTTATTTCCAATCCTGATGAAGAACGAAATTTACGCTCTTCAATATTCCAGACTAGAACAGCACGCTCTATTTTTAGTGGTATCCGTGATTATTTTGCAAGCAAACATTTGCCCTTATTGCAGACTGCTGAGCGCAGCCATAAAATCATGCGTGGTGACACCTTGTCTGGGATTGCGTATCAATACGGGGTCAGTGTGCAAGTTATCCGTGAGATCAATAACCTCTCTGGAAATCGTATTAAGGCAGGTCAGGTTTTGACAATCGCCCCTGAAGTTTAAGAAGAGTTTGGTTAAAAATATGTTGGTTGCAAATCTCTTGGAATTGATTTTAATGGGTATCCAGTTTACTCAACCAACTACCATATGTTGTGGTTCACCACCAATTATTTTAGGGCGAGGCACCGGCGCGCATTCTACCGCATGCTCCATCAAGCGATAGAAGAGCAAGCCACGCGCTTTTGAATTTCGGCGATTGAACCTGAATGTAAACTCATCAAGATAATAAGCAAGTTGCACCGGACGTATAGCTCCTTGATGAGTTCCAAGCCACCAACGATCAAATAAGGATGCAACTCTATGGACACGAGGCATGACGACATGTGCAGGATCACCACTTGCGGTAATATTGCTTACAATATGCTTATAGCCAACGTCTTCAATACCGATATATCCTTTCCATCCATCCGTGCGAACTGCCGCATCTTTTTCAACATTATCCGAAACAAACTGATGAAGACTGTTCGCCGACACATCTCGAATCATAGACATTCGTATTCGGCCTGAGCCTTTCCCTCTGACTTCAGCGGCAATAGCAACAATCACTTTACGCTCGGCACCACGACCTCTGATTTTTTTTCCTACGCCTCCAACATAGGTTTCATCGACTTCGACAGCGCCTGTTAGATGGTCGCGACCAGGACGTATCATTGCTCGACGCAATTTATGCATCCAGGTCCATGCAGTATCGTAACTGCCAAGACCAAGAACACGCTTCAGTCCAAGTGCGCTGGCTCCATTCTTTTGACTCGTTACAAACCAGATAGCAAGGAACCAGGTCCTCAGCGGCTTGTGTGTTTTGTGAAACAATGTTCCAGCAGTAATGGATGTTTGCCGTTTGCATTTGCGGCACAGAAAAAGACCCCTGCCCATAATCGACGGGTTTTCTTCAAAAACTCCGCAAGAAGGGCAACAAAAACCTTGAGGCCACCTGAGTGTCAAAATATATGCAAGGCAAGCCTCTTCGGTGCTAAACCACTTATCAAATTCCTGGAATGTTCCAGGATAGTCAACGTTACAAACCGGATGCCTTTGCTCTTCCATCGCTAGATACTACATGTTGTGGATGGTTGAGTATACTAGATACCCAATTTGATTTTTTTTCCATGCTTCTCAAAATAGTGTTCAACGATTCGCCTCGAACCCTCGAAAAAACGTTTTCAATTCATAAAGTTATTACTTCGGCTTTTGTAACCAGATAGCTTTTAAATTATTCAGTTTTTGAAAACATTTTTGTTGTAATCCACCATTAATCATTCATCAAGCTAAAAATGTTGTACGACAACCATAGCGATGGTTGTTTTGATCACAACCTTCTGTGCAGCAGATTTTTACGTTCCTGATAGAACTTTTTTTATGCTGAAATTTCGGCATTGACTGCTTCGGTACTTTGTGCGAAATAGTATTCAATCGGAATTCCATGTGCGGAGAGTATAAATCAGCTAAAATTGTGCTTTGTTTGAAAATCAGCAAAGTCTATGTCGATTAAAATCCTGCCGCCACAACTTGTTAATCAAATTGCGGCTGGTGAAGTTGTTGAACGCCCTGCATCTGTATTAAAAGAGTTGATTGAAAATTCGATTGATGCTGGTGCAACTCAAATTTGCGTTGCAGTCGAGCAAGGCGGTATTGCCTTGATGTCTGTGCGTGATAATGGTTGCGGTATTGTCAAAGATGAGTTGGGTCTTGCTTTGTCGCGTTATGCTACGAGTAAAATTACTAATGTAAGGGATTTGCAGGCTATTTCTACCATGGGTTTTCGTGGTGAAGCCTTGCCCAGTATCAGTTCTGTTTCAAGATTATCACTCACATCA
The DNA here is from genome assembly GCA_965224565.1 of Methylococcales bacterium. GTDB lineage: Bacteria > Pseudomonadota > Gammaproteobacteria > Methylococcales > DRLZ01 > DRLZ01. Next base: position 913,617 of record CBDCZN010000001.1, on the reverse strand, counting down.
CGCATTGCAGAATCAGCTTCTGGTTGGCGAGTGACTGCTGATGGAACTGAGCAATCAGTTGAGCCTCGCCCTGATTCGCTTGCCGAAGGCACTTATATTGAAGTCCGGGATTTATTTTACAATATCCCCGCACGGCGCAAATTTTTACGTGCTGAGCGTACTGAATTTTCTCATATTCAGGCCTTGGTTAGAAAAATTGCGCTGAGCCATTTTCATATCGGTTTTGAGTTATCCCATAATCAACGTGAAATATTTCGTTTGGCTCCGGCAAATGATCAAGCTGCCGAAGAGCAACGTGTTGCTGGATTTTTGGGACAATCTTTTATTGATAACGCGCTGTTGCTTGATTTTGCATCGACAGGATTACACTTGCGTGGCTGGATAGGATTGCCGACTTATTCGCGCGGCCAGGCAGATCAACAGCATTTCTATATTAATCACCGTTTAGTCAGGGATAAATTGTTAACCCATGCGGTGCGACAAGCGTATCAGGATGTCTTGTTTCATGGTCGATTTCCGATTTTTGTACTCTATCTTGAGATGGATCCATCGTTGGTTGATGTGAATGCTCATCCTGCCAAACTTGAGGTACGATTCAGAGATAGTCGAACAGTTCATGATTTTGTGGTTCAGGCGGTCAAAAATGCCTTGCAGGCGGTTCGACCTGACTCGACAGCTTCGGATCCACAACAACTCCAGTCCAAACAACAAGCTGATTCTGTTAATTCAAAAAGTCCACATCTTGTTGCAGAACCGGAAGCCACCTACCAAGCTCCACGCCAATATAATTTGCCGTTGGTAAGTCCAGAAATATCTCCATCTTTTGCCTTGTCAAACAATACAAATGAGGCCATTTCGCGATCGCCAGTGACACAAATATTTGAATCAACAAATCGTAATATCCAGGATAGCACTTTATCAAGCGGGCATTTCCAGTCACAACAAGTTGACCAAGATCAAGCGGATGATGTCGTCCCTGTGCTTGGCTTTGCGCTGGCACATTTGCACAATATTTACATACTTGCAGAGTCCAGAAATGGTTTGGTTCTAGTTGATGCTCACGCTGGTCACGAACGTATTGTTTATGAGAAATTAAAACAGCAGTTTGATCGCCAAGACATTGCAGTACAGCCGTTGTTGATACCAGTGAGTGTCGATGTCAGCCAACAGGAAGCAGATTTGCTAGAGCAGCAATTAAGTCAACTGGTTCGGGTTGGTTTAGAGATAGAAAGACTTGGGCCTGAGCAGTTGCTGGTACGTTCTGTTCCAGCTGCATTGGAAAAAGCAGATATTGAGGGTTTGGTGCGCGATATTATTGCTGATCTAAACAGTTTTGACTGCAGTGATCGGGTGGAGCATTTGTCTCAGCGAATACTGGCTGATATGGCTTGTCGTGGAGCGATTCGTGCTGGTAGGCGCTTAACCAGGGACGAAATGAATCAATTGCTGCGTGATATGGAGAAAACCCGGTTCAGCGGCCAATGTAATCACGGACGACCGACCTGGGTGGAGCTCGATCAGGAGGCCCTCGATAAATTATTCCTGAGAGGACAATAACCTTGTCCGCAATCCAGCTGCGAACTGATTTACCGCCAGTGATTTGTTTAATGGGACCGACAGCTATTGGGAAATCAGCATTAGCAGTTAAGCTTGCACAACAGCTTGATTGCGAAATCATCAGTGTTGATTCAATGCAAGTTTATTGCGGCATGGATATCGGTACTGCAAAACCGAATCGTCAACAGCAAGGCGGTATTACACATCACTTGATCGATATACTGGATCCGGCTCAAGTGTATTCAACCGGTTTGTTTCGTCAACAAGCCCTTGAGTTGATAGCAGAAATTATTGAGCGTGGCAAAATACCTTTGCTGGTAGGTGGTACCATGTTGTATTTCAAGGCTTTGTTTGGAGGTCTTGCTCAATTACCTGCTGCCAATGAAGAGATACGAGCCGAGCTGGAACAACAAGCTGTTGAAATCGGCTGGCAAGCCATGCACGCCGAGCTTGCAACAATAGACCCTGAAGCTGCACAACGCATTCATCCCAACGACCCGCAACGCATTCAGCGCGCTCTGGAAGTATACAGGCTTAGTGGACAGTCCTTATCGACATTGATGAAATACAACGCACAGAACCCACCTGCGTATGAATTTATCAAGTTGTCTCTAGTGCCTGAAGATCGCAGTCGCTTGCATGAGGCTATCCGTATCAGATTTAACGCCATGCTTCAGCAAGGCTTGATTCAGGAAGTAAGTGTACTCTATGCAAGAGAGGGCTTGAATCCAAAATTACCAGCAATTCGGGCGGTTGGTTATCGGCAAGTGTGGGCATATCTTGATCAGCAACTGGATTTAACAGAAATGGTTGAACGTGCAGTCATTGCAACACGTCAGCTGGCAAAACGACAGTTAACCTGGTTGAGAAGCATCGAGCTAACCAGGCAATACCAGCTCGGAGACGTTGAGTTTGATTCAGAAATACTTGCCGAATTGAGTAAAGTATTGAGATGATAATAATTGGGAATACTTCCTGTTTCTAAAAATAGTATACTTATACTAATGTTGTGTATAATTTAGATAATGTTTCGGTAGAACAGTATGCACAATAGAACTAATTAGCTGTGGCTGTTGTCCACCTCCTGCAATGGATGCGATCTAACAGATAATTTTATTAGTCATAGCTTTATTTTACATCCTCATTCGATGTTTGATAATCATTGACGGTGTCAATGAGTTGATAGAAACATTAAGTTGATCAGTGAGTTGAGTCATCGTAGAAGAATAATAGCGGCAATTTTAAACAACAACAAATAATAAGGAGTAAGGATGTCTAAAGGACAGAACTTGCAAGATACGTTTCTAAACGCTCTCAGGAAAGAGCGGGTTCCGGTTTCAATTTTTTTGGTGAACGGTATCAAACTACAGGGTCAAATCGATTCGTTTGATCAATATGTTGTTATGCTCAAAAATACGATTAGCCAAATGGTCTATAAGCATGCGATTTCAACAATAGTCCCATCGCGTGTTGTGCGTATCTATCAACCTGAGAATGCGCAACCATCAGCGGACACAGAAAGTTCGAATACTGACAACCAAGAGAAATAAGACCAGTAGATTTATTTTTCTTGCCCGTCACTGCTTCACATAGTGCAAGGGAACATAATTGGTTAGTAGTGATCTATTTGAGCGTCCTAAATCAGGTGAGCGGGCTTTGCTTGTTCATCTGCAGTTGCGCGCACATCAAGAAGATCTGCAAGAATTAACAGAACTTGCACGATCAGCCGGGGCAAATCCCGTTGCAACTTTAACTGCAAGTCGTTCCTCACCAAATCCACGCTATTTTGTTGGTACTGGAAAACTGGACGAGATGAAACAGCTCATCGATGACCAGGAAATTCAACTGATCTTGTTTAATCATGTACTGTCTCCTGTCCAGGAACGCAATCTTGAGCAAGCCGTAGGTGTGCGCGTACTGGATCGAAATGAGTTGATCCTGGATATTTTTGCTCAACGGGCGCGTTCATTTGAAGGCAAAATGCAAGTTGAACTTGCACAATTACGCCATTTATCAACGCGACTGATTCGCGGCTGGACGCATTTAGAGCGCCAAAAAGGCGGTATCGGCATGCGTGGCCCGGGTGAAACCCAGCTAGAAACGGATCGCAGATTAATTGGCGCTCGGATTAAAACGATTCAGAGTCGTTTATCCAAAGTAAAAAAACAACGTACACAAGGACGTCGTTCTCGTAACAGGAGTGCTTTACCAACGGTTGCTTTGGTAGGTTATACCAATGCTGGAAAATCAACATTGTTTAATACCCTCTCAGGTGCGGACGTTTATGTTCAGGATCAGTTGTTCGCAACCCTGGATCCCGTAGTGCGCAGAATTCAACTTAGTGGAGGTATGGCTCTCGGATTGGCTGATACAGTTGGTTTCATTCGTCATTTACCCCATGAGCTAGTCGCTGCATTCCAATCAACACTATTAGAGGCAAAACAAGCTGATTTAATATTGCATGTGATTGATGTTTGTTCAGATCAGCGTGATGACATGATGGAGCAGGTAGATACCGTTCTTGCAGAAATTGGTGCAGATAAAATCCCACAGATTCAACTGTTTAACAAAATCGATTTGTCAGACGGCATTACGCCACGACTAGAAACAGATGCGGCTGGCAAACCGGGCAAGGTGTGGCTTTCGGCAAAACAAAAGCTGGGGCTGGATTTGCTGGATCAAGCGCTGAGTGATTTTTTTCAGGACAATTTTATCGATAAGGTTATTCTGATAGAGCCTCAACAAGCGAGTGTTCGTGCCAAATTATTTGATGTTGGTGAAATTATTGATGACCAGCCTGACTCAGCAGGTGGTTGGAAAATGAGTATTAGAATTCACAAAAAAGACCTTGGTTTGTTGAACAATGTTAAAGTATATGAGGGTGGAGAATAACGAATTAGACTTTTTTAGCTTCTTCTGCTGGAGAAATTATTGTTAGAATCTCAATAAGTAGTCCCTTAATAATGCCCATTTGATCTAAAAATAGTCTATTCGATTGTTGGTGCCAAATGCGAGTCATCAGTGGGAAAGGTGCATGAATTCAGCCTTCACTGATGCCAGCTTGGCAATTGTTAGAGCCAGGTCTAGCTTAAAGCAAATGAGTGATTGATCAATATTGTATTTCTACTACTGAATAGATGTTAGCTTTGAAACTTCAACAATTTTCAAGCATAATTGAACAGCATTAGCTGGTAAGCTTTTCCCTGATTTACAATTAACTCAGGAAGATTAAGAAAATTTACACGCCTGTGGTTGGTGTTTCAAATACCAACAGTATTGTTAAGCGTAATGATGGATAAAAATTAGGAGCAAAAAACATGGCATGGAATGAACCAGGCAATAATGACAAAGACCCAAAAGATCCCTGGTCTGGCCGCAAAAATGATGCAGGACCGCCGGATATTGATGAAGCTTTGAGATCGCTACAGGATAAATTTAGTGGTATTTTTGGCGGTGGTGGTAGTGGTAACGGTGGAAATGATGGTGGCTCATCCAGCTCATGGGGAGGCATTGGTTTGCTTGCTTTGATCGGCGCACTACTCTGGCTTGCAACTGGGTTCTATGTTATTGATGCTGGTGTGCGTGGAGTAGAAACCAGATTTGGGGCTTATACAGTAACCACTGATCCAGGGCTACACTGGCATTTTCCCTGGCCTTTTGAGCAAGTGACATCAGTTGATGTTAAAAGTGCACGTTTTATCGAAATCGGCTATCGAACAGCCGGAGGTGGTCGTGTTAACCAGTCAGTCGCATCGTTGCAACAAGAAGCATTGATGTTGACCCAGGATGAAAATTACGTCGATGTTCGCTTGGCTGTCCAGTTTGTAATTAAAGATCCAAAAGACTTCCTTTTTAATGTTCTGGATCCAACGACGACATTGAAGCAAGTTGTGCAAAGTGTTGAACGCGAAGTGGTTGGTACAAGTAGCCTGGACTTTGTGTTGACTGAAGGTCGCAGTGAAGTTGTTGCAGCCATTGAAAAAGACACTCAGCGTTTACTGGACAACTATAAAACCGGTATACAGGTGACATCAGTGAATCTGGTGGAAGCACAGCCTCCCGAGCAAGTCCAGGAGGCTTTTCAAGATGTTGTGAAAGCACGCGAAGATAGAGAAAGAGCCATTAATGTCGCGCAAACCTATTCAAAAGAAGTGCTTCCACAGGCTGAAGGTGAAGCCGCTCGACGACTACAGAGTGCTGAAGGTTACCAGGCTAGAGTGGTTGCCGAAGCAACGGGTCGAGCGAGTCGTTTCAAGCAATTACTGGCTGAGTATCAACGAGCACCCACAGTGACGCGTGAGCGGCTTTATCTGGAAGCAATGGAGAAGGTGTTAAGTGAAACCAAAACCGTCATGCTGGATGTCAAAAAAGGCAATAGCCTAATGTATTTGCCCCTGGATCAGTTAATGAAGCAAAAACCGAAACCAAATGTCTCGAGATCGAAACCCGCAACCTCGTTTAATACAAAAGTAACTCCTCAGTCAATACAAGACATACGTCAATCATCTCGCGAACGTACAGGGAGAATCCGCTAATGAGTCGTTTTCAATTACTGATAGGTCTGCTTTTACTCGCATCATTTATTGCTAAAAGTGCTTTGTTTACAGTCCAGGAAACTGAGAAAGCAATAAAATTTAAATTTGGTGAAATTATCAACTCAGATTACGAGCCTGGCTTGTATGGTAAGTTGCCATTTGTCAATACGGTTAAAAAATTTGATGCCAGAATACTGTCGCATGATTCTAAGCCAGAACGTTTTTTAACCAGGGAAAAGAAAAATGTTTTAGTTGATTCCTTTGTCAAATGGAAAATCAACAATGTTGAAAAGTTCTATACTGCCGTTCAAGGTAATCCTGCCAATGCAGATATTCGTATTGGACAAATTATGAAAGATGCGATGCGTGGTGAGTTCGGCAAGCACACAGTGAAAGAAGTCATTGCTCAGGATAGACAGCAACTCAGAGACCTGCTGATAGCGAAAACTTCACCAGCGATAGGCAAAATGGGTATTGGCTTGATTGATGTACGGGTTAAACGTATTGATCTTGAAGAGCAAGTCAGTGCGTCCGTATTTCGACGAATGGAAACTGAGCGTGCGCGAGATGCAAAAGACCTGCGTTCACGCGGCGAAGCGGAGGCGACTCGTATTCGAGCCAATGCTGACAAACAAGTTGAAATTCTTTTGGCTGAAGCTTATCGAGAAGCTGAAGAAATGCGCGGTGATGGTGATGCCAAAGCAACGAATATTTATGCGATTGCATACAAGGCAGATCCTGAGTTTTATAGTTTTTATAAAAGCCTGGATGCGTATAAAAATGTTTTCAAGGGTAATGGTGATATGTTAGTACTTGAGCCCGACTCTGATTTCTTCTCGTATTTTGGAAAAAAGAATAAACAATAGTTAGCAGAATTGATTGCCTTGTTTTGATGGTCGATAATACAGACAGGCTCGCTCCAATCTTCCTATTGAATGACCATGTTTCTGGTGAAAGAAACATGTTTCGTATCGTGGGTGAAGATATTAATCGGGTATTGCCACTTTCGTTTGATTTACTGCAACTGTTCAGGTTGTATTCTCTGCCTACATTTTTAGTTCGATGACATACTCTGATCACTGGCTATTGCCTGAAGGGATAGAAGATATTCTGCCCGAAGAAACTGCAACGCTGGAGAGTTTGCGGAGTGATGTTCTCAGGTTATTTACTTGCTGGGGATACCAGCAAGTAATTCCTCCTATGGTTGAATTCCTGGATACATTATTGACCGGTTCAGCGCATGATCTTGAACTTGAAACATTTAAAGTCATTGATCAGCTGAATGGGCGGTTGATGGGTATCCGCGCTGATATGACTCCGCAAATTGCGCGTATTGATGCTCACATGCATGCAGAGTCAGCTCAGCTAGCGCGCTTCTGTTATCTTGGAACCACACTGCGAACTCGTGGTTCACATCTGGAACGGTCGCGTAGCCCACTACAAATCGGTGCTGAACTCTATGGTTATGGTGGCCCTGAAGCAGATGTAGAAGTGATTCGGCTGATGCTGGAATTAATTGCTTTATCAGGTTTAGAAGATCTGCAGTTTGATTTAGGACATGTCGGTATTTATCAAGGTTTGGTCAAGCAAGCTGGTTTAAGTCCACAACAGGAATCAGTTCTGTTTGATATTTTACAAAGAAAAGCGCAGGCTGAATTGGCTGAAATGCTTGATCGATGTGACATCGATTCTTCCATGCAGTCGATGTTGCAAGCATTACCTGATTTGTGTGGTTGCAGCGATGTCATTAATCGGGCACGCAAGGTATTGTCACATGCCACGGATGATGTGCATCAGGCCCTGGATACGCTTGAACAGATTGAATCAGGTATTTATGTGCACTTCCCGCTGCTGGAAATTCATTATGATTTAACCGAGCTGCGTGGCTATCACTATAAAACAGGTGTTGTATTCGCTGCTTTTGTCTCAGGTTTTGGTCGTGAAATTGCGCGCGGTGGACGCTATGATGATATTGGTAAAACCTATGGGGCTGGGCGACCGGCAACTGGTTTCAGTGCTGATTTAAAAGTGCTCTCACGGCTTGGTCACAAACTCCGCGATCAAGTTGAAAGCAGATCAATTATTGCGCCCTCTGATATCAAGGATTCTGATTTGCAAGAGAAAATTAGAGATTTACGTGCCAATGGTGAAGTCGTGATTGAAGCCATGCCCGATCAGTTGATTGAAAATAATTCTATGGGATGTTCAGATAAACTGGTTCAACGCAATGGTCAATGGTCTGTGGAGCCGATTTAAATTTAAAAGTGATAGTAAGATTCCAGGCGTGAAATGTCTACATTCAATGCATTAGAACTTATCAAAAATCAACAAACTTCATGCTAGGAGACTGTTCGAGAAAGAGGTCGTAACAAGGAAAAGCTGGTCAAATTCAGCATTTTCCCAGTAGGTTTTCTATTCTCGGGTGGCCTCCTAGAGACCATTTTCAGTCTTGCTTGCAGCAAAATATGACACGCCTGGTATGTCCATATTTCATTTGCGCAGAGTATAATAATTTCTTCAACTAACCTGGTCAGGATCAACTATTTATATGGGAAAGCAAGTCGTTGTTATTGGGACTCAATGGGGTGACGAGGGTAAAGGAAAAATCGTTGATCTATTAACCGAACATGCTTCCATTGTGGTGCGCTTTCAGGGTGGACATAATGCTGGGCATACCTTGGTGGTTGATGGTCAAAAAACTGTATTACACCTGATTCCATCAGGTATTTTGCATTCACAAGTTTCGTGTGTAATTGGTAATGGCGTTGTTCTATCGCTTGATGCATTGCTGGAAGAAATGGACGTTTTGCAGCAAGCGTCTGTTCCCGTGCAAGATCGACTCTTGATCAGTGAGGCTTGTCCGCTGATTTTGCCTGTGCATATTGCACTGGACCAGGCACGTGAAGCTGCCAGTGGTGGAAAATCAATTGGGACAACAGGACGCGGTATTGGGCCAGCCTACGAGGATAAAGTAGCGCGACGTGCGATTCGTCTGGGAGACCTGCAGAATCATGCCTTTCTTGCTGAACGGTTAAAAGAACTGCTTGATTATCATAACTTTATGCTGACACGGTATTTTAATACGGATAGCATAGATTATCAGCAAACGCTGGACAATCTTCTGCAACACAGTGAAGTTGTGAAACCGATGATCTGTGACGTTTCTGATTATCTATATCAACGACGAGTTGCCGGAGATGCAATACTTTATGAAGGTGCGCAAGGTGCATTGCTGGATATTGACCACGGTACATATCCATTTGTGACATCATCAAACACGATTGCTGGGGGTGCAGCGACAGGTAGTGGAACAGGGTTGCTGGATTTTGATGAAGTACTAGGAATTACCAAAGCCTATTGTACGCGCGTTGGCAATGGACCTTTTCCGACTGAATTACACGATGACATTGGACAACAATTGGCTGAGCGTGGTCAAGAATTTGGAGCGACCACAGGTCGTGCGCGACGGTGTGGCTGGTTTGATGCTGTTGCTATGCGCCGCTCAGTTCAGCTCAATAGTATCAGTGGAATTTGTTTGACCAAGCTCGATGTATTGGATGGTTTGTCGAATATCGGCATTTGTACTGCTTACAAAATCAACGGTGTTGAAACACAGGTTGCACCCGTCGGTGCAGAAAAATTAGTGCAGTGTGAACCAGTTATTGAATCAATGCCTGGCTGGAGTGAGTCAACCAAAGGAATCACAGTTTTCGACAAATTGCCGGATGATACCAAGCGTTATATTGCGCGCTTGGAACAACTACTCGGTATTCCAATCGATATTGTGTCCACAGGACCAGAACGCAATGAAACCATCATTCAACGGCATCCGTTCTATACTCTTCGCACATGAAAATCTAGCATTTTGTGTGCGTGATATTTTGTGGAGAGCAAGGCGGAAAATCTTAGCTGTAGTCACTCTACAGCAAGGTTTTTCAACACAGTTATCCGCAAAAAAGTGCGTGCACAGGATGCTAGATTTTCATGTGCGGAGAGTATAATAAGCTTTAAAGAGAGAATAGATAGTGACGACTACACCAGACATTATACTTGGCGGAAATAAAGACAAACAAGTGGTTATTAATCCATCGATGGCCAATCGACATGGTGTTATCAGTGGAGCGACAGGAAGTGGCAAAACGGTAAGTTTGCAAGTTCTTGCAGAAGGTTTTTCGCGGATTGGTGTACCGGTTTTTATTGCAGATGCCAAAGGCGACTTATCCGGTCTTGCTAACTCGGCAAGTGATACAGAACGCTTCAAAACAAGACTGGAAACGATTGGACTCAATGATTATTCCGCATCAGCTTCACCGACAGTCTTCTGGGATATCTTTGGACAAAACGGACACCCGGTCAGAACCACAATCTCTGAAATGGGGCCACTGTTAATCAGCCATTTACTTGAACTCAATGATACCCAAACTGGTGTTGTGTATAGTTGTTTTAAGTTTGCCGATGATAACGGTATGTTACTGCTGGATTTGAAAGACTTGCGCTCAATGTTGACCTGGGTGGGTAATAATGCCAAGCAGTTGCGATCAGAATATGGCAATATTTCATCAGCCAGTATTGGCGCTATTCAGCGGCGCTTATTGGTATTGGAAGAGCAGCGAGCTGAACATTTTTTTACTGAGCCAGCAGTGGCGCTGGCTGATTTTATGCAGGTTGACTTCTCTGGTCGTGGGGTGATCAGCATCCTGGACGCTGTTGATTTGATTGCCAAATCTCCACGTTTGTATTCTACATTCTTGTTCTGGCTATTATCCGAGCTCTATGAAAATCTGCCTGAAAAAGGCGATGCTGACAAACCAGAGTTAGTATTGTTTTTTGATGAAGCGCATTTATTGTTTGATGAAGCTCCGAAAGTATTGCTGGATAAAGTCGAACAAATTGTCAGGTTAATTCGGTCAAAAGGTGTCGGTGTTTATTTTATTACACAAAGTCCACTGGATATTCCCGATGACATACTTGGGCAATTAGGTTTACGCATTCAGCATGTTTTACGTGCATTTACCCCAAAAGATCTTAAAACAGTCAAAGCTGTGGCAGAGAATTTTCGCAGTAATCCGGATATTGATGTGGCAACTGCGATTACTGAACTTGAAATTGGAGAGGCACTGGTTTCTGTATTGGATAAAAAAGGAGCGCCAACTCCGGTTGAACGCATTTTGATACGTCCACCTGAATCGCAAATTGGTCCTTTAGAACAGGCAGAACGCCTACAACGTATTAAAAAATCTCCATTGATGGGGCGTTATGATGATGTTTTAGATCGTGAATCAGCTTATGAGTTACTCAAGGCTCGTGCCGAGGAAAAAGCAAAAGAAGTCGAATCTACTCCTAAACGTAAACCAGGGCGACAACGTCAAGGTGTTGGTGAAGCGTTTATCAAAAGTGCGGCACGAAGCGTAGGTCGTCAGGTTGGCCGACAAATTATTCGCGGGATATTAGGCTCGTTTTTCGGAGGTCGACGCTAAACCAGTCCAAGGTTTCTTCGCAGTGTTAAAAGTGAAATTAAGCGGAGTATTTATACCAATCCCAATAAGTTCTCATACAATGTTTATGCTAGCAAGCAAGGATCGGGGTGAGTTAATTTAATCAAAAACTTATTGGGATTGGTATTATTCTCGCACAGGCCTTTTTTCAAGTTTGCGTTGCAGCGTTCTTCGATGCATATTCAAAGCACGTGCGGCAGCAGAGATATTACCATCGTGTTCGATCAGAACCTTTTGTAGATGTTCCCATTCAAGTCGTTTGACTGAAACCGGTCGATCACTGATAGTAACCGAACTGTCGCCTTTACTTCTCTCTAGTGCAGCGATGATTTCATCAACATCGGCAGGTTTGGTCAGGTAATATGTCGCACCCAGCTTAATTGCCTCAACTGCGGTAGCAACGCTGGAAAAGCCGGTGAGCATGACGATATGAGTATCAGCATTCAGTAGAATCAATTGATGAACCAGTTCCAGGCCAGACTCATGTCCAATGCGCAAATCCACAACTGCATAGTCAGGCTGATGTTTTTGAGCGACCACTAATGCATCGGCAATGTTGGTTGCTGTCACTACATCATAGTTGCGTTTTTCCAGTGCTTGTTTGAGGACAGCACAGAAAGTTTCGTCATCATCGACAATAATCAGTTTAGCTGGATTAAGGTTATCGGATTCAGTTGTCATCCGGCACTCGCTTGTTCGGTAGGATGTGGTACTTGAACTGCTGGTAGTTCTATCTCTATACAGGCACCCCCGTGCTCTGCATTGCCCAGATGAATTGAACCACCGAGTCTATCAATAATCGCTCGGGTTAAAAAAAGTCCAACCCCCATGCCTAATTTGTTTGATGTGGTTGGTTCTTTACCTAATGTATCGACAATATTTTGTGGAAAACCAGGGCCGTGATCACTAATCATTAATTTAATTGTATTGGCATCCCAGTCAGCTTCGAAACCTACCCACTTAGGTGATATATCTGCTGCATTATCCAATACATTAATTAATGCATGGGTAAGAGTATTATCGGCAATGATATTGGGGGCAGGATCAACACCTTTGATATCATAATGAAAAATAACGTTTTTTCGATTAAAGTGCCAGTCTTGTGTTACTTCATCAAGGTATTGCGCAGTGTTCATTACTTGACCAGAAACAGCACGTAACTCACCGGCGGATTCAGACATGGCAGAAAATGCTGTTTTACAACGGTCGACTTGTTCGCGTAATATCACCATTTTTTGATGAAGATCCGGGTTTTCATCTGACGAATATTCACGTTCAAGTTCTCCAGCCAGGATTGCCATAGTACCCAGTGGTGTGCCCATTTCATGGGCAGCACTGGCTGCAAGTGTCCCCATTGCAATCAGACGTTCATTGCGTAATGCCTGTTCTCGTGCTTCTGCCAGCTTATGATCACGTTCTTTGATTGTACGCGCCATTTCAACCACAAAGTAGGCAACAAATGTAGCAACCACTAAATATCCGCCCCACATAATTAACACATACAAATCATGAATATATTTGTGTTGCATGGCAGCAATAGGAGCGGGAAGATTGGTTTCCGTCGTCATATCGTAGTAATCGGGTAGTGGAATATGATAAAGAATTAAAATTGTATAGCACAGTGAGGTTAGACCAACCATATACCAGGTATAATCTTGCGGAAGTATCGTTGCTGTGATAATTAACGGTACTAAAAAAAACCAGGCGACAGGATTTGCAGCGCCACCCGTGTAATACAGCAAGGCTGTTAGACCAATGACATCAATAATTAAGTGAAGAAAAATCTCTAACTCGTTGACTGGATATGCTTTTTGTAATCTAAGCCAGGAGAGTGAATTAATGACCCACAATGTCGCAATAATTATCCACAGAGGCATTGCAGGCAGTTGGTACTGAAGTGCATACAAAGTAAGCATCAAAACGCAAGTAATACCGCCGAGTATCAGATTGCGTAATATCATTAACCACCACAGATTTTGACGTGTGGACTGATCAAATTGATCTATTGGCTGCTTCTGGGGCTCGCTCATTCTTGAAGTGACATGATTGTTGGAATACAGATTATATTATACTCTCCGCACATGAAAATTTAGCATGCTGTGCACGCGCTTTTTTGCGGATAGTTGCGTTGGAAAACCTTGTTGTAGAACGACTACAGCTAAGGTTTCCCGCCTTACTTTCCACAAAAGATCACGCACACAAAATGCTAAATTTTCATGTGCGAAGAGTATACATCGACTTGGAGTGATTTGTGTCAGGAAGTGATTGCTATGTGTGGTTAAAAATGAAGTAAAGTCTATGATTTGTTCTTATATTATAGTTACATAGTTAATTCTCGTGTAACTTCTCATTATCCACAGGCAGCAGCTTGAAGAATATCCGCCATTGGAGGAATCTGTTTCGCATTCGACGTACGATCAAGCAGGTAGCTCCAGAACGAAATCCCATGCTTGCGACAGGTTTTCTTTAAACTGGCAAAGGTGTCCCTGCATTGCCGACCCGCTTCACTGCGGGTGCTCCCACTGATCTTGCGTTTCTTGACGTAATCCCGAATATCCCGTTCACTCAGGTTATTGTGCAAGGGAATCTCCGGTCTTTCCAATACACGGAATAATTCATGCTGATTGTTGCCCATGCGTTTCAGGATCTGATTCAGCGTTTCATAATCGGTGCGCGTCGATACCAGTTGATGGAACTGCGCTTTCAAGCGCGTTGCGTGCGCTGGGTCAGGCGCTGTTTTATAGATTTTCAAACCCGCATAAATCGACCAAACTTCATCCCGCGCCCAGCTGACTGCTTGCTTTTGCAGATCATTCACAGGAATGAGCCGCGTCATCAGTCGCTCTGTATGAATCCAGCACAGGACATGATCAAAGACATTGAATTGCCCCGCATCGTCACTCACAATGCCAAGATTGATTGGAATGCCTTGATCGAGCAAGCGCCCAACCAGCATCCCTTCGGTGAGAATCCGCTGATGACGTTGATTGGTGATCCCTTGCTCTTCCAGCCAGTGCTCTAAAGCAGCGGGTGTCTCAAATTTAATTGGTTGGGTTTCAAGCGATTCCAATAGAAATTTCGGAAGCTTTTGGCGTTGCATGTATTCCAGAGCACCCGCATTGATGACGTAGGCCTGGCAACCACTTCTGCTCAGCAGCTCAAGAAAGTTAACACGACTTTTAGACTCAGTACTTTCAAACCAGGCAAACAGCTCATTGCCAATATGAGTACAGTAACCGGTCTTGCCCTGATGGCGAGCCCCGGTGTCATCTGCGTGAATATAGCTGGACAGCGGCAGTCCATAACGCAGCAGATCGCTTTTTTCCTGGTGAAACACGTCAAGGTCTTTGGTCAGCATTTGACTTAATTGACCGCTGGAGATATCAATACCAAGATCATGCAGTTGTTCCAGCAACAGGGGCTGAGTGACGTGCTGATGATGATATTGATACAAGATAAAACTGTGTAAGTTTGATCCCCAATGGCCACTACGAACCGATTCAGGTAACTGGGCAATGACATAACCCTCACTGGTTTCATATTCGGCCAGACGATAACGAATGGTGTGAGGACAAATGATCAGATCTTGAACAATAATGTCTCGATAGCCTTTAAAGCGTGCGTCCTCCGAAAGATTGGCGGGCTGTATGATGCGCTCTTCATGAATCGTCAAATGCTGGGTTTTACTGCGTTTGGGGCCTTTCTTTTTTCCGGTACGAGCACTATCGTCTTCTGGTTCTGTCTGTTGATCCATCCCGCTGGACTTGAATTTAGGTTTTCGAGTCTGTTTGTTCAACCTGTGAATGTCATCTTCTAATTGCTCAATGCGATCTGATTGCCATTGGAGAAGTTCAAGCAACGCATCGACTAGTGGCGTGCGATCAGCATCTGAAATGGGTGGCAATAGCGGCTTTACAGAATTCATTGAATGTAGTTTATTACATTTAATTCGTAATTGCCTGTAAATAATGAGAAGTTACATTCTCGTTTGTTTGGATACCTCGGCTATCACAACTAATTGGTTATACAATTTGAGTCGGTTTTTCGCTTTCAACAAAGTTAGTAACCATTTTTTCAACCATTGTCCAAGGGACAATTAATGGCTTTTTCTGCACAGTGATGGTCAGGATAGAATCTTCCAGTTTGTATTCTGCATTAACACCCTGACCAGATAAGCTACCCTGCTGGTGATCACCAGAAACATCAATGCCTTTTTCTGAGGCGATCTGTTTGACTTTAGTGATTAATTGTTGCGGATCTTCAGTGATTGTATAGGAGAAGGTTTTAGCCATTGTGTTTTGTCCTAAATGGTTTGTGTCTGTTGTAGATAACTGTCTTTTAAACTCATGTAATTTTTAGCTGAATAGTGTAGAAAATCCAACTCATCATTTGATAGTTCACGGATTTTACGTGCCGGAGCGCCAACATAGAGAAAACCGCTTTCCAGTTGTTTGCCGGGGGAGACTAGTCCGCCTGCACCTAGAATAACATTATCCTGTATCACAGCTCCATCCATTACAATTGCACCGATACCTATTAAACAAAGATTACCAACAGTGCAGGCATGGACGACAGCACCATGCCCGATGGTGACATAATCACCAATGTTTAGTGGAAACCCATCGCCGGAATAGGGTCCAGAATGAGTGCCATGTAAAACCGATCCATCTTGTATGTTTGTGCCTTTACCGACATAAATTGGTGCGACATCACCGCGAATGACAGTGCTGGGCCAGACAGAGACATCGTCCGCAAGCTTTACATCTCCGATAACAGTCGCATGTTCATCAATATAAACACGTTTTCCACAGTTTGGAGATTGATTGTTAAATTGTCTTATGGGCATAGATTGTTATCCTGGCGTACCAGTCTATTGTTTCAAAGAGAGCATTGCAGTGTAAAAGCGATCTCAAAATGCTTGCATACCCCAAGTATGCTGTGCTTATTCGTCCACTGTTGCCTTGCGCTGCATCCATTGATCAAGATTTTGAATAGGTTCTTAAATGGTTGGTGTTCATACTGTGCGTAAATAAAAAGCAAAGTATGACAGGATAGAGGTTGCTTGAATAGTTTAGTGATAGGCTTCTGCTAATTCCCATCAGTTTTAAAAAAAGATGCGTTGAGAAAATAGGGTAAGCAGTATCAGATCAAACGTGTTTTAAATGCTTCTGCTGGATTATATACTCTCCACACATAAAAATTCAGCATCCAGTACACGCACTTTTTCGCGAATAGTCGCGATGGAAAACCTTGCTGTAAATAACGACAGCTAAGATTTCCCGCCTTATTATCCACAAAAAATCACGCATACAAAATGCTAAATTTTCATGTGCGAAGAGTATAGATTAAGACTGCACCTATCGAATCCATTTTTTACGAATGAAAGTTAAGATTAGGACGAATTATGTCTAGTATTAGGGATGATGAGAAATTTGCTGGACGGTTGCTTCACTAGCAAGCGAATAACAAACGCTTGATCAGAAAACTGATCAAGCGTTTGTTAACAATTCTGTTGAAATTTCTATTTTCAAGCAGCTGAGAGTATTCTCAGCTTGTTTTAATCGGCGAGCTGAAGAATCGGATCAAGATATTTCCCTGCGCTCTGATCAGCCGTTTTAGGATACAAAAAATGACAAGCCATTCTTATTTGCTTGAGTGCTCTGAAACTTGTCGCTTCTTTTCCATAGCTGACATAACATTCGTCACGGTTCTGAGCGCCGAACAAAGGTGCGTTCACACCAATTGGTTCCGCAGTATCAGGAAATTTAGCGAAACATGATTGAGTGACGGCTTTAGCCACACGATCACTTTGTACCCCTTGCATGTCGTTAAGGACGCATTCCCAGTAATTGTTTGCACCAAAGACTCCAGCATTAACAGATGGTGTACTCAGGATTAAGCATTGACATGTCAAGCTTAGGATTAGTGTGGTTATTGTATTTCTGGAATGTGATAATTTCATTGTGTCAAGCCTGTATAATGTTTAAGCTTAATGGTAAGTATTGATACTGATTTAAAGATAGCAGATTGCTGAGATTTTACGAGTCAGTGTAGTTGAAATATATCTTATTGCATTTAATAATGCTGATTTTGAGTGTGTAGTAATTGATAAGTTTGTCAGCGTAAAATTGTAGGAATAGCCATTTATTCCAAGAGTTTATATTGATGTATTCGCGGTACATGAATACTTAATAGAAGCGGTTTCGTCAAAAATAAGTCGGCTGCATAGTTTTTGAAAATGGCTCGTTTTTCCAATGCTTCTCGTTAAATAATGTTAGTTATTCGCTTCGAACCATCGAAAAATATCTTCAATTCGAACACTTTACGCTTCGGCTTTTCCGCAGTAGGCTTTCTATTCCCGGACAACCTCCTAGACAGCTTCTTGGTTGCTGTAGTCTAGTCGTTAGCCATGACAACTATTATTAACCATTGAATAGTGTTCAGATTAATTCTTATAGTGACAAAGGAAGCAGATTTATGAGTCCAGTTCGGTTGTTGACGGTATTATTGTTTATTTCTCCTGCTGCGGTGATGGCAGAATCGACTTCGTTAAGTGATTTTAATGCATGTCACGATTTTTCCAATAACTTGATGATCAAGTTAAAAAAAGACGTGGTGAATGAAATGGCAGAGGATGAATTTAACCAGGCATTGATGGTTGTGATGGAAAATTGTCATCTAATTAATGCAAGACAATGGTCGAGTTGCCGGTGCTTCTGATGTAAAAAGTAATGCAGTTCAATCGGCTCCAGATGAAAAAGTGACTGTAGATGGCGAGGCTGCTGAATCAGCTGCTACTCCGTCTACAACAAAACAAGAAGATTGGTTTACCCGCTTATTCTGAGTGGTGAAAGCCCTAATAAAGCAGGAAACAAACGCCTGGAGCGCCGAGGGAGGTATTGATTTACTTTTGCACATAAAAATTTAGCAGTTAGTGTGCGTAATTTTTTGTGGATAGTAAGGCGGGAAATCTTAGAACCTGTTCAAGATCTTGAACAGGTTTGGATCGATTCTTTTTAACCAGACAGCTTTCAGGTTAACAACAGTTGTTGGTTTCATCGTTTGAACTAACTGTGATGCCAGAAGAGCAATCAAATAATCCGTAATGCTTTGAAGTATCGCCGATTAGCTTGAAATGTGGTGCAAATCGTGTATTCATCAGCATTGAGGCGGTATTTGCACAGATTGAACTCCATTGTCCAGTGTCAAACAGGTGATGGTCATCCAGCTTAAAACTATGCGGATGGTTCTCCAGAGTTCCTTGGTAACAGATTGTTTGTCCATAGTTCTCACAGCGATCTTCCAAGTCTAGTTTAAACGCTCTCCAGGTGATGCTGCTAAACTTGGCGTTGCCAAGCTTAGTAGCTAATTTTGGATTGGTAACTTCTATCGGAGCATTGGAAACAGGTCGTGCATCAGCACAACCAAGTTGCAGCAACAATCGCCTGAAATCCTCAGTATACATTGCTCCACCCAGGCACTCACCACGTAATACAGGGTCACTTTGAATCTCAGTGCTTAGTCTGCGATCAGAGAACACATCTGAAAAATACAATTCACCACCGGGTTTGAGTGCGCGAAAAATTTCTGAGAACACATCGTTTTTTTGTGGGGACAGATTAAATACACAATTAGATACAACGACATCGACTGAATTATCCTTGATATTCAGTGATTTCAGATCTTCGATATAACCGTGTAAAAAATTAATATTCGATTTATTAAAACCAAATTTTTGCATATGATAGTCGATATGATTAATTGCAACTGAGAGTTGTTCCTGTGTCATATCAACGCCAATGATTTGACCTTTTTCTCCAACAAGCTTAGATAAAATATAAGCATCACGCCCGGTTCCGCATCCCAGATCTAACACAGTACGTCCCTGTAGCGCTGATGGTAAAGGTACACCGCAACCATAAAACCGATTGGTAATTTCTGGATGAATCATTGTGGCAATGGACTTGAGGTATTCGGGCATTACATCAATAGGGCAGCAAGCGGTTGTTTGTAAATCCTGTTTGCTGGTTAATACTTTTCCGTAATATTCGCGTACTTCTTCAAGAGCAATCATAAATCGTGCCTGTTTTGTAAATAGATAGTATTATTATAGGGTTGGTTTGGCTTGTTGAACTATTTCCATCATTATTAAATAGACAATACTAAATAAAGTCATTATATTATGCAGTTAGCTGAAATGAGTATGAAATAGCATAACATACAGTCAGTTTATCTCATTTGGTAGCGTGCTCGTCAGATTAAAGTCATGCATTGAATTGAGCCACTCTTATTCCCCTTTTTCGTTCAAAAAAAGCTGGAGTTATATTTAATGCTAAAGTGTTTATCGATAGTCTCTTATGTTGTCGTTATTGTAACAATGCTATCGCCACTTCCTGCTCGTTCTGATGACTGGCTATATACAGTTAGATCTGGAGATAATCTGTGGACAGTCACTGAAACTTACTTGCCAAATATTACTTATGTAAAAAAACTTCAAAGCTACAATGCGGTTGCCGAACCACACACCATAGCACCAGGAACTATTTTACGCATACCGCTTGACTGGTTAAAATCTGAATCATCATCTGCTCAAGTAGTTGTTGTTGATGGCAAGACAGTTGTTTACGATTCATTACTGAAACAAGATAAACCACTTGTTGGTGGTCAACAGCTTAACATTAATGATGAAATTAAAACTGGGGATAATGCCAGCGCTGTGATTGAATTCAAGGATGGTTCTCGTGTACGTCTGCAAAACAATACCAAACTTATTCTTAAAAAAATGGAGCAGTATCCAGATTCCAATCTGATAGAAACCCAAATGTATCTCGAGCAAGGGCGCATAAATACTGAGGTGCCAGAAAAGTCAAAAGGTAAATCTGTTTTTAAAGTAATCACACCAACTGCATCCACAGCAGTACGCGGAACAATTTTGCGCACTGAAACAGATACAGCACATCAAACCATGTTGGTTGAAGTTGTTAGGGGGAGTGTTGCTGTCATAGGGTCCAACGCTGAAAAGAAGATACCTGCAGGCTATGGAGTCGCTGTCGCTAAGGGTCAACCACCTGGTGATCCGGTGCGTTTGCTGGCAGCACCAGAATTACAGAAGCCAGCAGTGTTAATCGATCGAGTGTCGGCAATGTTTTTATGGAAAAAGCTTGATGGCGCCATCAATTACAGGGTTCAAGTGTTTAATGATAATGAGACTCCGATCCTCGTCTGGAATAAATTGTCCGATTACAGTCAAATCACTGTGCCCGATTTGCCGGATGGGCAATATACCATGACAGTGCGTGGTATCGATAAAAAAGGATTGGAAGGGGAAGATGTGACTCATCGCTATACAATGGATGCTCGCCCAGAACCTCCTTTGCCTGCCATGCCGGATGAAAATGCATCAATTGAAGCCAAAGATTTACAGTTAGGCTGGTCAGCATTGGAAGGTGTGACAGGCTATCACTTACAGCTATCCAATCAGGATGATTTTCAAAAAACACTGATAGACGAGGTGGTGCAGCAAGTAGAATATAGGAGCCAACTTGATTTGAAACCTGGTTTGTATTACTGGCGTATAGCGACACAAGTTTCACAGGAAGAAGGCCCTTTTAGTGATCGACAACAATTCAAAATTATTCCGCCTGCGCCAAAAGCACTGGAGCCACAAGGTGATGACGAGCATATGATTTTTCGCTGGCAAAAAGGTGCCCCTGGTTTGCAATACCAGATGCAGGTTGCTCAAAATTCTGAATTTACTGATGTTGTACTGGACAAAACAACTCTCGAACCGCGTCTTGAGCTGGATCGTCCAACTGAAAATCGCCTTTACTTACGTATGCGTAGCATCGGGGAAAATGGTTTTAACGGTAACTGGAGTAGCGCTCAGCATGTTGATCCTCCAGCACAAAAACCATGGTATCTGCTGATGTTGTTACCATTACTGTTGCTACTGCTTTTACTGTGAAGATTCACCAAAATCGAAGTTTGCAAGAAACACTGATCCTCGGTGTAGTTCTGCTCATCGTTGCTCTGAGTTTACTGTATACCAGATCACTTGCGCCTGCTAATCGTGTCATTTATGACTCATTTATCCGACTGAATGCACATTCTCCTTCAGATGATATTGTTATTGTTGCTGTTGACGAAAAAAGTATTTTAAGCTTAGGTCGTTGGCCTTGGTCAAGACGCTACCATGCAAGTCTAATTGATAAGCTGGGAGAGGCAGAGGTGAAAGTAATCGGTTTGAGTATTATTTTTTCCGAACCAGACCTGGCTCACCTTGATGATGATTATCGACTTGGACAAGCGATCAGAAATAACGGCAAAGTTGTTTTACCAGTGATCAATAACCATGACCAGCTTAGGTCAACTGAAACAGTACCAATATCACATCTAATTGATGCGGCCGCCAGTATTGGGCATGTGAATATTGAACTGGATGGTGATGGGATTGCTCGCTCAGTGTTTCTGAAAGCGCTCTCGGGTGAAATCAACTGGTCCAGCTTTAGTCTGGCAATGAAGCAAGTTGCTGATAACGAGCATTTAAATATTTCATCACAATATCAACATAGCAATCAGCAATTCGCCAAACCCTGGATTAAAAGCAAGCGCATGTTGATTCCTTATGTTGATCAGCCGGGTAGCTTTCAGCGTGTCTCTTTTGTTGATGTTTTGGAAGGTCGTGTTAAACCTGATTTGTTAAAAGATAAGTATGTCATTGTTGGTGTTACTGCAGTGGGGATGGGTGGTTATCTAGCGACACCAGTATCAAAAGGTGGCTACTTAATGTCGGGAGTTGAGGTTAATGCCAATATTCTCAATGCCATTCAAAAAAACGTGGGGATTTTTCATCTTCCCAGAGGGTGGATTTTTGTTCTGGCTGGTTTACTGACATTGCTTCCTGTTTTTATTTATCCTAAATTGACACCGCGTCTAGCGTTATGCGCAATGCTTTCACTCATTGTGCTGACACTATTGGTGACTTATCTACTATTAGCGAAGTTCAGGTTTTGGTTTCCGCCTGCCCCGGCTTTACTTGCACTGGTTTTTAGCTATCCGTTATGGAGCTGGCGACGTCTGGAATTTGCCGGACGCTCCATGTTTGAAAACAAACAACGCAGCGATGTTACCCTGGATGCTATTGGTGATGCAGTGATTACCATTAATCAGAATGGTGTAGCCGAATATTTGAATCCTGCGGCATTACAGTTAACGAATACAACTGAAGACCAAGCATCAGGAAAGTCAGTCAGTCAGTTGCTCCGTCCAGTTGGTGACTGCGATGGAAATTGCCTGGAGGAACTTGTTGAACAGTGTATTCGTGAAAATACAAGCTTGAGATTGCCCAGTGACACTGTGGTTATAAATACTCAACATAAAGAGCTGGCGATTCTTGGAACCATTGCACCAATCCATAATAACGCTGGCAGGCCAACAGGTGCTGTTGTTGCGATCACTGATGTTACGGAAATGCGCAATCTAATGCGCGAGATGGAGCATCAAGCCAATCATGATGTGTTGACTGGGCTTCCAAATCGTGTGTTATTACGTGATCGACTTGAACATGCTATTCTTCGCGCCAAACGTACTGAACGCAAAGTGATTGTCTTATTTATTGACTTGGATGGCTTTAAAACAGTGAATGACGGGCTTGGACATTTTGCTGGAGATAATTTATTAAAAGCCGTTTCTGAACGTCTAAGATTGACTGCGCGGCAAGAGGATACCATTGCCCGAATCGGAGGTGATGAGTTTGTTATCTTGCTCGAAAACATTATTACCAGCGATCAAATTGAAACAGTGACTCAGAAGATTATTTCTATTTTTGCACAGCCTTTTATTGTTGATCGCCACGAATTGTTTATTGGTGCAAGTATCGGTGTGTCTGTTTACCCCAAAGATGGTGAAAATCACGAAACCTTGTTAAATAATGCGGATACAGCAATGTACCGAGCCAAAGCAGGTGGACGCAATACAGTCTGTTATTTCGGTCACGAAATGAGCAGCCATGCGTTGCAGCGATTGGTCATGGAGCAAGAGTTACGCCGTGCGATTCATCAAGATGATCTGATTTTGCATTATCAACCAGTGATTTCGTTGAAAACTGGAAGCATGACCGGGGTTGAAGCATTGGTCCGCTGGCAACATCCTGAACGAGGACTGATTCAACCCGGCGAGTTTATAGCGTTGGCTGAAGATACCGGCTTAATTGTGCCTCTTGGGGAGTGGGTGCTGAATGCTGCTTGCCAACAGGCTAAGGACTGGAAGGTTGATGAAACTAACGCAGAATTCAGGATGGCAGTTAATCTGTCTCCACGTCAGTTCTTGCAGACGGGATTCCCGAACTTAGTTGAACGCATTCTTGAAAAAACCGGACTGCCAGCTAAATATCTTGAGTTTGAAATTACAGAGAATCACATTATGCAAGATATTGTTGCAGCAACAAAAACCATGGAAGTTTTAGCGGAAATGGGAATTGGTTTATCAATCGACGATTTTGGTACTGGTTATTCGTCATTAAGTTATCTAAACCAGTTTCCAATTGCACGGCTTAAAATTGATCGTTCTTTTGTGCAAGATATTAATGCTCAATCAGACAAATCAGCGATAGCGCTTGCAGTGATTGCGATGGCACATAGCATGGATTTATCTGTTGTTGCGGAAGGTGTAGAAAAGAAGGAACAACTGAATTTTCTAAAAGAGAAACAGTGTGATGAAATACAAGGCTTCTATTTCTGTAAGCCAATACCAGGTTCCCAGGTACAGAAGTACTATGCGGAACTCTCCAAAGCTTCATAGCCTCCTGGCAATCAGCTTTATTCAGAGGTAAAAGCGTTTGATATCTGTTGTTGAATCGCTAACGCTGCTTCACGTGGGTTGCTGGAATCGCGAATAGGTCGTCCAACGACGATATAATCAGCCCCATTGTGAAAGGCAGTTGTGACTGTGACGATGCGTTTTTGATCATCCTCGATTCTGTTTTCCACTGGACGAATGCCAGGAGAGATGACCAGTAAGTGATGGTCAAGCTGTTGGCGCAAGGCTGGTACTTCTAGTCCAGAAGAAATCACACCATCACATCCTGATTGCAAAGCACGACGTGCTCTGGATAAAACCAGGTCAGCAATTGAGCATTGAAAGCCCAAATCATCCAGATCCCCTCGATCAAGACTGGTTAGCGCAGTAACAGCAAGAATTTTCAAATTGCCTTTTTCTAGTGCTGCAGCTTCCATCATCGACTGATTACCATGAATTGTGGCAAAATCGACACCACGTTGATTTAAAGATTTTATAGCACGGGCAACTGTCTCTGGCACATCGAAAAACTTCAAATCAACAAAGATTTGTTTATCCTGAAGTTTCAGCCACTCAATGAGTTGGAAATAATCTCCCGCCATAAACAATTCCATACCGATTTTATAAAAATTGACGCTATCGCCTAGTTGCTCAACCAATAATTTCGCTTGTGCGCTAGTAGGCACATCCAGGGCCATAATCAGTCGTTGATTATGCGGAATGGGTTGGTTAGAAAGATATTTTGATGACATGCGTAGTGCTCCAGACTAGGTTTTTAGCACTATTGTAATCCAGATTATGTGAACAGATTGCTGAATAGTACTAAAACCTGACAAAACAACCTTTTTCGAAAAAGGCTCTAGCAATTCTCGTTGTGCTCGATCAAGAAATGCTTGTAAAAAATGCGTTTAAGTAGAGGGAGATGCGATTGTACAACAGATTTTTTGATTGGTAATTTGTTCCTGCAACCTCTTGGTATGAGTTGCTGATTTTTTGGGTAGTGGGTCAAACCTGTAGGAGCGGCTTTAGCCGCGATCTAAGCTTCTGAGCGAACAGTCGCAGCTAAAGCCGCTCCTTGTATATTAAAAGACATCTCTAAAAACATAAGATTATTTAAATCAAAATGATTATAGTGATCACTGATTTCTGGGGAAGCCGATCGCTCCTTAAGCCTTGATTGTTTGTAGATTGGCTCCCCAGCCCTCGTCATCCATGCCGTGGAGCATCTGAGACCTGTAAGCCAAGCTTCTGAGTCTGCATTCACAAGGACGGTAGGTGAAGTGTCAGGGTTGGGAAACCAGAGATCAGAAGTGGTCCCCTTAGGAACGTGCACGAAATAACTTGAACAAAAAGGCAATAAAAGCAGTCTAGTTAGCAGACAAACTGAACCTAGATTCTTTTATAAAAAAGTTAACCTATGCCATTTCCTTATCCGCAAGAAACCGAAAGCCAAATGCAAGAGTTCTACACTCGACTACCAGAAAAAAACAGACGCTTATACGCAGGAGTTGAAGCGTCAAAACTTGATCGAGGCGGTGTGAGTTATATTGGCCGTCTTTTTAATTGTTCGCGCACAACCATTCTACGTGGTATCCAAGAACTGAGTGAAGCGGATATTTTGCAAGACCGTAATCGAGAAACGGGAGGTGGCCGACTATCCGTGCTTGAAAAACAGCCTGATATTAACACTGTTTTTCTACAACTCTTAAAAGAGCATACGGCGGGTAATGTGTCACAGGGAGGACTTGAGTCGAATCAATCCGTGCCTTGCGCTCTGACTGACTCATGGCTTGAGCACCTTGGCTAAAAAATCGTTTTCCATTGTTAATTGACCAATCTTGGCCTGTAGCGCTTTGGCCTCAGCTTCCTGATCCTGTCGTTGCTCTGTGCCCGTATCAAACAAACTGACCATGTTCTCTTTGATTAGATTTCGCCAAGTTTGTATCTGATTCACATGAATATTCACTGGATAATTGTGCCAGTCAGTGTCTTGTCGCCTTTTAAAGCCGCAAAAGCCACCTTGGCTTTAAAGCTGCTGGTCATCGCCAAACAAACCAGTGAGTGTAAGACGATCACACAAATACGCCAGACGCTGTGTAGCAACAGCGCCAATATCAGCTTTGCAGCGAAGTTATGGCAAGTGTTTCGAGCCATCATCACTGGGGCGCTGGATGACTTAAAAACAATCTTGGGCGATACGGTGACGTTAATACTGGAAACCATCGAAACACACATACAATGCTTTTTTGTGCAAGTCCTGCAACTTGACTTAAAAACATTGCGCCTTGAGGCGTTATGAATCAGGTGTGGATGCTTTTAGTCTGGAGTAAAATCAACTCCAAAACTTTAGATATTAAGCGTTGCTGAAGTGAATGTCTAAGTTATTGTTAGGCATTAATTGAATTTAGACTTGCGTTTTAAGAGAGTATCTGCAACCAATGGTTATTTTCTGGAAACACCAAGCTTGACCCACCAGCCTATTTTTCAATCATCAAGGTATTAATGGAAATAGAACGAAGCGCAACAAGTATCTTTTACGTTCTCAACCTCGAAATATATAATACAGCTACAAAATTCTCAACGCCGTGCCTGAAAAAACGCTGATAGCAGTTCACTACAGCTTTGCTCTAGTACACCCGACTGCCATTCGACATGATGATTAGAAAACTCAGCATGACTCAATTGCAACGCACTACAGACTGCTCCGCGTTTGGGATCGGTTGCACCAAATACCAGTTTGTTAATTCGCGCATGCAAGATTGCTCCGATACACATGACACACGGTTCGAGCGTGACATAAAGCGTGGTATCTATCAGGCGATAGTTTTTAGCATGTTGACCTGCATCGCGTAACGCAATTATTTCTGCGTGAGCACTGGGGTCATGATTTGAGATTGGTTGGTTGTAACCTTGACCGATGATTGTGTCGTCTCTAACAATCACTGCGCCAACTGGAACCTCACCTTGTTGTGCTGCTTGCCTGGCAAGCTGCAAGGCGTGCTGCATCCAGTATTCGTCAGTTATTGGTACAGCTTGATTTTTTTCTATGCTCTGATCTGGGGGCTTTATTCCCATTCGATGGTTGCTGGTGGCTTGCCTGAGATATCATAGGTGACCCGCGAAACACCTTTCACCTCATTAATAATACGCCGTGAGACATGATCTAAAAAATCATACGGCAAATGCGCCCAGCGTGCGGTCATGAAGTCGATGGTTTCCACTGCTCGCAGTGCAATCACATAGGCATAACTACGCCCGTCACCCATTACTGCAACTGATTTGACTGGCAAAAACACCGCGAATGCCTGGCTGGTTTTTTGGTAAAGATCGGCTTTGTTGAGCTCTTCCATGAAGATATGGTCGGCTTCACGCAATAAATCGGCATATTGTTTTTTGACTTCACCAAGAATGCGTACCCCTAATCCGGGTCCTGGGAATGGATGACGAAACACCATTTCATGCGGCAAACCTAATTCCAGGCCGATTTTACGTACTTCATCTTTAAACAACTCGCGCAGTGGTTCCACTAGCTTCATGTTCATTTTTTCTGGTAGACCACCGACATTATGATGCGATTTAATTAAATGAGCTTTGCCCGTGGTTGCTCCAGCGGATTCAATAACATCAGGATAGATGGTTCCCTGTGCCAAATATTTGGCGTCAGTAATTTTATTCGCTTGTTCATCAAATACTTCAATAAACAAATTACCTATAATTTTGCGTTTTTTTTCCGGGTCAATTTCGCCACTCAGCGCATCCAGAAAACGCTGTTCGGCATTGACACGGATCACTCGAATACCCATGTGTTTGGCAAACATTGCCATCACTTGATCGCCTTCATTCAGGCGCAGCAAACCGGTATCCACAAACACGCAGGTAAGCTGATCGCCAATTGCTTGATGCAATAGAGCCGCAACAACCGATGAATCAACCCCTCCGGAAAGCCCAAGAATCACTTGATCACTACCAACTTGTTCGCGCACTGCTTGCATACGATCATCAATAATATGCCTGGCTGTCCACAGCGTATCGCACTTGCACAGGTTGCAAACAAAGCGATTGAGAATGCGTTCGCCCTGAGTGGTATGGGTGACTTCTGGGTGAAATTGCAGACCATAAAAGTGGCGAGCTTGATCTGCAATCGCTGCAACAGGTGCGTTTTCTGATGAACCGATACATTCAAAACCTTGTGGCAATTGCTGCACACGGTCGCCATGACTCATCCACACATCCAGCAAGGCACTACCATCTTCAGCGAGATGATCTTCAATGGTGTCTAACAGTGTTGAATGTTGAGTGATTGTAACTTGCGCATAACCAAACTCGCGCTGATCACTGGCTTCTACCTGCCCGCCAAGTTGCGTTGTCATGGTTTGCATGCCGTAGCAAATCCCCAGTACAGGAACGCCAAGTTCGAACACAATGGTCGGGGCTCGTGGCGCATCTTGCTCGGTGACTGTTTCCGGGCCACCAGAGAGAATAATGCCACGTGGATTAAAATTGTTGATCGTCTGGTTGCTGCAATCCCAGGGATGGATTTCGCAATAAACACCTATCTCACGAATTCGTCTGGCAATTAACTGAGTATATTGTGAACCAAAATCAATGATCAGGATTTTATCCAGATGAATATCCGGACGTGATAAATCTACATCCATTGGGCCTAATCCATCCGGTAATTCGGGGCTTCTTTGGTGATGGCGACATCATGCACATGACTTTCACGCATCCCAGCTCCGGTAATGCGTATAAAACGCGCTTTGCTATGCATATCCTCAAGATTATTGCAGCCAATATATCCCATACTGGCGCGCATACCACCCAGTAGCTGATGAATAATATTCATCACACTGCCTTTATAAGGAACCCGACCTTCAATCCCTTCTGGAACCAGTTTTTCTACAGCACTGTTTTCCTGGAAGTAACGATCACTCGAGCCTTGTTGTTGTCCCATCGCGCCAAGGGATCCCATGCCACGATAAGACTTATAAGAACGCCCCTGGTATAACTCAACTGCACCCGGTGATTCTTCTGTTCCTGCCAGCAAACTACCGAGCATGACCGTAAAAGCCCCCGCAGCAAGCGCTTTGGAAATATCTCCAGAATAACGGATGCCGCCATCACCGATTAGTGGAACACCAGTTCCACGCAGTGCTTCTGCGACATTACTAATCGCAGTAATTTGTGGCACACCAACTCCGGCAACAATGCGTGTGGTGCAAATTGAACCTGGCCCTATTCCGACTTTAATACCATCAGCCCCAGATTCTACCAAAGCTAACGCACCTTTCGCTGTAGCGATATTGCCACCAATGATTTCAACATCGGGATAATTCTGTTTCACCCAGGCAACTCGATCCAATACGCCTTGTGCGTGGCCATGTGCGGTATCGACAACAATCACATCCACACCTGCTTTAACTAGTGCTGCAACCCGCTCTTCGGTACCTTCACCCACACCCACGGCAGCGCCAACTCTTAAGCGCTCATGATTGTCTTTGGATGCATTGGGGTAATCTCGAGCTTTCTGAATATCTTTTACGGTAATCATGCCGCGTAGCTTAAATGCATCATCAACCACCAGTACTTTTTCAATTCTGTGCTTGTGTAATAAACCTAATACCTCTTTTTGGTCAGCGCCTTCTTTTACAGTCACCAAACGCTGTTTTGGCGTCATCACTGATTGAATGGATTCGTCCATGCGAGTTTCAAAACGCAAATCACGACTGGTAACAATACCAACCAGTTCATCATCACTACTAACAACCGGGACTCCAGATATTTTTTTGGCGTGAGTCAATTCCAATACTTCACGCACAGTGGCATCGGGCGCTACTGTAAACGGTTCAGTAATGACTCCACTTTCAAATTTCTTGACCAGCGCGACTTCATGCGCTTGCTGCTCTGCGGTCAAGTTTTTATGGATAATACCGATACCGCCTTCTTGCGCCAGCGTAATCGCTAAACGGGATTCAGTGACCGTATCCATCGCCGCTGAAACCAGAGGCATTTTGAGACGAATATTGCGGGTTAGCTGGGTGCGTAAATCGACATCTCGAGGCATGACTGTGGAATGAGCAGGCACCAGCAAAACATCGTCAAATGTTAATGCTTCTTCAATAATTCTCACGGCGCTACCTCCTCAGTTTACGTAGATCGTTACTACCAGCCTGCATACAACTTAGGAGGCTGTCCTAGAATAGAAAGCCTACTGCGGAAAAGCTGAGTTTGACCAGATTTTCCCATTATTTTCGTTAAATAGCACAA
Source organism: Methylococcales bacterium (assembly GCA_965224565.1). Taxonomy (GTDB): domain Bacteria; phylum Pseudomonadota; class Gammaproteobacteria; order Methylococcales; family DRLZ01; genus DRLZ01. Next base: position 882,968 of record CBDCZN010000001.1, on the reverse strand, counting down.
CTATTCGCCTCAAATAATGAAAAAATCTAGCACAAATCAGCTGTTCCTCGCTACGGCTTCTATTCTCGGACAGCCTCCTAGGTCAACTATTAACCAGCTATTATACGATTTTCAGCGCTGTTTCGGGAAATATTACTCAACTTTCATCGGAGACAGGTTCAGAATCTTCGTCATCTTGACTCTCTTCAGTTGTGCTGGTGGGCTCCTGCTTAGGTGTTTCAGCAGGAAGAGTGTATGTTTGTGCCTGTTTGGCAATAGCGTCTAGTGCTGGAAAATCAGCCAGATGTTCTTGAGCTGTTTCATTCGTCGGATTTTGAGCTGTAATTTTGAGAAATTCATCCAGCATCGCATTAACCGCGATTGGATAAATAAACGCTGCATACATTATCCAGCTCAATAGACCCGTCAACAATATCTTCCAGGCAGTCATATTGATATCCGGCCAATGATCAGCAAGCCAGTCAACCGCCACATACCAAACAGCAAATGCCAGCAATGCGCTTACGACTTGCATAATCAGTATCATCAGCATGCTACGCTGGATTAAACTGAGATGTTTAGCCACTAACTCCAAGTTATCGCGCATGGTTTTCCAAGGGTTTTTAGTGTCTTCACTCAGGCTAAGTATCAGCAGGGCATCGCGCAATGGGTTAATGAAAAGACTAAAATCAATTTTTATCAATGTGTCCATTAACGGCAGAGAGGCGATGGATTTGAGATTAAATTTATCAATAAACAGTTCACACAAAACAGCTGCACTTTTGCTATACAGACTCATCAAGTCAATTGATTTATCAAACAAACGCTCAACCTGCTGACTACCCAACTCCAATTGTTGTTTACCTGCTGGAATAGATTTTTCTTCAACTAGTCGACCAAATATTGACAAATGAGGAGCCCACAGATTATATAAACGCCCGCGTCGTGACCAGTGAATAAAATAAGCACATAATGCAAAACCGGCAACCGCACCAAGCAAACCAACAGTTCCCGCACTCTTGATCCAGGCACCCATGGCAAACCCACTTCCAGCGGCCAATGAAGTTGCTAACAGATAAGCAAATGCCAGCTTCATGTAATGAAAAAGACGATGCAGCGTTAATCCCATCGTACTTTCAACACGTTGTGTAGCAGTAAGAAAATTAACCATGGTTATACCTTTATATTATTTTTAAAATACGAAATAAACTGACTCAAACAACGCTGCAAAATTCTATGAATTAACCGATTGCAGCGCCAAACGAATCAATTCTTGACTGCTTAGATTGTCTTTGACAATTTTACCAACCATGCGTTGCGCATCAGTCTCATTAAACCCTAGTGACACCAATGCATGAATTGCCTCTGAGGTGGTGCTTGTCGTTGCTGCTGCTGGGTGATTGGCATCTGTGGTATCAGATATTTCTGGTAAGCGATCACGCATTTCAATAATCAGGCGCTCTGCTGTTTTTTTACCGATACCCGGCAATTTCACCAATGTAGCAATATTATTCTCAAACACACAGCGCTGGAAATCTCCGATACTGATTCCGGAGAGTATTGCTAGTGCTAACTTAGGCCCAACACCGTTGATGCGTATCAGGCTGCGAAACAGACTGCGTTCTTGTTCGCTGAGAAAACCGAATAAAACGTGGGCATCCTCGCGAATACTTAAATGGGTTAATAGCTGTACGACTTGTCCTGTTTCCGGCAAGTCGTAAAAGGTGGACATGGGTGCCAGGATATTATAGCCAACCCCATTAACATCAAGTAGCACTTGTGGTGCTGTTTTATTGATCAGAGTGCCGCGTAAAAAGCCGATCATGAGTGAATCACCCGAGCTGAACGATTCCGCAAGAAAGTTTGTTGTTGATGACAATGGCACAAAGCGATGGCTAATGCATCGCTAGCGTCAATTTGTAGAGTGCCAGTTATTTGTAACAAGTATTTAACCATGTGGCGAACCTGAACCTTATCAGCAGCACCTTTACCAACCACTGCTTTTTTGACGACACGTGAAGGATATTCATATACGGGCAAATTGTTAGCAACCCCCGCACAGATTGCTGCGCCTCTTGCCTGGCCCAGCTTAAGCGCGGAGTCGGCATTTTTGTGCATGAAAATCTGTTCTATTGCCAACTCATCGGGTTGGTATTCAGCTGTGACTTCGCTAAGTCCAGTAAAAATCTGTTTCAGGCGTTCAGGAAAAGTATCGCCTGTAGCACGAATACAGCCGCTGGCAATATAGACAATTTTGCCTGACTGTTGATCCAGGATGCCATAGCCAGTGATTCGAGAACCGGGATCAATACCTATAATACGTGGCACAAGTTAGCCACTAGATGTATCAAACTTAGAATTTTCTAATATTGCTGCGATTGACGACAACGAAAGAAGGGAACGCTCAAGCGCCTTGTTAGCACATTTCATCATCCACCAAATAACCCATCCATCACTTGCCGGCCAATACCAACATCACTTTTATAAAGCTCCGAATAATTACACCTTGTACATGTGATTACACGATACTTTTCCGTCTGAATATCAAAAAACGCACTAAAACCTCCTCCTGCTGTACGCACTTGACTTTCATTATACTTGTTACATTCACATTTTGGACATTGGTAATTAGCCGTCGGTTCACGACTAACCAGCTCATCTTTTAGTGCCTGGCTTATTTCTTTGTATGCACTCTCGTATTCCAATGATGAACCGATATGTGCAATCAGATCATCATGCGTAAGATTGGCTATTTCTGCCTTAGTGAGCTTCATGTGTTGATTAACGCTAACTGGACATCATGCAATCGATGCCAGTATTTCTTCGCTGATGTCGGCATTGGAATACACTTCTTGAACATCATCCAGATCTTCCAGATTTTCCAGCAAGCGAATCATTTTTTCAGCATCTTTTGCATTTAACTCCGTGTGATTACTGGCTTGCATGGTCGTGGATGCTGACTCGGGTTCAAGTTCAGCATCTATCATTGCTTGTTTGACGCTCTCGAAATCAGTAAATGCGGTGATCACCTCAACTGACCTGTCATCATTCACAATAATATCTTCGGCACCAGCATCTAACGCTGCTTCCATTAATTGTTCTTCATTCACACCAGCAGGATAATTTAACAATCCGACATGGCTGAACATATAAGCAACCGAGCCATCTGTGCCTAGATTGCCACCCGCTTTGGAAAAACTGTGGCGTACTTCTGCGACTGTTCGATTACGATTATCGGTCAGGCAATCGACTAATACAGCGATGCCTCCTGGTCCATAACCTTCATAGCGAACTTCTTCATAATTAACACCTTCAACAGCACCGGTTGCTTTTTTAACCGTGTTATCAATGGTGTCACGCTTCATATTATTGGTCAGACCCTTATCGATTGCGGCCCGTAAGCGAGGATTATTATCTGGATCTCCGCCACCAGATCTTGCTGCCACACTGATCTCTCTAATAAGCTTGGTAAACAGTTTGCCGCGCTTGGCATCTTGTGCGCCTTTACGAAAGCGAATATTAGCCCATTTACTATGACCTGCCATATGATTACCTGTTTCTAATAAACTTGTGAATGGAAGTAACAGTGATGATGTGGATCGTGCAAAACTGATGATGATTACACGTCTTTTGTTAGCAACTTCTAACCAAGATGAAAAATGATAATTTTAATCAATATTCAAATCACCTCAGGCAACTGGAAATAAATAACTCACCCATTTTGCGAAGAATTTTTGTTTGTCTTCGATCTTGTTGTGTAGGGCGCATAGCAAGCTATGTAACTGAAACAACAAGATCGAAGACGGACAAAAAGACAAGTAAGGTGGGTGGGTTATTTGTTTCCAGTTGCCTTAGTTCCTGATGTAAAATACTAGTTTAACATGTCGAACTTATTTCCGAATGGAAAGTCATGTGTTTAACCTAATAAAGGAGAGCAACTGAATGATCAACCAACAGTGTTTGATGGGATTGATTATAAGCCTGACTTGTTTATCATCTGTATTTGCGGATACACAGTTAACATCAAGCTATTCATCATCAAAACAATCAACTCCACAAACAGCCATGATCCTCTTCAAAGACGGCATGTTAGCACTTCAAGATGCAAATGGAGTAACCAATGGGTTTTATGATAGTGATCGGGATACAGTGTTTGCTATCGATCACAACAATAAAAGTTATTATGAAATTGACCGAGCATTTGCAAGTCAAATGAGCGAGCAATTGAATTCAGCCATGTCCATGTTGAACGAGCAAATGGAAAAAGCAATGGCTGGCATGAGAAAAGAACAAAAACAAAAATTTAAGGCGATGATGCCAGGTGTCATGTCAAGTAAAAAAACACCAACAAAAGCAAATTTCTCAATTAAAAAAACCGGAAAGACCAGCAAGTTTGCAGGTATATCCTGTGATTTAGCTGAAATCCAGGAGGATAAACAAACAACTAACAAACTGTGTATTGCTTCACCCCGGGCAGCAGGTATTTCAGACAGAGAAATGCAGTCCCTGAAAAAACTAGGACAATTAGCCGGGCAATTTACTCAATTGATCGATTTGGCTAATATACAACCAATTCAAATCAACCCAGCCAGTATCACTGCTGCACTAGAGCAAATGCAGGGTATTCCACTGGCGATAGATTCGAATGATGGTGCCTCCGGTCGCATTACCGCAATCGGGCATGACAGTATTGCCAATACTCTATTCACTATTCCTGAAGGCTTTCAGAAAAAAAATGTGCTGCATCTAATGGATGGTATTAGTCAACAATAACCTTGAGTAGAAAAATGTTGTGGATGCTGCTTTTTTATCAGTCTCACTTTGTTATCCAATCGCTACACTCTATCCCCTATTCTGTCTATGATTAATATTTTTGGTTTAAGCATTGAAATGCTGATAACGCTCGCTTTGCTGTGTCTGGCTGTGGTGTTGTTTGTTAGCGAATGGGTGCGTATTGATGTTGCTGCATTAATCATCCTGTTATTAATTGGGTTTGCCGGAGAACTTCCCGGCGTTGATCCATTGTTATCAGCTGATGCCGTATTGGATGGGTTTTCCAGTAATGCGGTGATCGCGATGATTGCAATTATGATTATCGGTGCGGGACTGGAAAAAGCCGGCTTGATGGCAACAGTCGCCGATTTGATGTTAAAAACTGGTCGAAACAGCGAATCGCGAGTCATGATACGCCTGACCAGCTTGATTGGGATGATTTCTGGCTTTATGCAAAATGTCGGTGCAACAGCGTTGTTTTTGCCGGTTGTCAGCCGCATTTCGGATCGAACCGGAATAGCCTTATCCAGATTGATGATGCCGTTAGGGTTTTGCGCCATCCTCGGCGGTACGTTGTCGATGATTGGTTGCAGCTCGCTGATTATGCTTAACGATTTGATGCAAAGCGCGGTTGTTGACGGAGATTATTCGGTTCAACCGTTTGGTTTATTTGATGTGACTCCAATCGGTCTTGCGTTATTATCGAGTGGCATTGTGTTTTTTGCAATTGCCGGGCGTCATCTGCTGCCGGTGCTGGATAACCCAATGCGTCGAGCCGCAACAACCGCAGAGTATCTTGAAAAAGTATATGGTATTCAAGGCGTTGTATTTCAAATTAATGTTGAGCAAGACAGTTCTATTGCAGGCAAAAGCGTGCGTGAGCTGGAAGATAGCGAACATGCACCACAAATCATCAGCTTAAACTCTGGCAAAGAGCTGCGTCTTGCACCGAATCGTGATGATATTGTTTGGGCAGGCTCCCAATTATGGTTGCTTGGACATCGTGATGAAGTTGAGCAGTTTGCCCAACACCATACGCTGGAAACAACCGAAGTTCCATTATCGATTTTTGAACCCAAGTCAGAGTATGCGGGCATAGCTGAAGTAGTCATTCCACCTGGATCGCGTTTAATTAATGGTGATGTCGGTGAGTTTCGTCTGCGCCGTCATTACCGAACCAACTTGCTTGGTGTTTATCGCAGTGGCAAGACTTACCAAAACAATTTGCGCGCACTTAAAATTCAAGGTGGGGATACATTAATTGTTTATGGGCGCTGGAAAGATATTGCAGAAATGGAAAAAGACCCTGCGTTTGTCATCGCCAGTGATTATCCCAAGCAAATATTGAGACCAGAAAAGTTACCACTGGCAATTGCCTGTTTTCTGCTTGCCTTACTATTAACTGTCACTACCAGTGTGAAAATTGCACTGGCTTTATTGGTTGGCGCTGTGGCGATGGTATTATGTAAAGTGATCACCATTGATGAAGCTTACAAGTCAGTCAGTTGGCGCACAATTTTTCTGCTGGCTGCGCTGATTCCTTTAGGTGCCGCAGTCGAGAAAACCGGAACAGCAGCCTGGATAGCCAGCCATATGTTAAGTTTGTTGCATGGTGCTTCAGGCTGGCAAGTGCAAACCATGCTTGCCATCCTTGGAACAGTATTTACTCTTGTTATGTCAAATGTAGGAGCAGTCGTGCTACTGGTTCCAATTGCGATGAGCCTGGCCGTACAAACAGGCGCTGATCCCGCCATTTATGCGTTAACTGTGGCACTGGCAACCTCGAATTCGTTTTTATTACCAACCCATCAAGTCAATGCCTTGATTATGGGGCCAGCTGGTTACCGCAACACAGACTATATGCGCGTTGGCGGGATTATGACCTTGATTTATCTTGTTGTACTCATTCCGATGATTAATCTGGTACTCTGACCAGGAGGCTGTCCGAGAATAGAAGCCGTAGCGAGGGAAAGCTGATTTGAGTCAGGTTTTTTCATTATTTGAGGCGAATAGTTGTGCTATTTAACGAAAATAATGGAAAAAGCTGGCCAAATTCAGCTTTTCTGCAGTAGGCTCTTCTATTCTCGGACAGCCTCCTAGATAAAACTTTTGTCTTATATGTTTTTCAAAATATATCCAAGACCCTGCTCCATCAAATAAACCCATCTTTATTTATGACATTTCAGTACGATCATGACATTGATACACTTGGGCTACATTGCCCACTACCATTGTTGCGCTTGAAGAAAACACTTGTTAGTATCGAAAGTGGAGAAATCGTGCGTTTACGTGCAACTGACCCAGCAGCTCATCTTGATATTGGTGTATTTTCTGAAAAAACCGGCCATTTGATTATTCAGTACTATACAGAGGCTGATGTTCAGTATTTTTTTATTCAGAAAAAATAGTTACCACGTAATCTGTCACTTGCTCAGATTGCCCTCTGGTTTGTTCAAGAGCAAGGCGAAAGCGCGGAGTTTACAGGTGTAAATGAGCACTTTCAACACGGCTATTGGACAAACTTGAGGGCAATCTGAGCAAGTGACCCACATTTAACGAAAACTGGTGATCAACCAACCTTCCTGCTGTGCTTTTTTAGTCAGCGTTTCATCAGCATCAACGGCAACAGCATAATCAACCTGTTGCAACAAGGGAATGTCATTCATGGAATCGCTATAGAACCAGGTATCATTGATGAGTGATTCGCGACCATCAGACAACCATTGATCGAGATTAATAATTTTCCCACCCTGATAACAAGGTGTTCCTTCGACTTTTCCCGTGTACTTTCCATCGATAAACTCAGGATTTGTGGCTAATAGATTTTCAACTCCGTAAAGCTCCGCAGTCAGCTCAGTCACAAAGCGATTGGTCGCAGTAATAATCAGCAACGTATCGTCATTGTTGCGATGCCAATCAATACGGCGCTGGGCTTTTGGAAGTATCAGCGGCTTTATTTTTTCCTCGACAAATTGTTTTCTCCATTCAAGCAATTGATCGACAGGATGGGCAGCCAAAGGCTTAAGAGCAAATGCCAGATATTCTGCAATATCTAACCTTCCTGTTTTATAGTCTTGAAAAAACCGCGTGTTTTCTTGTTCGTATTCATCACCATCAACAATGCCTTGCTCAACCAGGAATTGCCCCCAAAGAAAGTCACTGTCACCAGCAATCAATGTATTATCAAGATCAAATATTGCCAGACTCACCATTCACTCCGTTGATTTGAATTATTATTCATCAATAACAAAATTAGCCCTGTACGTGACTAAAAGTATAGAAATATTTGTAGCTCATTGAAATACAGTAAAATAACATATTTTTGTTTTAGCGAACATGAATCAGAGACAATGACTAATCAACGAGCTGGCACTGATATTAAACGAGCATTTCTAATGGAACAAGGCAAAAAAGGATTGTATGCAGGAATGTTAGTAACACTTTTAATTGTCGGAACAGCAAAGTTAGTGCTATTGGCTTTAGTGTTTTCCCAGTCGAAGACAGATCTCATCGTACAACCAAGGAATTCAGTAGTAATCTCCTATAAAATATATCCCAAGGTATCCTTCCTAGAGTTTAATCGAAGCCATCAACTAATAACTGGTTTTCAACACACAGCTTTACTAGCGCCAGGATCAATCAGCCGATCTGGTCTCTCTCACTAAATAGAACTCAAATAAGTCCCTTTCACAGGGTGAAAAAATGCATTCGCTCGTATTTAACTATATAATTGAAAATCCCTTTAAAGCTAAAGAAAATGCAGGTACAACCATGAAATTCAGCAACCAAATCCTGATTGTCGATGATGTTGCCGATAATATCCAAGTTGCAATGAATATTCTGCAAGAAGATGGTTACGAATTTTCATTTGCAGATAATGGCAACAAAGCGCTTTCAATTTTACTCGATGAAAGCTCAAATTTTGACTTGATCTTATTAGATATCATGATGCCGGGAATGGATGGTTATGAAGTCTGCCAGGGATTGAAATCATCTCCTCGGTGGCATGACGTACCTGTGATTTTTTTAACTGGCAGAGTTGATGCAGAATCCATTTCCAGAGGCTTTGAAGTTGGCTGTGTCGATTACATTACCAAGCCATTTCATGCCAACGAACTGCTGGCCAGGGTAAAAAATCATATTCACCTCTATCACGCCAAGACTTTTCTTAAACATAAAAATATCTCGATTGAAACCAAGGCCAAGTATGAACAAATCCGTTTATTATCTGAGCTTGAGGAAAATCAAAAGGAAATGATTTATATGCTAACCGAGATCATGGAAGCAACTTCCGATGAGACTGGCAAGCATATCAAACGCATGGCCGAAGTTTCCAGGTTGCTGGCAACATATCATGACAGTTTGAACGAAGAGGATGTGGACACTATTTTTCATGCCGCTCCCATGCACGATATTGGCAAGATTACTGTACCTGCCGAAATTCTTCATAAGCCTGACAAATACACAGAAGAAGAGTTTGAACTAATGAAACACCATACCACCAATGCTTATCATTTATTGCGTCATTCACAACGCAAATTCATCAAGAGTGCGGCAATTATTGCTCATGAACACCACGAAAAATGGAATGGCACGGGTTATCCCAGGGGACTGAAAGGAACTGAGATTCATATCTATGGGCGCATTGTTGCATTAGCAGATGTTTTTGATGCATTAACCCATAGTCGACAATATAAAAAAGCCTGGAACATCGACGCTGCTGTTAAGTATATAAAAGATCAAAGTGGCACCCAGTTTGACCCTGAATTGGTTGACATTTTCGTGGATCATCTGGACGAATTCGTTGCCATAGCAGAAATTGAGTAATACCATTTTTTTAGCGGCTGTCTGGTTAAAAATAATTGTAGCGAAAAAGCGTAAAAATCAGGTCATATTTTTGAAAATTTGAGGCGAATAGTGAACTATTTAACGAAAATTTTTAGGAATATAGGTGCTTTTACTGGTTTTTCAGCCAATTTATTTTCAACCAGACAGCTTCATAAATACTGCCTGTTATGTTGGCATTATTGCTGTGCCAGTCAATTCAACATGTTACAAAATCAAATACCAGGTGCGCTGTTACCAAGTTCACGATGCTGTCTCCTCCTGCTATTTCTATTTGCTTTTAATGCCCCCTGCTACACTAACACTCTAGACCATCAAAAAACTGCTGGGCAATTTCAAAAACAGTTTGATATCCCGATATCTACGGTTTCACAAACAGACATCATTCCCGCTGGAGACAAGTTGTCCACGGCAGAAAAACAGGCTAGTGAAAACAAATGGTTGAGAAAAAAACAGGACATAAACAAACAAACACTAACACTCACAAATGAACAACAACAGTGGTTGAATAATCATTCAACTATCCGTTTGGGTGTCAACTCTAACTGGGCACCCTATGAATTTGTTGATCAATCCGTTCAATTGCAAGGAATTAGTGCAGATGTTCTCAACCTGGTGGAACAACGCTTAGGAATACAATTTAAAATTGTCTCACAACACAGTTGGGCAGAGATGCTGGAAAAAGCAAAAACCCATGACATCGACATGCTGAGTAGTATTCGTCAAACCCCAAACCGAGAACAATATTTAATCTTTACGGAGCCTTTTTTAAACCCACTAGTCGCTATTTATACACGCAAAGACAATACTGATATTTCCAATCTTGATGATTTAAAAAACCAGACGGTTGTCATCGAAAATCAGTATATTTTGCATGAACGGCTAACGCGAGAATATCCTGAAATCAAGCTTTTACCAGTTGAAACTACACTTGATGCTCTAAAAGCACTTTCCTATGGGAAAGCTGCGGCTTATGTAGGTGATCAGGAACCAGCCAACTGGATTGTTGAACAAAACGCGATCAATAATCTGAAACTCAAACCTGAAACCATGTTAGGTAAGTTGCCTCTCAGATTAGCTGTTCGCAAGGACTGGGCTGTTTTTCAGAGTATCTTGAACCTGGCATTAGCTGATATTTCAAGTGCAGAATTTTTAGCCATCCGGCGCAAGTGGCTAGAAATTATACCCGATACTAAAAAACTCAGTTATGGCTATGCACCTGAAATCATTAAAAAACACCCTGACCTGGGGCTTCATACTGTTGATACGATTCAGGAAGGATTGACAGCAGTATCAACAGGCAAAATAAATGCTCTTATAGCAACACTCGCACAAGCCAGCTTTCATATCTCCAGACTGGGCATCAATAATATTCGAATCGTCGGAAAAACGAACTTTAATACCCAGTTGGCTTTTGGGATGCGAGATGAATTCATTCCACTGGTAGCGTTGTTTAATCGCGCACTTGCCAGCATCAGCCCAAGTGAGAAACAACGTATTCCTGAACTCTGGGGAAAACCAAAATATGCAGCAAAAATAGATTACGAATTAATTGCCATACTAGCAGGTATATCCTTATTAGTTATTACGTTGTTTTTCTACTGGAACAGGAAATTGGCTAAAGAAATAAGCAAAAGGAAAGAGATAGAAGCTCAGACTCAGATGCTGATAGACAAAATTCCCTTGCAAATTGCTGTTACTTCATTTGACGGTCGTATTCTTACAGGTAATCCCCAGTTATTAGCTGATAATCACATCGACTTGGATACACTTCAAAAATTGAACATGGCAGATTTTTATAATGAAATTGGTGATCGTGAAGACGTAGTCAAAGAAATTACTGAAAATGGAAAAGTAGAACAAAAAATCATTCCGTTCAAGAGGGTGGATGGGACAGTTCATTCCATGATGATCTCCATTATGCCTATTGTCTATAATAACCAGCAAGCTTTGTTAACGATTGCCGTAGATATGACCAAGCGCCTCGAAATGGAGGCGGTTTTGCAAGCAGCGAAGGAAGATGCTGAAGCAGCCAATCGGGCAAAATCCGAATTCCTCGCCAATATGAGCCACGAAATTCGCACCCCAATGAATGCCATTATCGGTTTTACCGAATTACTCAAGAAACAGGTTAAAGAGAAGCACTTAAAAGAATATGTCAAAACCATTCACTCAGCTGGTAACACGCTACTAACCTTGATTAACGATATTCTGGATTTGTCTAAAATTGAAGCGGGTAAAATGGAGATCGAGAAATCAGCCGTGAATCCACATGACTTGTTTACCGAGCTAGGCAACATATTCATGATGAATGTCCGCAAAAAAAACCTGCAACTAATCCTCGAGGTTGATCCAAACATCCCCGACAACCTGATGCTGGACGCCACTCGCTTGCGCCAAGTGTTATTTAATTTGATCGGCAATGCCGTCAAATTTACTGAACAAGGTCATGTACGACTGATAGCAAGAGTGACCAATAAAGATCCTATTCTCAGCAAGCTGGATTTACTCATTGATATAGAAGATACCGGCATTGGTATTGCCAAAGATCAATTAGACACTATCTTTGCTGATTTTACCCAATCAGAAAATCATAACCAGCAAAAATTTGGAGGAACCGGGCTAGGGTTATCCATTAGCCGCCGCTTGACTGAGCTAATGGGAGGAGATATTTCTGTCACTAGCCAACCAGGGAAAGGCTCTACATTTACCATCAGTTTAAACAATGTCAATGTAGCTGCTCTAACGGATCAAGATTCGCCTCAACCCAAACAAATCAGAACTGATTTAGAGCAGTTTTCTCCTGCGGTGGTGATGGTTGTCGACGATATTGCCAATAATCGGCAATTGATTAAAGAAAACCTTGCTCCAACTGCGCTAAGCATTGTCGAAGCAGAAAATGGCCAACAAGCCATCGATAAGGCACGTGAGCAATCCATTGACCTGATATTAATGGATCTCAGAATGCCAGTAATGGATGGTTATCAAGCGGCTGAGCAAATCAGGAAATTGGGGAATACCCCAATCATCGCTTTAACTGCATCAGTCATGAGAGATGAACACGAACACACCAAAAGCAACAATTTCAATAGTTATTTGCAAAAACCGGTATTGCGTAAAGATTTATTTCGAGAACTAGGACGTTTTCTGGAACATCAAATCGTTGAGCAAGACGACCAACCAACACCAACATTCGTTCTCTCAGAACAACAGCAAAAAGTTCTCCCTAAAGTGTTACAAACACTAGAGCAACACACCGAACAATGGCAAATCATTCAAGACAGCAACAATATTTCTGAAATAAAAAAGTTTACCCATAATCTAACGGAAATCGGAATGACTAATGATTTTAAACCAGTCATCGATTATGCTGAGCAGCTGAATGAGCGGATTAGTATTTTTGATACCCAGGGGATAAGGCAGCAACTTGAAAACTTTTCAAACTTGCAGGCTGAATTACTAGCTTTAAAAAAAACCAGGCCAATAAAGCTGCGATGAAACCACTGCTAAAGTTGTTCAGTAACAATATGCTGACCTTTGCTTTCCTTCTCGCATCTGCTCAGCGATTCCAACTTCAATTTCAGGCTAGATGCGCTTTGTGAAACACAAAGCTTTGAACATTTGCTTAAAATACTTTTGTTGTATAATTTGCCGAGATGATTACAAATAATATAACTGACCAATCTGACTGTCTGTGTTGTTCTGGGAAAACTTATTTAGAATGCTGCAAAAAATTGCACAATGGCGAAAAACAAGCATTAACAGCGGAACAATTGATGCGCTCGCGCTATTCTGCATTTGCGATGAACAATACTGATTATATCCAGCTTACCTGGGACAAAAATACATGCCCTGACTCTGTTGATTTTGCCAATGATGTTACTCAATGGGAACAACTGGAAATTATTGAAACAAAGAAAGGTCTGGCTGGCGATAATAAAGGACTGGTTCATTTCAAAGCCCATTACACCCAGAACGGAAAACAACAAATACTCAATGAAATCAGTCGTTTTGTTAAAAAGTCATCACACTGGTATTACCTTGATGGGTCTGTGCAATCAGTTTATGATCCCAACCAGCAAGCCACTCAAGGTAAAAATGCACCGTGCTCCTGCGGAAGTGGCAAAAAGTTTAAGCGATGTTGTGGTAAGTCATAGAGGACTTCTAACAACCATCGAGAGCGAGCTGCTCACTTTCTTCCTTAACATGAAATTTTAGCAGGATCGATTGAGATATACTCTTCACACATGAAGTTTTAGCATTTAGGGTGCATGATTTTTTGTGGAGAGCAAGGCGGAAAATCTTAACTGTAGTCGTTCTACAGTAAGGTTTTCCAACGCAGCTATCCGCGAAAATGGATGCTAAAATTTCATGTGCGGAGAGTATAATCAGGCGTAGATATCCAACCAGTGCTTGATTGATAGCAAAAGAAAGATATGACGTTGGCGATCATAACCTTGTGCATGTTCATCCAAAACCTCGACAACTGATTTTTTATCGAAATAGGAATCAAATTTAGAGTTACCTGAGAACAGAATCTCACTCAAAAAGCCTGTGTCTCGAAACCATTTGGATGTTGGAGACCAAAAACCTTTTTTAGGTCGATTGATGATTTTTTTCGGCAAACTCTTTTCCGCATAAGCCTTATGCACTCTTTTCCCTTCCCTGAAACGAAGCCGATGTTCAGCCGGTAGGGATTCTATAAATCTCACCAGTTCATGATCCAATATTGGAACGCGGCACTCCAGTGAGTGATGCATGGTTATCTTATCGGTATAAAGCAATAAATCATCGGCCATATTAAGATGCATATCGAGACTCATCATCCTTTCTACAGGGAGGGATCGCTGACTACATTCAAGCAGGTCATAGTAATACTTAATCCTCTCATGAGCCCGGGTTTCCTCAATCCCTGTCAATCTATGAATTTGTTGTTGATCAAACACAGTGTAGACTTCTAGAAAACGAGAAATATCATCTGAAATACAAGCAGCACTCACGCCGCGTTCCAGACTCTGATTACGTATTCCAAGTTTATTCACCATAAACCGTGCGACACGCGCCATTGATACAGGTAGATACGGTGAAACCAGTTCCCCCTGATAACGTGTATAGCCTCCAAGTGGTTCATCGGCACCTTGCCCGGACATGACAACTTTGACATGTTTAGAAGCAAGGGCTGATAGGTAATGCATGGGGATAATCGAAGTTGTTGCAAGCGGCTCTTCAACGATGCCAATACATTCTTCCATGATATGAAAAAAGTCTTCTGAACCAATACGATGAACCAGATGCTCTAACCCCAGCACTTCAGAGGTTTCCGCAGCATCGACTGTTTCATCAGCGGCATCTTGTTCAGTAAACCCCACGGTAAAAGCCTTCATCGGCTTATCGAGTGTATTTCTGGCGCTTGCAGCAACCAACGCGGAATCAACCCCGCCACTCAAAAGCACACCGACTTCTACATCAGCCATCAACTGACGCTGAACGGCTGCCTCAAATAGCTCGCCATACCTTGAAACAGCATCATCGAAGCTAATATTTTGCTGTTTTGGAATTGGCTCAAGGTAAGACCACTCTCGAGGTTTAAGTGTCTGTTTTGTTAAATCGACCTCCAGAACATGTCCCGTGCGCAGTTTTTTTATTCCCTTAAACAAGGTATCTGGACTTGGTGTGTAGCGCAGACGTAATAACTCTGCCAAAGATTCTGCATCCACTTCATCGGCTAATAATCGTAGAATGGGTTTTATTTCCGAAGCAAATGCGAATTGATTCTGGTGCATTCTGTAATAAACTGGTTTAACACCATAAGGATCGCGAGCAAGAAACATTTTCTGTTGATCTAAG
The DNA here is from genome assembly GCA_965224565.1 of Methylococcales bacterium. GTDB lineage: Bacteria > Pseudomonadota > Gammaproteobacteria > Methylococcales > DRLZ01 > DRLZ01. Next base: position 867,524 of record CBDCZN010000001.1, on the reverse strand, counting down.
TCAACAAATGCAAGTCCAAAAATTCCATTGAAAGATGCCACTGCAGATGGCCCTTGTTCTTTCAATGCATATAACAAAGTTTCAGTATCGGAATGTCCTCGATAATTCTGCTGCTTAAGACCTGCGCGAATCTCCTTGTGATTATAAACTTCCCCATTAAACACAAGCCAATAACGTCCACAATCTGATGCCATGGGCTGATGACCTGCTGGTGACAAATCCACAATAGACAGGCGACGCTGACCTAACCACAGATCATGACCTGATGAATCTAATTGCACGAGTCCCGAATCATCAGGTCCTCTACGCTCTAATAAATCAACTACTGGCTGTGTGAGCTGAACATTGATACTACCGATTATTCCACACATAATTCGTCCTTACTTATTAACAAGAGAATTTATATCCTTTTATTCTCAACAATCAATGCCACAAACCAGAAAACACACACATTAAAAGCTATGTATCACTGACTAACTCTCTTTATAGATTCAATGGGCTTTATTTAAATGCTCCGACCCTATCGAAGTTGATTCATCATATCTAAAAGGTCTGAAACAAGAGCTACGCAGTGGAAATGCGTAAGAAAAAAAACGATCAGCTGTTACTCTTTGGTTGAGTCCTTCTCCAAAACACCTACTTGCGGCGCAATGCTTAGTACAAAATTCCGGAATAAAGCAATCCAAATTACGATTGGACTGAGGCTAGGTAAAATTAGAGAACCAAACTGATAAGCAATACCAATCAGGGCTTGTGCTAACACAGAAAAATTGAGACGCGCATTAATCTCTGGCCCATGCCCATAAAGCAATGACTTGGCAATATAAAAACACACTCCCCAGCTCTGTAGCAGCAATAACAAAAGATAAGCAATCAATAACGCAATCAGTTTTTTAACCCAGGATGCAGGTGTTGCCAAAATTAATGCTGCAGCAAAAGGCAGACTATAAGAGTAGAGAAGTGGGTTAACTTCTAGTATCACTGTGGCGCGTGTGTTATTGGGGTCTCCGGGTGGTGCCAAGCTTGTCGTAACATCAAGCTGATGCCCAATCAGTTGAATCACTTCTATTACATCACCCCAGAGGGAGGTGAGGATAAAATCAGATAGCCATGCCAAAGGAGTATTCAGCGGTGTTAGCAGCCAGTACCACACAGCCAAACAAACCGGAAGTAGCAGTAATACTTTGAGAATAAAACTGGCTAATGGAGATAATTCAGGCAGCTTCATATGGGGGGTTTTCAGATATAGCTGTTGGAATGGTTCTCAGCCAAATCAGAAATACAATCAATGCATCCAGCATAATCAACCCTTGCCAGACATACAAATGCGCCCATTCAAAGACTTGCTGATCCCATTGCCCTAGATAAAACAAGCTGATAATGCGCGCCAGGTTGAGAAGTTGTATTGCCAACAAGCCAGCAACTAAACCAATCAGCTTGTGTTTCCAAGGCGCAGGGTACGCCAGAATAGCTGCAATTAATACCAGTGCCGCCTCAATACCATTGCAGCCCGATTCAATCGACACAGCAAAACCAGTTTTTTTGTCTTGCAATAGTATGCCCTCAGAAATCACATTCGAGTCAAATAACTGGACAATCCAGGCACTAAAGTGGGCAATCATTTCGGTAAACGGAATGACAAAGAATACCCGCACTGGCTGAAGTAATTCCAGAGTGAATAACACAGCCTGAATAATCATAAAAACAATAAAAAACCGCAACATCTTGAAATTTAGCCTTCCGTTTCCGTAAAATTTCGCTTAACTTAGTATAACAGTGGCGCGGGAACTACGCAGCTTATCAGCCGAACAAACTCTCTAACGACCCTGTGTTTAGTATTCTACATGCCCCTGCCAACAACTCAGCTGGCACTAAAAAAAACACCCAATGCATCCATCAAATATTGATGATCCAAAACTCCAGCACTTTCTCTGATGCTATGCATTGCCCACATCGGATTGCCAACATCAACTGTTTGTATTCCTAACCGCGCTGCACTCATCGGTCCAATAGTACTACCGCAGGGAATGTCGGTCCGATGCACATAACGTTGCCAAGGCACACTAGCTTGCTCGCAACAATGGATAAACATGGCTTCGGTAACTGCATTGGAAGCATAGCGATGATTGGAGTTAACCTTAATAACTGGCCCCGAATTAACTAGAACATGGTGATCAGGTTCGTAAGCGGCAGGAAAACTGGGTTGCCAGGCATGTGCCATATCTGCGCTGATTAACAAACTATTGGCAAGTGTTTGTTGGTATTGTTGCTGATCCAGTCCAGATGTAGACGCGATGCGACTCAGGACATCGGATAGAAAACTGCTATTCCCGCCTTTGCTTGATTCACTGCCGACTTCTTCATGGTCAAAAAAGGCACAGACCTGGGTAAGATCGCTTTGTTGTGCTGATGTTGCCAATAGTGCACTGAGTCCGGCATGACAGGATGCCAGGTTATCGAGTTGGCTATTAGCAATAAATTCTGAATTGATGCCCCAAAGGCTACCGGGTTGAGTATCGTAAACGGCGAGTTCCCAAGCCAGAACATCATCAGCCTGGCATTGAATCTGTTCAGCCAGCAATGCCTTGAAATGATCAACAGAAGGTTGTGGCTGATTGCTGGAAACTGCAAACAATAATGGCAACTCGGTTTGCTTATCCAGCTTTAACCCGTCTGTATTCACTTTACGGTTCATGTGGATTGCCAGATTGGGAATACGCACCATCGATTGTTCAAAACGCACCAATTTTATATCAGGCAAAACACTGTTTGAACGCAAACTGACTCTGCCAGCCAGACTTAAATCGCGATCAGTAAAGGTTGCTAATATCGGACCGCCATAAATTTCGACGCCAAGCATCAACGTGTCTTGTTTACGAATTAATGCATTCGGTTTAATGCGAAACCCTGGCGAATCAGTGTGGGCACCAACAATACGAAATCCACTTTTTTGTAGTGTTTGTTCACCAAATCGAAAAAAGATAATTGAGGAATCATCACGGATAATGTAATACGATTCCCCACCCTTTAATTGCCAACTATCTTGTTCGCTCAGTTTTGAAAAGCCAGCAGCATCCAGTTGTTTGCGTATAGTAGCAACCGCATGCCAGGGGCTTGGGCTGGCATCAATAAAATCCAGCAGAGATTGCGCGTTTGCCTGTACTTCAGAGTTAGCTTTATTCAGAGTCGTCACCATTGAATCCCAGCGCAACAGAGTTTATACAATAGCGTAACCCTGTAGGCTGAGGCCCATCTTCAAATACATGCCCCAAGTGAGCATCACAGTTGGCACAAACAACTTCAACTCGCGTCATACCGTGGCTAGAATCACGATTTTCCTGCAAGGCTTGCTCAGATGCTGGTTGCCAGAAGCTAGGCCATCCAGAGCCGGAATCGTACTTAGTAGAAGAATCGAACAAACGTTGTCCGCAGCACACACAATCATATTCACCAGATTGTTTATTATTTGCGTATTGACCGCTAAATGCTGGCTCTGTGCCTTTTTGACGGCAGACCTGGTATTGCTCTGGTGTGAGTTGTTGCTTCCATTCCTGGTCGGAGCGTTTGGTTTTATCTATAGTCATTGTCTAATTATCGTAAGCATTGAGTGATTATTTAGCATCGCATTAATCAGCATAAAGAGCGGATGCAGGAGTAACAATGTTGTGACCTTATGGTTTACATGAGCTACAAGTTAAGAAATTATACAGGGTATAGCTCTATCCGTGGGGCATGAATACTGAGGTTAACTTGCTTTCATCGATATTAATGATACGATGTGTATATTTATACACACTGGTGGTAACGATGAGAACAAATATAGTATTAGATGATAGTTTGGTTGCAGAAGCACTGGAACTTACCGGCACTAAAAGCAAAAAAGAAGTCATCCATCTTGCGCTACTAAAACTGATTGAATCAGAAAAAAATAAAAACCTGGATCACACCAGCTTTGTTGCTACATACATTGATTTGCCTATAAAAATAGAGCAATTTACTCCTTTGCAACGGGAAGAAAGCCATGAGCGTTAAGGTGTTTATCGATAGCAATATTTGGCTCTATGCATTAATTGATTCACAAAACGATCACGCAAAACATCAGCAAGCAAAGAAGCATTTGGCAAAAGAAACCAATGTTGTAATCAGTACGCAAGTGGTTAATGAGGTTTGTGTCAATCTAATCCGAAAAGCGAATAAAGACAGCACATACATTTCTCAGTTTATCAGGGATTTTACTGCATCGCACAAAGTGATGGGACAGAATAAAGATGATCTGATACTGGCTTCAACACTACGTCAAAAGTATCATTTTTCATACTGGGATAGCCTGATTGTTGCCAGTGCCACAAAAAGTGGATGCCAAACTTTATACTCTGAAGACATGCAAGATGGTTTGGTTGTTTTTGAAAAGTTGCAGATTCTAAATCCATTATTAGCGGCCAATACCCATGATTAAAACATGACAGTGTTAATTCTGAAATGCAGATCAGGGTATTGTTTCAGTCCCAGCCTAAAATAACTGGCTAAATCCTCCTTCCCCATTATTTGCCCTGATGAACGCTCAACTAGCCGTTCAGCAATAGGCGATACCAATACAATGTCATCACTATAATGAGATAAGATTGCATCCAGATGATGCGCATTCCACGCCTCAACCCATTTTGTTGCAATTGTCTGCGCCTGGGAAGCAGTGATCACGATTATTCCTGTCGTTGGAGAGATTGATACGCTTGTTGATATGCAGTCAACACCTGCGGATTAAAACACACGCAAATTACTTCACGAATCCCTGTAAAAAGCTGTAATCCTTTATTCAATGATTGCAGTGCGATCTGGGCTGACTGCTCAACTGGATAAGCGTACACACCAGAAGAAATCGCTGGAAAAGCAATGGTTTTTATAGCGTGTTGATGAGCCAACTCCAGACTTGATTGATAACACGATGCCAGTAATTGAGCTTCATCCTTGTCTCCACCAGACCAGATTGGACCAACGGTATGAATTACATACCTCGCTGACAGATTATATCCGGGGGTTATTTTTGCCTCTCCAGTTTTACAACCACCCAGCTTGCTACATTGATTAACCAGTTCTGACCCAGCTGCCTGATGAATTGCACCGTCAACGCCTCCGCCGCCAAGCAAAGACGTGTTAGCCGCATTGACGATTGCATCAACTTCTAAATTGACAATATTTCCTTGAGTGATCGTGATTTGTCCCATAGTGCATTTTAACATGCCAGTATCAACTGCAAACAATGTAGTACAACAGAATCGCTTAGGTTATCAAACAATAGAAACGCAAAATTTTACTCAATATTCGATCAACAAGAAAACTCAATATCGGGCTTGCTAAGCCTAGTGTTAACACGTATGTAAGTTGTGCTATAGCAATCCATTTAGCAACGTATTCTTATGCTATGATGACAGTGTCGGTAGCAATTAAGCCTGATCTAAGTACCTGAAGATAATTAATTTAGCATTTTGCTTGTCTTTTTTCTCATCTTCAGCGTTGCATAAATAGTTGCATAGCTCACTATGCGCCTATTTATGCGCCTTGAAGCTGAAAAAAAATCCTGCGCTAAATCGTTAAATTAATTATGTTCAGGTGCTTTGAGCCATTTTCTCAAATCTTTCATGAAACAAAAACAGCCCATTCAAAATCAGCTTATTGATCGCTTTGAAAGGCGAATCGACTACGTTCGTCTGTCAGTTACAGATCGTTGCGACTTGCGCTGTGTGTATTGCATGAGTGAAAAAATGACATTTTTACCGCGTGCACAGATTTTGACTCTGGAAGAAATAGAATTTATTGCCTCGGCTTTTGTAGAATTGGGCGTTACCAAGCTTCGTGTAACCGGTGGCGAACCACTGGTACGTCATGGTGTCATCAGCTTGCTGGAAAACCTGGGTAAGCTACCAGGACTAAAAGAACTGGTGATCACAACCAATGCAACCCATCTCCAGGAGATGGCCAGCGCTATCCATAATGCTGGTGTTAAACGCATCAACATTAGCCTAGATTCTTTGCAACATGACCGATTTCGAAAAATTACCCGAGTTGGTGATCTTGATCAAGTCTTGGCTGGAGTTGATACTGCCTGTCAACAAGGCTTTGAAAAAATAAAGATTAACGCGGTGATTCTGAAAAACCGAAATCATGATGAAGTCTGTAATCTGGTCGATTTTGCCATCGACAAAAATCTCGATATCAGCTTTATTGAAGAAATGCCGTTAGGCATTGTCGATCAACATGACAGGATGGAAGCCTATTATTCCAGTGACATGATACTCGCTGATTTGCAACCACGCTTTAATCTAGTACAAAGCACACAATCGACAGGCGGTCCATCGGTTTACTATAAGGCTGTTGGCACTGCTACAAACATCGGGTTTATTTCACCCCACAGTCATAATTTTTGCTCAACCTGTAACCGAGTCAGATTAACTGTTGAGGGAAAATTGCTGCTTTGCCTGGGCAATGAGCATTCTGTCGACTTGAAACAAGTGATTCGCTCTAATCCCGGTGATATTGAAACGCTCAAACAAGCAATTATTGCATCGCTGGACATCAAACCTGAAAAACATGAATTTGATTTATCAGATCAGCCGGTAATTTTCCGCCATATGAGTGTCACTGGTGGGTAGACACCATTCTAAACCTTCAGCCTAAACCTTCACTTAGCTTTACGTTTTTTATTTGCTATACTGAGCCGAAAACATGTAACGTCTCGCAGTATCTCCAAATAATCAGATATAAGGAAAACTCAGGCTATGGATAAAAAACTAATTCTTGATGCTTTCGTCAGTCATCCCTTGTTGGCTAGTCTTTTAGTTGTGTGTACAGGTCTTTTAACCTTTATGCACTCATTACCTTGGTTTCTTTCTTTCCTTCTGGTTGTTGTGCTCGTCGCAGTTGCGATGTTTTATGGTCAGAAATTACAACTATTCAATCAAAACTCTAATCCATAACGACGTTGAATATTTTTTCAACGGTTTGATGTGAACAACTCCGACAGTTCTCTGTCAGCGCATCAACAACCAGGTAATGCTGTAAAACAACCATCGGCTGCTGGCTTTTGGCGTAGAATGGCTGCTATTTTATATGATAGTTTATTGTTATTAGCTGCATTTTTTCTAGCGACAGCAATTGCTTTACCGCTGAATAATGGCGAGGCATTTCACTCTGACCAATATATTTTTTCTGGATATTTAATTGTCATCAGTTTTGCCTTTTTTGGCTGGTTCTGGACTCATGGAGGTCAAACCCCGGGGATGAAAGCCTGGAAATTAAAACTGATCACATCCAATCAGTCAAGTGTCTCAAAAATCAGCTGGAAGCTGGCTGCAAAGCGTTTTATGTCAGCCATATTATCCTGGGTAATCCTGGGCACAGGATTTGTGTCCATTCTATTCAGCAAACAAAAACTTGCCTGGCATGATCGTTTGTCCAATTCACGCATTATTGATTGTGGCTAGAATGATTGATTTGATTCAATAATGACTATTATTCATATCCTCATTTACCTTTACTGATTCATTCGACAGACATCAGCAAAATTTGTAGACTGATCAGTTAACATATCTAATTCTAAACTTTAGGCTTCTCACAGAATGAAATACACAATTTGTTCCGAAAACCAGCTACAGCAATCTGGCGATTGTTTGATTACAGGTGTTTACAGTGACTCAGGATTATCCGCTTCCACTAAAATCATTGATGAAAAATTCAATGGCCTGATCAGCAACATCATCGACAAGGAACAATTCAAAGCCAAGTCTGGGGAAATATTACAGTTAACCCCATCGGCAACCGATAGTTTCACTCGTATTTTTGTTGTAGGCTTGGGAAATTCAGCCGAGTTAGATGCTAAAGCATTCCGCAAGTTGATTAAAAAAGCCAGCGCTCTATTGGCAGCAACCAAGACCGCTAATGTTTTATGCACACTGACTGAGAACACTGTATTGAAACAGGACAACCAGTGGAAAGCACGACAGATTGCCCAAAGTTTGTCAGGTTCAACCTATTCTTTTCAACAACTGAAAAGCGGTGATCAATCACAAGCCTCACTCGCAGAAGTTTTTTTATTGTCCCCTCAGGCTTCTGATAACCAATCAATTGAAGCAGGAGCTAAGCAAGGTGATGCCATTGCTCAGGGAATGCACTTTGCCAAAGATCTGGCAAATCTTCCAGGTAACTATTGCACACCAACCTATCTGGCCCAACAAGCAACCGAACTTGCAGAGCAGTGCTCAACCATGAGTATAGAAGTCCTGGATGAGGATCAAATGCAAACATTGGGCATGGGGTCATTATTATCTGTTTCCAGAGGCAGTCGTGAGCCTGCAAAACTGATTGTTCTCAACTATCAAGGTGGATCAGATAAAGACAAGCCAGTCGTATTAGTTGGTAAAGGCATTACCTTTGATTCGGGAGGCATTTCCATTAAGCCATCCGCTGCAATGGATGAAATGAAATATGATATGTGCGGTGCTGCAAGCGTATTAGGTACGCTCAAAACGGTATCCGAGCTAAAGCTGCCGATTAATGTGGTTGGTATCATCCCATCATCAGAAAATATGCCTGATGGCGATGCCAGCAAACCAGGTGATATTGTTACAAGCATGTCTGGTACGACCATTGAAGTGCTTAATACTGATGCAGAAGGACGTTTAGTGCTATGCGATGCGCTGACATATGCGGAACGTTTTAATCCAGCTGTTGTGATAGATATCGCCACCTTAACCGGAGCCTGTGTGGTTGCCCTTGGTAGTCATATTTCCGGACTACTTGGCAATGACGATCAATTGTGCGAATCACTGAGTGCTGCTGGTGATGTTGCAGGTGATCCAGTCTGGCGTTTACCAATGAATGAAGACTATGATCAACAACTAAAATCTAACTTTGCAGACGTTGCGAATATCGGTGGGCGCGAAGCTGGAACCATTACCGCAGGTTGTTTTCTGGCACGTTTTACCAAAGATTATACCTGGGCGCATGTGGATATTGCTGGAACAGCATGGAATTCAGGCAAAGCTAAAGGCGCAACAGGCAGACCAGTGCCTTTGTTAACCCAATATATACTCGATCGCATGTAACAGACTCAGATTCCCCCTCTATTTTGCCCAATAGCCGTGTTAAAAGTGCTCATTTACACTTGTAAACTCCGCGCTTTCGCCTTGCTCTTGAGCAAAATAGAGAGGGAATCTGAGTAGTTACCAAATTTTTACGTAGTCATCAAGCGTATTGTCAATGATATTTCGAAAATGAGTGATTACTGTGATAACAATTGCGCTATAGACGCTCTTCAAAAGAGTCAGCGTGGAACGTTAACAATCGTTCTTGGTGTCAATGCAGTTATGTTTTTGGTGATAGTCGTTGCTGCCTTGTATAGTAATTCTACCGCGTTACTAGCGGACAGCCTTGATAATCTTGGGGATGCCATTACATATGCACTTAGTTTGTACGCTGTTTCGAGAAGCAATACTGTTAAGGCCAAGGTTGCTCTTTTTAAGGGTGGACTAATTCTTATTGCAGCTTGCGCTATTGGTGCTCAAATTGTCTACAAGATTTTGGTTCCGAGCATTCCTGTCGTTGAAGTGATGGGTGCATTCAGTCTGATTGGTCTTGCGGCAAATTTACTGTGTCTTTATCTACTTTGGCGGCACCGCAACGAAGATGTGAATATGAGTTCTGTGTGGGAATGTTCAAAAAACGATATTGCATCGAATCTTTCTGTGTTTCTGGCAGCTGGAGCTGTTTGGATAACTGGATCCGGATGGCCAGATATTCTGGTTGCGTTTGGTCTCGTTTGTCTCTTAACACGTTCTTCGATTCGGGTGATTAAATCTGCAGTGATGGAACTTCGTGCAACCACTTAACAATTGTCTGCAGCACACCGCCACAAGCGAGAGCTGAATAGTTACAATGACTGTAAATACTCAGCGAAATCCTGTAACTGCTCAGATTGCCCGCTATTTTGTTCAAGAGCAAGGCGAAAGCGCGGAGTTTACATGTGTAAATGAGCACTTTCAACGCGGCTATTGGACAAAATAGTGGGCAAGCTAAGTAGTTACAATGACTGAGTCCGTTTTTTATATACTGAATAGCTCCCAACCACGCGAGCGTTATATTGTTGCTTGTAAAATCACTGAAAAAGCCTACAAACTTGGTAAGCGTGTTTTTATTTTGACCAGCACTGCTGAGGAATCACAAGCACTGGATAATTTACTTTGGTCTTTTAAGCAAGGCAGTTTCATTCCACATGAAATTGTTGATAGCACACAACAACAAACAACTGAAGCATTACCAAATTCGGTATTGATTGGTGCCAGTACATCAGTTACGAGCGCCACTGTACTGATTAATCTCAGTACAGAATTACCTGATAACATGGATCGGTTTGAACGCATTGTTGAAATCATTGATCAGGACGTACAAATCAAACAAGCAGGACGCCAACGCTACAAAGCTTATCAGTCCAAAAACTTTCAATTGAAAACCCACAATTTGTAATCTAAAACACTAATGACTATCGATAAAACCTACGACCCACACGCAATCGAAACACGCTGGTATACCCATTGGGAAGACAATGGCTATTTTGCACCACAAGGCCAGGGTGATGCTTTCTGCATCATGATTCCACCGCCCAATGTCACCGGTAGTTTGCATATGGGCCATGCGTTTCAGGACACAATCATGGATGCGCTAACCCGTTACCATCGCATGAAAGGCGATCAAGCCCTGTGGCAACCGGGAACCGATCATGCCGGCATTGCTACCCAAATGGTCGTCGAGCGTCAACTCAACGAACAAGGTTTGAAACGCCATGATTTAGGGCGTGACAAATTTATTGAACGGGTTTGGGAGTGGAAGCAAGAATCCGGTAACACCATCACCAAGCAACTGCGACGTATGGGCGCATCACCAGACTGGTCGCGTGAACGCTTCACCATGGACGAAGGCATGTCCAAAGCAGTGCATGAGGTTTTCGTAAAACTGTATAATGAAGGGCTGATTTATCGCGGTAAACGACTGGTGAACTGGGATCCAATTCTGCATACAGCGGTATCTGATCTTGAGGTCATTCAAGAAGAAACCCATGGACATTTGTGGCATATGCGTTATCCACTGGCAGATGGTTCGGACCATCTGATTGTTGCCACTACACGTCCTGAAACCATGCTTGGTGATACTGCGGTCGCAGTGCATCCCGATGATGAACGTTATCAAAGCTATATTGGTAAAACGATCAAGCTACCGCTGACCGAGCGCGAGATTCCTATTATTGCAGACCAATATGTCGATCAGGAATTTGGTTCCGGCTGTGTAAAAATCACACCAGCACACGATTTTAACGATTATGACATCGGTAAACGTCACGACTTGCCTGTACTAAATATTTTCAATGCAGATGCCAGTATTAATGATAATGCACCTGAAAAATACCAAGGCATGGATCGCTTTGTTGCACGTAAACAAATCCTAGCCGATCTTGACGCGCAAGGCTTGCTAGAAAAAACCGAAGACCATACTCTGGTTATACCCAAAGGCGACCGCACTGGCGCTGTTATCGAACCGTTGTTGACTGATCAATGGTTTGTCAAAGTCGAGACGCTGGCAAAACCCGCTATCGAGGCCGTAGAGAGTGGGCAAGTACGCTTTGTACCAGATAACTGGAAAAACACCTACTTTGAGTGGATGCGTAATATTGAAGACTGGTGTATTAGTCGCCAGATCTGGTGGGGGCATCGAATTCCGGCCTGGTACGATGCAGACGGCAACATCTATGTTGGTCATTCTGAACAAGAAGTACGCGAGAAATACAGTCTTCCTGCATCAACTAATCTCCAACAAGATGAAGATGTACTGGACACCTGGTTTTCCTCGGCGCTATGGCCGTTTTCTACATTAGGCTGGCCAGAAAACACTGAGGCATTAAAAACCTTTTACCCGACCAGTGTTCTGGTGACTGGTTTCGACATTATATTCTTCTGGGTGGCTCGGATGATCATGATGGGTCTAAAATTTATGGGCGAGGTGCCGTTCCGCGAAATTTACATGCATGGGCTGATTCGTGATGCATCTGGACAGAAAATGTCAAAGTCAAAAGGCAATGTACTTGACCCACTGGATTTAATCGATGGCATCTCACTAGAAGAGCTGATTAAAAAACGCACCACCGGATTAATGCAACCGGAAATGAAACCCAAGGTTGAGCGCGACACCATCAAGGATTTTCCTGATGGCATCCAGTCATTTGGCACCGATGCACTGCGGTTTACATTTGCATCACTGGCATCCAACGGGCGTGACATCCGCTTCGACATGGGACGCATAGAAGGCTATCGTAATTTCTGTAACAAACTCTGGAATGCAGCGCGTTACGTGTTAATGAACACCGATGGACAAGATACCGGATTAGGCACAGAAGATCGCAGCTACAGCTTGCCAGATCGATGGATTCAATCACGCTTGCAACACACCACGAAAATCGTCACAGAATCGATTAACAGCTACCGTTTTGACCTGGCATCACAAGCGATCTACGACTTTGTCTGGAATGAATATTGTGACTGGTATCTTGAGCTGTCAAAAATTGTTCTGCAACAAGACGATGCAGTCGCAGCGCGAGGAACCCGACAAACATTGGCGACAGTATTGGACAGCGCACTGCGCTTACTGCATCCGTTAATGCCATACATCACCGAAGAAATTTGGCAAAAAATAGCACCGCTAGCGGGTGTCACTGGTGAAACGATTATGTTGCAACCATTTCCAGAAGTACAGACGGTAAGAATAGACGCCGAAGCTGAATCTGAAATGGATTGGTTAATGAAGTTTGTGCTTGGTGTGCGTCGTATCCGTGGTGAAATAAACATTCCACCGGGTAAACCGTTACCTGTTCTGTTACAAGATGGCTCAACACAGGACCGTCAATTTTTCGACAACAATACAGCATTAATCCAGCGCATGGCGCGACTGGAAACAGCGCAATGGCTGGAAGAAAATCAACCCGCACCCGAAGCGGCAATCACATTAGTCGGTGACTTGAAAATACTGGTGCCAATGGCAGGTTTAATTGATAAACAAGCCGAACTGGATCGGCTAAGCAAAGAAATCAGTAAAATTGAAGCCAACCTTCCACGCATCGAAGGCAAACTCAATAATCCAAAATTTGTCGACAAGGCACCATCCACCGTCATAGAAAAAGAACGCACAAAACTGGCAGCGTTTCGTTCACAGCTGGATCAATTGCAGGAACAAAAAACTAAAATTGAATTGCTATAGCTCATCCCTACAAACCAACGCACATACCAAAAAAATCAAAGCATGTGTTCAGTCTATATTCAAATTGAATAAACTATTTCAGCATATGTAACAAGTCAGCCATTTCTTCGGCTTTAATCTGTTCCACATTCAACCATGATTTTGTATTAAAGTTTTTTAGTATCTTACTACCCTTTGCATTTCTATGCATTCTATTGAAAACGCGAGCAAGCGCTGGATATTGCTCAGTGTGCTCTGGGCTAAGCATCCAGAGTGATGAAAAAAGATAAACTTGAGTCCTGACCAATATACGTAACCGAGATTTTATTTTAAACGGTAATCGATCGAAGTTTCTGGCTACCATAACACCGACATCTGTTTTATCAAGTAATAGATCTCGAACCACAGATTTATGGGTTCGATGATAGCGACAAACCATATCATCTTCATTAATATCAGCTGGCTGCAACAACAAGCGTCCAAGCAGTCTATTAACAGGCTCAACTGAAATGGACAAATACATCTGCGGATTCAAATCCTGAATGTCTAATATCGAAGAATCTGCGCGAACCGCAACGATGGCCTCATCGTATTGTCCCAAAGCTCGAGCTACGGGCATATAACTGTGATTACGTAACAGAAGTGAGGCATGATACGGGTCGGCATAGATCAAGCCAAGCTGTCCTTTGCTAAAATCTTTATTGAAAGCACTTGGGCTGGAATACTTTTTAAATTGCAGAGACAATTTAGTCTTTTTAAGTAACAATTTTTCAAATTCAGTCCAAACAGTTTTATTATTTTGAAATAAATATGGACTGACAGAATAATTTAATGCTGATGACATCATTAATCTCCCTTGTTCACTGAATAATACTTATCTCGGTGTTGTTCAATCTGTTTTCTAGATGGTTTACGTACAGTACATAAATAACGAGTCTGTAAGGGTTGATACTGGATAGGCATAATTGTAGTCAAGCCCCAAAAGTAGTTCCCATCCTTGCGTAATACTTTAACGACTCCTTTCCAGCGATCTCCAGACCCAACTTTTCTCCAGACATTATCATAAACAGACTCTGAAATATCAGGATGCTTAAATAGCGTATAAGATTTTCCAATATAGTCGCTATCCTGATAGCCTGTCATATCAAGCAATGATTGATTAATTCTGGCAAGAACTCCTGAGTGATCCAGCCAAATTACAATGACATGCCCATCAAGAAAAGGATATTCTCTATCAGATTGCGCATTGTTTACCAGGTTGACAAAATTTTGATCGTTCTTTTTTTGCATATGCTGTCTTACTCTCTATGACTATTTTTTTTATTGTGCATACAAGCTTATGATGTACACGCATGTTGAATTGCATTGCCAGAATCATAACTATTTCACTCAATTTGAAATCTGGATTAATGACTTAAATTACTAACAACAGACGTGAGTAACCAATATTTTTTGCCTAATATCACTAAAGGGCACCTCTAATCATTGTCTTTTTGCCCGATTTCAGCGTTGGATGGTTTTTTGCGATCCTCATGTATTCCATATACACTGCGGTTCTCGAAAATCATCCGCCTTGAATTCGAACAAAAATCCTAATGATTAGAGGCACCCTAAAATGTAGACTCGACTGTGATTGTTCAGTTCAATAGATATCTTTGAATTTTGATCGACTTTCATCAATCAATTCTGACGTGAATTCAATACGAGATCAATCAGTGCGCAGTTTGCATTAGATTGAACCAATGCCTTCCCACCGATCATTAACAGCATCCAGAAAAACTATTATTGAAATCACTTGCGCTAGTCATTCTTGTGCTGTCTACACTAAAATCCACAGTTGATATGACAACATTTCAACAGTAAATAGCAGAAAAAAGAAACTAAAAAGCGGGCTGATCAACAATAAAATTGAAGTAAAAAGTTCTTGGATTGAGGGTGTTTTTCATTGGCTTAAGGCGAATAGTTGACACTATATGCTGAAGGAAATAGGTCTTATGCGATCATCGTGACCCCTGTACAACTATTTTTCCACTCATTGTTTAAATCCTATATATTGCCTGTATGGTGAATCCTTTTTCCAAGTAAAAGATTCTGTGTAATAGTGCATTAAAGAAAGATATCCAAAAACAACTAGCGTAACAACATTATAAAATTCAAAATTAAACAAAAAACCAGTGATGGTATTAAAAATATCATTACCATACAGCTGCAGTAAAAAAGCCAATGAAAATGATATCAATGGCAGCACAACTACAATTGGTATGTTTAAACGACCTGTACAGCGGTAAAGAAAGTTTTCAGGAGAATCATGATGGCGATTGTAGTCATGAGTGACATAAAACAGATATGCAGTTGCATCATGAACGAGTCTTGGAACTAAAATAGCAAGAAAATAATATTGATGAAGGTATAGAAAAAAACTGGCAAACACAAGAATTGTATTTGCCCACATAAACAACTTTCCAAATTCTGATTGAATCAGCTTATGAGAAATAATTGTACTTATCAACAACCCAAAACAGAACAAGCCTGAGACTATTTCTATCCAATAAGCTTGTTGATCGGTAAGACTTCTATTCAGAAAGATACCGATATATAAGCATATTCCTGCGGCAACACTTAACCATAGCAATAAATTATAGTTAAAATCAGGCAAGCGACAAACTCCGCGGGCAATGCCATGCTGCTGCTTTAACACATGATACACCGTCCAACAGGCAACCATAATATACAGCACTCGATAAGAAATAAACTGACTACCTATTCCAAAAATGATTGCAAGAGCAATCGACATAACAATAAGTTTTATTTGATAATGCTTAAAATAATCTACGTTTGAAGTGATCATAATAGCACTGGCAATAATATGAGGCGTTCCAAACAAGATTTGAAACAATATAAAATGGTCGGGACTAGTTGGAAGACTGGCCTTCAGATAGCCATCCCATAGACTGACATCCAAAAACATAATCAACAAACAAATGGGTATAATCGAGTACAGTGTCAGGATGACACGAAATGAAACCAACATTTTATTCTTGGATTTATTATTAATTGTCGAAATACCGCGAGTAGACATATTTTATCCTTGAGGAACTGGAATTAAAAAACTTCCGCAGACTCGTTCTTTGTCTTTATTAAAGTATTTCCTTGGCACAACTAACAGGACAAGAAAAACAAGTCACTGATTTTACAGTCCCTACAAAATTCATACCACAAAGAATGACAGGAACAAGCTAGTCAATCAAGTCTCAGTCTTTTCCAATATGAAATGATGCTGAAAGCAAGAAAGGTGATTCCAATATAAAATGAGCCTGAAATAGCGATCAATGTCGCTCATGATCACAGGATGAAAACGATCATGAGACTGGAACAACTGACGAGCATTCAAGCGATCTATCAATTTCTTGATGGAACCCAAGCGGTTGCCTTCACGATGGCAACGAACAAGCAAGACCGTTATCGCTGGGTGCAGAAAACACTGGTGAAGCACCGCTACATACAACTTGGCAAGGTCGACAAGGGAATCGTGATCCGCTACCTGATGAAAGTAACGGGTTATTCTTTGGCTCAGACTAAACGCCTGATACAGCAATACATCAAAACGGGTCGAGTGATCGCTAAGCCTGCCCGTGGCAACGGTTTCAGACGAACCTATTCAGAGCAGGATATTCGTTTGCTAGCCAGTATGGATGAACGACACGGCCAACCCAGCGGACCAGTCCTTAAAAAGCTTTGTGAGCGTGCGTACCAGCGTTTTAACCAAACTCAGTATCAACAATTGGCAAGGATTTCGGTCTCACACCTGTATAACTTGCGCGGCTCCAAAACCTATCAGCGCCAACGTTGCACTCTGACAAAAACACGCCCGAAAGCCGTTTCAATTGGACAACGCCGTAAGCCTTGCCCAAATGACCAACCAGGCTATATTCGTATTGATTCTGTCCATCAGGGGGATCAGGATAAGCGCAAAGGGATTTACCACGTCAATGCAGTCGATGAGGTGACGCAATTCCAGATCATTGTGACACTTGAGCGGATTAGTGAGGACTTTATGCTACCCGCGTTACAACACATACTGGCTGCTTTCCCGTTTAAAATAAAGGGATTTCACACCGATAATGGTGGTGAATATATCAACTACAGCGTGGCTCAGTTGCTAGAAAAGCTGCGGATTGAATTCACCAAATCACGACCACGACGCAGCAATGATAATGGTCTGGTTGAAAGTAAAAATGGATCCGTGATTCGTAAACTCTATGGCTATACGCACATCCCTCAGCAGTACGCCACAGACTTCACAGAACTGAATCGGCAGCAAGTCTACCGCTACGTCAATTTCCACCGCCCCAGTTTTTTCCCGACCATTGTCACGGATAACAAGGGCAAGCAGCGCAGAATGTATCGTTATAAAGAGATCAGGACACCGTATGAAAAGTTCCGATCCTTGCCTCGCCCTAGCCAATACTTAAAGCCAGGGATCACACTTAAAATACTGGATGCATTTGCTGGTGAAATGACAGACAATGAGGCAGCTGAACAAATGAATTCAGCACGCGATTATTTATTTAAACAACTCCATGAGCGACTCCAAATAAGGGCTTAAGACTCTCTTACCTTCAGGCTCATTTCTGGATTGGAAAAGACTGTCTCTGTTTCAAGAAATGATAGTGGGTCGAACCTGTAATTAGGCATGGATGTCTCGTCTAAATTCCACTTTATTAATGAGCAAGCCAATCACAATATCATGCATTATTTCCAACTTAGAAAAGTAGATTGTTCGATGTGTTAAGCGTTTAATCCAGGTTCTAAAATTAAGATTTTTTCGTTCAATTTTTTGTGTGTTTGTATTGCCAATTTCATACGTCTCTGGTTCGAGATGGCGCTTATATGTGCCCCAATCATCGGTGTATAGCCGCGTTCAGGTAGCAAGTGCACCACCTACTAAATTTATTCCAGATTTCCGAGCAAAAACCTCGGCTGGCGTTTCCCATTTTAACAACTTTCTTGGGCGTGAATTTAATAAAAATTCGATCACGCCTATTTCCTTTTTTGTGATCTTTGATAGATCTGTTTTTTTAGGTAAAAAGCGTCTAATCAGTCCATTGATTTGCTCAACTAATCCTTTTTCCCAACTGTGGTATGGCTGGCAAAAATAGGTCTTAATATTAAGCGCTTTTTTAAGCTTCTCATGGTACTTAAATTCAATGCCATTATCCATCGTGATACTTTGTCTACTTTCTGCTTTAAAACGGTTTAATGAATCTTTCATTGCTTCATTTGCAACTTCGGCCCCTCGATTCTCTACTCGCCTTATACTGACATATTGTGTCTGACGTTCTACCATCACATTAAGCGATACCGTACTTTGTGAGCACACGATTGAATCACCTTCCCAATGACCAAAGGATTCTTTTTTATTAATAGCATCTGGCCTCTCTAATATACTGATTCTATTCGGTATCATCTCTCGCTTTGATGCCTTCTTACCCATTTTTTTATGCCAGCGTGGTGCATGCTTTCTGGGTAATAACGAAGTCCAATCAACATGAAATTTATAGATAAAACAATAGATCGTTTCATGACTGACGGTAAAGCTTTCTTCCTCCATACTCAACCGTCCTGCTATTTGTTCGGGTGTCCAGCCTTCACATAATCCAGAATAGATAGTGTCCTCATAAGACTCACATTTAGAGCCTGTTTCTGCCGCCTCTTTTTTCCTTCTTCTGGATTTATAGTCTGCTTCTGATGGGAGATAATTCCCTGCATGATTTAGGTTTCTTTTGTATTCTCGGGACAAAGCACTTACACTTCGTCCCAACACCTTGGCTATAGCCGAAAAGGAGTGTCCTTTTGAGCGTTGGATCGCTAGTTGATCTCGTTCTAATTGATTTATTTGTTTATAATTTCTTCTCAAAACATCGTCTCCTCTATATTTTCTATAGAATTTTAAACGATGCACTTGCTTTCTGAATACGAGATAACGACCACTGCTCATCCAGTTCAGCCGCGTCGCAAACCAGTTCCAGCCTAACATCTAGCGGGGTTTCCGTGTTCAAGTTATGAAATAAGGGGTTTACCTGGACGATGCAATTATTTTTTTTTAAAGTACGGATGACTGTGTTTTTATTAATCTTGAGAACGCGTACAGTATCTCGAATACCACTGCTATTGATTGCCATGTCAACGATTTTCTCTTTGATGCCTGGTTCGTATGCTTTATAACGATATTCCTGCATGAACGTTTTGGTCGAACAATCCTGCTGTTGGCAGCAATAGCGTTGGATATCCCGCACACTCCGTCCTGATTTCATGATGATGTTGTTGCTGCCATAAGCCGGACAGGTGACTTCTTGATAACATGTCATGTGATATTTTAGAAAAATCATTACTTTAACACAGTATCCTCAGGTTAAATAACAAGTTAGACCCACTACCCAGGGCAATCGGGTTTAAAAGTTCTTGACTTTTCAATGTCTAATAAAATCAATAGATTGAAAGTATAGCTTTATTAAAACCCTTGCTCCTTAGAATTCATGAGTTCTGAATTCAAGTCATAAGTGCATCGCCCATTAAATATCTGACATCCACCCCTGTCAGTTCTTTAAAAACCTCATACGGTGTTTTGAATTTCAAACATTTTCTTGGTCTGCTATTCAGCTTATCAACAGCATCAAAAACCTGCTTGATTGTGACGTCAGTCAACTCCATTGCTTTTGGAAAATACTGGCGCAACAAACCATTCGCATTCTCATTTTGTCCGCGTTCCCATGAATGATAAGGCTTTGCAAAATACGTGTTGCATTCCAACTTTTTTGCGAGCGCTTCATGCAAGGTAAATTCTTTTCCATTATCAAACGTAATCGTTTCTACAAACGATTGGATAGGCTTAAATAACAGGAGCATAGTGTCCTTAACTAACGTTGCCATTTTACCCAGTAATGGGAAGGCTAGCCTCAGTTTTGACTTTCTATCATCCAGTGTCACAATCGCACCTTTATGGTTTTTGTCAATGATGGTATCTGCCTCCCAATCACCAACACGCTCGCGATGATTCGCCTCTGCTGGTCGTTCATCAATATCAACCCGATTGGGGATGCCTGTCCGATTGTGTGCATTGCCATAGCGCTTACGGTATGTTTTCTTCTGATGCCTGAGATGCTTGTATAGCCCGCCTCCTACTCGTTTATCCGCCAGTATATATTGGTAGATTGTTTCATGGTGAAGACTCGTCACAGCATCATTTTTAAATCGGCCTGCTATCTGTTCGGGACTCCAGTCTTCTCGAATATAGCGTTCAATTATCATCGCTATGTCGGCTGTCAATTTAATCGCTTTCGACTTTGTCTTATGGCGCTCTAATGCTTTTGCTATCTCTCGTTGTGACTTGCCTTTTTTATGTTCAATTTCGATATAATGTCTTTCTTCAAGACTGATCTGTTTATAGCTCATTATTCGCTTCTGTAAGATATTTGGTAACTGCTTACTTTACACTTCAGTCTTGCTTTAAACGATGGTGTTTGTTCGCAGTTACAGACAGAGGCGCTGCACTTATTATACGAATTTAGGGGTTTTTAACTAGTTGATTTTAATGGCTATAATTCTAGACCCGATTGCCCTGACCCACTACCCTTTTTTTAATTCAATCGCATTGGCATAAATGTCACACACTGGAGCTACTTGCAAAATACATAAAAGCGAGGGGATTTAATTGCTTGAATAGAAAAAAAAGAAAAACCTTGCTCAAAAATGATAAAATAGAGGTGTCTAAACACTCTAAAAATATCTGAAAATGAGCAAGTTACGAGAAACAATAGCACAGTCCTGGTGGACAATTCAAGACACATTATTTCCTCGAATGATCGAAGAACTCGGCCCGTTAACTCAAAAACAACAGGAGCTGATAACGACGCTAGAAATGCTCCACATTGAAGCATTTATTGATTCCAGCAAAGGATATCCTGGACGTCCACCCAAGGATCGAGTCGCCATTGCACGTGCCTTTGTTGCAAAGATGGTGTATCACATGCCAACAACGCGCCTGTTGTTAGATCGATTACACACCGACATCGCATTAAGGCGTCTGTGTGGATGGGAACGTGTCAGCGATATTCCAAAGGAATGGACGTTTTCACGCGCATTTGCCGAATTCTCAGAATCGCAATTGCCGGAACGTATCCATGAAGCGTTGATCAAAAAACACTATCGCGGTGAAATCGTCGGGCATCACTCGCGTGACTCAACCGCGATCAATGCACGTGAAAAACCGAATAAAAAGAAACCCAGTGTAAAACAACCCAAAAAACGTGGACGCCCAAAAAAAGGTGATGTTCGCAAGAAAACACTGACGCGGATTGAAAAGCAGGCCACAGGGATACCCTTGTCGGAGATGCTTGACGATTTGCCCATAGCCTGTGATGTGGGAACCAAGAAAAACAGCCAAGGTTACAAAACCAGTTGGACAGGCTATAAGCTGCATATTGATTCAGCCGATGGTGGCATTCCAATCAGTTGTGTCTTAACCTCGGCTTCAACGCATGATAGCCAAGTGGCGATTCCATTGGCAATGATCAGTCATCAACGTGTCACCAACCTCTATGATTTAATGGATGCTGCCTATGATGTGCCTCAGATCCATGAAACCAGTCGACAGTTAGGCCATGTCCCGTTGATTGACCGAAACCCACGGCGCGATAAAACGCTCAAGGATGAAATACACGCTGAAAACAAACGCAACCGGATCATTGGTCATCAATCTTCTGAACCATACGATACCGAGAGCGCGGCACTGTAGAGCGCGTCAACGGGCGCTTGAAAGATGAATTTGGAGGACGTGTGGTTCGGGTGCGTGGGCATGCAAAAGTGATGTGTCATTTAATGTTTGGGATTCTAGCGCTGACAGTGAATCAGATGCTGTGCTTTCTTGAGTAAATGATAGTTTACTGAAGGAGAAAGAAAGGGAATTGAGTCCCACAGGAGGATCGGTATGCTCTAAATTGACAAAACACATCAAGATGACAAGAATTTGCTGGTGTTCATCTGTGACATGACAGCCATTCCGTGAAAAAATCGTAACAGACGACTCAGTCACAATCTCAGTCGGTTGTGATCTCATAGTTTTGC
The DNA here is from genome assembly GCA_965224565.1 of Methylococcales bacterium. Classification (GTDB taxonomy): domain Bacteria; phylum Pseudomonadota; class Gammaproteobacteria; order Methylococcales; family DRLZ01; genus DRLZ01. Next base: position 845,129 of record CBDCZN010000001.1, on the reverse strand, counting down.
AAGTGGCTCACTGTTTTGACCTTATTATTAAATGTGCTCTCATCTTCGATGGGGGTATGAATTCATTGTTTTAGTTTGTGGGGTTTTATAGTTGCCTGATTTTAAAAAAATCTGCAATTGGCTGGTTGAAATACTATCCACAATGTTTTGGTCTAATAAAACTGGACACATCAACTTTAGAGAATATTCTATAAGCAGAGGTGGCCGATGAACAAGAAAAGACAGTACAAAACGTACCCGAAGGTATTTAAAGAAGAAGCCGTTGCGCTAGTTGAACAAGGCTACAGCAGAAGCAGCTCAATCGCTCAACATCAAAGACAACCTGCTTTACAACTGGAAGAAGAAGCACGCAGAAGAAAGCAGCGGATCCATGTTGAATGCTCACCAAAAAGTCTAGCTGATTCAACGACGTAAGGAGAACAAACGCCTGAAGATGGAGAAAGAAATCTTAAAAAAGGCGAGTGTCTTCTTCGCGAAAGAAATGAAGTAAAGTACCGTTTCATTCAAGATCAGCGGATCTGCTACCCGATTATTCTCCTATGTCAGGTGATGCAAGTGGGTCGTTCTGGTTACTACGACCGGGTGAATCGCCCAGCCAAATTGATCACAGCTGACGAGCTAATGCTTTATCGGCGGTAACTACTCAGCGTAAATAATTAAAAATGGGTATCCAGTTTACTCAACCAACCACCATATGTTGTGGTTCACCACCAATTATTTTAGGGCGAGGCACCGGCGCGCATTCTACCGCATGCTCCATCAAGCGATAGAAGAGCAAGCCACGCGCTTTTGAATTTCGGCGATTGAACCTGAATGTAAACTCATCAAGATAATAAGCAAGTTGCACCGGACGTATAGCTCCTTGATGAGTTCCAAGCCACCAACGATCAAATAAGGATGCAACTCTATGGACACGAGGCATGACGACATGTGCAGGATCACCACTTGCGGTAATATTGCTTACAATATGCTTATAGCCAACGTCTTCAATACCGATATATCCTTTCCATCCATCCGTGCGAACTGCCGCATCTTTTTCAACATTATCCGAAACAAACTGATGAAGACTGTTCGCCGACACATCTCGAATCATAGACATTCGTATTCGGCCTGAGCCTTTCCCTCTGACTTCAGCGGCAATAGCAACAATCACTTTACGCTCGGCACCACGACCTCTGATTTTTTTTCCTACGCCTCCAACATAGGTTTCATCGACTTCGACAGCGCCTGTTAGATGGTCGCGACCAGGACGTATCATTGCTCGACGCAATTTATGCATCCAGGTCCATGCAGTATCGTAACTGCCAAGACCAAGAACACGCTTCAGTCCAAGTGCGCTGGCTCCATTCTTTTGACTCGTTACAAACCAGATAGCAAGGAACCAGGTCCTCAGCGGCTTGTGTGTTTTGTGAAACAATGTTCCAGCAGTAATGGATGTTTGCCGTTTGCATTTGCGGCACAGAAAAAGACCCCTGCCCATAATCGACGGGTTTTCTTCAAAAACTCCGCAAGAAGGGCAACAAAAACCTTGAGGCCACCTGAGTGTCAAAATATATGCAAGGCAAGCCTCTTCGGTGCTAAACCACTTATCAAATTCCTGGAATGTTCCAGGATAGTCAACGTTACAAACCGGATGCCTTTGCTCTTCCATCGCTAGATACTACATGTTGTGGATGGTTGAGTATACTAGATACCCAATTAATTAAATAAGTTCTTGACAGGGTTTTACTGCAAAAAATGCAATTTTCAAAAAATGAGCAACGATGCATAAAACAGACCGTTCATTGCATCAGCATTTATTAACAGTCATTATTTTCTGTTAAACACCACCGACCCAGAATCAATTTCTTAACCCTCTAAAACGGGCTGACATTAAGGAAAATTCGACGTTATAAACCCATGAGATAATAGACCTGTCCTTAAAGTCATACAGGTTTGTTCCTTGCCAATCCGATGAGATGATGTTAATTTGCTTAAATGGATCCCCGTGGCTTTCCGACAACGCTTCCCGAGTTTCAGAGAGTTTTTCCCGATAACGATGCCTGCGCGCGATATCTGGAGCATTTGCGATGGCCGAACGGCTTCACTTGTTTGAAATGCGGGGATATTGGCGAGCCCTACCGGTTCACCAAACGCACATCTGTCGTCTTGCGGTGTCGAGCCTGTCACACCAACGTGTCACACCAACGTGTCACACCAACGTGTCACACCAACGTGTCACACCAACGTGTCACACCAACGTGTCACACCAACGTGTCACACCAACGTGTCACACCAACGTGTCACACCAACGTGTCACACCAACGTGTCACACCAACGTGTCACACCAACGTGTCACACCAACGTGTCACACCAACGTGTCACACCAACGTGTCACACCAACGTGTCACTAACGGCGACTACCGTCATGAAGTCCAGTCACACGCCATTGTCTGTGTGGTTTTGGGGCGCTTACCTTGTAACGACACAGACACCTGGGCAGTCTAATGTGTCAACACTTTACCGTACACACGATTACACAGCTTTATGCTGAATTTCGTACTCGACGGGCGACAAATAGTGATTCGCAGAATGAGTTCTTTCACGATTATAAAAGACCTCAATCTATTCAAATATTGACTGCTTAGCATCGGCACGGGTCTGATACTGCTCATGGTGTACCAGTTCAGTTTTCAATGTATGAAAGAAGCTTTCAGCAACAGCGTTATCCCAGCAGTTTCCTTTGCGGCTCATCGATTGAGTGACACGGTGATCGTTTAAAATATCCCTGTGGCTATCCGATGCATACTGACTGCCGCGATCCGTATGCCAAACCAGTCCTTGAGCGGGTTTACGTTTCCAAAGAGCCATTAATAAGGCATCATTGACCAGCTGAGCTTTCATACGGCTATCCATCGACCAGCCAACCACTTTTCTTGAAAACAAATCAATGACAACAGCCAAATAGAGCCAGCCTTCCTGTGTCGCAATATAGGTGATATCACCGACATAATAGCGGTCAGGTCGTGAAACCGTGAACTGTCTTTTCAGCAGATGAGGGGCGATGGCCTGATGATGCTTAGAATCAGTCGTTGCTTTGAATTTTTTCTTGGTTTTACACCACAATCCAGCCTGTCTCATGAGTCGAGCAATACGCCGACGGCTCACAACGATGCCTTGTTCAGCAAATTTATTTTTTAGACGGCGTGTTCCATAGGTGCCACGACCTTGTTCAAAGAGAACGGTCAGTGTTTCGATCAATTGACCATTCTCTTTTTCCAGCACTGTTTTCGGTGCATCAAGCCATGCGTAATAACAACTGCGTGACACCGTCATGAACTGACACAGTGTTGTCACCGAATAATCGACGCTGTGTTGCTTGATCCAGGCGTACTTCACACGATGTCCTTCGCAAAGTACGCTGTGGCCTTTTTTAGCAAATCGCGCTCCTGAGTCACTCTCGCGAGTTCTTTTTTTAAACGTTTGTTTTCATCATAAATATGTTCATCCGTTCTTGCGACAGGCATTTTCAGTGATGAATATTTGCTAATCCAAGTATGAATTGTATTCGGATTGACACCCAAATCCCGTGCTGTTTGAGCAATCGGTTGATCGGAGTCAAGCGCTCGCTTAACCGTCGATTCTTTAAATTCTGATGTGTAGGTATTTGCTTTTTTCGTTTGATCATTCATGATGAGACACACTTTATCCTTTTCTGTTTATTTTAATGTGTGTGTCCGGTTTAGTGTAGCCACATTAAGCATCCCCCATTCTCCATGCCGATGAAACAGGCATTAACATCAACGGTAAAGGCCACTGGTTGCACTGTGCATCCAATGTGCAGTGGACACACTTTTTTCCTCATGCCAGACGGGGAACGGTGGCGATGAATGCGATTAATATATTACCTCTCTATCATGGCACGCTATGCCATGATCATTGGAAGCCCTATTACAAATATGACTGTACTCACTCACTTTGTAATGCCCATCACCTGAGAGAATTGAACCGAGCTTGGGAACAAGATAAGCAGGTGTGGGCGCATGAAATGAAACAACTGCTTGAAAACATCAACAAAGCAATTAATAATGCGGGAGGTGTATTACTCCATGAAGAAGCAAAGGAATGGAAGGGTCAATATAGAACATTGCTGGAAAGGGCACAGACTGAATGCCCTCCACCGGACAAACCTGAAAAATCAAAACGGGGGCGAGTGAAAAGGAGCAAAGCCAGAAATTTGCTGGAAAGGCTGATTGATTATGAAGACGATGCATTACGCTTCATGACGGATACGTGTGTGCCGTTTACCAATAATGCCGCTGAAAATTCAATTCGAATGACGAAAGTCCATCAAAAAATATCAGGCTGTTTTCGGAGTATGGAATATGGAAGGGGCTGAAATGTTTTGTCGAATTAGAGGTTATCTATCAACTTGTCGCAAACAAGGGTTGAGTGCGACTCAGGCAATGACGCTTGTATTTGAACAAAAACTGCCTGAATTCGCTGAGTAGTTACAGAATTTGTAGAACAAATCCCTATAGTTCCTTCTTTTTATCAATTTTTCCTCTAAAATTGTTGATTTTTGAGGAAAAAGGGTTGATTTGAACAAATAAAATTGTACTTTGTCGCATTTACGCATACTATTTGCGTATCCAGTATCGGTTGAGGGGCAATGACTGGGTTTCTTAAATAATAAGGAGGAGTATCCATTATGAGTTTTAATCTTATCGATCTGATTAAGGATCAACTAAGCGATCAAGTAATGAATCAAGTCAGTAGTATGCTGGGCGGAGATGCTAATCAGGCCAGTTCGGCTATCGGAGGTGCAATTCCAGGATTGCTGGAAGGTCTGATGAATGCAGGTTCCGACAGCACAAAAGCGAATGACATGGTTAATGCAATTAATAAACAAGATGATAGCATTTTGGATAACTTAGGCGATCTTTTGGGAAATTCAGATAGTCAAAGTTCACTGTTGTCTGGTGGTGCTAACGTACTTTCATCACTATTAGGTAATAACGTACTTGGCACCCTGGCCAGTACAATTGCCGGTTTTAGTGGTCTTGGAAAAGGTTCAAGCAAGTCGCTATTGGGTTTTTTGGCACCAGTGATTTTCAGTTTAATCAAACGTAAACTGCTTGGAAGTGGGGGTGTCAATGTGGGTAGCCTGATGGACATGTTTAGTGGGCAGAAAGAAAATGTCGCTGCCGCTATGCCATCTGGATTTATTCAGCAATTATCAGCATCTGAGCCTGCACCACGACCCACACCCAGATCTAAGCCCGATATGGCTGCGAATGTGAACAATATTCCTGAGCCAACTGAATCTACTGGTGGCTCATGGCTTGCGAGGTTGTTACCACTTGCTCTGCTGTGCGGGGTTATTTGGTTTGCCTATGACAGATTTACTAAAAGTGAGATTGAAATTCCTGAGGGCACAACAATTCCTCAGAGTACAACTGATACCATAATCAACAATGATGTGGAAGTGCCAGAAGTCCCTGCTGTAAACGTCGAAGTACCTACAGTAGATGTTAAAGAAGAACTGAGTGTGATTCTTGGCTCTGTGACTAATTCACTTGGCTCAATTAGTGATGTTGAATCAGCACAACAAGCCGTTCCACAGTTGAATGCTGCTTCAGAAAAAATTGGTGGATTGGTGAATATTGTTAGTAAATTACCAGTAGCTGCAAGGGAGCCGGTAAAACAGGTGATTTCCGGTGGGTTGCCTCAGTTACAGGCTTTAATTGATAAAGCTGTTGCAATTCCAGGTGTTGGGGCAGTGATAAAACCAGTGGCTGATGGATTGTTACAAAAGATTGCCTTGCTGGAACAATAAGTCTACCAGGAACTGGAATCAAGCTTTCGAGGCTGGCATAGGCATTTTCCTAAATTGGGAAAAGACTAGTCAGTTTCGAAAGTTGTTTAAGCTAGATTTCTTTGTTCCTGCAAGTTTTATTTCAGAATGAATATGTGAGGAGGAGAATCGTAAATTGTATTTTACAGTCTGTGTTTATTCACATTCAACGGCTGTTAGTTTATTTTCTTGAAAGCAAATAAAGGTAAGCCAGTTAATCGAATCTGTCATTACTTTGCTATTTTTCCCTGAGTTTTTCTTCCAAAACAGCCACTCGTTGTTCTAATTCTGTCAGTCGATCATTATCTAGTTGCCTACTTGACGATTGTGTAGATGACGATTTGGTCAGTTCCAGTTCTCCGGGATCAATTTTCCCACACAAAGTATGTGTGTAACGATCCTCGCGGCGCCCTTCACCTTTTGGAATTAAAATCACCAATGATGATTCCTGCTCAATTAATTCCAATAAGATAAGCTCTATTTCACTGTTATCAGACCATTCAGCCATGCGTTCACTGCGTCTGCGGATATCATTCAGCGTTTGTGGATAATGCAGCATTAAAACCGTCAGAATAGCTTGCTTTTTAGTATCCAACATATAAGTTGTGGTCATTCGATGGCTTACTCGATGTGTGCGTTCACCATAATCGATACGCACCAATCCACGCAAATCTAACTCTTTGGCGGTATGTTCCACTTCTCCTGGAGGTAAATTCATGGTTGGCTCACGATTGCTTTTTTGATTGCAGCCATTAGCCAAAGCATTGAGAGTTAATGGATAACCGTTGGGAGTAGTGAGTTGTTTTTCCATTAAACACCCAAGAATTCGTGCCTCGGTTTTTGTCATTGTTGCTTTGAGGTGTTGGTTTATTTCCATGGCACATTCTTCTCTTCAGGTTTTTGCACAATGTAATGTACAGAGTACTGATAATCCATCCGATATGATAGCTCAAAAATACCTCTATTTCTCATGCATAAGCATCTTGATGCACAAAATATTCAAAACTATGTTTAATAGCGATTGCAATAGAATAACAATCAGTGGCACCTAGGAGCGGGGATATAATGAATTTTCTCGCTCCTTACAGTCTTGTTTTCCAGTCAAGAAAATTTACTCGCTCATTAGACGATTCATTCATATTAATTTCATCCTACAGTAAAATAGCTGATTTTTTAAAATTTTGATGAATAAGAATTTTGAGCTTGAAGATATTCGCTGTTTAGCGTAGTTGTTGTTCTCTGTTTTAGTTGTGTTACTAGACTAGCCCAAGCTGGTGTCAAGCTGCAAATTACCAACTATGGAAATTATTAACCCGATGCCATTGATGGGTTGCGGTGATTTTCGGGAATGTGAAGATGTAGAAAATCAACTAATAGTTGGCGCCAGTTATGATGATACAAAAGTGAATTACAGGACAGAAACTGAACTGGGAACATTGACAGTATCACGAGGCAAAACTCGCAGTGGTCTGTTACTTGATGAAGTGCGTTTTGTCGTACCTGGTTCTGGTGGGAATACATATCGGATTTTAGAGTCGATCTATGCCATGCTGAAGAGCGCAGCGTGGCATAAAAGAGGTCTCGACGAGTGAAAGATTATCTTGCTTAGAGCGGGACTTTCGCCCGCTAAGTTTTTCGGCCTTGCTCGTTCGTACTTTAAATTAAATGCTTGGTACTGTCGCATGCACTGTGTCGAACGATAAACAGCATTATTTACTATCTTGCGCGCTCGATAATCCCACAGGCCAAGCGACCACCTCCTGCACAACTTGCTTCCTCGCCATTCGGGCAGAAAGTATCAGAATCGATATGGATAATAAAGGCACTGCCATCTCCATCAAAGATGCTGGTTGGTCCATCTGAGAGCGTGACGCGAGTGGTTGTGGTTCTCATCTCGCCATACCCATCATTGACATTAATATTCACCAGGTCACCCAAATGAAAAGGATGGTTTCCATCGGGACTTGAGTTACTGTTCGGCCCTGGGTCAAAGTGTCCTCCAGCAGATCCGCAGGGCTCGCAGCTTGCTACTTCATGAATATGCAAGCCATGTTCTCCGTCAGGAACATCCCACCCTCGCAGAACGACTTTAACTTTTACCTTTTTTACACCCTGATAAGAGCTTTTCTCCTCTAAATGCGCCCACCCATGAATGTCATCATCACTGTTACAGGGACGAATGTTTGCTACGGCATGCAGGTTTCTCTGTGATGAGTTCCACCATCCTGCGCCTCTCCTGTGTCTTGCATTGACATCACTTGTCATAATCACTAGCAACAGTGTGGAACACATCAGTAAATATTGAACAGATAGCTTATAAATTCTCATAAATAATACACCTAATTATTGTAATTAACTATTTATGATCTAGCCAGGGAAGTTTCTAAGTAGATCAACTCGTTTTTCAGATAGATAAGATAACTCATCTTGATCCTCATAACTATAGTTTAGTGTGTAGGCTGTGGAGATAAGTTACAGGCTATTCTGTTAAGAAAACAAATAATTTATTGATTTTGTATGTTTTTTTTTAAAAGCCCTGGGTTTAATGTCGCTAAATTTTTTTAAACATACAACATTTTACATATTATATATTAATGTAAAATATTATGTAATACTCCTTCAGTTGCTTGTTTTTTCATGGGGGGTAAAATTTTCCTAAATAACAGCTTTAATCCACTATTAAATTCGGCTTTAAAAATAAAAGTAACCAGAAAATTATTGTTTATTGGTCGATTGACGTACAAAAGTAATTAGAGTGATAATGTAAAAAATAAATAGTATGTTATACTAAAATAACTGAATACATATACTCAGACATAGAGTAAACTGATAAGTAACTGATGTAGAGAATTGAAGTTTCCTCTAGTCCAGAGTATTTTGAGGAGGGATTTACTTATGCACAACCAAACTAAAACAGCACAATTTACGTTACTAACTTTACTCGTCTGTTTATTAACAGCGACAGTAGTAATTCCGGTTAAAGCGCTGGAAGCATGGCAAAACCAACCCATTCAAAATAGTGAGCTAATTCAAGCAGATCAATCTCCTGACGGTTTATCAGCACCCGAATGGTCAAGTATTCATCAACAAATCAACGCTGGAAAGTACCGTGCTTATGCAAATGCATCTGGTGGCTATAATTCCTCAAATCCAGCCCACGGCTGGCAAATTCGCTATAACAGCAATGGCACCACCTCATTGACCCCACTCGATAAGCAAATGCCAAGCTACCAGTTGGGTATGACACTCAAGGCAATCGGTTATCAAGCCTTACAACCACTGGATAAGCCACAACAGATCAGTGCAGACAATTCCACGGTTACCTACCAGTGGAATGACAACATCAAAGAATGGTGGATTAACTCACCAACCCGTCTTGAGCAATGGTTCAGCATCGAACAGCGACCTGCTGGTAAAACCAGCGATGAGCCACTGACATTGCAAATGACACTGGATAGTGAATTGCAAGCCAGACAATTCGGTAACAGTATCCACTTTACCCATGCGACTGGCACCAGGATTACTTACGACAAACTGAAGATCTGGGATGCGACCGGCCGAACCTTGCCAGCAAAAATGCAGTTAACGAATAACATTCTGAGTCTGATTGTCGAGGATAGTCATGCTCAGTATCCACTGACTATCGATCCCAGTTTTCAGCAACAAGCCTATCTTAAGGCTTCCAATACCGGGGCGAGTGACCGATTTGGTCGCTCTGTCGCCATTTCTGGCAATACCGTAGTGGTCGGCGCATTTGGTGAGGACAGCAACGCCACTGGGGTCGATGGCGATCAAAGCGATAATTCAGCACCGGATGCCGGGGCGGTCTATGTGTTCACCCGTAGTGGCGGTATCTGGAGCCAGCAAGCTTATCTCAAAGCCTCCAATACCAAACTGGGTAGTCAGTTTGGCATCTCTGTCGCCATCGCAGGCAATACGGTGGTGGTTGGCGCATCGTTTGAATCCAGCAATGCTACTGGGGTTGATGGCAACAATCAAAGCGATATTCCAGCACCTGGTGCCGGGGCAGCCTATGTGTTCACCCGCAGTGGCAGCACCTGGAGTCAGCAAGCCTATCTCAAAGCCTCCAATACCGATGCGAATGATCAATTTGGCATCTCTGTCACCATGGCAGGCAATACCGTGGTGGTCGGTGCAACTGGTGAAGCCAGCAACGCCACCGGGGTCAATGGTGATCAAAACGATAATTCAGCAAGTGGTGGCGCTTTACGTGGTGCCGGGGCAGCCTATGTGTTCATCCGCAGTGGCGGCACCTGGAGCCAGCAGGCCTATCTCAAAGCCTCCAATTCCGATTCAGGTGACCAATTTGGCAGCTCTGTCGCCTTCGCAGGCAACACCGTGGTGGTCGGAGCAACTGGCGAGGCTAACAACACTACCGGAGTCGATGGAGATCAAGGGGATAATTCAGCAAGAGGTGTTTTAGGTGGTGCTGGGGCAGTCTATGTGTTTACCCGCAGTGGTAGCACCTGGAGCCAACAAGCTTATCTCAAAGCTTCCAATACCGATTCACAAGACCAATTTGGCGAATCTGTCGCCATCGCAGGTGATACATTGGTGGTTGGCTTGCAAAATGAGGCTAGTAACGCTATCGGTGTCAATGGCAATCAAAGTGATAATTCAGAATTTAATGCCGGAGCAGCCTATGTGTTTGCACGCAATGGCAACATCTGGAGTCAGCAAGCCTATCTCAAAGCCTCCAATACTGCAGCATTTGATCGATTTGGCACATCTGTCGCAATTGCAGGTAACACAGTGGTAGTTGGTGCAGCCTCAGAGGACAGCAACGCCACCGGGATCGATGGCGATCAAAGCAATAATTCAGCACCTGGTGCCGGGGCGGTCTATGTGTTTGCCCGCAGTGGCAGTACCTGGAGTCAACAATCCTATCTGAAAGCCTCCAATACCAGGGCCACCGCATTAAAAAGCATTTGAAAACATGATTTTGGCGCGATAAGCATCGTTCCAAGCGGCTTTTCTCTTTTTCTTTGCAAGGCTGAGAGAAGAAGCTTCCTGTTGAAACAAATTCAGGCAGAGATGACGAATACTCGTCATGATCGTAGCAGCATTTCCTTTGATTCGGCTCGCGTCGTCACCAAAGATGACATCCAGTCGCCAATGAAGTGGATTTTCAACGCCCCAGTGCCCACGTACAGCATTTGCGAAGGGCTTGGCAACCGCAGGAATCGAGTTGATGAAGTAACGACGCTCGAGAGATTTAGTCTTCCCTTGAAGGCATTCGCGCTCGACCATGCCAATGCTTTTTAATCCCTTCCATTGGTGGGTATTAGGAAGACTCAGCAAATCATCACTCACCCAGTATCGTCGTGTCTCCAACCTGCCATGCGCCTTATCGAGTTCTTCCTCATAGTCGTAATTGATACCTCTGAAGTGGTTGGCTTGCGCGGTGACAAAGAAATCTTCAACCGCTTCATGAAGCTTGCTCTGATTACCTTTCAATCCCAGTACATAATCCCCATTTTGTTCAATCACTTGTTTAGCAATCGCTCGTTGACAACCCATCGCATCAATCGTGATGATACAGCCCTTGAGTTCGAGCAATTTAAGTAGTTTCGGAATGGCTGTAATCTCATTAGATTTATCATCCGTTGCTTGTTGACCCAAAACCATGCGGTTGCTGCACGCCCATGCACTCACCATATGCAGTGGATTTCGGTCGTTCTTGCGGTCACGTGAACCGCGAGCTGTTTTGCCATCGATGGCAATGACTTCTCCACCTGTTACGGTCAATACCGATTGTGTCCAACTCATAAAACACTCGCGAAAACCGGTAGGTGATAGTCTTGAGAGAACATAGGCTATACAGTCGTGCGACGGGACTCCGTTCTCAAGTGCAATATATTGACGGAGCCAACTTAATTTTTCTTGACCAAAGTCTTCTATCGCTTCCCATCCATCTGCGCCGCTGGCAACCGCAGATAGAGTAAGGACAATGATGTCTATTAACTTATGTTGCTTGTGGCGTTCTATCCTCGGGTCTTTTAGGGTGGAAAAATGATCTATTATGCTGGCTGTCATGAGAAATCCTTATGTAAGTTCTCATAATGATCTCCTAATCAATTGCATTCAATCAAGTTTTAATGCGGTGACCCTGCCTCCAATACCGGTACGGGAGACAAATTTGGTGAATTTGTTGCTATTTCTGGCAACACCGTGATCTTCAGTGCTCGTGGTGAGGGCAGCAACGCCACCGGGGTCGATGGCGATCAAAACGATAATTCAATTTCTGAAGCCGGGGCAGCGTATGTATTTAATTTGCCAACACCTACGGGATGTACGCTGGATGCCGATGGCAATGCCAGTACTGATGCCTTAACAGATGGATTATTATTTATTCGTTATCTGTTTGGCTCTCGCAATGAAAGCTTGACTGTGGATGCCGTTGCAGGTGATTGCGCTAACTGTTCGGCTGCTGATCTTGAACCCTTTTTGGAACAATGTAGTCTTTCAGGGACTTCAGATATTGACGGCAATGGAGAAGTGGATGCGCTGACTGATGGGTTACTGATTATTCGCTACCTATTTGGTAGTCGTGCTGATGCGCTCATCACAGATTCCGTGAGCGATAATTGTAGTCGTTGTTCAGCGGTTGACATCGAAAACCATCTTCAGGCATTGATACCTTGAGGATTTGATATTGCACAGCGCTGGTGGTTGTTTGGTCAAAATCTTACAAGCCCGAGATACTTGTCCGTCTTTGGTTAATTGATTGCATGGTTGAACGTTATCCAGAAACGGGATAGCGACTTCTAAGAACCTGTCTAGAAAATGACAAATACGGAGAAGACAATGATAAAACAAACAATATGGGCAGTGATTGCTGTGTTTATTACATGGTCAATATTGGACTTCATGATTCATGGGGTACTTCTCAAATCAACATATCAGGCAACTGCTAATTTGTGGCGACCAGAAGATGAAATGAATATGCTCCTAATGTCTGCGGTTACACTTATTTTCAGCATCTGCTTTGTAGCCATTTATAGTTATTTAATTAATCCCAAGTCATTGGTATCAGGCATTAAATATGGCCTGATTTTAGGTATTGCAACTGGCGTTTCTATGGGATTCGGTTCATATTGTTATATGCCGATTCCACTCAGCCTTGCTGTTAACTGGTTTATTGCCAGTGTTGTTGAGCTTGCTCTCGCAGGAGCTTTAATCGGTTTATTGGTTAAACCTCAAGATTAAATCCAAGAAGCTGTCTGGTCAAAAAAAGTCGAAGAGAAAAGTGCTTGAATTGAGTGTGTTTTTCGATGGTTCGAGGCGAGGAAAATGGCGGAGAGAGAGGGATTCGAACCCTCGATACGTTGCCGTATACACGCTTTCCAAGCGTGCGCCTTCGACCACTCGGCCATCTCTCCATGTTGTTGAGCAATCAGTTTGGTGATATGCCCATGCAACTTATCTTTTAAATTATACTTTACTCACAGGGTTTCGCACAGAGAAGTCTTCCTTGATTGGAGTTGATTGTTATTATCAAAGGGTTATAGGAATGACTACGAATGGAAATGGCGAGCTAACAATCACTACAATTGAAATGTGAACCAGCCCTGTTTCATCCCATAAATCCTAGGTCTTTTTGACTAAAGTTTTTCAGATTCGGAAAAATTGTTGGGATGTCTGCTTCGGAGACTCCAAGCCAACGTGCAAGTGTAGCACCGTATTGATCAACAGAATATTCAGGAATAAAGCGGCCTGCTGGTGTGCCATATTCTCCGGTTGCATCATTTTCTCCACCAATTTCCATTGCTGGTATATTGCCGTGTATTAGTCCACCTTGAACGGCTCCACCAGATACCAGGTAGTGGCTGGCCCAGCCATGGTCTGTTCCGTCGCCGTTACTGGTTAATGTGCGGCCGAATTCAGATGCTGTGAATGTTGTCACACTGTTAGTGCTCGCAATACCCATTGCATCCAATTCTTGCAAAGAATTCTGGAAGCTCCCAATGCCGCCATCCAGCATTGCCAGTAAGTCGGCGTGATCTTTCACTTGGTTGCTATGGGTATCCCACGAGCCAGCACTAACAAAAAATAATTGGCGTTTCATGCCAAGCTGTTCACGCACAGAAATTAATTTAGCCACCATGCGTAATTGTTTGGCAAGCCGATTATTGCTGTCGAATTCACTTGTCAATTCTGGGCTTTGATCAAGTGCTAGTTTGACTTCTCCAACACGGCCACGGGTGTCGTTGATGATGTGTTGCATCTGTGATTGTAGCGGATGACTGGAGTTCATTTGCATGATTTCCTCAAATGCGCGTCTTCTACTGAGTTCCCATTTCTTTTCACTGAAAAATCTAAACTTCTTGATGCCAGATGAACCCACTCCCAGTTGACGTGTAATTTCACCTGTTTGCCAGAGATTGGTCCCACTTAGAGTAAACGTTGGTGGTATTCCAGCATTCGTCTGGTTGGCGCTATTTAGCTTATCGGCAATTAATCCCCCCCATCCTGGACGAATGATCCCTGGGTTAGGTGCATAACCAGTTTGCCAGATATCCATTTGGTGGCTATGTGAAAATAAGTCGGGTGGGATTAAATGATTGTTGCGGAAACTATTCAGGGTGGTTGGACGAAACAACACGCCTGTATTGGCGACCACAGCTAGCTGCTGCTGATTATAGAGGTTCCTGATTAATGGCATGGATGGATGAAAGCCATATTGTCCATTGGCAATAGGCAATAAATTACTTTTGGGTATCGCCATCTTCTGTCGTGTTTTCTGATAATTTGTATATTCAGAGCTAACCCGTGGCACCAGCATATTAAATGCATCGTTACCTCCGCGCAGGTAGATACAAACCAGGCTTTTGTAATCATTCATCGTTGAATATTCACTGGCCATTGCCGAACTCATCAAGTTCAATTTGTTTTGAGTGGCAAGCATGGTTGACGCTCCGCCGACCATTGCCATTTTAATAAATTTGCGACGTTGTTGATTTATGTGATTACTCATTTGAGTTCCTGTTGTCTACTAATGGAGACGAAAATTCCTGCCCTAACTTCAGGTATTTAGCGGATCAATTTATTGTTGAATAAGATACTCTGGAGAGACCAAAATTAACGCAATTGCGTCACGTGTTTTGTCCAGCTTAATATTGTCATGATGTTGAAAGCCTGGGTCGGCTAAATGCCTTTTGATAATCGTTCGCAATTGGTCTGACATTGTGTCACTCAATAACACCCGACTAAGGTGATTCAGTAAATTATCTGCATTGTTGGCTAATGGACTAACCTGTGAAAAATCCAGCCAGCTATGCCCCTCATCATTGACTCCTGCTGTTGGTTTTGCCCAGTAAATACTGTAGTTGAGTAAGTTGGTTGTGTTGATCACAAAATTTTCTGTTGCAAGCTGAAACTCAGGTGCAACCAGAGTATTCTTGCCAGGCATCCCGGATGGGGTATAGTCTGGGCGATAAAAATTGAATACACTTGGTGCTCGTAGTACGGCTTGTCCAATTTCTTTTCCCAGCTTAGGCAAGTTTGACCAGGTATGACCAATAACATAGGCCGGGTATTCACCACGCCCGCAGGATACATGCTCCCAAAAGCTTCCTTCTTTAATGTTAGGTTGTAAATCAAAGGCGCGAAAAAAATGAGTGAGTCGTAACAGTGGCTCTTTTAATTTTCCGAAGTAAGCTATTTTTTTGTGTCCATTACGCGCTTCATCATCTAAAAGAATAGCATTAACTACTGCAGCCAAATCACCACGAATGCCGTTACCGTTATTGTTAAATGCTCTGGCAACACGACCAACATAAGCTGGTGTCGGGTTACTGGTGACCAAGCGCTGAATCAGTTGTTTTGAGATAAACGGTCCAACATTTGGATGATTGAAAATATTATCCAGAGTAGCATCAAGATCGGCTCGTGCAGATTGGTTGGCTGCTAGAACAGCTCCATTGAGCAGCTCTTTTTCATTACGGTCATGAAATTGTTCATTTGGAATCATTGGGAGCAGTCGACTGCCATTGCCAATCCATGTTTTCCAATTCACATCTGCATAATTCCAGCCAGTGAACACTCGGGAAAACTCCTGAATAGTTTGCTGATCATAGGTTGGAATGGGTTGCCCATTTTCTAGTATTAATGTGCCATTAATATTCAGTTCATGGACACCAATTGAAAATAGCTGCAACACTTCACGGGCATAGTTTTCATCAGGGCGGATATTCCGTTCAGTATCGGCTTTTTGATTGCGTAGCGTGCCCAAATATAAGCCCATGGCAGGATGCAAGGTCACATCTTCGAGCAAATCTCGATAATTCCCGAACGAGTGTTTCAATAGCGTATCGTAGTAGCTAGCCATCCCGAATTGGGAGTCTTGCAACATTTGTGGTTTATCCGAAACAACAAAAATTTGGCTAAGGGCAAAAGCAACACGTTGTCGCAGTTGATCATCACCATGCAGCACTGATTGCCACCAGGTATTGTGACGACCGTGATTGGCTTCCCAGGTATCGACAATTTCAGATGGGTGATTGATGAGTTTACCATCTCTATTTAATGGGCAGTTTTTTAGCCAGTAGTCTTGTGTAGACTTGAGCTGATAGCCTATCGGCGTGGCCATCTGTTGTTTTAACCAGGTTTTATAACTTCCAGTCTCAACTAGTTTATTAATGCTCTCGTCAGTTGGGCCAAAAGTAGCTTGAGTAAGAAAACGCGCAGCATCTGCTGAATTCAGGTTTTCTGGTTCTGGCTTTGGCTCTGGCTGTTGTCGGTTATCAACATCCAGCCATTCAATAATCTTAGTTGCTGAAACACGCGTTGCATTTTTGCTGATAGCATTTTTAATCAATGCATCACCTTTTAAGCCAAATAGTTTGCGAATTATTATCAAACCATCGGTCAACGCATCAGTCGACTGGTTGCCGTCAACATCAAAAAATTGTTGACACTCGACTGTATTGAGATAATTGGCTATTTGTCTGGGGGTATTTCGTTGGGCATTGGCTCCTATTGCATTTTGAGTAAGCGCAGCGCCTGATAAGCCAAATAGATGACGAAGAATCAGCAAGCCATCGGTCAATGCATCTTTTTGACCGTTGTCATCAACATCAAGAGAGCACACCAGCGCATGGCTGTTGCTACTGATCAATAGCAGACAGGTAAAGAAGATAAGTTGAATATGACGAGAGCGCTTATTCATAGTAATACCTGTCGTGTTGAAAGTTTTGTTTTCATTAGAAATAGTGAATATCCAAAATTGATGTCAAAATGAGCAATCGAGAAAACAGCTAATAATTTTTTATCGACCATCTTCTCCAAAAAATTAGTTGATTTTTAATGTGAAGTGTTTTTTTGTGAGGCAAGTCACAGTTTTTTACTCGAGTGCTATTTTTTTCGATTGTTTGCCGTGGTTTGTACTTGTTTGTCGATGGACACTGACTCACTGAATACCGTACAATTGACCCGATATATCTGTAATTAATCAGCTTGTCTCCATCATTAGCTAACGATGGCATCACAACAAAACGCCTGGAGCGTTTTCTGCTTGTATGCAACTAATTTTGGAAATAAGCTGAGTGTTTACAGGTATTTTTTTATATTCACTGAATATGAGAAGTGTCGGCTGATTCTTCTCGTTTTTAATCAAAACGGAGTCAATCTTGAGCAAACCTGCGCTGCTAGTACTTGAAGATGGCAGTCAATTCGATGGCATTGCTATCGGTATAGATGGTCAATCTGTTGGAGAAGTGGTTTTTAATACAGCAATGACTGGTTACCAGGAAATTCTTACCGATCCTTCTTATGCGCGCCAAATCGTTACGCTGACTTATCCACATATTGGCAATACGGGAACGACAATTGAAGATGAGGAATCAGCAGCGATTCATGTCAGTGGCTTGGTGATTCGGGATTTACCGTTAGCCACCAGCAACTGGCGATCCGAATCCAGTCTGCAAGACTATCTTCAGCACCATCATGTTGTTGGAATTGCCGATATTGATACGCGCCGGTTGACCCGTTTGCTACGTGATAAAGGAGCGCAACGTGGTTGCATTATGGCTGGTGATGCTGTGGATTCCAGCGTTGGATTAACAGCCGCAAAAGCTTTTTCAGGGCTGAAAGGGATGGATCTAGCCAAACAGGTCAGCACATCCAATGCTTATCAATGGACACAATCCACCTGGCAACTGGAGACGGGCTATTCCGAAGTGTCTGAAACAAAGCGACATGTCGTTGTCTACGATTTCGGAGTCAAGCGCAATATTCTTAGATTGCTGGCAAACCGACAGTGCAAGGTGAGTGTCGTACCAGCAACCACCACAGCAAGCGAAGTATTGAAGCTCAAGCCAGATGGTGTGCTATTGTCGAATGGGCCTGGTGACCCTGAGCCTTGTGATTACGCAATTCAGGCGATTCGTGATTTGCTGGAACATAAACTGCCTATTTTCGGTATTTGCCTGGGTCATCAGTTGCTTGCATTGGCTGCTGATGCCAAAACCATCAAAATGAAATTTGGCCATCATGGAGCCAATCATCCAGTACAGAATCTTGCTAGTGGCAAGGTGATGATTACCAGTCAGAATCACGGCTTTGCTGTCGATGAAAATAGCTTGCCTGGACACTTACAGCCAACCCACCGCTCATTATTTGATGGCTCACTGCAAGGTATCAAGCATGTTAATTGTCCGGCGATGGGTTTTCAGGGACATCCAGAAGCCAGTCCTGGTCCACACGATATCGAGTCACTATTCGATCAATTTGTTGAACTGATGATCAACCACCCACGTCCTGCGAGTTAACTGTCACAATGCCAAAAAGAACCGATCTACAATCGATTTTACTACTGGGCGCAGGCCCGATAGTGATTGGCCAGGCTTGCGAGTTTGATTACTCGGGAACCCAGGCATGCAAGGCGCTGAAGCAAGAAGGTTACCGGGTCATCCTGGTCAATTCCAATCCGGCGACGATCATGACCGATCCGGAAACTGCTGATGCGATTTACATCGAACCAATTGACTGGCAAACCGTTGCCAGCATTATCGAAAAAGAGCAGCCTGATGCATTGTTACCAACTATGGGAGGCCAAACAGCTCTAAATTGTGCGCTGGATCTTGAGCGCAAAGGTATTCTCAAAATGCACAATGTGGAAATGATTGGCGCTTCCCGTGAAGCGATTGATAAAGCCGAGGATCGTCAGCAGTTCCGCGATGCCATGACTAAACTGGGTCTGGGAACGGCCCGTTCGCTGATTGCCAATAACATGACAGAGGCACTCGCCGCTTCCGAAGAGATTGGTTTTCCGACCATTATCCGTCCCTCATTTACCATGGGCGGCAGTGGTGGTGGTATTGCCTACAACCGAGAAGAATTTCTCAACATCTGTGAGCACGGATTCGATCTTTCCCCAACCAATGAATTATTGATTGAAGAATCAGTGTTGGGCTGGAAAGAATTCGAAATGGAAGTGGTGCGTGACTCGAATGATAATTGCATTATTATCTGCTCGATTGAAAACCTTGATCCAATGGGTGTGCATACCGGAGATTCGATTACCATTGCGCCAGCCCAAACCCTGACCGATAAAGAATATCAATTGATGCGCGATGCATCGATTGCCGTGTTACGTGAAATCGGTGTTGATACCGGCGGATCCAACGTGCAATTTGCAATTAATCCGGATGATGGGCGGATGATTGTGATTGAAATGAATCCACGGGTTTCGCGTTCCTCGGCTTTAGCATCGAAAGCAACCGGTTTTCCGATTGCCAAGGTTGCTGCAAAACTGGCTGTCGGCTATACATTGGATGAGTTACGCAATGAAATTACTGGCGGTGCGATTCCAGCCTCATTTGAGCCGTCAATTGATTATGTAGTGACCAAAATTCCACGTTTTGCATTCGAAAAATTCCCGCAAGCCAACGATCGACTGACAACCCAGATGAAGTCTGTTGGGGAAGTGATGGCGATTGGTCGTACTTTTCAGGAGTCATTACAAAAAGCCTTGCGCGGTCTGGAAATTGGTGTCGATGGTCTCAGCGAAACATCCGTGCTGGAGCGTGATGATGTTGACATTGAAGACGTCATCACCCATGAAATGCGCTTCCCAGGCCCGGATCGACTCTGGTATGTTGCCGATGCTTTTCGTTTCGGGATGACCATTGATCAAGTGTTTGATATCTGCAAGATTGACCGCTGGTTCTTGGCGCAAATTGAAGATCTAGTGTGCATCGAGCAGCAACTGACCAGTCAGTCTCTCGAAGACATGACGGCAGGACAATTACGTCAGTTAAAACGTAAAGGTTTTGCAGATACTCGCTTGGCAACCTTGCTTGATAGCACACAAGACTTAGTACGAAAATTGCGTCATCAACTGGGTATTCATCCAGTCTATAAACGCATCGATTCATGTGCTGCTGAATTTTCATCAAACACAGCTTATTTGTATTCCACCTACGAGCAAGAATGCGAAGCACTACCAACTGATCGAGAAAAAATAATTATTCTTGGGGGTGGTCCGAATCGCATCGGTCAGGGCATTGAGTTTGATTACTGTTGCGTTCATGCATCAATGGCAATGCGTGAAGCAGGCTACGAAAGTATCATGATCAACTGTAATCCGGAAACAGTGTCCACCGATTTTGATACTTCAGACCGACTTTATTTCGAGCCGGTAACGCTGGAAGATGTGCTGGAAATAATTCGTATTGAAAAACCCACAGGGGTAATTGTGCAATACGGTGGACAAACACCACTAAAACTGGCACGCGCACTGGAAGCTGAAGCTGTGCCGATTATTGGCACCAGTCCTGATGCGATTGATCTGGCTGAAGATCGTGAGCGTTTTCAGCAACTGATTGATCAACTCAAACTCAAGCAACCACCGAATCGCACCGCACGTTCGACAGAACAAGCGATTAGTTGTGCAGAACAACTGGGTTATCCTTTGGTTGTGCGTCCATCGTATGTGCTGGGTGGGCGCGCCATGGAAATTGTGTTTAACCACGATGAATTACGCACGTATATGCAAGATGCGGTTGATGTTTCCAATGAATCGCCGGTTCTGCTGGATCGTTTTCTGGATAACGCCATCGAAATGGATGTCGATGTGATTTGCGATGGCGAACAGGTTCTGATTGGCGGCTTAATGCAGCACATTGAGCAAGCCGGTATTCATTCTGGTGATTCAGCTTGCTCGCTACCGGCTTATGATCTTGACGATAAACTGCTGGACAAGATTCGCCAACAAGTCACCCAGCTGGCGCGCAGTCTAAATGTCGTTGGACTAATGAACGCTCAGTTTGCTATACAGGGAGAGGATGTTTTTGTACTGGAAGTCAATCCTCGTGCTTCACGTACTGTTCCTTTTGTTTCCAAAGCAACGGGTTACCCACTCGCCAAAATTGCCGCGAAATGCATGATTGGCCAGACCCTGCAACAACAAGATGCTACCGAAGAACGTATCCCGGAGTACTATTCGGTAAAAGAAGCGGTTTTTCCGTTCATTAAATTTCCAGGTGTGGATACTTTGCTCGGTCCGGAAATGAAATCCACTGGCGAAGTAATGGGCGTTGGCGCAAGTTTTGGTGAAGCCTATGCCAAGGCTCAACGGGGCGCAGGGGAAAAACCACTAAAAGGCGGTAAAGCGTTAATTAGTGTACGCGATGCTGACAAGCAAAAAATAATTCCAGTTGCGCGTAGTTTACAAGCAGTTGGCTTTGAATTGGCAGCAACCGGCAGAACCGCAAAAACATTGCAGGACGCCGGAATTGAATGTGCAATTGCCAACAAAATCAAACAAGCCCGACCGCATATTGTGGACATGATTAAAAACAATGAAATTCAATTATTAATCAATACAACATCTGGCAAAAAAGCCATCGCAGATTCCTATCTACTACGTAGAGAAGCATTGCAACATCAAGTCACATACATAACCACCTTGGCAGGAGCTGTGGCAACTTGCCTGGCACTCACGCAAAAAAACACAAACTCGGTGATTGCTCTCCAGGAACTGCATCGCAAGCTCTGATTTTTATACCATGTGATAACATGGTTCTACAGGATAAACACTATGGATAAAATACCTTTAACAGTTAATGGCGCAGAAAAACTGCGTGTAGAATTACAAGGCTTGAAAAATAATGATCGGCCTCGTGTCATCCAGGATATTGCGGATGCCAGGGAGCATGGCGATCTGAAAGAAAATGCCGAATACCATGCTGCGCGTGAACAACAAGGATTTATTGAAGCGCGCATTAAGGATTTAGAAGGCAAACTGTCTAACGCGCAAATTATTGATATCACCAAGATCGATGGTGGCGGAAGAGTAATCTTTGGAGCAACGATTGAACTGGAAGATATCGACAATGGCGAGAATGTGACTTATCAGCTTGTTGGCGAAGATGAGGCTGATATCAAAGAAGGTCGCATCTCGATTACATCTCCTATAGCACGCGCATTGATAGGAAAGGAAGCGGGTGCTGAAGTTACAGTTCAGGTGCCTAGTGGTGTCAGAGAATTTGAAATTGTTGAAGTCAAGTATATCTAGCGCAACATCATTACGAAATCGATAAAAAACCACTTCCAAGAAAACAAGTAGGCGATAGAATTCAGAATATTGGGAACATTAGCATTATCTTTGGTCTCTAAGGGTAAGAATTAAGAGTTACCTATCATTGGATTTTTTTAAAGAGACCTCATGTATCACTTTATTTCTTCTCGTATTGCGCTCAAAAATTGTATTTTCATTGCTGGTTTATCGTTATTTTCTATGTCGCTGTTGAGCGATACGCTTTCGGTAAAAGTGACACGCAATTTCCCGACTAAAACGCATCCTTCGATACCCTTTGATGGCCCAATACAAGCCTCAGCATTATTTGATATCACATCAAAAACGCCACAAATCATTGTCCCTGTTGCTACTGGCACGATCTCATTTCTCGATGCTGAAACTGGTGCGGACTTAGGACAAGTAGAGCTTCCCAGAACACCTGGGTTGCGTGTTTTAATCATGTCAACACCGGTACAAGTCGAAAGCAATCTTATCGTGCTCTACCAGATGTTGGGTGAAAAGGGACGAGAAAGTCACCGCGTTGCCGTCATTGATATTGCTCAGCGTAAACTCAATGCTGATTTTCCGATTCTCGAACTGACAGCAGAAATTCCTCAAGCTGATGGCAAAGCCATGGTCAAATTTGATTCGATTTATGCTTTTTCACATTCAGAGGTCAAACATGCCAAGCAACCAGGTTCAGAATTAGGTTTTATTTATGCTGCCTTCGGTAATGCAGCTGATATCCAGCCTTTTCACGGTTGGTTGTTCGAAATTGATTTGGATGCCTGGAAAAAACAAGGGACTGCTAATGCGATTAAAAACACTTTAGTGACCACGCCGGAAAGCAAATGTGAAGTGAAATACAAATATGGCACGCGCGAAATGGTTTGTGCTGGAGGCATTTGGACTCCCGCTGGCCCCCAGATTTATTATCAGGGAGATGACTATGAATTACTGGTGCCAACCGGCAATGGTCAAACCAATCTAGCAAGACATGATTACGCTAACACTTTGATGCGGGTGAAACCTGGTCTGGACTTTGATCCAGGTTGTGATGACAAGTTGTGCCAAAACTTCAACCCGACTGATCCTGCTATGGAATGTATAGAGTCGTGTAAAAATTTGTTCATTCCCAGACTAAAACCAGGAGACAAGCCTTTAAAACCAGTCACTGGGGATTGCGATGAGCTGAGTTATTGGGAGTGTCTGGCCTGGATGGATTATGACTTAGGTGCGAATGCTCCGGTTAAAATAAAGCTGAGCAGCCAGCAATCGGTGATTGTTCAGTCAGGCAAAGAAGGTGCCGCGTACCTTCTGGACGCTAATCACCTAGGTACAATGTTTGACCGCTTCCAGTTAATTGAGACTTGCGGTACAGAGGCTGATCCTTGCGCGCTCTCATGGAGAGGCATGATGGTTAACCACCCAGCGGTTTCAATGTTTGGTGAAGTACCTGTAGTTATTTTTCCAACGTTTGTTAGTGACAAAACACATGCGGCTGGTTTAATCGCTTTAAAAATAGTTCAAAAAGACGGTAAACCACAATTTGAGCGTTTTTGGCAATTTTCCAATCCCAAAAACAAAGCTGCAACAGCAACTTTTCGCAGCGCTCCCACATTGCCTGTGATCACCACATTGGAAAAACATGGTGATGTGATCTGGGTGATTGAGATTGGTTCACCCGGAACGCTTTATGGTGTGCGTATTAAAGATGGCCAATTGATTGCTCAAAAAACACTGCTTGGGACAGGGATACCACTTTCTCGGCCCGTTGCCTTAGGCAACATGATTTATATTACGTCCAAAAAATCTAAAGGAAAAGCAACCTGGGTAGAAAGTTACAAAATTGATTGAGATTTATCATGCAGTCTAATGACACGAGCACGGAAATATAGGAGTAGTTTTGTTAATGCCGCTGGGTAAAATATAATCACAGGAACTTTGTCCAGTAAAAACAGCCTAACAAGAGTAAATCTCAAGACAGGAAAATACAGTTATTACCTCACAGTAATTCAGTTCGCTAAATTTTAATTTTATGACCACTGCGACCTGAATCAATAACAGGAGGCAAGCATGAAATCCATCTATGATCGATTGGCTCATTGCAACCTGGCGCCCGCTCAGCAACAACGTTTGCAAAATTCTCTGAGCTATATGCAGAAGGAAGCCGATCATTTTCTCGGTTATCCCTGTACCCGTGTATTCGATTACAGTGAGCTGTATCCTTTCCTATCGTTACCGATGAACAATGTCGGTGATCCGTTTCTGGACAGTAATTATCATCTGAATACCCACGAATACGAACGTGAGGTGATTGCTTATTTTGCCGAACTAACCCACACCAATCTGGATGAGATTTGGGGTTACGTCACAAATGGTGGTACCGAAGGCAATATGTACGGCATTTATCTGGCTCGCGAACTGTTTCCGGAAGGTTTGGTGTATTATTCTGAGGCGACGCATTACAGTGTGCCGAAGATTCTGCGCATGGTGCATGCGCGTAATATCATGATTAAAAGCCAGCCTAACGGCGAGATGGATTATAAAGATCTGGCAGAGACGATTCGTATCCACCGCGATGTGCCACCGATAATTTTTGCTAATATCGGCACCACAATGACTGGTGCTGTGGATAATTTGCAGACTATTCAAAGCATTATGCAAGATTGCGCGATCAGTGCGTATTATATTCACGCGGATGCAGCTCTGAGTGGAATGATTCTGCCGTTCGTGGAACAGCCTCAACCATTTGATTTCAGCGCCGGAGTAGATAGTATTGCGATTAGTGGCCATAAGATGATTGGTTCACCGATTCCGTGCGGTTTGGCGCTGGCGAAAAAAACGCATGTCGAGCGTATTGCGCGTTCTGTGGAATATGTGGCCACGCTGGATACCACAGTCACCGGCTCGCGTAATGCGGTGACACCCTTGTTTCTCTGGCATGCGATTCACAGCAAAGGTTACGAAGGTTTTACCACCATCGTCAATCACTGTCTGGCAATGGCAGATTATGCGATTCAACGCTTTGCCGATGCAGGAATTAAAGCCTGGCGCAATCCCAATTCAATCACGGTGGTTTTCCCCAGACAGGCAGAAGATGTGCTGAAGCGCTGGCAGATTGCCTTACAGCATGATATCGCTCATATCATCACCATGCCACATGTCACGCAACGCCATATTGATCAGCTGGTTAATGACATCACTGTAGCAAACCATCAACAAGCAGAATCTGCTTAGGAGGTAAGTTATGAAACAAATGAGTATTATTGCCGAAAACCGTCTGGGAGTAGTTACTGAAATTACTGAAGTATTGGCCGCTGGCACAGTCAATATTGAATCCTTGAATGCTGAACTGGCAGTAGATCACACTATTATTATGCTCAATGTTGACTGTTACGACCGTGCGCTACAAATCATTCACAAGCTACCCAATATGCGTATCATTACTGAGGATGCAATATTGGTGAAGCTGGTCAATGAGCCCGGTGCGCTGGCTAAAATAGCCCGACGTTTTACCGATGCCGGGATTGGCTTGCGTAGCATTCGTTTTATGGAACGTAATAACGAATATGGTTTGGTTGCTATTTCCACTGATCGCACTGATTCTGCTCTGGCATTGGTCGATGATGTATTGGTTTCGTGAATGAGAGCAGCAAGCGAAACAATCTGTTAGTAATACAGCAGGATTGGGGGGGGGGTAATGCCGCTTTGTTGAGTGGTCGGATTAGTGACTAAACTGAGTCTCCAGATATGAAAATTAGTACATATATTCTGATTTTATTTTGAGTAAAATGGTTAAGTCTTTTCTTTATCAACCAATTTTCCAAGTTTAGCTGCTTCACGATTAAGCGCCCAAGAGGCTTCGAAAGATATTCGTAAACCTCTTGAAAGAGCGGTTCTAAAAAATCAGATCAAGGTTAAGACCCTTATGCAGCAGCAATATCTAAGCTTCTGCGTCGTTTAAAAGCAAGTAATCCTCCTATGCCTGATCCAAATAACCATAACGCCGCTGGAATTGGAACGGGGTTTGGAACTGGGCCTGAGTCTGGATTTGAATCTTGATCTGGAATAGGGTCTGGAGTAATTTCTCTTCCAAGTTTATTGCCAATGGCAATACCAAATGCATCGAAATCCGCTGTTTCTGCAACAAAAGAATTAGATCCAGCTTGAATGTTATCAGTGTAATAAGACAAGACGGTAGAGTCCCCTCCTATGACCAGCCCATTAATTGTATCAACTCCGGCTGATAGCGCTGCATCGCGTCCAGTAGTTCCGCTTCTGCCACGACCATCTCCAGATATATCTATCACCTGTCTATCTGCATCAAAGTTATTGCTATTAAATAGCGGAGCAGCAAAACTCAATGCGCTTTGAGGCGCTGTGTTGCCACGAAAAGGACGGTCAATTGAATCAATTGAATCGGCGAAAGCATTTGCTTCGTCAATGTTTGATATCATTGTCCAGCCAACAACTTCTGACTGACTCCTAGTTCCCGACCACATGACCATATTGACTGCAATTTGACCAGTAGGGTTGGCTAAAATCGCATCTTGCACTGAAGTGCTTCTAAATGCATCGCTATACCCTTGTTTTTGTAATTGGAACTCACTCCTATTAATGCTGCCAGATGTATCAAGTAAAAGGGAGAGTTCTAGCCCTACTACAACTGCCTGCGCAGGTGCTACAAATAGCCCGAACACAGACATCATCAAAATTGCAGATAATCCTCGCTTTTTTTTCATGTTATATCTCCTGGTTATATTATTTTTTTGTTTACGCAGATTCGATTGTGAGAAGAAGTAAGTGCTTTAGTCATTATTGTGCTTCTTTTGCCCACGCCTCCGTTTCAAATGGCGTCAAAGTATAGATAATCTACTTGAGTCACCAACATTTACAGCAAGCAATAAATATGCCTAATGTGTGTTGTTGTTTATGCTAAAGGCTTTATCTATTCTAAAAAGTTAAAGCGATCCGTTACTGTAAAAAATTCTAAGAGATTTGATGTAGTGAAGAATATATGATGTTTATTAATACAAGTGTGATACAAACGTTGTTAAATATTGGATACTAATAGTACAAGCTTAATCGTTCTTGATAATCTAAAATCGTAAATATGAGTCATCTTAGCTGTGATGTGTTCTCACAACACTGAGTTTGCTATTTCGTCTCTACTTGTTTTTTTATTACTTGAGGCTAGCAGAGTCAGTGTAATAAGTATTTTTCTCAGTTAGAAAGTTGGTTGCTAATACCAAATCCGCAACCCCGCTACAAAACGAAAGCTATGTTTGTGTTCTAGTAGCGATTGTTCCTGAACATAATCGAACCCTATGTACGGTGCGAATTCGCGCTCAATTTCGTAGCGTAAACGCATGCCTGCTTCAAATTCGGTAACACCTGCTTTTACTCCACGGTTTTTGAGATCTGATGCAGCCAGATTGAGCTCTATTCTAGGCTCCAAAACCAGTCGTTGAGTGAATAATAATTCATAGGTTAAACTTACTCGTCCAAGTACATTCCCATTGGAGTTAATGAACATAGCAATATCAGTTTCTATAAAATAAGGCGCTAAGCCTTGAAAGCCGATAACAGCATCATAGGTGCGTTCTGGCTCGAAGGCTCTGCGCGCACCGATCTGAAAGTCCCAGAACGTATCAATGTTTCTGCTGTATAACAGTTGCAAATCAGCGCGGCCAAAAATCCCTTGATCGGCTGAGTAATCACCTTCCGTTTTTAGCCAAAATTTGTGGTCATCATTGCCAATCCAGTGCTGGATGTCCCATTTGAATAATTGCAGTTGCTCATTGCCTTCGTATTCAAGCCTTTCTGCGCGAAAATGACTGTTAATCATTTGATCGTTTTGGGCAAAAACTGTTTCTGTACTGATGTAGTATCCCAAGATTAGTATTAAAAGTAATTTGTTGGGTTGTCTCAAGAATCTGAGCCAAACACTGTGGTTATTCATTAACTGACTGTTGCTGGTTCGACAATCAATTTTCTGAACATGCCGGTGTCCATGTGGTAAAGCAGGTGACAGTGAAATGCCCATTCTCCTACTGCGTCAGCAATCACATCAACTTCTACGGTGCGTCCTGGTTTAACATTGATGATATGTTTTTTAGGATTGAGTACGCCCTGACCGATATCAAGATATTGCCATAATCCATGCAGATGGATGGGGTGGTTCATCATGGTTTCGTTAATATATTTAAAACGTATATGCTCGCCGTAGTGTACTCGAATTGGTTCTGCGTCAGAATATTTTACATCGTTAAATGACCAGCTATAACGATTCATGTTTCCAGTCAAACGTAAGGTAATTTCTTGATCGGGAGTCCCTTTGGGTGATGCTGGTTTTGCAGCACGGAGGTTTTGGTAATCCATGGTAGGATAATGAGCAACATCGGTTATTTTAATGTCGTTTTGATCACTTGATGTTTGATCGAAATGATTAGAATCATCGGTTATTGCCATGTGGTTATGCATAGGCGCGGTGGTTTCTTGATGGTTAGTGTGCTGACCATGATCCATTGGTTTTGAGTTTGCCTGGTGTTTAGTATGACCATGCATTTCGCCCATATCTTTCATGGTCAGTAGTGTTCGTGGGCTCATCTTGGGCGCTACTGCCTGTAATGACTTATCGGGTGTTAAGGTTGCTCTTGCATAGCCGCTACGATCCATTGCTTCAGCAAATATCGTGTAAGCACGATTTGTTTTGGGTTCTACAATCACATCATAAGTTTCAGCAACAGCAATTCTAAATTGATCCACATTGACAGGCTCAATAGTAACGCCATCTGATTCCACTACACGCATTATGAGTCCGGGGATACGAATATCAAAATGCGTCATAGCTGAACCATTGATAAAGCGTAAGCGCACTTTTTCATCGGGTTTAAACAACGCAGTCCAATTCTGATCGACTGTTTGACCATTGATTAAAAAATGATATGTTGCACCGGTAACATCAGCCAAATCAGTTGGTTCCATGCGCATCCGTCCCCAATCCAGGCGATCATCAAGCGTCGTTATCAAGCCATCGCTTTGAATGTCCTTAAAAAAATCGACAACGGTGCGTTTCTGAAAGTTATAGTAATCGCTTTGTTTTTTGAGGCGCGCCATGGTTCGCTCGGGATCGGCCTCGGGCCAATCCGACAGCAATACCACATAATCTATTTTTTCAGGCTTGGAATCGTCAGCAGGATCAATAATCAGTGCACCAAATAAGCCCATTTGTTCCTGCAGGCCCGAATGTCCATGATACCAATAAGTGCCACTCTGATTGACCTGAAAGCGATAGATAAAAGTCTCGCCAGGCTTGATCCCCGCAAAACTGATTCCTGGAACACCATCCATTTGATAGGGCAAGATCATTCCGTGCCAATGGATAGAGCTTTGTTCATCAAGATGATTGGTCACGTGCAAATTAACCCACTCACCCTCTTGCCAGCGCAATGTTGGTCCTGGAAGTTGGCCGTTAACCAAAATCGCTGTTTGTGGTTTGCCAATCAGGTTCACTGGTTGCTTGGCAATATCAAGAAAATAATCGCTGGCAATTGCGCTTTGTTGAATTAATATAATAGAAAGTATTAGCAAACAAGCAACAGTTTTACGATAATTGCTCGAAATAGTATAGAGTGTTAGGGGTTTCCTGCCAGTTTTTGAAAATTCGTATTGGTTATTCAAGATGTTCCCGAAGTTGATGATGAATTCTAATTGCTGAAATTGATACCGTGATAATGTTGGGGCAATAGTTTACTTAATCTATGGATGCTATCAGTTGTAAGGTGGAAATATAATAGCCACTGATTTTGTTTTGAAGTGACCCAGATTAGCACGTAAAATGACAGGTTAGATGATCAAGCATATTATCAAAACTACAGCTGTATTCGCTATTGTTCTATTTCTCAAGGTTTGGATTTGTAGCTATTAACGATTGTTGTTAACGCGACTATTTTTAAGACAGAACCAAATTATGTTGGTTTTAACGGTTGTGCTTCGGTTGGTTATTTGTTTTTCGGTGCGCTATATTATATATGGTGTGTGTCTATATGCTATGCAAGGATTGAAGTGAGTAGAGCGCCAGTTAACAGCAGGATTAGTGCGATAGCGATATACCAGCCAAATTTAGGGGGTGCGCTTTCCTCTGTAAAGAACGGGCTGTTTTGCATGACAATGGTTGCCTCTGGATTTTGATTCAGTTGCTTTGCTGTAGAGCGGGGGGTTACCATTGGTTTGGTATCAGGCTGTGTTTCAGCTTTGTTATATTCAAGTTCAAATCGAAACGGGATTGATGCAATGGTTATCTTGTCACCATGATTAAGTCTGGTTTGACTGGTTTGGGTTTTGTTGACGAAAACACCATTAGTGCTGCTTAAGTCTTCAATTTGCCAATGACCATTTTCAGGATATAGTCGGATGTGTTCGCGAGAAACTCGCATAGAGTCGATGGTTATCGTGTTGGTTTCAGCTCGGCCAACGGTCTGTTCTGTTTCTTGTAATTTAATGATCAATCCTTCCAGGCTGCTATCCATGGATGCATCGGAACAAACCAGTCGAGCCAAAGGTGGTTTTAAGAGTGCCTTGGTTGTTTGCTTATCTGTTTCGCCAGACTCTTCAGTTATAGGGTTTGTATCTGTTTCCATGGTGTTTAGTGATAATCTGTAGGTGTTTGCAGGATGATACCGCGTTTTGATTGGTTTTTCAGAGAGAATTTGTAAAATTCTTATGGTTTCATGGGATTATCCCAAGAATTCGATTATTGCGTCAAAAAACTCTGGAAAAGCTGAAACGGATGGTGGGCTTTTTTAATAAAGTTGGAGTTGAGCAATTTCTGGAACTTAATAAATGCCTTGGTTTTAGTGCTGAAGTCAGTTTTGTTTGCGTTAATAAATAATGAGAACAGCACTGCATAGTGTTCAGCTAACATGGATGCG
The DNA here is from genome assembly GCA_965224565.1 of Methylococcales bacterium. Lineage (GTDB taxonomy): Bacteria > Pseudomonadota > Gammaproteobacteria > Methylococcales > DRLZ01 > DRLZ01. Next base: position 813,814 of record CBDCZN010000001.1, on the reverse strand, counting down.
CAGCAAGACACAAATATTATGGTTTTAGTTCTGAACCAAAAGCGGAAATAATTGCCCTATACTTATATTCAGGTGCGTGTAGTACTAGAATATGTGAACAGCTTACGTTTAAAACCTGTGTTTGAACGTGGTCGGTTCGCGAATAGTCGTCCACAATGATGATCGTGTGATTGTTGCGAACATAACAACGAATTTTTATACTCGCACGAAAGAATGACATTCAAAAGTAAGATTAAAATAAGACATCGTTATCAATGTGCTAGCCAAGGCTTTACTCTGGTAGAAGTTCTAATTGCCTTAACCTTGCTTGGTATTATGATGACATTGTTAATGTCTACATTCAGAGCGGGTGCAAAAAGCTGGGATGCAGGAGAAAAAATAGCATCTGTTACTGAAAATCAATTTGTGGTGCATAATTTTTTACGTTCATACCTGGAAAATGCACGCCCTGTAGTCGATGATTTTTCGGATGAAGATGAGTCTGAGTTTTCATTTCAGGGAAATGGCGATAGTGTTGTTTTTGTAGCTGGATTGCCGGCAAATCAGGATCGTGGTGGTTTGTGGCGTTTTACGCTGGGATTGGAGAAGAATGGTCGTAGCAATGACTTGGTGGTGTTGGTGGAGCCTTTTTTTCCGGAGCTGGATGAGGATGCTGAGTTATCGGAAACCCTAACCCTGTTATCGAGCGTCAAAACATTTAAACTATCCTATTTCGGCAAAGGCGAGGTGACTGATCAAGATGAAGACTGGAATGATGACTGGGAAGAGAAGACTGAATTGCCATCGCTAGTCAAAGTAGAGTTACAGCTTGAAGAACAAAAGCAGTGGCCAGAAATAGTTGTCGCTACACAGATTGAAGCGGTTGGTTCGGCAAGCGACGGGGTGGAAGGCAGCAAACAATCACTTCCGTTGTCGTTTCCACAGGGCGGGCAGCGAAATTCTAACAATAGGAGTCGTTGAGTTTGTGTTGTAATCGAACCATGGGTTTTGTAAAAATCTCTTTTAGAAATATGGTTTTATTTGATTAGGGAGGTTAAACGCAAGATGGCATGTTGTGTAATTCCTATTTGATTGCTTGCTATGTAAGGTTGTTCTGTTGAACTATTTGTGTATATCTGCTGACTATAGAGTGTGAGCTTTTATTGGAAAAAGCAGACTTGGTGGCCATTACTAATGAAATTAGATATGTTCAAGTTTTAGTTCTATCAGTGTCAATGGATATTAATTTAAATATTTCTACAGCTTAGGGTTGTAACTTAATCTAAACTATAATATGCTATGTAGCAAATATCATTGGTCAATGGTAAAATATAACGCAGCCAAATATCAAAAATGTGATAAGCTGCTAGGTTTCAGGGGTTTGGGTTTGTGTGGCTGGGAACTTTCGGTAAGATGCGGCAAATGAAGCTTCGTGTGGGTGTAATAGCAGTTATACTGGCTTTAATTACCAGCAGTTGTTCAAATCGCCTGTTTGATTCTAGAACGGACCAGCAGATTGTTGAGGATCGGGCAGTAGAAAGATGGCAGTTGTTGATCAAGAGAGATTTTTCTGCGGCATATCAGTATGTATCACTAGGTTCACGTGAGACAACGCCAGAAAAAGTCTATCTGGCAGGTTTTGGTGGTTCAACTCAGTGGCTGGATGCAAAACCAGTATCCTCAACATGTGATGAGGGTTTATGTTGGATAACAATGGCTGTCAAATATCGGATTTATCATAAATATCTCCCGAAAGGGATGGTAAATACCAGGGAGATGAAGGAAAAGTGGGTTCGTAGTGATGGGCAATGGTGGTATCTTCTCAAGAAATAACTAAATGCTTGACGATAGACTATTGATAGTATAAATTCTGAGAGCGTTATGCGGGGGTGGCTGGTGTGCGTGCCGTTTCCAATGAAGCTTGGCTATTTTAAAAAAATTGTAAATAAGGAGTATGTTGATGAAGAAGAAAGTCATAGCTGCAGCAGTGGCAGCGACACTAGGACATACGGTAGTTAATGCCGTAAGTGTAAATACCGATGGTTTGGGGCAGGTGTTATTATTCCCTTACTACACAGTGCAGGGGTCTGCTGCTACTGATAACTTTGATACTCTCATCTCAATTGTTAATACTACAGACGAAGTTAAAGCAGTCAAAATTCGCTTTAGAGAAGCAAAAGCAAGTCATGAGGTGCTGGATTTTAACATCTATATGTCACCGAAAGATGTATGGGTTGCTGCGGTGGTTCCAGATGCTGGAGGCGGTGCAAAGATCCTTACAAATGATACAACGTGTACTGTACCTATAGTCCCGGCAACCGGTGTTCCATTCAGAAATAGTGAGTATGATCCAGCTCAAAATGGTGTCGATGACGGCGCTGGAGTTGGTCTAGATAGAACAAAAGAAGGTTATTTTGAAGTCATAGAAATGGGTGTTGTTAATGATACAGATTCAACACCGGCTGCAGCAGCGAGTCCAGCTCCCTTTGTCCCAGCTACGTGGGCTACCCATGTCAATGGTAATCCAGGCGATTGTGCCAGTTTGAATGCTGCATGGGCGGGTGGTTCATGGAGCAATCCACCAGCAGGATTTGTTTCAGGTGACTTGAATGTGACTGCGCCAACAGGAGGACTGTTTGGTTCTGTATCATTAGTCAATGTCAATGAAGGTACAGATTATGGCTACGATGGGGTTGCCCTGAATGACTTTTTTGCGCCTGCTAATCAAGATAATGATTTGCATCGTGATCCAGGAACAACACTTCCAACATTGGCAGACGTTGACCCGAAAGTGAGTGTAGTTCTTAATGGAAACACTGTTGTAAACTCTTCTTGGGGACTTGGTAATGTCGTTGATCCAGTCAGTGCTGTTTTGATGAAGACCAAAATGATGAATGATTACGCGACTGATCCTGGCATCGATGCTGCGACTTCATTTGTTTACACAATGCCGACTAAGAACTTTTATGTTCCAATTGGACAAGGTCTGGTCGCTGAGCAGCCGTTTACACAATCTTTTTTCGGATCGGCTTGTGAAGATGTTTCTTACACTGCATGGGATCGTGAGGAGCAGACTGAAATACCAATCACAAGTGTAGATTTCTCTCCAAGACCTCCTCAGGTTGTTGCTCCTAGCGCATTGTGTTTTGAAGCAAATGTTGTACGTCTCAATGGCAAAGATGCTCTAAGCAGCCAAACTGCAACGAATGAGTTGACATCTAAGTTTGTGAATGGGTGGATCTCAGCAGACCTGTCGGCTGGCCATAATCTTGTTGATGATGATGGAAACACATATATAGGTTTACCTGTTATTGGGTTCTCTGCGCAACGATATTTTAATGGCACATTAGCTGGCAATAGCACATTGTCGAACTATGGTGGGTTATTTGCTCACAAATCAATGACAGTTATCTCCAGTTAATTTGTATTATCATTGATAACATTAAGCCTTTTTCATAGGGTTTAAGAAAAGCGAGAATAGCTAATAGCCGTTCTCGCTTTTTTTTACATTAAAATTTCTTTATTCTACAATGGTTTAGAAACTATCTGGTCATAAAGAGATCGTAGCGAAAAGTTATTGAATTTAGGACATTATCCGATGGCTAGAGGCAGTTTTATTTTGACCTGGCAGCTTCTTAGGTAGATGCCTTAGATGATTTAAAAAAACATGCTGCTTTTTCGAGATATAGTGTATGCTTTCGGTTAGAAAATAAGTAATGATATTTTAATCAATATTGCTTTGTTAGTTTGCCAAGAGACAGATATTTAATTTTTATTTAAAATCGTAAATAATAAAATACATTGATTCTTAGAATGATCAAGAAATTATTGGAATCTTCAAACTTAGGTAAGTTGAAAATAATGGAGATGTGTTCGTTTGATAGAAGTGAAGATTTAGAAGCTGCTTGGTCAAATAAAAGTTTAAGTGAAAAGTTCTTGAATTGAGGTGTTTATTCAATAGCTTGAGACGGATAATTGACACCTATTTATTGTGAAGCATTGTAAAACACACCAATTTCAAGGGCCTTGCAGTTGACTTGTTTTTGACAAAACAGTTCCTTAATAATCATGGTGTTTTTTTCGGGACATGCATTGCTTGATGTCTATTCATGTATGATTAAGAATAAGGTATTTATACTATAGTTTAAATTATATAACATCTTGTTTTCTATGTATTAGTTTGAGTTAAGGAACTCAGTAATCGCGTATGTGCATAATCACTTAGCACATCGAATTGATGTTCTTGCCATCCTGTATTAGAAAAATAAATATTGCCGAAATAAAAGATACATCAAGTGTCTACCTAGAAGATGTTAATTAGTTTGTATGCGTAACACTAAATTAAAAGAGGATGTGGGTCTAATGAATATTAAAAAATTAGCAGTATTTGCTGCAATGTCGAGTTTATCCAGTGTTATCTTGTTCTATGCGGGGCTATCGCATGGAGATACACTGATTTTAGATGATCAATCAGTATGCGACAACATAGCTACAGTTTATTGGCAAGCTGGTCAATTGACAGTGACTTGTGATGGATCAGGTACACCAGTTAATCAACCAACAAATCCAACACCATCAGAACCAACAAATCCAACACCATCAGAACCAACAAATCCAACACCATCAGAGCCACGAGTAAATGCCTCATGCCTTGATTCAGAACCGAATACTCGCGTAGAGTCATTTAGTGGTCGAGGTATTGATCAGGAATTCGTATTGGATAATGAGTCTATTCTTGCTGTACCATTTATGAGTGGAAGCGATGGAGCAGTTAAGAAAATTGCACTTGGTGAGCCAGGAAAGGGTGAGCACTTTAAAAAAACAGTGATTATAAGCAGATGCCCTGGAGTCTATAATCCTGATGAGTATGATCATACCAGTTCCGTTGAAGTTTGTGCGTTAACTGGTTTAGAGTTATCATTTAGTGTTATTGCTGGTGCAAGCCGCAGCGACTATCCTTTATCCAGTTATCGTTGTGTATTGAAACCAAATGAGCAGTATTATATAAACGTGTTCCAGCGTTACGCTGGAAGCCGCCCACCGTTTACAGCAGATACACAGAATACGTGTAACACAAATCAATGCGGGGTTAGGGTTTCCATAAGATAGTTTTATTGAATAGATAGTTAGCATATCAAAATAATAATGATCCTCTGCGCTAATAATTAGTAGTAGGCAGGGGATCATTTAATCATTTAGCAAAATCCCAGAAAAGAGACTCGTTTTCATTCTTGTTTTAATAGGAGTTATTAACGCAGGATCTCTGTACACTCGATCTGCATACGTCTACCTGATTACCCATAAGCTTCCGCCAATTTTAAAAGTCTGTCTGGCATAGGAGTCGTCCTGACTGCAACATAGGCAAAACGAGGGATCATATCTTCTAGCTGGAACCGTCTGTTATGGCGATAGCAGATTCAGCAAGATAGCGTGGCAAATGCTTTGGGTTGATTGCATGGTAAGTGCCAGTGATGGCATTTTTAACATTGCCTATCATGGTATTCACCCAAGCAAATTCTTTTTTTGTGACACTTTGGTATCCACCGCCTGTTACAATGCTGATGTGATGACAATCAGCATCAGTCACTGCTGAAAAACAAGGCAATCCATCCGAAATAACCGTGCTATCAGGCTGCAGATGCTGTTTTGCCCAGCGTGATATTTCTGTCTGCCGAAACCCTTTAACGACATTCATATTCATTGCAATCGGGTGACCTTCTTTATCGAGTGAAACAGCGGCAACAAACGGGACCTTATTGGCTGAGCCTCTGCCTCTTTTTCCACCGTGGCGTTCGCCACCCCAATAGACGTCATCTAACTGGATTGTTCCACTGAGTCGCTTGCAATCATCTCGTTCCTTCATGACCTGCATGATCTTGTGTTTCATACTCCATGCTGTCTTGTAAGACACACCGATTTCACGTTTAAGCGCCAACGCTGACAGACCTGTTTTTGATTGTGTGATTAAGTAGATGGCTAAAAACCACTTCGTTAGAGGAAGTTTGGTTTGCTCAAAAATGGTTCTGCTTATCAATGACGTTTGATGATGGCATTGATTACACTGATAGAGCTTTCTTGCTTTTAAAAAGCAATACTGATAACCACCACACTCAGGGCAATTAAACCCTGTCGGCCAGCGTAATTTGAATAAAGCTTCGCGGCATTGGCTTTCTGTTCCGTAGTCTTGAAATAGCTGTATTAAGCTATAGCCTGCCTGGAACTGCACTTTATTTTTGCTCATGGCTTTGACTCCGTGATTACATATCCATTAGAGTGAAAATTCCGAGTAAAGTTGCGGAAGCTTATGGGTAATCAGGTACGTCTAAGTGTTTAAAAGCCCATATACACCCAGTCATGTAGTAGCGACTAATATTGAAAGCTGCAAGGACTGCTTTCTTTTTTAAACATTGTCTTTGCGTTTGCCAAAAAACTTAAGCAACACTGTATTGGCATGCCTGATCAACAGCATGCTATCACCAACTAGCTCCAATCTCATTTCCAACGAGGCTTCTGTGTTCAATATGTGTAATAAGAGTTTTGCCTAGATAATGCAATCCTGTTTGTATTAATATGAGAACGTGTGCAGTCTCTTGAATACGACTACTATGATTGCCATATAAACGATTTTCTCCTTGATGCCCGGCTTGTACACTTTATAACTATATCCCTGCATGAAGGTTTTGGTGGACTAACCTTGCTGTTGGCAACAGTATCGTTGTATACCACACTCCATCCTGATTCCATAATGTGGTTACTGCCACAATTCGGAGAGGTGACTTCTTGATAACATATCAGATGATAGATTGACTGAAAATCATTGGATTAACACACTATCCTTAGATGAAACAACAGGTTCGAGCCACTACACATTATTTATTGATTACTTACTTATACTCCGTCACTGTTGATGAAAAAAGTGTACTTTGCCCTCTACAAACGTAAAGTGTGATGTCCAACACACTATCCAATCTTCTTGAATAAGATCACCTTGGATTTTATTGATAGTCCTCTATGCTCTAAGCAAGGGAATGCATAATTAATTGATGGTTTAGCGTCTATATGCACGTCTATATGCTTAGATAAGTTTTTTTAATGAGGGTTATATTAGTATGAATATTAAAAAATTGGCAGCTTTGACTGCTATGACAGGTCTATCGAGTGTTTTGCTGCTTATGGCACAACAATCATCTGCAGATACATTGGTAGTCAATAATGCAGTGTCTTGTAACAATATATCAACAGTGAGTTGGGTTAATGATCAATTAACTGTTGTTTGTAATACTGGTGTTCAACCAGTTGTTCCTGCCCCGGTTGTTCCAGCACCAGCACCAGTTCCAGCGCCAATTATCGTTCCCACAATTCCCGTAGCGAGTGCTCAGTGTTCTCAGCCAGAGCCTGATTTAAGGATTGAAAGATTTTCAGGAAGAGGCATTGATAAAGAATTTACACTAGCAAATGGAACTTCTCTAGTTGTACCTTTTACGAGTGGATCAGCTGGTGAGGTAAAGAAAATTGCACTTGGCGAGCCAGGCTCAGGTGAACATTTCAAAAAGACTGTTGTTATTAGCAAATGTCCAGGTACCTATAATCCTGATGTGTATGATTACAGAACATCAGTTGATGTTTGTGCAATCACTGGGTTAGAGTTATCTTTTAGTGTTATCGCTGGTCAAAGACGTGCTGAGTTTCCAATATCCAGCTATCGTTGTGTATTAGAGCCAAATCAGCAATATTATATCAATGTATTCCAGTATGATGCAGGCAACCGTCCACCATATGTAGCAAACACAAATAACACATGCAGAACTAATCGGTGTGGAGTTAGAGTTTCTATAAGATAAACCATATTTTCTGAGTAAGAAAACAATTGCCATCCACCGTTATTTATTTAAATACTAGTGGATGGTTTTTTTTGTGGTGGAAAATGTTCTATCATTCATGATAATCAATCGTGACTATTGAAGATTACAAAAGTTAAATCAATTCCAGTTGTTTATGTATTGATTATTGATGGCACATATTTCCTATACTTCGCGCGTTGCCCTAAATTCAATATCAGGCCAGCGTTCTTGCATCAGCTGAAGGTTAACTCGTGTTGGTGCCAGATAAACTAGATACTCTGATCCATCAATGGATAAGTTTGCAAAAGCCTTTTGTTTAAACTCTTCCAGCTTTTTTACATCATCACAGAACACCCAGCGTGCTTGTGTAACAGGGACGTTATCATAAACACATTCAACATTGTATTCAGATTTTAAACGGAAGGCTGTAACGTCGAACTGTAATACACCAATTGCTCCAAGAATCAAGTCGTTGTTTTTCAGAGGTCGAAATAATTGGGTTGCTCCTTCTTCTGATAGCTGTATTAATCCTTTTTGCAAGGCTTTGCTGCGTAATGGATCTTTTAATACGACCCTGCGAAACAGTTCTGATGCGAAGAATGGTATGCCAGTGTATTTCAGTTCTTCTCCCTGAGAAAAGGTATCACCAACCTGGATTGTGCCATGATTGTGTAAACCAATAATATCGCCTGGCCATGCTTGTTCAGTGTTCTTTCGTGTATCGGCCTGAAATGTAATTGCGTTATTGACTTGGGTTTGTTTACCGAGTCGTGACTGGTACATTTTCATGCCTTTATTGTATTGCCCGGAACAAACTCGCAAGAATGCGATGCGATCACGATGAGCCGGATCCATATTCGCCTGCACTTTGAAAACAAACCCAGTGAATTTATCCTCTTGTGGTTCAATAACCCGTTGCGCTGTTTTTCTCGGTTGAGGCGGTGGAGCATAAGCAGCAAAGGCATCGAGCAACTCGCGGACTCCAAAGTTATTAATCGCTGAACCGAAATAAACGGGGGTTTGTTTGCCTGCTAAATAGGCTTGCTGATCAAACTGGCTGCTGGCTCCTTGAACCAGTTCAACTTCTTCTCTTAATTCGTCAGCATATTCTTCCAGTAAAGTATCTAGTTGCGGATCGTCTAGACCTGAAATCACTATGCTGTTAGCAATTTTTCCACCATGTTGAGCATCAAAAAGATGTATCACATTGTCGTACAAATGATAGACCCCTTTAAAGCGTTTTCCGGAGCCGATAGGCCAAGTCATAGGGGCGCATTGAATCTGTAGCACACGTTCAGTTTCATCCAGCAAATCCAGCGCATCCTGGCCTTCACGATCCAGTTTATTGATAAAGGTAATAATTGGAGTATCGCGCAAACGACAAACCTCCATTAACTTGATCGTGCGCTCTTCTACACCTTTAGCCGCATCGATGACCATTAGCACTGAATCGACTGCAGTTAATGTGCGATAGGTATCTTCCGAAAAGTCAGCATGACCGGGTGTATCAAGCAGGTTGAAAATACAATTATTATGTTCGAATTGCATAACCGATGTGGTGACAGAAATACCACGCTGTTTTTCCATTTCCATCCAGTCTGAGGTTGCATGGCGCGCTGCTTTTCTACCTTTAACTGATCCAGCAAGCTGAATTGCACCACCAAACAGTAGTAATTTTTCTGTCAGAGTGGTTTTGCCAGCGTCTGGATGCGAGATAATGGCAAATGTTCGCCTACGTTGTATTGCTTGGTGTATTTCTGACATGTATCACGATTAAGAATAAATTTGGCTAAATATGACAAAATCTCAACGATTACTGAAACGACTGGCTAAGTTTAACTAAATTTGATTAGAGGTACCCTTTAGACTGTTAGGCTTTAAATAACGGCTCAAGTTGGCTTAGCGATTGATCCTCTTCGATGTGGTTATCCCTGCGGTGCGCTTTAAATTGCTTCCAGAATAAATCACCATCCCATTGTTTTTCAGTAGGTGTATACAATATTTTCCCTAATTCATCAATGTGATCCTGAAGAGGGGGTAAGCGTTTTCCAACTTCTACAAGATTAGGTGGTGGATTATCAGGCCAGCGTGCTTTCGCCCATGCCAATAAAGCTGTTCTGGCATCAGCAGGATTATTTGTTTGACATGCTAGACGTAAATTGCGCCCTGCTTTGAAGCGTCGAGAATCTGCTTCTAATGAATCACTTGAGTTATTTGTAATGAGTCTCTTTTTTCTTTGAGAATAAAAAAGATAAGCAAAACCCAGAATGGTTAGCAACCACCCCAATCCTAATATCAGAGAAACCCATTTCCAGAGAGTATTGTTGGGCTGGTTTTCGTTGTTTAAATCAAATGCAGTTTTGTTGGTTTGAGTGGTTGGTGCGCTCACAGGCGGCTGGTTGGCTTGAGGGTGTGCTGTGTTGCCAGAACCTTTTGCCTGCATGGTTACAGCATCAATGCGTGCAATTTCCAATTTATCTGTTTGTGTGTTCCACCATGGGATTTCAATGGCTGTTAGTTTGAATGTCCCTGGTTTACCTGGAATCATTGCAATTTTTTCCTCTCGGCGACTGGTTACTCCGTCTTCCGTTGCCGCTTGAGTGAGCTTGGGTTGATCAGGATAAGTCTTGATGTCTGTGCTGGAAATCGAATCTTTGCGAAGCTTTGAAAGCACCGGAAGCTGACTTTTTAATAATCCTTCCACTTGCATTGTTAATGTTTGTGTGGCTGGTTCACCAACCACTGTTTTGGCTGGGTCTTTAGACCAGGATTGATCAAATTCCAGCTTATCGGCAGGCAACCAATGTTTACCTTTAAAGGAATCCGGAATAGGTCTCACATTAAGCTCGATGGCTCTCGATACAAAACGCTCAGAATGGGTAATATTTCGACTAAAAAGTCCCCCCGTGGTTTGTCCAGTTAATACCTGTGCATCCAGTTGACTAGGGGGAATGACCAGTTTTCCGCTTCTTTCCGGAAAAATCGTATAGCGTCGCTCAAACACATCATAGTTTTGATTACCGTGCCGGGTTCTGTACTCTCTATCCTCATGCAGTTGTTCAATGACTACATTACTTATAGTAGGGGGAGGCAAACTTGCCTGGGAAATTCCAACTTTGTGAAATACGCGTACTGTATAAATTATCTGGGCTTGTACATAAGGGTTCGTTGGTGAAGCTTCAACTTCCAGAAATACATTTCCCGAAGCCTGGCTACTCTGTTGTTGGGCAGCAGGATTGACTTGTAATACAGTTGCCGGGCTTTTGTTGGTACCGAATGCAATTGATGGGATTGTGATTTTTCCTGTTGTTTTGGGAATCACACTGATGATCCAGCGATAGCTGCGGGTTACACCACCGTTAACCATGGTTAGTTGACTACTGGCACTTTGGTTAACAATATCAAAATTTTCTGCTAACGGTGAAAAATCAGGATCTTTAGTTGTTGCGCTATCTGTGCTGAAGGTAATATTGACTGATTGATTCGCGTGAGCCACTTTGCGGTCGATATCAACACTGATCTCAGCTGCCACTAATCTGGATGAGACTATCAGTAGGGCAAAGAGTAAGATCAAACATGTTGAAAAATGAGACCAAACTGTTAATCGATGAGTATTCATACAGTTAATTAAATTTCGATGTTATTGTCAGGAAACGCTTAAGAACTTTGTCTTTGTTTAGCGATTTCGGCGATTATACTGGTATTGGAATTTACGTCGTAACAAGCGACCAGGATCATCAGGGATACGGCGTAACCATTGCTCAGTTGCCTGATCTGATTCATCCAGTGGTTTTTCATCACCAAGCTTTATTGCTTGTTGTTCCTGTTCCTTGTCTTCTTCCTTACTGCCAGGTTCTGGTTTATTTTGTTCAGCGTTGTTGTCTTCTTTTTTATCCTGATCTTGTTTTGCATTATCGTCTGAGGGTTCTTGGGCTTGGTCCTGATTCTGATCTGGCTTTGAATTATTATCGCTTTGTTGCTGATCTTTATTCTGTTGCTCTGAATCATCAGACTGATCTTCGGATTGTTGTTGATCTTTTTTATCCTGCTGCTCTGATTGATCATCAGATTCGTTTTTGTTCTGCTGTTTTTGCTTTTGTTGTTTCAGGGCTTGAGCAACGATTTTTTTGTTGTGTTGCGCATCTTTATTCTGTGGGTTTTTCTCAAGAGCTTGTTGATAACTTTTCAAAGAATCTTCCAGCTGACTCTGGCTTGCCTGAGCATTGCCGAGGTTGTAGAGGTTGTCACTGGTAGAAGGCAGCTTTTTGAGGATTTCTGCGGCCTTGTCATAGTGGCCTGCTCGATATTCAGAAGCGGCTTTCCACTGCGGTGAATTAAAATGCCTGGCTGCTGCGTCATATTGATTTTTCTTAAATGCTTGCTCACCCCGCTGGTTGTCGTTGTGCCACAAATCATCCCAGCTGAAAGCATGACTATCGGGACTGATTCCAGTGATCGCGATCAACACAATAGCAATATAACCTTTTCTAAAGATGAGTGCAGCAAATGGAATTAATAACAAGACCAACCATAGTCCTTGATCTTTCCATAGGCTAATTTCTGAAACAGCTTTTTCAGTAATGTCTGTACTGGCAGATTTTTCGATAGCATCCAATAATTGTGTAATGTCGTTATTGTTTGCAGTGTTGGCTCGATAAATACCCTGACCAGCTTTAGCCATCGCTTTTAAATGAGTGGTGTTTAGCTGAGGAACAACAATAGATCCATTATCATCCAGTATAAAACCTCCAGGTTGTGGAATTGGTGCGCCAGCCTCTGTACCAACACCAAGAATGAACAGTTGATGTCCTTGCCTGGATAATTGTTTGGCGGCCTTTACGGCTTTAGATTCGTCACCGCTATCAGTGACCAATAATACTTGTCCATTCGTTACACTGGCTTGTTTTAGCAGCTTGGATGCTTGTTTCAAGGCTGCTTTGGTATTATTTCCTTTGCCAGGCATTAAACTTGGTTCCAGAACACTGAGTTGGTGAATAATTGTTTCCGCGTCTGAAGATAGCGGAGTGACTACAAATGCCTCGTTTGAATAAGCAATCAGAGCTGATTGACCATCTTTGTGCTGTTTCAGGATATCGATAATTTTAAAACGGGCATGGGCTATCCTGTTAGGCTTTAGATCATTGGCATACATGGATTCTGATAAATCCAGAACAATTACCAGGGCAGACTGATTACGAAACACGGGTACGGGAAGCCTTTCCCAGCTCGGGCCTGCAAGTGATAAAATAGCAAGTGTTCCACCAAGAATCATCCAGCTCAATATATAACTGTGACGTTTACCAGGCTTATCAACCAATAGCCATTCCAGTAATTGAGAATCGCAGACTTCTGACCAGACGCCTTGCCTGAGTTGACGACGATAATAAGCATACAGAAATGCAGCCAAAGGAATCAGTGTCAATAACCAGTATGGACGTAGAAAATGAAAATCAGCGAGATTCATCGATCACTCATTCCTCTTCAATTTAACAAGACCGATGAAGAAGATCAACAAGCTGGCAATAGCCAGTGGCCAATAGTAAAGCTCTTTTCTGGGTCGAAAAAATTCAGCTTCTTGTTCAACGGGCTCTAATGTGTCAATCAAAGTATAAATCTCTTCAAAAGCTGTCATGTCACGTGCTCTGAAGTATTTTCCTGAAGTTTTTTCAGCAATCGCGGTCAAGGTTTTTTCATCCAGATCAGCAGAAGGATTGACGCGACGGCTACCAAAAAAGTCACGAATAATAATTTCGTCAGCACCAATGCCTATGGTGTAGATTTTTATTCCATATTGTTTAGCTAAATCTGCGGCTTGTAATGGCGATACTGCACCAGCAGAATTGGCCCCATCTGTTAAAAGAATCAGTACACGATCGTCTGATGGATGGTTTTTCAAGCGTTTAACGGCTAGTCCAATAGCATCGCCGATTGCGGTTTGTTTACCTGCCAGTCCTATTTCAGCCTCACTGAGAAATTGCAGCACTGTTTTGCGATCCTGAGTCAACGGTGCTTGTAGATAGGCTTGGTCACCAAACAATATGAGACCAATGCGATCACCATGGCGTCGTTGAATAAAGCGGCTGGCAACCCATTGAGTCGCAGTGAGTCGATCAACCCACTGATCGTCAATCATGAAATCTTTTTCCTGCATACTTCCAGAAAGATCCACGGCCATCATCAGGTCGCGGCTACTCAATGTTTGCTGAATTGGCTCACCAACCCATTGAGGACGCGCACTTGCCAGGATTAATAATATCCAGGCAATGATCGCAATCAACAGCATCCATACGCGTTTGTTAAATCGACTGCGCCGCTGTGTTGCAATAGATTTGAGATCATCCAGAAAAGGTGCTCTTAATGCAGCTTCTTGTATGCCCCGATCAGATGATAAAAAGTGGCGTACCAGCAGCGGTAACGGTAATGCAATGAAAGCCCATGGCCAGATTATTTCCAGCATGGTGTTATAACCTTTTCGCTTTTTTAGACAGGTGTTCAGCATTTTGCTTAAACCAATCGCGCGCTAGCTTCACTAGAGCATCAATATCCAGTTCAGCATCTGGGCGGTATGGTGCGTCAATCAGCGAACGTCCAACGCCTGAGGAAAAAGGTTTCTCGGGATTGGTATCATCCAGAAACTGTAGCCATTGTTCGCCAGCCAGTCCAGCAACCTCATCACGTGGAGAGCTGCTAATGGCACTCTGACGGAGTAATTGAGAGATACGTTGCACTTTTTGCTGGGTAGTCAGATGGTAGTCTGCTGTAATCGCATCAAGCTGACCTAATGCGATGCTGTGTAAACTGGGTGCAAACCAGGCTCTTATCTGACGTCGAAACCGCCAAGCCAAAGCGATTAGTATGATCAATCCCAATACAATCCACCAGCCAGGCGCTAACGGCCACCAACTAATTGCCGAGGGTAAATGGATATCTTTTAAAGGCGATGATTGCTGTTCCATGTGTTATCGGGATAGGTTTGCCATCAATACCGTGAATGGATTGTCACTTGTCGAACAGGTCAAAAATAGTAACTTTTTGGAACGCGCATATTGTTCTACACTGCTTTTGCGGTTTAAAAAAGTTTGTTCGTATTGCTCAGTGGCGGCTTGTGAAGTGGTATCAACCACTGCTTGGCGAATGCCATCGGTAAACTTGAAGCGTTTGCCACTAGGAAGGCTGGTTTCTAGTGGATCGTAGATAAAAATCATCACCACATCACTGTGTCTGGCCATACGCGTAATCTGCAGGCGTGTGGCATTATCCCAATCGCGGAAATCACTAATCAGAAAAATCATATTGCCGGGGCGTGCATGTCTTGCTAGCCGCTGATAGGCATGGAGTAGTGGTGGTTTATCTGTAATGTTTTCACCACTATTATTGTTTGCCTGTGGTTGATTTAATCTCTCATCGAGTTCTTGATCAAGCCATGGTGGTGTTGATTGTTCAGCCAGGTCATTGAGTAATCTCAAGACGCTGTGACGACCTTTTTGTGGTTTGTAATCATGTAAATTCTGATCAGTAAATACTTGTCCACCAACTCGGTCGCCATCACGATTGCCCATCCATGCCAATAAAGATGCCAGTCGTGCCGCCTGAACTGATTTGAATACACCTTTGGTGGCAAAAAACATAGTGGAGCGATAATCGACTGAAACCAGAATTGGACGTTCGCGCTCTTCACGAAATAATTTGGTGTGTGCTTTGCCAGTGCGAGCGGTGACTCGCCAGTCCAGATTGCGGACATCATCGCCAGGCATGTAAGGCCTGACTTCATCGAATTCCATGCCTCGACCTTTCAGTCTGGAAAGACGTTGACCAGATTGCTGCGCACGCACATGGCGTTGAGGAACTGCAAGCCGCGAACCTTGGGTACTAAGACTAATCAATGATGGCAGTGAGCTGAGAACAACACCATCGCCTGGTTTATCTGTCTGTGGTTTCAGTAGTTTTTCTGTATCTAAAGATACTGGTGCAACCACCGGTTATGGTACTCCAACGATCTGAATAATCTGGGAAATAACCTGATCGGTGGTTATCCCCTCGGCTTCTGCTTCATAGGAAAGAATTAAACGATGACGCATAATATCATAAGCGACATCTTGAATATCTTCAGGGCTGACATAATCGCGCTTATGCAGCCATGCACGAGCCCGTGAGCAGCGATCCAGTGCAATTGTGGCGCGGGGGCTAGCACCATATTGGAGTGCCTGAGCTAATTCATCACTGTATGCATCAGGATTTCGTGTTGCGGCAATCAACGCCAATAAGTAATCTTCAAGCTCTGGGGCCATATGCACTTCCAGCACTTTTTGCCGTGCAGTGAGCAGAACGTCTTTTGGCAATGGGGGGAAATCACTGACAGGTAGTTTGCCTTGCTGCAAGGCTTCCCCGCGTGCCAGCAGCAGAATTTCTTTTTCGTGATGCTTTTCTGGATAATCAATTTTCACATGTAGCAGAAAACGATCAAGTTGGGCTTCTGGTAACGGGTATGTTCCTTCTTGCTCAATTGGATTTTGGGTTGCCATAACCAAAAACAGCTCCGGCAATTTGTAGGTTTTGCGACCAACCGTGATTTGGCGTTCTCCCATGGCTTCAAGCAAAGCTGCCTGAACCTTGGCGGGTGCGCGGTTGATTTCGTCAGCCAGAATCAAATTATGAAACAATGGGCCAGGCTGAAACTTGAAAGTGCTATCCTGCTGCCGATAGATTTCAGTTCCGGTCAAATCTGCTGGCAATAAATCCGGAGTAAATTGAACACGATGAAAATTGGCATCGATGCCACGACTCATTACCTGGATAGCGCGTGTTTTCGCCAAACCAGGGGCACCTTCAACCAGAAGATGTCCATCGGCCAGCAATGCTATCAACATGCGCTCGATCAGTTTGTCCTGACCAATCACATAGTTGTTTACATACGATTGAAGATCGTGGATAGCTTGTTGTGGTGAAGCCGTATTATCGATAGGCTGATCTTGTTCGACTGATGATTGCATATTCAGTCCTGATTCCTTGAGATTTAGGTTAAACAATATTTGAGTACCAATAGTCTATCTGTAAGCAGACCATTGGTATTATAAACTAATCAAGGAAGACTGTATTAATTGATCGAAAGTTCCCCAAAAACTGCTTAAGCGACACCTCGTGTTCGATGTTTTTTCAAGCATTGCCGCGCTTTTGCAAGGTGACGTCTGCTGATTTCGATAACATCATTAATAGTGTTGAAGTGGATGAAACATTTTCCATCGCTCATCTTTTCCAGGCTTGCGATATACTGAATTGCTACCAGAGAGTTGCGATGAACGCGCATAAATTGACCTTCAAACTCTTGTTCCAGGTTCTTTAGTGACTCACTAGAGAGTAGCTCGAGTTTTGCAGTTCGAATGACCACGTATTTCTGTTCTGCTTTAAAATAGATAATTTCCGTAACAGGAACCAGGTATACGGTATCTCTGTCTTTAATTGTCAAATGAGTTCGTGAAGTATTATTAGTGTTATTTTTCTCAGTGTTGAGTTGTTGTGCAGACTGGAAGACAACGGCTTTACGTAGAGCAGCATCGAGTCGTTGCTGGTGAACTGGTTTTAATACATAATCAATTGCGTGTGCATCAAAAGCTTGCAATGCGTGTTCGTCATAAGCCGTGACTAAAATAACAGCCGGAGGCGAACTAAAAGCAGACAGTTGTTTACAAACTTGCAATCCATTTTTGCCAGGCATGCGGATATCCAGTAACACCACATCTGGTTGCAGCTGTCGACACATCTCCAGCACCTCATCGCCATCACTAGCTTCGCCGACAACCTCGACAGCAGAGCCTGATTGTTGCAGCAAATGCCGCAGTCGTGTGCGCGCAGGTTGTTCGTCGTCTGCGATTAATATCTTCATTCGGAGCTGCTCACATATGGGATGATAATACGTGCCTGAAACCAGCCATCAACTGTGCTGAAAACTACTTTACCTTCTTCACCAAACCAGCCTTGTACTCTGGCCATGACATTGTCCAGTGCGATACCATGACCTTTATTCAAGCTCTCTTCCTGCTTGTTCTTTGAAACCGAATTACGCACCATCAAGATCACAGATCGTTCGCGTTTGGTTGCTGTGATTTGCACAGTTCCACCAGTGACACTGGGTTCTATGCCGTGATACACGGCGTTTTCCACTAACGGCTGTAAAGTCAGCGGAGGAATCCGTGCGTTACGTACCGATTTATCGACATTCCACTCAATATTTAAGCGGTCACCGACACGTTGAGACTCAATATTCAGGTAACTGTGTACCAGCCTCAATTCGTCAGTTAGTGTCACTAATGCCTTTTGAGTGTTTAACCCTGCACGCATTAATTCTGACATATGCACGAGCAGAGTTTCTGCTAGATCTGGATTGCTATGAACAGTGCTGGCAATGGTGTTAAGTGAATTAAACAGAAAATGCGGCTGAATACGCGATTGTAACGCTTGCAGGCGTGCATCTAGCTCAGCTTGCACTTGTTGTTTCCAGCGAGATTGTAAACACAGATGATAGAACAGGATTAACGAGACAATTGAGCTAATACCCAGATTGCGTAGATAAACTGGTGGCAGTGTGTCATTGTTAGTTTGTATCAAAGCATAATATGAGAATTCTGTATAACTAACCCATGTGACAGCCCAGGTTATCAATTGAATGATGACAAATGCCGTTCCAACAGCAAACCACGTTGGTAATTTATTAAGCGAATTGTGAGCTAAGCACAGCAGTGCTTGGCTGGGAAGAATTACCCAGATAATAAAAAAACTATTCAAACCAACTGTCATCCAGAAATTCTGGTCACTCACATCATCAGCCAATGTTAAAATCAATGCCAGAAGTTCTGCTAATAACAACGCAATTAATACTGCTCTTGCCGAACAAAAGTCCGGTATTAAATCGGAGCTCTTTGGGAGGGAAATTGATGTTGTTTGATGGTTCATGTCAAAAAGTCTAGCAGTTATACTCCAAATAGATACTGACAGTAGACAGGTTTTTGACTTCTGTTTATTGAGTTTGGGCGGTCATAGACATTTTTTTGAATACTTTGAAAATGGCTTTGCTGATCTTGATAGTTTCTTGGTTTTGTTTGACCCTAGTTGGTGATAGGGCTTAAAAAATCCTGCAGCACAGACCACACGGAGTATAATGGCAAGTTCTCCAATCCCTTTTGCTTTAATTGACACTATGACGGTTGCAACGCCTGATAAACCCTGGGGTGGTCGCTTTACCCAACCCACTGATAAATTTGTAGAAACGTTTACCGCATCCGTCAGCTTTGATCAGCGCTTTGCGGAACATGATATTAATGGCTCGATTGCTCATGCGCGCATGTTGCATAAAATCGGCATATTATCGCAACAAGATGTTGATGCCATTGTAAAAGGGCTGAATGATATCTTGTTGGAAATTCAGCGTGGTGATTTCAACTGGTCAGTTGCTCTGGAAGATGTGCATATGAACATCGAGGCGCGCTTGGTCGATCGCATCGGCGAAGCGGGAAAACGCCTGCATACCGGGCGCTCACGCAACGACCAGGTTGCCACTGATATGCGTTTGTTTGTGCGTGAGCAGCTTGACTACATTGTTGACAAGATTGTTTTTCTGGAAAACGCTTTAATCGATCTGGCAGAACGTGAAGCCGATGCCATTATGCCGGGTTTTACTCACTTACAGGTTGCTCAGCCAATAACATTTGGTCATCACATGATGGCCTGGTATGAAATGTTGGAACGTGACAAACAACGATTCCTTGATTGCCGCAAACGTGTTAACCAGATGCCTCTGGGTGCTGCCGCATTGGCAGGTACTTGTTATCCAATTGACCGAGAGTATACGGCGGAACTGCTGGGTTTTGACGATCCCGCCAATAACTCACTGGATGCAGTCAGTGATCGCGATTTTGCAATTGAATTCACTGCCGCAGCCAGCCTGGTAATGACCCATTTATCACGTTTTTCAGAGGAGCTGGTATTATGGTCGAGCACTCAATTCGATTTTATTGAATTACCGGATGCGTTTTGCACAGGTTCTTCGATTATGCCTCAGAAGAAAAACCCTGATGTCCCTGAATTGGTGCGCGGCAAAACCGGCCGTGTCTATGGACATTTAATGGCGTTGCTGACTTTAATGAAAAGCCAGCCTCTGGCTTACAACAAAGACAACCAGGAAGACAAGGAACCTCTGTTTGATACGGTTGATACCGTGCTCAATTCGTTACACGCTTTTGGTAACATGATGCCCAATGTGCAGCCCAATCGGGAGCGTATGTATCAGGCAGCGCAACAAGGTTTTTCCACAGCCACTGATTTAGCTGATTACCTGGTGCGCAAAGGAGTCGCGTTTCGGGATGCGCATGAGGTGGTCGGGCAAGCTGTGCGTATCGCCATTGATACCAATAGAGATCTGCCAAAATTATCACTTAATGAGTTACAAGCATTATCATCAGTGATTGAAGAGGATGTGTTTTCTATTCTTACCGTTGAGGGGTCAGTTGCCTCTCGAAACCACTTTGGTGGAACCGCTCCGGAACAGGTTCGCTTAGCCGTGTATAATGCTAGAAAGCTACTCGAGAAAAGAGAGTCTACTGAAAAGCTGGATTTAGCCTGATTCTCATTCGCTACAGCCTCTAATCTTGAACATGTTCTCAGACAGCATTTACAAACATCATCATAGGTAAAGAGTCATGCCTGACTTGCTAGATCCATCAATTGCCCTCGCGACATTAACCCAGTTACCTCAGGCTGTTGTCATTGTGGAAGATCAACGAATTATCTGGACCAACCAGAAATTCCGCGATATTAGTGGCTACGCCGATGAACAATTGCTCGGTGTCACCCCCAGTCAAGGCGAAGATGAACGCTTATCCGGTTTATTTATCGATAATCAAGAAATACTGTCACTAGAAACAGCAGGACAACAAATCCAGCTTTCTGTTGAATCATTCTCCTTGCCCGATCAGAAAAATATCTATGTGTTTAAGGATGTTACTCAGCAGCAGACACTAGAAAACAAAGTCAAACAGTTAGATCCAAAAGACGCTATTACCGGTCTCTATAACAGCCGGATTATTCTTGAAAATCTGGCAAGTCAGGTAACCCGCAGTCGTCGCTATGGTAATCCACTTGCGTTGTTACGACTCTCGGTTTCAGGTTGTGAATCAGATATTGCTATCCGTATGAAAGCGATTGCCGAGCAATTAAAGGATCGCCTGCGCTGGGCAGATTGTCTTGGCACACTGGATGAAAATACCATTTTGATTATACTGCCGGAAACCTGCCTGGAAGAAGCAAGTGAGCTGGCTGCAAAACTGGTTAATGATAGAGCGATAGCTTCTGATGGTTGCGCTATCCAATTTGGATTTACAGCGTGGCAGAAAGGTGACGATCCAGCCAGAATGCTGAAGAACATCGAAGAGGATCAAGATGTTTCTACAATGGCGCTGCTTTCCTGATCAACATAGGAGGGTAAGCTAAGCAGTTACGGGTTACGCTGGCCTAGCTGAGTTATTAGTTACTAAAAAAAGGCAAGCCGGAAAGATTACCCAGGTTGCCTTTTCATTAAATCGGAAGGTTGGAATGATTGAAGCTGTCGCTTGTTAAAGCGCCTCATCACCAATTTCGCCAGTTCTAATGCGTACCACTTGCTCAACTGTTGTAACAAAAATCTTCCCGTCACCAATTTTTCCTGTATTAGCTGCCTGGATGATTGCCTCTATAGCACGATCAACCTGGTCATCGGAAACCGCGATTTCCAGTTTCACTTTAGGTAGAAAATCCACAACATATTCGGCGCCACGATAGAGTTCTGTGTGACCTTTCTGGCGACCAAAGCCTTTGACTTCAGTTGCTGTCATACCTGACATACCTATTTCTGACAATGCTTCACGCACATCATCCAATTTAAAGGGTTTTATAATTGCTGTTATCAGTTTCACGATATTTCCTCTTGTCTGTATTCAATCTAATTGTATCTGGGATTGTATCACTGAGTGATTTAGGTTAGCTGAAGGAAAGTTTCCTGGAGTCAGCATCACCAAAAAAACCACTCAGTTTGATTCATTGGGTAATTTACTTGTTACCAAATTCTGGATAGGCTTCCATTCCACATTCAGAATAGTCAACACCTTGATATTCTTCTTCCTGGGAAACCCGTATTCCCATCACTAGCTTAATGATAAACCAGGTAATCAAGCTACTAACAAATACAAACACAAAGATGGCAGCGATACCAATTAATTGATTAACAAGTGTTGCATCATCATTCGTTAGAGGAACCGCCAACAAACCCCAGGTTCCAACAATGCCATGTACAGAAATTGCGCCCACCGGGTCATCGATTCGAAATTTATCCAGGGTCACAATTGCAAGGACAACCAGAATACCACCAAATGCCCCAATTAACATGGCAATATGCGGTGCAGGTGTTAGTGGTTCTGCGGTAATAGCGACCAGTCCTGCTAGTGCTCCATTGAGTGCCATTGTCAGATCGGCTTTGCCAAACATGATCTTAGCAGTAATCAATGCAGCAACAACACCTGCGGCAGCTGCCATATTGGTATTGACGATAATCAGTGCGACCGCATTAGCTTCCTCAACGTTTGAAATAATTAGTTCAGATCCACCATTAAATCCAAACCAGCCTAACCAGAGGATAAAAGTACCCAAGGTTGCCAGTGGCATATTCGCGCCTGGAATTGGGTTGATTTCACCATTTTTTCCGTATTTACCAAGTCTTGGACCGAGTAGTAACACTCCGGCAAAAGCCGCTGTTGCACCGCAAAGGTGAACGATCCCTGAGCCAGCAAAATCCAGAAATCCAAGTTGATCTAAAAAGCCTCCGCCCCATTTCCAGTAACCTTGTATGGGATAGATAACACCGGTCATGACTACTGCAAAAACCAGAAAAGCCCAAAGTTTCATGCGTTCTGCGACAGCTCCAGACACGATAGACATCGCTGTTGCAACAAAAACCACTTGAAAGAAAAAATCAGCCAGGTTTGAGTAGGTCGCTGCATCTTCGCCACCAGCAACAATTGAGGCTGCAGTATTGTCATCACCAAGCAGAAAACTGATTCCAGGCCACCAGCTATTAACCGCAGCATCGCCAGGATACATAATGTTATAACCCATTAACAAATACATAATACTTGCAACTGCAAACAGTGAGATGTTTTTGGTCAAAATCTCCGCGGTATTCTTGCTTCTCACTAGTCCGGCTTCAAGCATTGAAAAGCCAGCAGCCATCCACATTACCAAGGCTCCCATCATGATCAGATAGAAAGTGTCCAGAGCATAGGCTAGCTGTGACAGTTGCCCCCCGAGTTCAGTTATATCCATGTTTTTCTCCTGTTGTAATCGTTTGTGATTACTGTTTAGTTTTTATTCGTATCCATGTCGATATCTAACGCATCATAGATTAAACCGATCTGGGTAACACAACGCAATGGGAAAACTTCCTGAAAAGCAGAAAACTTATCCAGTTAAAACATCAGATTGTATTTTTCTTTTGGAGTATAAGAGGGCTACAATACCCTCTTAGCTACATGTTATAGCCAGTTTCATCATGGCTAACAATATCCAGTCCTTGTACTTCCTGTTCATTAGTGACTCGTATGCCACCAGTCATCAATCCAACAATTTTAAGAATAATGAATGTGCAAATAGCACACCAGATAATGGTTGCTCCAATACCGATTAATTGTACGATGACCTGGTCACTCATTGTGGTATTGCCTTCACCGAAACCGAAACCACCCAGTGATTTGCTAGCGAAAATACCAGCACTAAACGTTCCTAGAATACCCCCGACACCATGTACCGGCATCACATCAAGAGAATCATCAATCTTGAGTTTTTGTTTGAGAAAAGCCGTAGCGAAATAACAGACAACGCCAGCAGTTAAGCCAATAGCAAGTCCTGCTGCCGGGCCGATATAACCAGATGCCGGTGTTATAGTACCCAAACCGGCAACCATTCCTGTTACCGCACCTAATGCACTGGGTTTACCGTGACGGATCCACTCCATCAACATCCAGCTAACCACACCACCAGCAGCACCAAGGTGAGTCACCAGCATTGCCATTCCTGCATCCCCATTGGCCGCTAAAGCCGAACCTGCATTAAACCCGAACCAGCCAACCCAGAGCATTGCTGCACCAGAGACAGTCATGGTTAGGTTATGTGGCATTAAAGCAGTTGAGCCAAAGCCCTTGCGTTGCCCAAGCATCATTGCAGCAACCAAAGCGGCTACCCCAGCATTAATGTGGACCACTGTGCCACCAGCATAATCATAAAAGCCCATTTGACTAAGCCAGCCACCACCCCACACCCAATGCGTTGTTGGAATATAAACGATTAACAACCACAATAGACTAAATAACAGCATTGACGAAAACTTCATGCGCTCAGCAAATCCACCGACGACTAAAGCTGGAGTAATTATTGCAAAAGTCATTTGGAACATGACAAATAAGGATTCAGGGATTGTTCCACTGAGTGATGATTTAGTCATACCCGCCAGAAACAGTCGATCAAAACCACCAATAAAATCGCAACCCTGTTCACTGAAGGCTAGCGAATAACCCACAACAAACCATATTACTGAAACAAATGCGGCTATTGAGAAACACTGCATCAGCACTGAAAGAACATTTTTGCTGCGCACTAAACCGCCATAAAACAAAGCCAGTCCAGGCAAAGTCATAAATAGCACGAGTGCTGTGGAGGTTAATATCCATGCGCTATCGCCTGAGTTATGAAGATCTGCTGACCAGCTGCAATCAGTAAACAAAATAGTTGCAAAGAATGCGGTGATGACTTGTTTTGGATAGATGCTGTTTTTCATCCTTAAATTCCCCTCTAATCTTGACTCGCTAGCATAGCATGACACTGTATTGATATGAATGTATTGTCATGCTGTTTGAGCATCATGACTACGATTTAGTGGAGTGATATAAAATTCCGCCAATAAATTGACAGGTGACCTGTTTCGATGTTCTACTAACCCACGGATATGACTCTGAGTTTTTTATAAAATTTTGTTAAATATAGAGTTTATATGCTGTAATTTCTGTTTTGATTGATTAGTTATTTAGCATGCAGGGTCACGATTCTCAAATGCCAGCGTCAGTACTTCTTGTCACTTCTTCATCTCAGCATAGTCAGCAAATACAGGTGATTCTAGAATTTCTCGGCTATGCGGTAACGCAGAGCACTTTCGATAATTTAGATAACCTGGATGCTTTACAAAATGTTTGTGCGATTTTTGTTGAACATGTCAGCAAAGCCAAAGCTGCAATCACCCGGTTGCGAGAAGAAGGTTTGCAACAGCCAATTGTATTGATTGCCGATCAATCCGCAGAGCATCGATTGAATGACAGCGCATTATCAGAAATTGCCAATGCTGTCATATCGTGGCCGTTTTCACAAATCGAGCTATCAAATACGCTACAAACACTGGGACTTGACCAAGCACAGCCCAAGCCAGAACGCCGTTCAGTCGAGTTATTCCGTAGTTTGTCAGGAGACAGTTCTGCAATTCAACACACCCGTCAACTCATTGACCAGGTTGCAGATCGTGATGTTACCGTGTTGATATTAGGCGAATCTGGAACAGGAAAGGAAGTGGTTGCCAGAAATTTGCATTATCACTCATCTCGGCGTCATCAACCATTTGTTCCGGTAAATTGTGGCGCGATTCCAGCGGAGCTGCTGGAAAGTGAATTGTTTGGTCACGAAAAAGGCGCGTTTACCGGAGCATTTGCAGCGCGTGCAGGACGTTTTGAGCTTGCCGAAGATGGAACCCTGTTTCTGGACGAGATCGGTGATATGCCCTTGGCAATGCAGGTCAAAATATTAAGAGTGATCCAGGAACGAACCTTTGAGCGGGTTGGGGGAACTCGAACCATGGATGCTGATGTACGCATCATCGCAGCGACTCATCATAATCTGGAAAAAGCTATTCAGGAAAAACGCTTTCGAGAAGATCTCTACTATCGTCTAAACGTATTTCCCATTGATGTGCCAGCTTTGCGAGAGCGTAGTGAAGATATACCAATGCTTGTTGCCGACCTTATTGCACGTCTGGAACGTGAAAAAGACTTTAAAATAAGCTTTACAAAAGCAGCCATGCAGCAACTACAACAGTATCAGTGGCCAGGAAACGTTCGCGAACTGGCAAATATCGTCGAAAGAATGGCTATTTTAAAACCTGATGGGTTGGTTGATATTGATGATTTGCCAGACAAGTTTCCAGAACATAATCAAAAAACCACTTTAAAACCTGTGTCTAATCCTGGGCAGGAT
This sequence comes from Methylococcales bacterium, assembly GCA_965224565.1. Taxonomy (GTDB): domain Bacteria; phylum Pseudomonadota; class Gammaproteobacteria; order Methylococcales; family DRLZ01; genus DRLZ01. The sequence continues at coordinate 787,685 of CBDCZN010000001.1, read as the reverse complement.
TACAATGCAATTCCTCATTTAAACAGGCTACCTGTGGAAGGAATCAATTTGAAAGAACAACTCTTGTTCCTGGAGCAGAGCCTGATTAAGCAAGCCCTGACAGAGTGTCATGGGGTTGTAGCCCAAGCTGCCAGAAAATTACAGTTAAACCGCACTACTTTGGTTGAAAAAATGCGTAAATATGGTTTGGATAAAACAAGTGAGGATACTGGGAGCCTCTGAGCAAATATAGAGTAATGGATTTCCTCGATACAAACATCGACTAAAAGCATTATATATATGACATTTTTGGGTTAGCTGGAATGCATTTATTTGGTTTTTCCACAACCTATACTCATATGTTTTCCTGATTACCCATAAGCTTCCGCCAATTTTAAAAGTCTGTCTGGCATAGGAGTCGTCCTGACTGCAACATAGGCAAAACGAGGGATCATATCTTCTAGCTGGAACCGTCTGTTATGGCGATAGCAGAATTCAGCAAGATAGCGTGGCAAATGCTTTGGGTTGATTGCATGGTAAGTGCCAGTGATGGCATTTTTAACATTGCCTATCATGGTATTCACCCAAGCAAATTCTTTTTTTGTGACACTTTGGTATCCACCGCCTGTTACAATGCTGATGTGATGACAATCAGCATCAGTCACTGCTGAAAAACAAGGCAATCCATCCGAAATAACCGTGCTATCAGGCTGTAGATGCTGTTTTGCCCAGCGTGATATTTCTGTCTGCCGAAACCCTTTAACGACATTCATATTCATTGCAATCGGGTGACCTTCTTTATCGAGTGAAACAGCGGCAACAAACGGGACCTTATTGGCTGAGCCTCTGCCTCTTTTTCCACCGTGGCGTTCGCCACCCCAATAGACGTCATCTAACTGGATTGTTCCACTGAGTCGCTTGCAATCATCTCGTTCCTTCATGACCTGCATGATCTTGTGTTTCATACTCCATGCTGTCTTGTAAGACACACCGATTTCACGTTTAAGCGCCAACGCTGACAGACCTGTTTTTGATTGTGTGATTAAGTAGATGGCTAAAAACCACTTCGTTAGAGGAAGTTTGGTTTGCTCAAAAATGGTTCTGCTTATCAATGACGTTTGATGATGGCATTGATTACACTGATAGAGCTTTCTTGCTTTTAAAAAGCAATACTGATAACCACCACACTCAGGGCAATTAAACCCTGTCGGCCAGCGTAATTTGAATAAGGCTTCGCGGCATTGGCTTTCTGTTCCGTAGTCTTGAAATAGCTGTATTAAGCTATAGCCTGCCTGGAACTGCACTTTATTTTTGCTCATGGCTTTGACTCCGTGATTACATATCCATTAGAGTGAAAATTCCGAGTAAAGTTGCGGAAGCTTATGGGTAATCAGGTACGTTTTTATAAATCCAAATTGGCCCCGTTATTTCTCAACCACTCTTTTCTTTCACGAAAGTCTGGTATCACCTTATCGACTTCATTCCAAAAGTCATCAGAATGATTTCGGTGATGAAAATGGCAGAGTTCGTGAACGATTATATAGTCGATGATTTTCGATGGAGCCATCATGCACTTCCAGTGGAAGGCTAAAGCATTGTCTTTATTACAACTAGCCCAACGATATCCCATATCCCTTACTTTTACTGTTGTAGGTTGAACGCCAACCTTTGGTGCAAAATACTTAATTCGTTGTTGGATTCTTTGCAGACACTTATTGGAATAATAGCGTTCAAAAGTTTTTTTTGCTGACTCCGTACCACCAGTATCAATTAATTCTCTTTTCAGGCAGAATCGACCTTCCTTTAGCACCAAGTCAGCGTTTTGACCAGTGACTAATGAAAGGCGATAACTACGCCCCAAGTACAAGAATGTCTCGCCATTAATCCACTCACGCACCACAGCCGTAGCATTCAAATCCTTCCATTCGGCAAGGTTACGGTAAATCCACATGCGCTTGCTTTCAACCACAGCATCGACTTGTTCAGCGCTGTAATCTTTGGGCGGGCGAACAACAATTTCACCATTCCGTTCTATCACAATGTCAGTGGTTTTTCTGTCACTGCCAGGCATTAGCTGATAGTCAATATCCCGAACACGTCTAGCGCTCACGGCTGATCACCTTCAGCAGCGCCTTTTATCAATACCTCGTGTCGATTTTTTGCAAGTTTCATTATCTCTATCGCAACACGCTCACGGTTTCGTTTCAATTCGGCAATGCCAGTTAAGGTCAAAGCCGTTTTAATCTCACTGCGGGTTTTCTTTTGCTTGTCGGCATTATTCCAGAAGTCGATACTACCGATGCTGTCTTGTAGTGTTTCGACGATCGCTTCCATCAATACCTTCATTTTAGGTTTTGCATCGGTGGGAACTTCACCGTTTGCAAACGCTTGATTGGCGATATGCTCATAGAAAGTCGTCGCTTCTTTACTACTCATGCCATCCTCGCCTGTTTTACGACCTTGCGTAGCTTCAGTGCGTAACTTTTCTAGTTCTTCTGCTAATATTTCCCATTGATCTTGATGCTGGTCGATGAGATTTTCTACCTTCTCAGACAGGCTTTTATAAAAGGCAGGGTCTTCATCATTGTGAACCGTACAATGTTTGCGTATAGCATGTTCCATTTCGCTGGCTTTCGCCTCGGCATTACCATCAGCATGTTTATTCAGGTTTTCAATAAAGTCATCCGCCAACAGTTCGACTGGGGGTACTTTGGGGTTAATGCCTAAACTGATCAGGTGCTCGTTAATTAAGTCTTTTACTTTTTCGCCAGCATCGCCAAGGCTCAGGCTGGTATCTTTATAACGTTCTTTAGCGACCCTCAAAATATATCCGAAACGCTTGGCAGGTACGCGATAAGGGTTTGCCGTCTGATGAGGTAAAATAATATCCATGCTCATCAGAAATTTCTTTAAATACACATCAAAGTCAGCACGAATTTTTTCATCTTTTAAAAGCTTGACTGCCTCATGCACGATAGCAGCATCGGCTTCAATGTTAGGCAGTTTTCCTTGAACAAAGGTTTCAATCTGTACCACTTTGTTGTCTGTAAATAATTGCAGTAGACGTTGATAGCGTTCTTCTAACACCGGCATTTCTGAGCGAATATTTTTTAGCCCCTGTGCCAACTCTTGCTGTTCACCTGCTGCTGCGTACAAAGTCAGTGCATCAGTCAGGTTCTCCGTTAAGCCAATGTAATCGACAACATAGCCACGTTTTTTACCTTTTGTCACGCGATTGGTTCGGGCAATGGCTTGTAGTAAGGTATGTTCTCGAATTTTTTTATCGAGATACATCACTTGCTCTATCGGTGCATCAAAGCCTGTTAGTAGCATATCGCAGACAATCAAAAAGGCGATACCAGTATAAGACTTGTCTGGGTTTTCGCTATCGAAAGGCCGACAGAAATTATCCACTGCATTCCAGGCTTTAGCTTGCCTGCGGGCATGAGTAATATAGGCCGCCTCGTTAGTGCCATCACCGGATATGACGACAGCGGCTTTTAGAAAGGCTATTTTGTTGATCAGTGCAGTGTTTGCGACAGGTTCAGCTTTTAATGCCCTAACGCGTTCATGCAGTTCATCGCTAATCGCTACCTGATAGCGCACAGCTGCTAATTTGGAATGACACACCACCTGGGCTTTAAAGCCATTAGGAAAGATATGCTCCAGATAGTGACTCACCATATCTTTAGCAATGGCTTTAATGCGCTGTTCAGCTTCTAAAATATCGCCAGTGGCACCGTATTTCTTTTTAATCGCCAGTAATTCATCTTCACTACGATCATTAAACAGGTTTTCAAATTTAGCTTCGAAACCGTGTTTGTCATTGAGCGCGGAATCCGCTGTTCGACCTTCGTACAATATTTGCAAGGTAGCGCCATCGTTAACCGCATCCATCAAGCGATAGACATCAATGTACTCACCAAAGCGTTTATGGGTTTTTTTCTCACCGTGTCGATCAGCCTTCAGAGGTGTGCCGGTAAAAGCAATGCGTGCAGCATTCGGAAAGGCTTCAAAAATATTGTCGCCTAAATCAGATCCCTGAGTGCGGTGGGCTTCGTCAATCATTAACACAATTCGCGATGAATCATTGACAACGCCGAAGGTTTGATTGCTCGGCATCGCTTGGTAAGTCGCTAATGCCTCAGCAACTTTTAACGGTAGGCTTTGTTCGCGCACCTGAAACTTATGCACCATCACCATATTAATATTCGAGCTATCATTGGAGAGGTTCAGACGCAAGGCCTGTGAGCTTTCGATGCTGTTAATACGCCCACCAATCAAAGTAGCGGTTTCAGCCAGCTGGTCTTCCAAATCAACGCGATCATTAATCAGCAGGATTTTATAATCGTTTAAGTCCCTGGATACTCGTAACATGCGTGCGACAAATACCATGGTTAAACTTTTACCCGATCCCTGAGTGTGCCAGACCACGCCGCTTTTCTCTGCTGCGTTTCGACCATGACGCAAACGCTCAATAATTTTATTGGCAGCGCGAAACTGTTGGTAACGGCAGACGACTTTAATACGTGGGCCGCTGTCGGTATCCATAAATACTGATGATGACCGCAAAATACTTAGCAAGTTGGCCTTATTGAGCATACCGCGAATCAATTGCTGTTGCTGGTTCATACCATCAGCGCTGGCATCATCATTTGGCCATTGGGTTTTCCAGGGGAAAAAATGCTCAATACCGGAAGTAATCGTGCCGTAGTCGGCCTTCAGCCCGCAACTACGAATCACCATCATTGAGGTGTGAAATAATTTTGGTTCGCCTTCTTTCAAGCCTTGTTGTTTTGTGGCTTGGCGCTGGTTCATGTAGCGTCGTAACTGCTCAAACGCTTCAGGCATAGGATTGGCGCAGTTTGGCCCGCCTTTTTTACATTCAACCACAATCAATGGGATGCCATTCACAAACAACACAATATCGGGGATGATAAATTGTTTTACACAGCCCGGCGTATCAATTCGAAACTGGTTAATGGCGTGAAAGCTATTGTTTTCGGGATTGGCAAAATCAATTAATTTGACCACCGGGTCTTGCTCGCCAGTCAGGTCGTTGTTATCCACCTGTGTCTTAAATAACAGCTTTTGAATGGCTTCGTTGGCTTCGAGCAGGGTGCGATTGGGCTGGCGCAAAATCTCATCGTGTAAATCTTGCAGCTGTTTCTTGTTTAACCATTCCTCACCAGTGGTCGTGGTGTTGATCCGTGAGATAGCACTAGCAAATACGTCGGGTAATAGCCATTGGCGAAAATGTTGGCGCAGGCTTTTGCTGGGGTCTTGCGGAATATCCGGCCCTTGGTCGATGCTGATCCAACCCAGCCCAGCAAGCTGGTCGAGAAAGGGTTGTTCAACTTCGGTGTATTCGCTCATGGTCGTTATTCAAATGGGTTTAAGAGTTCATTGCTGTATCCGTGCAAAGTCTGAATCTTCACCTACATTGGGTATTTGGCTTAATACCTCAATAAAGGTCTTCTTCTTAGGTTGTGTTAAGACTTGTTCCAGAATTCGCCGGTGTTCTGCCTCAGCACTAATGCCATGCTGGTTGGCACGCAGTTTAAGTGCATTAGCGATATTATCATCTATATTACGCACTGATAAATTGGCCATAGTAAGGTCACCTCGTCAAAATAGCTATTAATCGCACGATGATTAACATTGACATTAATTGAATCAAGTGTACTTATTCTTTACCCTTAAATCGTTTCACTGCTTTATCAAAGTCGGAGATATATTCGGTATCTTGCCGTTTTCTAAAAACCTCATATTCCTGTGTTGCTTTCAGTTTTGCCTGATGGGTGCTCACTTTGCCTTTGCCTTGCAAAATAGGGTAATTGGACAATTCCAGAAAACTGTCTAGAAACTTGACCCATTCGGTCATTTTCATTGCAATCCCACGCTCAGCACGGTTTTCTGCCAGATCAAGATAGGTGGATACAATGCGATTCAATTCTTTAATATGGGCTTCGCTCAAATAATTTTTTGCTACGGCAGTATCTGTTTTTAGAATCTTGCCATCTGGGCTGTGCTTCCAGTTGCTTAAACCCATATTAGGCGCTTTAGCATCCGCACTGTGATAAATTATTTCCGCTGCTGTTTTACCTGTAATGGCCCAATGCAACTTGTTTTGTACACTGGCAAAAAAATCTTTGGTGATGGGAGCGGAAGAGTCATAATCCACCGCCAATGCGTAAAGATCAGTGATTTTTTGGTAGAAGCGTCTTTCACTGGCGCGGATTTCACGAATGCGCTCCAGTAATTCATCAAAATAATCTTTACCGAATAGTTGGCCGCTTTGCTTTAGGCGTTCATCGTCTAGCACAAAGCCTTTGATGATGAATTCTTTCAGGTGCTGGGTGGCCCAGATACGAAACTGCGTGGCTTGATAGCTGTTGACTCGATAGCCGACTGCAATAATGGCATCAAGGTTGTAGTATTCTAATTGACGTTTGACCTCTCGTTTTCCCTCCAATCGAACTGTTTCCAAAATGGAAATAGTTGAATCTTCCTCTAACTCACCGCTTTCAAAGATATTTTTCAGGTGTTTATTAATGGCGGGTACTTTAACGTCAAATAAATCAGCCAGTGCTTTTTGAGTGAGCCAAACCGTTTCATCCTGAAAGAACACATCAACCTTGATCGCACCGTCCTGTGCCTTGTAGAGTAGAAATTCGCCTTGGCTTTCTGGTGGCATGTTAATTGGCATGGATGGCCTCGTTTTCATCGACAGTGACGAGGACTTTGCCGGTTAGGAGGTCGTGCATTAGGCCGGATTTTTGTTTTCTTAGTTTACTTAGCTCTTGGGTTTGTTTCTTGATCATACTTCTATAGTGAAAAACTATTTCAATAATTAACAATTGTTCATCTGGGCTTGGGACAGCAAGAGGTAGGCTCTCCAATGCTGCCTTATTTAATTTATATCGCCCAGCACCTTGTCGGGTCAACCAGAATGTTATGTCTCTATGCAGAAAGTAGATAAAAAGCCAATCAGTAGAACATCCATTCGTACCACTCAAAATATGTGCATGATTATTGACATTGAACTTGCCTTCAACTAGCTGGGTCATTTCCATTCTGTAGTATTTAAGAAAATGATCACCATCTTCGCCTATCAATACAAATTTTCCGTCCAACCTATATTCATTAATATAGTCAACTACCCCTGTCGGGCCGTGATATGGATATTCTCCCTTTATTTCTTCTCTAACTTCAGAAGATAATGGCAAACGGAGAGTATTGTGTATATACGCAGATAATTTGATATCGCTGAAAGTCCACTCTTTCGGAATCCACCCAATAGCCGTTTCTTGATACAGCTCTGGGGCTTGTTCTCTGGGGGGGCGGAGTTTGCCATCAGCGGTAATGCCACGGGTAAACAGGTCGTGCATTAAGCCCGCTTTAATTTGCTGGTATTTTTCAATCAGCGCCTCGGTTTTTTCGATGGTTTGGTCGATGGATTGTAGGATTACAGCTATTTTTTGTTGTTCGATCTTACTTTCAGGAAAGAACACGGTAAACCGAGAAAGTTCCTTTCTCGTAACATGCTTCATTGTGGAGCCTTGTGCCTGACCAGCCAGCTTATCCATGTTGAAGTCTATAATATGACGAAGCAGGAAACGATCCACCCCCATCTTAGGGACAACTTTGTAAAGGTGTTGGTTTAGGGCTCCTGGCCCTCTATTCCAGATAACAACTTTGAGCGTTGCACTCCACGAAAAAATTAAATCTCCGTTGTCAATAAAGTTATTCGGCAATAGCATGCCATTAAATTTATCTGTTTCTGAGTTTGAATTATTAATCTGCTCAATTCGAATTATAGGCAAACCATCTTCGACCCAATCTTTTGAATTGAAAGCTGCCCCATTGTGGTAATCAGCCAAACTAGAAAGTGGTTTTTTTTTCCATCCAGAAGGTAAATTTATAGCGAGGTCACTCATACCCCAACTCCACCATAAACGCCTGCAACTTCTCAGAAGCCGCATCCCGTTCTGCCTCTATAGTCTTAGCTGTTACAGCATATTTATTCCAAAGGTTTTCAATCGCTTTAATACAAGCACGTTGGTCAGCACGTAAATAGGTTTGGTAGGTCTGTAGCAATATCAGCCGTAAACGCTCGATAATGACAGCACGAGCTTCATCATTAGAAATTTTCGCTCGTGCACTTTCGACCAGTTCATCCCGTTTGCTTTCGATACCTTTAATGGTTGCCTTGAGAGATTTCACCTCATCTTCCAGTACTTTATGGCGTTCCAGGCTTTGGGTGATGCTTTGTGCGCGTTGGTAGGCGAGCTTGCCTTGCGTGATGGCTACCGTCAGTGGGGCAGAATATTCTGAGTGATGATTCACTTGAGCGGCTAATTCGAGTATGCGCCGGCCATTATCAAATTCTGGGTTTTGCTGTGTGAGTCCTTCGGTGCAGTAGGTTCCTTTTTTTAGTCCTTTAGGTAGTCGCTCTGCAACTTTAATCTCGGAAAATAGAGTGTTAGCCAACTCTTTCAGAGTTTTAAGCTGAGCCTTCCATTCGGCATTGGCGGATTTGAGTTCATCCTTTTTACTTTTAACTTCAGCAGCTGGCAAAACGCCGCTGTCCTCAGTATCTTCAAAGTCTTCTTCACTGGCGGCTGCAAAAAGCGCTTGCAGTTCAGCTAAACGGGTTTGAGCTTGCTGCATTGCTTCAAGCACTTCAGGAAACTGGCTTTGCAGTATGTCCTGATCGGGTATGAGTTCTGCTCCCCAGCCACTGGCAGCGATGGATTTAAAATCAGCTTTGAGTAAATCAATATAATTGGCAAATGCGCCGCGTATTTGGGAAGGGGTCAACAGCGCTTGCTCTGTAAACTTTTCAGCAATGCTGGTTAACAAACTGCTGCGCATGATGTAAACATTGCCTGATTGCTGATGTTGGTTGTCTGGGTCTTGCGCGAGTGCCTCGACAATCGGCAGGTTTACCTGCCACCAGTCTTCAAGCTGTTGCATAAACTGTGCATGGCGAGTTGTCACAGCCACATGGCTATTGACGAAGTCGGCAATATCGCGTTTTTCACTAATAACTGGGGCAATATCCAAATAATTTTCATCGCGTGCTACAAAACAGTCATCACGCAATAGAGGATAGTTAGACCAAAAATGCTCAAGGCTATCGATTTCGATGATGAGCACACCGCCGTGTAAATGGGCGCGCACATCGTGGGGTTCGGGTGCTGGCGCGTTATCCACATAGCGGCGAATATTGCAGTTGTAATCTTCGGCTGCTATGTCTGCTTTGGAGACTTTTCTGGCATAGGCCGGTACATCTTCACCAGAACGATAGGCGTGAATGATTTTGTCGATATCTTCTGGGCGCAGGTGGTTTTGGGCTTTGCCTTCGCGGTATTCGCGGTCGGCATTAATAAACAAGACATGCTTACGTTCCGCTGCGCCCAGTTTATTCATCACTAAAATACAGGCGGGAATCCCTGTGCCATAAAACAGGTTGCTGGGCAGGCCAATAATGGCCTCCAAATAGCCTTGCTCAATAAAGTATTGTCGTGCTGCGCGTTCTTCGCCACCCCGAAACAATACACCGTGCGGCATCACTGAGGCTAAACGACCATCATGTTTAAGCACCGAGAGCATGTGCTGCACAAACATTAAATCCGCTTTTTTGCCTTTTTCGGGCATCATCACCGGAAAACGGCCTGAGAACTTTAGCTCTTTTTTAATATAGTTCTGGCTAAACGGCGGATTGGCAAGTACGCGGTCAAAGCGTTTGAGTTCGTTGTTTTCATCCAGATGTTGCGGTTCCTTGATGGTGTCTGCCTGTCGGATATCGGCATGCGAGATGCCGTGCAACAGCATATTCATTTTGCAAATCGACCAGGTGGTACCAATACTTTCCTGACCATTGAGCGATAGTTCATTAGCACTGCCGCCGTTCTCGCGTAAATAATCACGGGTCTGGATGAGCATACCGCCAGATCCAACAGTGGGATCGTATACACTCATGCCTTCTTGCGGATTGCAGATTTCCACGCAGATTCTGACCACTTCAGCAGGGGTATAAAACTCACCGGCTTTTTTACCCGCAGAATCAGCAAAGTATTTAATCAGCCACTCATAGGCGGCACCGAGCAAATCAGGGAATTCAAAATCTCCATCTTTAAGGGGGATTTTTTCAAAGTTGAGTACAAAGTCGGCCAAGGTATCGTCATCTAAGGTTCGTTGACCAATCTTGCGGTTAAAATTGATGCCTTTAAGAACATCTTGCAAGGCATCTGGATTTGCATCTTCAATCGCTTCAAGGGCTTTATTGAGGGTGGTGCCGACGTTTTCTTTGACATGTTTAAGTGCGGGGTGATGAACAACGGAAGCCTTACCGTCTTCTACGACTTCTTCATTCCAGCCCTTGTTCCAGCGAGCACGTTCTGGCACATAAAAGTATTTGCCGGAATAATTATCAGAGTCATCTAGCTCAATGGCGATATCAGCTTTACTCATGCCCTGAGCAGCAAATTCGGCTTTCATTTCTGCCTGGCGCTGATCAAACAGATCACTGGCACGTTTGAGGAATAACATGCCGAATATGTATTCTTTATATTCACTTGCATCCATGCTGCCACGAAGATCATCGCAAGCAGTCATTAGCAGGCTTTCCAAGCGAGCGAGGGTTAATTTAAACGTCACTTGTTTTCCTCATTTTCATTTCGATCTTTATCTCGCACAGTATTATTCTGGAGCTGATTAATATGTATGCTGGGCATATAATATTAGAAGTATTGCTGCATTTTTTGCAAATATTGCTCGACAGTAAACTGTTGCGCTTGATGTATACAGGCTTCACGCATTTGTTTGGCTTGTTTGCTAGATAATGTGTTGATTGCTTCGATAATCTTTAGTTGATTTACAGAACGGATCAACATCCCAGTTTCGCCATGAATTACAGTTTCCAGCAAACCACCTTCTGCTGCACCAATAACAGGTTTTCCCGCAGCCATTGATTCTACTGGCGATATTCCAAAATCTTCATTCATTGGTAGATAAATAGTTGCAATTGCGCGGCCAACCAGATCAATTAATTGTTGTTGATTCACCCAGCCAGTAAAGTGAATATTGGTTGCATGATTGGCAATGCGTTTGAGACGTGGAAGATCACTACCACCTGAAGTGACTACCAGTTGTTTGTCTGGCATGTTGACAAAAGCCTCTACAATCAGATCAACCCGCTTGTAAGGCTCAAGACGCGCTGTCGATAAATAGTATTCACCAGTGCTCAACCATTGGTAACGTTCGATATTGACCGATGGATAAATTACTGTGGAATCAACATCAAGATAATCCAGTAGCCGCTGACGAACATTTTGTGAATTTGCAATCAGCGTATCCATTTGAGCGATTGCTTGTTCAAATCGTGGTCGCACATATTCAATCAGCGCATGTAGTACTGGACGCTGCCAATATGGGATTTGTTTTAAATAATAGTCTTTCAAGTCATATACAAACCGCGGTGGGGTGTGACAATAATAGATGTTGTTTCCGTCAGGGTGATTCCACACTGCAACCGGAGCATAACTGCCACTGTAAATAACAGTTTCATAGTTTGCTAAATAACTGGTTTGATGCCGAAACGCTAACAACATGCGTATTGCTTGTAATGCTGGGTGTGAAATTTGTTGTGTCAGTGTATGGGCTAGATTTTCTTGAAATAAATCTGGATTGATGAAGCCAGTATGTAGTTCCAGATTTGGAAATGCTTCTACTGTGGTTAGTGCCAGCTGTTCTGCACCGCCGTTGGCAAGCAGAAAATCATATAAAAATGCATCAGCCATTCAAAAATGCGGGCTTTGTACAGAAAGATGACTAAGAATAAACATGAGGTTGAATTTTAAACTCATATTCAGGCTCCTAGGTTTGGATCATGAGTAATTTGTTTTTATCAGCATCCAGCTGTTGCACTGAATGCTGATAGAAGGCTAAGTCTTCTTTATTGAGTTCAAGAAGAGTGGCATACAATGGCTCACCGAGTTGTTGTTGTATACGGGCCAGTTTATTTTCGCAGCGATCCGATGATTGATCCGTTACATTCTTTCTCGATTGTATGAGCTTGAGATCTAATCCGTTGGTTCGTAGATTTTTTTTTAATACAGTCATTGATTCAGCAAACCGTTCAACAACACCGAGTACAGCAAAATTCTCAGATTGATTGATTGCATATTTTAGACGCATTTCTGCTGATAATTGCTCGCTCACTGTGGAAGTACAATAGCGAACGAAATAATTGAAAAAAGTTTGGTAGCCATTATCCACATTCCATCGAACGTAGTCAGCAAAATCATAGCGTTTCGCAGCATCAGCGCTTGGATTTTCTGTTTGCTGGGTGCGCTCAAAACGGTATGCGGAGCTGGCACGGATAATTGGGTGACGCAGCATCATAATAACGCAATAATTAAGATCCGGCACTGCTTGTAGTGGTAAAGGAAGATGGTGGCTGGCAAAAGCAATAATGTTTGGGTGTTGGCGTAAGTAATTATCCAGAAATAACTGTTTTTCCTCAGCCAATTTGTCTGTTTCTAGATGATCTATAAATTGTGTGTCGTAATTAAATTGCAGGATATTATCGACAGATGTTCCCGCATTTTTAAAAATGTGGGCATGCAGAATAACTGTGCGAGCTGGTTTGGGTGATTCCATGTAAATGACGAATGTTCCCTGAACAGACAACAGGTATGCAGATTGCTGGTTTTTGAGATATCGATTAAACGTAAAACACAGTTGTAGATATAATCAGGGCTAGCCTAGTTTTAACATTCCATCCAGTGCCAATTTTGCATAACGGGCAGTCTCATCATCCACCTTAATCTGGTTGACAACTTTTCCATCGACTAAATTCTCAAGCACCCATGCCAGATGTTGTGGATCAGTACGGAACATTGTGGAACACATGCATAACATTGGCGACATGAAATGAACTTTTTTGCCCTGATGTTTATATTGAGATTTTAGTCGATTAACCAGATTAAGCTCGGTTGCAACCAGCCAGCGAGTGTTTGGTTCGGCGTTGTGGATAGTATCGATAATATATTCAGTTGAGCCTACATAGTCTGATTTCTGGCACACTTCGAAGGGTGCTTCTGGATGTGAAATGACGTTTGTTTCAGGGTGTTTCTCTAGAAACGCATCAATATGTTGTGGTTGGAACATTTGATGAACCGAGCAGAAGCCTTTCCATAAAATCATCTTGGCATCTTTTATTTGCTGTTCTGTCAGCCCGCCCATGGGTTTGTCAAAATCCCAGGTGACCATTTGTTCAAGTGGAATACCTTTGCTGTATCCGGTATTGCGACCTAGGTGTTGATCGGGAAAGAACAATATTTTTTCACGGCGCTTGAAGCTTATGTCCAATATCGGTGGCGCATTGGTTGATGTGCAGACAATGCCACCATGACGTCCACAGAATGCTTTAAGATCTGCCGCTGAATTAATATAGGTGATCGGGGTGACTTGTTCATCTGGGTCGAGCACAGTAGACAGTTCTTTCCAACATCGCTCGACATTTACTAGATTTGCCATGTCAGCCATTGAGCAACCCGCTGCCAGATCAGGCAGAATAGCAATCTGGTCATCTCGCGATAAAATATCAGCGACTTCCGCCATAAAGTGGACACCGCAAAAAACAATGTAATCGGCTTTGGAGTCTGCTGCTTTTCTGGATAGCTTGAGCGAATCCCCAGAAACATCAGCATGTTTGAAGACTTCTTCGCGTTGATAGTGATGGCCTAGAATAATCAGTCGATCGCCCAACTGCTGTTTAGCACGAATAATACGGGCATCGCACTCGTTATCGTCGAGATCGGCGTATTCCTGAATTGCCAGATTTGCTACCATTTTCGTTACCTTAATCTACAACGCGCTTTTTTCGTAGTTGAATCCCAAGCTCTTTGATCTGTTCATTGCTAACCAGCGCAGGCGCTTCGACCATTGGGCAAGACGCACTCTGGGTTTTCGGAAATGCGATGACTTCACGAATGGAATTAGCACCAGCCATTAGCATGACTAGGCGATCCAGTCCGAATGCGATGCCACCGTGCGGTGGGCAGCCGTATTTCAAAGCTTCCAACAAAAATCCAAACTTTTCCTGGGCTTCCTGTTCATCAATACCAAGCAATTCAAAAACTGCACTCTGCATTTGTGACTGATGGATACGAATTGAGCCGCCACCGACTTCTGTGCCATTAATCACCATATCATAGGCTTGTGACAGTGTTTCTCCAGGATTAGACTGTAGAGATTTAATCGTTCCTTGTGGCGCAGTGAACGGGTGATGCAGTGCATTCCAGCGTTTTTCGCGTTCATCCCAGTCAAACATTGGAAAATCAACAATCCATATCGGTTTCCAGCCTTCAGTTAACAAGCCGCGATCTTTACCAACTTTGATACGCACTGCAGACATGCTATCGTTAACAATTTTCGCTTTGCCAGCACCAAAGAAGATTAAATCATCGGTTTGTGCTTGAGTTCGATCCAATATGGTTTGGACTACATCATCCGGTAAAAATTTCAAAATGGGCGATTGTAAGCCATTGAGTCCAGCGCTCAGGTCATTGACTTTGATATATGCCAGACCTTTTGCGCCAAATTTTCCAGCATAGGCAGTCAAATCATCAATTTCCTTGCGCGTCATGCTATTTCCAGCGGGAACACGCAGTGCGACCACACGACCATCTTTTTCTTTGGCTGGCGATGAAAACACTTTGAACTCGACACCAGCCATCACATCGTCCAGATCAACCAGTTCCAGATCAATACGCAAATCAGGCGCGTCTGAGCCAAAACGCCGCATGGCTTCTGCATAGGTCATACGTGGAAATGGATCTGGCAGATCGACATTCAAGACTGTTTTAAAACAATCCCGAATCATGGTCTCGTTGACAGCCATAATATCGTCCTCTTGCATAAACGAGGTTTCAATATCCAGCTGGGTAAATTCTGGTTGTCGATCAGCGCGTAAATCTTCATCGCGAAAACAGCGGACTATCTGGTAGTAACGATCCATTCCCGACATCATCAATAGCTGCTTATACAGCTGAGGAGATTGGGGTAAGGCGTAGAATGAATGCTCGTGAACCCGGCTGGGAACCAGATAATCTCGCGCACCTTCCGGCGTTGCCTTGGTTAGAAAAGGAGTTTCAATATCGTAAAAACCCAGGTCATCCAGTCTGCTGCGCAAAAACCGTGTTACTTCTCGACGCAAACGCATGTTGTTTTGCATGTCTTGACGGCGTAAATCCAGATATCGATAGCGCAACCTCAACTCTTCGTTGACTTCCGTATTGTCATCTAGCGGGAATGGCGGTGTTTCAGATGTATTGAGAAGCCCAACAGTTTCTATCAGTACTTCGATTTGTCCGGTTGGTAACTTTTTGTTAATCGTTCCTTCTGGACGCGCTCGAACAGTGCCGATAATTTTTAATACATATTCGGGTCGAACTGCTTCACCTGTGGAAAATGTGTCTGGGCTATCAGGATCAAAAACAACCTGGGTTAAGCCTTCCCGATCCCTTAGATCAATAAATATCACACCGCCATGATCGCGGCGTCGATTAACCCAACCGTATAATTCGACAGTTTCGCCAATATGCTTGCTATTTAATTCTCCGCAGGTGTGACTTCGCATCCGTTCTGATTTCCTATATAAAACTATTTCGTTAAGACAGTTGATTTTCGCATAAAACAGTAGTTCAGCACAGAAACTTGCAATTGACTTGGGCTATCTGTGCAGACATGGACGATTAATCCGACGAACTGCTGCTAGCAGTGCTCTTGCTTTTACTCTCAGGCTTTTTTGATGCAGTGGAGTCTGAGTCTGCTTTAGATTTCTCGGGTTTTTTCTTGGTACCTTTAAAATCAGTTTCATACCAGCCAGTTCCTTTCAAGCGAAATCCAGCCTGTGAAATGAGTTTTTTCAGCGTCTCTTTTTCGCATTCTGGGCATTTAACCAAAGGATCTTCACTGATTTTCTGCAGTGTATCAAATGTATGTTGACAATTTTCACACTGATATTCATAGATTGGCATCTGTTAAACCTCGTTCGTAACAATCTGGTGTGTTTTCGGTATTAAGTCTTAGAAGTTGTTTAGTTAAAAAATGTCCGCTGCAAAGCCCTTGAAATCGTTGTGTTTTTTCGCTGCTCCTCGTTAAATAGCGCAACTATTCGCCTCGAAGCAGCGAAAAAATCCAATCGATTCAAGAACTTTTCGCTTGGACATTTTTTTAACCAAACAGCTTCTTAAAAGCTGATGTGGAAAGACCAAGTATAATATGGGTACAATGATTGCTGTTTTCAATATATACACAGCAATAAACAATAAAATCTTTAGTTCACAGCCTATAATTCTTTTTGGAGGCTGTCTGAGAATAGTCATTGAACGGGGTTTTTATAGGTGAACTTTTCGAGATGAATTCCCTTACAATCCAGTGTCCTGATGATATGCACTTGCATGTACGCGATGGCTTGGCGCTTTCCAGTGTTGTGCCGCATAGCGCCGAGCAATTTGCCAGAGCGATCATTATGCCTAACCTTGTCCCGCCGGTGACTACGGTTTCTCAAGCGCTTGCATATCAACAGCGTATTCTGGCAGCTGTTCCGCCCACTGTAAAGTTTCAGCCACTGATGGCACTTTATCTAACGCCGACAACTAGTCTTAATGATGTTAATCAAGCGGCCGATCACCCTGATATTATTGGCTTTAAATTGTATCCTGCTGGTGCTACCACTCATTCCGAAGCGGGAATAGGTTCGCTAAAAACAATTTATCCAATACTTGAAGCAATGCAGGAGCGTGATGTTCCTTTGCTATGCCATGGCGAGGTTACCAATCCTGATAGTGATGTATTTGATCGCGAACGTCTGTTTCTGGACAATGAATTACTACCGATTCGCGAGCAGTTTCCTCAGTTACGTATTGTGCTGGAACATATTACCACCAGTGAGGCTGTCGAGTTCGTAAAACAAAACAAAAGCAAAACTGCAGCGACAATCACAGCGCATCATTTACTCTACAATCGCAATGCATTGTTTACAGGTGGCATCAGGCCACATTACTATTGTCTGCCCTTGTTGAAACGTAAACAACACCAAGAAGCGCTGATTGCTGCCGCAATTTCAGGTGATCCTCGTTTTTTTCTGGGGACAGATAGCGCACCGCATCAACGCCATCGCAAAGAATCAGCATGTGGCTGCGCTGGGTGTTATACCGCACATGCTGCAATTGAACTCTACGCCGAAGTATTTGAGCAAAATAATGCGCTGGATAAACTGGAAGGTTTTGCCAGCAAATACGGAGCAGCGTTTTATCAACTTGCTGAAAATACTGAGACGATTACCTTGTCTCGTAAACCCTGGCAATGCCCAGAGGAGTATCAGCTAGATGGTGATGCGTTGATTCCTCTCGGCGCTGGTGATCAAATCAACTGGAAGTGCCGTAGAAATTTGGCATAGTTAATTGATTTTAGTCTCTAATGCGTCATCACAGTTTAGCAATAGAGATATGACTTAGTGTTTACGTATCTTCTGCGAGATTGCGCTGAAGACTTTTTGACCAGTCAGCTTAGACGCTACTTGCAAGCAAAGCTTTTAATAGCTGACAAGTATTGTTAATTCCTGTGCTCAAGTGTTTTTGTATTTCATCCATTGTAATCACCTGATCAGTTTTTCCCGCTGCAGCATTGGCAATGATTGCACAGCATGCATAATCCATGTCCAGTTCACGCGCTAATGCGGCTTCAGGCATTCCGGTCATACCGACCAGTGTGCAGCCATCTCTTTCTATGCGAGTGATTTCTGCGGCTGTTTCCAGTCTCGGCCCTTGTGTACAGCCATAAACGCCTTTTGGAATAATAGAAATGTTGCTAGTTTTTGCTGCAATGATTAACTGGTTACGCAAACTTTCGCTGTATGGCCAGCTGAAGTCAATATGGGTGACAGGTGTTTGCGGGTCTTCGAAAAAAGTTGATGAGCGTCCCCAGCTATAGTCGATGATTTGATCGGGGATGACAATGCTTGCTGGCGTTGCTTCTGCATGAATGCCGCCGACTGCTGCAACTGCAATAATTGATTGAATATCTGCTTGTTTTAATGCCCAGATATTAGCGCGATAGTTGATTTTATGAGGTGCGATATTGTGTTCTGTACCGTGACGTGGCAGGAATATGATCTGCTTGCCAGCCAGGCTCCCATACAACAAGGGTGCTGATGGCTTACCCCATGGAGTGTCTATAGTTTCCTGATGGTCTAGAGTAAAATCCTCCAGTTTGGTTAAACCGGATCCACCGATGATTGCTATTGTTGACATGGCGATTAGTCTACTTGATTGCAAGCATACAAGCCGGGTGCATTGCGCAGATAACCTTTGTAATCCATTCCGTAGCCAAACAAATAACGATTCTCAGCAGTCACGCCGATAAAATCCGCTTGAATTGGTTTTTCTTGCCCTGTCATTTTATCAACCAGTACAGCGCTATATACTTTTTTTGCGCCGCGCCTCATACAATCTTCTTTCACGGCGGCGAGAGTAATGCCTTGATCAAGTATATCGTCGATTATCAATATCGTACGATTTACAACAGATGTTACAGGTCGATATAACCACTCAATCTCATTGCCGTATGTTTTGCTGCCATAGCGAGTTGCATTGGCACAGTCGAGATGCAGTGGAAACGTTAGTAGCGGCAATAGTTTTCCAGTAAACACAATTGAGCCATTCAATACGCACAAGCACAGCGGGTTTTGATTTGACAATTGGTCGTTAATGGCGAGCGCCATCGTCTGGATTGCGCTATCCAGCTGATCTGCAGTGTAAAGACAGTCAGCGTTGTTTTGTGCCTGAATGATTTCCTCTGGACAAGTCAATATCTATTCTCTGTTAGACTCAAGGTGGATGGTTTTTAGCGGAGAGCAAGGCATAAATCAAGCACTAAGATTGTTCGCATTCTGGTGAAGCCCTAATGCTGCTTGTTGCCATTGAGTGCTGGCAAACAACTCATCACGTGAAATTGACTCACTATGGAGCATGGTTAGTAAGCGTTGGGTGCGTTGCTCATCAGTTGTAATTGGCAGGTGATCAAGGATATCTGTAGCAGCATCAGGGTTGTTGCAGATTAATACCATATCGCAACCAGCTGACAATGCCAGGTTGGCACGTTCTCCGAATGTAGCCGCAAACGCTGCCCCGCCCATATTTAAATCGTCGGTAAAAATCACCCCGTTAAAATTGAGTTGCTGTCTGAGAATCTCAGTGATCCAGCGTGATGAATAGGTCGCTGGTTTATCATCCACTTCAGGAAACAGAATATGCGCGGTCATAATGCCTTCCAGACCCTTTTTTATAAGATGCCAGAATGGTATTAAATCATGCTGCTCAATTTCCTCTAATGAGCGTAGATCTTGCGGAAGGTCAAGATGAGAATCAAGCGCCACACTACCGTGTCCAGGAAAATGTTTTCCAACGGCTGCCATTCCTGCGCTGCGCATTCCATCTCTGAAAGCAGATGCAAAACAGCATACCTTTTCTGTTTCATCGGCAAAAGCACGATCACCAATGACTTTGCTGACTCCGGCTTCGATGTCAAGAATTGGTGCAAAGCTAAAATCAACACCAACTGAGAGTAGCTCAGCAGCCATCAACCAGCCAGCTGCCTGGGTATTTTGGAGTGCATCTTGTTCTGAATTTAGTGCAGAATTGATATAAAAATTGGCAGGCGGTAACAAAGAAAACCCTTGCTTAAAACGTTGCACACGCCCGCCTTCTTGATCCACTGCGACCAATAGTGGGCCTTTACGACTTGCTCTGATTTTTTCAATCAGACTAGTCACTTGTTCTGGTGAATAGTAGTTTCTGGCGAACAAAATGACCCCGCCAGTGCTTGGGTGAGCCAGCATTTCGCTTTCAATAGCAGTTAGATCGATACCTGCAATATCCAGCATGACCGGACCGGGTGTTTGTTCAATATCTTGGTTCATATGCCTGGATATTTGTCTAGTTATCATTGATATGCTGAGTATAATACCAGTTTTATTATCGCAGCTAACAATCAATCATTGAATCGATTAATTGTTAACCATTGTTAACTGGTTTGTTCAATGCTTTCCGGGATAAATCAAACATAAGGAATCTAAAATGCCATACTTAAAAATTAGTACTAATCTAAGTATGAGTGACAGTGATAAAAATGAGTTACTCAAGCAAGCATCCGATGTGGTCAGTCAGTTGCTCTCAAAACCAGAACGTTATGTATTTGTGGAAATAATTTCAGATCAAAGCCAGTCAATGTCAGGTTCAACAGAGCCTGCAGCCTATGTTGAGTTAAAAAGTATTGGATTGCCAGAAAAAGACACTGCAGGATTTTCGGCAGAGTTATGTGATTTTATCAAGCAGGCGATTGGAGTTGACCCCGAAAGAATTTATATTGAATTTATTAATATTCCACGGCATTTGTGGGGGTGGAACTCAGGTACGTTTTAGAAAAAATGTGCTTTGTTAGTTTATTTCTTTGAATCAGTAGGTATCCATGGTAATAACAATTTTGCTTGTTGCAATATTTGCGGATGATCTTGCCAGTTTTTGAGTAATCTTCTGATATCACGATGCCAGGTGATGGTGAATGAGCGGCGATAGCGATGTTGTCTTGTCGCATCCAGATCGAGCCAAATCCATTTGTTTTCATGCCATAGCCAGTTAGTTGCTTTAAGGTCGCCATGGGTTATCATTCTGTCATACAGTTGTTGCAAATCATCCACCAAGCATCCCAGGTATTGCTCAATTTGTTGTGGATTGGCTTCTTGTATTGCTGTACGTCCTAGTAATCCGGATCGGAAGCGCATAATGTAGTAAGCACGTTTTCTGATTGGACCTTGACGCTCTTCAATCATAGCAACAGGCTCAGGCGTGTCTAAGCCCAACTGTTTGAAGAGATGAGCGTAAACCCAGCAGCGATACGCACGGCTAATGCGAAATCCACGTGAAATAGCATGCCATCGATTGATGATGTTATAGCGTTTGATAACCAGCTCAACATCACCTTTTGAGATTTTTGCCAAAGTCGTCTTGCCTTCGTCTTTGAGCAATTCGCCATTTTGCATAGCCAGATCAGGATTTGCAAAGATCGTTGCTAATAAATTGGGGATATCTGGGTGGTAGGCTTGGCGATGATAGATACGTAAAACATCCCAGTTTTTTTCAACAATAATGTTGCTGTTATTTTTGGATAGTAGTTGACGTTTCATTCTGGCTTGCATCGTGTTGGACAGAGCCGCAAATGCAGCATGAGTCAAACGAAATTTAGTTTAAATTGATTGTTTGTACTGTTGTGAGTATTTGCAACGGAGTTTACCATTAACATCGGTATAGCCAATTTTAGTGTCGACTCAATTGAGAGGAATATTAATGCCATCAACAAGTAAAATATTAAAGAGTTGAGTATGAATCAAACCGAGAATGAACTCAGAATGGATTTAGCCGCTTCTTTCCATATGGCTGTGTCCAGTGATTTGCATGAGGGGATCGCCAATCATTTCTCAGCAGTGTTACCCAATGGCAAACACTTTCTGGTGAATCCTTTTGGGTTGCATTTTTCGGAAATTACAGCCTCGAATCTAATCGTTTGTGATTTTAATGGCAAAGTGGTCAGTGGTGATGGCGAACCTTCACCCTCTGCCCGACATATTCATGCTCCAATCCATCGATTAATTCCCCGAGCACAAGTGCTGATGCATAGCCACCAGCCTTATGCGACAGCACTATCGATGGTTGATGATGGTCGTCTTGAGTGGGCTTTGCAAACCAGCTGTCGCTTTTATGGGCGGGTAGCATATGATACCGATTATGATGGCATTGCTTTATCTGAATCAGTCGGTGAACGTATGGCTGCAATGCTTGCTGAGTCAGATCTGATGTTTATGGGTAATCATGGAGTCATTACTGCAGCCACGACAGTAGCCCAAGCCTTTGATGATCTCTACTTCGTCGAACGTGCCGCACAGACACAAATTCACGCCATGAGTACTGGTAGACCGCTGGTTCAACTTGATCAGAAAATGGTCGAACAAGTTGCTGCCCAAACGCACTATGAACGTTTCGAGCTTGGTTATATCGAACGCCATTTTGCTGCCCAAAAAAGGTTGTTGGATACTGCAGGTGGATTATACCGACGTTGAAAAATAATTGTTATACGAATCGTATCGATGTAGGGTTCGTGCCCAATGTCACTAACTTAAGCAATCCACCCCCTATAACTGATTGAAATATCGTATAATTAACTCACAAAACAACCCGCATGAGGCACCCAATGATCGACCCAACTCTTATTTCCTAATACCTATAAGCTTATAACCAAAATAACTAACAGCGCCGCTTTCATCGAAACTCACCGTATTGATGACAAGGACTTCACACGTAATCGATGCCTGACACTCCCTGTTTTGATCAGTTATTGCTTAAACATGCTCAAAGGCAACACTCAATCAGAGCTCAATCGCTTCTTTCAGATCCGTGACCAGTTGGATGTTCCGACACCTAAAGTCACAGCCGCCGCTTTTTTCAAAGCACGCCTGAAATTCTCAGCAACTGCCTTTGTTGATCTGAACAGGCATGTGATCAACCACTTTTATCCAGCAGTCACAGCACAGACCTGGAATGGACATCGTGTGCTGGCTGTGGATGGAGTGAAATACCATTTGCCGAATGAGGAGGCGATTCATACTGAATTTGGTGGGCAATCGAACCAGCATACCGATGAAGTGCCAATGGCGCTCGGTTCAGCACTCTACGATATCCATCAGAAAATCATTATTGATGCACAGCTGTTTCCTTATCGTAGTGATGAACGCGAGGTTGCCTTCAAACACCTGGAAGCCACGCAAGCCGGTGATTTAATCCTGTACGACAGAGGCTATCCAGCATTCTGGTTGATGGCTGCACATCAGTTTTATCAACGTGACTGGTGTATGCGTGTCAAAGCCGACTTTAATACCGAAGTCAGTCAATTCGTTGCCTCTGGAGCCAAGCAGCAGATCGTCACCTTGACGGCCAGCGATGAGGCAAGACACAAATGCCTCGGCAGAGGCTTGCCAGTTGAATCACAGACAGTGCGACTAATCCACATCACAGTGAAAAAGAAAGTGTACTTTTTAATGACCAATCTGTTGAACACACAACGTTATCCAGTCCATGCGTTTAAAGCGTTATATCATCTGCGCTGGCAAATCGAAGAAGGCTATAAGCGCCAGAAATCCTGGTTGGAGATCGAGAATTTTACCGGCAAATCAGTGTTAAGTGTGCAACAAGATTATCATGCGCGTATCCTGAGTTTGAATCTTACAGCCATTGCGGTGTTTGCCGCACAGCGACATCCAGATCAGACGCTACCGCACCGAAAATGCCGTTACCAGATTAATTTTGCACAGGCCTTGTCAACGATGAAAGATACCATCGTAAAATGCTTGTACGGTTTGATATCAATGCAGGGATACGAACAATTAGTGGAAACAATCAGGCAAAGTCTGACGATTATACGGCCAGACAGACGCTTTGAACGCAAAAAACGCAGTGGTGCCCGTCGGAAATTTCATCCGTGCTATAAAAGAATGCTGTGATTACAATGAGTTGAGCTTAAGTTAGTGACATTGGGGTTCGTGCCTGGATCTGTGTGTTGCGATTATTGCTGCTAACACAGTGAGATTCTAAGTGAGCTGAAGTTTGCTAGAAATTAATTGATTTTCCCTCAAGCAACCATGCGCAGCAGCAGGGTGACCAAAGAATTTCCTGATTACGTACAAGCTTCAGCCAACAAAAGATGATAAAAGTGGTAAGGAATCTAAGGTTTATTAGCTAAAGTTTCGGAGTTCATTTTACGTCTAAATAGCAAGGTGCAGGCCTGATTCATAACGCCTCAAGCCGCAATGTTTTTGGGTCAAGTTGCAGGACTTGCACAAAAAAGCAGTGTATGTGTGTTTCGATGGTTTCCAGTATTAACGTCACTGTATCGCCCAAGATTGTTTTTAAGTCATTCAACGCCCCAGTAATAATGGCTCGAAACACCTGCCATAACTTGGCTGCAAAGCTGATATTGGCACTGTTACTACACAGCGTCTGGCGTATTTTGGTGATCGTCTCACCACCGCTTGTTTGTTTGGCGATGACCAGCAGACAAAATCGAATCGCAGTTAAATGAATGGATGCAATGTAAGCCGCATAATGATTGCTTTGTTCTTTCAACAAACCGAGATGCTGCTTGGCTTCCTTAAAATACACTTCGATCGCCCAGCGCATGGCATACAATTCCAAGATGTCTGTAGCTGTCAGGCTTGTATCCGTACATAAAAAGACTGCCCAGTCGTGTTTGCCAACCTGTGCTTTGGTTGACTGGTCTGCACCACGGACAAACAATAAACGAACCGTAATCCATTGCGCATCGTCTTTAGGCGTATGAGCGAGATTGAGTTCGACATCAACCACCTTCGCCTGGTAGCGTTGACCGGGGATGGTCTTCCATTGCTTGCGAATGCGGTGTTGGTAAAGAGCGTTGACATCCAGTGCGCGCCGAATTATTTTGCCATGTGTGTATTCACTGATCCGATACTTCAATTTGCTTTTCTTCATTCTCAAAATAGCGACCAAATTCGTTTCCTGACACAGGCGAATCATGGCTTTGCTTCCAAACCAGGCATCCGTAAGCAGATAACGACCGTCAATACCGGCTCGCAAGGCGCGCCGAATCATCGTGGCAACCATCGCAGGCTTGGTTTGTTGAACAGCCACGCGATAACGCTTGGCAGCGGTGCTGCGCCCATCGTTAAACGGCTGCGCTAATGCTTGCGCGTTCGTTTGACTGGTATAGCGTTCATTATCCAGCGGTACAAACCCGTCTTCACAGCTTAACCCCAGCGTCAGCACTTGTTGCCCCATCATGTGCCGCCCTGTGGTGTGGTCAAAGTGGCTGGAAAGGCCAGGCATCTTTTTTCCAAAGCGTTGGACGATTGAGTCATCGACCACAAAGGCTTTTTTAATCGTGCGACGCAATGACTTGACGGCTTTATCAGCAATCAGTGTATGACAGCTTCGCCAGTTCAGGTCTTCTCGATTCAGGGTGTCATACAACACATCTTTCCCCATTCCTTGCAGGCTGTCTCGAGAATACATGCCGATTGAATCCTGTTTGAGCCATAACCACAGCGATAAGGTGTAAACCACTGTGTCAATCGGAGACCCGGAGCGTTTGTGAAATCCTGCACGACGCAGGATGGTATTCATTCCAATCTGCTTCCAGAGTGTGGCAAACACATTGTCAATCAATAGCCCGCTTTCTTGTAGCAGATCAATGGTTAGCGCTGGTAATGTTGGCAATTTTGAGGGATGATTCATTGGCGTCCTTTTGCGTTTTAGGTGATTTCAAGTCAACCTATATTATACGCTTTTAGGACGCACTTATCTTTTATAATCAATTGCTTGATGTGCTTTTGCGAACTCCGAAACTTTAGTTATTAGGCATCTGCTTTTTTTGGATTGAATAATATAAGTAAAAAAAGTGGGAAATCCAGTTTTTTAACGTATTAGTAAAATTTACTCTGGGTAATGTTTTTATAATTATAACAAATACAATGAGTTGTAGAATATTGTTTTTCATGAATTTGGCTGAAGCTTGTACGTAATCAGGAGGAATTTTGCTGGGGTTTGGGTTGATCTGGCCAAAGCCCAAGAAAATCCTTGGACAAAACGGCTTGGTCATCAGCCGCCGGACATCTGAAAAGGCGAAACTGGTGCGTCCCTTGACGAGATGGCGACGTTCTGGATCGGCTTTAATCCGATCAGCGTAAATCCAGGTCAGTGTGGTCGCCATCATACAAAAGTTCAAGCGATTGATCACCGCATGGGCATCACGAACTTGGCTTTTGACACTGCCAATCTCCTGCTTGATCTCCTTGAAACCGAGATTCAATTTTCCAGCGTGCGCCATAATACTCAATGATCTGTTGAACAGACAAGGACAAGTCGGTGGTGATCAAAGCCACCCAACGCGTCACCCTGAACACCCAGACAACGCGTACCGGGCAGCGCAGATTCTTGAGCATCACAATTTGATCAGTTGCCAGCACCTAACGGTGTTTGCCGTACAGGAACACCGCAACAGCAGACGCCTTCTCTTGACCCTGATGAGCGATATCGGTTGTCGATCCAAGCCGACACCCATACTTGCCGTGTTCGTCCACGCTGGTTTGGCAGACGCGTAGCGGGTAATGCATGCAGCGTGATGTTGGAACGAATACGCGACAACAATTGAAATTCAAACCAGAAGCAGCCAATGGCTTCCATAACCCAGCATTGCCAAACCAGCTATCCGCAACCACCAAAACAGGATGCTCGGTGAAGGCTGCGGCCACGGATTGAAGCATCTCGAAGGCCTGTCCCATTTTGGTTTGATCCGTCCGGCCTTCTGAGCAGTGACCGACTGCGCTTGAATCATCGCTTTCATCAGGTAAAACCGGAAGGCCAGCGGTAGACAGCACCAGCGACTCTTGATGTGCTTGAGCAAGCCAATACACACAATAGTCTGTGACCAAGGATAGATTGGTTGATTGAGTTTGGCGGTGTGGTCATGAAAGAAGCCACATCCAAAGATGGTACGGCCACATTTGTTGTTGACTGAATCATCCAGAGCAATCAGCAAGCGTCCATTCGTGAACGGGTCTGGAATCAACTGCCAGATGATGTGCCACAGATGGTTCCAGGGCAGGCATGGCGACGCCATGAAGGTGTAGAACCCAGGGCAATCGGGTTTAAATAAAATATAAAATCAAAGAGTTATGGTTTTACAACACTTGGATTCAACCAACAATCAATAAGTTACTATCTTGACATTTTTAATAATAAGGGAAACAAGCTTTATTTGAACGCGCTCACAAATCGCATATTTAATTAAATATCATTTCAGCAGATTCTTCTAAATGTGATTCTAAACACATTTTACAGTCATTAAGTGGTCTATATTTTTCTTTGCTGTCACTAAATAAGTAGATCAATCATGCGAATCAAAAAAGTTATCACATCTTCTGGTTGCAAGGAAATAATGTCAAAAAATTTCCAGCCATATCATTATTTTTTAATCTTGGTATTACTAATGTTTGGTTTTCCCTCGCAATCAGTAGCAAATGAGATTGATGCCTATTTATCTAACGCGATTAGTGGTGAGGCTTTAGCTAATCAAAAAATCACCGTCTATCAGCAACAAAGCGATGATTCTCTAAAGTGGTATCTAAATAGGCATACGGATGCTCAAGGGAAAATTGTTTTTGACTTGCCTGGATTAGGCGCTGGAACCAAATACCAGTTTATAACCAGACCCTATAGTACTGGCAATGTTACCAGTGGCCTCGTCAATAGTGCAGGTACTTTTAACTTCAAGGTTGGACGGTTGGAAGCTACTATCATCAGAGGAGCATCCGGCAAACCCATGATCGATCACATGGTGTCAATTCGAGAGCGACTGTCTGAAGGTAAACACAAATGGGTCGTTGGTGGCTTGACGGATGCTAACGGTGTGGTGCGTTTTGATATTCCAGGTTTGGGCGGCAATAAAAAATATGTGCTGGCTGCGTTGAATCCTTTTGATGGTAGAACCCGATATAGTGACGTGATTAACCAAAATGGAATAGTCACATTTACTGTTGGTAATCAATTGCTCAATGTTCATTTAACCAACGCTATTAATGGCGAAGCTTTAGCCAATCAAAAAGTTATCATTTACCAGCAACAACTGAATGGTTCCTTAAAGTGGAGTCAAGATAAAACAACTGACGCACAAGGGAAACTAGCTTTAGAGTTAGCCGGATTGGGTGCTGGTACTCAATACAAATTGATGACCAAACCTTACAGTACTGGCAGTGTCTATAGTGACCTTATCAATAGCACTGCTACCTATAACTTCAAAGTCGGACGCCTGGAAGCCACAATTATTAGTGGAAACTCCGGCGAGCCAATGGCCAACCATCTGGTGTCAATCAGGGAGAGACTGTCTGACGGTAAACACAAATGGGTCGTTGGTGGCTTGACTGATGCTAATGGTGTGGTTCGTTTTGATATTCCAGGTCTGGGCGGCAATAAAAAATATGTGTTAGCTGCATTGAATCCTTTTGATGGCAGAACCCGATATAGTGATGTTATTAACCAAAATGGAAAAGTCACCTTTACTGTTGGTAATCAATTGCTCAATGTCCATCTAATCAACGCTATTAATGGTGAAGCATTAGCCAATAAAAAAATCACTGCCTACCAACAACAAATGGATGGATCATTAAAATGGGTGGCGGAGGCCTTTACAGACAGTCTGGGACAAATTGGTTTTGATCTGGATGGAATAGGAAAAGGGTCTTCATATATTTTACTAACCAAAGCTTACGGAATAACCGTCAAAAGCGATTCAATAAGTGAAGCAGGTTTGTTCGATTTTAATATTGGAAAAGTACAAGTTAGATTAAGTAATGCTAGCAATAAGCAACCACTAATAAACCATCGCGTACATTTATTTGAAAAAACGTCAGATGGAAAATTGCTTTGGCAAACTGTATACAGCACAGATTCACTAGGACAAGTACACTTTGATCCTGTTTCACTGAATAATAAAATATACATTGTCAGGGCATATAATTTATTTGGAAATAATCGGCCTTATTACTCTCCTTTAATTTCTTCAAGTGGCATCGTCGATTTTTCTGTATCACTAGATTCTAGTCATTCTATTGACTTGGACCCACCAGAAATAAAACTTATAACACCACAGCAAAATTCATATGTCAGCGATGCAGGATTTGAAGTTAATGTTCTCGTTGAAGACAGTACTGAAATTACTTCAGTTAAATATAAAGTAATTGATCCAGTAAAAGGCATTTCATCTGGTAACGCAAAACTCGTCAGCGGACAATGGAGTTTCATGGTCACTGATTCAATGATAACAAATAATCAAACTATTAAAGTATTTATCAGTGCTGCTGACAGTACTGAAAATATTACTGAAGCAGATCGACAATTAAGAGTGATTAGTGACACTGAATCACCCAATGTTAATATAACGTCACACAATAATAATGATCAGATCTCAGAAAATGGATTTTTGTTGACAGGAAACGTTACTGATAATATTGGCATAAAAGCAATCACTGCGACTGTTGAGGATCCTGTACTTGGCTTGGTGGTTAATAAAAAACCATTGGAAATATCACAAGTTAATGGCAAGTGGGCGCTTTCTGTTCTGGGAGTTAGCCGCACTAAAATCGTTAAAGTATCGGTCAATGCGATAGATTATGCAGGCAATACAGCCACCAAGCAATTAAACCTTAGAGTAATGACCAATGGGCTTAACGGTCGACAACTCATTGACCGATTAACTTTTGGTGCTACACACGAATTGATCGAACAGATCAAAACCCCATTGGGTGCTGAGATTTTTCTTCAGCAACAGCTTCATCCAGAACTGATCGATAACTCCGAATTTGATGCGCTGTTGGCAACAATGGGTTCAATTGAAAAATTACCTTTATTGCAACACTATCAACTGCTGCATGCTATACATAGCAAACATCAGTTAAAAGAAGTCATGACCTGGTTTTGGGAAAATCATTTTAGTACCTCCATCGATAAATCACAGCGTACAGTACGTGAGCTCGCTGAAAACAATACTTTTAGGCAGCATGCACTTGGTAATTTCAGAGATCTACTCCAAATCAGTGCCACTAGTCCAGCGATGATGCTGTATTTAGATAATCAACAAAACCATAAAGCAGAGCCGAATGAAAACTACGCCAGAGAGTTAATGGAGCTGCATACTTTGGGTGTTGACGGTGGTTATAGCGCTAGTGATATAGCAGAAGTTGCAAGAGTATTCACAGGATGGCGTGCTTCTCGTGATTCTTTCAGTTTTCAGCCTTCTTTTCATGATAATGATGAAAAACTAGTTTTAGGACACATCATTCATGCGGGTCTGAAAATGGAAGGTGGAAACAAAGTATTAGACATATTATCCACACATAAATCAACTTCAGTATTTATATGTGAAAAACTGTTAAAAGTTTTTGTTGCAGATGCTCCTGAAATTTCCGCAATCAATAGTTGCTCAATTGATTTTTTGAATTACGCTGAATATGATGATCAAATCACACGCGTACTAGAAAAGATATTTCGTTCAGAATATTATTCTAAAAATGAGAATTTTCACAGTAAAGTAAAAACTCCTTTAGAGTTTGTAGCTGGTTTTTCTCGTCAATTATCAGTTCAGCTATCTCTTGGTCATACCAGACTATTTCTAAAAAGTACTGGAATGAATTTATTCAACCATCAAGAACCCACTGGCTGGTCTGAAGAAAGCGAGAGCTGGGTAAATTCAAGCCAATATTTTCAATATATACAATTTATATTCAGCTCTGTATCAAATGATAAGCCAAGAGAGTGGTTAAATTATATTGAAAATCCGGAAGGTTTTTTTAAAAATAACGGTTTTGAAACAGCGGAAGGTATTGTTGGTTATCTATTTAATCTAACATCATCTAATGATTACACCAGGTTAGAATGGAATTTAGCAATGG
Organism: Methylococcales bacterium; assembly: GCA_965224565.1. Taxonomy (GTDB): domain Bacteria; phylum Pseudomonadota; class Gammaproteobacteria; order Methylococcales; family DRLZ01; genus DRLZ01. The sequence goes on along the minus strand of CBDCZN010000001.1, from coordinate 757,102 downwards.
ATATTTTAACTGAACATGGTTCAAAAACCTTTGATATCAATTCTGAAGGAAATAACCCAAGGTTAAGAAAACTATTGGCAACCGTTTTAAGTTCACCTACTTATCAATTACAGTAATATTACAGAGGTTATGATGGATAGACGATCGTTTATGCGAAACCTGTCACTATCCCCAGTAGTGGCAGCGAATATGTTTGGTGGTGCATCATTTTTATCAATGATGGGTGATGCTCATGCCGCGAATGGGAAAACATTGATTGTGGTTTTTCAACGGGGTGGTTGCGATGGTTTAAATGTTGTAGTGCCCTATGCTGAAGATGAATATTATTCATTGAGACCCGATATAGCAATTAAATCACCAGGTTCAGGGATAGGCAGCGCAATTGATTTAAATGGTTTTTTTGGACTACACCCATCATTGCAACCGTTATATGAAATTTATCAACAAGGCAGTATGGCAATTTTACCAGCTGTTCACTATCCTAATGGCAACAGGTCTCATTTTAGTAGCCAGGATTTTATTGAAAGCGGAAGTCAGAACAAACGCACAGCTATTGGATGGTTAAATCGGCATTTGAGTAGTGTCAAGATTAATGCACAATTGCGTGCTGCCAGTTTTGGAGAATTAAATCACTCTCTGAGAGGGCCAGTTGATGTTGCCACAATAAAAGATCTTTCAATTTTTGAGAAAAATGGTATTGAGGACGCATCTCTTTCATTATTAGATTCAATTTTCCAACAACCAGGCATGGAAGATAATATTAGTCGTCAATTGCTCAAAAAGCATGGTTCCACCATGCTGGAAAATACATATCTACTATCGTCGTTAAATTACAAAAATTACGCACCTCGTACTGGCGTGACCTATCCAAATTCTGATTTGGGAAAACAAATGCGTCAAATTGCACATTTAATTAAAGCGGATATTGGTCTGGAAACGATTACTGTGAATAGCAATGGCTGGGATCACCATGCTAATCAAGGTGGATATCAAGGGAATCAAGCAGATAAGCTAGCCGATTTTTCCACTTCAATTGCTGCATTGTACAAAGATTTGGGATCTGTAAAGATGAATGATGTTGTAATTTTAACCATGACTGAGTTTGGGCGAACTATCAAACAGAACGCCAGCGGAGGAACAGATCATGGTAATGCTTCAAACTGGTTTGTTATTGGTGGGGAAATAAACGGTGGTATACACGGGGTTTGGCCTGGAATACAGCCTGAAGATCTCTACTTAGAAAGATATTTGAAACATACGTTAGATACTCGGGACGTATTTGCGGAAATTATTTCCTCGCATCTTGGAAATAATGCTGGATTACCTTATGTATTACCGAATCATAATTATCAACCGATTGGGTTCTTGTAACATGTAAGAAAAAACAGAAGATCCATTAGTTAGAGGGCGTCAATAGTCTGTGAAATCAACTACCACGTTTATAAAACGTGGTTTGAATTCGGCCTATAAGGCCGTCCTCAGCAAAACCCCAAGGGCCTTGCTGAAGTAAGTCTAAGCTGTTCCCACTATTTTTAGTGTTTATTGGTCGTCTTGGTATCTAACATACTTTCTGATCATTTCTGCATCCATACCTACGGTATCCACACAATACCCTGCTGCCCAAAAATGGTTGCCCCAATATCGTTTTGATCGCAAACTTGGAAATTTCTGAAATGCTTGAATAGCCGTTTTTCCCTTTATCTTCCCCACCAAAAATGAAATTGAAATTTTAGGTGGAACCTTTACGAGCCAATGGACAGGATCTGACTGAACATTTAATTCAATCACTTCACATCCTGATCGCTTGGTATGTGCATAAATGCTCTGGTATACAAATTTTCCAATGTCACCTTTTAAAATTCGATACCGATATTTTGGCACAAAAACAATGTGATACTGGCAAAACCATATGACATGTGATAATTTTTGAAATCTGCTCATTTGTTTTCTCCTAATTGAATTGCAGGAACAACTCAACTAAGAAATACACTTGGGCAGATCTTTACGCAAAGCTTTTTTTACCCCCGCCCACAGGGCGCGGTTATCTAAGTTGTAATATAATTTCAGACTTATGAAAATTGACGTTCAGGATATCGGGATTGAGGGGGTTCTCACTATAAGCTGTACATAACCTTAAGAACTCAGCAGGGTGTTATTAGAAACTGAATACTAATCTTAGTATTAGATTGCAGTTGTTATGATGGCTCTTCAATAAGACATGAAATTCACTTTTTATGGTTATTAAAAGAGTATTACATTACTTGTCTTCCGGGCTTTTAATTCAAGTCGTTTCGTGTTTCTAGAACTAATGATTATTATGCAACTGAATAGGCTTCCTGCAGTGTTTCCAGCTCACCCCATTCAGCATAAGCCTGTTCCAGTTGTTGTTCGATCTGTTTTGCATCGGCAAGTACCTGATTAATCTGCTGTTGATCGCCAGTGTAGAAATTAGCATCAGAAATTTGATCGTGGATAACTGATTGTTGTGTTTCCAGAGTTGCTATTTGTGCTGGGAAAGCATCGAGTTGTTGTTTTTGTTTATAGCTCAACTTTTGTTTGTTGACCTGTTTAGGTTTTTTTATAGACTGTGATTGTTGGTTAGTAATAGCGGGTTGTGTTACACGGCGTTGACGTAACCAGTCACTGTAGCCTCCAACATATTCATTAATGACACCTTGAGCTTCAAACACTATCGTACTTGTTACAACGTTATCGAGAAAGGTACGATCATGACTGACTAATAATACGGTTCCTTCAAAGCGCACCAGCAAATCTTCAAGGATTTCCAGGGTTTCTACATCCAGGTCATTAGTTGGTTCATCGAGTACCAGTAAATTGGCTGGTTTGGTAAATAATTTTGCCAGCATCACTCTGTTTTTTTCTCCGCCAGACAAACTGGAAATAGGTTGTCGTGCGCGTTTCGGTGAGAACAGGAACTCTTGCAGATAGGTCATGATATGCACTGTGCGCGTACCAATAGTAATCATATCAACACCATCTCCTACACAGTCAATAATCGTTTGATTTGGTTCTAGTTGTGTGCGTAGTTGATCAAAGTAGGCGACTTCAAGGTTAGTACCCATTCTCACTGTTCCGCTATCTGGTTTTAGTTTTTCTAACAATGCATTGAGTAATGTGGTTTTACCAATACCATTGGGTCCGACCAGCCCTACTTTGTCACCACGTAAGATCAGTGTTGAGAAGTCCTGAAAAATAGCTGTGTCACCATAACTGAAGGAAATGTGTTTGGCTTCTATTACCAATTTTCCTGATCTTGCACCGCTTTCTACTGATATTTTTACTTTGCCTTGTTGTGCTCGACGTTCACCTTGTTCAGCGCGCATTTTTTTCAATGCGCGTACTCGTCCTTCGTTGCGGGTTCTGCGAGCCTTGATGCCTTGGCGTATCCACGTTTCTTCAATCGCCAGCTTTTTATCAAACTCGGCTTCTGAACGCGCTTGTGATTCCAGCGCAGCAGCTATAAGCGTTTGGTATTGCTCATAGTTCCCTGGCCAGCTTGTCAGGCTGCCTCGATCCAGATCAATAATCCGTGTTGCCATATTGCCAAGAAAAGTTCGATCATGAGTAACAAATAAAATGCCACCAGCGAAGCTTAACAACTGTTCCTCTAGCCAGTTGATAGCCTCGATATCTAAATGGTTGGTTGGTTCATCAAGTAACAACAAGTCAGGTTCAGCAACCAGTGCCCCTGCCATTGCAACCCGGCGCTGCATGCCGCCGGATAGTTCAGTGATTTTTTGATCCTGATCTAACCCCATGCCTTCCAGATAGTTGGCAACCCGAGCCTGAACATCCCAGCCATTTTTAGCATCAATTTTATGTTGCAAATCGGATAGCTTATCCATATCTGCGTTTGTAAGATCATGATTCTGTGTCAACCTGTGATATTCAATGATCCATTGGCCTATTTTTCCAAAACCCTGTGCAACAACATCATAAACACTGGCATTGTCAGGCCAATTAAGGTCTTGTTCGAGCATATTGATGCGGCTATCTGGTTGTCGCCAAAGTTCGCCACTATCTAGCTGGGCCTGCCCTGCAATTAGTTTCAGCATCGTGGATTTGCCTTCACCATTGCGTCCAAGAAGAGCAACACGCTCACCGCTCTCAATTTGAAAATCGATATGATCCAGTAATGGTTTCATACCGAAGGCAAGACTGGCTTTTGAAAAACGAACAATAATCATGGTGTTGGTTGGTTGAGGTTGAAATGATAAGAGAAGTAAAAGTCAGGTGTTTTGGGAAGGTATTATCGAATGATGGTATTCAGAATGCGCTATCGTATAGATTGAAAATATTCATGTTGATAAAGTGATGGTCTCAATTATCTAGACTACTGTATCTTATATTGCATATAAGAAGGTGAATCTTAGGTGGAATCCGCGTGGAAATAAAAGGATTATGAAAACTATAATGGAGACGGTAATTAGAGATTAGCTCATGCCATTTTTTCTCCTCATCACCAATCACAACCCACGATGACAAGTTCTCCAAATCCCGGGGGATGAACCTATATTTCGTTTGAAAGCGCGACTAAACGCGGCAACATTATCATATCCAACCTGAGTGGAAATCTGTTCTATACCAGATTGTGTTTCATTCAGTAACTTACTTGCCAGATACATTCGCCAACGTGTCACATACACCATTGGTGTCGTCCCCATGATTTCTGTAAAGCGTGCCGCAAATCTTGATGGTGACAGGGAAACCAGTTTAGCCATTTCCTTGACTGACCAGCCTAAAGCAGGTTGTGAATGGATTGCTGTGATAACGCGTGCAGCCATTGGGTCTTTGATCGCTTGCAACCATCCGCTTTGTCCAGTAGGCAAGGATTCAATATAGGAATGAATCGATCTGGCACAGAGCAACTCAAGATAGCGTTCCATGCTATAGCTGTGGGCAAGTGATTGTTGATCGATCTCTCTGAGTAGCAAATTGACGATGTGAGCTGTTGTTGTCTGTGAATACTCATCACCCTGATCTGTAGTGATTTTCAGTAGTGGCGGCAACGCTTCAAATAGTGGATTAAGCAGTGTGTCGCGTAACATAAAGATACCACATATCAAAGATGTCGATTGAGGATAAGTATCAGTAGTTGGCTTAAAAATATTCTTGCCTTGCATGATTTCTCTAAAAGAATACGCTGGCTGACTTGTTCCTTGATAGAGAGTATGCGCCATTCCTGAAAAACAGATCGCCATTTCGCCCTTGTTGACGATGTGTGTATTTCCGTTGTCCAGTTCTATTTCAACATAACCGCGTCGCACCAGATGAAATGCAGCAATGTGAATAGTATTGTTGCTCTCCAGGCTTTTAACAAGTTCGACACTGTTGGGTATCGAGATTGCCCACGGCGCTGCATAATCTTCATTGAGCAGCAGGCTGCCAGCTATTTGCATCGATCGTAATAATTCGCTAAAAACATCACTAAATGAAACAAGTTTAGTTGTTTCTGCACAATAATCAGTCGTAACAGCCATAGAATCATCTCTAGATGCAGTCGATACTGTATATCACTATTACACTAACAGAGGAATTGGTTTATGTCATCGATTACATCCACCTGGTTCATGATCGGGCTAGACTTGCTCATGATTATCTACACGCTCTGGGTTGTTTCACTCAGCAACAATAACAAATTTCATAAAGGCATCGGTGCCGCGCTGGTTGCATGGCTTGTTTTGCTGCATCTTGGTCTTTCAACAAAGAGTTTGTTTGCCGAGGATATTTCCGGGATTGTCTTTCTGCTGATCATTTTTGCTATCGTAGGTTTGGTCGGTGTGTTGTTACTGGCTGTTCCTGCGATGAAAGCAATCGTGCTTGGATTAAGTCAGCAGCAATTACTTTTGATGCAAGGCATCAGAGTTTTTTTTGGTGCTTCATTTTTAATGCAAGCCAGCCTGGGAAACATGCCATTATCATTTGGTATTGTTGATGGCTGGACACACATCGCTGCAGGATTTTTTGGGCTGGTTGCTGCTTTCTCAATGGCAAGTCATATTGATGCGATTAGACGAGCATGGTTCGCTAATCTGTTTGGCCTGCTGGATATTCTGATTGTCGCAAGCACACTGTCATTATTGATATTGCCGGATATTACACCGCATGGAAGCATGATGTACGCAGTTTTTCTACCTGCACCGCTTTGGTTATGGTGTCATTTGATATCAATTTATAAATTATTGAAAGAGAAACCCAGTCAAGTTGGTGGAATAGCATGATGGGCTCATCTGAAATGTTCCTGGTTTGTATGGTCATAAATCTAATCAAACACGTCGGTGAATCATGCAGACTCCATTAACAGCAGAGCTCTATTGGCTGGTATTAACAATTACCATGACAGCGCTTTTCTGGCTGCCATATATCGTCAACCGGATAATTGAATTGGGAGCATGGGCTACTTTAAGTGTTCCACAACTTCAGCCTCAAACGCCGTGGGCTCAAAGGCTAATGAAGGCTCATGTGAATGCTGTAGAAAATCTGGTGATTTTTGCTACATTACTATTAATCCTTCAGATCACTGGCATGAATTCTTCAATCACTGCCACTGCAAGCATGGTGTATTTCTTTGCCCGGTTAATTCATGCGATTGCCTATCTGAGTGCGATTCCCGTGGTGCGGACTCTGGCTTTTGCAGCTGGGTTTTTTTGTCAGATGGCGCTTGTGCTGACATTACTAAGTGCTATATAAAACCAATGAGAGTATGACGATGATAACTAAATTCTATTATGGCTCCGGCTCTCCATTTTCCTGGGCTGTATGGCTGGTTTTGGAGCACAAGCAGATTGCTTATGAATTGATCTTGATGTCGCTTCAAAATGGTGATTTGAAGAAGCTGGATTTTTTAAGCATCAACCCTCACGGAAAGGTTCCTGTATTGGTTGATGATGACTTTAATATATGGGAGTCTTTGGCCATTGTTGAATATCTGCAAGAACGTTATCCGCTACACCCTGTACTTCCTTCGGATATCAAGGAAAAAGCGGTGGTTCGTCGAATAGCAGCTGAAATCCATTCATATCTTTATCCAGCACTACGACGATTGCTTGAACAGACGTTGTTTCGCGTCGATGGCGATGGGGATCCCGTTGAAATTGAATCATCACTGAAAGGTTTGGCTCAACAATTAGACTACTTTGAAAGCTTGTTGCAAAATCCGTATTGTGCCAGCGATTTATCATTGGCGGATTTTACGCTCTATCCTTTGTTAGCATTAGCGAAACGACTTGAAGAAAAGCAACCCCAACATGGTGTCGCGGTGTTGATTGGTCCAAAACTGACTACATTTATGCAAAACATCGAGCAATTACCGTACTTCCACAAAACAACTCCTCCTCACTGGAAAGGATAATCTATATGTCGACTCAATCTAATAAACCTGTCTGCGTTGTTATCGGCGTAGGCCCTGGAAATGGCGCTGCATATGCGCGACGCTATACATCAGAAGGTTACCAGGTCGCCCTGTTGGCACGTAGCCTAAATTTCACGGAGGAACTTGCGAAAACACTGGATGGTGCACGGGCTTATACATGTGATATTTGCGATATTCAATCAGTTGAAACGACCTTCAAAGCGATTTGTACAGAGCTTGGGGAAGTTGACGTACTCATCTACAATCCTGGTGCTGGTGTCTGGGCCGACGTTGAGGAAATCTCATTGGAGGATTTTGAGCAGAGCTGGCGAGTCAATACCTTTGGTGCATTGCTTGCGTCCAGACAGGTTATTCCTTCCATGAAAAGTAACAATAAGGGTAATATTATTTTTATTGGCGCGACTGCTTCACGTCGGGGAGGAGCAAAAATGGTTGCATTCGCATCGGCAAAAGCCGCACAAAAAAATCTTGCCGAATCAATGGCTCGCCACCTTGGGCCAAAGGGTATTCATATATCATTAGTTATAGTGGATGGAGTTGTAGATACTCCTTCAACACGCAAGATGATGCCAGATAAACCCGACGACTATTTCATTTTGCCGGACGATCTGGCTGATGTTGCAATGAACTTAACGCAACAACAACCCTCTACATGGTCATCAGTTATTGAGGTTCGTCCGTTCGCAGAGGTATGGTAGAAAAATATTTTAATCCAACAAATGAATCCAAATTTGTGGTTTAAAACCAATGCTGATTTAACAAGCTCCTAATTCTAATGAGAGACCAGACATGGCAAACCTTGATACAGCTGATTTAAAAGAACGTCAACGCAATAACTGGAAATCAGCTGCCGAAGGTTGGCGTCGACGTGATGCTTTATTGCGAAAAGGAGCTGCACCAGTCACTGATCGCATGCTTGATCTCTCTGGAATTATCTCCGGCTCCAGGCTACTGGATATTGCCTCGGGTACGGGAGAACCGGCAATAACAGCAGCACAAATTGTAGGTGAGTCCGGTAAAGTAATCGGCACTGATCTGGTTGATGAAATGCTGGTTGTTGCGCGTGAAAAAACCACATCTATGAATCTCAATAATATTGAATTCCAGTGCATTGATGCTGAATTATTGGACTATCCGACAGCTTCATTCGATGCGGTAACAATTCGCTGGGGTTTGATGTTTATGCCGCAGCCACTAGACTGTCTCACAGCCGCCCATAAAACGCTCAAACAGAATGGTCGTATTAGTCTGGCATGCTGGGCTGCTCCTGAGAAAAACCCATTTATCAGTGTATTGTTGAAAACATTGAGTAACTACATGGAACTCCCTGTTCTACCTCCTGGTACACCAGGTATTTTTTCATTTGCCGATCCAGATCGTTTGCACGACGTTCTCGCATCAACAGGTTACGATAATATCAATTTGGAAGAGATGGAAATTGATGTGATTGAGGTAGAGGATGGTCGCGCTTATTGGGAAGCAATCTCCGATTTAGCCGCACCAGTGATGGTATTGGTCAATCAGCTGGAACAAGCTGCTCGTTTGGACTATATTGATGAGGTCATTTCAGTCGCAGATTCATTAAAACAAGGCGAGACCCTGTGCATGAAAGGCACGACCTGGATTGCCTCTGCAACGAAATAAAAGATGTAGAGAAACCATCCAGTTTGAAAATTAAAGCAGACTAAATAGAGACGTAACTGCTCAGATTGCCCTCTATTTTGTCCAAGAGCAAGGCGAAAGCGCGGAGTTTACAGGTGTAAATGAGCACTTTTAACGCGGCTATTGGGCAAAATAGCGGGTAAGCTGGGTAGTTACTAAAGAGACAACGATGTGAATCAACCAAAACCAGTCACGAAAGGCGCACACCATATCGGTTTAACAGTTTCAAAGCTTGAAGAGTCTGCTTCTTTTTTTATCGATGTACTCGGCTGGTCTGAAGTACTGAGAAACCCTGATTACCCGGCAATTTTTGTAACTGATGGTGTTTTAATGGTTACATTGTGGGAGGTGAAATCAAGCTCGCCAGTCAACTTTGATCGAAAAGAAAATATAGGCTTGCATCATCTTGCACTGTCAGTCGGTAGCTTCGATGATCTGGATGCAGTTCACAAGAACGTAACAGAGCATGGATTAAAAGTAGAATTCTCACCTGAGTTACTCCGTGATGGCCCTGTGAAACATATGATGTGTTACGATCCGAGTGGAATTCGGGTTGAGTTCATTTGTATACCGGAATAAATTGAATCAAGCCTCTATCTTTCGGGAAAACAGTAAGTGGTCGTCCCTGTCGCTTTTCTCTATATAGATATTTTCTCTATGTTGTTAGGGAAGGTGCATGAAATATAATAGTTGGAGATCATCCTTGCGTGGCTTATGATTACACTAGGTCGTTTTGATTGAAGAAAAAACATGATGTGCCAGCCTGCGCCGAGTAGCATAACTCTGCGCGATGAAAGAGGAGTTTACTATGTCGAGCCACTTAGCACCTCAACAACAAGATCTTTGGCAGCAATATTTCCCAACATTTCCTGAAACACAGGACGTTGCAGTTGATGCGTTTATGTCTAGTGCAAATCTAGTCAATTTACCAAGCCAGAAAATGGTGTTCTCAGCTGGTGATCCGTGTGAGAATTATCTGCTACTGCTAGAAGGTTGTATTCGAGTTCAACTAATTGCTGAAACAGGCCGTGAGGTTATGCTATATACGGTATCTTCTGGTGATTCTTGTGTGCTGACAACCTCATGTCTTCTAGAAGATAAGCCTTATCCTGCGGAGGCTTTCACTGAAGGTGATGTCAGTGCTTTTCTAATACCGGAAGCTGATTTTAATCAAGCGCTTGAAAAGTCTGATTTTTTCAGAAAGTATGTATTTAATAACTTCTCAAGTCGCTTATCCAGCGTTATTAATCGGATGGAAGAGGTTGTACTCAACCCGCTTGAGGTGCGCCTTGCAAAATATCTTCTTTCAACCAATGAGCCCGTGATCAGAAAAACACATCAACAATTGGCTTCTGAGATGGGAACGGCTAGAGAGGTTATTTCACGTCACTTGAAACAATTAAAAAGTGCTGGGTGGATAGAGCTTTCACGAGGGAAAATAACAGTGATTGATCGCACTGCACTCGAAAAATTAATAATTACTTAGTTGAATGTGACTTTGTCACAGAACTATCTCCAGCGTTCTTCTATGATTAAACTGTACTTTCAGATCTCGGCTATGTCAGCAAACAGTTAATTGTTGCGTCAAGATGGTTCTGGAAGATTGTTAAATCACATATCAGGAGAACGACTATGATTACTCAATTCCTTTCTATCCTTGAATTTGGCCCACACGAAGTTCCTTTTGTAGCTCCAATGCTTACTCTGTTGATTCCGGCATTTATCGCATTATTCTGGTTTGCTCAAGAAGTCGAAGACGACATCAAAAGAAAAGAAGCAATGAAAAAAGGCATTCATAATAAAAATAATTCACAAGATTAACTAAAATTTATCTTCCTCCTCTATGCAATGTACCAGTAGCTTAGGAATTTCAATTCCTTAGAACCTGTTCAATATCTTGAACAGGTTCTTAATGTTGAGGACGCAAATATTGTGGATTAAAAACGTATACATTACCCAGGCCTGCTAACCTGATTATTCATGTGTTAGCAAGGTTTGTGTGATGTTGTGGTACGACTCTAAACTTTCTTCATCAGCAGTATTCAAACCTGGTATTTATGCTCTTTGCGTATTAATTGCATAATCCTGAATGTTTTGCACGACACCGTCTGTGAGTTATGATAGCCAGCATCTTTTATTAGATTTCTCTGGGTTTTATAGCGATGCGTTTATTCTACAAAATACTCTTTGTTGTCTCGATTGTCTCTCCACTTGTTTGTATTGCCGATGATGCACAACCTTATCGGTCTGCAGCTGATATTCTAGACAATCCTCCATTAGCAGGTGAAGGGTTCACGACTGAATTTCTAGGTGAAGAGGTGATTGTTCCCTCAATGGATCGCCGCTCAATCAACGCCTGGATAGCGGGTGCGGCTGTGAATTTTCCAGCACCTTCTTCGCGAAAAATCGAACCTGTTGCCGCTTTGTATTTCTGGCGGCGTCCTGATGATCAAAAAGTTTTTTACGGTGATGTGGCTATTTTGTATAACAGCCTGTTTTTCGCCAAGAATTTTGAGAATTCGAAAAATTTTGAATGGGTGTTGACTTTCGAAAATTTCACCGTGCCTTTTGCCAGTAATGAAATTATAGATGGACGTAATGATGAAGATCAGGAATTAATTTGGGGTTATGTGCGTCCAGGATTAGGCTTTGGTTATCGCACTAATATTGCACCATTTCAGGTAGATAACATGTTTGCCGTCGACTTCACCGTGGAGCCGGGTTACTTGTTTTTTGCAGACTCTAACACTGGCGCTGGCTTTCGCGACCCACAGAATAGTTTTGAACTACGCACAAAATTACAGGTACGCCTGGATGCAATGACCCGTAATACTTTAAGCCTGGCGACAAAAGGTTTCGTCGCCGGTGCCGATGTACTCTATGGACATCGTTTTGGCTGGAAACGCTGGGGTATTAATGGTCAGAACCCTGCTTCTGAAGGACGTGATTATGCTTCGTTTACCGGATATACTTCGATTGCTGGTGGTCTACCATTTTTAAGTCAGCGACACCGATTGATTGGTAGCTTACATGCGGGCTTTGGTCATCAGGTTGATCGTTTTAATCATACTCCAACATCGCGACTGGCTGGCAGCATCAATCCAACAGCAGAAGAATATCATACCGGATATTTACCGATTGTTCCGGGTGCGGCAATGTCTGAATTCTATCCTAAGCGTTATGCGATTGCCTACGGCGAATACCGCTATGCAACAACATTTTTCTCATTCGCACATGCCTATGCAGGCGCGGCTTACCTTAATGCCAAACGTCAATATAGTTCAGGAATCGGTCGTTCCGAAACTGTAATGCCATTCATTGGAGCCCGATTTACAACAGGGTTTTTTGGCGATACAAGACTGGTACTGGATGCAGCACATAATTTTGGGGTTAAACGTAAAAATAATGGTTATGGAGGGACGCAGATCGTCGTTTCTGTATCTGGGGAGTTTTGAAGCGGACTCTATTTATGGATATAGAAAAACATCAGCCTATGTCTTTAAAATTACTCGATCGGTTCTGATACTTCATCAGATTCATCATAGAAGTCTTCGTCGTCGAATGTGTCTTCGGAAAGTTCTCCATCGCTGATCCTATAATTCTCGTTTTGAATATAGGCATCACGCATCAGCGTATAGTCCTTCATTTCCTCTATAACATCATCCAGTTGTAAGAGATCAGCTCGTATGTCCGTTACCTCGAGAGCGCGCATTCCAAAGCTGGCCGATGTGGGGCCAAAATAGCCAATATACGACATTGGGTTAAATGGATAGTCTCCGATAGTACCTCCAATTCCTCGTAGATTGCTGGGGCCTAGAAGTGGAATTACCAGAAACGGGCCGGATGGAACTCCCCAAGTGCCAAGCGTTTGAGAAAAATCCTCGTTGCCTTTTGGAACTTCAAGTTCAGAAGCAACATCAAACAAACCACCGATTCCAACTGTCGAATTGATTGCAAAACGCAGCATATCGAATCCTGCATCCTGAAATTTCGCCTGCAACAAGTCGTTGAATGTGACGCGAACACCTTGCAGATTGCCAAAAAAATTGGTGATGCCGCGATCAACAATATTTGGCGTAACCCAACGGTAGCCCTTGGCAACCGGTTTCATCAAATATTTATCAGCTTTTAGATTAAAAGAGTGAATATCCCGATTAATAGATTCATAGGGATCTTTGTTTTCAGTTGTCGCACAACCAGAAAGCAGTGCCAGCAACACAACAATGCTATATCGCTTGAACAGAGAACTCTGTGTGAAACAAATCATAATATTGTTTTGAATTATTTTTACCATGATAGTTACTGTCATCTATTAATCAAAGCGTCACGATACCATAAACAACTAATCTGTACGAGACTTGTCATCCTTTGTTAGTGATCAAAAACTCTGGGTGGAAAAATGTTAAGATCACTCTGTAGTTCTGAGGATACGAAATTTGTCGCGAGTACTAATTATAGGTAGCTTATTAACCCATGGAATCATCCGAAAGCCAAATCAGAGAAGACATGCTTCTGCCTGAAATCGAAGATAAACCACCGATGGCGAGTCGTTTTAGAGGCTATTTGCCCGTAGTAATCGATGTTGAAACAGCTGGATTTAATCCTAAAAAAAATGCCTTGCTTGAGGTGGCTGCAGTATTATTAGAAATGGATAATAAAGGCTTGGTCAAACCAGGAGAAACCATTGCTTGTCATGTCTTGCCGTTTAAAGGCTCAGAGTTAGATCAGGCAGCACTGGATTTTACCGGCATTGATCCCTATCATCCGTTTAGGATGGCCATAGAGGAAAAACATGCTCTGCCGAAAATATTCAAGCCAATCCGCGAGGCAATCAAGATCAATGGTTGCACGCGGGCGATTCTAGTCGGTCATAACCCATCTTTTGATCTCGGCTTTATTAATGAAGCAGCAAAGCGATCAGGCATCAAGCGCAACCCTTTTCATCCTTTTAGTTCGTTCGATACTGCAACACTGGGCGGTCTGGCTTATGGTCAGACAGTTTTAGCCAGGGCCGTTAAAGCAGCTGGTTTCGAATGGGATAGCGAGCGTGCTCATTCAGCTATTTATGACACAGAACGCACCGCAGATTTGTTTTGTAATATTGTTAACCGCTGGTCAGTATTGACTGAACTCCAGGCAAACCACAACTAAAACGGCTTTATTAAATTTTCACACAACACCGAGTAGTTCCTGCGGCAGTGAGAGGAATCGTCTGCCAGTGTAAATTTCTAGCTACTTTTTGTTGCTTCAAGTGTCTTTTTTAATTCGCCATTTTCATACTGCTCCATCATGATGTCGCAACCACCCAGTAGTTCACCTTTAACATACAGTTGTGGAAACGTTGGCCAATTAGAATAAACCTTTAGACCTTCGCGTATTTCAGGGTCTTCAAGAATATTCACATGCCCGTAATCATCAGCGCCACACGCTTGTAAAATCTGAGCCGCCCGACCTGAAAAACCACATTGTGGGAAATCCGGTGAACCTTTCATAAACAAGACAATCGGATGACTATTAATGGTTTCTTCTATGCGAGTGTTAATATCCATACATCTTTTCTCCTAAATATCAGTATATGTGGTTATTAGTGTATACAGAATCGCTTTGCCGTTAAAGTATTTGTGATCATTTTTGCAAAAGATGGCTGTATTGATATCAGCTGGATTGAAAATAAGCAGCCTTATCATGATCATGACTATGATAACCACACAACAACGCATCTATCGCTAACGGCGCGGACAGGAGCTTGACAATGATTACTCTTTACCAATTTCCCCAACACTTTGATTTGCCCAACCTAAGTCCATTTTGTGTCAAAGTAGAGTGTTTTTTGCGTATGACTAAATTGGAATATACCATCGCGCCAGTTTCCGATACCAGAAAAGCACCGAAAGGGAAGTGTCCATATATTGATGATGACGGCGAATTGATCGCTGACTCAGAAATGGTTATGGATTATCTCGAAAACAAGTATCAGGTTAATCTTGACTCTGCACTTGATAGTAAGCAAAAAGCGCTCTCAAGAGCAATTCAGGCTATGTTGGACGAGCGTTTTTACTGGACAGCAGTGTATAGTCGCTGGCACGATGATCGCACTTGGCCACAAATAAGCAAGCTGTTTTTTGGGGAAATGCCATTCCCGATGAATAAAATTATCCCTCTTGTTGCCAGAAAACAGATTAAGGGTCAAATGTATGGGCATGGTATGGGACGGCATAGTGAAGATGAGATTTATGCAATTGGGCAGGCTGATATTGTCGCCATTGCCAACCTTTTGGGTGAACAGCAATTTATTCATGGTGATCAGGCAACACGGATTGATGCATGCGTGTTTTCCTATATTGTTAATTTCATCGTGCCGCCATTTGAAAGTCCATTGAGAGATGAATTGTTAAAACATTCTAATCTGGTCGATTACAATCAGCGCATGATGACAGCCTATTTTCCTGAACTAGCTGGATCAGATAAACACTAAGCAGTCTGACTTTATATTTCTTGTGGATGAAATAATAGAACGCCATTGAATCAGATAATGCTGGTAGTACTGTTAATCTAATTAGTTTATAGGTAATGTTTTTAATTTTTCGTATCCTGCTCTAAGCAGGGTGCAAGTGAATTCGGTAATAGCCGTATCAAGGAATTTGTAATGGAAAATTTATTACGACAGGGTCAGCGTTGGTTTGACCAAACGCAAGCGCTTAATTTTCTCGCCCCATTAGCAATTCGGCTTTATCTGGTGCCAATTATGTGGATGGCGGGTACCAAAAAATTATCGGCAATGGAAAGCACAATAGCCTGGTTTGGCAATCCGGACTGGGGGCTGGGACTGCCTTTTCCTGCGCTACTCGCCTGGCTTGTCGCTTTACTGGAAACAGGCGGTGCGATTATGTTGTTGTTTGGAGTTGGTGTGCGCTTGATTGCCATACCATTAATGCTAATCATGGTTGTTGCTGCGCTATCAGTGCATTGGGAAAATGGATGGTTAGCGATCGCCGAAAGTGATGGTTTTTTTGCCACTGAACGTACGCAAGAAGCGGCCATACGTTTGGGAAAAGCCAAATCAATATTAAAAGAACATGGTAATTACAACTGGTTGACCGGAAAAGGATCGCTGGTGATTCTGAATAACGGAATCGAATTTGCCGCTACTTATTTTATTATGTTACTCAGTTTGTTGTTTAGTGGGGCAGGTAGTTATGTTAGCGTCGATTATTGGTTTTCTAAATGGATGGATTCGTCGTCAGACCGTTAGCATGTGATCCGATAATGGGCTGTGGGTCAGTGTTTGGAAAATAGTTGTAAGAACCTGTTCAAGATCTTGAACAGGTTCTAAGTGGCTATACAATTATTTTTTCTGCACTGAGCTGAAAGTTACACAGTTCCAGTTTTGTTATTAGCCCCTTCATTTTCCTGAGACCATCGTTCTACCAGTTCTGTTACTAATTTCTTGTTTTCTTCTGAAATATCAATAATATGAAAACCAGCCCAACAAGTCCCTAATTGTTCTGGAGGGTCGCCCCAAACACTTTCTGTTCCAAATTCTATGACATCTGAGCCAAGGATTTTTTCTGGTAATTTAACTTGTAGCTGAAAAACTCTGTGTAATGGAATCGGTTGCATTGCCATCATCAAAATACCGCCTAAAGATAAATCAACCAGTGTCCCTATTTGTTGGCCGGCATAAATATCAATTACGGTTAATAGCTGTGGGCTTCTGCTGCGCTTATGTTTACGTCTTTCGGGCATTGGATTCTGTCGTTATGAAAAAATAGATAATGACCCAAGTATAGAAGAGTTTTATGGATTAGACTGACGAAGCTTGTTCATTTCTGTGACTTTAGTGTCACTTTGGTGATTTAATTCATCAAAAGTCTGAGTTTTCCTCCATGGAATTTAGCCATTGTTGTGCTCCACTCCGGGAATATGTGTAGTCCATTGCTTTAGTAAATGCCTGTTTCGCTTCATCATCAAGATTAATTTCATGTGCACTCATCCCATAGAGTAACCAGGCGTTTCCAGGCTTTTTCAAACCGCTTTTGCTGACTGCGGTTTTGAGGGAGGTATATGCATTTTGCCAGTCTTGCTGTTCAAAATATAAACCACCCAGGCGCAGATAAATCTCACCACTATTGAGTTTTTTCGCAGCTTTGCTCAATGCTGTTGCCGCTTTTTGATATTCTCTTGCCTGGAACCAGGTATCTGACAATTGTGTAAGATTTTTGCTGGACTTTGGTAATGCTCCGCCCTTCATCTCTTTTTCAAGCAATTGAGCTGCCAGATAAGGCGATCCTGTATAGTTATAGAGTTGCGCCAGTTGCAGAATGTCATCCGGGCGATTTAACAGTTTGGCTCTGTATGCCAGATCCTTCACGGCTGTCGTTTTATGATAATTGCCACTATATTGATAACTTGCGGCAAGTTGTTGCCAGTAAGTTTTGTTATCAGGAAAGCGTTGAACTAGAGTTTCCAGCAAACGTCCGGCATCAGCGTATTTTTTTAGTTCAAAATTGATCGCAATGACCATTTGGTAGTGGTTTTCCGGAGGATTTTTATTTTTTAACAACCGTTTGGCGTATATCAGCGCTTGATCATATTGCTTCAACTCAGAATACAGCTGTGCCAGCAGAAGATTATCATGCGCAGAAGGCGATTGGTTCTGCTCTATCCAGGGTTTAAGTACTGCTAATGCTTGCTGATATTGATTGAGTGCTAGATAAACCTGCCCTAAATTAAATTGCACATCCAAACGTTGTTGTTCTGGTAAAGCATCGCCAACCAGACTTTTTTCCAAAGCATCTGCAGCTGCCTGATAGTTGCCCTGAGCTGTGTAAATGGCACCAATGGTTTTCCACACAACAGCCTGGTCATAGCTGCCTGATTTGCTTTCTGCTATTAATGCTTTTAGCGGTTGCAATGCTTTTGCATAAGCTGAGTTTTCCAGTTGTTTTTCTGCGTTCTGAACAGCTTTGTAAACCGCCGAGCTAACCAGTGGCTCTTTCGCATAGACTGGCAAGCAGGCTAATGAGCCAACTAGTAAGCTCATGCCGAGTAGTATTGTGATATGCAGACTTTGGTAGGGTTTAATTGATTTCATCGTCTACGTCCATCTCCGTCCACATTAAATTCCAGGCGCTGAACAGCACGTTGGGCAACAGGGCGACTATTTTCGATTTTAGGTTTGAATTTCCATTTCACAATTGCATTCAATGCCGCTCGGTCAAAAGTACCTTCGGGTTTGGCATCAGTGACTTTGGCGTCAATCACGGAGCCAGTTGGGGTAATGGTGAATTCTACGACTACCCAGCCTTCTATATTGCGTGACTGCGCACGTAATGGATAACGCGGTTTCGATGTAACAATAGGGATTAAGCCACCACTTGGTTGTCCTAATTCAGGATTTGCGCTCGGCATTCGCTTCTGGACGGGCATGGCTTGTGACAGGTTAGCTGACAAGCGCGGTGATGTCATTGGGATATCGATATTCGGCATATCCATCTGTGGCGCTGGGGATTGCAAAGGTTTTGTTGGTTGTGATCGCACCAGCTTTGGCTTGTTTGGTGGCTCTGGTTGAGGTTTCGGTTTCAGGCGACGCTGTTTTTTATTGATTGCAGTATCTTTTTGGATGCGAATAAAATCGACTAACTGTTGGTTTGATGTTTTTTGTAAACCACTGTCATTATTCATCACCATCCACTGCATAAACCAGAACAACCCGACAGAAATCAGTAACGCTAGAAATAAAGCACCAAACCAGCGTATCACCTGCTTTCTGTCTCTGTTGCAATGGCTGGATTGGGAATGCCTGCTTGTCTGATCTGATCCAGCACAGCAACCAGTACATGGGTTTTAGTCTCACGATCAGCAGCAATGATCACCGAGCCTAATGGATTTTCGACATGCAGACGTAACACATTGGCACGCACGGCTCGAACATCGACTGGGCGTTTATCAATCCAGATTTCTCCATCACCTTTAATTGAAACAACAATATGTGCCGTTTCATTTGGCTCACCTGTTGCTGCGCTGGGACGATTGACTTCGATGCCGGATTCTTTGATAAAAGAGGCGGTAACAATGAAGAAAATCAGCATGATAAACACGATGTCCAGCATCGGTGTCATATCGATATCCGAGGTTTCGTCCTGATTGGAGTGTCGATGTTTGCGACGCATTGGTTATTCAGTCCTTAATTGTAATTGTCGCGATAGAGCGTGCAGCTCATCATTGAGTTTATTTCGGTAGCGTTTTTCCAGAAATAGTCCAGTGATAGCTACCACCATTCCCGCCATTGTAGGGATTGTGGCACGTGATACGCCCGATGCCATGGCGCGCGCATTACCTGAACCTTCAATCGCCATCACATCAAACACCGTGATCATTCCGGTTACGGTGCCGAGTAATCCAAGCAATGGAGCAATGGCAATTAAAACCCGAATCAGTGGTGCTGAAAAACCTAATTTAAGATTGGCTTCTGACAACAGCTTTTGGCGCAGCATACGTGCATGCCAGCTAATGTGTTCATCGCGATTAGTCCATTGAGATAGCCAATGCTGGCGAAATTTAGGCAATGAAAAATGAAAAAACAATAAACGCTCTATTAACAACAGCCATAACGCCATGCTAACAAGAAAAATCGCCCACAGCACGAAGCCACCAGCGTCCATGAATGCACTGATCGCTTCAATTTGAGACATCATGAGCGATTTCCCTCAATACTTTCAACCACGAGTCCGGCGCTTTGTTCATCAAGAACCTGGATGATACTCTTACTGCGACTGGAGACTAAGCTATGAAGAAATAACAGGGGGATAGCGACCATCAAGCCAAGCTGTGTTGTAATCAGCGCTTGTGAGATTCCGCCTGCCATTAATTTCGGATCACCTGTGCCATACAAACTGATTGCCTGAAAGGTTTCAATCATACCTGTCACTGTTCCAAATAATCCAAGCAGTGGAGCGACAGCGGCAAGCAGTTTGATAAACGATTGGGCGCGTTCGATAGATGGAACTTCCTTGGTTACCGCCTCGTCAATCATTAATTCCATCGCTTCGGTATCAACCTGCTTGTCGAGTTTGGTGGACTGCAATACCCGTCCCAGAGGGTTATCACTGTTTGGGTTGTTGATATTGGCAAGCTGCCAGTTGGTGCGGGTGGAAATCTGGTAAAGAATAATCAGTCTGTAAATAACCAATGCCAGCCCAATCAGGCCTAACCCGATAATAATGTAGCCAACAACCCCGCCTTGTAGCAGTCTATCCATTTGATCAGGAGTTTTCATCAGCATGTTTAGAATGCCACCGCGGGTTGGATCCACCGCGAAATCTGTAACAGATTGATTAGAAGTGACAAAATCGCTGGCGATACCAAGAAAGCGGGACGCAGGCTGTTTTGGATAAGTGATGACTTGTTCATCTTCGGGGAGGAATTGCAAGTATTTGCCATCGCCACTCAACAGATTAAAGGTTCCTATGCGAACAACATCGGCTTGTTTAGCCAGGTTTGAGCCCAATAACACATCACGTTTAAAGCGGATCACTTTTCCGGATTCTGTCATTTCTTGCTGGAGCAAGAACCACAGTTCTCTAAATTCTTGAGCAGTAATCACTTTATCACCAGACGCAAACTGCTGAAGATTGGCAGCGCGTCCAGGATATTGTGCAGAGATAATTGAGCCTTCGAGATCACTTTTCAGGTCTGCAGCAACCTGGCGTACCATGCCAAATACTTCACCCATTTCACCTTGGCGGTCATCAAGCGCTGTTTGCAGTTTAGTTAATTGGGTTTCGTTAGCATCAAAGCTGGATTGCAAGGTGGTGCTTAATTGTTGCTGTGTGTCGAGTTCTGCTTTGGCCTCAGCAAACAGCTGTTGTTGCTGATTAAGATTAGCTTTAAAGCGAGCCTCGCGCTCGCTGTGCAGTTTGTTTTCATTGTTTAACACTTGTTGAACCTGGTTCAGCAAGTGGTCAATTTCAGTATGTTCTGCTCTGGCAAATGACAGTGAAAAGACCAGGTAGAGTAACAGAGCAAATGCTGTTTTAGTTGAATTGCTTAACATCATAAAGGCTTGTGTCGGTCTGGTGCTCATTGAGCTGCCTCTGCTGTCGGAGTTGGTAGCACTAAAATATCCGGTGCGATTTCTTTGCGAGCTGTTCTTAGAGCCTGGCGAACAGGGCGTTGATAGCTGTCGGCTAACGGTTCCCATTGGGTGGCTCCTTGATTCCAGACTCCAGTTTTTGTTCCATCCAAGGTTTGATAAAAAGTTGCAACCCGCCCCAAACGGAAGAAATCGACAGGCAAGGTTTGCCCACCGATGTCTAAATCACCTCGATAGGATTCTATGGTGTATCCATAATCATTTTCGATTTGATAGGCTTCCAGGATCTGGCGAAATTTTTCAGACACTGTGATATCAGCCTGGGTCATTGCTTTATCAAGCTTTTGTAGTCGCGCTGAGCGTTCGTCTGGTAAAAAAGGGATATCTGCTGCAACAAACTGGTGTAACTTTTTCAGCATGGAGAGCATGAGCGGCACTATTTCATGTTGAGTTTCTTCTAGGTCATGCACTTGCTGTTTTAGAGAAACTTTTTCTTCCTCTTGCGAGTTAACAACATTTTGTAGATATTCGTTATAACTTTTCAAGTTATCAGCTTCGCGGAGCATTTGCCGATATTGTTGAACCATTGACTGCTTTTGGTCGTCCATTGTGTTAATGCGAGTCTGAGACTGTTTTGCAGTTTTTGTGCGTTTTGCGTCAGTCTCTATTGCCTGCGAAATTCCAGCACTGTAACTAGTTGAGCTCGTAAAAAAACTGGTTAATACGACAAGAAGAAACAGTTGTCTGCTATTAATTGTTGGATTATTCATATGGATATTGGGAAACTACATTTAGAAAAATAGTGTGGGCGAAATTAATAATGACAGTCTTGATTGTGCAGCAACTCACCATTACTAAGCAACACTCTGTTGAATTTCGAATTTTCAAAGCTGGATTGTTCATTTACAGTAATATTCTATGATAGAATCAATGCGCATCGCTAGTACCAAATGCAAACGATTATTAAATCATCGGCAGGATAAGCAATACAACAGTGACTACAGTAGCACTTGAATTAAGAAGCGGTAGCTATACATTGCCGACTTTGCGCCTGTTTGATGGTGAAGTGGATATTATTCAACAACAACTTAAAGAAAAAATTGATCAATCTCCCAGTTTTTTTGTAAATTCTCCAGTAGTTCTCGACTTACAGGAGTTTAAACAGACTGAACTTGATTTTACTGCCTTGGCGAAAGTGATTGCTGATTTAAAAATGCATCTCATTGGGGTGCGTGGCGGTAGCCCGGAATTACACGCGTTAGCAGCTAAGAGTGACTTGGCTATCTTAACAGTTGGGGCCGCCAGGGTTCCTGAAATAACCAGCATTGAAGAAAAATCGGATGCGCCAAATAATAACACCGAGGCTAACAATGATGCGCAAGAATCTGGACAGGCTGATGTGGTATTGTTTACCTCTGAAACCATTTCCACACCGATAAGATCAGGCCAGCGTCGTTATACACGTCATGGCGATCTGATTGCTTTAGCTCAAGTGAGTGAGGGTGCGGAACTTATGGCCGATGGGAATATCCATATCTATGGAACATTACGCGGTCGTGCCTTAGCTGGTG
This sequence comes from Methylococcales bacterium, assembly GCA_965224565.1. GTDB lineage: Bacteria > Pseudomonadota > Gammaproteobacteria > Methylococcales > DRLZ01 > DRLZ01. The sequence goes on along the minus strand of CBDCZN010000001.1, from coordinate 734,382 downwards.
TACAAGGCGATACTTCGGCGCGCATTTACTGCCAGAATTTGCAGGCAGAGCTGGTCGCTATCGCAGGTCATTACCAGGTCAGCGAGGATATGGATGATGAACTCAGAAATCAACCCGTTCAGATCTATTTGACAGATCAGAATCTAGTCATCGAAAAACTATAGAACATCGCCCATTACAGCATCAAAACAGTTGGAATATCAAGCAGGTTAGAGGAGATACTCTGTTGGCCAGAACCATCGTAATTACATCTGGAAAAGGTGGCGTCGGTAAAACGACGACAAGCGCATCATTTGCTATGGGCCTTGCTCAGAGCGGACATAAAACAGTAGTCATCGATTTTGATGTCGGGTTGCGTAATCTCGATCTGATAATGGGGTGCGAGCGCAGAGTTGTTTATGACTTTGTCAATGTTATCAATGACGAAGCTAATCTTAATCAGGCGCTTATTCGGGACAAACGCTGTGACAATCTGTCTATACTTCCCGCTTCTCAGACACGGGACAAGGATGCATTAAGTCAGGAAGGTGTTGGCAAAGTCATTGATGAGCTGAAGAAAGATTACGATTACATTGTATGTGATTCCCCGGCTGGTATAGAAAAAGGTGCCATGCTTGCGATGTATTACGCTGATGACGCGATTATCGTCACCAACCCTGAGGTGTCCTCAGTGCGTGATTCCGATAGAATGCTCGGAATTATGGCTAGTAAATCGCGCCGTGCGGAGCAGAATGATGAACCTGTTACCGAGTATTTACTGCTGACTCGTTATGATCCTTCGCGTGTCAAACGTGGAGATATGCTTAGCGTGGAGGATGTTCAAGAGATTCTGTCAATGGATCTTCTCGGTGTGATTCCTGAATCACAAGACATTTTGAACGCATCCAACTCTGGTGAACCGGTGATACTACAGGGAAAAACTGATGCCGCCAAGGCATATAGAGATGTTGTTGATCGATATCTGGGTGAGGATGTTCCACAACGTTTTATTCACCAGAAAGGTTTTCTGGGACGGCTGTTTGGAGGCTAGAAAAACATGAGCTTACTCAATTTTTTCCGCACCCGCCGGGCAAGTAGTGCATCCGTTGCAAAAGAACGGCTGCAAATTCTGGTCGCCCATGAGCATGGACAACACAGAACCTCGCACTCTTACTTGCCAATGATGCAAGAAGAACTACTTGCAGTCATTAGTAAATATGTCAATATCAATCCAGATGACCTGAAAGTGACGCTCGAGCAAAATGAGCATGAAGAGATTCTTGAACTGAATATTGTGCTTCCTGACGAAAATCCACCAACAATTGAGACAAATAGCCAGAATGGATGACAAGAGCAAGGGGGACTTAGTATGTCTGTCTAGGTATTAGATAACAGGAATGATTAATATTTGTAATTTGGTCACCATAACAACACGATGAGGGATTGTAGTAACCATCGATATGCGTAGATAATCCATAATATCTAAGTAGTTCCCAGTAATTGGGAAGAGTTGATGCAGCTTTTCGTATGAAATCTGTCTTTTTCTATAGCTACCGTGAAATACGAGATCTGGTTCTTCTGTATCTGTTACCGATGATAGCTCTGGTATTACCGTGGGCATTTGCGTTTCAGTTGTTTAAATGGGTTAGTAAATATTTTCCTGTATATCAAGCTGCACTTGACGGTAATTTTTATCACGCTAGCCAATTTTATCCTGATTTGGTTGAGAAACAATTCAATTACAATCAACGCTTGTTGCTATTAGTCGATAACGCCGATTTTTGGTTGTGCAGATTTAGACCTACAAAAATGATGAGCCTGATTAAGCCTGGTAAGGAAAATCAAGGCTGGCCATCGACACAAGGGTATATTGCCTTAGGTCTACATTGGGGGACAGGATTTCCCGCACTAATTGAAATATCTAAACATCAGCTAGTACCTAAATTTGTATTTAGTGATCCTGAATTTCAATTTAGTCAACAAGGACTTCTGGAATCTGCATACAAAGATATACGTCGCAATTGGTTTCATCGAATAGCGAATGGTCGAGCAATTGTTGCTGGCAGAGGTGCATTCAAAGAAATTGAACAGGCAACGAAACAAAAACATGTTCCCGTAATTTTGTATGACGCTCCTCAAAATAATAAGTCTGGAATAAAGGCATACAAGCTGAAAAATCAACAATTCACCTATCAAATTGCCAGTGGGTTTATAACAATCATTACGCGTAAGCAAGCCCCTTATGTTCTATTTTCTTACAAACTTGATATCAATACAGGTTTTCGTCAACTAAATATTACCCAGCTTAAATCCGCAGATAATACAGAAAGCCTCTTAAAAGATTTATCTGACTTCTTTTTTGAAAATCTTGATTCAGATCCATCGCTATGGTATTTCTGGAAACAATCGCCTCACATCTTGATGAAAATATGATTTATGAAGTCATAATATTTCACGCATCTAAGTACAGCGGTTTTCAATAATAAAATATAGCTTGTGTATAACCCATATTTTGTCGATTTTGAAACAAAATTGAAGGACGAGCAATGAAATGCTGAAAATCCCCATTCTAGCGTACCATTCTGCTAATATTTCAGGGAATGAATATCAGAACAATGACCATGTTGCGTTAGATCATGATCTGGAGTTTCTGAATAATCTTGGGTATCAGGTGATACCTGCAGGGTGGCTTGTGAACTGGCTGGCTGGTTGTAAAGATCTGGATCAGTCAGGGCGTTATTTTGTATTGACATTTGATGATGGTGTTAGTCTGGATTTTCACGATTGGACTCATCCTGAGCATGGGCTGCAGAAAAGTTTTTTTAATATTCTCAAGGACTTTTCTGATAAACATCCAAAACAACAACCCAATGTTCATGCGAGCTGTTTTGTTATTGCCTCCAGACAAGCAAGAAAAAATATTCAGGATAAAGCGATGGCAGGGCATTCATTGTTGGGTGATGAATGGTGGATCGATGCAGAAAATACACAATTATTTTCGATAGAAAATCACTCTTGGGATCATAATCACAGTGCTTGTGAAGAAACAGCCCAGAAGTCAGGTGTAACTGGCCGCTTTGATGTTATTGACAGTTACCAAGAATGCGATAAAGAAGTCCGGCGGGCATCTGAGTTTATTCAAGAAATTGTAGGAAGAGAATCGTTTTTGTTCGCTTATCCCTGGGGGCAATACAGTGAATATCTTGCTCACGAATATTTTCCACAATTCAATAACGAACATAAAACGCTGGCAGCATTTACCACAGAACCTGAGCACGTCCACTTGCAAACTAACCGATGGTTGATACCACGCTACGTCTGCGGAGAACACTGGAAGAGTCAAGAGCAGTTGTTTGGTATGGTCTGTTCGAATTGAATTCATTTCAGGCATCGAATTATCCTAATGTAAAGATGCTGCTTGAAATGAGTGCCAGAAGGGTAATTAATGAATACAGCCCATATTAAATGCCTCAGTTGAGCTTGGAGCCATTGGAAAATACAGATTCAATTCGTGACAGAATCTGTATTTTCCAGTTAGAAGCCGCAATTATTATTCTAGCCGCATATCCTCAACTGATGTCCATATTAAGCCGTCTACTCCGGAAGCTTCGAGAGTCCAGAATACGCCAGTAATCGGAACAGAATAATTGGGCATAGAGCCATTAAATCCCTCCTTCTCCCCCTGACTGTTTATACCCAGACTGTTTGCACAATCAAACAGCTCCTGCAAGTCGATATTATATGTGCTCTCCTCACGATAACCTAGGCGCCAACCATTATTCGGGTTTCCACTAACTGTAGTATTTCTAAAAAAAGCGTTACAAACAGTCTGAAGATCCTCAACATCAATATAGGTATAGTCTGCACCTGGAGAGAAAACTGACTGCTTTATAGGCCAATTCCATCCGGTTGATTGACTTTTTTGCGTTTTGCCATTGCAAAAGGGAGCATCATTAACTTGTTCTTGAATATTACCGTGTCTATCACGAATGGCAGAAATTCCATTGGGACAACTAAATTCTTGATGCCGGTGGAACAATTGAAGAATAATTCCGCGGGGAACACCGTTCCATTTTGAAAAAACAAATAACATGTAACTCAATATAGCAGGGCGACCAGGTTTGTCTTCGGCTCTTCTTGGTACTACCACACCATTTTCGTTTCCCCACATTTTAGTTGTAAAATGTAGCATGTGTGGTTTTGAAGCATCGTTCAATGCGCCAAGACTGATCCCTTTGTTTCCGCGATTTTGCATTGCACCAAAACCCAAAAATGGAATAGAACCTATTTCCTGAGAAAAGTTTTCATTTCCTGGCTGGTATTTAGTGTTAATCGCTAAATGTATTCTCTTTTTTTCCTGCTGCTGGCCCCGTAATTCCATTGCGATATTTGTTGTACCTCTCCCCGTAATTCTATCAAGCTGAGGTCCTTGCCCGGGAATCACATCACTATATGTGACAGGAAGGGACTGATTCGGCGGTCCCAAATTAAACTTATTAACGACATCCTCATTATTCACGGATAATACCCAGTACCCATCAGAGTTTGTGGGCCATGCAACAGATGAGGGCCAATAAAATGAATAAGTCTTAGGATAAAAACTCGTGATTTGGTTGGGATCATTGGGGTCAGGTGTATCAGGTGTATCAAAGGTCTTACATGGAATAGCAAATGTAATACCAGGAAACTTACATTGCACTTGAATTAGCGGATTAGACGATAAGCCAGTAGTTCGGTCATCAAAATCAGATCTGAGCGTTCCTACCCTGAAGTCTTGATCCCAAAATCCGTCTGCTTGTGCAGAGGATAAAAACATAGGCATCATTATCAGAAAAATAGCTAGTTGATAAAATAACAATTTTTTCATAATCATCTCGCTCCTTTGGTTCTATGTGGAAGCCTCTTCCTAATTGAATGAAAGCAGGCAGAAAAATCTCCCAGGACAAAAGATAACTCGGTAATTTATTATTTTAAACAGGGTTTCTTGTCTTTTTATACGAATTCAGCATGTTTCATCAAAATCAAACACGAGAAATACATTCACTGCTGATGACATACAAGCCTCAATAGAGGGCGACAGATATAATTAAATATTAAGCAAACATCATACCATGCTTCAGAAGACAACTATTTATTAATCATCAATACTTTGATGATTAATGGCTTTGTGAGTGATAATACTTAATCACTTGCTTCTGTCGTTGAGCCCAACACTGGATTTATCTTGAATCTCAATACAGGAAGACTAACTGTCAGACGAATTAGAACTCCTTGAGTAAGTCCCTTTTATCACTGTCTTGAGAAGGGACTGTCTATCTGGAGGAGAAGTAGTTGTAATTATTACTCTCACATCTTTAAGCAGTAACAGATTTTTACCAGCGCCAATCATGCTGCCATGTTTGTCCACTGCGTAGTAAATGTGAGTACAAATCTACGTCATATTTAGAATCCACCTCACACCAGCGACCCTACACTGTGATTACTGCAACAGGTATATTCTGGCGGATCAATATTTGTAACAAGGCAGTTATATCGAGGTTTTCAACTAAACTTTTCTCTAGTCCATTCACTATGTTTTCGATCATCGCCCATCCTTCAGGAGTAATTTTTAGCAAACCCATAAACTGTGCCTGAACAAGCCCTGGATCTGTTACCCGATGACCAATTTCCAATAACTGGGAAGCCTGATAACGAAAACTTTCTGCATCATCACATACTTGTGTTTTAAAGCGTCGCTGCCACAAATCAAGCCAAAGCAGATCGGCAGTGATACTGATTGGAGCGTTTGACTGGGTTAAAGCAATCACGTGAGCTGGGTGATAAACAATATCGGAGTAAGAAATCACGCAAGCTTCACGGTGTAACAAATCTGCCGCACAAGCCAAAGAAATAAAAATATTACTGTGCAACCAGCGCTGGTTTTCAATCACTGTTTCGGTATATCCTTTGAGCTGTTTGCTTTGATAACCAACTACCAGAGCGGTTGAGTGAATATGCGCAGTCTTGAGAGCAGCGAGCTGCCACTCTAGTAAAGTGCTGCCACCAAGTTCAAGCAAACATTTTGGCTTGAATTGACACAATTGTTCCATGCGTCGCCCGCGGCCTGCAGCAAGAATAATTGCTGTTGAAACTGACATTAACTTGAATTGCGCGCATACCAGATACGCGTGTGGTATGGAACTGTGATGCTCTCAAGCCCATTCAGACGTTGCTGTATCTGCTCAATGACAGCACCAAATCGCTGGCCTGCCTGACGCTTTAAGGTGGCATGAGAACGCCATGCCGCCAACTGATCTTCAACTCGCAACTGGAGGAGAACATAGTGTTCAGCATAATACACCTTATCAAAACCACGATTATTACGGATAACACTGGTTTGATCCTGACGCCGGGTTCCATATTGATAATTTGGTATCTCAGCTTGAATAATCGCTTCTATCTCGGCTTGTAAAGGCTCACTCAAATCACGGTGATTCCATAAACAGATCAGCCAGCCACCGGGTTTTAAAATACGTACAGCTTCGGCTAAAGCTGCTTTGTGATCCATAACATTGAAGGATGAACCATAACAAACAACATCAAAGCTGTTTTCTTTGAGTCCAGTGGCTTCACCACATGTATTGACCCAGGAAACAGTTTGTCGTTGTGTGTTGCATTCACCGATCTGGCGCATTGCCTGATTTGGTTCAACAGCTGTTACCATTAGCTCCCAGCGCAGTAGATGTTGTGTGAGCTTTCCCGTTCCGGCTCCGATATCAGCAGCAAGTTGACCCCGAGTTAAGCAAATGTCTGTAAACACGCGATCAATTGCCTGGGCTGAATAATCCGGTCTGTTGTCGTAATTGTGAGCGAATTGTGTGTAATCCCAGCTTACCTTGTCATCCATTATATTTTTGTTTTTTGAAAAAGGTTCTCAGTAAATCCTGGTCGAATGCAGTTAAATCTTGTTCCCGCTCTGGGTGCCACATGATGCCCATGAGAGTGCCTGATAATGACAGCATACCCTCGACCAAACCGTCTTCAGATAAGGCAAAAGCCTGAAAGACGTCCGTCAGTTCTGATGCTAGAATACCCTTGGTATGAAATGAATTGACACTCGTATATTGAAAAGACTCTGAATCAAAATCAGTGTCGAATGGGTGATTGAAATGCAAGTTGTGACGTGTGGCACGATGTTGTCTGCGATCACAATCATGGAGTGACCCTTTGAAATAGGTATGCAGAAATTGCATGCCCCGGCATATCCCAAGTACAGGCCAATGGTGCTGTATAGCTTGGTTTAAGAGTGTTCTCTCAGTAAGTTCACGCAATCCTCCTCTACCAATATCATTTCCACCAGTCAGAATCAACGCATTGATGTTCCAGTCAAGAACGAACTCATTGATAGTCTCGCCCAGATTTGGTAACGGAATCCATCTCGCTTCAGGTAGCACTGAGGCCATGAATTCCCCCCAATCTTGAGCCAAGGCATCACGTGGCTCAATATATTCCTGATTGTCAATAACGCGCATGGTCAGTCCAACACGCAGTGAGTTAGCCAAAAACCCTCCACGGACGCAGGGTTTGATTCTCACAATCCAGAATCACGTTTTCTGATTGCTGAATTTGCAGGTAAAGCATTTCTCCACAACCAAGTGCAGCAGGCAAACCAAATTCGTGGCAGCGAATCGCCATATGCGAGTTAGGTCCGCCAAAGCATGTGACCAGACCGGCTATTTGTTGGGTAAATATCCAGTCAAACCCAGGATCCGCGTTTTCAATACAGACTATCATTTTGGACAAATTCTGTGTGGTTTGTTGTTTTGGTGTTAAAGCCACAGTTTTGGCTTCGACGCGACCGTTACCAATAAAGTTCACTTTTCCCTGCTCCATTCGAATAACATCAAGGTCTTCTATTTTGGTAATGATTTGCCCGATTTTTACTTGTTTTTGAAGCTGAAAGATGTGTCGGTAATGACTGATAGTTTCCCTGGCTTGTTGAATTCCTGCAGGGTTATCGCAACCATTATCAAGGCAAGCCATGAGATCATCTAACGTTAGGTAAGACAGCGCCTCACGGTCAAAATCATGTGTGATACCCCAGGTTGCAATGGCCTCAAGTGCGCCCGATAGAAATCGACTGAAAACAAACTTGCTTAGTTCACGGGCAGCAATTGCTTGAGACATATATTTAATCAAGCTATCTGCATTGATACTATCCAGTGTTGCTTGTTTAAGCAACTGGTTAATGTGATGCCGCTCAGACAATGTTAGAACGAAGTCTATTGCCTCAGTTGTTTCTTGACTCGGTGGCGAACCAGAAAACAAATCGTTGCGATCGGCATAGCGAAGAGAGCGTATATTATAAGATCCTGGGCGCAAGTGACCATAGCGGGTAAAAAACTGCGCAGGGTGTAGCCGACCCTGTCTGACAGCATTAATGGCAGACGTTACTTCGGTTGAAACAGTTTTTATACTGCACCGAAATAGTTTTAATCGTCTTGCTGTCATGGCTTCACAACGTAAAGCAGATTGCAGAATTGATTCTGCAATAAATGCGTGTCTAGCTAAAACTGCAAAAGCAGGTGAGTCTTCAGGGTCACCGCATTAAAACTTGATTGAATGCAATTGATTAGGAGATCATTATGAGAACTTACATAAGGATTTCTCATGACAGCCAGCATAATAGATCATTTTTCCACCCTAAAAGACCCGAGGATAGAACGCCACAAGCAACATAAGTTAATAGACATCATTGTCCTTACTCTATCTGCGGTTGCCAGCGGCGCAGATGGATGGGAAGCGATAGAAGACTTTGGTCAAGAAAAATTAAGTTGGCTCCGTCAATATATTGCACTTGAGAACGGAGTCCCGTCGCACGACTGTATAGCCTATGTTCTCTCAAGACTATCACCTACCGGTTTTCGCGAGTGTTTTATGAGTTGGACACAATCGGTATTGACCGTAACAGGTGGAGAAGTCATTGCCATCGATGGCAAAACAGCTCGCGGTTCACGTGACCGCAAGAACGACCGAAATCCACTGCATATGGTGAGTGCATGGGCGTGCAGCAACCGCATGGTTTTGGGTCAACAAGCAACGGATGATAAATCTAATGAGATTACAGCCATTCCGAAACTACTTAAATTGCTCGAACTCAAGGGCTGTATCATCACGATTGATGCGATGGGTTGTCAACGAGCGATTGCTAAACAAGTGATTGAACAAAATGGGGATTATGTACTGGGATTGAAAGGTAATCAGAGCAAGCTTCATGAAGCGGTTGAAGATTTCTTTGTCACCGCGCAAGCCAACCACTTCAGAGGTATCAATTACGACTATGAGGAAGAACTCGATAAGGCGCATGGCAGGTTGGAGACACGACGATACTGGGTGAGTGATGATTTGCTGAGTCTTCCTAATACCCACCAATGGAAGGGATTAAAAAGCATTGGCATGGTCGAGCGCGAATGCCTTCAAGGGAAGACTAAATCTCTCGAGCGTCGTTACTTCATCAACTCGATTCCTGCGGTTGCCAAGCCCTTCGCAAATGCTGTACGTGGGCACTGGGGCGTTGAAAATCCACTTCATTGGCGACTGGATGTCATCTTTGGTGACGACGCGAGCCGAATCAAAGGAAATGCTGCTACGATCATGACGAGTATTCGTCATCTCTGCCTGAATTTGTTTCAACAGGAAGCTTCTTCTCTCAGCCTTGCAAAGAAAAAGAGAAAAGCCGCTTGGAACGATGCTTATCGCGCCAAAATCATGTTTTCAAATGCTTTTTAATGCGGTGGCCCTGACTTGCACTTGCTTTCTGAATACGAGGATGCTAAAACTAACGATCATATCTGCGACATCACTCGCCGTCAGCACCATCCTTTGTTGTTGCCAGGGTTCTAGCTCTGGAAAGCGTTTAGGAACGTGCACGAAATAACTTGAACAGTTCACCTATTGTCTATTGTGGCACAGCGACATAATTCCATTGCGCTAGCTCGTCATCAAACACAATTCGCATTGATTCTTTAAATCCTTTCGCCACTTTTCTGCCTATTTGATAAATCCTGTTAAAAATAGTGCTAAACACTCTCAAACCTATTTTTGTCGTTGTTTTTTCGATTAATTCTTTAGCGAACTCATGGGTTGTTAGAATCATTCCTTGTAACGAGCGTGTCATGTGTGGAAACAATCGATGCTCAATCGGATTCCATTTCGACGTGTGCGGAGGATAGTGGGCAATGCGTATTTCAATACCAATCTTATCCACTAATGCCTGCAAATCCTGCTTAAAAATGTAATGTCTGGATGAATTACTACCGCCACCATCCATCAGCATTAAAATAGAATCGGCATCTGGATAAAACACTTTTCCATAATGTTCCCACCAGTGTTCAATGGAATCACACGCAAACTCACTGGTGTCACGACTTGTCCCAATGTTGACATAGCCCTCATTGCGGGTCACGTCATAGAGAGCATGTGGAATGGCAACGCCTTCGGCTAACGAAGGAAAGTCATGATCAAAAACCTCAACGGTTTCAGTGGTATAGATCCTACCTTCGCGAAACAGGTTGCCTATCAGCTGTTTTTTCTTCGTATCAACGCTGATGACAGGATGACCTTGCTCTTGATAGGACGCCTTTAATTGGGCAATACGCTCAAATTGAGCATTGCGATTGATATGCGCGCCTGTCGACTTTTTTTTAACGCTTTGCGTTTGACGTAACCATGTTTTTTCAACAACTTCCTGATGATATTGCGACTCACCTTGAAGCCTTTTGTTGCTAATAAATCAGCAATCTCTGAGCAACTCAAGTTTGTCCACTTAACCTGCTCATCCATTGGGTCTCCCGCCGTATGCTCTTTTAAGAGTTGTAGAAAAACAGTGTTAATATCAGGCTGTTTTTCAAGCACGGATAGTCGGCCACCTCCCGTTTCTCGATTACGGTCTTGCAAAATATCCGCTTCACTCAGTTCTTGGATACCACGTAGAATGGTTGTGCGCGAACAATTAAAAAGACGGCCAATATAACTCACACCGCCTCGATCAAGTTTTGACGCTTCAACTCCTGCGTATAAGCGTCTGTTTTTTTCTGGTAGTCGAGTGTAGAACTCTTGCATTTGGCTTTCGGTTTCTTGCGGATAAGGAAATGGCATAGGTTAACTTTTTTATAAAAGAATCTAGGTTCAGTTTGTCTGCTAACTAGACTGCTTTTATTGCCTTTTTGTTCAAGTTATTTCGTGCACGTTCCTTAGTATCTCCCGGCAAGGCCGCAAACAACGCCAGCGCAGCGCTTCTAAGTTGCTGTAACTTATTATCTCCTTGTTCTTGTTGACCGCACAGGCCAGTGAGTAAAGAGATGCAAGCACCTTGAGCTTTAACAGCACTAACAGTGATGGCATCGGTTGCATAGTCAACAACATCTGTCCACGGCAGCAATACCGATGTTTGAGCAAGCGCCAGGCTATCCTGTTTTTGATAAATGCCTTGTTCAGCGATGATTAACCAAAAACGCTTAATCAGATCAACATCACTCAAGCGCGACAAACAGTTTATAAAATCACGGATAGAGTCGTTTGCGCCATAACCACCAGCTCGAGCGCAATGCTCAGGCAACCAATCTCTTAATAGATAAGTGGCTAAGGTATGAGCCTGCTGTTTTGTTTCCTCGTTTTTGTTGCTTTCCCACTGCTGGCATAGATCAGTTAATACCGGTAGTGCGCAATGTCACTAACTTAAGCTCAACTCATTGTAATCACAGCATTCTTTTATAGCACGGATGAAATTTCCGACGGGCACCACTGCGTTTTTTGCGTTCAAAGCGTCTGTCTGGCCGTATAATCGTCAGACTTTGCCTGATTGTTTCCACTAATTGTTCGTATCCCTGCATTGATATCAAACCGTACAAGCATTTTACGATGGTATCTTTCATCGTTGACAAGGCCTGTGCAAAATTAATCTGGTAACGGCATTTTCGGTGCGGTAGCGTCTGATCTGGATGTCGCTGTGCGGCAAACACCGCAATGGCTGTAAGATTCAAACTCAGGATACGCGCATGATAATCTTGTTGCACACTTAACACTGATTTGCCGGTAAAATTCTCGATCTCCAACCAGGATTTCTGGCGCTTATAGCCTTCTTCGATTTGCCAGCGCAGATGATATAACGCTTTAAACGCATGGACTGGATAACGTTGTGTGTTCAACAGATTGGTCATTAAAAAGTACACTTTCTTTTTCACTGTGATGTGGATTAGTCGCACTGTCTGTGATTCAACTGGCAAGCCTCTGCCGAGGCATTTGTGTCTTGCCTCATCGCTGGCCGTCAAGGTGACGATCTGCTGCTTGGCTCCAGAGGCAACGAATTGACTGACTTCGGTATTAAAGTCGGCTTTGACACGCATACACCAGTCACGTTGATAAAACTGATGTGCAGCCATCAACCAGAATGCTGGATAGCCTCTGTCGTACAGGATTAAATCACCGGCTTGCGTGGCTTCCAGGTGTTTGAAGGCAACCTCGCGTTCATCACTACGATAAGGAAACAGCTGTGCATCAATAATGATTTTCTGATGGATATCGTAGAGTGCTGAACCGAGCGCCATTGGCACTTCATCGGTATGCTGGTTCGATTGCCCACCAAATTCAGTATGAATCGCCTCCTCATTCGGCAAATGGTATTTCACTCCATCCACAGCCAGCACACGATGTCCATTCCAGGTCTGTGCTGTGACTGCTGGATAAAAGTGGTTGATCACATGCCTGTTCAGATCAACAAAGGCAGTTGCTGAGAATTTCAGGCGTGCTTTGAAAAAAGCGGCGGCTGTGACTTTAGGTGTCGGAACATCCAACTGGTCACGGATCTGAAAGAAGCGATTGAGCTCTGATTGAGTGTTGCCTTTGAGCATGTTTAAGCAATAACTGATCAAAACAGGGAGTGTCAGGCATCGATTACGTGTGAAGTCCTTGTCATCAATACGGTGAGTTTCGATGAAAGCGGCGCTGTTAGTTATTTTGGTTATAAGCTTATAGGTATTAGGAAATAAGAGTTGGGTCGATCATTGGGTGCCTCATGCGGGTTGTTTTGTGAGTTAATTATACGATATTTCAATCAGTTATAGGGGGTGGATTGCTTAAGTTAGTGACATTGCGGTAGTGCGGCGGCAAGCCCGGCCTGATTGATAATCGCCAGATAATGTGTTCGTGGCCACAGAATCAGCGCGGCACTATGATACATACGCTCAAAAGACGCGCCAGCATTACCGGTTGCTTCTTGAAACTCAATATCATCAGGCTGCATCTGCTCGAATGCCTCAGGTGGGCAAAATTCTTGAGCCTTAAACGGTAATGTGGGTAATGCTGGTTGGCTGCCATCAACACTACACCATTGTGAAATTGTTTCGCTATGATCACACACTTCGCCTATTTCAAATTCGTCCTCGTCCAGGTCATCATCATTATCCCAATAATTGTTGTAACCATATCCGGTATATTCAGCGCTGCCGCTTTCTTCAATTGACACCAGAGCCAGATGCAAATCACAATCAGCCTGTTGTGCGGCTACACTCAGTACGTTCGCACTGGCAGCATCCATATTTTTTAAAGCATCAAATTTCAGCTCGGCAATTGAATAAGCATGCTCTAATAAATAAATTAACTTTTGCGGGATATCATCTTCATTGGTTTGTTGATTCAGGCATTGCGTCCAATGATTGAGTAACGCTGCCACCTTTTGCTGTGCTGGACGACATTCCGGCGGCGTAGGCAAAGGTGTTTTTTTGTCGGTGCGGATCAGACTATAAACCAGGGTTAATCGGCAACCATCGGTTACTGGTAACACCTCATGCACACAATCGGCATAAAAAGCAGCAAAACAAATCTCTTCAGGTTCATGGCTGCACAGATCAAGTGTAACGTCCTCCTGCTTGTGTCGCACACGCAATTCACCACCACTATAGACAGAAGAGAGAACAATAATCAGCGTTGCGAACATACCGTCTGCTTTTTCGGTGTCGCGATGCGAAACAAAAAAACTACCCGTATCGTAGACCAGCAGCTTATACAATTCTGCCGAAACATCACAATCAACACCTAATCCCAATTTGGCATGATTTACAATGTCAGATAGATTTTTTTGCCAATATTTACCGCTCAGGCTAACTTGGCTTGCATCAATTTGCCAGGTTCGCCGCACCTCTGTATCCACAAGTGTTTCATAGCCTTTGCCATAAGGTGCACGATTAGCAACTTTTACCAGTTGATCAGCCTGAACGGGCAATAATGGTAAAGCAATTCTTCCTACCTGATCAACTTCCAGGCAGGGTGGAAATATTTCCAGCGTTCCAGTTGAATAAAAATCACCAGGACGCGGAAGGTTTTGTAGAATATCAGAGAGTTGTTTTGTGAGCATATGTAATTACTAATAATTGCGGATTCGATTCTGAAGAGCAATTCGAGTCATCTTGTGACATTCTTCTCAAGATTTTAAAAAACTCAGTTGCAGATATTATCTCACCAATCTTGAAGATGAAGGTCACTCCGAATGATGTCATATTCAGCAAATGTTTTTCCTCTCTTTAGGAGCAAGGATGTGATAGTGTTCGATTCCTGACTTGTCTTTTTCTCCCATTTTGGTGTTAGAAAAATAGTTGTATAGCTCACTATACGCCTATTTTCCTGCCTTGAACTGGAACAAAAATACTGCGTCAATTTTGGAAGTTATTCAATTCCGGTTTCTTAGAATCAACGCATCTGTCCTGTTTCCACCATTGCTATAGCGTTTACCTCCTGTTATCCTTACTTGGTATTACTTTCATGGATCCTGAAATGCAACAAACATCTGTAACCAGTAAAGGTCAAGTCACCATTCCCAAGCAAGTACGTCAACAACTTGGTATACGCAAAGGCAGCAAAGTTGAATTCCTGGTGGTCGGTGATCATGTTGAATTACGCATTAGCAGTTCTCCAGCACTCATATCTGAAAGTGGTTTTGGGTTGTTGAAAAGCAAACAAAAAACGGTACCTGTCGATTTTGACCCCGCCGAATTATTGAAAGCTGATGCCGTAAAATTATGATGGGTCTGGATACCAATATACTGGCGCGTTACTACATTGACGATGAAAGCGATAGCGAAGCAGCAATACAACAACAAATTGCCAAAACCCTTATAGAATCAGGCGAAGACTTGATGGTTTGCAAGACTGTTATACTCGAATTTGAATGGCTAATGCGGGGTTATTATGGTTTTAAACTACAAGATGTTTTGCGTGTATTTCAACATCTGTTATCCCTTATACATGTCACTATTGAAGATCGTGACTTGATTGAAAGAGCCATTTCCAGTCTGGAAGAAGGGATAGACTTTGCAGATGCTTTACATCATACCAGTTACCATCAATGTGAAAGTATGCTCTCATTTGATGACAAAAAATTTGCTCGACGTTTGAATCGACTGGCTCTGATGCCTCGTGTCATCGTTCCAAAATAAGGATTTTTCGGAAAAGGTGTCAAGTCTTGCAATCATGCAATTCCAGAATTAAATGTTGGATTGCAAGATCTGATACCATTCTTGGGAATGGATAACAAGATCTAAGTTGCAAACTGATGTCATTTCTGCAATATACTTCTCAAGTTTCGGAGTTCATTTTAGCTGAAATCAAGTAACTTCTCATTATTTACCGGCACCTTTAAAATCAATTGGTTACAGTGCATAAAAATTGGACGTTTTAATTTTAACCTTTGTAAGTCATTGATATTTTGATTTTACGAACGAGTTTGAATGATATTTCTACATTTATTTCATTAAAATCACTTCTAAGCTATTGAATTATAAGCTGCCGGTAAATAATGAGAAGTTACGAAATCAACATGTAAGCTATTGATTTAAAATAATATTGAACTTGTTAGACTCTAATAGTTGTGTGTTTGACTTTTTAAACAAACAATAAAAACAACAACTTAGCAGCTTAAAAACATGGTTGCTTTTAGACTGAAATCAATAAGTTAGGCTCAAATTATACCGAGTCAAGCTTTATACTTTATGGCGATATATACTAAGTAAGTCTATTATATCAATTAGTTAGGTAAAATAATGAACTCCGAAACTTGAGATACTTGTTTCAGCAGCAAAACTGTACAAAAATAAAATACTAAATTACGATCAAACTCTTAGCTAGTTGTCTTATGGACTTTCTCGACGAACTCCCAAAACGCTCTAACAACGACGACACGCAAACAGCAGCCGAGTTAGCGTTCAACGTTGCAATTAAAAACTCCTCATTTTTTATGCAGTCAGAAGACCGTAAGGACTATGGTACTGATGTGCAAATTGAGTGCAGGAGCAACAGCGGAATGACTAATTTCCGAGTTCATGTACAGTTAAAAGGCACTGAAAAAAAACCAAACACTGATGGATCGCTCAGTATATCGGTTGATCGTTCTAACCTGAATTATTTGCTTAATCAGCCTAATTCTATTTATGTCGTATATCACCTTCAGAGTAAACAACTACTTGTTCGATATGCTGATGATGTTTTTTGTCAGTACGAGCATCGAAACCCAGACTGGAGAACTCAATCTAGTGTAACAGTCAGATTCAAACAACCATTCGATGGGGAGTTCCAGAGTAATTTAAATGCCCAGGTACTTGCTTTAGGACGTTCCACAAGAAATCGAAGATTAGAATGGACAACTACACCCCCTGAGCAATTTCCGGCAATCGTCGAAAAAAATATCTCACCAATTGAGGTGCCACCCGATTTCAATCGGGCAAAACTAATTCTCGCTGAACTCTATCAGAGTGGTCGTGACGATATAATTTCCGCTTCATTTACACGATTTTCGGCTGTACTAGATTCAATGCCAGGTGCTATGGATAAAGCCTATATGGCAGAAATTAATTTAGCACTCAATAATAAATCGTTCGATAAGTCACGGGTCCGACTAGGAATCAAAGCCTTTAAGGCAAGCATGGAAAAAAGAGAGAAACATCCAGGTTCGCTTCTATATTGCATAGGAAACGGATGGCTAGCCTTACAAGAATATGATGATGCACTCAAAAATTATATAGCGGGCTTAAAACTTTTAACTCATACAGACTCAACAAAACTTGCAGCCATGTGTAGCAAAAATGCAGGTTCAGCATTAGAACATTTGGGACAAAATGACTTAGCTCTAATCTACTACAAGATGGCATTGGAATTTAACCCAGATTTAGCTGAAGCACATTTCGCCCTCGGACTTTACCATTGCAAAAATAGTAATTATTCGTTAGCACTGCGACATCTCGATCATGTATTACCCGAAAAGAAATCAGCTATTCATATGTCTGCTATACAAGGTTGGAGAATAGAAATACTGTTTAATACGAGCCACTTGCAAAACTATGAGATCACAACCGACTGAGATTGTGACTGAGTCGTCTGTTACGATTTTTTCACGGAATGGCTGCCATGTCACAGATGAACACCAGCAAATTCTTGTCATCTTGATGTGTTTTGTCAATTTAGAGCATACCGATCCTCCTGTGGGACTCAATTCCCTTTCTTTCTCCTTCAGTAAACTATCATTTACTCAAGAAAGCACAGCATCTGATTCACTGTCAGCGCTAGAATCCCAAACATTAAATGACACATCACTTTTGCATGCCCACGCACCCGAACCACACGTCCTCCAAATTCATCTTTCAAGCGCCCGTTGACGCGCTCTACAGTGCCGCGCTCTCGGTATCGTATGGTTCAGAAGATTGATGACCAATGATCCGGTTGCGTTTGTTTTCAGCGTGTATTTCATCCTTGAGCGTTTTATCGCGCCGTGGGTTTCGGTCAATCAACGGGACATGGCCTAACTGTCGACTGGTTTCATGGATCTGAGGCACATCATAGGCAGCATCCATTAAATCATAGAGGTTGGTGACACGTTGATGACTGATCATTGCCAATGGAATCGCCACTTGGCTATCATGCGTTGAAGCCGAGGTTAAGACACAACTGATTGGAAGCCACCATCGGCTGAATCAATATGCAGCTTATAGCCTGTCCAGCTGGTTTTGTAACCTTGGCTGTTTTTCTTGGTTCCCACATCACAGGCTATGGGCAAATCGTCAAGCATCTCCGACAAGGGTATCCCTGTGGCCTGCTTTTCAATCCGCGTCAGTGTTTTCTTGCGAACATCACCTTTTTTTGGGCGTCCACGTTTTTTGGGTTGTTTTACACTGGGTTTCTTTTTATTCGGTTTTTCACGTGCATTGATCGCGGTTGAGTCACGCGAGTGATGCCCGACGATTTCACCGCGATAGTGTTTTTTGATCAACGCTTCATGGATACGTTCCGGCAATTGCGATTCTGAGAATTCGGCAAATGCGCGTGAAAACGTCCATTCCTTTGGAATATCGCTGACACGTTCCCATCCACACAGACGCCTTAATGCGATGTCGGTGTGTAATCGATCTAACAACAGGCGCGTTGTTGGCATGTGATACACCATCTTTGCAACAAAGGCACGTGCAATGGCGACTCGATCCTTGGGTGGACGTCCAGGATATCCTTTGCTGGAATCAATAAATGCTTCAATGTGGAGCATTTCTAGCGTCGTTATCAGCTCCTGTTGTTTTTGAGTTAACGGGCCGAGTTCTTCGATCATTCGAGGAAATAATGTGTCTTGAATTGTCCACCAGGACTGTGCTATTGTTTCTCGTAACTTGCTCATTTTCAGATATTTTTAGAGTGTTTAGGCACCTCTATTTTATCATTTTTGAGCAAGGTTTTTCTTTTTTTGCTATTCAAGCAATTAAATCCCCTCGCTTTTATGTATTTTGCAAGTAGCTCATACTAATGACGCTAATGGCGCATTTCGCGAAATTAATAACCTACTCAATTTTGCAAATCAGTTCGAATGGATTTGGCCTTGGTGTGCAAAACAAGTAAGTGCTTGTAAAGATGAATCTATAGTCTCTATGCAAAAATCCATTATATTCTGGGAAGCCTATCTTCGTGAATGGCCCAATGATTGGATTGCTGAAAAAGAACGTCTACTTTGTTTATGGCTTATTCACACAACAGGAAGTACTACAAAAATTGATTTCAATCATTTCAGATTCTCGGTACTCCAGTTAATTGAAAGCGAAGATCCTAATCCTGCATTTTTATGGGATCGAATTGGTCATTGGGCACAGACAGACGATAACTGGAATGAAGCGGAAAAAGCCTACCGTGAAGCATATAATTTAGAACCAGAAGCATACGGCTACTGCTTGGGAACGGCCCTGAACTTTTTAGGCAGGTCTCATGAAGCTTTGCCCATCTTACTAAACCAAGCTGAGGAACATCAACCCGATGCTCTGAGCTGGTTCCAGGTCGCAATAGCATATGAAGGAACAGCAAACATTGAACAAAGCATTGACGCTTACCATAAGGCAATAGATCTAGATTCCGAGTATGATCTCGCATGGCTCAATCTTGGCTGGGTATACTGGAACTCATGTAATACATTAGAAGCTATATCTACTTGGAAGAATGCAGTAAAGCGCTTCCCTGATCATGACCAAACCAAAAAACTCTGCCAACATTTTCCTAAAATATTATTATAAAATTGCAAACAAAAGGAAATAAAAGTATCAGACTCTAACTACTGCCACCTTAAGACTCAAGTAGTCAGTTAATTCAATGAGAAACAACCCGAGAGAGATCTTCTTAATAATCTGGCCCGACACTAAAATCAACACCTTACAATTGTCCAATTGGTATTACCAATTGGGTATTACAATTAATTGGTATTACTAATTGTATTACGGTGGTATTACGGTGACAGTTTACTAAATATACTCAATTTTTGATCTTATTTTTCTCTATTGATTTGCACTATTTGTGATCAAGGTGTCAGCCAGTAATACCGCTACCAGTCACGCATCAAGCGATTGAATCAAAAGGACTTTAAGATAAATTAAAGTTAAGCTTTAACTATTTATTGGATATCATTGTATTTCCTATAAAACAATGAATCCTGAGAAAAAGCTTAACAGATGAAAAAGTCTAATCGATTACCACTCCGTTTTCAAATTCGCTCGTTCAAAAATACCTTCTTTCAGCGCAAGGAGCTGCCTTTTAATGACGTATTGCCTGACCGTTTAATTGAGGCGATTCATCAATCCGGCGATGGTCGCAATACCATCTTTACGCCCTTGATTACATTGAGAGCCTTCTTGTTTCAGGTGCTCAGTTCCACAGGGTCTTGCAAAGAAGCCGTTGCCCATATATTGATTGAACGGATTGGTCTGGATTATCCTGCGAACTCCATGAATACAGGACCTTATTGCAAAGCCCGGTTACGACTGTTGCTGACGCATTTAAAACAAGCAGTGACATCATCCGGTCGCCTCTTGCACCAGCAAGCCTCTCAGCAATGGTTATGGAACGGATATCGCGTGACGCTAGTCGATGGAACAACCTTGCTGATGCCCGATACAGAGGACAATCAAGCAACCTTTCCGCAACAAGGCGCACAACAGCCCGGCTTGGGGTTTCCGATTGTCCGCTTGGTTGGCTTATTATCCCTAGCAACCGGAAGTTGTGTTGATTATGCCATTGGCCCTTATCAGGGCAAGGGCAGTGGTGAAACCTCCTTGTTTTCGCGATTAATTCAATCCCTTGGTCAGCAGGATTTGCTGCTTGCAGATCGATATTATACGTCTTACGCCAATATCGCCTTGTTGATGCAACAGAACACGGCGCTGGTTTTCAGGCAACGTAGCACTGTCAAAAGTGATTTTCGACGCGGACGACGCCTCGGTGCAAAAGACCATCTGATTTCGGTTCAAAAACCGAAGAAAAAACCGGTGTGGATGGCAGATGATGCATGGGACGCGTTACCGAACGAAATCGTGGTGCGCGAGTGTTCTGTAAAAGGGATCGTCTATGTGACGACACTCATCAAGTCCAATACTTTCCCCAAAAAAACCTTAGCGCAACTCTATCAACAACGCTGGACCATTGAGGTCAATTTTAGAACCATCAAAACCGATATGGGGATGGACATGTTACGCTGCAAAACAGCTGAGATGATTAAAAAAGAAATTGCAGTCAACTTATTGGCTTATAACCTGGTTCGAGCAACGCTTGCTCGAGCTGCTTGCCTGAATGATCAGCAGCCACGTTACCTTAGTTTTATGGCGACTGTTCAACTGATGCGCAATACGGCAAGCGTGTGTATCACAGCGACAGGAACGACTTTAAAGCGATTAATCTCACCGCTGTTAATCGCGATCGCTCAAACAGAGATTGGGCAACGGGAAAGACCCAACCAACCCAGGGTGGTTAAGCGCAGACCGAAGCATTACCCGTTGATGACAAAACCACGGAGTGAATATGCAACTATTTGATATTATTAAATATAGCATGACTGGTAGCGGTATTACTGTCAGCCAGATTAATTATATTTGTCACTCCCCTAATTATTCAAAATCAAGCGGCTGACGACTTATAGCACTATCGATGAATTACGCGATAGCACCCTTTTTATGCGCTCTATTATTACTGTTACTGCTTGGCCACACTTCAATTTCATTTAACTCTTCTTAGAGAGAAGCTTATACTTGAATTATTGTCGCTCTTGCATCGCTACACGCACCAAAACTCAGTAATGAATAGGTATTTGAAAAGCCTTCGAGCTTGAATTCAAAATCATTGCCATTCACATCGGTCAGTATATCCGTACCGTCGACAATTGGGCCTCTTTTCCTATAATTAGAATGCTTATCTAATAATCCAAAAGCTTGCTCGGCTGAGACGTTGTAAAACTGCTCTCGAAATCGCCGGGATCGAATCAGACGTGATTGCTCACCAAATTCTTCTGCGCCGATATGAGGATGTTTTGGAACGACAGAAACCATTCCAAACACTGCCTGATCAGGGTTCCTGTCCTCCACCGTTTTCCACAATGTGGATTGCAGCGTGTTTCCATATTGCTTTGACAGATCTTGAATGGCCTTGAAACTCAACTCTTGTGATCGCGCTTCCTCACCAAAACGATCACCCAAAAATAGCAGCCGACTACCACCGTAATTCGCTTCAGCCTCGATAATACGATCGCATTCTGGATGTAATGTGATTTTGTTATCCCCAAAACAAAATTCGGAATGCCAGGGAATTAGCCCATGTGAAATCTCATGGGCTTCGATCCATCGATGTTTCGGAGTTGGAATATCTTCATCTATAAGGATTCGTTTTTGGTCAGGTACATAAAAGGCTGAAAGGTTCGCCTTCCTAAGGGACGTGCAAGAAATAACTTGAGCAACTGGCGCAGAATTTTTGTTCGACTTCAAGGCGCAGAAATAGGCGCATAGTGAGCTATGTAATACCAATCCCAATAAGTTCTCATACAATGCTTATATGAGAAAGAAGGGCTTAGGATGAGTAAATTTATTCAAGAACTTATTGGGATTGGTATAACTGTTTCTGCAACGCAGAAGACGGACAAAAAGGCAAGTCAGTTGTTCAAGTTATTTCTTGCACGTTCCACAAGTACATCAATGAACAAACCCGGTCGCTTCATAACTTGTTTACCGCCAACCATTACGCGATGTGCGAGATCGTCAAGAAAAGATGTGTTCTGCTTGCTAAAGTATTTTCGATCCAGGCTCAGTATGTTACGAACCAAGTCAAGAGACAGAGGCGGTTCAGGATTCCCTAGCTCCCGCAGGATTCGATCAATTTGCACATTTATATCTTGTGCTTCAAATTCTCCGATCAGCTTCTGACTCAAAATGACTTATGCCTCGACTACAATCTTTACAAATGCAGAAAGAATTTCCTGTTCTTGTTGATTCAATGATGAAACTCCATTCGATTTGGCCGCAAACTTTAGAGCCTCTTCAGCAATAGGATCAGCATAGTTATCCGCCGCACCAGAAATCACCATCATTTTGGATGTGGGGATATCGAACACGTGCGCAAGATTGAAGACCGTACGCGGCGGTGCACGAAACGTAATATCACACTCGATACTTTCAATGTGGACAGGGTCAACCCTCGCTTTTTCAGCAAGCGACTCTACCGTCAGATTTTCGCGCAGGCGTAACTGCCGTACAAATAAGCCAAAGGCGTGATGCAATTCTTGAACTCTTTCTTCATTGGGAGACGCATCATCCACCACATCGGGTGGTAAAAATATTGCCAAGTTCGATAAATGCTCGACCGGAAAACCGGCTTCTACTTCCAATTCTGGTTCCGTCTTATTTTTATTACGGAGCCAATCAGGCGTTATCAACATTTCCATCGTTGTCTCCTTAAGTTAGGTGTTTAAGTAATCCTGAGCTTGCTCAGGGGTAAATTCAAAATAAATGAGCAATTGTTTGTCTGGATCTGGGCCGAGCTCACTCATCTTGCATTGATCCCGATAATAGCTCTCGGATGATGAGATGGTCTCCTCCCCCTAATTCGGCATCAAAGTGCCATAATTGACGATCAAAATATCTCAATTAAACGAAGCAGGAGACCACCATGAATATTAACGTAATCGGACTGGATATAGCAAAACAAACCTTTCATCTTGTTGGCCTGGATCACACCGGAAAGCAAGTACTTAAGAAAAAACTAAGCCGCAGTAAACTACTTGCTTACTTTGCGAACCTCACACCCTGTAAAATCAGCATGGAAGGCTGTGCAGGCGCGCATTATTGGGCACGAGAACTGAGCAAATTCGGCCATCAGGTCAGATTACTCCCAGCACAGCATGTTAAACCTTATGTGCGGGGTAACAAAAATGACTACAATGATGCGCTTGCCATTGCAGAAGCAAGTCGTGTCCCGGAAATGCGCGATGTGGCAGTGAAAACCATCGAGCATACAAAGCATCCAGGCGCTGCATCGTTTACGCCAACGCGCTGTTGCCGACAGAACTGGGCTAAGTAATCAAGTGCGTGGACTGCTGAGTGAATTTGGCATTGTATTGAATCAAGGCATTGCCACCTTATACCAATCCCAATATATATTTATGTTAAAATAGCCCACTGTCTAGAACAGAGACATCGAATCACATCAGGTTGGCTGACAAACGAGTTCCACGCCTCACAACAGCTCGTCACAATATCATCATAATCTTTAAAACAGCGATTCGCCCAATATTTATCCCGAAGTTGCTGCCACACTTGTTCGACCGGGTTGAGCTCTGGCGAATAGGCGGGTAATGGAAGCAGTGATAGGTTGGCTGGACACTTCAATTGCTTGCTCATGTGCCAAGCCGCCCGATCAATCACAATGACCGCATGCCGCCCCGTCTCGACCATTTGAGTTATCCCATCAAGGTGATGCTGCATTGCCTCAGTATTGGCATCCGGCATCACTAAGGCATAGGCGCTGTCCTTGCCAGGGCACACAGCACCAAACACATACGCGGCTGTAAACTGTTGTTGTCGAACCACGCGCGGTCGTGTCCCTTTCTCTGCCCAAATACGCGTGAGTGTCCCGCGTTGTCCAACGCGGGCTTCATCTTGAAACCAAATGTCAACCTGATCAAAGGACACTGCCTTGGGTAGCACGCTTAAAATCTGGTCGGCGAAGTTTTTTTAAACGCGTCTTGAACCGCTTGATCCTGTTGCGGGTGTCTGGAACGCACGGTGATCCAGACCAGGCCCAAACGATGCAGCAGATGATAAACGCTATTCAAGCAGCAATGCACATCAAATTGTTCCGCCAATAACGCACGAATCGTGTGCCCAGTGATGCGGCCCCCTTCACGTTGCTCGCTCAATGCAATCACCGCAGCTTTAAATTGTTCTTCTTGATCCGCGGCGAGTTTACGTGTCGCCCCACTGCGTGGGCTCTCGCGTAACCCATCGATTCCATCAACTGCAAATCGCCTGACCCAACCTTGGACTGTGGTTAAATGCACCTCTAAAAATTGGGCAACTTCACGATAAGTGTATCCATTATTCAGGTGTGTCATCCCAAGAAATCGAATCCGTGTGGACGCATGGGCTTCCGTTCTGGCCAGAGATGTAAAATCGATCTCCGCCATGGATTCTGGTAGGTGTCTTTGTCGTCCGATGACGTCCTCCTTTTCATAATTAACATTAAATTGTTATTGTAACTCAATATTGTTTAATGATAAATATATTGGAATTGGTATTACGCAAACGCCTGCCAGAGATACTGGAAGATGGGGAGAACCATTTGCACCCGCTGTTTCGCAACGCATTGGCACTGAAATACCAGCAACTCTGTGAGCTGGATCAGCTGGTGAAAGACTTAACCAGCGTCATTGAAACGGATGCGAAGCAACATGCTGAAATCAAACGTCTGCAAAGCATACCAGGCTTTGGAGTCATTGTATCCAGCACTTATTTTAGCGTCATTGGTGATGGACGTGCGTTTGTCAATGGTCGAGATGTTGCTGCATCCCTTGGGCTGGTTCCACGCCAACACAGCAGCGGCGGAAAGAACACATTGCTTGGGATTAGCAAGTGCGGTGATAAATATCTACGCAGCTTATTAGTGCATGGTGCGCGATCCGTAGTGATCCATGCGCACAAGAAAGACGACGCATTGAGTCGCTGGGTGACGCGATTAGTCGAGCGACGTGGCAAAAACAAGGCAACAGTGGCACTTGCAAATAAGCTGGCAAGAATTGCCTGGGCGGTGACCACCAGCGGCAAACCCTACACGGAGAATTATGCGCTTTAATAGAACAACGGACGGCGACTCATCATCAGAGTAAACGTCTCAACCGAGTAATCCACGATTTTGCGAAAGACATGAATGACATGATGACATTATAGGTAAGACCGGCATGCTGAAAACCTGTTTAGCACATAGGACGATAACCAGTCCGATAGGATGATGAGGACGGCATGCGCAGATTTCATCAAGGCTCGGAATCCAAACAATTCCAACAGGAAGCCGGATATATGAGAGCAAATCTATCCCTGTCACTTTGTTAACAGTGTTACTTGCAAAAATGGAGGAGACCATATATGTGGTAACGAATGTAATCCTAAGCGCCCTCCGAAACCTTCGTGTACGCTCAAACTCAAGCCGGCACCTATCAATAATCTACCAATCCCTTTGTATTTGGGTGTTGACGTTAAGCCGACACGATTCCAGGGGGCAACCGAAACAAGGTCTATATAGATGAGCGGTAGGCGTTTCTGCCCTACTGCACGTGCGAATCCAAATGTTTTAACAAACATCATGCCTTGTGCAACACCTTCGCACTCAACGACAAAAGAATCCCAATCCAATCGATGCTCACGATCAATCTGCTTCTCCCGCCAATGCCAATGCGCATCCTCCAGATTGGCAGCGGTCACTTCAGATATTGAAGTAGCCTGAGCGACACGTTCTTTCATCGCCGGTCGCCATAAGTTCTCGAAGTCATCGATATGCTCAGGGCAGATCGGCGAGCATAAAGTCGCAGTGCATTCAGCGTTGGTTTCCCCAGCAAAGATTGGGTATTCACCAATAATTCGCTTCATAATACCATCAGCTCAACTTTTTCCTTTTTGTCATCTTCAATAAAGAGCTTATCTCCTCTATCTAAACGCTCAACCACAGACTGATAAAGGCGCAATGCCTGTTTCACCAATTGTGTCTTCGATAATCCCTTATTGGCAGACAACTGTTCGAGCACAGCCATCTCTTTTTTAGTGAGATTAAGTGTCATAGTGCGTTTGTCAGTCATCTTTCTATACCTCTATTCGGCCGTCGATTCTCTCAAATAACGGCTATTTAATCAAAAATTAATAGCTTTATATTAGCTAATATTTAGCTATAATGCAAATCTACGCAATCCAAACAAGGAACTTCGTTATGACAAATTTGAGAACATAAAATAGTGGGATGTATTTCTCTCTAGCCTTTCCGGTGGCGCTGGGCTTTAGCAATTACGGTGGTATTACAGTGACAGTTTACTAGTGCTGAATTCAACTTCTAAGTGCAACAATGTGCAACTCGTATTGATTATATGTTGCGCATTATTGCGCGAAGCATCATGAAGCCCGGTCGAGTAACCCGAGGGAACTTTCCCCTCAAGCTCCTCACAGAACCGTACTTGAAACTCTCGCTTCATACGGCTCTTCATGCCCCTTACAAGCGCCGGATGACGCTATGGCTTATCCAGCCTACACTTGCTGATACCTTGTTTCATAGTGCCGAGAGAAGGTTCTTCGGTAATATAGCTGCTCCACAATATGGGATCAATGCAAGTCACCAAACTGCAATGCCGCCAGTCTGGTATACAGTCCGTTTTGCTCAATCAATTGCTGATGAGTTCCGGTAGCAATAATTTCCCCGTGATTCATGACCACAATTTTATCGGCTCGTAATACGGTTGCGAGACGGTGCGCAATGACCAGTGTGGTTCGGTTTTTGATTAAACGCTGCAAGGCATCCTGAACCAGTTTTTCACTTTCAGCATCCAGTGAGCTGGTAGCTTCATCCAATAGTAAAATAGGCGCATTTTTAAGAATAGCGCGGGCAATTGCTATACGCTGACGTTGGCCGACAGACAGCCTGAGTCCGCGTTCACCCAGAAAAGTATCGTAACCCTCTGGAAGTCGCTGGATAAATTCATCGGCAGCCGCTGCTATTGCTGCTGTTTTGATTTCATCATCACTTGCCTCAGGTTTTCCATAGCGAATATTTTCCATAACACTCGCCGCGAAAATTGAAGTCTCCTGAGGCACGATTGCGATATATTGTCGCAGTTGTTTGATATCGGCCTGCGCAATATCAATGCCGTTCAGGGTAATGTGTCCCTGTTGTATCTCATAAAAGCGCAGCAATAATTGAAACACCGTGCTTTTACCTGCACCGGATGGCCCAACCAATGCAATGGTTTCACCATGATTAATTATCAGCGAGAAATCGTGTAAGGCATGTTGGTGTGGTCGGGAGGGATAATTGAAAATAATATTCTGGAAGCTGATGGTTTCATGTTGAATTGGTGGGATCAAAAGAGGATGTTTGGGCGACACAATTTCGGGTTGAGATTTTAATAACTCAAGGATGCGTTCCATGGCTCCGGCGGCACGTTGAATATCTCCCCAAACTTCACTTAATGCCGCGGAATTGGTGGCGACCATAATCCCATACAGCAAAAACTGGCTGAGTTCCCCAAGTGACATTTTGCCTTGCTGAACCCATTGTGCGCCTAGCCAAATAATACCCATCAATGCACTGAAAACAGTGAATATGGCGAAAGCAGACAACAAGGCTCTGGCTGTCAGACGTTTGCGTGCAGTTGCAAATGCGCTTTCTACGGATGTATTAAATCGTTGACTATAAAAATCTTCCAGAAGATAGGACTGCAACACTTGTATGGTATTAAATGTTTCTCCGGCGATGGCGCTGGATTCTGCAATGCAATCCTGATTTTTTTTGGACAAACGTCTGATTTTGCGTCCGAAGAAGATTAACGGCAGCAGAACCACAGGGACAATGATGAGTATAAAACCCGTCAGTTCGAGATTGGTCACTGATAACATGATCAAGCTACCAATCAGTAAAAAAGAACAGCGTAAAGTGACTGAAATACCAGCACCGACAACCGATTGAACTAATGTGGTATCAGTGGTGAGTCGCGATAACACTTCCCCAGTGCGGGTGACTTCGAAAAAAGCCGGCTCCATTGTAAGCAGATGTTGATAGAGTTTCGAGCGAATATCCGCAACAATGCGTTCTCCCAGCCACATCACCAAATAAAACCGTATTGCAGAAAACACAGCCATCACAGCAACAATAGCAAGCAGCAATAGGAAATAGTGATTCAGTTGATCGCCCTGCTGAAGCACGTATCCCTGGTCAATAATCAATTTAATGGCGAAAGGCAATGCCAATGCAGCGGCGGCTGCAATAATCAACACGATAAATGCTATCAGCATTCTGAGTTTATAAGGTTTAAAAAACCTGCTCAGTTGAATTAATGAACTAACTTTTTGAATACCGAGTTGTGTTTTCTGCATGGCTGTTAATGGTTTTTAGACAAAATACTCATCTACCTGGCATCTTACAGGTGTGTTGAATAACATCAACACGATCAGTTATGGGAATGCCTCAACTCAATAAAGGTTTCAAGTAATATTGGAAAAGCCGCATTTAAATTCCGACTGACAAGTGTTATCGCTGTTGCATAAAGCCTATCACCTAACGAAATAGAAGCAAAAAAGTGTTGAGTGGATATTAAACAGCATGCCGCATAATCTCTCGAATTGCACTTCAGAGTGACATCCACGTATATTGAAGATGACTCAGAGATGAATTTTATTCAAATTCATGTTAGTGTGCGGATGTGCAGGGGTAGCCAAATTAATTTATGCTTTCAGATTTGGGTCAACACTTTAAC
Organism: Methylococcales bacterium; assembly: GCA_965224565.1. Taxonomy (GTDB): domain Bacteria; phylum Pseudomonadota; class Gammaproteobacteria; order Methylococcales; family DRLZ01; genus DRLZ01. The sequence continues at coordinate 705,092 of CBDCZN010000001.1, read as the reverse complement.
TAAAATATCCTTCAACCAGCAAGGGTTCTGGATAAACAGATAAGACCTAAAGTGTCACACCACTGTCACAACAATATTTTAGAGTAAGGATTAGAAATAAACACAACAAATAAGGAGCAATATTTCATGTATATTTTGTTATTCTTGTCACTGTGGATCTTCCTCACATTCCCACTTGCATGTACTGTGGGTAGTTATCTTAAAAAATGCAGTGACCCCTGTATAGGAGACATCTATACCTAGTCAAGATTAATCAACCCGCATTAAAAAACACAATATCCTCAGCATACAGTTGATTTGTATCAAGCAAACAGCAACTCATTGCCAATGCTACGTTACAACTACCAACTATTGCTGATGGGTAAAACCTATCAACTAAAAGTCCTGGATACAGCTCGACATACAATCGCATGTCGAAATAATCAAACAACTTCTTAAGCTTTCGCACTCAATGATGCTTTGTTTTTATCTTCGCAGTGTTGGTGAAAGATCACAATTTCGATGTCTGCGTAGCACATAAAATCAACGAAAAAATGGTTTGTGTAGCTATATCTAAAAAAATAGCTGACATATCTTACTGATCTCTCACTCCTGTTATACTCTTCGCACGTGAAATTTTAGCATTTAGGGTGCATGATTTTTTGTGGAGAGCAAGGCGGAAAATCTTAACTGTAGTCGTTCTGCAGTAAGGTTTTCCAACGCAGCTATTCGCGAAAAAGCGTGCGCACTGGATGCTAAAATTTCATGTGCGGAGAGTATATAATCAAAACAACCATCATGTCTCCAAAATCGATAGAACAGTCAGGAATGCAACATGGCTTTAGATCATAACAAAGCACTTGATTTAGTACGTAAAGGCCAATGGGGTGAGGCACATACGATGATTAGCCCTTTCACCGATGCAATGTCCTGTTTAATTCATGGCTATCTGCATAGAATGGAAGGTGATTTAAACAACGCACACTATTGGTATAATCGAGCGAATACAACAATGCCTAAAAATACTCTAGAAGAAGAAATTAATCGAATATATGAGTTAATCAATACTGACTAGCCAAATATTGAATATTATTTTTAATTTTCTACTCTTCTTATTCATAGATTTAGATGTTGCCCCAAACTAGCCGATAATTCTCAAGCCTATGTTAACCTAACAGCCGAAAGAGATTATCACCCTATGGAATTATTGGCTTTGTGATGCCAAACACTTTTTTTAATTTATTATTTCTCCATAACAATGTTGTATTTAAAAATACGACTAAACTTTTCAGTACATTTTCCGAAAATTGTTTTTAATCATCTATCTGAAAAGGTACAACAATGAATAATCCCTATCAAGCACCCGCAAGCGATATCCGCTTGGCCAATACTGGCACAACAGGTCCCAGCAGCCCATTTTCGACTAAAGGTCGTTTTTCCAGGCTCAGTTATGTTGCCTGGGTCAGTATTATTGGAATAGTCGCTCAAGTGTTTATTACGCTTGCTATGTTTGGCCTCGCCGACTATTCAAATGCAATGATGACAGGTCTGGTAACTCTATTGTTTCAAATTCCTGCACTGATTTGCCATTGCATTTTCACCATCCGTCGTGGTCATGATCTTGGTATGAGAGGGTGGAAAATCGGGTTATTTTTATTGCCAATAGTGAATTTTTATTTTTGGTTTAAGCGCGGTGATGAGGGTGAAAACGAGTTCGGTGCTCCGCGTCCAACCACAACTGTTGAAAAGGTGATTGCCTTTATTTCTATTATATTGGGTGTTGTGGCAGTTATTGCTCTTGTTGCTGTAATGGTCTTTTTGGGACAAAACGGCCTGGGCGGTTTTTAGATAAATTATCACTCTATTTGTGGACACACTCTACCCCATTGAAACACCCGAAGGTGTTTCGCTTAATCTGCAATTAGCCGGGCCGGTGCCACGCTGTGGTGCCTGGTTAATCGATGTAATGATTCGCATGGCACTCTATGTGCCAACAGGGTTTCTGCTTTCCTCGACTGGAAAATTGGGCATTGGTGTATTCATGATCATGTTGTTTTTGCTGGAATGGTTTTATCCGGTAGTGTTTGAATTGCTTTGGGGTGCCACACCAGGTAAACGCGCACTTGGTTTAAAAGTGGTGCATACAAACGGTACGCCCGTGCGATGGCAGGCTTCGATGATCCGTAATTTGTTACGCTCAGCAGACTTTCTTCCGCTGTTTTACGGTTTTGGCGTGGTTGCTATGCTGTGTAATGCTCGTTTTCAACGTCTCGGTGACTTGGCTGCGGGAACACTGGTTGTGCATCATCAAAAAAATCAAAGCACATTATCGCTGCCTGAGGTTGCTGCACTACAACCGCCAGTGGCGCTGAGTTTGCTACAACGCCAGGCAATTCTAGCGTTTGCTGAGCGTTATACAACATTAACCACTGATCGCGCAGCAGAACTCGCCGGGTATTTAACGTCCTGGCATCCGCCATCTGATATCGATCCGGTCAATCGGGTGTTGGGCTATGCCCACTGGTATGCTGAAACCAGTCCGAATAAAGCGAATGGTAAAAACAGTTGATCAAACAAAGCCAATTTCAGCAGCAACACCAGCTAACATGGGATGCTTGCGATGATTTACTGAATCGCCTTGATGCCTTCAAAAAAACCAAACGTCCTGAGGCTAGCGAGCTGATAAAACTACCTGATCTATATAGCGATCTCTGTCAGCAACTTGCAATAGCACAAAGCCGCTGTTATAGCCCAGGTTTAATCGAATATCTTCATAACCTGACCTTGCGCACACATGATCATCTGTATCGACGCGAGTTTCGTCTGGGCAGCAAAATACTGAGCTTTCTAACCACTGACTTTCCACACACGTTACGCACACATAGCCGCATGTTTGCACTATCGTGCCTGATGTTTTTTGGCACCATGCTCGTCATTGGTGTGCTTTGCTATACTTATCCCGATTTAATCTACAGCATCATGGATGATGAGCAAATTGCACAGATGGAATACATGTACAATCCGGAACGAGGCCATGTTCTAGGGCGAACTCAGAAGCATGAATCCACAAGCCGTGTACTGATGTTTGGTTTTTATATTCGCAATAATACCGGCATTGGTTTTCAAACCTTTGCTGGCGGCATGTTGGCAGGTATCGGTACCGCCTTCTATTTGATATACAACGGTTTGATTCTCGGTGCTGTCAGCGGATATTTAACACAATTAGGGTATGGCACCCCATTCTGGTCTTTTGTGAGTGGACATAGTGCGTTCGAGCTAACAGCCATTGCTATTTCAGGTTGTGCCGGATTATTACTGGCTAAAGCCATTTTGCTGCCGGGCAATCTAACCCGTCGTGAAGCCTTGCGAATTCAGGCACATTCAGCAGTCATTCTAATCAGCGGCGCGGCATTATTGTTTCTCGCTGCAGCAGCTGTTGAAGGTTTTTGGTCACCAACTGCCGGCATACCGGAACAAGTTAAATATGCAGTTGGTACAGCGTTTTGGGTGTTACTCATTGCCTATTTAGTCTTTTCCGGACGCAATCATCATGCAAATTGACAAGGCTGCTATCGTCTTAAGACCACGTGGTCATTGGGAAGCCATGGATATGGGCTTTCTATTTGCGCGGCGCCATTTCCTATCGCTCTGGCTGCTTTGGTGCGCCACAGCAACACCCGTGTTTGTGCTACTGCATATTTGTCTAATCAACTATCCTGAATTTGTTACGCTGGTATTCTGGTGGCTAAAACCATTGTTTGAAGTGCTATTGGTCGCATGGCTTGGTGAGGCATTATTCAACAATCCACCAACTGTCATCGAACAACTCAAACAATTTCCCGGTATCGTCAAGCAAGGCTTTTTTAGTCAGTTAACCTGGCGACGTTTCTCTATGTCGCGTTCGTTCAACATGCCGGTCATTGTTCTGGAACACTCTCATGGTAGTAAACTTAATCAGCGTTTAACAACGTTACAGACAACTCAACCGCATAGCGGCTGGCTAACAATTCTGTTGGTGCATATTGAAACAGTATTTTATTTTTCAATACCCGTGCTGGTCATCATGTTGATACCCGGCGAAGTCGAGATTGATTACCAAACCATTTTTTTATCCGAATCTGATCCGTATGTGCTTCTGGAAAATCTGGTTTATTTCGTCTCGGCCTCACTGATGGCACCATTCTACGTATCAGCAGGATTTTTACTGTATATCAACGCACGCACCATTCTTGAAGCCTGGGATATTGAAATTGCTTTTCGTCAAATACCAAAATACAGTACAACGACTACAAACACTGTGCGTGCTGTTTATTTCGCGTTGATACTCAGCTTGACAGCATTTTGCATCACACCAATTGAAACTCAAGCAGCAAGCCGGGATGAAGCACAACAAGCCATTAGCACTGTGCTGGAAAGTGATGATTTCGGCAAACAGGAAACCATTACTGAATGGGAACCTATATTCGATAACAACAAACCAGATGACACTGATTTTAATAGATCCTGGTTAAATCATCTTGAATGGTTAGGCACACTTCTAAAATACCTCGCGTTGACCTGTATTGCTTTCTTGGCTATCTGGATGGCCATCAAAATTGCCGAGCATTTCGATCTTGGTATTTTCCGCAGATCACCTCGCAAACGATTGAAAACCACGGTTCTGCCAGAATTTCTTGAAATTGACGATCAGCAAGCCACGTTGCCAGCCAATCCTGTCGAAGCAGTCACTACGCTTTGTAACCAAGGTCGTTATAGAGAAGCGTTGAGCCTGCTTTATCGAGTCTCGCTACTCCAGTTTATTGAACAACATCAAGTCATCATTCCAACCAGCGCAACCGAACAAGAATGCTTGCAGATCATCAAGCGCCACAATGACGCAGCATTAAGCCGTTATTTTTCAGCGTTAACGCTTGCTTGGCAGTGGCTGGCGTGGGCCAAACAAGAACCCTCTGAGGCAACAATCCGTAACCTGTGCAGCACATGGCCTGATCATTTCATACACTCTAAACATGGCCTATAAACATCGACTGACTCTGTTGCTAAGCATATTGTTGGTGGTATTAATTGCCAGCTGGTTTTTCAACAATTTCACACGTGTTAGCAAAACAATACGTCAGGATCAATCACCTGCTGCACGACGCAATTCTTTGCTTGCTGCACAACGGTTTCTACAATCACTTGGTCATCAGGTTGAAAGCATTCATGGCCGGGAAATACTTGTCAAACTACCAGCCACGAATGATGTCATCGTCATCAAACACTTTTTTACCAGCCTGGCCGAAGACAAGGAAACCGCATTGCTGAAATGGGTAGCTGATGGAGGGCATTTAGTCGCCAGTCTGGGTAAAGATTATGATATGAATGCTCGCAGCAGTGGCTACAGTTTATTCGATACGCTTAAAATTCATCGACATTCTGACGTTGACATGGATGCTGACGCTGATACGGAAACACAGTCGTTTCAATACTATGAGGATCTGGAAACTGGCATCGCAACATTCGACCCAGGCGCATATTTGCACATTGGTTCTCGAGAAGTTGAATTCGCGATTGTTAATTCAACCATCAGCAATGAGAACCTGAGTGACGATGATAACCAGAAAACCCCCTACCATTTTGTGCAATTTAGTTATGGACAAGGACTCATCACGCTGAGTAGCGATAATGCGTTTCTAACGAATAATGCAATTGGCGATCACGATCATGCCTGGTTGCTATCTTTAATCGTTGAAACACAACAAGACCCTGGCAAAATCTGGCTACTTTACGATCTGGATATGCCATCACTGTGGAGCTTGTTGATGACATATGCTGCACCAATAGTCAGCTCAGTTGTCCTCGCTTTGCTGCTTTGGTTATGGATGGCTATGCAACGCAGCGGGCCAATTGAGGAGACAATCGAAATCAAGCGCCGCAATATTCTTGAACACCTGAATATGCGCAGTCAGTATTTATGGCGCCATGGCAAACACAAAGAAACTCTGGCGAAAACACAACAGCTGGTTCTGGAGAGCTGGCAACAACATTATCCTTTATTACTCAAACTCAACACAAGCCAACAAATGGAATGGATTAGCAAACAGTCAGGACTGGATCTAACAAGCACTCGTCAAGCATTGCTGGAAACACCAGACGATAACAACGACCTGATTATCCAGGCTCAACGACTACAACATTTGCAAACTGGTTATCCGTTAGATAAAGCTAGCCGGATAAACACCGAGCAAAATACCCACAGGAGCACCCCTTAAACCATGGACTCTCAACAGATAGAACAAACCACGCAGCAACTTGCCGCCTTGCAACAACAAGTATGTAACGCAGTGATCGGTCAGCAACAGATCGTGCGCGAGATATTAATTGCTCTGATCGCCGGTGGACATGTATTAATTGAAGGCGTTCCCGGTCTAGGTAAAACCCTGCTAGTACGAGCATTAACCAAAGCTGTCGGAGGAAAATATAGTCGTATTCAGTTCACCCCGGATTTAATGCCCACTGATATCAGCGGACATGCCATGTTTGACTATAACAGCAATGAGTTTCGTATCCGACGCGGCCCGGTATTCAGCAATTTTGTGATTACCGATGAAATTAATCGTGCACCAGCCAAAACCCAGGCTGCTCTGCTGGAAGCCATGCAAGAAAAACAGGTAACGATAGAAGGTAAATCGTTGCCATTGAAATCACCATTCATGGTATTGGCAACCCAAAACCCCATTGACCAGGAAGGCACATACCCGCTTCCATTAGCACAGCTGGATCGATTTTTGGTCAAAATCCTGATCGACTATCCTTCGGTTGAAGAAGAAACTGAAATTGTATCCGCAGTCACCGATGGGCTTATTGGTGATGCTCTCAATCTTGATCGTGTCAGCACAATTCTGTCAGCACAAGCCATCATCGATTTTCAACAACAAGCAGCAAACCTGACAACAGACCCTGCTATTATTGACTTTGCAGTACGTATTGTGCGCAGTTGCCGCAAATGGCAAGGCGTTGAAATTGGTCCCGGAACACGCGGAGCCATTGCGCTGCTAAGAGCTGCAAGAGCCATGGCATTGCTCAATGGCTCAGCATTTGTCACGCCTGATGATATTAAATCTGTTGCTCCCATGGTTTTAAGACACCGCATTCAACTCAGTGCAGATCTGGAAATCGAAGGTCGTCAGCCAGATGATGTGTTGGCAGATATCTTAAGCGCAGTCGACAGCCCACGCCAGTGAAACTCAACTGGTACCCACAACCTCGCCTGTTACTACTAGCAATCACCTGGGCAGGCATCAGTTGCTTGACGTTAATCAATACTGATTTTTATGATATCTGGCAAACTAGCGGAATTTTACTAGCTGGTCTTGGCTTGTATGACTGGTGGCAAACCCGCAATGTACCAACACCGCTGGTTAAACGCATCATGCCTCGTAATTTGCCAATGTCAGCATCAAGCGCAATCCGCCTACAGATTCAACATGTGGGAACACTACCGTTAAAATTGATCATTCATGACCATCATCCACGGCATTTTGAAGTCAGCAAACTCCCTCAGCGACAACGCATTGATCCACAACAAATCATTGAAATTGAATATCGAGTAACGCCACCACGACGTGGAGATGCCGAATTTACTGGTACTGAAGTACTGTTACGTTCCCCATTTGGACTCTGGATCAACAGCCGCATAATTGACAATGCCCAAACAGTACGAGTTTATCCAAATTTTGCCGAAATGACACGCTACGCTCTGTTGGCTACCGATAACCGTTTGAGTCGAATTGGTATTAAACAGCGACAGCGCCGTGGTCAAGGTAATGAGTTTTTGCAACTACGTGAATATCGAGCCGGAGACAGTCAACGTCAAATTCACTGGCAAGCCAGTGCAAAGTATAGAAAACTAATCGCCAAAGAGTATCAGGACGAAAAAGATCAGCAAGTGATTTTTCTACTTGACTGCGGACAGCGAATGCGTCACCAGGATCAACAGCGCGCACATCTCGACCAGGCACTGAATGCCGTACTTCTACTGGCATATGTCGCAGTGCGTCAAGGTGATGCGGTTGGCATGATGACTCTGGGTGAAGATAATCGTTGGCTCGCACCTCGCAAAGGTCAAAAACGGGTCAATCATTTATTGACCACACTATACGACCTAGAATCGACATCGCTTCCAGCAGATTATCTGGCAGCTGCCGTACAACTGGATAAAGTACAGCAACGCCGCGCTTTAGTGGTTCTCATTACCAATACTCGTAATGAAGATCACCAACAGTTAATGCGTACAGTAAAACAACTGCAACGCCGCCATCTTGTTGTGCTGGCTGATCTCAGAGAAGAAATACTGGAAGAAACACTGCATCAACCGATAGAAAATATCGATGAAGCCTTACAATACAGTGCTACCCAGCAATATCTTGCTGCTCGAGAGCAATATCATCGACGCCTACAACATCAAAATATCGCTACGCTGAATGTCACAGCCAAACAACTTCCATCTGCTCTGGTGAATCAATATTTGCAAATTAAAGCCAGTTCAAAACTCTGAGAACCTGCTCTAAGGTCTCGATTAAGGGATGTAGCACAAGATAACTGGACGAAAAGGCAACAGCATACTTGGATAATGGTTTGCTCTTTCAGTATAGCTAGAGTTGTATAAATCGTCATAGTGAACCTCATAAACCATATACCTAACTGATTGTAAAACCGTATATTTTAATTATGCTATTTTATAATGGTTTAGCTATAACCCCAGGTGCTGCTTGCTTTCTTTGAAGTAGACATCAATCCCCCAAGCGCAAAGCTTAAATTTCCAGCATCCCTGCGCGGTGAGTTCACGATTGATGCTCTAAAATAACGCCCAGTCATCGTTCCGACCTATTGTTGCTGATGCCGCAAGAAAAGAGCAAGCGAACGTTGATCCAACGATCAGGATCCGTTGTCTTGTCCGCTAGATTTAACTCAACATCCACCACTTTGGTTTGATAGAGTGTGTCCGGAATAGTGTTGACACATTAGTTGCCTCAGGTGATCTCCCTAGTCCAGTCAATCCCAATAATGGACGGAGCATGAGCAGGCTAAAACCTTGAAACACACCGGAGAAAAACAATAATCCACCCGCTTGTATCGCTTTTACACCGGCATATTTAAACAGTGTGCTCGCAAAGGAATAAAGCAATGGAAAACTATGATGATGCCTTGTCTCAGCTAAGCTATTTTATGTAGACTTTTTAGAACAAAAAAACAGTGATTGGCAACTATTTAAGAGTTACCGCTAAATATCTAATTTTATTAGTTGCAATCTTAAAATATGAATCATGGTTTAAAACTTGAGAGATCTTTCGATATAAACCGTATGGAATCCGCCAGATGTTTTATAGAAAACATTATCTGTTAGTTACTTGCCTGTTTAAGGAAACCATCATGTCGACTGAAACTCTCAGACATGGGATAAAAACTCTGGATACAAGACCAACTGAGGCCTCGGCTTTTACATGTCTTGTGGCAAAGTTTGTTTCGTCCTGTCTGTGACCATGCAATCACATCATGCGCCACATGCGTCTCCATCAAAATTCTATGGGAAATACAAATATCAATCTATTTGGTTGTTTCAGATGCGGAAAATAACGAGATAAATTCATTATATCCTTCAGCTTGTAATTCTTGCTTGGGGATAAATTTCAAAGACGCTGAATTGATACAATATCTCAAGCCTGTCGGGGCTGGGCCATCTGTAAATATATGCCCAAGATGGGAATCACCATAGTGGCTGCGAATTTCCGTTCTTTGTCCCAAAATACTAAAATCCTTTTTCTCAACAATATGTTTCGGTTCCAAAGGTCGAATAAAACTCGGCCAACCAGTTCCTGATTTAAACTTGTCTTTGGAAGAAAACAGAGGCTCCCCACTGACAATATCAACATAAATACCCTCACGCTTCTCATCCCAATAAGTGTTTTTGAATGGTGTTTCAGTGGCATCATCCTGGGTAACATCAAATTGAAGCCTGGTTAAACGTTGTTTAAGAACAGCGTTTGAAGGCTTGCTATATTGCTTACTCTGCTTTGTCGCGCCGGAGGTTTTCAAATACAGATCATCTCCCCAGGTTTTTTTCAAGAATTGATCGCGTCCAGAGTTATTTCGATAGTATTTGTAGCGCAAAGGGTTTTTTTTGTAGTAATCCTGATGAGACTCTTCAGCAGGATAGAATTTCTCAAATTGACGAATTTCAGTAATCACCGGTTTATCATAACGACCCGATTCATTGAGTGTCTTTCGAGATTGCTCAGCTATCTGACGTTCATTCTCATCATTCACAAAAATCATCGTACGGTAGGAATCACCACGATCAACAAACTGACCACCATTATCAGTGGGATTAACTTGCCGCCAAAAGGCCTCAAGCAATTCAGAGTAAGTGACTTGCTCAGGGTCATAATGTACTTGCACGCATTCAATATGACCCGTGTTTTCGGTAGACACTTGTTTATAGGTAGGATTAACCGTGTGACCGCCACTAAAACCTGAAATGACTTGATAAACCCCTTTTACTTTCTCGAAATCAGCTTCCGTACACCAAAAGCACCCACCTGCAAATGTGGCAACTGCAAGCGTTTTGTCTATTTCAATTGGCTGTGTTGACGAAACTTGGTCGGCACAGCTGAATAGTGCAAAGGTAGTCACAAGCAGAGCTAAAAATCGCACTGAATAATTATTCATAATAATGTTCCGTTATTTCTGTGGCATTTAGATTCTATACACTTGTTCATGAATTTTAGCATAATAGAGTATGTAATATCTTGTGGGGAGTAAGGCGAAAAATTGACATCGTAGTCATTCTACAATAAGGTTTCCCCATGTCTGTAAAGTATCATCACTTTGAGAAACTCACGATGAAGAGAACCAACATAAGCGTGAACAAATACTCACAGACTTGAGGAAAACATCAACCATTTTCAGCACAGGAGATATGACATACCCATTGTGTTAAATAGCACATAAATAATATTCGTCACATTTTAATAACAAGCCACACTAAAACAAAATCGATTGAACAGAAAAGCAGCACTATAATATTGGCTTAATATTTTCTAGACTAGCCATAATTAGTTGTAATTAATTAGTTAAGAAGGTATCACTATGCTTATATTTTCAACCAATGTACGCTGCATTCACTATACAACAATTGCTATTATCATCCATCTTTTATTACTGTCCCCCAATGCATATTCAAAACTGCGTGTGCTGGCTACGCAAAACGACAATATAACTGAGTCACACGGTGGCATACAGGAATTGGATAATCTGGTTTCACCTGATGGAAGATATCTGGTTTATCCCTCACTCCGCGAAGACAATAAATCCTACGCATTATTCAGTGTCTCCACTCTGGAAGGTGAGCCAAAAGAACTTACATTGAGCAACATGTCGGTATATAAAACCCGTGATGGTAGTGGTGATGCTGGTATAACACCAATTGGATTTAAAGTTAGCTCCGATAGTCGCCGAGTGGTGTTTGCTGCGAGGGTTGATGGTAGTGATCGCTTGTTTAGTACATTAATTGATGGCTCAGGTACACCAGTTGAATTAACAGGAGATGAAGCCCAGGAGGAGAATCTATACGGAATAGCTGGATTTTATATCAGTGATAACAGTCGGCTGGTGGTTTACTCTTATTTTGTTCCATCACTAGAAACCCCACGTGCTAACATGTTTATCCGTTCGATTGATGGACAGGGTCAAACAGCTGAAATAGATCTTGTACATGCTTTGCAAATCGATCCATCGTTAGGTTCTGTTTTTGGGTTGGGGCTGGAAAAGTTTGGCTTCGTTCCTGAGTCAGAGAATGTTTATACCACGTATGAGCCGATATTAATAAAACGCTTTATAATCTTCAAATCTACTCAGTAGAAATCGGCAAGGATCCAGAAAATATTTATACTTTATCCTCTTTTAATGCAAGGACGCATTTATTTATATCTACAGATGATGCGAGGTCAATTATTTTCACATCCAAAAACGGTGGTGAAAATAATCAGCTTTTTATTGAAGATTTCACGAAAGAAAATCGAAACAAAAGAGCGCTCAGTAATCCAGAAGAGAATGTGATTAGAATCGTAGAAACATCAGAGCCATGGGTTTTATATACGACTGATGAAACAGAGCCCTTATCAACAAAGGATACCAAGCTCTATTCTGCTTTTATGATCGAACCCCATTATCTGACTAACATTAGTCAACCTGAATTAAATCACCGCATTGACGCAAGAATTGGGCTATCAACAACAGTAGGATTCGGGCAACCGATACCATCTTTGAAAAAGATCGTGAGGTCTCACGAAAAGCTAGTTTACACATCACTTGTAGCAAATAATGATGAAGCAACATCTGGCGTTATTAAATTGATGTCTGAACCATTGCAAGGCACTTCTGCAGAAATCCCTGCTGCTCAGCTTGCAGAAGGAGTCTGGGAAGTGAATCTGGGACCTCCTGATCAAAAAATACCGAATTTCATAATGACACCTGATGAACGATGGGTTATCCAATCCAATGAAAAAAACAACGAGTCAAGTTCGTTTTTTCAAAATCGATGGATATCTTTGAAAAACAAAAATATCTTCTTTGATACTACGCTAACAGGACTGCCAGAATTCACGCCTGCTACTGACAGATTGTTAGTGTACGAGCCTGTTGATTCTGGTCTTGAAAATGTTGCCTCTTTACTAGGTTACGATTTGATGAGGATTCCAGGTGATGAATTTGGCTCATCCTCCCTGCCAGACAATTGCAAAATCGTAAATAAATTCCGGTTGCTTGGCAGTGATCATTGTGATCGCCCCTGGACAGAGCTATGGTGGAATCCGTCACTATCTGGCCAGGGTATTAGTACTCAACAAAGAGGTGATCGAGTACAAGCAACATGGTACATCTATGACAAAGAAGGTGAACCATTATGGCTGGATTTTTCTGGAAAACTTGTCAACAATCAATTGACCGCACCTTTGCTTCGATTTACCGGACCTGGACTTGGAAGTGACTGGGATAATTTACAAATAAAAAGCGAACAAATTGGTACAGCAACTATGACGCTTGGGGATGACAAACTGTCAGCTACTAATACCGCTACCAGTCACGCATCAAGCGATTGAATCAAAAGGACTTTAAGATAAATTAAAGTTAAGCTTTAACTATTTATTGGATATCATTGTATTTCCTATAAAACAATGAATCCTGAGAAAAAGCTTAACAGATGAAAAAGTCTAATCGATTACCACTCCGTTTTCAAATTCGCTCGTTCAAAAATACCTTCTTTCAGCGCAAGGAGCTGCCTTTTAATGACGTATTGCCTGACCGTTTAATTGAGGCGATTCATCAATCCGGCGATGGTCGCAATACCATCTTTACGCCCTTGATTACATTGAGAGCCTTCTTGTTTCAGGTGCTCAGTTCCACAGGGTCTTGCAAAGAAGCCGTTGCCCATATATTGATTGAACGGATTGGTCTGGATTATCCTGCGAACTCCATGAATACAGGACCTTATTGCAAAGCCCGGTTACGACTGTTGCTGACGCATTTAAAACAAGCAGTGACATCATCCGGTCGCCTCTTGCACCAGCAAGCCTCTCAGCAATGGTTATGGAACGGATATCGCGTGACGCTAGTCGATGGAACAACCTTGCTGATGCCCGATACAGAGGACAATCAAGCAACCTTTCCGCAACAAGGCGCACAACAGCCCGGCTTGGGGTTTCCGATTGTCCGCTTGGTTGGCTTATTATCCCTAGCAACCGGAAGTTGTGTTGATTATGCCATTGGCCCTTATCAGGGCAAGGGCAGTGGTGAAACCTCCTTGTTTTCGCGATTAATTCAATCCCTTGGTCAGCAGGATTTGCTGCTTGCAGATCGATATTATACGTCTTACGCCAATATCGCCTTGTTGATGCAACAGAACACGGCGCTGGTTTTCAGGCAACGTAGCACTGTCAAAAGTGATTTTCGACGCGGACGACGCCTCGGTGCAAAAGACCATCTGATTTCGGTTCAAAAACCGAAGAAAAAACCGGTGTGGATGGCAGATGATGCATGGGACGCGTTACCGAACGAAATCGTGGTGCGCGAGTGTTCTGTAAAAGGGATCGTCTATGTGACGACACTCATCAAGTCCAATACTTTCCCCAAAAAAACCTTAGCGCAACTCTATCAACAACGCTGGACCATTGAGGTCAATTTTAGAACCATCAAAACCGATATGGGGATGGACATGTTACGCTGCAAAACAGCTGAGATGATTAAAAAAGAAAATGGGTATCCAGTTTACTCAACCAACTACCATATGTTGTGGTTCACCACCAATTATTTTAGGGCGAGGCACCGGCGCGCATTCTACCGCATGCTCCATCAAGCAATAGAAGAGCAAGCCACGCGCTTTTGAATTTCGGCGATTGAACCTGAATGTAAACTCATCAAGATAATAAGCAAGTTGCACCGGACGTATAGCTCCTTGATGAGTTCCAAGTCACCAACGATCAAATAAGGATGCAACTCTATGGACACGAGGCATGACGACATGTGCAGGATCACCACTTGCGGTAATATTGCTTACAATATGCTTATAGCCAACGTCTTCAATACCGATATATCCTTTCCATCCATCCGTGCGAACTGCCGCACCTTTTTCAACATTATCCGAAACAAACTGATGAAGACTGTTCGCCGACACATCTCGAATCATAGACATTCGTATTCGGCCTGAGCCTTTCCCTCTGGCTTCAGCGGCAATAGCAACAATCACTTTACGCTCGGGCACCACGACCTCTGATTTTTTTTCCTACGCCTCCAACATAGGTTTCATCGACTTCGACAGCGCCTGTTAGATGGTCGCGACCAGGACGTATCATTGCTCGACGCAATTTATGCATCCAGGTCCATGCAGTATCGTAACTGCCAAGACCAAGAACACGCTTCAGTCCAAGTGCGCTGGCTCCATTCTTTTGGCTCGTTACAAACCAGATAGCAAGGAACCAGGTCATCAGCGGCTTGTGTGTTTTGTGAAACAATGTTCCAGCAGTAATGGATGTTTGCCGTTTGCATTTGCGGCACAGAAAAAGACCCCTGCCCATAATCGACGGGTTTTCTTCAAAAACTCCGCAAGAAGGGCAACAAAAACCTTGAGGCCACCTGAGTGTCAAAATATATGCAAGGCAAGCCTCTTCGGTGCTAAACCACTTATCAAATTCCTGGAATGTTCCAGGATAGTCAACGTTACAAACCGGATGCCTTTGCTCTTCCATCGCTAGATACTACATGTTGTGGATGGTTGAGTATACTAGATACCCAATAAAAAGAAATTGCAGTCAACTTATTGGCTTATAACCTGGTTCGAGCAACGCTTGCTCGAGCTGCTTGCCTGAATGATCAGCAGCCACGTTACCTTAGTTTTATGGCGACTGTTCAACTGATGCGCAATACGGCAAGCGTGTGTATCACAGCGACAGGAACGACTTTAAAGCGATTAATCTCACCGCTGTTAATCGCGATCGCTCAAACAGAGATTGGGCAATGGGAAAGACCCAACCAACCCAGGGTGGTTAAGCGCAGACCGAAGCATTACCCGTTGATGACAAAACCACGGAGTGAATATGCAACTATTTGATATTATTAAATATAGCATGACTGGTAGCGGTATTACTGTCAGCTACCTTGCAATATTCAATGAACGGTATTGATTCTACAATCGAATTACAACCATTTTATGATGGACCAGCCAATCTCTATAACGGTTATTGGTGGGATCCAGAAACCAATGGCAGAGGCGTACGATTGTATCGTAAAGGCAATGAACTATTTGGAATAGCCTTTCTTTATGACCAAGTAGGCAAAGATGTCTGGTTTACTTTCCAGGGACAATTAACAGGTGATCAATTCGCTGGCAAACTGAGTCGTTTTACCGGGCCAAAACTTGGAGAATCATGGGATGCAAGCCTTATCCAAGGCCATGAGATTGGTGAAGTTAGTCTCCAATTTATGAAAACCAACCAAATCAATGGCAAGTTTAACATCGACGGAGAACGTTTCGACTGGAAGTTAGAACCATTCAGGTTTTAATTTATATCAACCTATATCATTGTTTTATATGAGTTTTTCAGAGGAGTCACTGCCATGAATGAGAATCACCTAACACCTTTACGTTCCGCTCAATATCTTGCGACGATCATTTTAGCTATTGTGGTTCTAGTGTTTACACCCAATTGTTATGCAAAACTAAATCTACTAGTCACTACTGATGTTAGCCCTAGCCCCCATGAACTGACTCCAGATGGGCGATATTTAGTTTACACGTCAAACAACGGTGGCGATGGTCGCGTAAGCATATACAGTGTATCAACAGATGGCGAGAATATTATAAAAAATCTAACACCCGACAACATTTATCCTGGATACTTTAAAGTTAGCAAGGATAGTCGCTGGGTGGTCTTCACAGGATTGGTTACGATTCCAGGTGTGTTGCCGGAAACCGGGCAAGGCAAGCATGGCATATTTAGTGTACCGACAGATGGTTCCAGTCCGCCAGTAGAATTAAACAAGCAACTAGCTCCGATAGATCAACGGAACACAATAGATTTCGATTTTGCAATAAGCGATGATAGCAAACAGGTTGTATATAAGCACACACCGCTCCCTGAAGAGCTCAGGGATAAAAATTTTCCAGTCAGGGAAGATCTTCTCTTTATACGTTCGATTGATGGCAACACTTTGCCAGTTCAATTAGGGATGGCTTTACAAGATAACCAGGCATTACTGCAAGAAACCTCATCACTCGATTCACTTGAGATAAATTTTATTCCAAATTCTCATAATGTTTATGCAATATATAGCAATGGCTCGCAGACTGTTATCACCTCAAATAACCCTGCCTCAAATCGCTTGGTAGTTTTTTCTATTGCCTCTACCAATATTCCTGAAGTGGTCTATTCACTTGCATATATTTCTCGCACTGCTGATCCAGGAATCAAGTTTATTGAAAATGGAAAATCCATATTGTTTATGGATACAGATTCCACCGGGTTAAAGCAACTCTATACTGAGAAGATTGAAAGCAAGCAACGTACACAGCTGAGTAATTTTAAACAACAAGAGCTACTTGCAAAATACATAAAAGCGAGGGGATTTAATTGCTTGAATAGCAAAAAAAGAAAAACCTTGCTCAAAAATGATAAAATAGAGGTGCCTAAACACTCTAAAAATATCTGAAAATGAGCAAGTTACGAGAAACAATAGCACAGTCCTGGTGGACAATTCAAGACACATTATTTCCTCGAATGATCGAAGAACTCGGCCCGTTAACTCAAAAACAACAGGAGCTGATAACGACGCTAGAAATGCTCCACATTGAAGCATTTATTGATTCCAGCAAAGGATATCCTGGACGTCCACCCAAGGATCGAGTCGCCATTGCACGTGCCTTTGTTGCAAAGATGGTGTATCACATGCCAACAACGCGCCTGTTGTTAGATCGATTACACACCGACATCGCATTAAGGCGTCTGTGTGGATGGGAACGTGTCAGCGATATTCCAAAGGAATGGACAGTCTCTCGCGCATTAGCCGAATTCTCTGAATCGCAATTGCCGCAACGTATCCATGAAGCGTTGATCAAAAAACACTATCGTAGTGAAATCGTCGGACATAATTCGCGCGACTCAACCGCGATCAATGTACGTGAAAAACCGATCAAAAAGAAACCCATTGTAAAACACCCCAAGCAACGTGGACGCCAAAAAAAAGGCGAAGTTCGCGAGAAAACACTGACGCGGATTGAAAAGCAGACCACAGGGATTCCCTTGGTGGAGATGCTTGACGATTTGCCCATAGCCTGTGATGTGGGAACCAAGAAAAACAGCAAAGGTTACAAAACCAGTTGGACAGGCTATAAGCTGCATATTGATTCAGCCGATGGCGGCATTCCAATCAGTTGTGTCTTAACCTCGGCTTCAACGCATGATAGCCAAGTGGCGATTCCATTGGCAATGATCAGTCATCAACGTGTCACCAACCTCTATGATTTAATGGATGCTGCCTATGATGTGCCTCAGATCCATGAAACCAGTCGGCAGTTAGGCCATGTCCCGTTGATTGACCGAAACCCACGGCGCGATAAAACGCTCAAGGATGAAATACACGCTGAAAACAAACGCAGCCGGATCATTGGTCATCAATCTTCTGAAACCATACGATACCGAGAGCGCGGCACTGTAGAGCGCGTCAACGGGCGCTTGAAAGATGAATTTGGAGGACGTGTGGTTCGGGTGCGTGGGCATGCAAAAGTGATGTGTCATTTAATGTTTGGGATTCTAGCGCTGACAGTGAATCAGATGCTGTGCTTTCTTGAGTAAATGATAGTTTACTGAAGGAGAAAGAAAGGGAATTGAGTTCCACAGGAGGATCGGTATGCTCTAAATTGACAAAACACATCAAGATGACAAGAATTTGCTGGTGTTCATCTGTGACATGGCAGCCATTCCGTGAAAAAATCGTAACAGACGACTCAGTCACAATCTCAGTCGGTTGTGATCTCATAGTTTTGCAAGTGGCTCAACAAGTTCTTAGTATAATAATTGATGATGTATTGACCGACGTAGCTGAACCATGGGTGCTTTATGGTGCAGAAATATCTGAAGAGATTCCTCAAGGGAGAAATATACTTAGTATCACACCTCATTTCCTAACAAATATAAATCGACCAGAATTAAACCATAAAATTAACGGTAATCTGGGTCTTCGTACCATGAAAAAAATTCTCTCTTCTCAGCAAAAACTGGTTTACGAGTCAGCATCTTTAGATGACAAAGCAGGCACTAAAGGTAAAATCAGCTTGAAGATTGAACCACTGGAAGGAGCCACCACAGATATTCCCGCGATTGTACTGGCTGAAGGGCCGTGGAAGGAGGCTTTTCTCACAGCAGATAAACAATGTTTGAAATATCACCAGATAACCGTTGGATCATTCATTCACAGATAGAAGCAGAAGATAACTCATTTACATCCAGGAAATGGATATCATTGGAAAATACAAGCTTGTCTGTCAATACACTAGAGTTAAACACACTAGATTTAAGCAACACTTTTGTATTTAGCTCTCTTATATTTAGCCCTGACACAACCAGGATATTATTCTTTGAACACGCGATAGACGCAGATCAACAGCAGATAATATCATCACAATTGGGTTATGAACCTTTACTCATTCCACTTCCTGGTAATAGAATGTCTCAAAGAATAGCAATGCCTGATAATTGCAAGGGCTTCACAAGTGATAGTTCAAGTCAACCAATAAAATATTTCATCACGAATTGCGATCAGCCAATGTCTGAATTATGGTGGAATCCGTCATTCTCAGGTCAAGGGGTTAGTACTCAACAGAAAGGTGATCGAATTCAGGCAACCTGGTTTCTTTTTGATAAAACAGGTGAACCATTGTGGCTGGATTTTTCTGGGAAACTAGTCAATAATCAGTTAAGGAACGTGCACGAAATAACTTGAACAAAAAGGCAATAAAAGCAGTCTAGTTAGCAGGCAAACTGAACCTAGATTCTTTTATAAAAAAGTTAACCTATGCCATTTCCTTATCCGCAAGAAACCGAAAGCCAAATGCAAGAGTTCTACACTCGACTACCAGAAAAAAACAGACGCTTATACGCAGGAGTTGAAGCGTGAAAACTTGATCGAGGCGGTGTGAGTTATATTGGCCGTCTTTTTAATTGTTCGCGCACAACCATTCTACGTGGTATCCAAGAACTGAGTGAAGCGGATATTTTGCAAGACCGTAATCGAGAAACGGGAGGTGGCCGACTATCCGTGCTTGAAAAACAGCCTGATATTAACACTGTTTTTCTACAACTCTTAAAAGAGCATACGGCGGGAGACCCAATGGATGAGCAGGTTAAGTGGACAAACTTGAGTTGCTCAGAGATTGCTGATTTATTAGCAACAAAAGGCTTCAAGGTGAGTCGCAATATCATCAGGAAGTTGTTGAAAAAACATGGTTACGTCAAACGCAAAGCGTTAAAAAAAAGTCGACAGGCGCGCATATCAATCGCAATGCTCAATTTGAGCGTATTGCCCAATTAAAGGCGTCCTATCAAGAGCAAGGTCATCCTGTCATCAGCGTTGATACGAAGAAAAAACAGCTGATAGGCAACCTGTTTCGCGAAGGTAGGATCTATACCACTGAAACCGTTGAGGTTTTTGATCATGACTTTCCTTCGTTAGCCGAAGGCGTTGCCATTCCACATGCTCTCTATGACGTGACCCGCAATGAGGGCTATGTCAACATTGGGACAAGTCGTGACACCAGTGAGTTTGCGTGTGATTCCATTGAACACTGGTGGGAACATTATGGAAAAGTGTTTTATCCAGATGCCGATTCTATTTTAATGCTGATGGATGGTGGCGGTAGTAATTCATCCAGACATTACATTTTTAAGCAGGATTTGCAGGCATTAGTGGATAAGATTGGTATTGAAATACGCATTGCCCACTATCCTCCGCACACGTCGAAATGGAATCCGATTGAGCATCGATTGTTTCCACACATGACACGCTCGTTACAAGGAATGATTCTAACAACCCATGAGTTCGCTAAAGAATTAATCGAAAAAACAACGACAAAAATAGGTTTGAGAGTGTTTAGCACTATTTTTAACAGGATTTATCAAATAGGCAGAAAAGTGGCGAAAGGATTTAAAGAATCAATGCGAATTGTGTTTGATGACGAGCTAGCGCAATGGAATTATGTCGCTGTGCCACAATAGACAATAGGTGAACTGTTCAAGTTATTTCGTGCACGTTCCTAAGTGCACCGTTAACTAGATTTACCGGTTCTGCACTTGGAAATATTTGGGATAAATCGAAACTTCAAAGTGAGCAAATAGGCACAGCAACATTGACATTGGGTGATAATCACCAAACAGCCACCTTGCAATATTCAATGAATGGTGTTGATTCTACAATCCAGTTGCAACCATTTTATGATGGACCAGCCAATCTCTATAATGGTTATTGGTGGGATCCAAAAACCAATGGCAGAGGCGTACGATTGTATCGTAAAGGAAATGAACTTTTTGGAATAGCCTTTCTTTATGACCAAGCAGGCAAAGATGTCTGGTTTACTTTCCAGGGACAACTCACAGGTGATCAATTCGCAGGCAAACTGAGTCGTTTTACCGGACCAAAACTTGTAGAACCATGGGATTCAAGTCTTATTCAAAATAAAGAGATTGGCGAAGTTAATCTCCAATTTATGAAAAACAGTCGAATCAATGCTCAGTTTGTAATCGATGAAGAAGATTTTGACTGGAATTTGCAACCGTTTCGATTTTAACTATGGCATCCATGATGAGTAATTCAACATTCCTCGCTCATGCTTCATTGTCAAAATATGTTTTATTTTGACATCCTCTGTAGCAGTCTTTCGTTGCTATTAAGTTACTCCACGAACTTCTAACTTAAGACTTGCTACCCTCTTAACTAAGACCCTTTGACTAACACAACAGAAAATCTAGTTTTGCAATGAAATATCAGTAGTGTGCTGTGCGAGGAGTGTTTGTAGTTGGCGCTGACTGGATTCATCCAACAAACCAGCGTCCATCGCTTGCAGAATTCGATTTATCTGCTCGGTACTGTGTTCAACTGGTTCAGAGTAAATTTTCGCTTTGTAATAGCTCTCATATCCCAACCATTGGTAAAGTGGATTATACCGTTCACCAACCGCCTCATGCATGGCGCTGGTGTAACTATCACGATATTCAAAAGCGAGGCCCGCTCGATTTGAATAATGTTTTGGGTTATCGAAGGAACCAACAAACTGATCTTCAATTGCCTTGACAACCGTAAAATCTGAAGCTGATATTACCCGATTGCAATCTTCCCGCAAAACCTTAACCTCAATAAAATCCAACACACGTTGCAAGGTCTTATGTGGTTCTGATTTATAGTCTTCAAAGCGAACGATTATATGGTCGCGACTGGATAAGGTTGATTGCCACAAACGCAGAAACAATAATAAGTAGTCTCGATTTGAAAAAGGATAATCCTGATACCGCCCAGCTAGAAAAACTTCATATGATATGTCTGGTTCAATCTGTTGGTTACGGTGCAAACGTTGCCAGTGAGAATACAATGTGTCTCTTGGGTCGCGAACAAAAAAAATAATTTTATTCTGGTTCCTCGTATTCAGAAAGCAAGTGCATCGTTTAAAATTCTATAGAAAATATAGAGGAGACGATGTTTTGAGAAGAAATTATAAACAAATAAATCAATTAGAACGAGATCAACTAGCGATCCAACGATCAAAAGGACACTCCTTTTCGGCTATAGCCAAGGTGTTGGGACGAAGTGTAAGTGCTTTGTCCCGAGAATACAAAAGAAACCTAAATCATGCAGGGAATTATCTCCCATCAGAAGCAGACTATAAATCCAGAAGAAGGAAAAAAGAGGCGGCAGAAACAGGCTCTAAATGTGAGTCTTATGAGGACACTATCTATTCTGGATTATGTGAAGGCTGGACACCCGAACAAATAGCAGGACGGTTGAGTATGGAGGAAGAAAGCTTTACCGTCAGTCATGAAACGATCTATTGTTTTATCTATAAATTTCATGTTGATTGGACTTCGTTATTACCCAGAAAGCATGCACCACGCTGGCATAAAAAAATGGGTAAGAAGGCATCAAAGCGAGAGATGATACCGAATAGAATCAGTATATTAGAGAGGCCAGATGCTATTAATAAAAAAGAATCCTTTGGTCATTGGGAAGGTGATTCAATCGTGTGCTCACAAAGTACGGTATCGCTTAATGTGATGGTAGAACGTCAGACACAATATGTCAGTATAAGGCGAGTAGAGAATCGAGGGGCCGAAGTTGCAAATGAAGCAATGAAAGATTCATTAAACCGTTTTAAAGCAGAAAGTAGACAAAGTATCACGATGGATAATGGCATTGAATTTAAGTACCATGAGAAGCTTAAAAAAGCGCTTAATATTAAGACCTATTTTTGCCAGCCATACCACAGTTGGGAAAAAGGATTAGTTGAGCAAATCAATGGACTGATTAGACGCTTTTTACCTAAAAAAACAGATCTATCAAAGATCACAAAAAAGGAAATAGGCGTGATCGAATTTTTATTAAATTCACGCCTAAGAAAGTTGTTAAAATGGGAAACGCCAGCCGAGGTTTTTGCTCGGAAATCTGGAATAAATTTAGTAGGTGGTGCACTTGCTACCTGAACGCGGCATCATTGATGCTGATTTAGCGGAAAACACCCTGGATTATATGTTGGCTTGGCCTAACATCTATGGGATGGATGATGTGTTGTTACCCGCTGCTTTACAGATACCGACATCAACGGCTGGTGATGAATTACCCACGGTAGTGCGTTTACGTCAAGTTGTCATTACACATTTACAAACACGGCTTGCAGAACAATTAGAACCACCGTCCGATTGGAGCCGTGATAATACTAACCAGTGTTCCTGTAAAGATTGTGGTGAATTAAGCCGGTTTCTTATTAACCCTGATCAACAACAATGGCACTTTAAAGCCGCAGAATCGCGTCGCAAACACGTGCAACATGCTATTAATAGGAATCAGAGTGATGTCAATTATGTCACTGAGAAACAAA
This sequence comes from Methylococcales bacterium, assembly GCA_965224565.1. Lineage (GTDB taxonomy): Bacteria > Pseudomonadota > Gammaproteobacteria > Methylococcales > DRLZ01 > DRLZ01. The sequence continues at coordinate 681,448 of CBDCZN010000001.1, read as the reverse complement.
GCCGCCCTTATAGCCTGGTTTGTACAAAAAATCAGGCAAGCTATCAACGCCGGGTTCGACAAACACAAAGTGATCAACAAGCACTTGCTCGCCTGGAAAATACCGACTGAGAACAGTAAGGTCACAAAAAGGAATCAATTATTTTTTCAAGAGCTTCCACCTCAGGCAATCGAAGTTGATACCACAAGGAAAACCGCTCTGTTATTTCCCACTGGTTGCTGTCAAGCCGCGATATAGCGGCTAAAGCCGTACCTACAGAAATACTTTTGTAGAATCTCCGTTCTAATGTGACAAAGTAGAATTAATTGTTTAACAGAGTGGATCGTTTGCTAGTAATACCAGTTTTACGTATCAAGCTGTTTTTAATTTCCCAGTGTTTTTCCTGTTCAATGTTTTCCAGAAAAACCACATCTTTGCCTGTTAGATAAGCGATTGCTTTGCCTTGTTTAAACAGGATGCGGTTGCCGGGGTGAGCGCTGATTTTATTGCTGTCTGTGAGGATGCCGATCAGGTTTAGTGGGTCTGTGGCGTTTATAATAATAGTTTCCTGGTTACCAACAACTGCACGTGTTTTGTTCAATTGTTGGACTGCTTCTGGTAGTGCAAATTGCTGCCCGTATTGACCGCTGACAAATCGGCCGCTACGGATTTCATCGCTCCATTCCATGCGTTGCAGAATGGGTACTAGCTGTTGCCATTTGTTGTGACAGGTTTCACGGCTTAACAATGATTTAAAGATGATGCCATAGCGACGCAATAGGCTACGCGCCAGATAAGTCAATGCTGCATCGCTTTGCATTGAACTTGATTCATCTTGAATATTGATGGGCTGGATTATATTCCAGCGCCCGCCTGGTAATGGTATTGAGGATTTTTTATAACGCGATACCGGTTTTGAAAATAGTCTGGTGAGGCTGGAAAATAAGTCGCAACTGGTTAACCCAAGGGCGACTAGCTCTCCTAGCGCTTCATCGAGCTGGGATTTTAAAAACCCGCTACGAGTTTGCAGTTCATCATAAAATAACGCACCTTTATCTTGCAAGATATCCAGTAGTAACTGTGCGCTGGCTGTCGGTTGCGGTGCTTGATTGTTTGTGATGCTGTATTGCCAATGATTAAGTGCTTGACGGGGTATGAAGGTAATCGGTGTGTTGTAAGTGAGTTTTTTGGAGCCAGTGGTATTGTCGAGCCTGAGCCATAAATATTGGCCAGATGAGACTAGCGCATCCAGCCAGAACATCATGTCACTGAGGTCAGTGATTCGAGTATTGAGGATGTTCTTTTGCCAAACGCTGATTGGAGCCTGATAGCCTTGTAGTTGATCCAGTATTAAATTGAGTGTTGGTGCGCCGCGATATTGGTGGTGCGAGGTCAAGTGTTGCCAGTCAAACAGGAAGCAGAAAAAATCAGCACTGCTGACTGATTGTACTGCTTTGCGATTGTTCTGGATTGAATTGCGATGACTGTTATTGAGCAGGCTGCGCTCACACCATTCAGGCATTGTATCAGCCTGGTTTTCAATCGGTGGGCGATCAGTTTCCTGGATCGATTTATCGCGCCAGTTTCCACGCAAAACATAGCCTTCATTTTCTAGTTGCAGAAGCGCTGTTTCAGTTTCTGTGAGACTAATTGCCATTGATTTAGCCAATTGTTCTGTATTCAGTGGCGCACTGTTTGCCAGACGACTACGCAAAATATTAACAATTGCCGTTTCGCGATCCAGTGTTAAATCGACTAATCCTTCAGGTAATAACAGTTCAGGATTGTGCTGAAAATGTGGATGAATAGTACGCATTTCATGCAAACGCTGCGCACTGACCCAAAACATTTGCGCCTTTCCCGCTTGCAGTAATCGGGTGACACGTCCTTGACGCAGTAACACATCAAAGCTAATCCCCCAATCCTCTTGCAGTTCAGTCGGAAAACTCAAAAACCCCTGAGTATCCAGTAAATCACACAGCTCATCGGCAGTGCGAATCGCTGGTTTGCGCTGTTGCACTGCGTGTTCAATCGCGCTGGGATCAACATGGCTTAAATCACTTGCCTGTTTTGGATCAAGCCAGTTTTTGCTGTTAACCGCCCGGGTGCGGCGTTCTTCTGCTGGTGCATCATCCAGAAATGCATAATTGGCTGCGGTTAGAATTTCCGCCGCGAGCGGCGAAGGTTCGATCACATCTTTTGCAATCACTTGCATCTGACCGCTTTCCAATGTTTCCAGCACTTCAATCAAGCGCTGCAGACTCATCGCTTCGGTCAAACAATCAGTGATGGTTTGTTGTACCAGTGGATGATCAGGAATTTCACGTTCACCTTGTATATTTTCAATACAGGCGAGCTGATCCGGGAATACACTGGTAACTAGATCTTCAGCCTGCATTCTCAATAGATACGGCGGAGTCTTGCGCCCACCTTGAAAACGCTTTATCGCCAATGCGCAGCTTGCATTCCAACGCCAGCGCACAGTAAACATTGGGGCATCCAGTAGCGCTTGAATCAAAATATCACGTACCGATGCTGAGCGCAGGTAACGCGCCACTGTTTCCAGCTCGAAACTCTGGCTGGTTCCCAATGACAAAATAATTGCATTTTCGGTTGCCGCTGCTTGTAGCTCAAAGTTAAACGAGCGACAAAAACATTTACGTAAAGCCAAACCCCAGGCGCGATTGATTGCGCTGCCAAACGGTGCGTGCAAAATCAGTTGCATACCACCGCTGTCATCAAAAAAACGTTCCAATACCAGGGTTTTGTGACTGGGTAAACAGCCGAGTGCAATATTTGCCGCACTCAGGTAATTGGCGGCTTGTTGCGCTGCCAGTGGTGATAAACGCTCGACACCTAGTTTTTCAACAAGTCGCTGTGCTAGTTTCTCTGGGTTATTGTGAGTTTTTTCCAATTGTTGCTGAGTAGCAATCAGTAAGTTTGAAACAGCTGCCGACAATTCATCAGTGCGTCCCGGCGCCTCACCAAACCAGAACGGAATGGTTGGCGGCGTATGCTGTGCATCGGCAACACGTAGTTTATCGCGCTCCACGCGTAATATACGCCAGCTATTGTTGCCCAGTTGAAAAATATCACCCGCCAGGCTTTCCATGGCGAAATCCTCATCAACAGTGCCGATAAATTCTTCACCAGGTTCCAGTACCACGCGGTATTCCGCTGTATCGGGGATTGCACCGCCGCAGGTCAGCGCCGTCAAGCGCGCACTGCGCCGTGCTCGTACTAAATGATTGATGCGATCCCAGTGCAGGTAAGCACTGCGCTGACCACGTTGAGTCACATAACCATCAGCGAGCATTTGTAACACTGTTTTGAACTGATCAAAATTGAGCTGTCGATAAGGCCAGGCTCGCGTCACCACTTCATGCAGGTGTTCAATGCTCCATTCCTCGCAAGCGACCATGGCGACAATTTGCTGAGCCAAAACATCCAGCGGTTGATGTGGGATGCGTGTAATATCTAGATCGCCTTGATCTATGGCTTGAAATAGTGCGATACATTCCAGCAGTTCATCGCGGCTGGTGGGAAACAATCGTCCTTTGGGAATACCGCCAAGAAAATGCCCAGAACGACCCACGCGCTGTAAAAATGTGGAAATACTGCGTGTTGATCCCAGCTGACAGACCAGATCGACATCACCAATATCAATCCCCAGCTCGAGTGAAGCGGTTGCCACCAATACTTTTAACGGCCCCTCTTTCAAACGCTGTTCTGCATTCAGGCGTTGTTCGCGCGACAAACTGCCATGATGCGAGCTGACATGCTCAACACCAATGCGTTCAGTTAAATGTCGCGCTACACGCTCTGCCATGCGCCGTGTATTAACAAAGACGATGGTGGTGGTGTGTTCCAGCACCAACTTAGTCATACGATCATAAATTTCACTGGCAGCTTCACCCGACAACAGCGCTTGCAACGGTGTTTGTGGCAACTCTAGCTGTAAATCCAGCTCACGCAGATGTCCGGAATCGATAATGCCACAATTAGTAGGTCTTGGTTGATTACCAATCAGGAAATCAGCGACACGTTGCAGTGGACGCTGGGTTGCCGATAACCCGATTCTTACTAGTGGTTTTTGCACTAAATGTTGTAAACGTTCTATCGATAACGACAAATGCGAGCCACGTTTACTGCCCAGAATGGCGTGAATTTCATCCACAATTAACACCTCAGCAACACACAGCATTCTACGCCCGCTCTCACTGGTGAGCAGAATATACAGCGACTCTGGCGTAGTGACCAGAATATGTGGTGGATGTTTAATCATCGCTGCACGCTGAGATTGTGGCGTATCACCCGTGCGCACAGCCGAGCGAATTTGGATGCCATCGACACCTTGTTCAACAAGTATTTGCTGAATTGCTGCCAATGGTTGTTCCAGAGTGCGCTGAATGTCATTGCTCAACGCCTTCAATGGCGACACATAAACAATATACACTTGCTGAGCCAGTTCGTTTTGTTCAGCACGCTGAATTAAATTGTCGATTGAAGTCAGAAAAGCAGCCAGGGTTTTACCGGAACCGGTTGGTGCTGCTATTAAAGTATGTTCACCACGCTTGATAGCTGGCCAGGCTTGCAGTTGACAGGGCGTAGGTTGATCAAAGGTTTCCTCAAACCAGCTGCGGACTGCGGGATGAAATGAAGACAGAGGCATGGTTGAAAGTTTGTAACTGCTGCTGAAGTCTCAGTGTATCGTACTGTAGATTCCTAAGTATCGTGCATATTATTTTGGCGTTGCTTTTTCCATTTTTGTGTGAATTTCTAGAGACTGTCCAGATCGATCATATTTAATTGTGATACCGTTTGAGGTTGTCGTGGATTTTCCACGGTATGCAGTGATGATGTCGCCGGATTGACTGGTTAGTTGAATTTTATCCAATTGCTGAGAAGGTGGTCGACTCGTGGGGTCTGTAATACGAACGGTGATGTTACGAGAATTATTCTTATCACAGACTGATTCACTGATATTGATACCTTTATCACGCTTGAGATCTAGAGCGCATTCGATGTAAAAGCCCTTGTTGCGTTTTATTTGACCTTTTTCAAGTCTGGAAAAGGATTGCTGAGCAACGTCTCTTAATTCATTTAGACCATCGGACATTTGCGGGCGATCTTGGTCGCAGCCGCTGCTAACACAAGCCAGTACTATGAATGATGAAGCTAAAAAAGCACGAGAGATAGTGTAACTGAATTGCATGGATGTCCTCCCTATGATAGCTGGTTCGATAGTCTTGAAATTATCTACGCGTGACTTTTATTCACTTTGTTTTTTGAAATCAAGTCAGTGTGAGACCTTGACCTATGAATAGCAGGCGAATTGTAATCTAGATCAGCTTGAGAACATTTTACTCCATAATCAAGGAACGTAAATTAAATAATCTTCACAACCGATTTGTTATTCTATTTATTATTGTTAATAAAAACAGTTGCGTAGGTCGCTATGCGCTTCAATTTTCAAAAATCCGGTCTGATTTTCACAATTTCTCACTGCGATTATTTTTAACAAGACAGTTTCTTATTCGTGTATTGCTTGACTAAATGGGGGCAGAACGTATTACACTATCTGGGATTTGCTAAAATTTTAATAATTACACTCTAAAAACCGAAGTTAACACAACCATACAACTCTGAACTCATAACTAAAGGTTAATAGTGCGACAAAACGCTGCTTGTCTCCAACTTGATCAGAATGGGCGTTTACGTCACTTTTTGTCGATTGCCGGATTAAGTCGAGAGTTGTTGACCGAAATGATGGATACCGCAGAATCGTTTGGCAGTGTTGCTGATCAAGCGGTGAAGAAGGTACCGTTGTTGCGTGGCAAAACAGTGGTTAATCTTTTTTTTGAAAACAGCACCCGCACCCGCACCACTTTTGAATTGGCTGCAAAGCGTCTTTCTGCTGATGTACTGAATGTGAATATCGCCACATCGGCAACAAGCAAGGGCGAAAGCCTGTTGGATACCATCCGTAACCTGGAAGCCATGCACGTAGACATGTTTGTGGTGCGTCATGCTTCAAGCGGTGCGGCGCATTTTATTGCCAGTCATATCGCTCCTCATATTAGTGTGATTAATGCCGGAGATGGCTCACACGCTCATCCCACCCAGGCAATGCTGGATATGTTCACCATTCGACAGTTCAAGGGGCAGATTGATGGACTCATCGTTGTCATTGTTGGCGATATTTTGCACTCACGTGTGGCACGATCACAGATTCGTGCACTGATTACACTTGGCGCAGAGGAAGTGCGTGTGATTGCTCCGCGCACCTTGATTCCTGAAAATATTCAGGAGCTTGGTGTACGCGTTTTTGAGCACATCGATAGTGCGCTTTCGAGTGCTGATGTGGTGATTGCGTTGCGCTTGCAGAGAGAGCGTATGAGTGGTGCCTTTCTGCCTTCCGAGCATGAATATTTTTCTTGTTATGGATTAACAGAACAACGTTTGAAGCTTGCGAAAGAAGATGTCATGGTCATGCATCCAGGCCCGATTAATCGTGAAGTAGAAATTGAATCCAGTGTTGTTGATGGCCCTCGTTCTGTCATTTTGCAACAAGTTAGTAACGGGATAGCTATCCGTATGGCAACCTTGGCGATGACCATGAGTACTATTAACCAGGCGCGCAGTCAGCAGGACTCATGAAGCAACCCAATATTGTTATTTCCGCAGGACGGGTGATTGATCCGGCAAATCAGATTGACGCAATTCTGCCAGTGTTTATTGCCAATGGAAAAATAGCCGCTATCGGTGAACAACCTGATGGCTTTGTTGTTGATCAGCAATTGAATGCTGATGGGGCGATCGTATGCCCTGGTTTTGTTGATCTGTGTGCACGTTTTCGTGAACCAGGTTACGAAAACAAGGCAACGATTGCCAGTGAATCACGGGCAGCAGCTCGCTCCGGCATTACCACCTTGTGTATTCCACCAGACACCTTGCCGCTGATCGATAGTCCAGCAATGATCGAATTGATTGAAGAATATGCTGAAAATACCGGGTTGGTGCGTTTGGTTCCTATTGGCGCATTGACCAAGGATCTTGCTGGTGCTGAACTGGCTGAAATGGGTGCGTTAAAAGCGGCTGGATGCCATCTGGTGAGTAATGCGCGACAACCCATCAATAATTTACTGGTGCTGAAGCGAGCATTGGAATATGCGGCCAGTTTTCAACTGGTGGTCATGGTGCAACCCAATGACCCTTGGTTGAGTAAGCATGGGGTGATGCATGAAGGCGAAATCAGCACACGACTGGGTTTGCCTAGTATTCCAGAAACAGCTGAGACTGTAGCGGTAGCGCAAATTATTGCACTGACACAGAAAATTGGCGTTCATGTACATTTTAGTCAACTGAGTTGTCAGCGATCAGTACACATGATTTCCCGGGCTCAGTACGATGGGGTGCCAATTACCGCAGATGTTGCCGCGCATCAGTTACATTTGACTGAAATAGCTGTGGATGACTATCACTCAGCAGCATATGTATTGCCTCCGTTGAGAGCTGAGCAGGATAGAAATATGCTGAGAAGTGGGGTTCAGAGAGGAGTGATTTCAGCAATCTGCTCAGACCATCAGCCGCATGAAGCTGCAGCCAAACTGGATGTGTTTAGTGCAACTGAGCCGGGCATTTCAAGTCTGGAAACAATGTTGCCTTTGACTTTGAAATTAGTTGTCGATGGGATATTGACCATGAATCATGCAATTGAAAGGTTGACCAATGGCCCTGCCACTATTATCGGAAGTCAATTGGGATCGTTGTCACCAGGTTTAGACGCTGATGTGTGTGTGTTCTCACCGCAAACTGTGTGGACAATTGATCAGCAAAGCTGGTTAAGCCAGGGCAAAAATTCACCATTTTGGGGTGAGGACATGAAAGGCAAGGTGATGTATACCATACACAACGGTCGAATTGTGTATCCAGATCCAGCTAACTCATAACTAATCGATAAAGAATGTGCCAGAGTTGTTTGATTACTGATTAGCCTTTAATTAATAATTCACGCAAGTCAATGGTGTTTGCATTGGCATGGGCTACAAAATTTGCCATGGTTAACGAATAATTTGCCCAGATTCCAAAGCCGCCACCGTTTAATACGACCGGACTCCAGGTGCTTGCCTGTGCGGCTTCCAGCTCATCAATGATTTGATCCATGGTTTCCAACGCCCCTTTGTTTTCCAGCGTATCATAAAAATCGACTCGCATGGCTTTAAAAATATGCAAAAATGCCCAGGTTGCTCCGCGAGCCTCGTAAAAAATATTATCCACTTCCAGCCATGGGGTTTTGCTTGGATATTTTCTACCAACATTCTCTAACGAAGTTGTTTCTTTCAAATCACGTTCCTGCACAGCACTCAACGTGAGTCTGTGTGAGATATCCCCCATACGTTTTTCAACAACTTGCAGATATTGTCCCAGATTGTCTGCACGCGCATAAAATTTGGCTTTGCGGTTTTTCTGATCTGCGAGACCGGCTAAATAAGAATGAAGTTCATTAACTCCTTTTTGATACTCAGATTCGGTTTGAGGTAATATCCAGGAATTGGCTTCAAAGTAAAAGTAAGGTTCTGCCTTTGCCAGATTGCGGTTTTCCCTGGATTGCGATTGGGAGCGAGCCAAATAATTTCTTAGTGAAGAAACGGCATCCCTGAGTACCAGCAGGGCACCAGCTTCCCATTCTGGTGTGTTATCCATCAATATGTTGAACAAGGGATCGTTGGTGATATAACCACCATTTTTGTTTAACAGTGTTTCACCAATTTTCGCCAAGGTTGAACTATAGACATAACCTTCAGGCAATTTTTTAATATTGCGATCCCCTGAGTGTAATCTGGCTTCTTCTGTTACATCAAACACATCTGGCTCTATGCTTGCCCACCAAATGAATAAGGCGATTCCTAGCACAATAAATGCTGTAAATCCAAGGAAGAAAGTTTTCATGCTGTTATCCGTATTGAAGAGTTGTGCGCTGGGGTACGCATCGAGTTATTTCTCAAATTTAGAGGTCTGCTTTGATGGGTTAATAGCGTGTGTGCGATATGTAAAGTTAATAGCATACCAAAATTTGTATATCAATGGATACTATTAAACATTTTTACATGGGCTGTTTGTTAATCAAGACACCTAAATTTATATCTTGAGAATAAAATACTAAAAGCGTTTTGTTGAGTAAGAGGTGTGTCAGGTTAAGCCTGGAAAGGAAAAAAATAATTTCCAGAATTTTTTGCTAAAGACAGCTTCTTAAAGTTGGCTGTGTACTTTTCAGACTTAAAGCGTATATTTTTAAGTGTAAAAGGTATATATTGGGGGCGCTGTAATGCTTGGAGCGTAGTTGTAAAGAACGCTTTTTTTATGCATGCCGGAACAATCAACCTGGTTTTTAATCGCGCCTACAATATAGCAATAGCGCGCAGCATTATTTTGTATATTCAGTGTGTTTTGCAATTATGCACTCTATCGCATAGACTGCGTAATTGATGTCATCAAATGCTTGCATGCTCTGTTGTTGCGGGTTTGCCTTAGTAAAGGGTCAGAATAGTGAGTAGTTATAGTTTTCTGGGAAATATGCTTAATAGCATACAGCGTGGTTTTGTCGGTTTAATGCGTGCATGGACAATACCCATTGTCTTGCTACTGAGTTTTGCATCAGGATACACGACATACTTTGGCATGAAGCAGTTCATCACTGACTGGATTGCTTTAATCATTACCATTGCGGTGCAATCGATCATCGTGATTGCTTCCTATGAATTAGCTGGAAGTCGCTGGAAAGCCAACCGAGTGCGCTTCCTGTTTCTACTGCTTTCTCTATTGGTTGCGGTTAGCGTTTCTGTCTCGTTTTCGTATTTCAAGTTTTATCAGATTTCTGAAACTGAATCAATTCAGGGAGGGCAAATTACCACCTTAAAAACCGATGTTGGTGCTTATCTGGTGAGTGTGCTGGATATGAAAAGTGGAATTTTGAGTACTCAGAAAGAAAAAACCAAAGCAGCTGGTGCCGAAGCACGCAGTGCATATCTGGGGCAGCATCCGACACAAGTGAATAAATTTCGCAATCAAGTGGGTGCTGGGCCTTTCTGGAGACAGTTTAATAAGGTGTATGAGCAGGAGCAAAAACAGCTGGAACAACTGGAAAACAGTTTTTCCGCATTGAACCAGGAAATAAGAGAGTTAAGAATATCAGTCAATCAGCTCGAAACACCGCTACAGCCACCAGCCTATCAGAGTATCGTCAAAAAATTTCAGAATGTGCAATCATCGTTTGATCAGATAGCCAGTGATACGGGAGCGAATGTACCTCAAGCGCCAACCATGTTGCCGTACTCTCGCTTTAGCCAGTCGGTTAAACCATCGTTTTCGATGTGGGATCAGTTTGCATTGTTTCCATTTTTCTGTGCATTGATGGTCGATTTTTTTACCATTATCTTGTCGTATCGCCTTGAGTATACTGCCCCTGCAGCACTTTCTGAGGACGAGGAAGATATGGTTTACCGGTGTCTGCGACAATTTCCGGATATCAGGGTGAATCACCGAGACGAACTGGAGTTGGTGATTGCCAAATCACAATTGGAACGCTCGCGCAGGGTTTCAGATTGGTCGCGCGTGTTTGCGACTGCATTTCTGTTGAAGCGTGGGTATTTGCGCAAAGTTGATGATAACAAGGTTGAGTTTTCCTCCGATTTGTATCCACTGGTTGCTAGTCGACTTGGGCGAGCTGAGCGAGAGATGACAAAGCCTGATATTGATGCCCCAGCTGTTAATAGCGACAATCAACAACGTTTAGAGCGCAAGGCGATGATTTATGGAAAGTGATGCTGTCGATCCCTATATCGAAACAGGCTGGGATCCAGGGTTTGAAGCGAATCGTTGGGTCGTGGTCTCCCGTATTGGAGCTTTGCTGCGGGTTTACCAACGCCCCCATTTATATAAGAAACGTATCTATCATGTCCTACATCATATCCCGGTAACAGATTGGGAGCTGAATTGGGATTTTCAGCTATTAAGCAATCTTTGTGTGGGCACGGTGAATCTGGATATTCGTATTCAGCCCACTGTTGAGTATGCGCGCCAGCATCTTCAAGCGCTACCAGATTTATCAGCTCATGTGCACAGCAGTATGGAAAAACTGTTAAAAGAATCCGTGCAAGCCGAACTCGAGAAAATTGAAAAAGGACACTGGTTAACTAAAGGTCTGGAATCTATTGAGACTGATATTGAGGACTTAGCCAATGAGTTGCTGGTGATTCATGAAGTACAATGTCGTAGTCGCTGCCAGATACAAGCCAAATTTAAGGAGTTAACAGCAGAGCAATTAGAGGAGCTCTCCGGCCATTTTCAGTTTCATGAGGTTTATCTGGATCTATTACGTGTCAATAATGTGTTACAAGCACATCATGCTGAGCAACAACATCAGCTAGAGAAAAGCAATCACAAGCAAAAACTGGAACACAAACAAGGTGAAATTGAGCAGCTTAGATCTGCAGAAGAGCTGCGTTTAGAACAAGACAAAGATTTAACAAAAGCACTGATTACTGAATTGGCAGAAGAAGAACGTCGCCATACCATCAAGCGAAAAAGTGATGGTCGACAACGCGAAGACGATGTTAAGCACGAGATGATATTGAAAGAAATGGAAACTGATGCACAACAACGCGATCAGGAGTTGCGATTAAAAGCTGCCAAGCAGAAAGAGATATTGTTGCAACGCGAAGTTGATTTATTAAAACTGGAAGAACAAAAACGGCAATTGCAGAAGGAGCTTGATGCCTACGATGTTCTTGACTAGGAGACTGTCCGAGAATAGAGAGCCTACTGCGGAAAAGCTGAATTTGGCCAGCTTTCTCCATTATTTTCGTTAAATAGAATAACTATTCGCCTCAAATAATGAAAAAATCTGGCTCAAATCAGCTTTCCCTCGCTACAGCTTCTATTCTCGGACAGCCTCCTAGGTGTTTTTTGCTGGGTGGTTGACAGTGGGTTTTCCGTATCAGGGTTTCCATTTTTTGACAGTTTTCAAGCTATTTCCAGTATCGCTTTCCGAACAATAGCCTCGATAGAATGCTCAAATTCCTGAGAGAGTATTTTTTCACGCATTCTTTATTCTCATTTCTTAGCTCAAACAAATAACCGATGGAGTCCGACTCACCAGCCACTCTTGCCAATAGTCTGAGCCGAATGTTTATGCTTAGTTTATTGCTGGTGATCGCAATTGGTATGAGTTTTATAGTTCATAATGAGCGACAGTCAGCCATTAATCAAATGAATAAATGGGCAGAATTTGCCTTCGGGATTATTCACGCCGGATTACTCAGTAACGAATTCGACACGAAGAGTACAAAGAATCAGCTGTTGTCACAATGGAAAGTTTCATTGAATCAGCTTGCATTGGATCATCATTTCGTCATTCAAATAATTGGTGAAAATGATGAGAAGATACTGTATTTTCCGCACCAGAAAAATGTTACCGATACCATTCAGAGTGACTCAGGGAGGATTAGTCGCTTGTTTTCAGTGGATCCTCTGAGTATTGAAAAAACATTTCCACAACAGCTATCTCTGCCAGTTCGAGTGATGATAGAGGTTAGGCCAATCCTCGATCTTGCAGTGATCAAGCAGCGAATATTGACTTTTTTGGGCATGATGAGCTTGCTGGCGATTTTGATGTATTCAACTATTAAAATTATGACAGCTCGATTTCTAAGAGAATTGGATGCTATCAACAAGGGCTTTTACTCTATTGAAAAAGGTCATTACCGAACCAGTTTACCTGATTTCTATTTTACTGAACTGACGCGCATTTCAGGTTCTTATAATAATGCAGTTGATCAATTAGAGAAAGTACGCCGCGAAAATCAAACCCTTGCTGAGCGATTACTTTGGTTACAAGAAGAAGAAAGGCAATATTTAGCGCAAGAGTTACACGATGAACTTGGACAGTCAATCAGTGCCATCAAGGTCATGTGCGTTTCGATGCAAAAATCTGAGCAGAAATCCGTTCAACAAGTGAATCAACAAACCGATGAATCAGCATTATCCATGCGTTTTCAGTCGATTACCGATATTTGTGATCATTTATATACCGTTGTACGTGATTTGATGAAACGTTTGCGTCCAACAGTGTTAGACGAGTTGGGGTTGAAAGCGGCATTGGAAGAAGTTGTTAATACTTGGCGGCAACGTTATGATGAGCTGGAGATAAGCTTGTATTGTGAAGACAGTGTAGAACAATGCAACGATAATACCAATATAAACGTTTATCGTATTGTGCAGGAGAGTTTGACCAACACAGTTAAGCATGCAGATGCTCAGCACATTGACATTAGTTTGCGTGAATATCACAGTAGCTCAAGGCCTTGGGCTGCAAACACGTTCTACCAGCTCGAGATTATCGACGATGGTAAAGGTTTTAATTCAGCAGATAAACGTTTTGGTTATGGCTTGATTGGAATGCGTGAGCGCGTTAAAAGTATGGGTGGTACACTAGAGATTACTAGTTCACCCGGGGCTGGCACAACCATTTCAGTACAAATACCAGCAAGAACAGGAAAGTGATGAGTAAGCCATTAACAGTCCTTTTAGTCGATGATCATGCTGTGGTTCGTGCAGGATATCGAGTGTTATTGCTAGACTCGGATTTAATTGGCGAAGTGTTTGAAGCAGGTAGCGGTGAACAAGCTTGCCAACAATATTTGCAATGTAATCCAGATGTCGTGGTGATGGACTTATCCATGCCTGGAATTGGAGGGCTGGAAACCATCAAGCGTTTAAAGCTGCGTGATGAGGATGCTAAAGTGCTGGTGTTCAGCATGTACGAAGAGGCAGTGTATGTCACGCGTGCCCTTCAAGCTGGTGCAAAAGGCTATATCACCAAGCGCACAGCACCCGAAAATATGTTACATGCAGTTGAACAGGTCGCTAGTGGAAAAATTTATGTGGAGAAACATCTTTCGCAGTTTGTCGCAAAGTCGACTGAAGGCAGTATTCTGGATCAGCTAAAACCCAGAGAATTTGATTTGTTTTGTTTGCTGGCGAAAGGCATGACAACCCGGGATGCTTCAGAAGAGCTGGCTTTAAGCTATAAAACTGCGGCTAATTACGTGACTTCAATTAAAACCAAACTTAATGTGCGCTCGCATTCAGAGTTGACTTTGCTTGCGCAGCAACATGGCTTGATTTCGGATACCAAGTTATAAAAATTATCTGGTTGCAATTGTTGTTTGATTAGAGATCCTGGTGATTTGGTGTTTGGCTCTGATGCGTTTTGCATGACGAGAATCCCTAACCCAGAGATAGAATACTACTGCTGTTCCTAGTACACCCATCATTCCACCCGGAACCCACAGGATCACTCCTCCATATTGTTGATCCTCCATTGCGCTCATTGAGATAGCATCAATGCCCTGATCGTAAACCTGATAAATCAAGGTTCGAGTCAAGGTGACAATCGCGCCAAGAATCGAGTTAAACGTGGTGACAGCCCATAGCAAAAACAGGCGAATACCATAGGAACATCGCGCTGCTGATCTGCGTGGATCAGAAATAATCCACCAAAAGAAAAATGCACTTAAAATCATGCTGGCATGCATGACATCATGTAACCATTGATTAACTATCGCTTGCTCATGTAAAACTGGAATTTGCCAGATGTACAAAGTAGCAATGAACAGGAATGTAGCCAGGTAAGGCTGGGTGAAAAGTCGATACAACGCATAGACACCTCTGTTTTTGATAATCGGTTTTAAGATGCCACGACGCGCCCAGGCTGGCAAGCCTTGAATCAATACATTCATCGGCATGCTTAATATCAGCAGCCAGGGTCCAAACATACGCAAGATTAAATGCTCGATTTGATGATTAAAGAAATAATGATCGGAAAGTGGTTCCAATGGAGATTGTAAGGCGATATAGAAGAATGTTATGCCAAGCAAAAATACAATCGCTCTGACATATTGTATTGGTTTTCCTAATCGATAGCGATGCAATACACCTGCGGCATAAAATAACAGAACAACAATCAGTGAAATTGTAATCGTCGGGGTGTACACCCATGCTGTCCAGATATTCTGATCTTTAGCAATGGTTCCATGGGCAATACTGGTAGCTGAGTAAAATAAAAAGCTGGTACAACAAAAAAAACATGGAGTTATAGACTTGGTCGGGATAGGATTTGAAGCTGTCATCTAAGCATTGTATTAGAATTTTGATTATGGTGTACGTGAATCACTTTGGCAATTGAGATGTTTTCTGGGTAGTGGGTCAACCCTATGATTTTATATAAAAACCTTGAGTGCTAAAATTTCTCTAACGATAACTTTGATTGGCCTGTTGGTCAGCGTATAATTCGCAGAAAATATTAGGTTTGACCCACTACCATTTATTTTAATTCAATGACTTACTATAAACAATGAACTTTGAAATCTTAGTCATTTCATTATTGACAATTCAAATAGTGTTCGCGCAATTGAACGTTAATAGCGACTAAGCCACTCTATATACTCTACTCTCCGCACATGAAAATTTAGCATTCAGTACACGCGCTTTTTCGCGGATAGCTGCGTTGGAAAACCTTGCTGTAGAATAACTACAGCTAACTTTCCCGCCTTACTCTCCACAAAAAATCACGTACACTAAATGCTAAATTTTCATGTGCGAAGAGTATACATTGCATTTCACAAGGTGATTATCATGTCCGCAAAATACCCGCTTTTCGTTATTTTTGTTTATTTGTTGACAAGTTTTGCCTCGACCGTTGTCGCTCAAAGTTCAAGCTTGGAGCATTTCGGATATGGAAACATCTACATGGGGCTGCAAGGTGGTTGGGGTAAAGGGTTTGCGCTAGGAGCTGTTGCTGGCGATGGCGATGGGCGTAACACAGAATATGTTGCTATTTTGCCGCAGCTTGGTATTGGGCTAAGTGATGTTGTCGGTGATAATTCCTGGTTTAGAGGTAATCTGGATGCACTGTTTCAAGGTGAATTCCTCGCGTCCTATGAGCCAAATACAGGGTATTCTGCGGGGTTAAGTTTATTGCTGCGTTATAATTTTTTGTATTCTGGTCAGTGGGTGCCTTATCTGGAAATAGGCGGTGGTGTGGGTGTGCTTGATTTTGATCTGAGAGACCAGGCGGATGGCTTGATATTTTACCCACAAGCAGGTTTGGGAATGCATTATTTTTTTACAGACAACATGTCTGTTGATTTGGGGTGGCGTTTTCATCACATGTCCAACGCCAGTACCAATCTGCCAAACAACAGTATTAATTCCAGTCTACTGATGTTTGGTTTTAGCTGGTATTTTGATTAGAAGTGTTATTGACGCTAGAATCTGGAGAAGCCAGTCAATCTTCAATCTTGTATTGATTACAAGGAATGATCATCTTCAGAGATACGCTTGACAATCAAACATAAAAAAGGACTCCTATTGGAGTCCTTTTTTATCTCTTAGCATGTGTTCAGATTGGCGAACACATGACGTAAAGAGGCCTTAATTTATACTTTGTTTGTAATATATAGTATTACAGGGGCTGCTATCCAAATAGCGAATAAAATTGCGATTTCTACAGTCATGCTGCATCTCCTCATAAATTAATATAGTTATAACTAATGCGTTTTTACATGCACCGTCTATTATAAACCTTATTGATAATGAAAGCAATGAATCCAAAGTTGTGGTTGGTTTAAAAAAACCACAAACAATAAAATGTCACGCCCACTCAATAGGCAAGGACAGATAGTCTAGATCACTATAATAGCTAATCATCGACCAGCCCGTACAGTGATTATATCACTATCATGAGTATCGTCAATCCAGAACTTCTTTCTTAAATAGTAAAATAACCTTTTGTCAGTGACAAAATAACATGAGGCAGCGCTTCCCCCCACTGTTTTACTGTTTGCAACACACATTTTTTGCCTATCTAGGATTTCGACCAATGGGGAAATGCGTAAGGGAAAAGGGGGCAAAAATGTGCAGTTTTAGACTGTACCTTTGCACATGAAAATTTAGAAACAGTCTGGTTGAAAACAAGTCAACTGCAAAGTTCTTGAAGTTTTTACGCTTTTCTGATATTTTTCGTTAAATAATGCCATTCTACAACAAGGCTTTCCAACGCAACTATCCGCAGAAAAACGTGTATACAGGATGCTATATTTTCATGTATGGAGAGTATAGGGTACCTCTAATCATTGTCTTTTTGCCCGATTTCAGCGTTGGATGGTTTTCTGCGATCCTCATGTATCCCATATACACTGCGGTTCTTGAAAATCATCCGCCTTGAACTCGAACAAAAATCCTAATTATTAGATGCACCCTATATAAACAGAATTTTCTTCGATTCACTACATGCAGATAATCAAGTCAACATTTGCGTTAGCCCAGCACGGATCTATTCTGCGAGATCTTGAACAGGTATCTTACAGCGGGGTGACGTTAGTAATCACACCAATGCGAGGATGATCAAAATAGTGCTTTTTATTGAGTAGAATACGGCGTTTTTCAGCGATCACGAAGATATTTTCGCCAGATTGGTTAGGGTATTCCATGCCGATATTAAGATGCAGGTTATGACTACGTTTCAGTTGTACATAGCCGTTGACTCCTTTGCCCTGGATGTGAACATAATCGCCTGTTTGTTGTGAAGAAATCGTTTGCTCCCAGCTTTGGTGCAAAAGAATTGAGTATTGAGGTTTCTTGGCTAGTATGTCGGCAGCTTTTACGAGTGTACTTGAAGATGCGCTGATGCTTTTGGTTGCTTTTTCCCCTGGCTCAATCATTTTTTTTGGCCAGTGTAACGAGAAATGCGGAGCATTAGTATTTTCACTGGTTGCCCCATTTTGCTGGATGACTAATACATCAATCTGAAACTTGCGCTTTCCTGCATGGGTCAGTGTTGAGAACAGTGCAATACAAAGGCATATTAATACAATTGTTTTTCTGAATGTGATGTTCATGGTTTATTTTTTAGGGTTCTCGTTTTTAGTTGTTCGGCAAAATGTCTTATGGAGCGGTAGTCTTGTTGATTGCTCGTTTCTAAGATACCGTTCAAATCACGCTGTATGGCGCATTACTGCGTTAAAACTGGACTCAAAATGCTCACATACTCCAGTATGTTGTGCTTTTTCGTCCACTGTTGCCTTGGGCGCTGCATCCATTGATCAAGATCTTGAACAGGTTCTTTAGT
The DNA here is from genome assembly GCA_965224565.1 of Methylococcales bacterium. Lineage (GTDB taxonomy): Bacteria > Pseudomonadota > Gammaproteobacteria > Methylococcales > DRLZ01 > DRLZ01. Next base: position 663,279 of record CBDCZN010000001.1, on the reverse strand, counting down.
GCTAGCAAGTTATTTCGGCTGACTGCTTAATTGCTCTAACAAGTCTTCAATATACTGTATTTTATCGTCATTAGATGCAAATTCCTGGTAAAAACGTAATTTATCTTGTCCGTCTAGTTTGAATTGCTCGGGCATTGTTTGTATTAAGTGGATTAACATATCAAAGTTGATTTTTGGTTCGGTGCCCAATAAAATGCGTCCGCCATGCGCTGATACGTCAATTTTCTGGATGCCAAGTTGTGCAGCCAACAATTTTAGTTCTGAAACACGAAACAGAATCTTGGTCGCTTCGGGAAGCAGTCCAAAACGGTCTATCATTTCAATTTGTAATTCGCGTAATTCATCTTCAGAATTGGCATTGGAGATGCGTTTATACAAAACCAGTCGAGCTTGCACATCGCCCAGATAATCATCTGGGATTAGCGCAGAGCAATGTAGATCAACCTCTGGCCCGGATTCCAATGGTGATTCCAGATTGATGTCTTTGCCTGAGCGTAATGCGCTGACCGCGCGTTCCAGTAATTCAGAATACAGGCTGAAACCGATTTCGTGGATTTGACCACTTTGCTCATCACCAAGCAGTTCACCAGCACCGCGAATTTCCATGTCATGCGATGAGAGCATAAAGCCTGCTCCAAGCTCTCCTGATGCTTCGATTGCGTCCAGGCGTTTGATCGCATCTTTAGTGATCAGTTTTTTTGGTGGGATCACCAGATAGGCATAGGCGCGATGATGTGAACGTCCGACCCGGCCGCGCAGTTGATGCAATTGTGCCAGTCCAAATTTGTCTGCGCGATTGATAATCATGGTGTTCGCGCTAGGCACATCAATACCGCTTTCGATAATTGTAGTGCATATTAGCAAGTTGAAACGCTGGTGATAGAAATCCAGCATGATTGGCTCGAGTTCATGTTCACTCATTTGTCCGTGACCCATGCGAATGCTGGCTTCTGGAACCAGTTTTTGCAGGTCGCTTGCCGTGCGTTCCATGGTTTTGATGTTGTTATGCACGAAGTAAATTTGACCGCCGCGACGAATTTCACGCAAACAGGCTTCCTGAATAATCTGATCGTTCCATTCATTAATGAATGTCTGAATTTTGTGTCGGTTGGGTGGTGGGCTGGCAATAATTGAAATGTCACGTAGTCCGGACATCGCCATATTTAATGTTCTTGGAATCGGGGTTGCGGTGAGCGTGAGGAAATCGACATCACTACGCAATTTCTTTAGCGATTCTTTTTGACGCACACCAAAGCGATGTTCCTCATCGATGATCACTAATCCCAGATCTTGAAATTGAATGTCAGCTTGCAGCAATCGGTGTGTACCGATAATAATATCAATCTTGCCTTGCGCTAATCTGGCAATGGTATCGGTTTGCTGTTTTTTGGTGACAAAGCGGGATAATACGTCGATTTGCATGGGCCAGTCAGCAAAACGATCTTGAAAATTTTGCACATGTTGATGCGCAAGCAGTGTGGTTGGCGCCAGTATCAGCACTTGCCTGGCGTTATTTGAGGCGATAAAAGCAGCGCGCATGGCGACTTCAGTTTTGCCGAAACCGACATCACCACAGATGATGCGATCCATCGGTTTTTCTGTAGCCATATCTTCCAGCACCTGGATGATTGCTGTTTCTTGATCCGGGGTTTCTTCAAATGGAAACGCAGCGCTGAATTTCTGATATTCAGTCTGGTCAATTTTGAAGCCAAGCCCCTTGCGAGCAGCACGTCGCGCATGAATGTCCAGCAATTCTGCAGCAACATCGCGTACTCGTTTAATGGCTTTGGCGCGCGCTTTAGTCCATTGTTCACCACCCAGTTTATGCAGCGGCGCAAGATCAGGATCAGTTCCTGTATAACGACTGATGAGCTGGAGAGATGACACTGGAACATAGAGCTTGTCGCCTTTTGCGTAGACCAGCATCAAGAATTCTGTTTCGATATCGCCAACCGTTAATGTCTGCAAGCCTTGATAACGACCAATCCCTTGGTCCTGATGCACAACAGGCGAGCCAATTTCCAGTTCATTGAGGTTGTGGATCAGGTTGTGCAGTGCCTGACCAGTATCTTTTCTACGGCGTCTGCGCTGGGCTGCTTTGCGCCCACTCAACTGAGTTTCGGTGATGATTGCAACGGCAGGATTTTGTGACCATAAGCCGTGATCCATAGGTGCGATGGTGATCGCCTGGCTGAATTTGCCATCCATGAATTGTTGCCACGATGTGATGGTTTCAGGGTGGATCTCGTGGCGACCTAGCAGTTCATGCAGCGCTTCACGGTGGCCAGCTGTTTCGGCTACAAACAGTGTTTTATCCAGCGGTTGATTGAGAAATGTGGATAAGTTTTGTGCGGGCTGGTCTGACTCATTATTGAGCGATAAATCGGGGAGTGGTTGACAGTCATAGTCTATGACTTGCGATGTGGTTGCGGTGCTGGCGCTGTCTGCAGCATGGATTTCAATGCGCTTGAATGCATCGATTTGCGAACTCACTTGTTGTGGCTCTGCAAACAACATGGTTGGTGGCAATGGTGGTCGATCGAGATCAAACCCGCGTTGCTCATAGCGCGTATTCACCTCTTGCCAAAATCGTGAGGTTGCTTCTTCTAGCTGATTGCTAAACACCAGAGTTGTATCAACGGGAAAATAATCGAACAAGGTTTCGCAGTGATCAACAAATAATGGGATGTAATATTCCAGTCCGCCGGGCGTGTTTCCCTTGCTGACTTCTTGATAAATCAGACTATTTTGGCTTTGCTCTGGGAAGGCGCTGCGATAAGCTTGCCGGAAGCGTTTAATGGATTGGTCGTCAAACGGAAATTCATGAGTTGGAAACACTTCGATTTGATCGACTTTCTCGATGGAGCGTTGCGTGTCGGTGTCAAAAGTACGAATTGAATCGACTTCATCATCAAACAGTTCAATCCGGTATGGAACTTTGCTGCCGATCGGGTAAATGTCAATAATCGAGCCACGGACAGCAAAGTCTGCATGCTGAATGACTTGAGAAACATTTTGATAGCCAACTTGCTCCAGTTGTTCTCTGAACATGTCGATATTCAAGTTGTTGCCAGGATGGATTGACAGTGATTGTCCAAGAATATGCGCGCGTGGCGTCAAACGCTGCATTAACGTCGACACAGTGAGGATCAGGATGCCCTGAGTGACTTGCGGAAGTTGTGCAAGAATTTCCAGGCGTTGTGAAATAATTTCTGGTAACGGTGAAAATACGTCGTAAGGCAAGGTTTCCCAGTCTGGAAAGAATTGCACGGGGATTTGTTTGCCAACAAAAAATTCAATCTCGTGTTGCAGGCGTAATGCTGTTTGTGTGTCCGCTGTTACCACCACTAGAAACGATTGACCTTGCTCCAGAGCTGAAGCCAGAGCTAGCGAATCAGCACATCCAGCTAGATTAAGCCAGGCGATTTTTTCACCAGGTTGCTTCGGGAGTACGGGTTGGAGTGGAGAGACACCTGTCATAGAGGTGATTGTTGTCCTTATGTTTGTTGAGTCGTCCACTGAGACCATTGAAAGCGGTCGCCGTAACGTAGTTGCAAATAAATAATCACGCTAATCAGCGCGGAAAAAAAACAGAATACTGAAGGGTATGTTGGCGTGAAATAAAACCTGGCAATATTGTATGAAATGATCAGCCCGATGCCAAACAAATTGATCAGTCTGTAGCGTGAAACCAGTGTAGCGCCAATAATAGCGATACCATATAACCATTGGCTGATTGCGTAGAATGGAAAGTCGAAAGCATAGTGGATGCTGTGATTAATAATTTCTATTGTTAACGGTTCACTGAGCATGAAATAAAAGAAAAACAGGCCATCAGCAATGCCGATAATCAGTAATATGGATAACATGGTGTGCCGCAAATGATCGGTTTCTATTTTGCGTACCGAATAGGCAACCCAGATTGTCCAGAAGGTATAGGCAATCATAGGAAAAATGTGTGACAGTAGCGATTCAAGCCAGGCGGGGCCTGAGTGCGATTGTAATAACCAGATCCAGCCTTCAACGGCTTGCTGGATGGCAAATATAATTGGAATTAGCGCCAGCGGCAACTGTTCAGGTTGTTTGACCTGTTTTATCGTCACCACGCCAGCAACTGTCAACACGGCGCTGGCGGTAAAGCTGGCGGTTGCAGAGAAACACATGAATGATGCCTTTAGTCAGCCCAGATTGGTTCGCCGGTAATTTTTCGACACACTTCCACGCCGGATCGGAAAGCGTCTTCATGGAAGCCGTAGCGTGTGTATGATCCGCAGAAGTAGCTAATACCGTTGTCATTCAGCGCTGGAACATCGGCTTGTGCTTGTACTGCTGCATGGTCGAAAATAGGATGCTCGTAGTCGTATTCACGCAAGATCTTATCGGGATTAATGCGACCAGTATCGTTTAGGGTAATGAAGTAATCTTGCTTTTTTGAAACCCGCTGTAACTTGTTCATATAGTAGGAAAATGAAGAGCGTCCATCGGCTTCAGTCAAGTAATTCCAACCTGCCCACATGGAGCGCTTTGCAGGCAGAATTGCTGAATCGGTATGCAGAATGATATGTGATTGATTGTACCGGAATGCACCGAGTGTTAGCAGCTCGTCGGCAGTTGGGTCGGTTAGTAAAGCTAATGCCTGGTCTGCATGACAGGCTAAAATCACGCGGTCAAATTGATGGGTTTGACCCGCACTGTCAGTGATTGATGCCTGACCATTTTGACGTTTGACGGATACAACTTTGTTGTTGAGCTGAATCTTGTCCTTGAAAGGAGCAATCAACTTTTGTTTGTAAGACTGACTACCATTTTTAATGGTTCGCCAACGCTTTTGGCCGAACAAGCCCTGGAATGCACCGTGATTTTCCAGGAAGTCAATCATGGTTAGCGCAGGGTAATCTAGCATATCCTCTGGAGGAATTGACCACACCACGGCGATAACCGGGATCAGGAAAAAATCAATAAAATCCTTGCTATAACCTTTTTCCTCCAGATACTGAGCAATGCTGTAGTCAGCATAGGTTTTTTCGCGGTATATTTCAGTGGCTTCTTTATAAAAACGCCCGGTTTCTTTTAATAATTTTCGGAAGCGAGGATCCAATAGATTTTTGAGATTAGTGGGAATCCAGGTGAGTCCCTTAGAGTTATACTCCCATCCGGTCTGCATGATTTTGAAACTGAACCCCATTGAGCATTGTATGCTGGTGACATCCAGTTCTTTCAACATGCGCGTGAAAAGCGGATAGTTTTCCTCATTGAAAATCACAAATGCGGTATCAGTGTAAACGGTTTCATCATCAGCCTCTATGATGGCTGTATTTGCATGTCCACCGACATAATCATTTTGTTCAAATAAAGTGATGTCATAATTATTGTGCAGAAAATGACCACATGCCATGCCCGCAGCACCTGTGCCAATGATAGCAATTTTGCTTTGATCCATAATGGTTTTTATTTTTTTAGTGGTTTATTTGGGTGATTACGCCATGTTACGGTGCATAGGGAGTTGCACATTGTAGGTGGGAGTGGGATTAATGTCCAGATTGGAACGGCTGCTGGATTGAAGAAAAAGTATACCGCTTCGTACTTGAAGTAAGAATCTGGTGTTAAACTCCATCATTCCTAAACATAATGTATCTAAAAAATGATTGATAAATCTCAAGTGGACTATGAATGAAATGTGAGACCATAGTACCGCGTATAGTAAAAGTGTTTGATGGTTTGGTTTCTGCTGGACAATGGCGCAGGCTTAATCAGCACTTACAGCGCTTGAACCAATCTAAAAGTAAAGTTTTTTTTATTGAGATTGGCTCTAATGACGGGAAAATGTTTGACCCAGTGTATGACTATGTAATGGCAGGAACCTGGTCTGGCATTATGGTTGAGCCAGTAGAATATTACTTTAAACAGTTAAAGGAGAATTATCGTAACAGCCCAAATTTGATATTCGAGAACGTTGCTATTTCAGAGAAAGAGGAAGTTCGCGAATTTTTTCGTATTGAAGAGGGGCATGATTTTTTGCCAAAATGGACGCATGGTCTGGGATCATTTTATGAGGATATACTGTTATCACATGAACGTGTTATTCCTGGGTTACGCAAATACATTATTAAGCAAGATGTTGAATGTATTGCGTTAAATACATTGTTGGATAGAAATGCTGTAGTAGACGTTGATGTGTTGGTGATTGATACTGAGGGATTTGATTTTCAAATAATCAAACAAATTGATTTCAAACGAATATATCCTAGTATCATCGTTTATGAGCATAAACATTTGAGTCGATCTGATGCTTCGGCAAGCAGACGGATATTGCAAAGCCAGGGTTACACCCTGGTGAAACATTTTGGCAATACATTAGCGTGGCGTGATTACTAGTAACTTGTTGATATGGTAACTATCTGTCAGAACAGGTTCTAAGTTTATGCTTGACTCAGTCTCTTTCGTGGATTTAACAGGTATGGTAGAGTGTAGCGGCTATTTTCTTGACGATTTGCTCTCAATAGATAGGATGGAAGAGTGAGAGGATGCTGGCATGAAAAAGAACACTGTCAGTGTGATGATTAAATTTTGACTGGGGTAGGTTGTTCAAACTGGTAGTTGGTTCTGCTGGTTTTATTGACGAGCTACCATGATGGTATTAATAAAAACATAGGTGGAAAAATATGAATTTTAAAAACAAAGTGCTTGCGCTATTTACATTGTTGGCCATGATGCTGCCGGTTGCGCCAGTTTGGGCGCATGGTGGGGTTAGTGTGGAAATCGATTCGTGTCGAATTCCAGTCGGTGATCAATGGGTGCATTTTACAGCTTATACACCAGATTTAACAGGCGATGCAGAGTTCTGTAATACAATTCCAAACGCGGCTAGATCAAATCTTGTGTTTGATTATGAAGGCAATAAGCTGCGCAAAATGACTGTTGAATTTGAAATCACTAAAGAACCTGAAGGTAAGGTGATTTATCATCAGGATGCTGCTACGCATCCAACAGGTACGGTTAATGCGGTGGTTGATTTTACCAAGCATCCTACTGGCAGCTATTTGGCTCATGTAACGCTTATTAATGGTGAAGAAAGAACTGACGCGCATCTGCCGTTTACAGTGGGTGCTGTTGGTCCTTCAGCTTCAGATGGTTTAATGATGGTGGTGATGTTGTTGGGCGTTTTGGTGGGGGCTTATTTTTTCGTGCCAGCGGTAAGAGAAAAAGTTGATGGCATCATCAAAGGTGACAAAAAAGACACCGCAGCGTAAATAAAGTTTCAATCATTAGCGCGAATGTAGGGGCTGCTACTTGTCTGTTTTTCTTAGAGATTCTTGGCAAGTAGTGGTTTTAGTAATTAAATTCAGCAGGAAACTAAGTGTGAATATACGTGTTCAAAGTGTTATCAGAACACTAGTTGTTAGTGGTTTTTTTGTCTGTAGCCTTGTACAGGCAAAGTATGAAAACCCGCCTTCAGTGAAGGTTCCAATTGGAAAAAAAGAGCCGGTTTGTAATACCGATGATGCTGAATGGCGCAAGGCGCAAACCATCGAGGGTGTCAAAATACAAGCGTCAAAACGCTGTAGTCCTGATCGTCCCGCATTTGTAGCCAGTGTTGTTAAAGGTACGAATAATATTTCCATGGAAACGCTCATGGATACCCGTCTTACCCCGGATGCTGTGATTAAATCAGATGACCTGGATGGTGACGGAGATCCTGACAGAATTGAGATTCATCTGGAAGTGACGGAATTAAATGGTTTTTCGCCAGATTTTGAAGGTGTTGTTCCGCGGTTCCCAATCGCACCTGGTGTGACTCCGGGAATGTGGGTGTTCAGCCCAAAATCACGCGGTATGTCAACCATGAGTTTTGCCTCGATTGAAGCAAATCCTCTGTTAAGAGCACCGTCACCGACAATTCGAATTGAACAAGATGATGTGCTGTGGATTGTTCTGGAAAACACCCATTATATGCCACATACCATCCATTTGCATGGTGTAGATCATCCTTTTATTGATAGTGGTGGAGAAGGTAATGATGGTGTGCCGCAAACGAGTGAACTTTTTGTTTTGCCGGGTGAAACGCGTACATACGAAATCAAGCCGCGTGTTGCTGGAACTTTTGTATACCACTGCCACGTGCAAACTCATACGCACGTAGGTATGGGGTTGATTGGTATGTTGGTGGTTGAAGAAAATCGTCCCAATAATTCGGTTCAGACTTTCAATGTGGGTGGTGGTCAGGTACGCCATTCTTCTAAAGCAGTGCTTAAGGACTACGATTCTGAGTATGATCTTATCTATCACCAAATGGATAAGGAGCTGGGTAATATTATCCAGAAACACAATGATCCGCGTTTGATTGCCTGGGATATGAATCAACGCTATGACATGACTGATGCAACTGAAGATTATCATACGTTGAATGGACGTTCGTTCCCTTATACAGTCCGCGAGTCAATGATTGTTGCCAAACCAGATCAGAAAATAAAATTGCGTATGATGAATGGTGGCTCTGAGCTGATGGCAATACATACTCACGGACACAAGGCAACAATTACTCATTATGATGGTATTGAAGCCAAACCAGATGCCCAGATTACCCGCGATGTTTACAACATTGCTCCAGCGCAACGACTGGATCTTGAGCTGAATACAACAGACGATGGCTTGCATAATTATGGAGAGGGGTTATGGATTTTCCATGATCATGCCGAGCGAGGAATTACTACTGATGGCATGAACCCTGGAGGCAATGTCAGTGTTGTTGCTTATGAATCCTGGTTAACTGAAGAAGGGTTGCCAAAAGCGCAGGGGAGAGATCTGACAACGATGTTTGCGGATTCATTTTTTGCACGTTCTCAACCTGTTTTTGCTGGTTTAGATGAGTGGGACACTTGGGGAGCAGTTCAGGCTCCGCCAGAGATTCCGAAACAATCTAACACGCTTGCGGGTGCTAATCAGCCTCAGGTAAACAATCAAACAGGATGGCTTGCAAACCTGTTAATTGGATTATTGCTAGGTGTTGCTTTGTATATACTATTTACCTACAGAGAGAAAATATTTGCTGCGCTTAAAGGTCTCGCAGGCAATAAGTCTGGCGAGGGGGTGTCAAATGACTAAGTTTTTAATATCAGCATTGATTATCGGTATGTGCTACATATCGGCTGCTCAAGCCAAGAAAAGTGAGATTGTTGTCCATGATTCCTTGATGGAGCATGGAGATGGTCATTTGATGGATATGGGCGGCGCAATGGTGATGAATCAAAATACTGAGAAATTACCAGAAAGTTGTAAAAAAGTATCAGGAGATGTCGAAATTACAGTCCACGCAGGTCATAAATATTCAAAAAAATTCCCTGGAACTGTGTTTGCTTTTGATAAGCAAGAATGGCATGTCAAACCGTGTACTCGATTGACTGTTCATTTTATTAATGATGATCATATCCGTCATCAGTGGATGGTGCATGGCTTGCCTAAGTATATATACAAAAGTGGCATGTTTCATATGGAAGTCACAGGGCCTGGTAAGGTTAGTGGAACGTTTATTTTACCAGCCAATGACCAGACTTATTTAGTGCATTGTGATATGGCGCAACATATGGAAAAAGGTTTGAAAGCGCAGTTAATTGTTGGTAAAGGTGGTCTTCCAATTCCATCTGTGCCAGGCGCTACAGCAGCTCTTTTCCCTGACACATATCCTAGTCAAGAGGAAATGTATCCTAAGGAAGTAGCCGCTATCGCAGCTAAAGCAAACGCTGCAGCAATTGCTACAGCAAAGGCAAAATCAGCACGAGGCAGCGGCTCTTTTTTTTCAGGAACATTGCTAATTGGTCTGGTGGTTGGTTTATTGTTAACACCGATAATGGGTCAGCGCTATAAGGGGCAGACTCCCACGCAAGTGGTTGCTGACATATCAGGTTTATTGGTGGCTGCATCTAAACAATTGATTGCTATTAGCAAGACATTGGTTAGTAAGGTTGTGGCGTTGGTCAATAAACCTCCTGCGTTATGACAAATAATACTAAATGCGGTGCATGTATATGAGCATGAAATAAATTGATTTTGCTGTCTGATGACAAATTGGGTGATTGTTGGTGACTCTATTGTCTAGTCGATAACAGGCTGGATGGAAGTTTGGACAGATTCCCACTGGGGTCTATGGGGCTTGTTTCTTAGTTCATTTGTTTCGGCAACATTGGCGCCGGGTGGCTCAGAACTAGTTCTTGTGTATCTATTGGGCGAGGGTGAAGAGCCTGATTGGCTGCTATGGCTAGTTGCTACCAGTGGAAATACGATTGGCGGGCTCAGTAGCTGGGTGGTTGGCTTTTTAGTGTCGCATGGGTATTGGTCTCCAGAGAAGGTGTTGGCTGCGGAAAAGAACCAGAAAGTCTTGGCATTTTTGAATCGATGGGGTGTATCTGCATTACTGTTGTCCTGGATGCCTGTTGTTGGTGACTTGTTATGTCTACTGGCAGGCTGGCTTAAACTATCGGTGTCGGCATCAATTGCTGCTATGTTTGCAGGAAAAGGAGCGCGTTATGCGGTAGTTATTTATCTTCAGTCCTGGATTGGCGGTGTAATGATAGACACAATTGGATGATTGTCTGGGCTTTGGTTGATGTCTGTGAATTTTCTTGTGTAAAGCATGGTTGTTGAAACTGAGATAAACGAGGAGTTAATTATGAGAATAATAATATTATTTTTTTCGGCAATGCTGATGGTTGGTTCGCTTTCTGCGTACGCAGAAACTCCCAAAGATTTTGAGAGTTTATTGATAGAGACAGGTGAGCCGACCATCAAGGATGAAAGTGCAATTTCAATTTCTGTGTTGTGGCGGATTGATGACAAAATGCGCTATTCAGGTACAGGACTTACTTTTACGTACGGTTCCGATGCCAGGAAGCCTGATAATGCTGTTTCCATGGCGTCGAAAATGGTGACTTCCATTAAAGAGAGCATGATGACGCAGGAGCCTTCTTGGCGCGGTGCTGAAGTTGAGCAAATCACTTCCTCTGATGGTTCCAGAACAGCGGCATTGAAAGTGACTAATAAACAAGGGCACTCGTTGAACGAATTTGTGATTCGTGACTATTCAAATCAGCAATCTGTGTCGTATCAGGTCAAGCCTTCTTTCGGAGAAGATGGTGTTACTGCAGCGATTGATCTGGTTACTTTAAGTGCAGATGATGGCGGATCCAATCCCTTTATGAAGAAAGAAAAGAAGAATCCGCAAGCTAAAAAAGCGACTGGTGGTGGTATTGAGATTGCTGTTGGTGATCGTGATTCGATGACCATTAAAACAGTGAACCTGACAACAGAGGAAATTGAAAATAAGCTTGCTTCAGCCTTAAGCAGTAGTGGGGGTTACGTTTCAACGAATCAGATTTTTGAAGATGTTACCGATGGCACGACACGTAATGTTAAGCCATTTGACGGTCACGAAGTTCAGTTTAAGTCACTGAGTGGGAATACAATCAAAATTAGTGTGAAAGATCCGTCTGTTTCAGCAATTATCAAACTCAAGTACCCAGATGAGAATGGTACAACGATGGAGATTCCCATGCCGCTGGTTTGGCTGTTATTGGCTCTGGTTGTAGGAGGCATTGGCTATTTTTATTGGAAGGCGCAATCGAATATAGATCAAGATGAATCAAGGTATTAGTGTCTACAGGGAATCTTTGGGAAAATAGGAAATCTATTGCAAGTTTCTTTGATCACATTTTTCGATTATTTTGATGGAATGCATCTATATTTCATTTCTTCGAACAGTTTGAATATTGGTTGACGAGAGTCGGAGAGAATCTGTTTGAGTGTTCTGAGAACGATTAGAGAAACCAGTGTATTACGGTTGTTTGGATATGTTCACGCTCAGCTGGGCGGATCATACCGTGATTATGTTATAAGTTGTATCACTTTTATATCAATCGCATTGTGTCTGGTGTTAGATGCCAATTCTACTCCGACTTTTCAGACCTTGCTGGGTATGTTTGCCTGGATGTTCCTGATCTGGTTGCTGAAAGGAGAGTGTGCCCACGTTCGGGCTCAAGTCATTATTGCGATTATGTTTGCAACAATTGGAGAGCATTTTGCCTCGCCTTACATGGGGGGGTATATATACCGCTTCCAGAATGTGCCAGCGTATGTTCCGCCTGGTCATGGCATGGTCTATCTGACTGCTGTTGCCCTGGCTCGATCAGAGCTGTTTACAAATAATGCAACAATGGTCAGAAATGTAGTTTTCGTGACAATGGGCGGATGGTCTGTTTGGGGAATAACAATTGCTGGCAACTATGATTGGGTGGGGTTTTTGTTGTTTTGTATATTTGTTCCCTTTGTAATGTTTGGTCGTTCACCGCTGGTTTATCTTGGTGCTTTCTTTGTTACAACCTGGCTGGAGATTATCGGGACAGCGGTGGGTACATGGCACTGGGTGCCGATTGATCCGGTATTGGGATTACCGCAAGGTAATCCACCAAGTGGTGTTGCTGCGTGGTATTGTTTGGTGGACGCTGTCGCATTATCTGGCGCCCCAATGGTAATGGAGCGCTTGAATCGAATGCGCTTTCTATTGCTTGGTAAACGCATAAGAGAGCAATAATACTCAAGTTTAACTTTTAGGGATAGTATAACTTAGGCCGCTTACAGTCCAGTTGTCTGCAGAGTTGGGCTCTTTGCTGGTATGGTCATATGCGATCTGACAAGCCATGACATGAAGTTGATTGTCAGGTGATTGAGCAGCTGGAATGGTTGCCTTTACCACATAATGATAACCACCAAGTGTATATGTAGTTTGTTTTAGCTGTGAGAAGTCGATTGCTCCGATTTCCTCATGTTCGTTTGCAAGTTCATCGAAGCAGAAATTGGCTGCGGTGTTGCTCATGTTGGTGTTGGATGGACCTTCTACACGATAGTCCCCGGTGTCTTCAATAAACAAATCAGAAGTTGTTGTATCGACAACCATTGGGGTAACGAATTTGATCAAAACTAAGTAAGAAAGAACAATAAAGCCTAGTAGAAAAAGTCCTGAGACATAGCGATTTTTAAACATGTTGGGTCACCGGATTATGATTAGAGTTAAAATTTAGGTTTAGCGAGGCTAAAGTGAATGATATTATGAATACTGCGAGTCTAGCACGCAAGAGCAAGAGCAAGATTCGGCAACAAGCTATTATTTAATCAGGTTTTACCGATGAGGAGGATAAAAAAATGTCAGATATGAAGTTGAATGTTAGTTCAGTAAAATTATTTTTAATCGGGTTTGTTTCACTGATGGGTGTGGGTGCTTTTCTGATCATGAACTCGAATCAGTCAGCTGAAGAGATAGCACAACAAGCGACACTTAGAACAACACAAATGCTCAATGCCAACGGTCAGCGAACATGTAAAAAAGCGGTTAAAAAAGCCGTTAGTGGAAATGTTTACTCAGCGACCAGGGTGGAGTCAGATCACCAAACATACTTGGAATTGTTCTGGGATAAAGGTGTAGGTGACAAGAAAGAAGCCTATTGCAAATTTGTCGCAGGCAAGGGTGTTGTGCAATTGGATGTTGACGGAGAAACAGTGATTTCCAAGCAATAATGAGTTATTTGCCACACTAATATCTTGACACTGTTGATTCGAGTGGTAAACTCTTCACAAGCTAAAGGATTTGGATGATAATCAGCAAGAGTTGATTGTCAATCAAGGATGAGTTGACTCATGGAAGAGTCGTAAATCAAGGATGAAACTGTAAGTGCGACCAGCAACAAGAGTTGAGTCGTGTTTTTATAATTTAGGAGGTTGTTATGGCTGCAACAACAGCAAATGTCTCTGCCGCTGCGAAGGAAAAACCGCTTTTTAGCAAGTTTAATTTCTTTGTACTTGGCATAGGCGTATATTTTGTATTTTATGTATATGTTCGTTGGTATGAAGGTGTCTATGGCTGGAGTGCTGGTCTTGACTCGTTTGCACCTGAGTTCGAAAAGTACTGGATGACAATTCTATACTATGAAATACCATTAGAATTTACTCTAGCAACAGCATTCGCTGCATATCTGTGGAAAACAAGAACCCGTGATGCAGACGCAGTACCTGCGCGTGAAATTTTGCGTCGTCATTTCCATCATCTGTGTTGGTTGACAGCTTACGGTAGTGCAATCTACTGGGGTGCTAGCTACTATACTGAGCAAGATGGAACTTGGCATCAGACTATCGTTCGCGATACTGATTTTACTCCAAGTCACATCATTGAGTTCTATATGACTTACCCAATCTATATTATTACTGGTATTGGGGCGTTCATGTATGCGCATACTCGTATTCCTTATTTCATGAAACAAGGTATTTCACTGCCATATTTGTTGGTAGTTATTGGACCTTTCATGATTTTTCCAAATGTTGGCCTGAACGAATGGGGTCACACTTTCTGGTGGATGGAAGAGCTGTTTGTTGCTCCTCTTCACTATGGATTTGTATTCTTTGGTTGGTTTGCGCTAGGTGTAATGGGTGTAGTAACTCAGCTGATCACTGATATTGATGATCTGATCGGTGGTGATTGCTGCCCAGACTAGTAATTAGTTACTAGCCATGACAGATATGGAAGTTACTAAAACATTGTGTTTAAAAAAGGGCAAGGATGCCCGGCACGTTAAAAATATTAATCCTTTTAGGAGGTAACAAAAAATGAGCGCAACTCAGTCTGCAGTCGTTTCGCACGCAGAAGCCGTTAAAGCATCGCGTACGATCGACTATGTTTTATTGTTTGTAATATTCTTCGTTGTATTGGGTGGATATCATGTTCACGCAATGCTGACAATGGGTGATTGGGATTTCTGGGCCGATTGGAAAGATCGTCGACTCTGGGTAACAGTAACACCGATTGTACTGATAACTTTTCCTGCTGCTGTACAATTTTGGGCGTGGGAGAACTTCCGAATTGCTTGGGGTGCAACAGTTTGTATTCTAGGATTGTTGTTTGGCGAATGGGTAAATCGTTACGTTAACTTTTGGGGCTGGACTTACTTCCCGGTTAACTTCGTATTCCCAGCATCAGAAGTATCAATGGCAATCTGCCTTGACGCTGTGTTAGCACTGACTGGTAGCTATATCGCTACATCTATCTTCGGTGCAACTTTGTGGGGTCTGCTTTTCTACCCAACAAACTGGCCAATGATCGCTGGATTACATTTACCAGTCGAATATAATGGCGTTTTGATGTCAGTTGCTGATCTTCAAGGCTATCATTATGTACGAACGGGTACACCTGAGTATATTCGTATGGTAGAAAAAGGTACTTTGAGAACTTTCGGTAAGGATGTTGCTCCAGTATCTGCTTTCTTCTCAGCATTCGTATGTATTCTGATTTATTTCTGGTGGCATTTCATGGGACGTTGGTTCTCAACTATCAAGTTCATTCACCAGCTATAAGTGATTACCTGTATTACAGATAGTTAATATAATAAAACCCAGTATTCTCTATCACGAGGAGGATTTATGAATATAATCAAGAAAAGTATGGCGAAGATGTCATTCTTTGGTTTGTTGCTGACCTTAGCAGTCAGTAGCTTTTATGCGCCAACTGCATCTGCACATGGGGAAAAATCCCAGGCTGCTTTCATGCGTATGCGTACAGTGATGTGGTATGACCTGGCTTGGTCTACAGATGAGCTGAATGTCAATGAAACCATGGATATTACAGGTACTATGTATGTTTTCCATGATTGGCCGGAATCAGTTAATCTGCCAACCACTTCATTTCTAAACATTGGTATTCCAGGACCAGTATTTATTCGACAAGAATCATATATTGGTGACAAGATTGTTCCACGTTCTGTAGAACTGCATCTTGGTAATTCATATGACTTTAAAGTTGTATTGAAAGCACGTCGTCCTGGCGAGTGGCATATCCATACCATGATTAATGTCGATGGCGGTGGACCTGTTATCGGTCCAGGTAAATGGGCAACGATTAATGGTTCAATGGATGATTTCACAAATGAAATCACTGCATTGACTGGTCAAACCTTTGATCTTGAAACATGGACATTAGATACTATTTACGCATGGCATACCATTTGGTATATCGTAGGTATTGCGTGGATGGCTTGGTGGTGTCGTAGACCAATCTTTGTACCGCGTATGCATATGATAAAAGCTGGGCGTGCAAGTGAATTGGTTACTCCAACAGATAAAAAAGTCACTTTAGCTTTTTTGATCGGTACATTGGCACTTGTTCTGGTTAGTTATAATTCTGCTAACAGCAAATTTCCTGTAACGATTCCATTACAAGCTGGTAAGTTCCGTTCAATTCCAGTAAGTGATAATACGACTGGTGACGTTCATACTACAATGACTGAAGCAACTTATCGTGTACCTGGACGAGCCATGAGAATGGTCGTTTCTGTACATAATGGTGCTGATGAAGCTGTACGTTTGGGCGAATTCATGGGTGGATCTATCCGCTTCCTGAATCCAGATGTTGCTGTTGACGAAGCTGAGTATCCAGAAAATCTTCTGGCTCCAGAAGGTCTTTCTGTATCACCAGATACGGCAATTGCACCAGGTGAAACTGCTGAGATTGAAGTGATTGCTGGAGATGCTGCTTGGGAAATCGAGCGTATGTCTGACATCATTTATGATCCAGATAGTCGTATGGCTGGAATGCTTTTCTTCTATGAAGAAACTTCTGGCGATCGTCACATGGCTATTATTAATGGTCCTCTAATCCCAGTATTCATGTAAGAATACTTTCTGATGTGATTTCTTAGCATCAGGATTTTAGAGAAAAAAAGCCGAGGACATGTGTCCTCGGCTTTTTTTATGTGTGTAAATAATTGAAATTATTGATATAAGACTAATGTTAGTAGCTGATAACTTGTGCGTATATTAAATGGCAATAAGTAGGCGCATAATGTTACACAGGTTGTATTAAAGAAATTATGTTTATAAGGTTTTTAGCAACAGAATTCCAGAATTAGAATGATTGATATTTAATTTAGATTTCATGGTTAATATGTCAGAAAAAAAATCGATCCTTGAAGCATTTAAAAGCACATCTATGTATGACTATGAAATTAATAAGATGCGTTACAAATGGTCTGTGCGGTTATTCCGATTGGTCAGTGCAGCTTTAAAGGTCAAATTGACTTTGCATGATCAAAACAATTTGGTTTCGCATGGACAAATTCTGGTCATCAATCACTTTTCTCGCTTTGAAACGTTTATTCCGCAATATTTGATTCATGAAGAAACGGGTGCTTTTTGCTGTTCGATAACCCACAGCGAATTTTTTAAAGGTGATGATGCGTTTGCACGTTACCTACTTGAAGTTGGCGGGATACCACATGATTATGATCAAATACTACCCTTGTTAGCAATACAAGTGTTACGAGGACGCAAGGCCATTGTGTTTCCTGAAGGTGGAATGGTTAAAAATCGTCATGTGGTTTCGTCAGATGACGGCTACAAAATCTATTCTCGTACAAGTAAACAGTGGCGAAAACAACATACTGGTGCTGCAGTGCTCGGTATTTGCCTGGATTTGTTTAAACAAGCTGCCAAATATGCTTTTGATCATAATGACTATAAAAAGTTAAATCAATGGCTGCTGCAGCTTAAGCTTGATAATTTAGACCATTTCCATGAAATTATTCATCAACCAACTTTAATACTACCGGTAAATATTACGTTCTATCCGATTCGAGTAAACGACAATTTCTTGCTACAGGGAGCAAAGCTGCTGAATCCAGGTATAAAACACCGCCACTTGGAAGAATTATTGATTGAAAGTAACATTGTGCTGCGTGAAACCGATATGGATATTCATTTCAGTGATGTTGTTGATGTGTCAAAATGGTGGGATTGGAAAGAGGGGCAGTTAAAAGAATCTGTGTTGCCTGCTATAGAATCGATTGATCAGGCATTCAATCTCCAGAATTCACAACACACGTCTTCACAGCAGCTTGCAATAATTATCTATGGCAATGCAGAATGTATTCGTGATCAATATGCTCATTTAATGTATAGAGCGGTGACTATAAACTTGAGTCATTTAGCTTCAGTGTTGATTATGAAATGCATAGCGCGAAAACAACAGACTATTAATAAGACACAATTCCATATCACATTATATCTAGCGCTCAAACAGTTACAACAATGTTCAACAGTATTTTTACACGATAGTCTTCGAAATCCAGAATCATATGGCAATTTGCTAACTGGAGTTACTAAAGGGCTACAGCGTTTTATAAAAATGGCTATAGACAATCATCTAATCACTATTTTTGATAGTGACTATCAGTTGTTACCCAAATTAGAACAGGCATTTAGTGTCGATGAAATTCGCATGGAGAATCTGATTGCTGTTTATGCGAATGAAGTAGCTGTGATTAGTGAACTCAGTATGGCGATTGATGATGCTCTGAAAAGAGTTACCAGTGTGAGTTGTCAACAACTGGCAAGTCTGCGTTTTAACGATGAAATTGTTTCATTACAATGGGATATTGAAAATGCACCACAACCTAAGTATGACAATATTAATCAATCCTCTGGCGCTACTGATTCAAAAATAGTAAAAGAAACAGCGACAATGAATCCTGCACCATTCTTAATTGAGCCAAAAACCAATCCACGTCAACACGGCGTTTTACTGATTCATGGATTACTTGCTTCTCCAGCAGAAACTCGTCCTTTTGGTGATTTTTTAGTCGAAGCTGGTTATACGGTGTTGGGAGTTAGGTTAAAAGGACACGGCACAACGCCACTTGATTTGGCAACGCTTGACTGGCAGGAATGGTATCAATCAGTTAAGCGCTGCTACGAAATTCTGGCAGATATGGTTGAATGTGTTCATCTGGTAGGTTTTTCTACGGGAGGTGCACTTGCCCTGGTACTTGCATCAGAACGACCTGAGAAAGTGAGCAATGTAGCAGCCATTTGTGTCCCGGTTAAATTTCAAAATCCGAACATGATGTTAATTTCGCTATTACATGGTGTTAATCGTTTTACACAATGGGTGGCGACTAAAGATGCTATTAAAGCATTTGTTAATAGTGATACAGAACATCCTGATATTAACTACAGGCATATTCCAGTGAGTGCGCTCTATGAATTACGTCAGCTGATTGATGTATTGGAGAAAAAGATTAAGGATGTCCAATGCCCTGTTGCATTATTACAATCTCAAAATGACCCCGTTGTTGAACCTTCTAGCGCATTACGATTATATGAGCAATTAACAACTGCTGACGCTACATTAATACAGATTCCATCAGATAAACACGGTATCCTGTATGAAAATACTGGGCGAATTTGGGAGCGAATTGTGATTTGTTTGCGTAATAGTGAAGCGCAGTAAATTTTGACTTGCTGTTTATGAGTGTTGAGAGTGGGTGTGGAACGAGTGATTACACAAAAACCCTGAATCAACTCTTTAACATGCTCATAAAAGAGATAATGCTTATACCGATAACAACAAAATAACAGTTATAATATCCCACATGAAAAATATACTTATAAAATTTATTGTCATAGCGAATCTTGTCATACTAATTGTCGGTTGCGCTACAACGGCTAATAAGTTAGAGACCCCGACTGAAACAAAAATTCTGCAGGCAAAAAATCTGGCATTGTCTGGAGAGAATGGACGTGCAGCAAAGATTTATTTAGGGCTTGCCAACCAAGAGAAATCTCCTGCTAAAGATAAATTATTGCTTCGTGCAGTGGATTTGTATTTGAAATCTGGAGAAAACCAGCAGGCACAGAAGATTGTTGCCGATATTAAGGCACCCTTGTTGAATTCTCGTGAAGAGGTTTTATATCATTTATTATACGGCAAGGCTGAGATTGGATTAGAGCATCATCGCAAGGCCTTGAGAGAGTTGGAGCAGGTATCTCTAGGACTACTTGCAAGACCGGAACAACAGCTATACCACATTTTGAAAGTAAAGGCATTCGAGGGTCTGAACAAGGATTTTGAGTCTATTCAGGAGCGTATTAAACTCAGCAATTTTTTGGAAGAAGGCGATGCATTTGAACATAATAATCGGCGAATTTCCAAAACATTGGCACAGATGAATACAACTAAGCTGATACATCACCGAAGTTCTGCTCCACAAACACTTCGCGGCTGGATAGATTATGCTCTTATTGCGAAAGAGACTATGCCCAATTCTAGTGAGAGAGAACGCTATTTGCAACGATGGCGTGATCAATATCCGGGGCATCATGCGATCTATAGCTCGGATAGTTCGGAGACCGAAGAACGGTCTCAGTTTACTGTTCCATCAAATATTGCTGTTATTTTGCCGCATAGTGGTTCTTATACAGCAGCAACCCATGCGATTAAACAAGGTATTTTATCTGCACGCGAAGAGCAGGTAGGCCGGGATTCGCCAAAGATTAAATTTTATGACAGTACAGCTGAAGATATTGCAACAATTTATCAGCGTACAGTAAGTGATGGTGCTGAATTGATCATTGGCCCTCTAGAAAAAAAGACTATTCAACAATTACTAGCATCGACTTCATTGGACAAGCCTGTGCTTGCGCTTAATCAGCTTGAGGGGATTACCAAAAAAGGTCTTTACCAGTTTGGGATCAATCCTAGAGATGAAATAGAACAGGCGGCAGCACTGGCTTGGCAACACCAGCATCGACGTGCTTTGGTATTTGTTCCTGAAACTAATATAGGTCTACGGGCTGGCCACTTATTTGCTGATTATTGGGAAGCTATTGGCGGGACAACCCTGGAAATGGTCACATATACTTCTAATCCCAAGGAGTTGGTTAAGTCAATTTCTACATTGTTGAATCTGGATGAAAGCATGAGCCGACGCAGTCGTATGCAAAAGATTGTCGGGAAACTTGATTTTACACCCAGACCTCGTGGTGATGCAGATGTGTTATTTATGTTGGCCAAGCCAAAAGTAGCACGTATTATACGTCCTTTGCTGGATTTTTATCGAGTTGGTGGTTTGCCAATTTATACTACTTCTAAAGTTTATTCAGGTAAGCCAAATCCATCGTTGGACAGGGATTTGTCAGGTCTAGTATTTTGTGGAGGTGTTTCACAATTTGATGATGATATTCAACAAAAGCAACAAGAGACTGGTTCCCTTCATCAGGTTGCTGCGCGAAATATTCCATTATTTAATCTAGGTTACGATAGCTATAGTTTAATGACAGAGCTGCCTAATTTGCAACAAAGCCAAACGCATCGTATGTCAGGAAAAATTGGAAAACTATGGTTGGATGAAAACAATTTTATTCGTAGACAGCTGAAGTGTGGCCAGTTTGTGGATGGAAATGTTAAGTCAATTGGCGCTGGACCGATACTGAAAGCTGAAACCGAACTAGAACCCCTGCATGAACAGTTGCAACCAGCGTCTGATAAACCAAACAAAGATGGATTGAACAAGAAGTCCTGGTTAGAGCGTTTGAATCAAGATCCAGTGAATTAATGGTTGCTAAGATCTCGATTAAGGGATGCAATGGAGGCAAAAGTGGACAAAAAAGTACAGCATACTGGAGTTGTGAGTATTTTAGGATCACTTTTATCGCTGCGATGCGCTCTGAAAGCAATTGAAACTGGATTGGTCTCGATTCAATAGAGGCAATTCTGCTGAACAGCTAGCATGTGATTTTCTACAACACCAAGGTTATTCTCTTGTTACGCGTAATTATCGCACTCGGCAAGGTGAAATTGATCTCATCGTAGAAAATGAGATGATGCTGTTAATTGTGGAAGTGCGTTATCGCAGTAACCCAAATTATGGACAGGCTGCAGAATCGGTTGATGCGCGCAAACAGACAAGGATTATTCGAGCTGCTGAGCAATATCTGGCACAATATCCACCGATTAAGCAAGTAAGACTTGATGTTATCACCGTCACGCCAGTTGATTCGACACCTTCTATCAATTGGATAAAAGACGCTTTCCGCGCTTGATTCAACTTTAAATGACACAAATGGCCAAGATTTCTCCCCAGGAAAGAGTAACGAATCAGTTTTTACAAAACAAACAAGCCAATGAGGATAGCCTTGCCTTGCTGGCTAGCTCTATTGTGATTGCAGCTGAAATGCTGATCACTTGTTTACTCAATGGACACAAGATTCTTTGCTGTGGGAATGGGGGGTCAGCCAGTGCATCGCAACATTTTTCATCCGAACTGCTCAATCGTTATGTGATGAATCGACCTGGCCTCCCTGCAATTGCGTTGACAACAGATAGCTCAACCATTACTTCGATTGCTAATGATGATGATTTTCGTAAAATATTCTCCCGCCAAATCAAAGCCATCGGACAATCGAATGATGTTCTTGTGGCATTTACTACCAGCGGTGAATCAGTCAATATTATTGAGGCAATCAAGGCGGCTAAAAGTCGAAATCTGACTATCCTTGTCTTATCTGGAAAAGATGGCGGTGTGTTATCAGAAATACTCGGTGAAGACGATCTTGAGTTACGTGTGCCTTCAAGTTTTACACCACGAATTCAGGAGATCCATTTGCTGGT
Source organism: Methylococcales bacterium (assembly GCA_965224565.1). GTDB lineage: Bacteria > Pseudomonadota > Gammaproteobacteria > Methylococcales > DRLZ01 > DRLZ01. The sequence goes on along the minus strand of CBDCZN010000001.1, from coordinate 640,805 downwards.
AACTCATTGCTTATGCGAGTTGATTGACGAGCATTTATTTGGTGAATAATTGATCCCTAGCGTTATACTTTCTGCACATGAAAATCGATCTGAAGTTGAGTAGCAAGGTTGTTTAAGGACGACTGTTTTGCTCGCACATTAGCAAAAATAACTTATGGATAAACATTTTACGCGTAAGGATTTTATTTACCTGGCAGCAATCGGTTTAGTGCTGATCATGCTGATGCTGTTGATGTATCAGATTGATAGGCAATGGTCGAAGCTGTCTGCTATGAATCAAACCATGCGGGAGCAGGCACGCGATATTCGTCAGCTCAAACAGTCCATTTCGCGGGCGAGTTCACTGCGAAACCGACATGGTGATTTTGTCGAAGGCGAAGAGAATGTCGAGACTGCCCCTATTTTCAGACGCGCCGCAAAGGCAGCCAATAGTCAGGATTATGCCGAGGGCGATTGGTTAGTCAGTGCGTTTTCAGTCAACCTGAAATCGATTACGCCATTTATCAGCCAGGATGCTTATTCTTCTACTATTCAGAGCTATGTGCTTGAATCACTGCTGACACGTGATCCAGATACTCTGGAATGGCAAGGTCTGATCGCCCGTTCGTGGAAAACCAGCCAGGATGGACTGACGTTTACTTTTGAGATGCGTGACGATGTGGTGTTTTCTGATGGTGAACCACTGACAGCCGACGATGTTGTTTTTAGTTATGATTTTATTATGAATCCTGCGATTCAGGCACCACGTGAACGCGCTTATTACAGCAAGATCAAACGTGTGGTTGCCAAGAGCTCTCATGAGGTGGTATTTGAGTTCAAAGAGCCTTATTTTAATGCGCTAGCTCTAGCTGGTGGGCTGTCAGTGATGCCGAAGCATTTTTATGCAAAGTATCTTGGAAAACCCAATCAATTTAATCAATCTAAAGGCTTATTACTTGGTTCTGGTCCCTATCGTCTTCAAAACCCACAATCCTGGCGACCTGACAAAGGATTGATTGAGCTTAAACGCAATCAGCGTTACTGGGGTGATGTGCAACCAGCGCTGGATAAGTTAGTCTGGAGAGTGATTGAAAATGATAGTGCACGTTTGACTGCGTTTCGCAATGGAGAAATTGATAATTACGATGCACGTCCACGTGAATATCAGAAATTATTGGATGATCAACAAATTCAAAATAAAGCCAGCCATTTTGAATATATGAGTCCTGTTAGTGGCTATTCCTATATCGGCTGGAATCAGCAACGAAAAGGCAAGTCTACTGCTTTTGTAGACCCAAAAGTGCGAGAAGCGATGACATATCTTGTTGACCGCAAGCGTATTATGGAGGAAATCTACCTGGGTTATTCCGAGCCAGCACTTGGGCCTTTCAGCCCTCTAAGCAAACAACATAACTCTAAGCTCAAACCACGTAGCTTTAACCTGCAGAAAGCCAAGGCTTTGCTTAAACAAGCCGGATTTGAAGATAGTAATGGCGATGGCATCATTGAGGATAAGCAAGGTAAACCATTTAGTTTTGAACTGACTTATTTTCAAAGCAAGGAAGATACTCAACGTATGGTTTTATTGTTAAGAGATTTGTTTGCCCAGGCAGGAATTCTTCTCAAGCCCAAGCCTACAGAATGGTCGGTTATGCTAGATAATTTGAAGAAACGCGATTTTGATGCAATTACACTCGGTTGGAGTGGTTCCATTGAGGGGGATTTGTATCAGATTTTTCATAGTAGCCAGATAGCCGATGGCGGTAATAACAGTATCAGCTACAGCAACCCTGAGCTGGATAAAATTATAGAGCTCGCTCGAGGTACTGTCGATGAGGAACAGCGGATGGATTTGTGGCGCAAAGCTGAAGAAATTCTTTACCAGGATCAACCATACACCTTTTTGGTGCGGCTAAAGTCGCTGGAATTTGTCGACAAGCGTATTCACAATGTATTGAAAACTCGACTGGGATTGAATCTTGGTGTTGCACCAATAGAAAACTACGTTCCTACCAAGTTACAAAAACATGGTGGGAAATGAATTGATTATAATAGCGATCTTATAGTGTTATTGTATTTGACGGTTGTTGCAAGTCCAAAAAACTGGTTTTTAACAAAACAGCCTATTATTGTCCGTCTTTTTAATAACCGTATCACTTGTGATCTGCCCGTCTATAGTTAAGCAAAGGTTAAGATAAAGTGCGTCATGCTTTAGATTATTTGATTAAATCGGCTATTACAGCAACACTAAATTGATAGATCAACTGGCAGATGGTATGAGGTTGAATGTTATTTTAAGATGAAATACTGACGATCGAGAAATGATACATCGATGATTTTTCCTGACATGCGATGGTTTTTATATAACAGCCGACAAACAATTCCTGAATTCAAATACCAACAAAAATTTCAAATGAAACTTATAAGAATATTGAATAAACTGGTTTTTATCGGAGCTGTTGTTCTTGCAACAGAGGCATTTTCTGAAAATTATGAGTTTTCTACGCTGCCACCAGCAGTTTGGGTTGGCTCTTCTTTAGATGGGATTCCATGTCATGGCGGTATTAATCCATATTATGGACCGTACGACTATTCTAATCCTTACCATTTCGAACATAAACTGGAAGTTGTGGAAATCTTCCACTTTACTGCGAAAGTAGAGACGCTGGCTGGAGCTGAAGCGTCAGTAACACCAGCAGGCGATATTGATTACACCTTGCTTTCTTTTCCAAATCATCACAGAGCTTTATATGCTTTGATGAGAATGAAGATGATTGGGCATGAGGACTGGATTGCCGGAGCTAAAATGCCCGCGCCAGAATGTTATTTTCAGCGTGCAATGCAGTTTGTTCCAGATGATCATGTGGTACCTTTAATTTTTGGAGTATATTTGCAACAATTTGGTCATTCTGAGAAAGCGATTAAGTATTTTAAACGTTCCCATCAATTAAACTCGTCTGATCCTGAGCCCGCTTACAATATTGGGCTTTATTATTTCTCTAAAAAAGATTATAAAAAGTCTCTGGAGTATGCCAAGAAAGCCTATGCGTTAGATTATCCCTTGCCTAAATTAAAGAATAAATTAGCTAAATTAGGTTATTGGAAATAGTTACGATGCACATGGATAATTGATTAAAACTATGGCGAAGCCATTTTTCATCAATGGAACGCATGGGCGACTCTTTGCCATGTATTATCCTCCACAGAATGCAGAACCTGAAGGGCTGGTAATCCATCTCCCTGCATTTGCAGAGGAAATGAATAAATCACGCAGAATGGTTGCGTTGCAAGCAACGGCGCTCAGTAACAAGAATTTTGGTGTGTTGGTGCTTGATCTGTTCGGAACAGGTGAAAGCGAAGGTCTGCTGGAAAATGCTACCTGGCAAACCTGGCTGGATGATGTTGATAGCGCTATTCACTGGCTAAAACAACAATATTCCGACATCCCGCTTTATCTTTGGGGGCTGCGTTTTGGCTGTGCACTCGCGGTTAGTTATGCAGTGCAGGTCAATACAGAGATTCGTGGATTGATGTTGTGGCAGCCTTTGTTGTCTGGAAAAATGCTGTTAAATCAGTTTTTGCGACTACGTGTTGTTGCAGCCCTAACCAATCAAAATACTGCGGATAAATCAGCTGAAACCACCAAAAGCTTATTACAACAGCTTGCAAATGGCAAAGCTGTTGAAGTTGGAGGTTATTTGCTAACTCCGGATTTGAGTGCGTCGATTCTAACTATCGAGGCTGGTCAATTATCGTTTAAGCCCCCGATCAATATCTTCTGGCTAGATTTTATGACTAGTGAAACTGTAAAGCCATCACCAGTTAGTAATAAAGTCATTAACCACTGGATTCAACAAAACAATACGGTTAACTGGTCTGCTATTAGCGGAGATCGCTTCTGGAGTACCCAGGAAATTGCGGTTTGCCCCGAGTTGATTACAATCTCTACGAAACTGTTCTGTACATTTAATTAATGAGGCAGCTAACAGAGATCCCATTGATATTTAGCTGCGAAGCGAATTCACTTTGTGCAATGGCTCATATACCACAGCCTTCAAAGCAATGTGGTGTATTGATTGTTGTTGGTGGGCCGCAATACAGAGTGGGTAGTCATCGGCAATTTCTGTTACTTGCGCGTGAGCTTGCCAGTAACGGGTTTCCAGTATTGCGTTTTGATTATACTGGTATGGGCGATTCTGAAGGTGAACAAAAGACCTTTGAAAACATTGATGCTGATTTACGTGCGGCGATTGATGTCTTTTACCAACAACATTCTGATTTAAAAAATATTGTTATCTGGGGGCTATGTGATGCGGCATCCGCTGCATTATTTTATGCTTACCAGGATCAGCGTGTAAAAGGGTTGGTATTACTCAATCCCTGGGTATATACCACACAAGGTGCTGCGAAAACTTATCTCAAACATTATTATTTGCAACGCTTGTTGAGCCGTGAATTGTGGAGCAAGATATTTTCAGGAAAGTTTGATGCTGTTGCATCAATTGCTTCGCTGGTATCAATGATAAAAAAAATGCTGAGTATTTCACCCAGTAAAAATTTTGACAAAGAGCATACTAACGCCATCCAGGCAATTTCACCGGATTTACCTTTGCCAGAACGTATGAAACAAGGACTTGAAAGATTTGAGTATCCAGTGTTATGTATACTCAGTGGTCATGATTTAACTGCAAGTGAATTCAAGGAATTAATCGCGGCGAATTCAGATTGGCAGCAATTGTTCAATCAGCAAAGGATACAACGATTGAATTTCGACGAGTCCGATCATACTTTTTCCCGTGCAGTATGGCGTAATCAAGTGTCTGAATGGACCATTGACTGGCTGCAAAAGCTCGAACAATAGCTGCGAATGCGATGTCACCAACAATACAAACACAATAATCAATCGCCATGATTAGGATTTGCTTATCGATCATCCTGTTTCTCAGTATCTTGACAACACTGCAAGCTGCAACCAAGAAGGATCAATACACTTGGCAAGAGATTCCAAACACCACACTTAAATCTGTTTGTCCTGAAAAAGACTACAATGGCGTAGACTACGATTTTAGTTTTTACTGTCAAAATGTGACAGCTGCCTGGAACGGTGGCGCTTTTGATAGTAAACGTAACCGCTTATACATCTGGGGTGGAGGTCACACCGATTATATGGGTAATGAGATCTATGCGCTGGATCTTAATCAGAACAAAATGCTGCGCCTGACATCACCGGCAACTCCGCTTGCCGATACCATGTCTGATGCTCGACCATCAGAGTTGATGCCCAGCGATGGTTCCCAGCCTAACAGTCGTCACACTTATGACGCTATGGTTTATCTTCCCAATGAAGATCGACTTTGGGCATTTAGCGGGTCATTGGCACCCTCTGGCGGAACTGACAGTGTTACCTGGATATTCAATCCGAATAACAATCGCTGGAAACGTGTTAGCCCAAAAGGAACGCAGCCCAAAGGCAACTACGGTATCGTTTCAGCCTATAACCCTAATACTGGAAGCGTGATTCTTCATGATCAGCGCGGACTGTATTCTTATCGCTATACTCCGGAAGGAGGGATATACACTCGGTTGGTAGATGATCGAGATTATGGCATTCATCTATCTGGAGAATTTGATCCAGAGCGTAATATTTTTGTGATGATTGGCGGGGAACAGGAATATCTTTACGATCTAACACCAGGTAAGCAGCCAACCCGCATCAAATTGAAAACCACAGGTGATCAGGAAATTATCAACTCACAAGGACCGGGTCTTGCTTACCATCCGCAATTAAAACAAATGATTGCCTGGGCTGGAGGCAACAAGGTGTATGCACTTGATCTGGATAAAAAAACCTGGACAGCAATCCTTGGTGCTGGTGATCCGGGGCCAGCAATCTGCAATGGAACCTATGGACGCTGGGCTTATTCTCCAAAATCACAGGCATTTGTTACTTATAACTGGTATGAAAACAATGCTTTTTTGTTAAAACTAACAACACAAGCGACGAGTAGCGCTCAAGTGCAGAAAACTGTGGTCTCGGTTCCGAAACCGAAAAAAGTAGCAGTTAACAGACAGCCTGAAAGCAGCCAGGAAGTTAATCAGACTAACATTTCGACGACTTCACAACTGACTGCCACCAATAACAAACCGGTGAAACAGGTGATTACTCCTTCCGCTGATACCTATCTTGGCATTTCTCATCAGCAAACTAAAGGCAAGCAGCCTCATCTTGAATTATCAACAAATCTCACAGCATTGCTAAAATTCAATGCTTCAGAGCTTAATCAGAATCCTCAGATAAAGCGCGCAACACTTAGAATATATCAACATAGTGGTCAATCCATGTCACCAATCTACGCTGGGGTATTTCTAAGCAATAGCAATTGGCAAGAAGACAGTAACTGGATATACAGCAATGCAGCAACAAAAACCCGATGGAATCAATCAGCTGGCGATTGGCAGGATCGAACTGGAATCGTTCAAGGTGGTGAGCCGTTTGATTTGCAACAAGTGATTATTAAGCCAAAAGCTCAATGGTTGGAGTGGGACGTCACAGAGCTTATTAAGCAGTGGCGAAGTGAAAAGAAAACACCAGATCTTGGCATAGTTATACGGTCATTATCAGGTCAGGATCAAACCATACAGTTTTATAGTCGAGAATACGAGGATGCCAGATTACGACCGCAATTAGTGATTGTGGGTAATACTAAATAAATTGAATAACACATGCTGGAAAGCCATCCTTGTTTTGCAATAGCATTTAGAACCTGTTTAATCTAACCAAACCACTAGCTGCAACCTTCAATTATGTATATTGCCGTTGTTAATCTTTAGCTATCCAGATAATCATCATTGCGATAACATCATGTGTGAACAAAGCTTAGTAGCATCTAAGTTAGGAGCAAGCAATGACTAATCTGATCGATATTCCTATAGTTGTAACGACATTAATCACTTTTTTTACAAGTGGTGGTTCAGAGGCAGTGTTAGAGGCTTTCAAAGGCATCACAGTTAATACGGCGCTTATGTTGTCAGATCTGAAAGACGAGTTATTGGGTAAACCTGAAGTAAATACCCTTGTTCAGCAAGTCGAGCAGAATCCTCTCGACATCAATCTACAGCAACAATTGCGTGAAATTCTGACTCAGGAATTGGAGCGACATCCAATTTTTCAGCATCAGACAGCTGTCAATATCGAAGGCAATGTAACAGCGAAAAAAGGGAGTGTGGCAGCAGCTGTTATTTCTGGTGGAACGATAACCAATCACAATACTTTTGGTTCTGATGACAAGTAAAGGCGATATCACTGCACAGCAAGGCTCAACTGCAGCCAGTTTAATCATCGATAGTGTTGTCCAAACTATCAACATTCAAGGTGGTTCCCTGACCAACGAGGAAGCCAAACAACACGAAAGCCAATACCTCCAGCGCATTATGCAAGACTGTGCTGGGTTGGAATGGTTGCGTTTAGTGCGCAAGCAAGATGAAAAAACTCCAGCAATGGGTTTGGATTCGATCTATACAGCATTGTTGACTCACTCTCTGGCTGTTAAAGAAATCGATGCACTTGATAATCGGGAGCGAGGTCAGCCTCAATTATCAGCGTTAGAGGTGTTGAACCAAAACCAACGTCTGGTTTTAACCGGTACACCTGGCAGCGGTAAAAGCGTTTTCGTCAACTACTTGGTTCTGTGCCTTGCCGGAGAAAATTTGGGAGTTGAACGCGCTAATCTGAGTACACTAACTGAGCCTTTGCCTAGTGATGACGGTCGCCCAGAAACTGAGAAGGTGGCGGTAGGTGGCACGAAGGAGAAAAGAGAGATACGTCAGCCGTGGGATCATCAAGCACTAATTCCGGTACGTATTATCCTGCGTGATTTTGCGGTTTCCAGTTATTTCCCAGAGAATGATCAGCAAGCGGATGCAAACTGTATTCTGAATTTTTTAAACGATAATTTGCAAAATAAAGCCTGTGGTCAGTATTTCCAAATACTGGAAGCGTATATCAGGGCTGGTGAAGCGTTGGTCATGTTCGATGGTCTGGATGAAGTCGCGCAAGCCGGAGAGAGGCGCAAACGTTTGATTGCTTGTATCCACGGCTTTGTCAAATCATTTAGTAAGGCGCGTTTTCTGGTGACTTGTCGGCCATTTGCTTATACACAAGATGATTGGCAATTAGAGCAGTTTGCCGATGCGTCCCTGGCAGATTTTAGCCGAGGACAGATGATTCGCTTTATTCAACGCTGGTATGGCAACTCACCGGAATTTGAAGAAGATCAGGCTGAACGGCGAGCCGGAAAGTTACAAGCAGCCATTTTTAGGCGAGACTCATTGTTATCACTAGCCAAGCGCCCGCTGTTGTTGAGCTTGATTGCTTATTTGCACGCCAATCGCCATGAGCTGCCAGAGCGTCGTGCTGATTTGTATGAGCGCTTATTGGAATTGCTGATTGATGAATGGGAAAAAGCCCGCTTTAAAACCGAGGATAGTTTAGCTGCGCATGAATGTGAGCAGCACAGTTTGGCCGAATTTCTGCAAATTGGGCAAGATACCATTCGGCTGGTGTTAGAGCGTTTAGCGTTTCAAGCGCATACCAAGCAAAGCATAAATTCCAATGCAGTTGCAGACGCTGACACAATGGAAACTGCAAATATTGCAGCCAGTGATTTAAGCCATCAACTATTGTGCGCCGCAAAAGCAGCAGGGCAGGATAATATTCATCCACTCGACATTTGTGAGTACTTGCGTGATCGTGTGGGTATACTCTATCAGCGCGGTGGTGCCAGTGAACTAGATGCTGTCTATACCTTCCCGCATCGAAGTTTTCAGGAATATCTGACGGCTGCCTATTTCCGACGTACCGAAAAGTCCATGTTACATGATTATCCCGAACATGATGAATGGCAGACTCTGGCAGCTTATCTAGGCAGTAGCGATCCGGATCGCTGGCGCGAAGTCATCATCCTGGCTGGCGGTATCAAAGCGCAGAAAGATCCAAGCCCAGTTTGGGACTTGCTGGATGCGCTATACCCGGAAGTAGAGGATCAATTGAGCAAGGAACATGCCTGGGCTTTAAGGTTGGCAGCAGAAATACTGGCGGAAAATCTTAAACACGATGAGCTGGGTCGAAAGCAACAACGTATTTTTGACCGTTTCCAGCAGGTTTTGCCAGCCGCACTAGAGACTGCGCAGTTGCCAGCTGTAGAGCGAGTGGCGGTTGGTAAGCATTTGGCAGTTATTGGCGACCCACGCAAAGCAATCACAGACATTGACGAAATACAGTTCTGTCAGGTGTCAGCTGGATCGTTCTGGATGGGTAAAGGCACAGCCGATAAGGATGATGAGGTTTTTTTTGGTAAAGAGAAACCTGCTGGTAACTATGATTTGCATTATGATTATTTTTTGGGAAAATATCCAGTTACAGTGGCGCAATTCCAGCAGTTTGTAAAAGACAGCCACCAGCAGCCAGGTGATGAAGATTGTTTAAAGGGCTCCCTCAATGATCCTGTGGTATGGGTCGACTGGCATGAAGCAATGGCTTTTTGTAATTGGTTAACCCAACGCTGGCAAAATAAAGGCTGCCTACCCAATAATTGGCGAGTTACCTTGCCCAACGAACCTGAATGGGAAAAGGCAGCACGTGGTGGTTTTCTGGCTCCGAGTAACCCCGTGATTAATCCTGTATGCACGATAGGCTTTGTGGACGACAGTACAAAAGAAGTGATGAACAGCACACAGTTGCAAACTAATCCTCTGCCACAGCGGCGCTATCCCTGGGGTAATAAACTGGATGATGAATATCTGAATTATGCAATGAAAATTGGACACGTGTCGACACCAGGTATTTATTCTTCCGGACAAAGTGTTTACGGTTGTGAAGATTTAAGTGGTAATGTTTGGGAATGGACACGTAGTCAGGATGGAAATTATCCCTATCCAGAGACAGGTTCTGATGAGTGGCAGAAACGTGAAGCAAAAGATAGTAACGCGAGTCGCGTAGTGCGCGGCGGGGCGTTCGACCTCAATTTGAGTTCCGTCCGTACGGCTGTGCGCTTCGACCTCCCACACCCTGCTTTCCGTGACCTCGTTATTGGTTTTCGAGTGTGTCTGTCCCCATTTCCTCTGACCGATGAGCCTCTGGACGCTGAATCTCTGAATCGATGAGTGACAATTAACAAACAATGCCGATTTTCACTCGGACTTATGGTTAGTTAGTCGACACTTAAAAACAAGTTAAGGCGATGAAATATATAAAATAAACAGGAAATAATGCTGCTCCTGTCGACCGATAAATGATAAAATAGAGGCTATTTTCCGGTCGATAGGTCGAACTTATGTTGACACCCTCAAGCACTGCACACCAAACCAATTTATTTGGATCAGATCTGTTGGAACAACTGGATCAGCATGACCCACTGATCCAGCTCGCTCAAGTTATCCCCTGGTCTGACTTTGAACAAGCCTTCGCCAAACACTACACACACCGTGTCGGTCGCCCCGCCAAGCCAGTTCACCTGATGGTGGGTTTGTTACTACTCAAACAACTCAGGAATCTCAGTGATGAAGCGGTTGTTTTGGCATTCAAAGAGAACCCTTACTTCCAGATGTTTTGTGGATTCACCGAGTTCAGTCGAACACCTGCCTGTCACAGTACCGAACTGGTGCATTTCAGAAAACGCATTGGCACTGAAGGCATCGAATCATTGTTCCGAATGAGTGTTCAATTGCATGGCAAGGCGGCACTGGAAAAAACAGTGACTATTGATACCACTGTCCAGGAAAAACACATCACCTACCCAACGGATGCCAAGCTCGCCATCAAGATCATCAATCGCTTGAATAAGTTAGCCAAAGCCCATGGTATTCAACAACGCCGAACCTATGAAAGGGAAGTGAAGGCATTACGCCTGAATATCCGTCACTTTCGGCATGTGAAACGCCGGGCGAAAGCCAGGAAGGCGTTGAAACATTTGCGTACCATTGCCCATGCATTGATGCGGGAATTGCGTCGAACATTACCGCAATCGTTGTTGTTTGACGCGTATCAAAAAGACTTTCTGTTCTACGAGCGTGTTCTTCACCAAGAACCCAAAGACAGCAACAAGATCTATTCGCTACATGAACCGCAAGTTTATTGTATTGGGAAAGGCAAAGATCACAAACCCTATGAATATGGCAACAAGGTGTCAATCGCCACCACGGCACGCTCCAACATCATCGTTGGTGTTGCCAGTCATGAACACAATTGTCATGATAGCAAGACTTTGCCTGAGGTACTCGACCACATTAAAACAAGTCGAGGCAAACCAGCCAAGGCAGCAGTGTGTGATCGTGGCTATCGCGGCAGGAAAACGGTTGGAGAAACCGACATTATTTTACCGGGAACACCACTGAAGCGGGACAATCGGTATCAACGCGATAAAAAGCGCAAGCGCTGTCGCAGACGGGCTGCGATTGAACCGATCATTGGTCATCTTAAAAGCGACTTTAGATTAACCCGCAACTTTCTTAAAGGCGCGATTGGTGATCTGATCAATGTATTGATGGCAGCGTGCGCCTGGAATTTGAACAAATGGCTGAGGCAGGCCTTTTTGTTGCTCTGTATTCTGACTGGTCTGTGTCATCAGCCCTCCAAACGAGTCATGAGTGCCGAATAAGAGGACATTGAGGGAGTGATAGACCAACCCTCTGATTATTCATATGAATGATGACTTTTTGGATTCGCCAGTGGCGCTTTTTTCAGGATCGACTACGTATTAAGTTAATTTAATTCAATGACTTGAGGGCGATACATGATAATTGAAAGTAGAGAAAGACTTGTCAGTAAATAAAAGCTTGCTAAATCATCACCGAGCAGACACAACAGTAATCCTAGCCCTAGAATCAACTGTGCTGCAATTAAACAAACAATCACTCTGTATGTAAAACGCTGTGATAATTGTTGAGGTTCAACATTTGTGTCAGTGCCTCTAATCAGTGGTCGATATCTGTACAAACGGATTAGTGGAAACAGTACAATTGCGATACAGTAAAAAATGGTACGTAACCCGATTACTGGCAACGTTGCTCCGAGATCTGAAAATGCGGCATGGCTATAGTGACAGACAATAAAAGCCAATAGAGGAGTTGTTAAGACAAACACCCAAATCAAGCGGGTTGTTTTTAATGTTTGTTGTTGCCAGTCTTTGTTGTTCGTTTGCATAAATGAATGAATAACAAATGGATTGTTAGTTTTGCTGTTTTTCCTGAATTCAAGTCATCAATGCTTTCTGCTACCACAAAAATTCCGCAATAGCGTTTTAATATGGATATTGATATTGTGGAAACTGATTGGTATTGATTCCGTTCATCATCCCGGAATTTTCAGCAATCAAGGTGAATCCCAGCAGCAATAATAGAACAAAAATTACAGTGAATACAATTTTTATCACGCTGTATGGGCGTTCACCTTTGGTTTTACCGGTGCGCCCATTGATGACAAAGCGATAGGTTTTATTGCGGAACTGAAATGCAGCAGTCCAGATTGGTAGTAATATATGCTTAAACGTTGTGTCATTGTGTTCTGTGTTTAAGCGTTGAATCTGTTGGTGATCACCACCGATACGATAGCGTACATCGCTGCGTATTGTAGTGTCCATAATGCTTCGTGCAGTGTCAAAACCTTCATCCAGATCGACTTGATAAATTTCACTTTGGAAACCGCTCAAATATTCTTCCTGGTAAGGGATTAGCTTGGATAATCCCCAAGGACCCAACCAATCGGTTAATTTCCTGGGTAAGGTTTTGGTGGCTCCAATCAATACGTCGTCAAAGTGGCGAGCAGTATGACCGCTAACTGGGCTCCAGCGAATTTTCGGGACAGAAACATTGCGGTGTACACGGCGCCCGTTTTCAATCACAGCCACTGTTTGCTGAACATAGTAAATATCACCACGCAGTCCGGAAAAGTTGGTGTTTGTATTACTGTCATAAGTCCAGTATGGAATGTAGACGCCATTTAACGAGGTGTCGTCGCGCGCATATTTTTTTAACTCACTAGGCGCAAACCACAGGCTTTTAAGCCATCTTCTATATGAATGTTTGGCGTGGTGTGCAGTAATGGCAAAAGGCAGTAATGCCTGCGGTAATATCGAGCGTAGATGCCCGGTTCCAAGTACCACAGGTGTGCCGCAAAATGAGCATTCATCCGCATGCACACCCGCACCGAGTATAAATGTCGCTGCACAATTGCTGCATTGTACAGTTTGCTCATCGCTGTTAAGTGGTACTGTTTTCTCCAGCGCCAATAGAGCCGCATGTAAGTCGTTTTCTTCAATGAACTGCTCGTCATTCGTAATAATCTGGTTTTCATGCCCACAATGGCGGCATTCCAGAAAATCTGAGCCAATTTTGAAGTTCAGCAGTGCGCCACATTGCTTGCAAGGGAATCGTGTTGCAGTAATGTCAGAGGCATTGTCGCCCGATAAATCAGGATTAATTTTCCGATTTCCGGAGACGGAAAATAGTTTGTTATCGTTGTTATCCATCGCCAGAGTAATTTAGAGTTCGGAAAATATGCAGGTAGCAGCCATCAGCGTACCCTCTATTCACAATGATTTCTTTCAATGTTGAATCTGCAGATGCTATTCAGCGGTAAAAATCGGTTGCAAGGTAAATAATCACTTTTTGGGAGGGATTGGGGGTGGCATCATCGAATTTGTCAATGATTTAAGCGCATCATATTCTGAAACGGTTTGCCAGTGACTCATCCCGGGTTGCCAGGCTAGAGTATCGGCTTTGACAAGACCTGATTGAGCTTTGCTTTTTAGCTCATCGATTGTGTAAGGGCCTTCTGATTTTCCGTCGACAGCGATGTAATAGCGCTCAGCCCCAGGAACCACAGGTGGTTGATCTGGCTTTGGTTGAGCTGTCTGTTCCGGGGTGATTGAGTCTCCCACCCGTTTGCCAAGAGCAACACCAACACCGATACCCAGTCCATCTGAAACACCACCACCGTGCTTTGCACCTTCTTCCAGAGCCTGTCCTGATTGGTACTTAATATACTTGTCCAGTCCGCCAACAATTCCGATACTGGTACGTTTATCCAGCGCTTGTTCAACTTCGGGAGGTAGTGAAATATTTTCTACCAGAATTTTGGTTAACTCCAGACCATAGGCATCAAATTCAGGGGCGATGCGTTCAGTGATGAATCCACTCAATTCGCCGTAGTTGGCAGCTAAATCAAGAATTGGAATATTGGCAGTGCCGATTACCGATGCAAAGCGTGAAACGATCAGGTTACGCAGTTGATTACTGATTTCATCGGTGGTGAAGTTACCATCTGTTCCGGTAATTTCACGAATAAATTTAGAGGCATCTTTGATGCGCACAGCATACGATCCAAAAGCACGTAAACGCACTGCATCAAATTCTGCATCACGCAGCATAATCGGGTTTTTAGTGCCCCATTTCAAATCAACAAAACGCTTACTGCTGCAAAAATAAACCTCTGCTTTGAAAGGGCTTTTAAAACCATGATCCCAATGCTGCAACTTGGTCAGGATAGGCAGGTTTTTGGTTTCCAGTTCATAGAGTCCGGGATTCAGCACATCAGCGATTTCGCCTTCATTGACAAAGACGGCGGTCTGTGACTCTCGAACGATTAGTTTTGCGCCATATTTTATTTCATTGCCATAACGTTCGAAGCGGTACACCATGGTGTTATCAGTATCATCAATCCACTCAACAACATCAACAAATTCACCGAACAGCCAATCCATTAGTCCCATGATTAACCCTCCTGATTGTCAAGTTTATCGAGCACGGGTGCTGTACCTGAATCCGCTCGCGCTTTTGATGCAGCCAGTGTGGTGCGTAATTCTGATTCCATGGTCACAAGTTTAACTTCTGCTTGTGCGCGGGCTTTTTTCCCATTCTCAGTAATTTGCAGCGTTTCTTCAATCGTATCAATGAGTGAGCGATGGGCTTTTTCTACCGATTCAATATCAAATATACCGCGTTCAATCTGTTGCCGTATTTCGGCATTGGCGGTTTTCAGATTCTCGGCATTTTTCTCCAGTAATTCGTTGGTTAAGTCAGAAGCCGCTTTAACGGTGTCAGCAGCTTGCTGAGATCGATAAATGGTGACAGCCTGTGCCAATTGTTGTCGCCACAAAGGGACAGTATTGACTAACGTAGAACTGATTTTATTGACCAGACCTTTATCATTCTCCTGAACCAGGCGGATACTGGGTAAACCTTGCATGGCGACTTGGCGGGTAAGTTTTAAATCATGCAGACGGCGTTCCAGTTCATCGCGTTGCACACGCATATCACGCAATTGTTGGGAAATGAGTACATCGTCGCTGATTTTTGCTTTACTTTCCAGTTCAGGTATTTCTGATGTATCCAGCCTGTTAATCCGTTCTTCACCCGCTGCGATGTATAAATCCAGTGAATGTAAATATTCAAGACTGGTTGTATACAATCTGTCCAGTGAAGTGATGTCGGTGAGTAATTGAGTCTTGTGTTGCTCCATTTCATCAGTGATCTTGTCAATCTGTAAACGTGATTCTTCGTATTGATTAATAAACTGGACGATTGGTTTGGCGCGACCCAGTAAGCGAGCAAAAAATCCCTGTTTTTCTTTGAGCTGACTCAAGTCAAAACCTTTGAGTGTGGTGACCATGTTATTCAGTGCTTGTCCTGCACTACCCAGATCTTTATTACGCACACCTTCGAGCATGTTGTCAGAAACAACAGTCAATTGTTCTTGAGCCTTGCTGCCAAAAAATAGAATTGAATTGCTGTTAGATAAATCAATTTCCCGCACCAGCTCTTCAATTGTTTGTTTGTCTGTTGCATCTGCTTGCTGGTAGGAGAGGATTTCCTTTGGTTCAACAGGTAATAATTCAGTGCCTGGTAAAGTGACATCAACAGGTTTAGTGGTCACTGTTGCTGCGTTCTCTTGTTCTGACATTGGGATTTCTCCTTATAGTAAGGTACGGATGTTGAGAATGATCAGGGTGCGCAACAGGTTGTTAGTCGTCCCCTACAGAACTCCTTCTTTTTTTAGTTGCAATTCAAGCACTTCAATTTGTACATCCAGCTCCATTGCATCATTCTCTAACAGTTTCGTTTGCTGTTCAGTAACGATTTTTTCAATTGTGGTTAAAACATTTTTGAAATTCTGTTCCAGTTCAGGTTGTGGGTTGTCCTTACGCATCGCAGCATAACCAGTTGTCACACGGCGCATTCCTTCCAGGTAGACTTTAAGGAATTTACGCGCTCGGCGTAAATCTTTCGGGTCATCCTCGATAATCTCCAGGATTTTATGGGTTTCACCGATAATGGTTTTCAGTCTGCGTTTTAGACCAATATCTGAAATGTTAGTGCGTGCAACTTCTATTTCTGCCAGTTTTACTTGTGCTTCATCAATTGCTGTAATGACTTCCTCAGCAGTGACGCCGATCGCAGAAAAATCCGGGTTACTGCGTGCTTCATCCAGCCCGTAATACAAATAATACGCTACCAGAGCCATTAAGCCGTAGACAACGCTTACAATTAAACCATTATTGGTAGAAAACCACGAGACCAAAGCTGTCGCTATGGCGAGAATAAGTGCAGATAACATGCGGTAATGTATTTTGCCGCGTCGACGTTGGAGCTTGCGGTGCTTGGACTCCTCGTCTAGCAAAATCCCTTTACGGGTTAATACAGCTGCCAGAATCATTAAACCAAAGCCCGATAACGTCATAGCGGTTTTAAACACATGACCTTGTGCAAGAGCAATAATCGCAGCAGGCAATAAAGGCATCGGTAGTAAAAACAGTAAAATTCCACGATATCGACTACGCAGAGGTGCTTTAGGATTGTATCGTTTAACCATTGTCTATAGCCTAATGATGTGATTAGAGTGTGTTTTATTTAGCTAGAACAGCAATCGCAGTAATGCTTGCAAGCAAACCAGACCAACTGAACCTAGCAATAAAAAAGCACCGACAACTTTTCTTAAAACCATAACTTTAATTTTCCAAGCTTAAAAGGTGTTGAACAGCCAAATCTGACTAATTGATTCGGATGTCTGTATTGTATTGTCTCAAGACGCAATAAAAAATGCATGACAATTTTGTTTTTGCTTAGTGAATATTGTTATGTTCTTTACCAAGCCTTGAATTCTTACGACTGTGTTTGTAACCGGATAGCGGAATGATGTCAATTGTCAGTGTTGACAGCTATAATGTTAGCTATCAGGAAGTGCTACTAAAACAATAGCCAGCACCACAGATTTGAATCAGTTTGAAATAGGAGATTTGCGATGGATTTTGACTTTAAACGTATGTTGAAAAAAGAGCTCAATTTAGGCGAGAAGGATGTTTTAATCCGTAAAAATATTGGAATAGCCAGTGTTGTTTTGTCAGTGTTGCCTGGAAGTGTCCTAATGTTACTGCTGGGGATTGTTTTAATCGGTAGCGCAACTTTGCGTTGGTGTCCGGTGTATTCAGGTCTTAATAAGAATACCTGTGCTGCCTGAGAACCTATTCAAGCTCTTGATCAATGGATGCAGCGAAGGCAGCAGTGGATGAAAAAGTACAGCATACTGGAGTATGTGAGCATTTTGAGTCTAGTTTTAACGCAGTGATGCGCCATTTAGCAAGATCTTGAACAGGTTCTGAGTAGCTAGAGCTATTGGTTCTGTGCCATTGATCCAGCGTGATAGTCATGCTTGTGATGAGCGCCTAGTAAATCACAGAGCGTTTTAATTTCTATTTGTGCCACACTGCCTGTCTGGTTCTTCTTTTGCAGGATGGTTTGGCATAGTTGAATCAGACAGTCAGCTGTTTCTTCACAGTCGATGACGTCTTTAATAATCTCGCATAATTGTCTGTGGGCTGTTTCGACGTCATTTTGCAAACGTTCAATATATTCGTTGAAAAGATCGATTCCATCATGAGGGTCAAATATTTTCAGACGTGGCTGGGTCTCCATCATCTGATCGATTTTCATGCGCTGATAGAGAGAAACTTTGCCATTGGCTGTTGCTACCAGCGCGCATGCAGCCATTACTGCCTTAAGAAACGGCTTGTTGCGATGCTGTTCGATCTGGGTGCTGAGAAGATCGGTGATATTGCTCAAAATTTGTGTCATTGGCTTCACTTATTTCATGGTTTATTGCACGGTCAGCAGCTGCGTATTGTGATTTTCACCTTGCTCAAAGAAAAAATCAAGGGTGTTGTAGCTTTTGCTTTTAAGAGACGTACAAAGTGTTACTGTTTTTCCTGTGAGGATAGGTGTATACCAGGTTTATAGTCGCTAATTGTTTGATTTTAAGAGTGAATTTTGAAAGGTTTTGGGCTCCGTTAAAGTATAATCCATTTTCATTTGAAGTGATTGCGTATTCGCTGAAACAGGAGAAATGGTGCAAGTTTCCGGACTTGTTTTAGTCGCGACGAGTAAATTCACCTTCAATTGTATTCTGGGTGTCGGTAGCCGGTGGTTGATTTGCGGATGAGTTTGGAATGACCAGATGTTTTAGCACATAGTTGACAATCTTTTGGCGTGACGCGGGTATTAGACACAGGAAACCAATTGCATCGGTCACAAATCCTGGAGTGAGCAACAATGCTCCGCCAACCATCAGTATTGGACCTTCTATCAGTTCTTTCGCAGGTAGAGTGCCTTGGGCCATACTTTGTTGCAGACGTTGTAAAGTAGAAAATCCCTGCTGACGCAACAACCAGCTACCGATTACTGCTGTTGCTACGACTGAGAAGATTGTTGGAATGACCCCTATTGTGGCTCCGATTTGTAGCAACATATATATTTCGAGAACGGGTACAACCAGCAGAAATAACAAGAAAAGTCTTGGAATTGTCATTTTAATACCTTGTAGTTTTTTACATTGTAAGTGAATCTATAGACAAGATTGTACTCCTAAGTATGATAACGTGAACGCTAGACTCTTCGCGTTGAGGATTTTTGCATCCAGGCTTGATCAATTAGAACTTTTTTGAAGAACAGACAGGTTTGCTAAATTAGAATTTAGTTGATGCCTGTTGCCAATTAAAATTTACAGAAAAATAACTAGTGAGAAATTGTTTATCATGACTGACTCGACACATTTACTTGTATTGTGCACATGCCCCAGCCGCGATGAGGCGACTAAACTGGCACGCTTGATTGTCGCTGAGCACCTGGCAGCCTGTGTCAATCTTGTTCATAGCGTGACATCCATTTACTCATGGAATGACACAATTGCAGAAGATAATGAAATTATCTTGCTAATTAAAACCACAAATGAAGGCTACTCTGCTCTGGAGCAAGCTATCGTCAAGAACCATCCCTATGAGCTTCCTGAAGTAATCGCGGTGGGTGTAGAACGTGGATTTTCGGAATATTTGGGCTGGATTAGTCAATGTGTAGAGTCGTTCGATTAGTTTTATTGTATGCACTGCTACTGTGGACATCTGCTGCGTTTGCTGGCGATGATCAACAGCTGTTATCTGTTGACCAGGCTTTCCCGTTCTCAGCGACTATAGAGCAATCAGATGGACAGTCAAACACTCTGATTGTTGAATGGAAAATAGCTGATGGCTATTATCTGTATCAAAAGAAATTCAGTTTCAAGTCGCCCCTGGCTTCAGTTCATTTTGGTGATCCGGTTTATCCTGATTCCAAAATCATGCAAGATGAATTTTTTGGCGAGGTCAAAATACATCGGGGTCTAACACAGGTGCGTATTCCAGTGTCTATGGATGTTGCCGCGCCATCCCGGCTTGAATTGGATATTGGTTTTCAAGGCTGTGCCGATATCGGTATTTGCTATCCACCGCAGACTGAACGTATTACTGTTGACTGGCCAAAAACAAGTGAGCCTCCTGCTGCTTCGGCGCCACAAGGCAATCCCTTCTCCAATGCATTTGCCAAGCTGGGAATATCCAGAAATCAATCTTCGGAACAAGAGCTGTTGCCAGCTGATGAAGCTTTCCAGTTATTGGCTGAGGTTGTCGACAGCAATCGTATTCGTCTTAGCTGGCGCATTGCTCCAGAATATTATTTGTACCGACAAAAGTTTGCAGTGCAATCTCAGACTCCCGGGATCTCGTTGGCAAGTTATGACATTCCGACTGGTAAACCTAAACTTGATGCAGAATTCGGTCAAGTTCAGGTGTTTTATGATGAAGTGGCTTTTGATGTGCCATTGCTGCGATCATCTGTCGAACCTTTAGAGCTTGATCTTGAAGTGGCTTATCAAGGCTGTGCTGAGTTGGGGGTGTGTTATCCACCAATTAAAAAAACGGTCAGTCTGCAACTTTCACAAGGTAATATTACTAACCAGTCTGCTCTTGTGGAACCGGTGTCGACAGTTCAGCCAGATTTGTTATCAGAACAAGACCAGATTGCAAAAGCATTGCAAAATGACAACCTGTGGTGGACTGGTTTGTTGTTTCTCGGATTTGGTTTGATATTGGCGTTTACGCCGTGTTGTTTTCCGATGATACCTATTTTGGCGGGGATTATTGTCGGGCAAGGTGAGAAGATTAATACTTGGCATGCCTTTTGGCTATCGTTGAGTTATGTTTTGGGCTCTGCCGTTACTTATACAATTTTCGGGGTATTGGCAGGGTTGTTTGGCAGTAATTTACAGGCGGTTTTTCAGAATCCATGGTTACTGGGCTCATTCAGCGCTGTGTTTGTGATTTTGGCATTATCCATGTTCGGACTGTTTGAATTACAGTTACCATCGTCGTTTCAATCGCGCTTGAACGCGTTCAGCAACAAGCAACAAAGTGGCTCATTCATTGGTGCTGCAGTCATGGGTATGCTCTCAGCATTGATTGTAGGCCCGTGTGTTGCGGCGCCACTGGCTGGAGCGCTGATTTATATCGGTCAAACTGGTGACGCTGTGATCGGTGGTTTTGCACTGTTTATGATGGCGATTGGCATGGGGCTGCCGTTGCTGGCTGTCGGTACATCTGCAGGCAAGTTGTTGCCGCGAGCTGGTGCCTGGATGGGGCGCGCCAAAATTGTTTTTGGTTTCATCATGCTTGGTGTGGCTATCTGGCTACTGGAGCGCATATTGCCAAGTGCTGTTATTTTGTTGATGTGGGCAGCGTTATTGATATCCTCGGGCGTTTATCTCGGTGCGCTGGATGCTTTGGATGTTGCTTCCAGCGGCTATCGCAGATTTTTTAAAAGTGTTGGGATTGTCATATTTGCCTGGGGTGTATTATCGTTGATCGGCGCTGCATCAGGTGCACGTGACATTTTTCAACCACTGCAAGGTTTGTCACTTGGATCAGGCGACTCAGTTAAACAGTCAGCACTGAATTTTCAAATGGTCAGCTCCGAAGCTGAACTGGATGACAAAATAGCTCAAGCAACTCAACAAGGGCGTTGGGTCATGCTCGATTACTATGCTGACTGGTGTATCTCATGCAAGGAGATGGAGCGTGACACGTTCGCTGATGCAGGTGTCAAGCAAGCGTTGTCGCAATTCGTACTGTTAAAAGCAGATGTGACTAAAAATAATGCGGATGATAAGGCATTGTTGTCGCGGTTTGGGTTGATAGGACCGCCTGCCACCTTGTTCTTTGGACCTGATCAACAGGAACGTAAGGCATTTCGGATTGTCGGCTATAAAGACGCTGCCGAATTTATTGCGCATTTACAAACTGTATTGAAATCATGAGATATAAAATTTCATTGAGTTGTTGGTTGATGTTGGTCGTGTTTTGTTTGATGCCATTGATGGCATACAGTGCATCCGGGCAGCAACTTCCTGATATCTCGCTTCCTGATCTTAAGGGGAAAACACAGTCGCTACGCCAATGGCAAGGTCAAAAGCTACTGGTAAATTTTTGGGCAACCTGGTGTGCTCCATGTCGAAAGGAAATGCCCGACCTTGTTCGTTGGCAGAACGAGTTAAAGAAAAAAGGCTTGCAGGTGCTAGGCATCGCAGTGGATGATGCAGACAGTGTGCTCGCTTATTTAAAGGAGAGCTCGGTGAATTACCCGATTTTATTGGCACCCGAGGTTGGGTCTACGCTTAGTGCTGAATTGGGAAATGGTATGGGCGTGTTGCCTTTTTCAGTATTCGTGGGTCGCGATGGAATTGTTGAGCTTACTCACACTGGTTTGATTACCAGGAAAATGGTGAATGACTGGATGCAAAACCACATCGATAAATCTGAATAATAATTTGCTATCTGTAAATGGTCTGTTTTTAGTGCATACATCACATTTATCTAAGCCATCGTTGCGAAAAGTTTATTTTTAGCTACGAAGTGGCAATGATCTGCTGCGATTTTGCTAGAAATTGCTGAGTTCTGGACAAAACCTGTTATTTTGTAGACAATAGACTGTGAATCCAAAATTGATGGAGTGCCAGCAGTTTGCCTGCTGAATATTGATGGCAGTAATATCAGTACTTAATGGTCCAAATCTCAACTTGCTTGGTGTGCGCGAACCAGAGGTTTACGGTACTGAAACTCTGGACGATATTCATCAAAAACTGTCAGGTCTGGCTGAACCTGAAATGCACACGCTTTATTTTCATCAAAGTAATGCAGAACACGAAATTATCGATAGTATTCATCAGGCTTATGCAAGGTCTGTTGACTTTATTATTATCAACCCGGGGGCATACACACATACCAGTATTGCCATTCGGGATGCTTTTCTGGCGACCAGGATAGCGTTTATTGAAGTGCATCTCTCCAATATTCATGCGAGAGAGCCTTTTAGAGGGCATTCCTACCTTTCCGATATAGCCAAAGGTTTAATATGCGGCTTGGGTTCGTTTGGTTACGAACTGGCTTTTCAGGCTGCTCTGCAACACTGCGGGGATACAAAATAATGATGGATATAAGAAAAATTAAAAAGTTGATTGAATTAATCGACGAATCTGGAATTGCAGAAATAGAGATTGTCGAGGGAGATGATTCGGTTAGAATCAGCCGTTATGGTAACGCTATCGCCGCTCCCGTTCCTCAGCAATTAGCGCCTGCTTCAACCCCTGCAGCGTCCGCACAAAGCGCAGCAACGGTAGTGCAAGACAAGAAGGAAGATGAAATTAATGGTCATGTTGTTCAATCACCAATGGTGGGGACATTGTATCTTTCACCTTCCCCTGGTGCCCCTGCTTTTGTGCAAATAGGGCAAACTGTCGAGGTTGGTGATACGTTATGTATTATCGAAGCCATGAAAATTCTTAACCAGATTGATAATGAGCATGCAGGTGTTGTTGTGCGCGTTTTGGTCGAAAATGGTCAGCCGGTTGAATATAACCAGCCTATCTTCGTGATCGAATAAGGTTGAAAACAAGTATTCGCAAAATAACAAGAAGCTTAACAGTCAATAGGCCAGAGTATGCTCGATAAAATAGTCATAGCAAATCGAGGCGAGATAGCACTGCGTATATTGCGTGCTTGCCGCGAGATGGGTATTCGTACAGTCGCCGTACATTCCGAAGCGGATAGCGAACTGAAACATGTGCTGCTTGCAGATGAAACAGTTTGCATCGGACCAGCGCAATCCAAGGATAGCTATCTGAATATTCCTGCAATTATCAGCGCTGCTGAAGTGACAGATGCAGAAGCGATTCATCCCGGCTATGGGTTTTTGTCTGAAAATGCCGATTTTGCTGAAACAGTGGTTGAAAGTGGTTTTATATTTATCGGCCCGAAAGCGGAAACAATCCGTATTATGGGGGATAAAATTGCGGCCAAAGCGGCTATGAAACAATCAGGTATTCCTTGCGTGCCAGGAACTGATGGCCCAATTCTGGATAATGCCAATGACAATTTGCGTATCGCACGAGAAATTGGTTACCCGGTGATTGTTAAGGCATCGGGTGGCGGTGGTGGTCGTGGAATGCGTACTGTTCATACAGAAGCAGCGCTGTTGAATGCGATCAACCTCACCCGTAATGAGGCCAAAGCAGC
Organism: Methylococcales bacterium; assembly: GCA_965224565.1. GTDB lineage: Bacteria > Pseudomonadota > Gammaproteobacteria > Methylococcales > DRLZ01 > DRLZ01. Next base: position 616,905 of record CBDCZN010000001.1, on the reverse strand, counting down.
ATTTAACAATGACACTTTGTATATTGAAAAATTTCTACAACTTCCGCGTCATATAGAGTTTCAGATTATGGCAGATAGTGATGGTAACGCCATTCATTTGGGGGAGAGGGATTGTTCGACACAACGTCGTCACCAAAAAGTGATTGAAGAAGCGCCAGCTCCTGGAATAACCCCTGAGCAACGATCTCAAATGGGTGAACGTTGTGCGCAAGCCTGTGCCGATATCGGATATATCGGTGCTGGAACCTTTGAATTTCTTTATGAAAATAACGAGTTCTATTTTATTGAAATGAATACGCGTATTCAGGTCGAACACCCTGTCACAGAAATGATTACTGGCGTGGATCTGGTCAAGGAACAAATTCGGGTGGCTTCAGGCGCTCCGTTATCACTTAAGCAGGAAGATGTATGCTTGACAGGGCATGCGATTGAGTGTCGTATTAATGCAGAAGACCCAGAGACATTTTTGCCACAACCCGGGGTGATTGAACAATTTCATCCACCTGGTGGTCCGGGTATTCGCCTGGATACTCATATCTATCGAGGCTACCGCGTCCCTCCGTATTACGATTCTATGATTGGTAAAGTCATAGCGCATGGCGATAACCGCGACAGTGCGCTTGCCAGGATGCGGACAGCACTTAAAGAAATGGTAATCGATGGGATTAAAACCAATTTACCGTTACATCTGGATATTCTTAATGACAAAGCATTCAGGGAAGGCTCGCAAAGCATTCATTTTCTTGAACAAAAACTCGACTTATAGTTTCCCCAAAAAGCCCTTTCTGGGTATGATTCAATGAGCTGGATTCAGCTGTCTTTGCAGATTGCAGAGCATGAAGCTGAGCAAGCCAGCGATCTTTTTTCCGAAGCCGGAGCCGTTTCAGTCAGTTATGAAGATGCTGGCGATCAACCGCTGTTTCAAGTAGGGACTGATCAGGTAGGATTGTGGCAGACAGTCAAGGTGGTTGGACTGTTTGCAGCTGAAGTCGATGTTGAACAAGTCGAATTAATCTTATCTTCTCAACTCGAGGGGATCGATTCCTTCAATTGGCAATATGAGCAACTCGACGATCAAGTCTGGGAGGTTGCCTGGAAAGATCATTTTCAACCAATGCGTTTTGGTGAACAACTTTGGGTATGTCCAACAGATGCGCAATCACCGGCAGAAAATGCTGTTTGTATTCACATGGATCCCGGGCTGGCCTTTGGGACAGGAACTCATCCGACGACAGCGCTTTGTCTTGAGTGGCTTGATGGTCAACGCTTAGATGGTAAGACTGTCATTGACTATGGATGCGGCTCAGGAGTGCTTGGAATAGCCGCAGCAATGCTTGGTGCAGAGCGGGTATGGGCTGTTGATATTGACCCGGATGCTGTGGATGCTAGCATTGAAAATGCAGAAAAGAATTTAGTAGCAGACAAAGTTTGTGTTTGTTTGTCAGAAGACTTCCAGATACAAACAGCAGATATCGTATTAGCCAATATCCTGGCAAATCCATTGATTGAATTAAAACCACAACTGACCGCTATGTTAGTTGCACATGGCGAACTGGTGTTGTCTGGAATTCTAGAAAATCAGACAGATAACATTATTCAGCAATACGCGAGTAATTTCAGGTTTGGCGAAACGACTGAGATTGACGGATGGGTAAGGCTGGTTGGTATAAAATATTAATTGACATGAAGCTGTTCTCGAACAGCCTCCTATATGCATTGAGTAATGATTGTCTATTACCATGTGGCCTCTTTCATGTTGACGATTAATCAGAGAATGGAGGCGCAATTATACTAAATTAGCTTTTCTTCGTGACAACTTCTATTTTCAGACAGTCTTTTAGTATGATTTCAGTTCGTTAATCTATCTTTTCATACCAAAAGAGATGACAGCTTCTAAGAGCTGGCCCAAGTTTACTTCTGCAGTTAAACTCTAATCATTGCGATAACTCCAATTGCTTTAAAGCTTGTTTCTGAATACTTGGCACAGACTTAGAAGCCCGGTTTCTGCTTTCAGAAACTATAAGGATTCGTGAGCTGTCCACTATTTAGAATATTCCTTCGGTAACTGTCTTCATTCATGGTTTATTTGTGGGGGCAGTTATTTGCTAAACATATCATAGGAGACCAATAGATCTCGTTTTATATTTATCATTATATTTATCAAAATCTTATGTTTTATTATTAAAGTAATATAATCAAATGATTATTGGTGATCAGCATGCTCAAATCTACCCTCTGTGTTTTTAACAAGCAGGTCTTAATCTATTTAAGCCGATGAACTAATTTTATTGCGTTGCCAGGATAAGGTCTAGAGTGCTTGTTTCATTAACAGGGACTACCAACATATGCTATCAATCGATGATATTTTTCTAGTTGTGCGAGGTCTTGTATTTACTCATGGTTGATCAAAATTGAAAGTAAATCATCTGCTTTACAAGCCACAGATTGATTGTTTTTCCTGTGGCTTACGTTGTTTTATTTAAACAAATTCGGGTATTGATGAAATTCGTTTACATGTAAATGATTAAGGGGACAGTTTTGCTCTGCCTGGTTTGCTTATGTTGTTACCATGAGTTCTGTCTATTGTCATTGGATAGTCTTAAATATCAAGTGTTTTACTGGGCTATCTATGTCGAAACGGTTGCTCTAGAATTTAATAGTACAAAGAAGCTTAAGGTTGATTTTTATTGGAAAGCCACTGTTACTCAAACAATCAATCAAGAATATTCAGTTGAAATAGAAAAAGTTTAGCACTGACAATATTTTAATGTTTAATTTTTATAGTCTTCAATTACCATTTATAAAAAAAATGAACTATTAGACACATATAAAGTCAATCTTTTAAGCATGAGATGATTGTCTATGTTCATACAGTGCATTATTTCATTTTAATGGGTCTTTTTTCGCCTATTGTAGAACAGACTGTCATGCTCGCTAGGAAACAGACTTGGATGCAGGTTTGATTGGGTAGGGGGTTTTGTTGTATATAATAACTCTGCTGTTATCGGTATTAGATATAGTTATTTTTGTAAAAAATAATGACAGATCGTTCTGGTATATCAGTTCACTATGGACATTTTTATAATTTTTTACAAATATGTATTGAATGCCAGAATACCAATAGAAATATTGGTTAATTGAGTGCTATTTTTACTCATGCTTTAGTGATGATGTTTTGTCAGCTACTTTCGTTAGCAAGTTTTGTCAGTGTTTTTCCCGACTTAATACACAACCGTACGAACTGCCTTTGCCAATTGCAAGTACTTTGTTGTTAACAAGTTTTTTTAATATGGGATGAATTATGGGTGTTATTTTCAAATGCTTATTATTATTAATAAAGAAGATACATCCGCATGTTAGCTAGATTCTGATGTTGCTTTTATGCTTTATCATAACAGTGGACTGTGATGATAGAAAAATAGCTATGATTGATAGCGAATATATTATATTAATTTAGAGTTGTTTCATTGAAATTATAATAAAGACTTGAGAAATAGAGATAGAATGTATATTATTATCTATAGATGATCTTTCGATCTAATGTTAGTGAATAGACTGTTGTGATTGGTTGTATTGTCACAGTGGCACAAGACATATAAAGGATCGAAGGGTTTATCAAAATCAAAATAATTACAGAGGTGTCATCATGAATGAATTAGCTCAAATGTCAGAGCAACAATTGAAAGACTATATTAACAATGCTGAAAAAGTATTGGAAAATAGGCAAAGCGAAAAACGTAAAGAAGTTTTATCTGAGATTCATCAGCTAGCCCAATCGATCGGAGTTAATATAGAAATTACTGATAAAAAAACACGAACGCGTCGTGGTGCTAAGGTTGCAGCAAAATTTCAGAGTCCAGTCAATCCGTCAGATAAGTGGTCTGGTCGTGGTATGAAACCTAACTGGATGAAAGCGCTAGTGAAAGAAGGCTATAAGGAAGAGGATATGCGTATCTAACTCAGGAGTTGGCAGATTACTAACGTAATATTAAATCCATATATGTAACCAATCAATGTTGTGCCTAATAAGATGCATTTGTTAAATCTTAATATGAGATAGTTTGAATTATTTACAGTATTAAGGATTGATCTGATGTTTTTTTACACTGTTCAGGCGGGAGTAAATAACCTGGTTTTAGGTTTGGATTGGTTACTTTCAGGTTACCTTAGCTTAGTTTCAAAGGATTTCTAGGTGCATCACTCGCTATTAACTTGTGGTGCATTTTGGAGTTGATTTAAATACTGTTGCATTTCAAGCGTAGTAGAAAAAGAGAATTATACGGGTTGCTCAAGTTCGTTCAGTTAACTCCTCATCTAAGTATTGATTTGTTAATTCCGAATAGGCATCTATACGCCGATTAATTAAAAATGGCCATGTTTGTCGCACTGTTTCAGTTTGTGCGATGTCTATTGTAGTCATTATCACACTGGAAGATGATGCGTCAGCACGTGCTATTAACTCACCTTGCGGTCCTGCTATAAAACTGTTTCCCCAGAAATCAATGCTTACTTCAGCATCGCTTTCTGTTTCAACTCTGTTGCAACTAGCGACATAAACTCCGTTAGCGACTGCGTGACTGCGTTGGATCGTTATCCAGCTATTCAATTGTCGTTGCTTCTCTTCGTCAGTATCACTTGGTTCCCAGCCGATTGCGGTAGGGTAAATTAATAACCTGGCACCTGCCAACGCCATTAATCTGGCAGCTTCTGGATACCATTGATCCCAGCATATCATTACACCAAGTTTCCCTATTGAAGTTGTGATTGGTTGGAAACCAGTATTTCCTTGAGTAAAGTAGTATTTCTCGTAATAGCCGGGATCGTATGGAATATGCATTTTTCTATAAATACCTGCATGTGATCCATCTGAATCAAGAACCACAGCGGTATTGTGATAAATATTTTTATCCCGACGTTCAAAAATTGAAGCGACAATGACGACATGATGTTGTTTGGCAACTCGAGCCAGCTCATGACTTGTCAGACCAGGAATGGGTTCTGCCAGATTGAAGTATTCTGCATTTTGTGTTTTGCAGAAATAAGGATGAGAATGCAGCTCAGGTAGAATCACCAGATTTGCGCCTTGTTTGGCAGCTAGTTTTATTCCTGCAATAGATTTAGCAAGATTTTCGGTAGCGCTTCCTTTGCAATGTTGTTGAACCATAGCAATAGTTAATTTTGTTGTTATTTCGCTCATTGAATATGTAATGGTTTTAGGGTCTGAGGGTAATTCATGCTCATGCAGTGTAGACTGCCAAATTGTGTGATCAAACTTGTGCTGTCAATTGGGATAATGGTTCTATCAGAAAAGCACTTAGCCAGGTTATTAATTGATGTTGCATCTTGAGTGTCTCCATACTGTGGAACTAATACTGCATGGTTGATAATTAGAAAATTAGCATAATTTGCAGGTAATCGCTGTCCTTGATTGTTAAAAATTGGATTAGGAATTGGTAGCGGTATCAGTTTATAAGGTGTGTTGTGATCTATTCTGAGTTGTTTTAGTTCATTATACATTTGTTTGAGTGGATGATAGTGTACGTCACTGGGATCATCGCAGCTTGAGTAGGCGATTGTATCCACTGAGCAAAACCTTGCCAGTGTGTCAATATGACCTCCAGTATCGTCACCAGAGAGTTGTCCGTATTTTAGTGCAATGATGCTTTTTGCGTGTAAAACTTTTCGCAGCTGTTTTTGTATTGCAGGTTGATCTATTTGATTGCGTCGTTGGTCATACATGCAAGAAGTTGTTGTTAGCACCACTCCCAATCCATTATTTTCAATTGCTCCTCCCTCCAGGGTCAGAGTGCTGGTTTGTGAACTAGCAGGTAGGATTTGACTGGCAACAAAACGCTGCGCGAATTTTGCATCGTTTTGGCAACTGTATTGGTTGCCCCAGGCATTAAATTGAAGGCAGAGTAAATCTGTAGAGTGATTGTGTTGAACAGCGATTGGTGCAATATCACGTACCCAGATATCATCATAGGGTATTTCCACATAGATAACTTGCTCTGGGTTGATTTGATATGTGGATAGTTGTGTTATTACATGGGTTTTTAGTTGTTGATCGCGAACAGCAATAATAATGGTTTGATTGAGGGTAATAGCACTAACAATTGCTAAATAGGTTGTTTCGATTGCTTCCAGAGTAACCGAAAAATCAGTGTGTCGATCAGGCCATGCGATTAGTACTGCTGACTGAGGATACCATTCAGGGAATAACCCACTGATTTTATGTAGATTGTTAATCATCTATACAAAGGTAATTAAGAAGCATGCATGGAATAAAGTCGACAATTGGCGCAGAATTGTTTCGTCTTCAAGGCACCACATCAGGCGTATAGTCAGTTATGTCACTGTTGCTGGTAACACCAAAGATGGATAACAAGACAAGTCAGTTGTTGACGTTATTGTATGCACATTCCTAAGCAGCTGGAGAATCGCTCCAATCCAGCATTTCCTGAGCATGCGCTAAAGTTTGTTCTGTAATGTCAATACCGCCAAGCATGCGTGCTATCTCCTGTGCACGTTCATCATCTGCGATGTGGCTCACACTGGATTGAGTGCTGTCGCCATCAGTTGATTTATGTACTAGTAAGTGTTGATGCGATTGAGCTGCAACCTGGGGCAAATGTGTTACACAAAGTACTTGTTGTGTTTTTCCCAGTTGACGTAATAAATCACCAACAATTTGTGCAGTCCCGCCGCCTATTCCACTGTCCACCTCATCAAAAATCATTGTGGCAACTGAATGTGTCTGGCTGACTGCGACCTGAATTGCCAGGCTGATTCTGGACAGTTCTCCTCCCGAGGCGATTTTTGACATTGGTTTGGGTGGTAAGCCGGGATTCGCACTAATCAGAAATTGAATTTGGTCTGAGCCGTAAAGCTGGGGTACCAGATTTATTCCAGGTTGAATCTCAATCACAAATTGACCTTGTGGCATACCTAGTCGACTAATTGAATCAGAGATGACTGTGGACAGTTTTTTAGCCAGTTTACCGCGTCGTTCGGAAAGTTTTTTGGCAAGTGCCTGGTAGTTGGTTTCCAGTTCGCGTTTAGTTTGGCGCAGCGCTTCCAGGGTCTCTTCGCTGCTATCCAGAGTGCCAAGCTGTTGTTTTAGAGTCAATAAATGAGTATTCAGTTGATCAGGTTGTATTTGGTGTTTTCTGGCAAGGTCATGAAAAATGACTAGTTTATCATTCAGCCAACTGAGTTGCTCGGGATCTGGTTCTTGTGAATCGAGTATTTGCCTCAAGCTGCGGCTAGCTTCTTCAATTTGAATGTGCGACTCGGTCAACATAGAAACAACATCTTGCAGTTCTGGTGCAAAATCTACAATTCCTGTTAACGCTTGAATGCTACTATCCAGAGCATTGGCGACTGCAGATTGTTCGTCATCATAAAGACGAGTCAGCTCCGATTGGGCTGTAGTGAGTATACTATCTAAATGAGTGAGTCGATGTTGCTGGTCTGAAATCGTTGCGTATTCGAGCGTTTCCACTTCATTTTTTTCTAGTTCTTCAACCTGATAGCGTAATAATTCTATTCGTGCATCGGCATCTTGCATGGCATGTTCACGCTGTTCCAGCTCGTTGTGAACAGATTGCCACTGTTTAACCTGTATATTCAGTTCATTAACCAGTTTATTTAACCCACCGTAATCATCCAGCAGTCTGCGCTGTTCAGAGTTGGTCAGAAGCGTTAAATGTGCGTGCTGTCCGTGAATTTCAAGTAAATGACTGGATAATTCCTGGAGTGATTGTAGGGTGGTTTGACGATTATTGATGTAGGCCCTGGATCGTCCGTCTTCAGTAATGACCCGTCGAATCAAGCATTGATTATTCTCATCAAGCTCATGATCTTTCAGCCAGCTGGCGGCATCCGGAGAGTCCTGCAAATTAAATTCCAGGGTAATCTCAGCGCGTTTGCAATTTGGTCGAATATAACCTGAGTCAGCGCGGTTACCGAGTGCCAAACCAAGCGCTGTGAGTAAAATGGATTTCCCGGCTCCTGTTTCCCCGGTTAATACGGTCAAACCGCGATCAAGCTCCAATTCCAATGATTGCACCACGGCAAGATCAAAAATGGTTATGGACGATAACACCGCTTAAATGCTCCAGTGTAATTTAGCGCGTAAGGTATTGTAAAAGTCATAGTCAGAAGGATGGAGTATCCTCACTTTTTCTGGTGCTTTGTTAACCAGCACCCGATCATGAATGGTGACATCAGGAATTGCGATTTCATCACAACTGATCTGAGCATTAATGTGGGTATTCTGGGTAAATGTGATTTCAATTTCGCTGTCAGCATCAATGATGATTGGTCGATGACTGAGTGTATGAGGATTGATCGGAACCAGAAGCGACACATTCTGAGTCGGTGTAATAATTGGCCCACCTCCAGATAATGCATATGCCGTTGAGCCTGTTGGTGTTGAAATAATCAGGCCATCAGAACGCTGTTCATTAAGGAATACATCATTGATTTTAGTGTTGATGTGAATCATTTCTGGTGTCACCCAGCGATGAATCACTACCTCATTCATTGCTATTTGCTGATGAATGACTCGATTATCGCGAATAATTCGCACGTTTATGAGATGGCGCTCTTCAGCGATGTAATCACCTTTTAATACTGCTTCAAGTTTTTCCGGTAAGTCTGTTGGTGAAATATCGACCAGAAAGCCCAATCGCCCCATATTGATTCCAATCAAAGGGATCTGATGTTTTGAAAAAGTACGTGCAGCAGATAAAAATGTCCCATCCCCACCAATTGCTATTGCCAATTCCGAATGAGCTGGTAGCTTGTCTAGCGCCATGCTCTGTGCGCTATTGTCAGCAGGTAAAAATGGTGCAATATCGTTTTCAATCAGCACGCTATATCCGTTGCTTGTTAGATAACGGTAGATAACCGTCAAAGTTTTGCTGATTAACGGGTTGGGTTTGCCAAACAAGGCAATTTGTTTAAATGGAGTACTCATGGCGCATAACGTTAGCATGGGAGTGATTTGGGGACAACTGTATTGATCAGCCAGCTCTAGTAATTGAGTCACTTGAATAATATGTTTGCAGGCTAAGTCACTTCTGTACTAAAGGACTGGTGCCATGAGAAGTACGTTTAAAAAGGCACGTATTACTTTAGATCTCGATGAAAGACGCAGTGTGTGGCATTAAAAGTGATTTAAAAATATTCACATACGCCAGTATGCTGCGTTTTTTCGTACACTTTTGCCTTGCATCCCCATATTGAGATCTTAGATCTATTCTTAGAACATCCAGGCGATGGTTCGAAGTTTGGGTTTTGATGACAGATGTAACAAATATGCTCATGAAACTATGAATGGTGAGATTGTTTATTGTTATTAAGCTAAATATTAATATTATTTAAATCAACTTATCTTGAATTATTGAAATAATAAATAATTATTGCGTTGGCTAGATGATTTTTTTAGATATTGTGATGGAAATAAATTTTTGATGAGGATCACATAATATATGAAAAATGTGAAGAATCGCATATAAAAATAAGAAACGGTTAGTGTGCTGTTTTGTTAAATTTAAACCATAACATTATGAAAAATGTAACAATAAATAAATTAAACGACTTTTGATTAAAATGTTTTCTATGAATTAACCAGGCTATATATAATTTATTGTGATCAATTTCTCATAAATATTTAAATAATATAAATTTATCGAGACCTGAGTCGCAAAAACTAATTAATAATAATTTTTAAACACAGAGTTTAACTAGATTTACCCCTTTAACAAAGCACATTTTGTGTTTTGGAATTGAGCTCAACGATATTTGTGGTGAATAACGTTTGAGTTGATGAATTCTTATGGAAAGAATCGAGGGTAAACTTGTGAAACAGATATTCCTGATCAATGCTCAAATAGTATTGATATTAACACTAATTAGCGCTAGTCAGCTTACGCTGGCAGCAAATGAAATCGATAATTTACAACCCGGACACTGGTATGAAGTGCCCAATTCTAAACTCAATCAACTCTGTCCTGAAGATAATGCTCAAGGACATGGCTATGCATGGTCAGCATACTGTGCAGGAATAATTAATGCCTGGAGTGGCGGAGCCTATGATACCAAACGTGATCGCTTGCTGGTCTGGGGTGGTGGTCATGGTGATTATGCTGGTAATGAAGTTTATGGATTTGATGTGGATACATTGTCCTGGCAACAAATCACACAACCCAGTGATTTATCTGATGGTTGCGATGGTTTTGGTTGGTATGGTGAGTGTCCTGGTGGTGAAACAATGCCTGATGGAAAACCCATTGCGCGCCATACTTATGATGGTGTGGAGTATATTCCTGAGTTGGATAAATTGTGGGCTGCTGGTGGATCGCGTTGGCCCGGTGGTCAGTTGTCAGATGCAACCTGGACGTTGGATTTAGCCAATACGACTTGGGTGCGCAAAAAAGATACTCCTGAAAAATCATGGTACTACACGATTTTTTCAGCTTATGATGCTGTCACTAAAAATGTATTTAGTTTTGGTCAGGATTCTCTGTTGATGCATAACCCGGTCACCGATCAATGGACTGAGTTAACATCTGGAGATAGTTTCTTTTCGGACAGCATGACAGCTGAAATTGACCCGGAACGTAGAAAGATGGTGGTGATTGGTGATGGATTAGCTTATTACTATGATTTGTCTGATTTGCAAAATGTTACCCGCAAAGATTTGGTAACCACTGGTGACAACTCGATTCTCAATGCTAAAGCACCAAGTCTTGTTTACGATAGCAAGAGCAAAACCATGATTGCGTGGAGTGGTGAGCCAGACAAAGATTTACAACCACAAGATGTCTATGAGCTGGATCTCGATTCGTTTCAGTGGACTAAACGTTCACCAGCGGCAACCAATACAGTAATTCCATCCAAATCTAATAGCCAGGGGACATATGGACGTTTCCGCTATATCCCATCCAAGAATGCGTTTATTGTCGTCAATGCGGTTGATGAAAATGTCTATTTTTATAAGTTGCCATTGGCTACTGTAGTGGCTCCTGACGCGGACACCTCTGATCTGAACCCTGTAGTTCCAGCTGACGTGGATGATTCTACTCATGTCATGCAGGAAGATGCTGAAGATCAAAATACCGATGCTTGGGAAGTATACACGAACAAACTTTCTGGAGAAGTCAGCAATATCGTTGATCCTGACAATAGCACCAATCGTGTGATACAGCTTCAAGGTTCTGGAACTGATACAGGATTCCGATATACCTTTGCTACACCTGATAGTGACAATACTTCCATTGAATGGAAGATGAAGTATTCAGAAGCATACACCGTGTATATCAGTGTTCAGACTACACTTGGTCATCGCTATTTGTACTATACATCTGTTGATTATGATGCTTTAGGATCAGGCAGGTATGTCCATCATGGACTTGGGCCTCAAACACAAGACGGCCAATGGCATACAATCAAGAGAAATCTTCTTGAGGATCTTCAGGATGCGCAGCCAGGCAATAGCATAGTATCTATCGATGCGATTCTGATTCGTGGTTCAGGTTTGGTTGACGACATCAAAACATTAACAGCCGATACTATTCCGGAAGTTACTGATGAAGAGATTCCGGAAACCACTGAAATCTTTGATATCAATGGTTGGGAAGTATACACGAACAAACTTTCTGGAAAAATCAGCAATATCGTTGATCCTGACGATAGTACCAATCGTGTGATACAGCTTCAAGGTTCCGGAACTGATACAGGATTCCGATATAGCTTTGCTACACCTGATAGTGACAATACTTCCATTGAATGGAAGATGAAGTATTCAGAAGCATACACCGTGTATATCAGTGTTCAGACTACACTTGGTCATCGCTATTTGTACTATACATCTGTTGATTATGATGCTTTAGGATCAGGCAGGTATGTCCATCATGGACTTGGGCCTCAAACACAAGACGGCCAATGGCATACAATCAAGAGAAATCTTCTTGAGGATCTTCAGGATGCGCAGTCAGGCAATAGCATAGTATCTATCGATGCGTTTCTGGTTCGTGGTTCAGGTTTGATTGATGATATAAAAACGTTAAACGGAGGTTCAACACCGGTTGACGATGTAAACAATCCATCGAATCCAGACTCAGGAACACCACCTGTGAATACAGAAACTGAAGGGAATGGTGAATTGCCGACCTTGAGCGTTCTGGAAGCACATCCAGCGCATATTGCCGGTATTAATCATTCGAATGAGCTGGTTAGTGTTGGTGTTCCGTTACAACAAGGAACTGGAATTACCTCTGTCAATCAGCTGGAATTACAAGGAGCATCGGCTAATCAGTTTAGAGCGTTAAGCCATTATCCGAATGGAGAAATACGCTGGCTGAATGTTGATTTTCTGGCAGATGTTAGTACAGGAGGAAATTCTCAGGTAACTCTGATTAAAGGTTCTGCTACTACAGCTAATAATCTGGCGCAGGAAACTGAAAACGGGGCGACTGTTGATACAGGTGTCGCTAAATTTGTTATTGACAAAAACAGCGCATCAATATTGTCATCAGCAATTGTTGGTGGAGTAGAACAGCTGGCTGAATCGATGGTTGTTTATTCAATCAAAGATGGCCAGGAATTTACCTCGCTAGCGGATAACAATACGCAAGTCAGTATAGAAGAAAATGGTTCGGTCACTACCATCATAAGAGTTGATGGTCGATTGAAGAAAAAGGATGGTGCTGGTCACTTCTGGTATACGGCACGTCTTCACTTCGTGAAAAACAGTTCCGATGTGAAAACTGATCTGACTATCCGCAATGCATCACAAGAGGTGCTGACAGCACAAAACTATGATGGTTACGGGGTGCGCTTTGTGATGGTCAATGATAATCCAAAAGTGACTTTTGTAGCTGACGATGGAGACAGTTGGCAGGATACGCTGGTTGCTCAGGAATCAGCCTTAATCTACCAGGGGTATGTAGACAACCATCCATTTAATCAGAATGGACTGACTGATTGCTATACCTGGCAACCGACCGTTGCTGGTACGTGCTCTTCCGACTTTGCCTATGACTTTGCTGCTGATAACAAAGGTGTCAGGGTGGTGATGGCTGGCAATACAGAGCAGCAAGGTGGAAATGACCGCAGTGTTGCGTATGCTAAAGTTGAAAGTGGAAGTCAAACCATTACTTTAGCTCAGCGCTGGATGGCAAACTATTTTCCTGCATCATTTGAAATTAATGGTGATGGTCAGGTAGATATCGGTTTGCATTCGCGCTATAGCGGTAAAAATAACCAGACGTTTAACTGGGGCGGACATATAACGCGTGAGTTTACTATCGCGTTTGCCAGCACTGATTCGGCTGCTGTGCGCCACAAGCTGGATTGGCCTTTGGTTGCACGTGCTGATTTTGAGTACTATCGCAATGCAAAAGCCATGCTTGGTGATAACCGTATGGTGTCATTCACTGAGGAAGAAGACTATTTTAGTAAATACAATAGTCTGGAACCTCATTCAATCAAGCCTGTAGAGGCTCCAGGCTTTACGGTGAAACGCTTCACGCATTGGCGTCGAAACTACACAGACCGTCTGAAGGATGTTGTTGATTTCTGGCGCGGTGGAAGCCCGATGTACATGGCGCGTGTACTTCAGTATGCAGGTTATGAGACGGATATCGCCATTGCCCATTCGGATGGTTTTGATCTGGCTCAGGATAATTCACTTGCTGTGCCGTACGGAGAAGAAAGAGGGATCCATAAGTATGACAGCGAACATCAACTGACGCGTTATTTACCGATCGCCTACTATCTGACTGGTAGTGAACGTATACATCAAGCAATTATCGATTATGGAGAAGATCAATTGTTTGATGAGCGCGCAAACTATTTCGCTTTTCCGGAAGCGCCTTACTATCGTGCCTGGTTACGTCGTTTTGAAAACTTTTCCTGGCTATACGGCTTTACAGAGGACAACCGTTATCTGGAAGAAGTAAAGTCAGGTATCGATCTTCTGGTTGACTCTCAGGCGGTTGATGGTGAAGTAGCGACCCGTGGACAAGATAAGTCAAGAGGTTTTCTTAACATGGCAGTGGCTGCCGGTTTTGACCAGCGCGTTGTGCATAACTTTTTTGGTGCGCAAATATCAGGTGAAGCTTATTTTCAAGTGATGCGCATTATGCGCCAAACCGGAATTAACTACAAGATAGAGGATCTGGAAGATGTGGTTCTTGGTCAAGCCTTTTTCCTATATCGTGAAATGATGCGTAATGAAGATGGTACGACCAGTGGTATTACCTACGATTATTTTGTTGATCAGGCTAATCCGAACACAGGATTTTCAGAATCAGTCTATGTTGCAGATCGTTATCTACAGCACATTTATGACATGTTCGGAATTGATCATGTCGATGGTGTTGACTTGTTTGCACAGGCCTTCAAACTCAATTATGAGCGTGGAACCAATGTTTATCTTCCCGGAATGATGTCCAATGGTCAGCAGCAAGCCCTAATGTATACCGACTTGTTTCGACCTGCTCCAAAACATGGATATCAAACGCTGGATACGACTGCCAGAAAAAATGCTGATGGTACATATACATTAAGCTGGGTGGTTCCAGAAGGTGCGAAAAGCTACCGTATCAAAGCATCGAAGAAACCGATTGTTGAATGGTTAGGTTATAACAAGACGATTCAACAATATACATTGGCAAAGGATGATTTTGTGCCATGGTTTGCTGCACAAAATCTGCAAAATGAGCCTGCACCGGCAACTTCGGGAACTGTTCAATCATGGACAGTTAACGAGCTGCCGACAAATGGAAACTGGTTCTTCAGTGTACATTACAGCACACAACAAGAGAGGCCAGGTGTTTTGTAATTACCCACTGGCTTAAAATGATTATGTACACAAAAAAGGATTGATTTCGCAATAAGGTTAAGTACCGAACCAACAGGTATACTCCCTCAGCACTCATGGAAGAGAGCAACACCACCACATGGTGATACAGGTTTAGGCTTGTATCGCCATTTTTTTTATCCAATAGATTTCCCCAATCGAACTCTTTAATACTCGAGTCAATACTATATATTGACCAGCCAGTTAATCGGCTTTTTTCGTTTTAATACCATAATATAGGGCATATGCCAGCTATAGGTGTGGCATATGCCTTGTTTTTATGCATGACCTGTATTCATTAATACCAATAATTTATTGATTGTATTAGATAAATGATATTTGGTGTGGGTTATGCATATGCAGTGTGTAACTTGGTGTCTGACAGACCTGGGTTATCTGTGTGTGACCTTCATAACTGTTCAAGTGGGTTACCGAAAAAAATAAACATCATTAAACATCATTAAACATCATTAAACATCATAAGGAGTTAATAATGAAAAAAGTAATTTCTGGAGCAGCGGCAATTTGCGCGCTAGCAATCGCGGGAAATGCAACAGCACATATTGGTATCGCACGGGAAAATGTTTTTGCCCTAGGTGATGCTCCGCGCGAATACCTGGAAGGATCAAGCGCATCACTTGGGGTTCAGCTTCCGCACGATTGCAAAAATGAAGCAGATGAGCATTTTGCAACGACAGATGTAGTGGTTATTTTTCCAAATGCTGAAAATTTAAGCGGTGACTTCATGACCACAGATCGTGATGGTGGTATTTTTGGAGCAAACGCGATGATGGGTATTAAAGCGCGTGTTTCGGCAAATTGGAAGAAAGTTAACATTGAAAAAGGAGATGTTGGACCTTATTACAGTCATGGTGTTAAGACCGAGGGTGTAAGAGCGATCAAATGGTTGAGAGGTATGGTCGATAATGACCATTATGATAATTTGGAAATTAAAACCAAGTTTCCAAAAATTAATCCAGACAGTTGTGTGGGCAACCTGAAAATAGAAGTCCCTTCGATTCAGTATTGCAAAAGTGGTTATGCAATCGCCTGGATTGGCACATCAGCTTCCGAACTGTTTCCTCTTCTCGATCCCCCAAATCCAAAAGTACGTCTGACTGAAACATTTACAGCGTCGTTTAAAGTGGTGCGTGATCTTGAAAACAACCCGCTTCCAAAAAACTGTGGAGAACCCACAGAAGAAGTTATCAGGCCATCTGATGCGGATATCGATGCTTTTGGTAGTCGCCAACCGTAAACTGCGACCTTGAAATGTAATTGTGTCAGTTAGTTGCCGCAGCCAATAGCAGGCAGCTAGCTGACATGATTATTTTGCTTGTGTCACCAGTACCGAAAAAATTTGGAGTATCTTAATGATGAAAATAAAAACTAAATTTATTCTTACCACATTTACACTATTGTTCTCGTTTAACGTTAGCGCACATTTATTGGAATATGTGATTGACCTCGATACGATGGCTGTTGAAGGGTCTGCGTTTGGTGGTGTTTCCGTTGGAGACACATTCCAGGGGTCGCTTGCAATCGACACACATGTATTGCAAGAGATTGCGGATGCTGATGGGGGATTTGCAACTGTGTTTGTGCCTTTGCAAGATGACGACGATAACTATAACTTGTCCTATTCCATTAATGTTGGGGATTACAGCTACACAGAGCAGACAGCAGGTTCTTTCGACGCTGAGTTTACCGTTGATGATCCAGCAAATGTTGAAGGCGTAGTGGAATTTAGCCTGGATATAGGTGATTTGTTGTCTTTCAATGATCTTTCAGTTGGGGCTGCTAATGGAATGCCTATGATTGGGACTTGGAGTGCAACAGATGGTATTTCTGGAAATGTTGTGAGCGGTGATGTCACTGTTTCTGCAGTACCAATTCCAGCCGCCGCATGGTTGTTTGCCTCTGGGTTGCTAAGCGTTGCTGGACTGAAAAGGAAAAAAACACGCTCTACTGATCTGGCATTAATAGCAGTCAGAATTTAGTCATGTAAAGTATCTTTATTCAAAAGCACGAATTCCAACAAAGTAGTGCTCTCCAGAGCGATCCTTTCGTCAGGATGGCGTTTGGCAATCTTAGATACCTGTTGGAAAAAACGATAAAGGTCATGTCATCGAATACGATACATGGCCTTTTTTAGCAAACGGGAGTTTAGTAATGGGGCAAAGTAGCAGAGCAGGTCATTTCGCGCAGGTTTCCACGATGAGAACAGAGCATCAAAGCGTCCAGTCGAATCTAACTGATCATATATTCCTGTATGTGATCGTTTCCATAACAGGTGCTGCAGTGATGATGATTGAGTTAATGGGAACTCGCATTATCGGGCCATTTTATGGTGTCAGTTTATTTGTCTGGTCTTCATTGATATCGGTCACATTGCTGGCGTTGGCTATCGGCTATTATGTCGGTGGTCTGCTGGCAGATAAACAAGGGTTTGTACGCTTGTCACATGTGATTTTTCTAGCAGCAATATTGACTGGCGTGATTCCGCTGATGAGTTCAGGTGTGTTGTCAGCAACCAATTTATTGGGTTTGCGCGCCGGTGCTTTTGCAAGCGCATTTATACTCTTTTCACCTTGTCTGGTGTTACTGGGGATGGCTGGGCCATTTGTTATCAAGATGGCAACATCGCGACTCGAAGGTGTCGGCTTTGTGGTCGGTTCGGTTTATGCAATAAGTACGCTGGGTAGTGTGTTCGGAACACTGTTACTTGGCTTTTATTTGTTACCGCTGGCTGGTATCAGGTTGATTTTACTGGGCATTAGTTTGGTGTTATTGCTGCTAGCATTTTTGTTGGCAATCTATGAATTGAGACGATTGCAACTCACTGTTAAACCGGTGTTATGGATTGTATCTTGTCTGGCAGTGGCATCAGTATTGGTGAGTGTATATTTGATGCATGAAGAGCGTGTTGTTAAAGATTATCGCGTATTGTCAGATGTTGAAAGTCATTATGGCTGGGTACGTGTGGTTGATCAGCCATATGAACGAGTCAGGTGGTTGTTATCCGATTCATCAACCATTGGTGCCGAGAGCCTGGATACTGGTAATGGATTGTTGAGCTATCAGCATATCGTTGGTTTATTACCACGTTTTTTGCCGGAAGCTAAAGATGCTTTATTAATCGGGCTAGGTAGTGGTCATCTGGTTGGTGTCCTGGATCGACAGGGAGTGAAGACAGATGCTATCGAAATAGATCCTGAGGTTGCCAGAGTGGCCAGTAAATACTTCAACTTCAAGCCGACTGGCGACTTGATAATTGGAGATGCACGTTATCAAGTAACAAAATTGGACAAGCAATACGACATGATTATTCATGATTGCTTTACCGGAGGAACCGAGCCAATTCATTTACTCAGCGTGGAAATGTTACAGACCTTGAAATCCTTGTTAAAAGAGAATGGTGTGCTGGCCTTGAATATGATCGGTTTTCTTGAAGGCTCAGATAAAATCGCCGTAGAAGCAGTGGCGCGTACTCTTGATGCGGTGTTTGCGCATCGACGCGTGTTTGTTTCAGAGCCCGGTGAAGATTTTAACGATATCGTTTTTCTGGTTTCCAGCTCGCCGGATGCTTTAAAACCGCATAAAGACCATCAACATATCGAGAGAGAACTTGCAAAAAAGGAAATCAGTATCAATACCAAGAATGCATTTATAGTGACCGATGACTATAATCCGCTGGAAAGTTTGCAAGTTGCCAAGGCGGAACACTACCGTGAATTATTGATGAAACGGCTGGGTGAAGAAATACTTATCAAGTGACCATAAAATAGTTATATTATCGATGGATATAAATTATTAAATTATGTTAATAATCTAGTTTAATAGGTATGTATTCAGGTGTTATGTCGTTTGAATCATATTTGTATTTGTCTGCTTAATCCCGCCTTTAGCATTGCATGGGTTTTAATCAGTTAACAAATATATTTTTATATTTAATATAAAGTAGATGTTTGTTTTAAGTATTGTCCAATATGAAACAACAAGAGTCAATAGTGTTGTTTTAATAATCCTCTTGAGTCATGTGGTTTCCTAAAACAACCTGTCCCAGTTCAGATGCGCGAATATCTATCCTGTATGCTTTTGTATACTGCATGTTAAGAAAGTCAAAATTCTTTTTTTTACCTCTGAAACAATTGAAATTTGTGTTATTCATGTCTATAAATCAAAGATATTCGGGGTCAGAGTAACATTTATTGAGGAGAGTCAACAACTTAATGTTACTCTGACCCCGATTATTCCGATTACTGACCCCGATTATTATACTGCGGGTTATTCGGTGAGTGCAGCGGGCGATGTTAACAATGATGGTGTTGATGACCTGCTGATCGGTGCTCCTTTCATAATCTATGACGACACAGACATCGGTTCCAGTTATCTGGTATTTGGTGCCAGTGACGTGGGCAACAGCGGGACGCTGGAATTATCTGCACTAGATGGCAGCAACGGTTTTGTGCTTAAAGGAGTAGGCGTAGATGATTTCTTCGGTCAATCAGTCAGTGCGGCGGGTGACATCAACGGTGATGGTGTCGATGATCTGCTGATTGGTGAACCAGGTGCTTATTGTGAGTCCAGTGTGGTTGAGTGTTTTACCCAGGGTGCCAGTTATGTGGTGTTTGGTGCCAATGACGTAGGCAACAGCGGGATGCTTGAACTATCTGCCCTGGATGGCGGTAACGGTTTTGTGCTTAACGGGGTAGACGGAGTTGATCACTCTGGTTACTCAGTAAGCGTGGCGGGAGATATCAACAACGATGGTATTGACGACCTGCTGATTGGGGCACCTGATGCCGGTCCTAACGGCAAATTATCGGGTGCCAGTTATATAGTGTTTGGTCAGCGTTTCGACAATACTGAGCAAACCACGCTTGATATCTCAGTCTCCGCCAGCAGTGATGATGCAGAAGATAATATTGCAACTGGTCAAGCCAGGCAGTAGTGATCTGGAGTTTGGCGCCCAAGGCGATAAAACCAATTAGTGGGAATGTGCTTTAATGGTCTTGATATTCCACAAGGCACTACAACCTTGATGATTGAAGGCTAGGTTACCGATAATGCACCGACATTTACCAACGCATAACACACATAAAAGGGCGGATAAGCTTGCGCCATCCGCCGCATGTGCCCACTATTTCCTTTCACCCGCATCAAATGATTCGTTATTAAAAGCAGCCCAATCAATTGGATAAATATTTTTTTTGACTAAGTGATGAAAAGTCGAAAATGGCCATTCTCTAACGGTATTTACCCAGCCATGTTTGACTGGATTATAATGAATATAATCCATATGAGCAGCATAATCTTCATCATCCCAAATAGTATGTTCCCAAAAACGTCTTTGCCAAATGCCACGCTCATTTATTTTTTTACGGGCTTTAGAGCGATATTCTGTCTTCGGGATAGATTTTGTAAATGCTTTTTTAATTGCACGCCACCGATTAGAAAAATCATCATCACCAACAGGCTAAGTCCAGATGCAATGAAGATGATCAGGTAATACAACCCAAGCGTCAATATGAAAGGAATGCTTTTGCTTGGCTGTACGAACAGCTGTTCGCAATTCTTCAATATGTTCCACAAGCAAGTGGGATTTTCGCTCAAGTAAATTGACTGTAAAAAAGTAAGTTCCACCTGGAATGCGATTGCGTCGGTAATTTGGCCTGTGGAGAGTATATAACTTGCGGCGGATGGCGCAAGCTTATCCACCCTACTTTTTCTATTCGTGTTACCGCGTTTCCGATCCCCGTACCGCAATGTCACTAACTTAAGCTCAACTCATTGTAATCACAGCATTCTTTTATAGCACGGATGAAATTTCCGACGGGCACCACTGCGTTTTTTGCGTTCAAAGCGTCTGTCTGGCCGTATAATCGTCAGACTTTGCCTGATTGTTTCCACTAATTGTTCGTATCCCTGCATTGATATCAAACCGTACAAGCATTTTACGATGGTATCTTTCATCGTTGACAAGGCCTGTGCAAAATTAATCTGGTAACGGCATTTTCGGTGCGGTAGCGTCTGATCTGGATGTCGCTGTGCGGCAAACACCGCAATGGCTGTAAGATTCAAACTCAGGATACGCGCATGATAATCTTGTTGCACACTTAACACTGATTTGCCGGTAAAATTCTCGATCTCCAACCAGGATTTCTGGCGCTTATAGCCTTCTTCGATTTGCCAGCGCAGATGATATAACGCTTTAAACGCATGGACTGGATAACGTTGTGTGTTCAACAGATTGGTCATTAAAAAGTACACTTTCTTTTTCACTGTGATGTGGATTAGTCGCACTGTCTGTGATTCAACTGGCAAGCCTCTGCCGAGGCATTTGTGTCTTGCCTCATCGCTGGCCGTCAAGGTGACGATCTGCTGCTTGGCTCCAGAGGCAACGAATTGACTGACTTCGGTATTAAAGTCGGCTTTGACACGCATACACCAGTCACGTTGATAAAACTGATGTGCAGCCATCAACCAGAATGCTGGATAGCCTCTGTCGTACAGGATTAAATCACCGGCTTGCGTGGCTTCCAGGTGTTTGAAGGCAACCTCGCGTTCATCACTACGATAAGGAAACAGCTGTGCATCAATAATGATTTTCTGATGGATATCGTAGAGTGCTGAACCGAGCGCCATTGGCACTTCATCGGTATGCTGGTTCGATTGCCCACCAAATTCAGTATGAATCGCCTCCTCATTCGGCAAATGGTATTTCACTCCATCCACAGCCAGCACACGATGTCCATTCCAGGTCTGTGCTGTGACTGCTGGATAAAAGTGGTTGATCACATGCCTGTTCAGATCAACAAAGGCAGTTGCTGAGAATTTCAGGCGTGCTTTGAAAAAAGCGGCGGCTGTGACTTTAGGTGTCGGAACATCCAACTGGTCACGGATCTGAAAGAAGCGATTGAGCTCTGATTGAGTGTTGCCTTTGAGCATGTTTAAGCAATAACTGATCAAAACAGGGAGTGTCAGGCATCGATTACGTGTGAAGTCCTTGTCATCAATACGGTGAGTTTCGATGAAAGCGGCGCTGTTAGTTATTTTGGTTATAAGCTTATAGGTATTAGGAAATAAGAGTTGGGTCGATCATTGGGTGCCTCATGCGGGTTGTTTTGTGAGTTAATTATACGATATTTCAATCAGTTATAGGGGGTGGATTGCTTAAGTTAGTGACATTGCCCCGTACCGGGGGTTGGTCCGGCGTAGTCTCCGTCCGTGTCTGGTATTACCGCGTGTGCATCACGATTGCATGTGGGGTATCAATAAGAGTCATCTGTGAGGTCAGTCAAATGGGCGGGCCTCATACTTGATTGCAAAAATATACGAACCCCATGTCGATGCAGTGTTCACTGTTGGGGTTCTCTAACTGACTACAAAACTACCTCTTTGACCCTTACATATCCTATACGTTTAGGTATTGGGGTGTGTTAAAGTTGTGATTAAATACCACTAAAATAGTGAATTTTAATATACTTTATTATCCCATCGATGCGTTGTAATTCTTCAATATAGACCGAGTTTTTACGATTTATAACAGTGCTGAGTATAGTTTTAATATAGACTATTTCTCATTGACACCGTCGCGAGATAAATAATAAGTTGATTATTGTCGAACGCAAAATCCTCAAACAGATACATTATTGCTTGGAATTGCTTTAGCGATACAGCTATAGGTATAATTTTTCGTTGGAAAATTGTAATCACGAGTATGATCACGCAAAGTCTATCAATCCTATTCAGGCTTAGGAATATGCACAAGTAATATGAACAGCCAACTTGTTTATTGTCAGTCCTAAGTTTACTGTTCCTGAATCTCAGGAACCTACTATTTTATTTCACACAAAATAAATATGACTAAAACACCCGCCTTTGAATTTACCACCTCACGCCAGTTTCTCTCCTGGTTGACTGAACAACGTGCCAGTATTGTGCTGAGTACTTACCAGGCTGGTAAACTATTTTTGCTGGGCATGAATAAAAACGGCGAGATGTCGCTGTTCAACCGCACCTTTAACCGCTGCATGGGCTTACATGTCAGCAGCGAACACATGTTTATGAGCAGTTTGTATCAACTGTGGCGCTTTGATAACAGTTTGTTACCGGGACAAACCTATCAGGAGTATGACCGCTGTTACGTGCCACAACTGGCCTGGACCACGGGTGATATCGACATTCACGATATCGGTATTGACCAGCAAGGTCGACCGTTGTTTGTGAATACCCTGTTCAGTTGTCTAGCGACAGTCAGTGAAAGCCATAGTTTTAAACCCCTCTGGCAACCGCCATTCATTTCCAAGCTCGCTGCCGAAGATCGTTGTCATCTGAACGGCTTGGCGATGGATCAGGGAGAAGCGTGTTATGTAACCAGTGTCAGTCAATCCGATGTCGCCGATGGTTGGCGTGACAATCGCGAAACCGGCGGTTGTGTGATTGATGTGAAAAGCAACGAAATTATTCTTGATGGCCTGTCAATGCCGCACTCTCCGCGTTTATACCAGGATAAGTTGTGGTTGCTGGATTCGGGGATGGGTTATTTTGGCTATGTGGATCGTGAACGTGGTTGTTTTGAGCGGGTGTGTTTTTGTCCAGGCTACGCCCGCGGATTAAGTCTTATCGGTGATTTTGCGGTGATTGGATTATCCGGCCCACGGCATAACAAGACTTTCTCTGGCCTGGCGCTGGATAAAAACCTGGCTGACAAACAGGCTGAGCCGCGTTGTGGTTTATTGATTATTGATTTGCGCACAGGTGATGCAGTGCATTGGTTACGTATTACTGGGGTTATCGAAGAACTCTATGATGTGGCAGTCATTCCCGAAGTCATCCGACCCATGGCAATTGGCTTTCGCACCGATGAAATCCGCCGTCTAATCACCATTGACGAGACATCGCTTTAATGTTCGATCTGTGCTATTTGATATGCGTTACGATGATCAGCGTTATATGACCAACGCTACTGAATTTACCAACAACTTATGAGCAAACCACACAAGAGTCATAGTGTTTTGCACGTTGGTTGTGGTCCCTTTAATCCAAAGACACTACATCAGACCTTCCAGAGTCCCGAATGGCACGAGGTACGACTTGATATCAACGCCAAGGTTAAACCGGATATTGTCGCGTCAATGACCGATATGAGCGCAGTCGTCAGTGACTCGATGGATGCAGTGTGGTCGTCGCACAATCTCGAACACTTGTTCGCTCACGAGGTATCGCAAGCACTGGCCGAGTTTCTACGTGTACTCAAGCCCAGCGGGTTTGCGTTGATTACATTGCCGGATTTGCAAAGCGTCGCGCAACTGGTTGTCGATGATCAACTCGAAGACACTGCCTACCAGTCTCCTGCTGGGCCGATCAGTGCTATCGATATGCTCTACGGTCACCGCCGTTATGTTGCCGACGGCAATGTTTTTATGGCACACCGTACAGGCTTTACCGCTCGCACCTTGGGTAATGTTTTGGCGCGGGTAGGGTTCGCACGAGCCGAAGTTAAACGTGGTGAAGCTTTTGACTTATGGGCGGTGGCGCACAAATCACTCCCGCCAGAAGTGCATGGAACCTGACTTCGAAAACCGTTTGCAAGCTGCATTGGCACACCATCATCAAGGTGATCTGGAGTCTGCAATTACAGCCTATCAAGCATTGCGGATTGAGGCTCCAGAGCACGTTGCAGTACTTGCTAATCTGGGTTCGGCGCTCAAAGCGGCCCAAAGACCTGACCAAGCGTTAGAATGTTTTCGGCAAGCACTAAACGTTGATGATACGTTGCCTCAATTATGGTTTAACTATGCCAATCTGCAGCGTGATCAGGGCGATATAGAAATGGCGGAGCAAGCTTATCGGCGCGCGCTGGATCTTGATGCGACGCTATACCCGGCATGTTTTAATCTCGCCAATCTATTACGCAACGCCGAACGCAATGAGGAGGCCGAGGCCTTGTACCGAGAGGCGCTAAGGCTCAAGCCCGACTTTGCACGTGTACACATGAATCTAGGTAATCTGCTGCGCACTTCGGGCAGGTTTGATGAAGCAACAGCAAGCCATCGCAGCGCAGTGCAGCTAGAGCCCAACAACGCTGATGCACACTATAATCTCGGCAATAGCTTACGCGATGCCGACAATTACGAACTGGCGGCAGCCAGTTACACCGCAGCCTTGCAGTGTAATCCTGATCACCAAAAAGCGTTGTTAGCTCTCGGGCTTGCATTGTATCGGCTGGGAAGAACTGATGTTGCACTGACTAGTTGGAAACATCTGATTAAGCAACATCCAGAACACGTCGAAGCACATTTGCATCTCGCCGCAGCCTACCGCGAACTTCGTCAAATTGAAGCAGCGGTGCAGCACTACCGTGAAGCTCATCGGCTCGCACCAAAGCAACCTGAAATTGATGTGGCGCTGGCATTGACACTGCTGGATAGTGGTCATATCGGTGGTGCGCTGGCGCTACTGGAACCGATTGTCGAACTACACCCTGAATTTTCTGAAGCATTGAAATCTCTAGGGAACGCCCATGTTCTGGCGGCTGATGTCGCGGCTGGTTTAGCCTGTT
The DNA here is from genome assembly GCA_965224565.1 of Methylococcales bacterium. GTDB lineage: Bacteria > Pseudomonadota > Gammaproteobacteria > Methylococcales > DRLZ01 > DRLZ01. The sequence continues at coordinate 591,466 of CBDCZN010000001.1, read as the reverse complement.
ACGAGCGGGCGCTGAAATGCTCTTCACAAGATCACAGTGTTGCCTCGAATCTTTTGTTCGCAAGCCTCTACCTCGATTGGCCCGAGCCCAGCGCCATCAGCATCCGCCACCGCACCATCAGCGCAGCGATTGCCGAACACGTGGGCCAGAGTTTTACTCCAATTCGCCGTGGTGCCGCCAAACCGTTGCGCGTTGGCTATTTATCAGCGGATTTACGCAATCACCCAGTGGGATTTTTCATCGAACCACTGTTAGCTCATCACGATCCGGCCAAGGTAAAAGTCAGTACTTACTATGTAGGTGCAAACACAGACGAAACAACACTGCGGCTAAAGCAATTAGTACCCCACTGGCACGACTGTAACAACTGGAGCGATGATCGGCTCGGTACGCAAATCGTAACAGACGAAGTGGATATCCTCATCGATCTGGGCGGCCATACCGCCGCTAACCGTGCCAGGCTGATTGCTCGTAAACCTGCACCTGTGCAAGCGTTGTACCTAGGCTATCCTTGTACCTCAGGAATGGCTGCGATTGATTATCTAATCAGCGACACACTGGTCAGTCCGCAACGCTATCAATCACTGTACAGCGAAACCGTCATCACACTGGATGGTTGTTTCCTGTGTTTTCGCCCACCTGCTGACGCGCCACCCGTAGCTCCGCCGCCGCTAATAGCCAACACTCATATCACCTTCGGCTCGTTCAATCATTTGCCAAAAATTTCAGCCCGCACGCGAGCATTGTGGGCACAGGTGCTTGACGCTGTGCCTAATTCGCGCTTGATTCTAAAAGCACTGTCTCTGGCCGATGCAGGAGTACGCGAGCAGCTCTGGTCTGTCTTCGCGGAATTAGGTATTGCCCGTGAGCGCATCGATCTGCTAGAGCCAAGCACGCCGTTAAGTGCCCACCTCGGTGATTATGCACGCCTGGATATTGCTCTCGATCCAGTGCCTTATACTGCAAGTACTACTACGTGTCAGGCCTTATGGATGGGAGTTCCGGTGATCACCCTGGCTGGTCAGCACTTTCACCAACGTATGGGAGCCAGTGTGTTGACCTCAGCGCATCTGCCAGATTTGGTCGCGAACAGCGAGGACGAATATGTCGCCATCGCCGTAGCGCTTGCTGCAAACCGTGAGCGTTTGACGACCCTGCGCAATGGACTGCGTGAGCAATTGCTAGCTGCACCGCTGTGCGACGAAACCGGCTTTGCGGCACAGATGGAAGACGCCTATCAGCGGATGTGCTGTTGTTAAACCTAGTAGATTCAGTTAGTGGGGAAAATGTGTGATTGCCGACTTGTACCGTTCGTTTTCCTGTTCTACCCATTCGCTGGATTGTCGAGCAAACCTTTGCTTGGCTTGGCAATTTCAGGCATAGTCCAAAGACTATGCAATCCCAATATTTAATTAACGAAGATGATGGAAATAATAAGTATCGTGTCCCCAAAAATGTTAGGGCTATTAATCGAATTTAACCTTATTGACGAAATTTTTCTGACGCCACAGCCAAGTAGGATGAGTACCCTACCTGACTATGTCGCATTCAGAATAGAATTTTAATTGTCTGGAAAATCGATTCCGGAGAAAGTCACTTTCTGCGTGTCTAATTCGCGCGTAATCTGCACCACAAAGTTATACAGGCGTCCAGGAGCCAACGTTTCGACCAATGGGATCACTTCAGTAGTATTCGATTCACTGCCAGGAGCTGGAAAGCAAAACTCGCCAAAAGGGGTTTCGAAAGTAGATGTCCACTTAGGACTTACGGCCTTCTGACCGCTCTTATTCCGGTAACGCAGCCTGGCTAGTACATTCACGGACGATAAACAACGATTCGAGTCCCTAAAATAGATCCGATAAGATGTCATATTGGTTCCGCTTAACTGCAAGGGACAAAGTAAGCTAGCTGTTCCGGTCATTCCGTTTCTGAATATGAAGGCACCATTTTTCAGCTTGATTCGCTCGTCATCAATATCGTGTATCGGACGACACGCACTCGCTGGAATCGTGGTATTAAGTAGTTCCAAATCGTTTGCGGATCCAACTGGTGTAAAAAATACACCAGTGAGGAATGCTGCAGTAGCAATGGCTCTAGTTCGATTAAACATCTTTATCACCTTTTTTGTTGCGCGTGAACAAGTCACGCCGTTTTCACTCAAATTACAATTTGATTCATATAATTTACTAAAAAACATAGTGTTCTCCTAAAAGTTAGGTTTGATTAACAGAAAGAGCCAATGGAGAAACAAACTCGACTGGTTACATATTTATTAAGTGATCAATCCAATCTGATACCAAAAGCCCTATTTTTAAACCGAAAGATTGGCTTCAGCAAAGCTACAAGCAAATACATTCGACTCAGGAGTTACTTTATTCTCTAACCGATGAAAGGACTTGCAGAAAAAATGAATTTACGATGAAGAATAATGAAAGATTATGAAACCACGAATTTGCGACACCTTTTGAAGACCACAAGAGTTTTCAGAATAACGAACTCTAACAAGGTAGCGCGAAGAGGGTATGATGATGAAGAATAAACAAGAAGGAAAAAGCAAGGGCACGCGGAGGGATATTTACGAATCCATTTACTAGAAAATTACATTAATTCTCTGTGTGGGCAAGTTGTCAGGGCTTGCAATCAAACATGATCGTATAATTTCAAAACCTGATTCTCACAATAAAATAATTGTATTTTCCATCTATCTTATTTCGAAAGAATCCGAGCTACGCTATGGCCTGGATTGAGACTTAAGCATAACAACACCCAGAGGTGGTAATAAAAGTCGAAGAACCCCGTTGACTCCGTTATGCTGCTCTTGAGTGAAAATATCGCGATAGATTGTTGGCGTGATGTTATCCAGTTGAAAACTGACTTCGCCTTCTGAGCTGTTAACAACTAAAACATGGGTTTTACCGTCAAAAACCCATTCACGCACACTGAGCGAAGGATAGGTTTCATCAAAATCAAATAAGTTAAAGTTAAAGTTAAAGTTAAAGTTAAAGTTAAAGTTAAAGTCAATTTCACTTTCTCCGCTCGTTACCGTTGCTATCGCTGTATTTTGTACTTGGCCATGCTGAAAAACATCACTTAGTCCAAGAACTGTTAATTGTTGCGCGACATCAACCCAGGCATCGTAATAAGTCGAATAATTTGAAAATCCTTGCCGAAAACCCATGGAAAGTATCAAAATTCCATCTGCGCCGTTTGCAAACGCTGCGTAGGCATCGTGCCGAACAAATGTAGGAATAAGTGTCGCGTCGGCTTCGCTATACGGATAATCTAAATCTTCAAACATCTCAAGTACAGGTAAGACGCGTTTGGTAAATCCTAGCACGGAGTATCCAAGCAGCGCGTTCGCAGTTGTCATTTGCTTGAGCGCATGACGGACTTGTATCCGCCCATGATCGTTATTCGATCTATGTGGATAAATACCCATCGACAAAGCATCCATCCAAGGACCCATTTGTGCCAAATTACCAACGCCTGAGTTTTGAGGGTTGTACATCCAAGCCGGACGTTGTAATGGATCCAGTTTTTTTACAGTTGTGTAGATGCGCTGCAGCAATTCCTTCTCACGTGGTTCCCAATGACGAAGCTCTTCAGGGCCAAGGTGCCAGGCAACGATACGGTTGTTAAGCACTGGATCATTGATAGCTACCAAAACTGTCACTTCAATTTGGCTTACCCAAATATCCATCTGCTCATCGCTCGCATTTACAATTTCTTCACATATCAGAGTCGGAGATTTTTGTCCTAGAAAGACTAAAAACTGTGAGCATTTTTTCTTATTAGCAGCTCTGACCAAACTACCTACTGAACCGAAATAATCAGAACTTCTACGATTCTGTACAGTTCGGGTTGGCCAAAGCCGGTGAATTAGGCACTGGTCAGTATTCAACCACTCAGTAAGTTCGGACTCATAGTTATCGCCTGTTTGGTAACTTAAACCGAGCGCAGTGAAACCATCATTGGCGACGTCCTGTACGGTGCCACCTTCTGTGCTAGGATCGGTTCGCGCTGCGTAGGGAGCGATGAAAAAGAAATTCGCCGCTTGCTCACTACAGGTTAATGCAGTATTCGGGATCAGCGATTTTGCTGCTGACCATGGATTAGCTGCTCCTAATCCAGGAACAAGCAATAATGGATGGCAGCAATACCAACAAGACTATACAACAAGGGTTTTTTATACACCTGTTGATTAATGGTCGTTATAATTTCGAATATCTACTCATTTTTCTGACTCCAACTTCATTATTTTTGACACTGCTGCATTGGTTCACATTTAGGAACGTGCATAAAATAACTTGAACAATTGACTTGTTTTTTTATCCGTCTTCTTCGTTGCATAAACAGTTACGTAGTTAGCTATGCACCTTGAATACGAACAAAAATCCTGCGACAATTGACCAAGTTATTCCATGCGCGTTCCTTAGGCAAACTGATTGTCAATGTGCAAAAATCTTTACTAGCTATAGTATTTACAACGTATCTTTAAATGGATGCCAATTTCATGTGGAATAGGAAATCCTTCCCTGCTTTCTTGCTGCGCTATTTGGCCCCCACCTCTCAATGGGACTCTATTATATTGCTGGACAGGCCACAAAGGAGAAAATATCAAACGCTGTTTGCGTACCTATACCGGCGTTTATTGGACAGTCCCCTGAGTAGAGATTACTCAAAATGCGTGTATCGACTGCGGCCCCGTGTACACGAATCGCCACATTGGCTACACCACCATTTCCCTCGAACTCGTTATTCTGGATAACGGTTCCGAGGCCAGCTACATGAATACCGCCAAGTCCATTCGATTCAAACCGATTGCCTGAATAGACCGAGCTGTTCTGATCGGGTACGGATTGATAGATCCCCCATCGTTTGGCTTGATTGAGCACACTGTTAGTCACACGCCAGGTGTTAGCGGTGAAGCCTTGGAAGATATTAATGTTGTTGTCATGCATGCTCACTTTATCAATGACTGTCGAAAACGATTGGCGACCGTAGATACCATTTCCGAACCCGGAGATACGTAGGCGCTCCAAATTGACTTGGTGTGCATTATCGAGTTCGATGCCACGACCTTTGAGAGGATTATCTCCAACTATGCGAAGATCTCGAATAGTTACACCGGCCGTATTTCTCCCAGGCGTCACTGCGATAGCCGCCTGATTCGAAGCGAGCCCATTAAATACCAACTGCCCTTCTCCGTTCTGTCCTACTCCAGCAATCACCATACGTGGCGGTACAGTAAGTGTTTGGTTTCTCAGATTACAACTTTGATCCACGACTAAAGTGGCGTTTGAGAACGCAGTATTCGAGGCGTTATCGAGCCAACAAACTAGATTTTCGCATCCACCAATCTCGCTTAAGTAATATGTTCTGTTGTTAGTGACGGTCGTTGATAAAACCGCTTCATCATTAACAGGGTCAACGACGCAAGCAGCTGAAGCAACGTTGGTATTAAAAAAAACACCATAAAAAATGAAAGGAATAAACTGTTTATTGATATATTCATTTTGATTCTCCTATAAATTAATTTCATCTAGGCCTCATGTGATCGCATGGAGACTGGTATACACTGTATTCGAATAACTATGAAGATGATTGTAAGAAGAATGAATTGATGATGATGAATTATGAAAGAGTATGACGCTGCGATTTTGTTATATACTCTTCACGCTTGAGAATCCCCGTTTTTAACGCGGCAAGGTGCAATAGCGATAGCGTATTGCACCAAAATAGCAGCGACTCGGATCAGGCGCAAGACGCTATCGCTATTACGCCCTACCTATTCGATGAATTTATGTGTGTTACGTGTTGTAGAGGACGCGAGCTCTCTAGCAATGCGAAGGCGGCCGCAAGCCTTGACTGCGGCCGCAATCTCAACACCAGATTAATCCTTATTTAGGGGCGGGATTTCACAGGTCGTATCGGGACCATCGCTGGAACATGTGCCACCAAGTGCTAAAACCGCTTCTATCATGTGATCACAGGCTGCGCCGAAAGCACAGTGATAACGGGCCTGGTCGATCCCATCGAATGCTGGCTCCAGCGTGAAGTTACCCGGCGAACAGCCACCAGGAGCGCTGGAGCGCACCCAGCCGTCGGGACAGCTGTCTGTCGCATGCAATCCTATCTGTTCCAATGTAAGGTACTCGGGCGAACAACCACCTGGCGCACTGGATCGGACCCAGCCGTCTGGGCAAGAGCGTCTTGAATCGCGCGAGCCATTCATCTGAATTGTAAAGAAACCCGGTGAGCAGCCACCAGGAACGCTGGAGCGCACCCAGCCTTTGGGACAGCCGTCAGTCGCACTGATACCGGCAAGCTTTAAAGTGAAGAAACCCGGCGAACAACCGCCGGGGGCGCTGGACCTTACCCAACCATCCGGACAATCATTAGACACCTCCTTCGTGTATGCAGTTGCGCCACTAAATAGGTCGCGAGCACTGGCGCCGTTAGCACTCAAGAGCGATAGCGCCGTGGCAACGGTCACAATACTCACGATTCGACGTGCTCTGCTGATTGCTTTGATAATGAAAAGTATATTGTGAACTTTCATAAAATATTCTCCTAAATTTTTCCTTTAATTAAAAAATAATTCGATACATCGATAACTTGCTAAAGTACCGAAAACCCGTTGCAGATGACTTCATTGCAACTTAGTATTTACACTAACTATTAATCAATGAAGCAACAGGCAGAAAAAATGAATTGACGATGAAGGAACATGAATCAACAAATATACAAGCTTTGAATGTCAATCAGGAATGATAGATAAGATAGTGAAACTATTAATATATTTTTAAAAATTTGGTTTATAGATCATAGATAAAATCAATGAGTATTACATTTGATAGTGTAAGTAATTGCTTATATTTAGGATTAGTATCTTTGTCCCTAAATGGAACAATGCTAAGATGAAATAATATTTGTCTCCTGGCAGGAGGAAAAATGAACGAGCCTGGCCATAAAACTAGTTCTGTTAAGCAGTGGTATCAAAAATGGCATTGTCTCTTCATATACTTGACTATCACTTTAATCTGGACAGGTTTTTGCCAAAGTCAGGCAGCCGAGGCTGATTTAACGGATCTCAGTATTGAAGAACTGATGAACCGTAAAGTGGTTACGGCGTCTAGATCCGAACAAAACTTGTCTGATACAGCTGCCGCTGTTTTTGTGATTAATCAGGATGATATTCGTCGCTCCGGAGTTAATTCTATTCCAGAAGCCTTGCGTTTAGTTCCTGGGATTCACGTTGCCAGAATCGATTCCAGCAAGTGGGCAATTAGTGCAAGGGGTTTCAACGGACGCTTTGCTAATAATTTATTGGTGTTGATGGACGGTCGAACTTTGTACATTCCGAGCTCATCTGGAGTTTTTTGGGAAATACAGGATCGGATATTAGCAGATATTGAACGCATTGAAGTGATTCGTGGCCCGGGTGCCAGTGTATGGGGCGCCAATGCGGTCAACGGCATCATCAATATTATTACCAAGAATTCAGTGGATACAGAGGGTGGTTTGGTTTCCCTGGTTGGTGGAGACAGAAGCGGCGCAGGCGCACGTTACGGCTGGCAGTTTGATGAACAGGGATTTGCACGTATTTACGCAAAATTCTTCCGGCAGGACGGATTTGAAGATCAAAATGGCAATGATACTGAAGGTGATTGGCTGATGTCTCGAGGTGGTTTTCGCATGGACTGGACTCCGACCAGCAAACATTCCATCATGGCTCAAGCTGATACCTATGATGGCAGTATTGATCAAAATCTTACATTACCTTCGATTACTTCGCCGACTGGAGCAATTTCAGTATTGGATTCTGCACAAGCAAAGGGTGGAAACTTGCTTGCGCGCTGGGAATATACGAAATCCCTGGCATCCCGTTTATCAACGCAGTTTTATTATGAACACTTCAGCAGGGAAGATCGCACTAAAAACGAGAGATTCCACATATTCGACATCGATTTTCAGCATGATTTAGCTCTGAGCCGAGATAACGAATTTAACTGGGGTCTGGAATATCGTTTCAGTACCAATCATTTTAGAGATGCCGAAATTGTTAGCTATTCACCAAGTACCCAACACTTGCATCTTATTAGCGCATTTCTACAAGATAAACTGAGTTTTTTTAACCAACGTCTGGAGTTCACGCTAGGCAGCAAATTTGAATATCACACGTTCAGCGGATTTCAGTATCAGCCGACAATTCGGGCACTCTGGAAGATCACCAATCATCAACGTGTTTGGGCTTCGTTGTCGCGAGCAACACGCGTTCCGTCGATAGGAGAGAGAAACGCAGAAATACGTTTTGCTGCGATTCCTCAGCAGCAAACCTTCGTTGTACTACAAGGAAATTCAAATTTTGATGCAGAAACAGTGTTGAGCTACGAACTGGGGTATCGTTTTTGGTCATCTGATTTGTTTTCTTTTGATTTGGTTGCTTTCTACAACGATTATGATGATTTAATTTTCACAGAACTCTCCGAGCCCACTGAAGCCGGCAAGTTTCCGTTGCGTATCATCAATGGTGAAAAAGCTAAAACCTGGGGAGTGGAATTGACAGCCGATTGGCGACCGCTTGACTGGATACGATTTCAAGCAGGTTACAGCTATTTACGTATGAAGTTTGATCAATTTCAGGATTCGACAACATCGCCCGCCGCATTCCCTAGCAGAGATAAAAGGGATCCTGCCACTCAAGCATCTTTGCGTAGTTCTTTTGATCTAGGCTCTTCAGTGGAATTTGATTTATGGTTGCGTTACGTCGATTCAATACCGGATATCGAAGTCATTAACGCAGCTCAACTTCCATCGGTTGACAGTTATGTTGCCGTAGATATTCGATTGGCCTGGCGACCCCACAAAGATATCGAACTGGCCTTCGTTGGTCGTAATCTTAATGATCCGCAACATCTTGAGTATTTAAGTGAGCTTGCAACGTTCCCGGTACAGATCGAGCGCAGATTCTATATCCAGGGAAAGTGGACATTTTAACCAGCAACAAGTCCATGCAGATTGGTTATGATTAGATTAGACATAACCTTTGTGTTTATTGTAGCTTGGTGTTTTTTGGTATTAATAGTGATGCCAGTTTCAGCCGCTGATACAGTGATTGAAGAAACGACCATAAAGGCCATTTATAGTTTTAACTTTGGGAAGTTTACACGATGGCCCAAATCAAAATTAAGCGAGAATAACACATCGTTGGGGTTTTGCATTTTCGGTAAGAACCCTTTCGATCTATCCGCAATTGATGCAATTGAAGGCAAACAGGTCAAAGGAAAAACCCTTCATGTTGAATTGTTTGAAAACGGATTATTGTCTGATGACGCTTTACCCGATTGCCATATTTTATTCGTCAGCCAGTCTGAGAAACTACGACTACAAAACATCCTAAATAAACTCCGCTACCAACCGATTCTCACGGTAAGTGATATTGAAGGGTTTTCTGGAAATGGCGGAATGATCACCTTAATCAAAACAGGTGATCAGATTCACTTTGAGATCAACTCAGATGCGGTCTATCGAGCCGGATTGTCAATAAGCTCTAAGCTGATAGAGCTTGCCAAGACGATTAAAGACGCTGATTCGGCTGGGAATCGATAATGCCGAGATTGCGTAATCTACCCATCAAAACCAAACTCATTGCAATGATGACGATCACTGCCAGTGTCGCTATGTTGTTGATGGCGACTGTGGTTTTAATTAATGAAGCGATTACCAAACGAGATGCGATTATCGCTGAATTATCTACACTGGCAGAGGTAATCGGCTCTCGAAGTACGGGATCACTCACCTTTAACGATCCAAGGACTGCGCTTGAAAACCTGAACGCTTTAGCTGTAAAACAGAACATTATTTATGCGGTGATATTCGATGAGCATGACCAACAATTCGCAGAATATCAACCAGATCTCGACAGTAAGGCAAAATTGCCATCAGAGTCTTCATGGTTTATTCAGTTGCTTCAGCAATTATCAATGGGAGTGTTGACCGATACGATTGAGGTGTCAAAGCCTATTTTACTCGAAGACCAGCACATCGGAGAGATACGCATTAGATCCAGCATGAACGCGTTTTATACTAATTTGATGAAATATCTCGGCTGGGTTGGCATTATAGTTTTAGGCTGTTTCGGGCTCAGTTTGGCAGTGAGTGCGCGCTTGCACAAGCTGATTTCCGACCCGATCCTTGAGCTTAACCAGGCCACAAAGACTGTCTCTGCTGGCAATGATTACTCGATTAGAATACCGAGCAACCGTGATGATGAATTGGGCAATCTGATTGATAGTTTTAACACCATGCTTATGCAAATAGAAATTCGCGATCAACAGCTGGCAGACTATAGCAACCAGCTAAAAGCTCAAGTAGAAGAACGCACAGGGGAATTAATGCAAGCCAATGAACGTCGGATTCAGTGGCTGGAAAATATGGCTCGATTTCTAAAACATGAGTTAAAAAATGCGACAGTGGGAGTCAAAAGTTCTTTGGAATTAATTGAACGCCGTTCGCAGCAATCTTCGATTGAGGTCTATATTAGTCGCGCAAACAAAAGCCTTGGTTTTATGAATGTCTTGCTGGATAGTGTGAGTGGCGCCAGCAGTCTGGAAGCAACAGTTTATAAAGAATCATTAAAACCTGTTGATTTAGCCACCCTGGTTAAATTTCAAGTGGACGACTATCGGTCATTTTATCCACAATATACATTGATTGACGACTGTGATTTTGAAATCCCTATCCTGGGGAATGAGGATCGACTAAAACAGTTGTTAGACAAGTTGGTTACCAATGCATTTGAACACAGTCAATCAAATACTCCGATATTAGTTAGCGCTAAAAATCGGCATGACTGTGCGGAATTGACGGTAATTAATGAAGGAGTTAATCTTCCAAAGGATAAAGATCGCATCTTTGATCTTTTCATTTCGTTAAGGGACGCAGAACACTGGAAAAGTGATAGCCTAGGATTAGGTCTCTACATCGTTAAATTGATTGCAGAATCACATGGTGGTTCTGTTGTAGCGAAGGATCGAGATGATAAAAACGGAGCGGTATTTACAGTAACAATTCCGCTTATTGGCAAATAGTGAAGTCTATACTGTCATGCATTCAGCATTATAATTCAACCCAACGATAACCAGCACCGCGCTCTGTTTTGATGCAATCAAATTCACTATCGATACTGCGAAACCGATCACGTATGGATTTAATATGTGCCGTAACCGTATTGGGTTCTACACAAATTTTTGCTGCACGCATCAGTTTGTCATAGTGTTTTATTGTTCCCAGATGGCTAACTAATTCAGTGAGAATCCAGAATTGGGTTAAGCTAATTTGTAACGGTTCACCTTTCCACAAGGCAAGTAGTCGCAAGCGGTCAATTTCGAGTGAGCCATAAACCAGTTTTTCCTGATCAGCTTTTATATTTTCGGAATCATCTTTAGTGAGCGTTTCTATTCGATGAAATAAAGCCTCGATTCGCACCATAAGGTAATTGATGCCAATATCCTTGGTGATATAGTCATCAGCACCGAGTCGCAGCCCTGAGATTCTGTCTACTTCTTCGTCTCGTGATGTCAAAAATATAATCGGAAGTTTCGGCGACAAATGTCTCAAATCGGAACAAAGCTGGAAACCACCGTCCCGTTCCTGGTGAAGACCGACATCGAGGATGGCAATATCTGGCAAGTCAGTTTGAAAATGCTCCATAGCATCCTGACGATCACCAAAAGTATCGACATTAAAGCCTTCATCTGAAAGAATTTCGGTGTAATTTTCTCGAATAACATCATCATCTTCAACTAAAGCAACCCGGATATTCATTAGCATACTCCACGTTTACGCTTGATTGTTTCACTGTACTGTTGATGACAGTTTACTTGCATTGATTGACATTAAAAGTAAATAACGCACATAGAAGTTGTGACATATCACTGTGACAAAAAATGAAAGTTTGTATTTAGTGATTCATATGGCTTGGAGTTATTTGTCAATTAGGCATATTGAGTCTCTGTAGAATCAATATTTCACATACTACTTGTTTTAATGTTTGAACAATATCGAACAAGCAAGCCTGGTTTCCCATAACTTGATCTTATACTTTAGTTTACAGGGGGTTTATTAATCACAGACTCCCTTGCTTTTACAACATTATATACTTTTAGTTAAAGGTTTAAATATTTTGATAAAATCATTAATAATGATTTATATTATTACCAGGCGAGTGCTATGTGAACAGGATGAAAGCGATACTTTACTATCTTTGTCACTGACAATTATTATAAGCTTCTATATGTATTCTAAAATACAACCAGATAGAGGAGCGCACTCTATCTGGTTGGTAATGGTTGTTATCGTCTGCATTTACAATATACGAACAATAGCGATTATTTTCTGTTAACTATTCACATTTATTGTGTGAATTATTCACGTTGAGACGACTGCCTTGTTATATGGTGTGGGTAATTTGGCATTACTATTCTTGCTATTCGAGCCATACAATCTATTCTAGTACAATTAAGTATTGTGTCCCCATGATTTTTGTCCTCAGAATTTGTGGTGTCCTCGAATTTTTCAGAGAACTGTTAGGATAGATCGGAGCAGTCAACGATTTTAAATTCAACCCGTCTATCAATTGCGTCTCTACCATCATCGGTACCCAGACCTTTGATATTCTCGCTGAAACCCAGACCATAGGTTTCAGTTTTTTGTTTAATAGAGCGATAATAGGACAGCATATTACGCTGCACCGCATCTGCTCGTTTCTTGGATAAATGATTATTGTATTCGGCCGTGCCTGTGTGACTACTATGTCCTATGATTTTTGCACATGAGTCTTCAGCATTGAAAAATTTGCTAATCTGTCTTAACCAGATTCGATAGCGTGACCTCAATTTGTTGTCTAAAATAAAATCTGTGGAATCCACTCGAAATAACAACTTGACGCTCAAACTATCATTTTGAACACTTACGCCAACCAACTTGCCAAAGGCTTCTTCCGCCGCTTTGATGTTGTTTTCTTTTAAGTGTGCCTGATACAACCCGGCATAGGTTTTCATGACTTGACCATCGTCACGCGTCGATGCCTCATCCAGCATCAAGATTACCTGACGGTAATTTCCTTTTCCGTAGGCGCTGGAGGCTTCAGCTAGAAGTGCATTGGTTTCCAGGGAATTATAGTACTCACCATCTGCCGGAATTCCAGAAGAACTACGCGCAGTTTTAACCTTGCTTTTGTGACGCTTATCAGCCATGAACATCGGAGCATCTTGGTATTCACGCAGTGGGGTATAGTCTAGGTCCTTGTCGCTGATCCATGAGGCTGTATTGGCAATAACCTTTCCAGTTTTCAGGTCGGTAACCGAGGCGAATACGTGATAGAACTTCGTGTCGTTTTTGCGATCTAATCGTTCCAGGGCAATGACACCATTAATCAAATAGTCGGCGTATCGAATGTTTTTCGTATCCATTTTACTTAACGAGAAACTTCTAAAGTTTTCTTTTGCTTCAGCAAAGATGATTGTTTCAATCGCCTCACCTGCTGCCACAACTTCACCGGTATCTTCATCGGTAAAATCATCCATTACAAGCTTCTGCACCTCTCCCGAAGAGGTGAGTAGACTTTTTATTTGTACCTCTCTTAGCAGGTTGTTAGCAAGGTTTTTAGCGGCGTCATCAAATGGAACCGGGCGTGTCGCACAGGAAGGCAAGCCCAGTACGAAGAATGTTACAACCAGCAGTTTTATGCAATACGTAGAGTCTATCATTATGGAAAATTCCTTTGCTGAATGTGCCGGTTACCGACAGTGTGTTGCAAGATGATTTTTTTCTTTTTGATTAAGATCGTCGAAACCCATATCGCCAGAAAATGCTTCTTTCTCACGAAGATCACTGCAGTTCAAGGACGTCGGCTCACTACGCGACACTCTTTTCTGGAGGGCTTTTTCCTGAATAATCTGGATTTCATTGAGTCCATCAAGCGCGGCGGTGTTTGTTGGGTCTTGCGCTAACACCTGTTTGTAACAGCTGCGGGATTTTTGGTGATTTGTGTCGATACGTTCGTTGCTAAAGTGTGTTTGACATTCACGGAGAAGTTTGTCGACTCCACTAGTCGTTGTTTTATCAGATCCACTCACTGTTGAGGGGCTACTGCCTTGAAAAAAGTAGAAATCGCCTTCCAGGGAAGAAGATTCCCATGGAACTTGACGACCCTGAGTTTCCCTTTTAACATCAATGCGAACCTGCTTAAAAACATCTTCTATCTGTTTTCCAGGTACCTCAATATGTCTAATCAAGTATTTGGTGTAAACGCCGTTTTCACCCTCGCCATCAGCCGCGACAGTTCCAGGAGCTGTTGCGTAGGCAATGAGAGTACCCGAGGGTGCAGAGGTAAAAGCCAGCCCCTGATTCAGTGTTCGTGAATTGCTGGTAAAAGGATTATTGCGGCATGCATCCAGAATGACAAGGTTCAGGCGATTCTTGGCCCCGCCCATTTTGGATAGAACAGCTGCCAGATCAACGGTTTCAATCTCGATATCACTTTCAAACTGTATTTTTGCGTCAACCGGTATCAAGTAATTGCGACCTTTCACTTGCACAGCATGCCCCGCATAATAAAACAGTCCTACAGTGTGACTGGACAGATCGCGTCCAAACTTCGCTATTGCTCGTTTCATGGAAGTCTGTCCCAGATCTTCATATTGAGACACGCTAAAACCGGCTTTTTTTAAAACACGCGAAACTGCATGGGCATCGTTCACAGGATTTGTGAGCGAGCCAATTGAATAGTCAGAATTACCAATGATTAGCGCAATGCGTTTTTCGTTGGGAGAAGAGAGAACTTTTACCTGGAAAGAGAAGAACAGCAGGATAGCAGTTAACACGGATAGTCTTAGCTTTTTTTTCTGTCCGTGGTCGACATTAACTTTCACAGTAAATATTATTATAATCAATAAATTGAGCAATTATAAAGTAGATAATCAGCTGACCTACCTTCATATTTTTTCTAAAGCATGTTACCGAATGCAGAAGGAATTATCCAGTTATACTCTTCGCACATGAAAAATGCGAACTAGAATAATGACAATCCAACTTCAATCATAGGTATTTCCCGCTGTTCAACAGTGGCGTCTCACATTAGTAGGATACTGAATCAAGTACCCGGGCGACCCTGCGCAATGGCAAGCCGCAACACTGTGCAACGAAACCGGTTTGCGGCACAGATGGAATACGCCTATCAGCGGATATGACACAATTAAATCTAGAAAAATTAGTTGGGCCCAGGTTTATATACTCTTCGCACATGAAATTTTATCAGTTTTTGCAACAGTGTCATTTTTGACTAGACAGCTTCTAAAATACAACCAGATAGAAGAGCGCACTCTATCTGGTTGGTAATGGTTGTTATCGTCTGCAATTACAATATACGAACAATAGTGATTATTTTCTGTTAACTATTTACATTTGTTGTGTGAATTATTCACGTTGAGGCTGGCTGATAGCCAAACAAAACTACTTTGACAAAATAACCTTGTATTGAGGTCAACTTTTGTATCAATCCTCTTCTACAAGAGATTTCAACTGATAAAGTGCTTCCAATGCTTGTCGCGGTGACAAGTCGTCGATAGCCAGTTCTAACAATTGCTCGATTGCTGGGTGAGGCTTGGTTGTTTGTTGTACAAACAAATCAAGCTGTTGTGGTTGGGATGTGCCTTGTTGCTGGGAGAGTGGTGTGATTTCCAGGCTTTGTAATTTTTTTTTGGCGTGGGTAATCACTGTTTTAGGAACACCTGCCAATGCTGCGACTTGCAGTCCATAGCTTTGGTTGGCGGGACCGTCGTTGACTGTGTGCATGAAAACAATGTGGTCATCGTGTTCGATGGCTTGTAAGTGGACGTTGGCAATTTGCGGATGATCGGCGGCGAGTTGAGTGAGTTCGAAATAGTGGGTGGCGAATAAAGTGAAAGCTGAGATTTTGTTAGCCAGATATTCAGCGCTTGCCCATGCTAACGATAAGCCATCGTAGGTGCTGGTACCGCGTCCCACTTCATCCATTAATACCAGGCTGTTGCGGGTGGCATTGTTGAGTATATTGGCGGTTTCGGTCATTTCTACCATAAAGGTAGAACGCCCGCTACTGAGGTCATCCGATGCGCCGATACGGGTGAAAATACGGTCGATCGGGCCGATATTGGCACTGCTGGCGGGTACAAAACTGCCAATGTGGGCAAGTAACACAATCAGTGCAGTTTGGCGCATATAGGTTGATTTTCCGCCCATGTTAGGGCCGGTAATCATTAACATGCTACAAGTGTCCGATAGTTGACAATCGTTGGGTACGAACGGTTCACTGCTATTGGTTTCGACGACTGGATGGCGACCTTGTATGATGTCGATCAAGGGTTCATCAACCAGTGTCGGAGGGAATAGCTTTAATTTCTCAGCACGTTCAGCAAAGTTTGCCAGGACATCCAGTTCGGCTATTGCGGCAGCGCAGTGTTGCAGTGCTTTTAGATCAATTGCCAAGGTGTCGAGTAACTGCTCATATAAGCGTTTTTCAAAGCTCAGTGATTGTTCCCTGGCACTTAATACTTTTTCTTCAAAGGCTTTTAACTCTGGCATGATATAGCGCTCGACATTTTTCAGAGTTTGACGGCGCATGTAATCGACTGGAATCTGGTCTGCCTGGGAGCGCGGTGCTTCCAGATAAAAACCATGGACCCGGTTGTAGCCAATTTTCAGATTGGCAATACCAGTGCGTTCACGTTCAGCTTGCTCCATTTTCAACAAGTAATCATCGCTGTTTTGAGTAATGTCGCGTAACTCGTCAAGCTCAATGTTGTAACCGGGAGCGATGACACCGCCATTCCGAATCAACACAGGTGGATTGTCGATAATCGCTTGTTGCAGCAACTCAGCCATGCTGCGATGATCACCGAGTTGATCATGCAGTTGTATGAGCAAAGGATTATCAGCACTGATTAATATATGTTTGATTTCAGGTAATATTTTTAACGTTTCACGCAATACCAGAAGATCGCGTGGACGGGCTGATTTGAGTGCGATGCGAGAACTAATGCGTTCGATGTCGCCAGTGTTACGCAGCAGATCACGTATCTCAAGATAACTGTTATCATCAAGCAGCGTTTGTATGCTCTGGTAGCGTTGATTGAGAACATTGTGTTGACGGATTGGACGGTGCAGCCAGCGTCGCAACAAGCGACTGCCCATTGCGGTGCGGGTGTTATCCAGTACGCCGAGTAAGGTGACATCTTTGCGCCCTGATGCACTGACATCCAGTTCCAGATTGCGCCTTGTAGAAGCATCCAGAATCACAGTCTCCTCACTGTTTTCGACGCGGATACCCTGTATATGAGGCAAGCTATCAAAACAGGTATCCTTCAGATATTGAAACAGACAGCCGGCTGCACCAATGGCAACCGTGAAATGATCGCAACCAAATCCGCTTAAATGCTTGGTGTTGAACTGGCGGGTGAGGGCGTGGCTACCTGATTTGATATCGAAATGCCAACTTGGGCGGGTGGTGAGTGAGCGCTGTTGTTTGACGTTTTCAGGCAACACCCAGTCTTCACTGCACAACAGTTCTGCTGGATTAAGGCGTTGCAATTCAGCTGACAAGCCTTCCAATCCGCTGACTTCCTGTAATACCAGGCGCCCACTTGCCATATCCAGACTAGCGATTCCATAGAGATCTTTTTTTCCTGCTGAAATTGCTGTAAGCAAACTATCGGTGCGCTCTTCCAGCAGGGTTTCTTCAGTGAGAGTGCCTGGCGTGATGACTCTGACCACCTTGCGCTCTACTGGCCCTTTCGTTGTTGCAGGATCGCCGATTTGCTCACATATCGCCACAGATTCGCCTTGACGTAACAATCGAGCCAGATAATTATCAGCAGCATGATAAGGAATGCCAGCCATGGGTATTGGTTTTCCAGCTGATTTGCCTCGGCTGGTGAGCGTGATGTCGATTAATCGAGAGGCTTTTTCAGCATCTTCAAAAAACAGTTCATAGAAATCGCCCATGCGATAAAACAAAAGCACGTCGGGATGTTCTGCCTTGATGCGCAGGAATTGCTGCATCATTGGAGTGTGGTTACTGTGTGTAGCTGTGGAGGTTTCTGCCATCGTAGAGATCATTGAAAACAATATTAAACAAGGCAGATATTATACCTGTCGTGTCATTGTATCGGGCTATAATCTGTGAGACTTTTGGTCTGGCTGATAACTTGTTAAAAAATTTACTGAAGGAAGTTTAAGCGTATTTTTTTTGACAAAAACTGATAAAAAAACAGAAAGGAGGTCATAAATACGCTTCCAATTTTTTTTCTTGCGAATTAAGATCTGAATTCGATTGGTTATTCTTTCTGATTGAGACAGGTAGTTTGAAGTGCCGAGATTCTTTTTTGAGTGGTGGGGTGGCTGGACAAATAGTTCGGAGTAATAGAAGAAGATGCTTTATCCAATCGTTTGATAATGGTAATAAAAGGATCAAATCCTATGTCCTGAAGACAATGATGTCGGGGTAGTGGGTCAAACCTGTAGGAGCGGCTAAGTCCGTTCCTACAATCAATGGTTATTTTCTGGAAAACCCCAGGTTTGATCCACGACCACAGGCAGGGCGGCAAAGAGTGAGCTGGATGATGAAAGATCGCCTGTGACTGATATGATCAACAATGCCAGAAAGTGCTATTCATATTATTCTCCCTGTGAAATATACCAACATCGTGAACAAGGCATGCTGTTATTGCTGAGTTAATATCGGAGTGTTAACCACTTTCACCTTGTATTTGTATGGGTGAGTACGATTGTTGAAGCTTTAAGCTGTTCCTCAATACTTTATATAGCCACTCTTTTTCTGGTTCATTTAACTCAGATCCAATTTCGATTCTCTTTGCACCCAGATCAAATGACAAACGAAGATTTCGACCAATGCGTTTTATGCTTAAGTTAGAAATTTGCTTCATTTCCGCATGTATTTTTTTGGATTTATCGGGTTGATACACAATACCAAGATGGTCTATATAGAGCGAGATAACTGTAGGCTCCATAAATAGTCCAAAAAAAGCTGATAAAGCAGCTAAGCCACCTATAGTCCAGCATCCGAACCAAAAGACTAGGAATAGGTTAGGGAATTCACTATTGGCAAATGAGCGAATGATAACAGTAGATACCTTTACTTCTGCCATTGCCCAACCACCAAGCCAAAAAAACAAGAAGGCTGCGCTAAAAAATCTGGATCCTACAACTTCATGTTTCCATTTTATAGTGACCCCTTTGAAACTATTTTCAACGGTGATAATACTATCAAATGGTGGGGTTTCAATTTTATTCATGTCAATTCTCCTTGTACAGATACTAAACAGATAGTTAAGTTAGTGGATAGTTTTCTGTATTTACGACCTTATGGTTGAGTGATAGACCTTCAAGATGCTATACATCTGACATTTTCAGATTAGTCGCCACCACCGCAACCGCCTCCGCATCCACCGCCGCAACCTCCGCCATCACCGCCGCCAGAGTCTCCGCAGTCCCCACTGGAACTGTCACCAAAGCTCATACCAAAATACACACCACCACTGGTTGTTTTATTGTTGTGTACGCGCCGTAGTTCTGTGGAACCACAATATTGGCAAGTCCAGGTCGTCTTACTGGTTCGGTTATAACTGCTGGTTTCTTCCATCGCTCGAAAATGAAGACAGTTTTTACATTGGTCACCCTTGATTATCTGGTGAAAAAAAGATGTAATAAAGCAAGATAGAACTGCAGCACCTGGGCCTGATCTTATCAAGACAAAAATTGCAAACAGCACCTGAAGAGCCCATATAATCCGGCTCGCATTAGAATGCTCCTGTTTTTTTTCATCATTCGTATACTCCATTCCAAAGCATGCTTCAGGTGAAGGCCAGATCTCCGAAGGCGGTGATTCATTGAATGCTTTTGTATAGCTTTCCAGGGTTTTTGAATACCATTCAAAATATTTTTCCTTCTCACTATCCCCACCAGTTGAAGGGTTATGATGAAATGGGAACTTCAATATGTTGTCACAAAGTTCGTTCCAGTAAGAGCGGGAATAGATCAAGTGTAAATGCCATGCTTGATCAATTTCCCAAGAAGGTGACACAGGATGACCGCTGGTTGCTGCCAAAAACAGAAAACGCTTGTATTCAGTAATCACATCGTTCGCATAATCTTCCGACCAGCTATTTTCTTCTGCAAGACGCTGTTCAAAAGTAAGTTCATCATCCGCATTGGAAACCTGGAAAGACATTAACTGATTATAAAGATCAGAGGCAGGAATTGGTTTTGGAAGCATGCCTTTATTGTCTGTAAAACCGATTGGTGAAACAGGTTGGTATGTCACTGGCAGATTAGTGCCAGGTTCTGGATAAAAATGGTTAACATTGCGATTTGGTGTATTCATAATTGATTACCTCTAATACCAGTTTTTCTGACAGACCTGGTAAATCTATATAATGATTGTTATCAAATACCTTGATTCCTAGTTAATGAACAACAGGGGACTTCTAATAACCTGTGGTGTATCCCGATCACTGCGTTGGATGGTGTTTGAGCCCTCATGTATTGCATATACGCTGTGGTTTCTGCGCTCCGCACCACTTGGTGTTCCTTTGTTCATAAAGGGGTCTATTGAAGTCCTCTGCAGTCTAAAACAAACAAAATGATTTTTATTCTGGATATCAACCAAGTGGAAGTTTGAAAGCAATAAGTGGTTAATCTCATTGTGTAAGTGGTTTTTAGGGCAACATAAATCGGTTATAAATTTCGCTCAGCCAGGTTTGGAGGTTATGTGTCTAGTTTGCCTGGTGTTCAGGTTGCTTGGATGGGTTGATAGAAGCTCTTATCGTAAAGAACGACAGTCTATTGGATTAATCTGGACATCTATCAGAACGTTCAACATTTCATAAGGGTGTTCAGAAGGGAAATGGGTTTGTGGGTGACTACCATGCGCTGTTGACTACCATGTTCTATACCTCAGAACATCTGTTTATACTGTAGCCTGCCAGTCAGTTCAGGAAAATATTGACTACACAAAAATAAAACGTGTCTTTACTCACATTGTTGTCTATACTCCGCAACAGGCAAACAGACTTGTAATACTGAGATCGCATACAAGTTTTTATCGTCGTTATTTCCAGTATAGAAACCAATCATTCATGTCAGCAAAAAATCAGACATTAGAAGAAGCAACCCCTGAGCATCAGGATCGCATTCTTGCCGCAGTTGATCTGGGTTCGAACAGCTTTCACATGATCGTTGCCCGTATGGATGAAACTGGCAGTCTGCATGTCATTGACCGACTGCGTGAAACTGTCCGATTAGGTGGCGGGTTGACCAAAAGCGGCCGAATCTCGCGCGAAGCAATGAAGCGCGCGATGGATTGCCTGGAGCGTTTTGGACAGCGTGTGCGTGATCTTCCCACAAGCGATGTTCGTGTCGTCGGTACCAAGACGGTACGTGGAGCACGCAATACTGATGAATTTATTGCAAAAGCACAGAAACGTCTTAATCATCCCATTGAAGTGATCTCCGGTCTGGAGGAAGCCCGGTTGATTTATCTTGGCGTTGCGTTTGATCATGCTGCCACAGATGACAAACGCCTGGTTATTGATATCGGAGGTGGCAGCACTGAGCTGATTGTTGGTAAAGGTATGAAACCAATTGTGCGAGATAGCATCGGTCTCGGTAGTGTTAGCACAATGCTTGACCATTTTCCGGATGGTGAGATTTCAGCACGCCATATGTTGCGTGCAGTGATGGAAATTCAGCTGGAAATTTATCCAGTTGCCGAACAATTTACAGCGGGGAAATGGCAGCAGGCAATTGGTTGTTCTGGCAGCGTTCGGGCAATCCGCGATATTGTGCAGGAGGAGGGCTGGTGTACTACAGGAATCACTCTGAAAGCACTTTACACACTGCGTGACCAGATTATTCAGGCGGGTCATGTCGATAACATTGAATTGAAGAAACTGAAAGATGATCGACGACTAATATTGCCCGGTGGTGTGGCAGTTTTAATCGGTATTTTTGAAGCGTTATATATAGAAAAGCTGGAAGTTTCGGATCGAGCGTTACGTGAGGGCCTGCTTTACGAACTGATTGGCAGAATACAGCATCGCGATATACGTGCTGATACGGTTGCATCGACCAGGCAGCGCTGGAATATCGATTCAGAGCATGCTGATCGTGTTGCAGCAACTGCTCGTAAGTTGTTTAAGCAAGTACGCAGTGGTTGTGGTTTGAAAAAGCATGATGGCACTCTTTTACAATGGGCTGCTGAATTACATGAAATTGGTTTGCAGATCTCCCACAGCCATTACCATAAACATAGTGAGTATTTGTTAAAGAATATGGACTTACCCGGTTTTTCCAGATCGGAACAAACCATTCTCGCTGCGTTGGTACGTAACCAGCGCCGTCAGTATTCCAGGAAAGCGATTAAGCTCCTGCCTAAAACAGATCGCAAAAAAACCCGTTATTTAAGTTTGTTATTAAGAATCGCAACATTATTGCACCGTGGTCGCTCTAATGAAGATGATAGTGATGTCACTATTCAAATCAATCAACGTCAGCTTATATTGACGTTTGATAAGCACTGGTTGGAACAACATTCTCTGACACAAGCTGATTTAGAGCAAGAACAGCTCTATCTGGAGACGATTGATATTGAGTTGCTTGTGGAAAAAACTTGAGGTACTTTTGAGCTGATTTAAGAAAGAATTATGGATATGTCATATTTGCTTGAGCAATCTTCATGGGTGTTCGATTGATATTTGTATTACACTGCTTTTACCCGACATCGCAACTCAAGTAACGTTGATATACGGATCAATTAGTTGAGCGATATGCAGTGATTGAGTTTGGTGATCACTTGCAAGGGTAGTCATTCAAATAAAAGGGAGAAAGTCATGAACAAACATATTTTAGTCACAACGCTATTCGTAGCACTTGCTACCAATCTGATGTTTTTTAGTACAGTTTATGCTTATGGCAGTAGTTCTGGAGTTGTCTGCAAAAAGCCAGCTGTTAGAACAATTGCTCCAACAGGTGATTCAGGAGCGATCTCAGTTGAAGTGGGTAGTGAAGTTTCTTTTGAAGTTTCCAGTGATGCCAAACAGAAAGGCATTAAATTGTCGGCTAAAGACATTGATATGTCGACACAAATTAATAAGCTGAGTAATGGAAAATTTGAAGTAAAAGGCAATTTGCCGGAAAGTCTGACAGAGGGTTATGCAAGCGTAATACTCACAGCTCCTGCAGGTAATGGTCAATGTTCAGGTGAAGGTAAAGTGTTGGTGCAAATTAACTAAATCATTTTGGGAGCTACCAGCTTTCCCTCTATTGTGTCCATAGCTGCTGGACGTTGTAAACTGCGCGCTTTCGCCTTGCTCTTGTACATGAGAGGGTATTTGAGCAGTTGCCAGTATTCTGGTAATTTGATTAATATCAAGTCAATCAGGAGTACACTGTTATATATTGATAGCTGATTATGATTGGGTAGAGTGGTGAATTATTATTTATACCACTTGTAGATGAAAAATTAGCATTTAGGGCATGTGCACTGGGTGCTAATTTTTCATCTACGACAGTCTATTGAATATTTCCTGCCTGGTGTAGGCTTGCTGCTAAAATCGATTACCCAAAGTGATTTGATTTTATCAGACTAACCAGGCAGAAATTGGTTTTGTTGTTGAGATATTCAGATGGATTGACCTACGTTCATATTAATAAAAATAGATTGGTGGAATCTGCTTGGTCATTGGTGGGACATGGAAGAGTCAAAAAAAACTATAAAAATATTAATGGCAACTAACACTTATACTCCCTGTGTAGGTGGAGTGACCAAAAGTGTTGAGCAGTTTGTTAATCGCTATCGAGAACGCGGTCATCGCGTGGTTGTAGCGACAGCATCTTATAAAAGCTTACCAGCTGATGAATACGATGTGGTGCGGTTTCCGGCTGTTCACCATTTCAATGGCAGTGATTTTTCCTGGCCACTGCCGGTTCCAGGCAAGATGGCATCTGCATTGTCGCGAGTTCCTCCGGATATTGTCCATTCTCATCACCCTTTTGTTTTGGGTGGAACAGCCTTGCGTGCAGCAGCTGCGTATAACACTCCTCTTGTGTTTACCTATCACACCATGTATGAAAAATACAGCCATTATATGTCGGTGAATTCCTGGCGGTTAAAGCGCTATTTGATGAGTCTGGTCACAGGCTTTTGTAATTTCTGTGATGGAGTGATTGCTCCTAGCGAAAGTGTAGCGGCACTATTACGCAAACGCGGTGTTAATGTTCCGCTACACGTTATTCCTACGGGTATTGAGGTTTCATATTATGCCGGTGGCGATGGTTCCAAGGCGCGGTCGTTATGGAACATTCCTGAACATGCTTTTGTAGTCGGACATGTAGGACGATTGGCTAGTGAAAAGAATTTACTGTTTCTGGCAAATTCAGTTGCTAATTTTTTGAAATTGCACCCACAAGCCTGGTTTGCACTGGTTGGTTGTGGGCCAATGAAACAGGAAATAATTGATATATGTCAGCAATATGGCGTTGCAGACAGATTGATGATTACCGGGTTTTTGAAACCTGATCAACTACGTGATGCCTACAAAGCAATGGATGTATTTGCTTTCAGCTCATTGACCGAGACACAAGGCATGGTGTTGGTTGAGGCAATGGCTGCGGGAGTTCCGGTTGTTGCACTGGATGCGCCAGGTGTGAGGGAAGTGGTTGATGATGGTAACAACGGTTATCTGATTAACGGCAATGAAACTGAATTTATTCAGGCACTGGACAGGGTTGCTAGCAGCTCAAACACTAATCAGAAACAGCTTTCCCTATTAGCAGTTGAGACTGCTCTTAAGCATGATATTGATGATACTGTCGATAAAGCCTTATCGCTCTATCAGGCATTGATAGTAGAAAAACAGTTGCAACCAGCACCTGTTCAAAGTTCAGCTAATCTGCGTATGCTGGCTGTACAGTGGGATATTGCGATGAACATTGCTCGTGCGGCATCCTGTATTCCTCGCCCGGCAACCTGGCAACCAGATCGTTTTTCCGATATTACTGTTGCTGAGCCGATCTGTGATAGGTCATGAGTGTTTCTGAATCCAAGACGACAGATAAACATACTCCACAAATAACAAGTTCTGATCAATCAACATCAGTTTCGTTAAGAGCCAAATTTCTTGGCTGGCTGTTTGCTTCCATATTAAAGTTGTTTTTTATGACCTGGCGTAAGTCTTGTACTGGTTTTGACGCAATCGACAGGCAACGTGAAAACAATGCAAAAATGCTTCTTTGTTTCTGGCACGGTCAATATGTGCCGATTTTCGCAATGTGTGGTTGGCAATGGGTGCAACAACGCGGAGAAACAGCCGTCGCATTCACCAGTTTGTCACCGCGCGGTATCGTAATCGGGGAGATCTGTCGCCAGTTTGGACTGGATTGTGTGCAAATTCCGGATAACGGTCGTAAAGCGTCGTTTAAATTAATGCAGGAAGCCATGCAGAAACACACGACTGGTGTTATCGCTGTCGATGGGCCACTTGGGCCCAAAGGTATTGTCAAGCAGGGCGCGATTAGAATAGCTTCTGAACTGGGATATTTGCTAGTCCCCGCATCTGTCTCTGCGAGTCACAAATGGGTGATGACAAAGCGCTGGGATGCTATGGAATTCCCCATGCCCTTTTGTCGCGCAGCTTTGGCAATGGGAGAACCTGTTGAGGTGGAGGCAGATATTGACAAATCCGCTATTCGTCAATTGATGGACACGCTGGCTAAGCAGATTAATCAACTGGAATATCAAGCAAAAAGGCTGGCTGATGGGCTTTGACATTCAAGGTGATAATTTTGACCTGGTTGTTGAAACAGACATCAACACATCGTTTGCTGAAGATATTGGTTCCGGTGATTTAACCGCACAACTTATCCCACAACAGACTCAAGCCAGCGCACAAGTGATTAGTCGCGAACACGCTGTTATTTGTGGGCGACCCTGGTTCAATCAGGCATTTCTCCAGCTTGATTCTGCAGTTAAGATTAACTGGCTGATTGAAGAAGGTCAGCAAGTGATTGCCAATACTAAACTCTGTACACTGCAAGGCAACGCACGTGCATTACTCAGTGCAGAGCGTACGGCACTGAATTGGCTGCAATCCTTGAGTGGCACGGCAAGCCTGGCTTATGATTATGCACAAGCCGTTGCCGGGATAGACGTTAAAGTACTGGATACCCGCAAAACAGTTCCTGGTATGCGTATTGCCCAAAAATATGCGGTTAAAATGGGCGGCTGTGAAAATCACCGCGTTGGACTTTACGATGCTGTTTTGATTAAGGAAAATCACATCATCGCTTGCGGTTCGCTGCAACAAGCTGTGTTGCAATCGCGTCAGCAAAACCCTGATGTCTTGATAGAGCTTGAAGTCGAAAGTCTGCAACAACTAGAGCAAGCACTGTCTTTGCCATTAGATCGAATCATGCTGGATAATTTCAGTCTGGATGAGATGCGTGAAGCGGTTGCATTAGTACAGGGACGCATTAATCTGGAGGCGTCCGGAAATGTGAATTTAAAAACCATTCGAGGAATTGCTGAAACAGGTGTTGATTATATTTCTGTCGGATTGTTGACCAAAGATATTCAGGCAGTTGATTTATCGATGCGAGTGATATTTACGGAGCAGTAACGACATAGCGATTGTATGTTATTTTTGACCAACTGTTTCTTCTAAAATAGCTTTATCGATCAGCAGATTAGCCAGAATTGATTGTTGTTGTATTTTTTGCCGCCTCGTCAGTTGACGCGTCGTTAAAACAATACTTTTGAATGCATTCATTGCCACCTCAAAATCTTCGTTGACAATGAGATACTCATATTCAGCATAATGTGATATCTCTGATACTGCGTCTTGCATGCGCCGTATGATTGCTTGCTCGTTATCCTGAGCGCGCTTATGCAGTCTTCGCTCCAGTGCCGATAGAGAGGGGGGTAGGATAAAGATGGAGACACAGTCAGGGTATTGCTGACGCACTTGTTGTGCTCCTTGCCAATCAATTTCCAAAATGACATCAATGCCTTTGCTGAGTAAGTTATCGACAGTCGCTCTGGCCGTGCCGTAATAGCGGTCAAATACTTGCGCTGATTCGAGAAAGCCATTGCTGGCTTTAATTTTCTCAAACTCTGCTGTACTGACAAAATGATAGTCGGTACCATCAGTTTCTCCGGGGCGAGGCTGACGTGTCGTATGTGATATAGAGACTGATAAATCATCAAGATTTTGTAATAATGCTTTGACCAGGCTGGTTTTTCCTGCGCCTGATGGAGCAGAGACAATAATCAAAGTAGCTTTACTGGAGGTGTTAATATGACTATTCAATATTCTGTACCTGTTCTCGCATTTGTTCGATTAACACTTTGAGCTCCACTGAAACTTGGCTAACTATTATATCAGTTGATTTTGAACCAATGGTATTGGCTTCCCGATTCAATTCTTGCATTAGAAAATCCAGTCGACGACCCACGGGTTCGGACTGCTGCAAGGTTTTTTGAACTTCTGTGATATGGGTGTCTAGTCTGTCCAGCTCTTCAGTAATGTCCATCTTTTGTGTCAGATAAACCAGTTCTTGTTCCAGGCGGTCGTTGTCTGGTTCCAACCGGAGTGCTGTGATTCTTTCGATAATCCGTTGTCTGGTTTCTTGTACAACATCTGGTATGCGCTGTCGGGCTACAGCCGTCTGATGAGTAACCATGCTGCATTTGTTTTTGAGCAATTGACTTAGTTGCTCACCCTCGCGTTGTCGCATTGCTGTCAGCTGTAACAGGGTAGTTTCCAATGTTTCAAGAATAGAAGGTTTGACTGTTTCAGTAGAAATTTCTTGTTGTTGTTGAACTCCTGGCCATGAAATTACATCGAACACATTGGCTGGGCTAATTGACGGGTGTAATGATGCAATTTTCTGAGTAGCGTCTATTATTTGATTGATGAGTTCAAAATCAAGTTGAATTGTTTGTTGAGCTTGTAGTGATTTTTGTACGGTTAGTGTACATTCAATCTTGCCACGTTTCACATGATGGCTGATGCGTTGACGGATTTCAGTTTCCAGGTTGCGTAATGTTGTGGGCAGACGAATCGATATATCAAGAAAACGTTGATTTAGCGTGCGTATTTCCCAGCATAAGTTAAGATTGTCTTCCTGGACTATTGTAGATGCGAAGGCCGTCATACTTTGTAACATGGAATACCTCTATACTTAGAGCTGTCTTGTGAGTGATTGGCAATGATTGCGATGGATGATGGAACTGTAATGTAAAAAAATGTTACATTGTCATGAGTAGTTGTGAGATTTTAGAAAGTTTGACATTAATTTTAAATTGTAAGTATTTTCAACAAGTTGTTGCAAGAAACTAGATAGATATTTTTGTTTAACATGCGACTGTAATCGACCAATAGAGAACTGATTCCAAATATTTGATATGTCAGCAAAAGCCAGTAAATTACGTCCACCTCCATTTTTACCGTCAGGTACTATCCTGGATCAGTACATTGTGGAGCGTGCGTTAGCAAATGGTGGTTTTAGTCTGGTCTATCTGGCGCGCCAGCTACGTGATCAAACACAAGTAGCTATCAAGGAATATTTACCGAAGCGATTGGCGCATCGAACGCGCCTTAATCATGTTGTTCCTGCGGATAAAAAACGCATCAACCCATTTCAACGCGGACGCCGATTATTTATTGAGGAGGCTAAAGTACTTAGCCGTATCAAGCATCATAACATTGTCCAGGTTCTCAATTACTTTACCGCAAATTCCACCTCATATCTGGTAATGTCTTTTGATTACGGTAAAACTCTCAGCCAGCATTTAAAACAACATAAAAAACCTGTTGACGAGGATTTTATTATTCGTATTTTCCCTGTGTTGCTGGGCGGCGTACAAAGTATTCACGAAAACAATTTGTTGCATCTGGATATCAAGCCCGAGAATATTTTGATACGCGGTGGTGATGACCCTTTATTATTGGATTTTGGTGCTGCTCAACCCTTTCCTGTGGTTGATGGCCGCAAGTTTGGTCGGGTATTGACGCGTGGTTATTCGCCATGCGAACAGTACAAGGTTGATGGAAATGTTGGTCCTTGGAGCGATATTTATGCGATTGCTGCCACTATTCGTATGTGTATTGAAGGGAAAGCCGTTCCACCCGCCGTTGATCGTGAAAAAAGTGATACATTACGACCCGCCGTGGTGGCATTTAAACGCCAGTATTCAAGTTTTTTGTTACGGGCAATTGATGCTGGGTTAGAGTTGAAGCCTGAAAACCGTCCTCAGTCGATTAGTGAGTTTCTATCACTGATGCATGGACCGTGAGATTTTAATTACAGCTCATGGTAATCCCTTGATTTCGCAGTTGTTAGAAGCTGTTTGGTTAAAAAAATGTCCAAGCGAAAAGTTCTTGAATCGATTGGATTTTTTCGCTGCTTCGAGGCGAATAGTTGCGCTATTTAACGAGGAGCAGCGGAAAAACACAACGATTTCAATGGCTTTGCAGCGGACATTTTTTAACCAAACAGCTTCTTAGCAGTCTAATCTATTAAAAACGCCATCTTCTCGCTCCATTGTATATTGTTTTTCGATATACTTATCTGCTACCCAAATCAAGTAAGGAAATTAAATGCGACCGAGTGGCCGATCGTCGGATCAATTGCGCGAGATAACATTAACCAGTGGTTTTAACCAACATGCCGAAGGCTCTGTTCTAGTCGCCTTTGGGAACACCCGGGTTCTCTGTAATGCCAGTGTAGAGAATCGTGTGCCGCGTTTTTTGAAAGGCAAAGGCAGTGGTTGGGTGACTGCTGAATACGGTATGTTACCGAGATCAACTCACCGCAGATCAGACCGTGAAGCGGCACGCGGCAAACAAAGCGGACGCACCCAGGAAATACAACGTTTGATTGGACGTTCTTTGCGAGCAGCAGTTAACCTGGAAGCATTAGGCGAACGCACCATCACTCTGGATTGTGATGTGCTGGAAGCAGATGGTGGAACACGCACTGCTTCGATTACTGGTGCTTATGTTGCGCTTGCAATTGCGGTTGATAGTTTGTTGACAACAAGGCAAATTAAAAAAAATGCAATCCATGGACATATCGCTTCGGTTTCTGTAGGAATATATCAAGGCGTACCAGTACTGGATCTTGACTATCTGGAAGACAGTGAAGCTGAAACAGATATGAATGTGGTGATGAATGCCGGAGGTGGTTTTATTGAAATTCAGGGTACTGCTGAAGGTCATGCTTATCGTCGTGAAGAATTAGATGCGATGTTAGAGCTTGCAGAAAAAGGCATTCAGGAATTATTTGAGCATCAGCGCCAGATTTTACCAAAAAGCATTACTGGATAATGATTGATAATATTATTCTGGCTAGCGGTAATTCAGGGAAAATCCGTGAATTTCAGGCTGTTCTCAAGCAATACAATCTTAGTCCACAATCTGATTTCTCAGTACCGGAAGTTGAAGAAACCGGTTTATCTTTTCTCGAAAATGCATTAATAAAAGCACGAAACGCAGCACAACATGCCGGAACGCCTGCATTGGCAGATGATTCGGGACTCGTGGTAGACGCATTAAATGGTGCTCCTGGAATCTATTCTGCACGCTATGCAGGTATTTATGCCAGCGACCAGGAGAATTTGGACAAACTGCTCGTTGATCTTGAAGATGTCGCCGATCATTTACGCACAGCCAGATTCGTTTGTGTTCTTGCTTATTGTCGCTATCCTGAAGATCCCATGCCGGTGATTGCACAAGGTGTATGGGAAGGTTCTATTCTTCGGGAACAACGAGGTGAGGGTGGTTTTGGCTATGATCCAGTATTTTATGTCCCCGAAATACAATGTGCATCTGCACAATTGACAGCACAACAAAAAAATGCGATCAGTCATCGTGGTCAAGCGCTTGCTGAATTATGCCGGTTATTGAAGTCTGGTTAAGAATCTTTTCTATTCTCGAACAACCTCCCTGTGCTTCGTTTTGAATGCCAAAACTTCACTGCATTTGCCTTAATAATGTAATAAAAATCTGGTAGTGTTGTTAATTTATTGCTACTGGATGAAGCGAATACTGTATTACATGCTTATTTTGAGTGATAATAAAGGGTTCCGCTAGATATTGTATTGAGGCACTCTTGAATAATTCTCAATTCTAATGTATTTATACTCTTCGCACATGATAATCTAGCATATTGTGCACGCGCTTTTTTGCGGATAGTTGCGTTGGAAAAGCTTGCTGTAGAGTGGCTACAGCTAAGATTTCCCGCCTTATTCTCCACAAAATATCACGCACACAATATGCTAGATTATCATGTGCGAAGAGTATAGCAATTGCCTGCGCGTAGCAGTGCAAGGCAGTCATTTTTTTACGATGGTAAGTGTATGAATAAAACGATGTACGAAAAAATCTGGGACAGTCATTTGGTCTATGAGGCTGAGGGGCAAGCTCCTTTGCTCTATGTTGATCGTCATCTAATGCATGAAGTGACCAGTCCTCAAGCATTTGAAGGTCTGCGCATGACCAATCGTAAGGTTCGCAATCCACATAGTATTCTGGCGACGATGGATCATTGTGTGCCGACTAAGGATCGTGATAAACCAATCGCTGACCTGATTGCCAGAAAACAGGTTGAAGTGATGGCTGAGAATTGCCGTGACAATAATCTTAATCTTTATGATATGAAGAGCCCCAACAACGGAGTGATTCATATTGTGGTACCGGAACATGGTTTTGTACATCCAGGCATGGTGGTGGTCTGTGGTGATAGTCATACGGCTACACATGGCGCATTTGGCGCGTTAGCTTTCGGGATTGGCACCTCTGAAGTCGAACATGTGATGGCTACCCAAACCTTGCCACAGAAAAAATCAAAAACCATGTTGGTGCGGGTTGATGGCAAACTGTCCAAATATTGCTCCGCCAAAGATATTACTTTGGCTATTATTGGCAAGATTGGCACTGCTGGTGGAACTGGCTATGTAATTGAATATGCTGGCGAAGCCGTTGAAGCATTGTCAATGGAAGCACGCATGACGTTGTGCAATATGGCGATTGAAGCAGGTGCGCGCGCTGGACTGGTTGCTCCAGATCAGAAAACCTATGACTATTTGCAAGGGCGTGAATTTGCCCCAAGTGGAGAAAGCTGGGATCAGGCACTTGCTTATTGGAAATCACTGCCCAGCGATGAAGGTGCAGCGTTTGATACAGTGATTACGCTTGATGCATCTGATATCGCACCACAAGTAACCTGGGGAACATCTCCTGAGCAGGTGGTGGGGGTGAATGGAATGGTTCCTGATCCAGACAGTTTTGATGATGAGGGCAAGCGCCAATCCTGCTTGAATGCTTTGGAATATATGGGGTTGTACGCGAATACAAAAATGACTGACATTCCAGTCGAATATGTTTTTATTGGCTCTTGCACCAATGGACGTATTGAAGATTTGCGCTCTGCCGCTGCAGTCACCAAAGGCACCAAGGTTGCCAATGATGTGACAGCAATCGTTGTTCCCGGGTCTTATCATGTTAAGGAGCAGGCAGAGCAAGAAGGACTGGCTGAAATCTTTACTGACGCAGGATGGGAGTGGCGCGATCCGGGCTGTTCCATGTGTTTGGCAATGAATGGCGATGAATTACAAAATGGCCAACGCTGCGCCTCGACTTCAAATCGAAACTTTGAAGGTCGCCAAGGCAAAGGTGGGCGCACTCATCTGGTCTCTCCAGCAATGGCAGCTGCAGCTGCAGCTGCGGGGCATTTCGTCGACATTCGCGAACTGTAACTACTCAGATTGCCCTCTCATATCCAATAGCTGCGTTGAAAGTGCTCATTTATACTTATAAACTCCGCGCTTTCGCCTTGCTCTTGAACATGGGAGGGCAATCTGAGCGGTTACAGAGTGAGCTGAATAGTTTTCGCGGACTTTAATATTTATAATCGAGAATAGATTATGCAACCTTATGTAAAACATGAAAGTATCGCTGCGCTGCTAAATCGTAGCAATGTCGATACCGATCAGATTATTGCCAAACAGTTTTTGAAAAAAGTAGAACGCAGCGGTTTTGGCGTGCATCTGTTTCATGATTGGCGTTACAACGAAGACGGCAGTGATAATTCAGAATTTGAATTGAATAACCCTGTCTTCAAGGGTGCCAAAATATTAGTGACAGGTGATAACTTCGGTTGTGGTTCGTCACGCGAACACGCTCCATGGGCAATCGCTGATTATGGGTTTAACACCATTATTTCGACCAGTTATGCTGATATTTTCTATAACAACTGCTTCAAAAATAGCATTTTGCCAATTGTGGTTAGTAAATTACAACTTGATCAGCTGATGCAGGAGATTGACGGCAATCAAGGCGTTCAGTTTGTTGTAGATATTGAAAATCAACAAGTTACAACGCCAGCTGGCAATGGATTCAGTTTTGAAGTCGATCCTTTCCGAAAAACCAATTTATTAGGCGGGCTGGATGATATTGCCAGCACATTGCAACAAGTCGACAAGATTGATGCATACGAAGTGCAGCATAAACAGCTTTATCCTTGGTTGTGGGCTTGATTAATTAATCCTCGAATCACAGAGATCAACATGTCCGAGTCTAGCTCAGCTCCAATAAAAACCATCCAGTTAATGGACACCACTTTGCGTGATGGTGAGCAAACTCAGGGTGTTTCTTATTCTCCAGCGGAAAAAGTCAATATAGCTAAAACGCTATTGCAATCGTTGCGGGTAGATCGCATTGAAGTTGCATCTGCCTCTGTTTCAGAAGGTGAAAAACAAGCCGTTCGCAGTATTAATCAGTGGGCGCGTGAGCAAGGCTTTGATGGTCGGGTTGAAGTGTTAGGCTTTGTTGATCACACCCGCAGTGTCGACTGGATCGTTGATACTGGCGGCAAAGTCATGAATTTGCTAACCAAGGGAAGCGAGAAGCACTGTCGAGAACAGTTACGCAAAACACTGGATGAACATGTAGACGATATCCTCAAGACTGTTGAGTATGCGTTAAAACAACAGCTTTCTGTCAATGTTTATCTGGAAGACTGGTCGAACGGTTATCAGGATAGTCGTGATTATGTTTATCAACTGATGGATCGATTGCAAGATTCCGGGATTGCGCATTTCATGTTACCCGATACACTTGGGGTGATGTCACCAGATCAGGTGTACTCCAGTTTGCATGATATGTGTAGCCGCTATCCGAATTTAGACTTTGATTTTCATCCGCATAACGATTACGGACTGGCGACTGCAAATGCAATGGCTGCTGTGCGTGCCGGAGTCAAAGCTATTCATTGCACGATAAATTGTCTCGGTGAACGCGCTGGAAATGCATCGCTTGCGGAAGTAACCGTGGTTTTGCGTGACAAAATGGGACTGCAATTGGCGATTGACGAGACTCACTTAGTGCGTATCAGCAACATGGTCGAACAATTTTCAGGCAAACGCTATTCAGCCAACGCACCGATTGTAGGTGCTGATGTATTTACCCAGACTGCTGGAATTCATGCTGACGGTGATAGCAAAGGTGGTCTGTATGAAAGCAAGCTGAAACCTGAGCGTTTTTCCCGCACACGTAGTTATGCATTGGGTAAAATGAGTGGCAAAGCATCGCTGCAAAAAAATCTGGAATTACTGGGGTTGAATTTATCAGTCGATAATCAGAAAAAAGTGTTATCGCGTATTGTCGAATTAGGAGATTCGAAACAGACCATCACCAGTGATGACTTACCGTTTATTATTGCTGATGTGCTGGAAACTGAAAGTTATCAGCATATCAAGTTGATTAACTGCACGATTACAAGTGGTTATGAGCTGGAAGCAACAGTTAGCACTCGTGTTGAGGTGAAAGGCACAGTGCATGTGGCTTCTGGCTCAGGTAATGGTGGTTTTGATGCATTTATTGATGCTATTAACAAGATCTTAAAAAAATATCACTATACCTTGCCAGAACTGGCAGATTATGAAGTGAGAATTCCAAAAGGTGGGCATACCAGCGCATTAACTGAATGTGTGATTAGCTGGGATTGTGGCGACAAGATTAGAAAAACACGCGGTGTTCATTCTAATCAGGTATTTGCTTCGGTGCTGGCAGCATTACGAATTATTAATATTCAGCTTGAAGAATTAGAAAATAGTGTTGATTCGACCGAGAAGCTTATTTCAAATTCCGGTTGAAAAATCGTTGCCTCGCCACCATGATAGAACAATGTGATCCATAACATACGTAGATTCACTCAATACTAGTGGTTGTCATTAATTACATATTGATGGATGATCAAGTCTTAATCTCGGAGAAAACATTGGAGCAATTTAGAGGAACTACAATCGTATCTGTACGCCGTAATGGTCGTGTTGTAATTGGCGGTGATGGTCAGGTTTCAATGGGTAATACCATTATGAAGGGCAACGCCAGAAAAGTACGTCGCTTGTTTGGCGGCAACGTGATTGCCGGTTTTGCTGGTGCAACTGCAGATGCGTTTACTTTGTTTGAGCGTTTTGAAGGCCAGTTGGAAAAACATCGCGGTAATTTAACCCGTGCAGCAGTTGAGTTAGCCAAAGACTGGCGAACGGATCGAGCATTGAGACGTTTGGAAGCACTATTGGCAATCGCCGATGCAGAAGCATCACTGATTATCTCTGGAACTGGCGATGTGATTGAACCAGAGCATGATTTAATAGCGATTGGATCCGGCGGCCCTTTTGCCCAGTCTGCTGCTTTGGCATTGCTTGAAAATACCGAACTAGAAGCGCGGGATATCGTTGAAAAATCACTGGGTATTGCTGCCGATATCTGTATTTATACCAATCATAATCGCACCATTGAAGAACTTGAGACTAATGACAAGTAGAGCCAGCCTATGAAACACTTAACCCCTAAACAAATTGCAAATGAGCTGGACAAGCATATTATCGGTCAGGCTGATGCCAAACGTGCTGTCGCAATTGCATTGCGCAATCGTTGGCGACGCGCTCAGGTAGATGAAGCGTTACGCGATGAAATCACACCCAAAAACATTTTAATGATTGGGCCGACTGGTGTTGGTAAAACTGAGATTGCACGCCGTCTTGCACGTCTGGCAGATGCACCTTTTGTGAAAATTGAAGCCACTAAATTTACCGAAGTTGGTTATGTTGGGCGTGATGTTGAATCGATTGTTCGCGATCTGGTGGATGCAGCTGTGAAGCTTGCGCGTGAAGCCGAAACGGAACAAGTGGCTGTACCAGCACAGCGTGCAGCAGAAGATCGCATTCTCGATATTTTATTGCCGAGAGCTGAAGGGTCTGAATGGAATGAGACTGAACAGTCAGACACAACACGAGAAAAATTTCGCACCAAGCTAATCAATGGCGAGCTCGACGATAAAGAGATAGAAATTGAAGTCAGTCAATCGCCAATGGGAGTTGAAATCATGGCGCCTCCTGGCATGGAGGAAATGACCAATCAATTGCAAGGCATGTTTCAAAATCTTGGCAACCAACGTAAGAAATCCCGTAAATTAAAGATTAAGGATGCCATCAAGATTCTGGAGGAAGAAGAAGCGTCCAATCTGATAAACGAGGACGAACTTAAACTCAGTGCCGTCGAATCCGTAGAACAAAATGGTATTGTGTTTCTGGATGAAATGGATAAGGTTTGTAAAAGCGGCTCCAGCCAGGGTGGTGAAGTCTCACGTGAAGGTGTACAGCGCGACTTATTACCATTGGTTGAAGGCAGCACCGTGAGCACCAAGTATGGAATGGTTAAAACGGATCATATCTTGTTCATTGCTTCCGGGGCGTTTCATATGGCCAAACCATCTGATTTAATTCCCGAATTACAGGGGCGTTTTCCAATCCGTGTGGAACTCAGTGGCTTGTCTACAGAAGATTTTGTACGCATACTCACAGAACCCGATGCATCACTAACAGAGCAATATCAAGCCTTGCTGAAAACTGATGGTGTTGATCTTCAATTTACTAAAGACGGAGTCGAGAAAATTGCAGAAATCGCCTGGATGGTGAACGAGCGCACAGAGAACATCGGGGCGCGACGCTTACATACTATTCTGGAACGATTGCTGGATTCTGTATTGTACGCAGCACCTGATAATGAATTAAGCACAGTTGTGATTGATGCCAATTATGTTGATGAAAACCTCTCTGATCTAGCAGAAGACGAAGACCTTAGTCGTTATATTTTGTAAATTAATATTAATTCAAGAATAATGGAAAATCAGACAAAAAACACCCACTTTGGATTCAAGCAAGTACCAGAAGCTGAGAAAGCCTCGTTGGTGCGAGGCGTCTTTGATTCGGTAGCAGATCGATATGATGTGATGAACGATCTAATGTCGATGGGCGTACATCGAATCTGGAAACGCATCGCCATCAGCCTTAGTAATGTGCAATATGGCCAGACTGTACTCGACCTAGCTGGTGGAACAGGTGATTTGAGTATTCAGTTTCATAAACGGGTTGGTAAAAAAGGCCGCGTCGTGCTGTCTGATATTAATGCAGAAATGCTACGCAATGGACGTGACCGTCTAATTGACCTAGGCTTGATTGACGGGATTGATTATGCGCAAATCAATGCCCAGTATTTGCCATTTCCTGACAATCAATTTGATTGTGTGAGTATTGCTTTTGGGCTGCGTAACGTTACCGATAAAAATATGGCGCTGGCATCCATCTTCCGTGTACTCAAACCGGGCGGTCGCATTATTATTCTGGAGTTTTCACATCCACCTGAAGGCCTGTTTAAAAAAACCTACGACTTCTACTCGTTCAATATCTTGCCAAAAATAGGCAAAGTTGTAGCTGATGATGAAGCAAGCTACAAGTATCTGTCTGAATCAATTCGAATGCACCCGCCACAGCAAGAGCTGAAGGAGATGATGGAAAACGCAGGGTTTGAGCGTTGTGAATTCTTCAATTTAACCAATGGTATTGTGGCGATTCATCGTGGTTATAAATTGTAAATCCACATACGCCATATTATAGGTATCCACGCACAACAACACTGTCATTAAGCTAAAACTTCGTAGGTTGGGTTAGCGATAGCGTAACCCACGCAACAGCATTTGTATCAACATCAAACGTTAATAACGCATCTTCCAAATGATTCTACCCCGTATTTTTTTTCTAACCGCACTTGAAAAACTGGTCAATTCCGTATTGGGAATGGCAAGCGACACAGATCATTTGCTTGTTCCCCTATCTGGAAAAGCAGTCAAAATTCACATAGACCCACCGGGTTTAGATATTGTCATGTGTTTCTCAGAGCAAGGCATACAGATATTGGAAAACTACCCAGCAGAAGCCGATGTTGAACTAAGCGGCTCACCAGTCGCATTCGGCATGATGTCATTCAACGGTAGACCAACCCGCGCCTTGTTTAGTGGCGAAGTAAGTATGACTGGTGACAGCCAGGTTGGGCATCACTTCCAGCAATTGTTTGAATCATTGAATATTGATTGGCAGCAACAGTTATCGCGTATTATCGGAACCCATGCTGCACAGCGGATAACCGATTTTATCGGACAAGGTAAACAATGGTTCGCTGAAACTGGTGACGCCATGCAAGAAGATGTCAGCGAGTATTTGCAGGAAGAATCCAAGCTATTGCCAGCGCAAGCAGAAGCGGATATGTTGTTTGATGATGTTGATCAACTACGTACTGATTTTGATCGGATTGAAGCGCGGGCTAAACGCTTACAATCAGAATTGTTGCGGTCGGAAGCAGTATAAACCCTAATGTGAATACTCCCTTTTCTGGAATGATTTATCTCCGATTCCGGAGAGTTTGGATCGTAAACAACATGATTGACGTTGGTATAACTTAGTTACACTGCATTCATGAAAATAGCGATATTAATTCCAGACCCTGTTTTTCAAGCTGCGGAGAATATGGCGCAGCGTTTAGGTATGTCACGTAGTGAGCTTTTCACCGTAGCCATGTCTGAATACATGAAAGCTCATAAATACCGTGATGTTACAGAGTCTTTGAATGAGGTGTATTCTAAAACAGAAAAGACACTTGATGACGAATTGGTTTTGATGCAAATGAAATCGCTTTCTTCTTGACCAAATCAGAGCAGTTAATAAATCACGATTAGTCAAAATTTGGGGTTTATAGACAATAATACTCAAGTAAAACTATGTGGATGTCTTGAAGAACTGTTCTCATATTAAGAATATCAAGTTGACTGACCCCATGGTTTCTAACCCAATGAGAGCCAGAGGAATGGTTGAGCATATTGAAGATTGGCCGTGGAGTAGTTACCTGGCAATGGTTGGGAGAGCGCCGCAGTCGGATTGGCTGACAACTGATTGGATATTATCCCAATTCGGAGCATAAAAAAAACGCTCGATGGAAAAATATCGGCAATTTGTGGTCGATGGGATACAAAATAAGCACGATATCTGGTCAGACTTGAAAGGACAAATATATCTCGGTGACGAAGCATTCATGTCCAGCATGCAGCGAAAAATCGGAAAGGAAAAAGACGATCTGAATATACCACGAAAGCAAAAGCGACCTGTCGCACGTCCTTTAGCCAAGATAGTGCAGGAAACCAAAGGAAGGAACGCAGCAATGATTACTGCATACGCAACGGGTGCATACAGTCAACGAGAAATTGGTGAGTATTTTCTATTATACCAATCCCAATATATATTTATGTTAAAATAGCCCACTGTCTAGAACAGAGACATCGAATCACATCAGGTTGGCTGACAAACGAGTTCCACGCCTCACAACAGCTCGTCACAATATCATCATAATCTTTAAAACAGCGATTCGCCCAATATTTATCCCGAAGTTGCTGCCACACTTGTTCGACCGGGTTGAGCTCTGGCGAATAGGCGGGTAATGGAAGCAGTGATAGGTTGGCTGGACACTTCAATTGCTTGCTCATGTGCCAAGCCGCCCGATCAATCACAATGACCGCATGCCGCCCCGTCTCGACCATTTGAGTTATCCCATCAAGGTGATGCTGCATTGCCTCAGTATTGGCATCCGGCATCACTAAGGCATAGGCGCTGTCCTTGCCAGGGCACACAGCACCAAACACATACGCGGCTGTAAACTGTTGTTGTCGAACCACGCGCGGTCGTGTCCCTTTCTTTGCCCAAATACGCGTGAGTGTCCCGCGTTGTCCAACGCGGGCTTCATCTTGAAACCAAATGTCAACCTGATCAAAGGACACTGCCTTGGGTAGCACGCTTAAAATCTGGTCGGCGAAGTTTTTTTAAACGCGTCTTGAACCGCTTGATCCTGTTGCGGGTGTCTGGAACGCACGGTGATCCAGACCAGGCCCAAACGATGCAGCAGATGATAAACGCTATTCAAGCAGCAATGCACATCAAATTGTTCCGCCAATAACGCACGAATCGTGTGCCCAGTGATGCGGCCCCCTTCACGTTGCTCGCTCAATGCAATCACCGCAGCTTTAAATTGTTCTTCTTGATCCGCGGCGAGTTTACGTGTCGCCCCACTGCGTGGGCTCTCGCGTAACCCATCGATTCCATCAACTGCAAATCGCCTGACCCAACCTTGGACTGTGGTTAAATGCACCTCTAAAAATTGGGCAACTTCACGATAAGTGTATCCATTATTCAGGTGTGTCATCCCAAGAAATCGAATCCGTGTGGACGCATGGGCTTCCGTTCTGGCCAGAGATGTAAAATCGATATCCGCCATGGATTCTGGTAGGTGTCTTTGTCGTCCGATGACTTCCTCCTTTTCATAATTAACATTAAATTGTTATTGTAACTCAATATTGTTTAATGATAAATATATTGGAATTGGTATTACACCCGAGTACAGTAGGAGTCATCATCCGCAGAAGCAAACGTTCGTAATTCGCGACTTGATCCACATTTTCTGAAAAGGATCACATAGAAACCATTTTATCAGACTGGGCTGGTGTGATTTTGGGTGGATGCCGTGGTTCGACAACACTCAATCTGATAGATTTGAAAGGGAGTAGAGTAAATCGAGCTGTGGTAGAAAAAACAATATCAAGTTCTTATTTAGTGCTGTACTTTGGTCATGGATCGAGAAACAAAATAGGTAATCCTAATGTCATATTTGATAATGTAAATATCTATCATTGTTCAGGAAAAATATTAATAGCTATTGCATGCGATGTCGCCGTCGAATTGGGACAAGAAGCAATTAATAATGGCGCTAAGTCATTTTTGGGTTTCGATGATGAACTTGTAGTATACCTAGGTAAACCACCCAACTCTCTTTAGTTGAGTCCAGGCAGAAGCCACATGTGGCGTTTGCATAATTTGCTTTTTTCTTGGGTTCCAGCTCTGTATTTTTGCCAGTGCCTCATCACTATTGCTTGCACCTTCTTGCTTGGCGACCCAATGCACACTGGCAAGTAATTCCATACCGTAAGGTGATTGAAAACCCTCTATAAGCTCTGCCACTTTTGCAATACGGTTTTGAATATCGCTATCTGCCTGCTCTAAAAACTGTTTGGCTTGATTTAAGGCAACTGGTTTTGGCGTGATTTCGGATTCCACAACACCATCTCCAACGCCTTCAATATAATGTCCATCCATTCTATCCAAAACATGTCTTAATGTATTGGAGTACGGGCCATAGTTGTGTTTTACAAATGTAAGTTTTAAGTTTTCGCCAGCTTCTTGTAAAAAGTAGGTCAGTTTTTGTACTTCGATTTTAGACAAGCCGTAATTAAACGCTTGATAGGTTTCTAACAAGGCTAATATGGCTGCTCTTCCAGGTGTCATTTTGGGTACTGGGGTATTAACTTCAAGTTTTAATGGTGCAGCATTATTTGCCGGTTTAAACAACCTGATTTCCACATCGCGTAATTGAGCGAAACTCTGCTCGATTAAAGGCTCAACCTGTGTCCATGACAAGCCGCCATTGCCACACCCTAACGGTGGAATCGCGACAGACTGAATGCCGAGAATTTTGATCTGGTGAATTAAATCGTGCAAGCCGTTTTCTATGTCTTGCAGTTTCGAAGTGTTGCGCCAATGGTCTTTGGTGGGGAAATTAATGATATAACGCGGAGTAGCAAGTCCGCCAAGATCATAGATATACATTTCACCAAGCTTAACTTGTTTAGCTTTACATGCAGCTGCATAAGCTTTGAAATTTGCAGGCCATTTTTTCTTAAATTGCAAGGCGATACCCTTACCCATAACGCCTACACAATTGACGATAGCATCCACATCATGTTGCTGGAGCAAGTCACCTTGGGTTGAAATTATTGCCATATTGTTGCAAACCTTAATATTTTTGACGATTTTTGTATCAATATCGAGTTTATTGCCCTAAAAAGTACCCATCCGTCATCACATCTACTCGCAAGTTTACCTCAAAACGCTCTATTAAGCAGCGAACCTTTTGTGCCTTTGTCTCATTGATCACACCAATGCGTGAAAACCATGCGACAGGCACTTGATCTTTAATTAAAAATTCTGCCTGGCGTTTTTCCATACGATCAATATATCTAGGATTATCATGCTGGTCATAGAAATACTTACAAAAACCATCCAGTGTGGGTTCTTCAGTTAGAATATCCCAATCCACCACATCTTTCAGTACAGCTCGGTCGGTATAGGGTTTACTGTAGATCTTTGTGGCATTGCGATCATAAAAAACAAACGCCTTCATACCTTTAGCCAATGCATGTTTAGCGATTAATTCAAAATGCACAATATCCTCTTGACTATATGAGCAATTTTTTACCTTACCATTGTGGATGGCGGAAAGCATGGGTGAGCGTGGAGCAAAGTAAAATGGTACATAGTCATGTATAGAACCACCCGGAGGATCAATCACTGGGCGATTTGCGCGTG
Source organism: Methylococcales bacterium (assembly GCA_965224565.1). GTDB lineage: Bacteria > Pseudomonadota > Gammaproteobacteria > Methylococcales > DRLZ01 > DRLZ01. The sequence continues at coordinate 548,544 of CBDCZN010000001.1, read as the reverse complement.
CAGATTGAGTCCCGGCATGAGCAATATTTTGATAGTCAATACTTTCCTGGTCAGTGCGCTGCTTACACAGCAATGTCCCTTGTTTGAATATTGCTGTAAGGTTATCGATTGAAGTGATATGGAATAAGCGAACTGGACGAGGCATTTTCGACATGGCGCTAACTGATAGCCTGCTCGGTTATGGCATCGGCTAGATGTAATTGAGGAGTTTGTGATTGGTTGATGTGGATTTTTAGATTGTTGCAAAGGTTCATAAGTTCGTCTACTTTATTGGATGATGTATTTAATTCTGTGTAACTGCCAAATTTAAATATAATCCGTTAAACGATCTTCGAACTCAATCATGAACCGATTGAGCGCAGGTTTTCAATCACGAATTGGCATCGGCCATTTTTTTAATATTTGGGGTCAGTGCGGCATAACTGAGATTTCTTGCGGAAAGCACGTAAAACCTAGTGTCCGACTTTGGAATAATTGACTGAAAAATTCGGATCAACCCAGCCTATATGATTCCGTAAAGCGTCTCATCTCAACAACTTACCCACAAACTATTTCTTTTTATTGAGACTAACCACAATAGTCTGCTAGCATTGCCTTTTCTCACTGTACAAGCAAGGTTACTCTATGGATGTTTATCACGGCATCTGGATTCCAGTTGTTAGCGCTGATTTCGACAACCCTGGGCAATTCATTTTTTGGGTTGAGCGACAAGGCATTAAAACCAGCAAAGCCAAAACCGCCATCCATCCCAATCATCTATCAGAAACCAGTCAACTCAACGACTTTTTGTCCACTGATTTGTCGCTGACAAAAGCACTGCTTGATAACCTTAATCCTGTCGTGGCTACTTTTTACGCTGTTTTACCCAGTGTCGATCAACAGCCGTTACCCAGTCTGGAGATGGCAAGCCTGAGCGGTCTTTATTTGCCGGATGAATATGACTGGCAGATATGGACTATCAATGGTATTGCCATCAACAAGCCATTGATGTTTCTGCGTGAGTTACAGTTTATTGCCAGTTTCAATCCACCCAATTTTCGCCTGGGGTCTGATCTGCTGTTCTGGATTCAATATGCTCAGCAGTTACGAAATATGATTCGCCAACACCAGTTCATCCCCGTGTTGAAATGCTATCAAGCTAGTCGTAAAGGCGCTGGTTTGAAGGTTTTTAGTGGTTGGTCGCCAGCTGGGAATCTTTATGAGCGCGGCTTACAGGATTTTGCTGCTGCCATGCCGGGTTTATGTACAACTGTCAGCTGTCAAAAACCTGCAACTGTCAACATTAATCAGCTTGAATGCCTGGATAGTATTACATTACTCAGGCACTTCTCCGAGCAGCAGCTGGAAACATTGGTTGCTGACACGCCGATTACCAAACAAACACTTAAACAGCTTGGCGATAGCTGGTTGGTTGACGCATTAGGTTATCGCCAAAGCGCAATCAATCCTCGTAACAATCAAGCAACGCATGACGAGTTAACCAGCGAGCAATGGCAGCATTGGAATGTCTGGCAAAAAGGGTTGATCGGCGAGGCTCATCAAACTGGCTTTGTTCTAGGGCTACGCTTACAACCAGCGGATAGCACAAATGATGACGATTGGTGGCTACATTTCTTTGTTGAATCCAGCCAGGATCCTTCCTTAAAAATCGATCTTTCCGAGTGGTGGACTTTATCCAGCGCCAAACAAGAACAGTGGTTCAAACATTTCGGCAAACAGTTTGAGCGTCATCTGCTGGTTAATATGGGACATGCTGCGCGCATCTGTCCTTTGCTATGGCAAAGCATGGAATCAACCCACCCCACTGGACTATTGATTGATTTACAAACGGCCTATGAATTTTTGAAAAATGATGCGGTGGTACTCGAATCAGCCGGGTTCAAGATCGTTTTGCCGGGCTGGTGGACTCCCAAAGGTCGCAAACGCGCACGGATTCGGGTGAAAGCATCCGGCACATCAGCGCCTTCTCAGGAAAAGGAGACTGGCACTGGTTATTTTGCCTTGCCGTCACTGGTACAGTATCAATATGAACTTGCGGTCGGCGGTGAGTCAGTAACAGAACAAGAATGGCAGGAACTGGTTAATGCGAAATCGCCGCTGGTGCAGTTTCGTGGCGAATGGATGGAGCTGGACAGCGAGCAAATGAATCAATTGCTGGCTTTATGGCAACAGCAGGAACAAGACAACGATCCGGTGTCTATCAGCGATTTACTCAAACAAGTGGCGGAAGTCGATCACGATACCACCGAATTTGAGTTTGATGAGGTGCTTGGCGAGATTTTGCAACGTTTGCAACAGCCGGATGCTACGCAACCACTGGATAATCCCAAAGGCTTGCAAGGTCAGCTGCGCGCTTATCAAAAACAAGGGCTATCATGGCTGGTCGCACAAGAAGCGCTGGGGCTGAATCCTTGTCTGGCTGATGATATGGGGCTGGGTAAAACCATCCAGATTATTGCTTTGCTATTGCATGAACGCGAACAGCAACCATCCAAACCAGCAACGAAGTGTTTACCTACCTTGCTGATTGCTCCCACCTCGGTACTCGGCAACTGGCAAAAAGAACTCGAAAAGTTTGCCCCACAAATCAACAGTGTCATTCATCACGGCAGTCAGCGCGCCACCACAGCACAAGACTTCATCCAATCGATCGAGTCCAGTGAGGTGATCATTACTTCATTTACCATTGCCCGCAAGGACAGCCAATTATTCAATCAGCAACGCTGGCAGCGCATTGTTGTCGATGAAGCGCAAAACATTAAAAACCCGAAATCAGCACAGGCGAAAGCCATTTATGCTTTAAACGCTCCGCATCGTATCGCCATGACAGGAACCCCGATTGAAAACCGGCTGATGGATTTGTGGTCATTATTTCACTTTTTGAATCCTGGTTATCTGGGAACCGCAGCACAATTCAAACGTGCCTATGAAACACCGGTACAACGCGATGGCGATCAGCGCCGCTCCAAACAACTCAAGCAACTGGTTCATCCTTTTATTCTGCGTCGCCTCAAAACCGACAAATCGATTATTAATGATTTGCCGGATAAGGTTGAGCAAAAGGTCTACTGTAACCTGACCAAAGAGCAGGCGTCACTCTATCAAGCTGTGGTTGATGATGTGCAAAGGCAGATCGAAGATGCCGAAGGCATTCAGCGTAAAGGCTTGATTCTGTCAACATTGATGAAGTTGAAACAGATTTGCAATCATCCTGCGCAATTCCTGCAAGACGGCAGTGCTTTTAGTGCAACACGCTCACACAAGCTGGTGCGCTTGAATGAAATGATCGGGGAAGCGCTGGATGAGTCGGACAGTTTACTGATTTTTACTCAGTTTACCGAGATAGGCAGCCAACTTGAACAGTTGTTACGTGAGCAGTTGCATTGCCCTGTGTATTACCTGCATGGTGGCACAAGTCGCAAACGTCGGGAACAAATGATCGAACAATTCCAGAACCCTGACACACCCCCTGGTATTTTTATTCTGTCATTAAAAGCAGGCGGCGTGGGCATTACCCTGACCCAGGCGAACCATGTGTTTCATTTTGATCGCTGGTGGAATCCGGCAGTTGAAAACCAGGCGACGGATCGCGCATACCGTATTGGACAGGAAAAAACTGTGTTTGCCCATAAAATGGTCACGCTAGGCACCTTGGAAGAACGCATCGACAAAATGTTGGAAGACAAGCAAGTTTTGGCCGACAGCATTGTTGGTAGCGATGAAAGCTGGCTTACCGAAATGGACAATGCAGCTTTTCAGCAACTCATTCAATTAAACCGCAGCACCATCATGGAGGCTTAAACATGGCAAAAATAACCCGCACCTGGTGGGGAGAAACCTTTCTTGATGTCTTGCAAATGAGCATGGATAGCGGACGACTGGGACGTGGCAGAGCGTATGCAGGACCGAATCGCTTATTGGAATTTGCAATCAAAGGCCCAGTCATCAAAGCCACAATACGCGGCAATATTAACCATTATTTTGGTGTTTACAAAGAACCGCGGTACAAAATCGAGGTGCAATTAAAACAGTTTTCAGCCAAAGACTGGGACGCAATGATTGAAGCAATCACCCAGAATGCTGCCTGCTTGTCACAATTACTGATGGATGAAATGCCAACCAGCATTGAAAACCTGTTTGCCAAACAAAACCTGCATTTATTACCGCAAGAAAGGCAAGATTTAATCAGTCAGTGCTCATGCCCAGATTATGCAGATCCCTGCAAGCATGTCGCAGGCGTGTATTATAAAGTCGCCTCATTACTGGATCGTGACCCACTATTATTGTTTCAGCTACGCGGAATGGATGCGACAAAGCTACAAAAGAAACTAGCAGCCTCGCCATTAGGAGAAGCATTAATCGACCAGTGGGGCGATAACAAACAAACTATTGAATACCATCCACATCGCTACCCCGAACCACAACGACATCCTGTGCAATCGACCAGCTTAAAGGCATTCTGGCAAGGAGAAAGTGTACTCCCCTTGGTCACAAGTTTTACTGGTGCAGCACCAACCTCAGCTGTACTCATCAAAAAAGGTGGTGATTACCCAGCGTTCTGGCAAAATGATCAATCGTTTATTGAAGTGATGGAAACTATTTGTACTCGTATAGTCGACAAGAATAAGGTTTTGTTGTAGATGCTACTCTGCTTCTCGGACACCCTCCTGGAAATATTTAATAGTTTGAACTAAACTAGACTAAGTTTAAATAGGGAAATTTTACATGCAACAAGTGAATATACACGAAGCTAAAACTCAGCTCTCGAAACTCATTGATCGAACAAGCGCTGGTGAGGAAATCGTTATCGCCAAACATGGAAAACCTGTTGCGCGTCTGGTTCCGTATCATCAGGCGGTGACTAAACGAGAGCCTGGAAGCTTGCGCGGGAAAATAAAAATAGGCAAAGATTTTGATGCGCCACTTCCAGACGATATCACGCAATCACTGGGCTTAAAGTGAATTATCTTCTTGATACCCATACATTCTTGTGGTGGGTAGATGATTCCAGACAACTCAGCGACATCAGCCGCGAAATTATCCACAACGGGAGTAATCGAATATTTTTAAGCTTAGCCAGCCAATGGGAAATAGGCATTAAAGCATCGATTGGCCGCCTTGAATTTCCGATGGATCAGCTTGAAGACACTGTGGAACAGAATGGCTTTGAACTGCTCGCCATGACCACCAGACATATTATTAAATCAACGGGTTTACCCATGCATCACAGAGATCCGTTTGATCGAATGCTAATTGCGCAAGCCCGGCTGGAATCGCTGACTTTAATCAGTAGAGATGCTGTTTTCCCAGACTATGATGTAGCGCTTGCTTGGTAAGGCAACTGTCAAAGAACAGACCAAAGGCTGAAAGCGTCAGGCGAAAGTCGCCCGGAATATTACCCGGTATTTGGAATGGACAAAGGGCTTCGACCCCAATGTCATTATTACTCTGATTATTTTGTATCTGTATCTGTATCTGGTGATGGATGTGTATCTGTATCTGTATCTGTATCTGTATCTGTATCTGTATCTGGTGATGGATGTGTACAGTCGTAAAATAAAAATAGTTGGCTGGCAGGTCTATGAACACGAGTCGGCTGATTTGATGCCCGACTTTTGTCAGCGGAAATGAATAATCGGTGTCATGAATAATCGGTGTCATGAATAATCGGTGTCAGAGTAACATTTATTGAGCAGAACAAACGATTTAATGTTACTCTGACACCAATTATTCTGGAGTTCTGTACGTGTCGGAGGGGCGAGTTTAACTCAAAGTACACGACGCGCACCCTGGAGCACAGAGTTGCTCGCCGCTCGTGATTGCCAGCATCGTGATGTATTTATTGCGCGGCGCTAGCTAGTCAGATTGGGCAGCTGCCGTCGCGCATGAACTTGCTCAAGCACGGCAACTTCTTCGTTCACCGGAACGTCGATTGCAACAGCGTCAGCTGCGGTGTCCGCAATCGAGAACGTTCCGGAATCGACCGAGACGCGAAACTCAAACTCACCATGGGCATCGCGCCGAACAATCAAGGCATCTGAAGGCAGAACCTGACGAAACAAATACACCAGTTTCGCCATATTCTGCACAGAGAACTCGTGACCACCCTGGTTGAGAAAGAAGATGATCATGTCAGTTGATGGGTCGAAAAAGCCAGCACCTTCCGGCGTCACCAGCGAATCGAGCGCATCGGCTGGAACACACTCGTTCACCGTTACCGAGCCGTCGCCGAGAGGAGCCGATACCTGCGCTTCGCTCAAGAAGGAACAACGTACAAACTGCACCGCAGAATTGGAAGGAAGTTGCGTTTGATGCGCGATGAGCGTGCCATGAAATACGCAGTCGACGAACTGTGTGAGATCACTCCCAAAAGTCATGGCGCTCATTGTCGCTGTTCCATGAAAAATGCAATGATCGAAGCGTGCCAGTGGCGCCAACGTTGCACCATGAAATCCGCAATCAGAGTGAAAGGTCAGACGATTAAACATGGAGTTGCGCGTGCCAAAGTCCAGCCCACAAAAGTCTACCTTCTCGTCGAAAGAGTTTCGATCAAAGTTCAGTCGACTGGTGGGTCCCAGCACGCTGCCTGTGAATGCGGCGGGCCCCTGGAATGTGACCTCAGTGAAGTCAACGAGGGCGTCGGGCCATTGCACGGTTTCGAAATTCAGCGATCCAACAAATGTTGCTCCAGCCAACTTGACTCTGCGGAGCTCGCTTGCCAGCGCATCAAAAGCAGCCTGAGATACAAGCGCTCCACGGAGGTCGAGTATGGCCGTTGAATCTTCCTGCCAGTGCTGAATCGATGCTTCGCCACTATAGGGAATCGTGACGGTCACAATGTCGCAACCAGCGTTGACGGCACGATCACGTTCTCAGACAGGCGACGCACGACATCAATCGCCGCGTCAGCAGAAAGCATGAGCTCAGGTGGAACCATGACCCAACAACCGTCCTCAGGGAACTCCTCGTTTCGTTCAAGCTCAATTGCGTATAGCTCGTTGTGGGGCGGCACGCTGGCAAGCTTTGCACCAAAGTATGTTTCACCCTCCGGGCCCCAGACGTTCACGGCCACGCGCTGTTGGTCGCTGTACAGGTACACGAAGAACTCGTCTCCTCGTGACACGGCCAGAGCTGATGACCCTGTGGTCTGAAGATTCACGACTAGCTCGTGCAGTGCATCCCATGAAGACATCTCACACGACCAATTGCCGTACAACTTCTCGGCCACCTCAATCGGTGGGTTCATGAAAGCACTAGTTCGCGCGGTCATCGCCGACACATAAGTCAGAGCACCATTCTTGCCAGAAGGTCATCGAGGTCGTGGGCGTCGGATAACCGCAGTTGCCGAGAACCGGCGCCGTCATGCGGTGTGACAATCACCTGACCATCATGTGCATAGATGTTGATCTTGTAGTCAACGTCACCGCGACTCACAACAACCTTCTGCTCTCCCCTGAGGCGGTCAAGAAGACCACATACACCAATGCCCGAGTCGAGCTTGTATTCGTTTCCGGCGAGCAGGCCGTGCTCAAACCGCACAACGAGAGGTGCCGTGAAAGGAATGCGGTCTCCGACTTGGGGAGGCGTATGCCAGGCCAAGATCTCGGCCTGTTCTGGAGATGTCACAACCACGGTCCCGTCGAGTTGAACGCCAGTGGTGATTACGCCGCCTTGAAAGGCCCGAGCTCCGTTGAAGCCCTGGATGAACAGCTCGGCAGTCGCAGGTAGCCGCCATCGACTGAAGTCGACCTCGCCGGTGAACGTACCCGGTCCGAACCTCATGCTGATGCTCGGCAAATCGCAGTCTTTGAATGAAACCAGATTCCGGTAATCGCCGCTAAATGAGGCCCGCTCGCCGAACTGCGCGCCATCAAATCTGCAGTCGCCGCCAATTTCCTTTGCTGAGAAGGACAACGATCGCTGATCAAAGTCAGCACCCGAGAAATCGACATCACCACAGAATGTGTTCGAGTCGAGGCTTACGGAGCCCGGGCCGGGAAACTTGCAGCCCGCAAAACTTACGTTGGAATCAAACACCGAAGTACCGAGATAGAAATTCTCGCCCAGAAATGGTTCTGAGCGAAAATCGATTGGGCCCTCGAACACACACGAGAAAATTCGTATGGACCCGTACTGGTCTCCACCGGCAAGCGCATCGACAACCGCCTGATCAAGTCGTAGTCCCTTACCAAATACAAGTTCGGTGTCAGGTTGCCACTTTGGCAGTAACTCGCCAAGGTTTGCCAGATCCGATGCCGTAACCGTGATCGACTCAATACTCATGAATCAGCATTCCATAGGTCATACGTTGGCTCCGCGACCATAGCTGTGAATTCGACGATCTCGTTGGCCAGAAGCCGCGCCGCTATGTCTCGGGCGTCCACAAGATCGAGCCGTAGCTGGTGTGGTAACCAGAAGGCCGAAGGTGGAGGATCCTCTTGTTCAATCTCAGGAAACTCAATCTGTACAAACGCCAAGAACTCGTCGTTGTACACCACCGGCAGTTGTGCGCCGTACACATTAATCATTAAGGGCTCGCCATAGGCCAATCGAATAACCCAGAGACCATCAGGATCAGAGATGACTATGAAAGGCACAAACGTCGCCTCGTCACCTAGACACACCCTCACCGAGCCTGACCCTCCGGCATGCATTGCCTGGATCATCGTCCACAATGACCCGAACGACTCACACTCGCAGACATAGGACCACTCCCAGTCATAGACATGCTTCAATACCAAGCTGGTCACATCAGTTATTGTTGACAATGAAGGATAAAGGATAGGAATTTTAACGCACTTCCCTAATTTTATGGAAGAATTTTATGGCTAAAATGGACTGGGAAATGGATACCGGGTTCGTGTAGACAACAAAAATGCTTATTGATGAACTCTCGGTGCAATAATTATAGTGGTGAAAGCGGATTCTGAGTACGAAAGACAATAGGTTTCCTATGCTGGTTCCATCAAGTTTTTGGAACAGCACCTAAAAATAAAATCTTCTAGAGTTACCAATTGACAATTTGATCATACTCAAATTCTAGTATCGGTTCAGCTTGTCCTCATCCATGAAGTGGAGTTTGATCAAAATCCATATCTCATTCCACGTGCGGTGCACGGGCAGACGCGATTTGAGGCGGTGTGGTGGACTCGCCAATGTGGTTCAGGACGCGGTGAATGGGATCTACCTCAGTGATGAAGGCGGTGGTGAGCTATGACCGAGCATTAGTAGGAGGCTGTCCGAGAATAGAGAGTCTACTGCGGAAAAGCTGAATTTGGCCACATTTTCTCATTATTTTTGTTAAATAGCGCAACTATTCGCCTCAAATAATAAAAAAATGTGACTCAAATCAGCTTTCCCTCGCGACGACTTCTATTCTCGGGCAGCCTCCTAGTCGGAGGTGGTGCAGAGCTCGTACTCGGGACAGTGAAAGATACAAGACTCGTGTCCTTCGCCGAGTTTGCCGTCATGCACCGGCCACCCGAATTCACCGACCTTTACAAGCTTTACGCCATCTTCCCAGCTCATGACAACGCTGTGTTCTCGTTCCCAAGGCACGTTCAGGTCGAGCACGATGTAGAGAGGCTTTTCTGAGTCGAACGTGGGAACCCCGGACGGCCGCTCAGCTACCTGCGTGAGTTGGAGCATGCCTAGCCGTACCGCCTTCCAGGCGGTCGAGATTGTCGGCTCAACATTGTCGATCTCGCTCAACAGATCGGTGTCTGGGCTGACGGCCTTAACCATCATCTTGTAGTGGGCGAGTAGGTGTCTGGCCATATCAGTGCGGTCGGTGACGTCCTTGGATAGCAGGTTGCGCACCGCACGGATCGCCCGTTCGGGGTCGAGGTCAACTAGTTCGGCGTAGATGCCCAATGCTTGGCCATCGAAGAGTGGGAGGGAAATCTTGCCGTCCATACTTTCGATCGCATCGATTATCTGGGCGTCGGAGGGGTTGTAAAAGGTCATGATTTAACGCTAACGCGCCGACACTTTGAGCCGTTGTAGCGCCGAGTCAACGAACCGGACGCAAGTGTTGCCTCGTGGTGGCAGTATAAGGCGTAGAGGCATCTGTATATAGCCTTTATTGGATTTATACGTCCATTGGGCAGTCTTTTTATGGCTAATAATCTCTGTTGCATCAATATCCAGTGTGACGTACTTGCAGTTGTGTAGTGCTGATTGTGGATAGGATTTTAACGCACTTTCCTTTCTTATGGGAAGAAATAATTAGGGTAATAAACTAGCGCGGTTGGGGAGAGGAACGAACCCCAACATCACCGTAACTTAAGGAAAACCAAAAGCCATGCAATATCGCCGAGCCAATGTTCCTGGTGCGTGTTATTTTTTCACCGTCAATATAGCAGAACGCAATCAATCACTTCTCATCAATTATGTCGACGAATTGCGTTTAGCGTTTAACGAAATCAAGGGTCGGCCAACTTGATTTGGAGAAAATCGAGAAATAAAACGACGATCAAGTTGGCTGGCCTCTTGAGTTAATTGATGGCCCTTTATTCTCTGACACATCAAGTGGCAAATACCTGCCTCTATGGATTTATGCTGCTATACCCTCAAACCCTGAAGATCGGGAAGTTATTAAATCCTGACTCCTAACTCTCTTTCTGATATAAGAAAGCATGAGCGAAAACAGATTACTGAAAATTACAACATTAGAAAACAAAATTCAGGTACTGGATACGGAACGTGCATCTCTTGTACAAGAGCTAAACCAGCTCAAAAAACTTAGCCACAAAAATTCACCTACCCCAGTAACTCAATATTCTTCATCCACAGATAAAATTCAATTATTCAAAAGTTTGTTTAGAGGGCGTGAAGATATTTACCCAAAACGCTGGGAAAACGTTAAAACGGGAAAAGCGGGCTATTCTCCCGTATGTGGGAATGAATGGAAAGCAGGTCTTTGTGACAAGCCTCGAATAAAATGCAGTGTTTGTACTAATCGTTCGTTTCTACCAGTTACCGACCAAGTGATACAAAATCATCTTTCTGGTATTGATAACAATAATAATTACTCTGTAAATTTTGTAATAGGTGTCTATCCATTACTAACCGATGAACGCTGCTGGTTTTTAGCGATAGATTTTGATAAGGCTAATTGGCAAGAGGATGTCAAAGCATTTTCCTTGGTATGTAAAGAAAATAAAGTACCCAATGCGATAGAAATTTCACGGTCAGGCAAAGGTGCTCATGTTTGGATATTTTTTGCTCAGCTGGTTTTTGCAGCTGAAGCAAGAAAACTGGGCGCTTTATTGCTAACCCAGGCAATGAATTACAACCCAGAGTTGGGGTTTGAATCTTATGACCGTTTTTTTCCTAATCAAGATACCATGTCTAAAGGCGGCTTTGGCAATCTGATAGCATTGCCTTTACAGAAAAAAGCGCGTGAACAAGGTAATAGCGTTTTTGTCAATAAACAATTGATAGAGTATGAAGACCAATGGGCTTACTTATCAACGATAAAAAAGCTTTCCCTTGTTGAGTTAGCCCACTTGGTTAATCAGGCAGAAAAGCAAAATAATATTCTAGCTGTAAAAATGCCCGTTGAAGAAGATAACGGAAAACCTTGGCAAATGTCACCTTCTCGAAAAGATAAGACTTTAGTTGATATGGGAGACTTGCCGAAAAAAATCAACTTGGTGATTGGCAACCAGATATTCATCGAAAAGAAAAATCTATCTGCCCCGTTACATAACAAAATCATACGATTAGCTGCCTTTCAAAACCCAGAGTTTTATAAAGCACAGGCAATGCGATTATCAACGTTTGATAAGCCAAGAATTATATCCTGTGCAGAAAATTATTCAGAACATATTGCTCTGCCAAGGGGATGCATGGATGAGCTATTAATGCTACTAAAGGAGCTAAAAATAAAAGCCTGTATTATAGACGAACGTTTTGCAGGAAACCTTATAGGGTCTATAAAGTTTCAGGGCGAGTTAACCTCTGAGCAAAAAATAGTCGTTAAAAAGTTATGTAAGCATGATATTGGTACTTTATCGGCAACAACAGCATTTGGAAAAACAGTCATAGCTCTGTATATCATTGCCCAAAGAAAGGTTAATACACTGATTGTTGTTCATCGTAGGCAGTTGATGGATCAATGGCTGGAACGTATTACCGTGTTCTTGCAGATTGATAAAAAACAAATAGGCAGGATAGGCGGTGGCAAGCGAAAACCAACAGGTATTATTGATGTCGCTATCATGCAAAGTCTGTCTAAACAGCAACATATTGATGATTTGGTCGCTGATTATGGACAAGTGATATTTGATGAATGCCACCATTTATCAGCAGTCAGTTTTGAATCTGTTGCAAAAGCCTGTAAAGCCAAATATGTATTAGGGTTATCAGCTACGTTAACACGTAAAGATGGACATCATCCCATTGTCTATATGCAATGTGGTCCAATACGCTATAAAGTTGATGCGAAAAAACAGGCCTTAGCCCGACCATTTGATCATCGTGTTGTTCAAAGGCAGACAGGATTTCAATTATCAGAAACTGATTCTCAAGATGAACAACCGACCATTCAAAAAGTGTATGCCGCATTGATTGAAGATGAAAAACGTAATGCTATGATTATTGGTGACCTGAAGCAATTACTTAAAGAAAAACGCTCGCCTTTGATCCTCACTGAAAGAAAGGCTCACGTTACTTTATTGGCAGAAGAAATCAACAAATTTGCAACTAATGTAGTCGTATTGCAAGGAGGAACAGGGCAAAAACAACGTAAGCAAATCATGGAGACATTAAACAATATTTCCGATGATGAAGAACGCGTTTTGATTGCAACAGGACGTTATCTAGGAGAAGGGTTTGATGATGCCCGGTTAGATACTTTATTACTGGTAATGCCTGTATCCTGGAAAGGAACGTTAGCACAGTATGTTGGCCGGCTACATCGCTTACACCATGCAAAGACAGAGGTACTGATTTATGATTATGTGGATGAAATTCCAATGTTAGTCAGAATGAGTGAAAAGCGAATAACAGGATATAAGAGCTTTGGATATAGTGTGGAATAATACCAATCCCAATAAGTTCTCATATATACCTTTCCATACAGGAAAATGTATTAACGATGATTATTTAACTAAGAATATATTGGGATTGGTATAACTCACATCACCCTATAGAAAATAGAGGGCTGACCATTTTTCTAATCCACATTATAACTAGCAAGGTATATAATCAAGTCGACAAAGGAGAATATTATGCAAGTGACTATCAATATCCCTGAAAACCTGCCAGAAACAGTTATTCAACAACAAATAGCTGAATTTGAAGAGAAATTAAGAAAACAAGCTCAAGAGATAACACCGATAACAAACAAAAAACAAAAATACCAAGCTATTATGAATATTGCTAAAAAATGTTCTAATAAACGGGGTCAGAGTAACATTAAATCGAAAAAGAGATCGAAGCTAGGCTGTCGAAATAACACCATTAGACTTAATTTTTCCCAGTTTTTGGCTGCGATGGATCTAGCAGTGCATCATTGTGCCTACATCACTGGTAGGATGTGGTGAGGTACGAACCGCATCAATAGAAGCGTTTGGTTTAACATGACGTTGGTCAAAAACGCGTCTTTTCACAGCGTTTTCGACCAACGTTAGATGCAGCGCATCCTATCTTAGGCTTTGGTTTAACTGAAAAGGGCGTTGAACCCAAGTCTGTCAAATCAATGTTACAACGCTCAGCTTCTGGATACAAACCCTGAAACCGAGAAAATAATTTCCAGAAAAAAGTGCTTATTTCGACAGCCTAGGTCGAAGCCCCTTGTCCTTATACTTCTCGCATACACAACAGTCCATTTATGACATGCATCTTTCCAGCCAAGCGTATCGTTAAATAGTACCTCTTGAAAAAACTCATGCACGCTACAAACCTGGCGCTTTTCAAGCGCGAGAAGTATCGCAATGATTTGATTAATCTATGCCTTCGATATGCTTTTCAAACACTTTGACCAGTTTGTAATCGTTACTCATACTGAGCACATCATTCCAGATTGTATTGATAAGTTGATGAAAAGTCTTCATTTTCATATTGCCCAGCTTGATGTGTATTACTTTGGGAGGAGGTTTGTTAGCCATCATCATCTCTGAGAAATCTGTATCTTTGGTAAATATTGTGAGATTATTAGCCTTGGCATATTCCCAGATTTCACTATCTTTTAGCTCGTCATTGATGTTGATAACATGCTGATATTCTTCACTCACCCAAACTGAAAATTTATTCGGCAGGTTCACATCAATCAGATACTTTGCCATTCTATGCAATTTCTTGAAGAGTATATTTGTGTTCCATTAATTTGCTGGCAAAGGTTAAGCAGGCTTGAATATCTGCTTTTTCCAAAGAGGGATATTGCTCGAGTATTTCTTCTTCGGTATCACCTGCACTTAGAAACTCCATAATGATTTGCACGGTTATTCTTTTGCCTCTAATCGTAGGCTTTCCATTACACAGGTCTGGGTCTATGGTGATTCTGCCATCCAAATAGTTGTTTTTTATTGGTTTCATGCTTTGTTTCCCAATTTTTTGTACCAGTTCAGTCCCATCATAGCTGAAATAAAGACGTTTGACCTGTCTTGCTTTGCGGATTCTTCTTTACCTGTACAATTTTTACTCCAGCGCGGTAGGTTGGGGAGAGGAACGAACCCCAACATCACCGTAACTTAAGGAAAACCAAAAATCATGCAATATCGCAGAGCCAATGTTCCTGGTGCGTGTTATTTTTTCACCGTCAATATAGCAGAACGCAATCAATCGCTTCTGGTTGATTATGTTGACGAATTACGTTTAGCGTTTAAAAAAACCAGACAAGATCATGCTTTTGATATTGTTGCGATTGTTGTTTTACCGGATCATTTACATACCTTGTGGCAACTTCCCGAAGATGATGCAAATTATCCGATGCGGTGGAATCTAATCAAGCGAAGGTTTTCAAGAGCATTGCCAAAGAATGAACGTATTTCTGTTAGTCGCCAGAAAAAATCTGAGCGGGGAATCTGGCAACGGCGTTATTGGGAACATTTAATACGCGATGATAAGGACTTTGAACAACATGTAAATTACATCCATTTTAATCCGGTAAAACATGGCTATGTCAGTTCAGCTGTGGATTTGCCGTATTCCAGTATTCATCGATATATTCGAAAAGGAATCATTTCTAATGATTGGGCGCATGATGATGTTGAAGGTGCTTTCGGTGAAATCAAAGCTTGATTGTTGGGGTTCGTTCCTCTCCCCAACCTACGAACTGAGTTGGTATAACATTCCTGCATATCTCACCCAGAACAACCAGCTCAAAACAATCAATCATTCTCAGTAATACCATCTATAATATCCATCTCTTTCAACATGAATCCAATTCCATCCAGGACAAACCTATATGCGGCTTGATACAGCTCGACGCCTGCTACAAATTCATCGAATCTTAATTGCACATGGACTTGATGAATATATCCCGAACCATTCATTTTTTCGTTCGCTTCGAGCTGTCGCATTCATTACTCCGAAACGCTGGTCTGGTAACAAAACTGGCCCACGTGGACAGCGTATTCGAGAGGCGCTGGAACAATTAGGACCAATCTTTGTTAAGTTCGGGCAGGCGCTTTCAACCCGGCGCGATTTGTTGCCTGAAGATATTGCGGATGAGTTGGCAAAGTTGCAGGACAACGTGCCTTCATTTGACGGTCAAGTTGCTCAGCAAATGATTGAGAAGGCATTAGGCGCTCCGGTAACAGAGCTGTTTTCCAGCTTTGATCAACAAGCATTAGCGGCTGCATCAGTTGCTCAAGTGCATACGGCAACTTTGCCCAATGGCGATGCTGTTGTCGTCAAGATTCTCAGGCCTGATGTTGACAAGCTGATTCGCAAGGATTTGGAGGTCATGTTTGCATTTGCAGGGCTGGTTGACCGCTATCTGAGAGAAGCCAATCGGTTGCGCCCTATCGAGATCGTCGAAGAATTTGAAAAAACTATTGTTGATGAACTGGATCTGGTTAGAGAAGCTGCCAATGCTGCTTTATTACGACGCAACTTTGAAGATTCAGACATACTCTATATTCCCAAAATTTATTGGGATTTAACACGTACCAATGTGTTGGTGATGGAGCGCATTCACGGAATTCCAGTTGGTAACACGCAACAGTTACGTGAACAAAATACAGATTTCAAAAAACTTGCAGAACGTGGTGTAGAAATATTTTTTACCCAGGTGTTACGCGATAATTTTTTTCATGCCGATATGCATCCAGGCAATATTTTTGTTAGTCCACAATCCAGTTATATCGCGGTGGATTTTGGCATTGTTGGCACGCTGACAAATGAGGACAGGCATTATCTGGCATCCAATTTAGCGGCATTCTTTAATCGTGATTATCGACAAGTTGCTGTGTTACACGTGGAATCTGGCTGGGTACCTGCGGATACTCGAATTGATGAAATGGAATCAGCAATCCGTAGTGTTTGTGAACCAATCTTTGGTAAACCGCTGGGTGAAATTTCATATGGACAATTGTTGATTCGTTTATTTCAAGCAGCCAGACGTTTTGAGGCAACAGTGCAACCGCAATTGATTCTGTTTCAAAAAACCTTGTTGAATATAGAAGGTCTCGGGCGCGAGCTTTATCCGCAACTGGATTTGTGGCAGACTGCGAAACCATTTATTGAAACCTGGATGAAAGATCAGTTAAGCATCAAAGCAACAGCAAAAAAAGCACGACAGCAGTTGCCTGAATTGCTAACTCAGATACCGGAAGTGCCAGAGCTGGCATACAAAGTATTGAATAATGCTGCATCTGGCAAGATCCAGGTCACGTTATCTCCGCAACAGGTGGAAAAAACCCAGGAACACTCTCAGCGTAACCACCTTAAACTGGTTAGAACGATTACTGGCGCTGCCTGTTTAATTAGTAGCAGTATCCTCATGACTACTATTCCAGGAGTTGCTAGTTGGATGCTTGGTTTGTTGGGTATTGGTTTACTGGTACATTCTGGTTTGCGCTAGATTTAAGCGACCAGCATCTGTATCGTAATTTTTTAAATCTTATTTGCTTGCTCGCATCATCATCATCATCATCATCATCAATAATATTATGAAAAAACTCTCAGAAAGTCTTGTTTATACTCCTGTTCAACCGGGTTTTGGTACGAGTGGTGTCCGTGCTTTGGTTGAGGATTTGACTGACCTTGAGGTTTATTGCCTCACATTGGGGACTTTGCGTTATTTTGAAAATAATGACTTGTTGACGATTGCTGGCAAGTCAAAAGACACTATCAGAATTCCGGTTGCCTGCGATCTACGTCCATCTTCTCCGCGTTTGACACGAGCAACTGTTCGAGCAATTCAGGAATGTGGATATCAAGCAGAATATCTGGGAATGCTGCCAACCCCTGCGTTAACCTGTTATGCATTAAAACAAGGTGTTGCCAGTTTTATGGTCACAGGGAGTCATATTCCACTAGACCGTAATGGTCAAAAAGCCAATCGTTGTTATGGTGAGGTGATGAAAAGCGATGAGCAAGGCATTGTCAGCGAAGTTAACAAGGTTCGCGACATGATCTTGAATGGAGCAGCTGATCAATCATTATTTGATCAGCATGGAATGTTCAAGGCAGATCAAACTCAATCATTGCCAGAAACATCAGATGCAGCGGAGCAGCATTATTTACAACGCTATGCATCAGTTTTTCCAGCAGATGCACTGGCTGATTTGCGTATTGTATTTTTCGAATACAGTGCCGTGGGTCGTGATTTATTGCCAAAGATTCTCAGTAATGCTGGTGCTGAGGTCATTTGTATGGGGCGCAGCGATGAATTTTTTCCGATTGATACGGAAGCGCTTTCAGATCAACATTTAGATGAATTATTCCAGATTGTACTTGAAGCACGCGCCAAACATGGCAAGATTGATGCATTGATCTCGACTGATGGGGATAGTGATCGACCGCTGGTAATCGCTGTTGAGGAAACAACTAATGCCTCAATTCTGCCGCGTTTTATTTCCGGTGATTTGCTAGGACTAATGGTGACAGATTATCTTGGAGTGGACAGTATTTCAGTACCAATCAGCTCTAATCCAGCGATACAAGAGTATTTCGCCAGTAAAAAAATTCCTGTGCAATCCACCAGAATCGGTTCCCCATATGTGATTGAAGCGATGCAGCAGTCTCATGCCAAAGGTAATAGTCACATCGTAGCGTGGGAAGCCAATGGGGGTTATCTGACAGGCTCGGATTTATCAATAAACTCAGGTGTCATTGAGGCATTACCAACCCGTGATGCAATGCTACCAATATTATGTGTATTGCATGCTTCTGTGCAAAAGCAGCAATCGCTTAGCCAAATGTTAGATGCTTTACCTGCCTGGTATGGCAAAGCTGATTTATTGGATAAGTTCCCAAGGCAAACCAGTTTGGCAATGATTGAGCAGTTGACTCCTGCACATGATTCGACAATCTGTGTTGTACAGTTTGAATCTGAGCAAGTGATTTTGCGAGATGCTGATAACCAGGTAATTGCTCAATATTCAGTTGATAGTGATGAAGCATCCAGCATGGTGAAGGCAAAAGGCGTGCTGGAAACAGTATTTTCCGAACAACATGGTTTTGGATTATTAACACAAATTAATTGTCTTGATGGGCTACGTTGTTATTTCGATAATAATGAAATTGCACATATACGGCCTTCAGGCAATGCTCCGCAATTAAGGATTTATGCCTATGCACGAACACAGAATCGTGCGAATGATATCGTATCTCTTGGTATCGTATCTCTTGGTATCGAAGAGCCAGCTGGGTTATTAAGGCAACTGGCAGAGATCGTAATTAAATGAGGCAATGGTTTATTCTGACAAGTTTGAGATTGATGCACCAAAAATCTGCCATGAACCAGACAATGGTGAAGGGAGCAAAATATCAGTTGACAGCGTTCCGTTCAATTGATCAGTGAATGATGCGGTGACAGTTCCTGCTGCTGTTGCTACAGAGCTTTCGAATGGACACACCGGACAAGTGCCACTGAATGTATTCATTGTCGTGAGCGTTTGAGATGAAGCGCCAGAACCTAATGCCCATCTAGGGTTACCAGCTTGATCATAAAAATAAAGTACATTGACACTGGTTGAACCCTGGTTCACATGGGTGAGTCCGTAACCTGGCTGAGATTGGTCGAACCATGTGCCTGAACTGTTAATGCTGCCCGGATCAAAAACGAAGTATTCGATATCTGCAGAGCCATTCCCTGTATTCAGTGTCCAGCTAAGAGACGCGTGGGTATTGTCCTGAAAATTCAAGGTTGCGGTGCCTACACTGTTTGGGATTGCTGTGGTTCCATCCCAGGTGTATTCAATGACATCGGCGTTCCAGCTGCTACCATTCAGAGGACCGCTGGCAAGATACCAGATTGGGGTGCCTTCGAGGGTGTAGGAATACCACACCATATACAAGTCATTGCTGCTGGTTATACCGATATCAAAACCACTGCCGGGTTTTGAGGGTATCCACCATAAACCTTCATTGGCAATGGTTTGTTGGCTTGGTGCTGGGGTAGTGATGGCATCACCACGTCTGTAAATGACCCCGTAGTCGGCATCCTTGAGCCAAAGTTCTGATGTGCCAGAAGGAGTGATTCGGTCTGTTTGTAGTGGTTGCCTGAACAAAGAGAAGCCTGTGGTTGTTGCAGTATCGGGTCGTGAAAATACAATGGCGTTATCATCGCCGGTAAAGGATGGGGTACCAAAATTACTTGATGTGTCTATACTACGAACTTCTCCAGTAATCAGACTGGCAGTTGTGACTGTATTTATTCTTGTATCTTGATTGAAAGCATCAAATGTCAGGTAATCATCAGTGGTTTGACTAAGCGAAGGAAATGCGAAGTTAAATCCGTTCACAGGCGGAACAAGAGAAATTGTGGTTTCATTGACTAGATCCAGTGCATAAATACTCCAGGCACCAATCCGTGACCCATCAGCGGTGGTGATTTCGTTCAAGGCGTCATAAACCAATGTATTTCCATCACTGGAAAAATCCATAGCATCGGCATGAGAGATACTGACGGTGGATGCATTATCCGTTGCTGCTGCAACCAGGTCTATGGTCTGCTCTTGTCCGCTACTGGTATCAATAATGATGATTTGATCCTCAGGATTACCGGCAGCGTCTCGTAATACGAGAGCAAACTTGTTGCCATCAGGTGATATGGCAACAGAGTAGAAAGTAATTGCTCGCTCTCCACACGCTTCATTCAGGCCATTGGTACTGCTGACCAGGCATAGATCGTGATCTGAATTGATAAATGCAATTGTTTTGCCGTTGCGATTGACAGATGGTCGTTTTTGATCGACATTGAAGGAACTCAGGATTCCACCTGTATTTGGGTCATTGAGCTCCGTATCACGACGATGTAATGAAAATTTACCAGTTGCTGGATCACGCCGAATAAACGTTGTTACGTCTGGCCCAGTGACCGTTGTAACCTCGCTATCGACTGGTGTTGGTGGAGCATCAAAAATTTCCACAGCATCAAAAGCTTCTGCAGTTTTTTGAGCTTGTATTGAACCTTCACCAAAAAGTTCAGTGGCTGACTGAATCAATGCCAAACGCACATCAATAAACTGTGAGCGAGGTACCAGGTGAAAAACTAATGCCCGATAAAAAATTTGCTCGGCAGCATCAATTCCGATTGCGCCATCCAATCCTTCAGCCAATAAGTAAAATGCATGATTGATAATCGTGCTGTTGATATGGACACCGCCGTTATCGCCTTCGAAAGTGGCTGGTAATTGAACAAATTCGCTCATTGTAGTCGGGTATGGACGACCATTTCCGAATGTTAACGATCCTGGGTCACGTAAACTTCTTACAGGCGTACCGAGTTGCGCGCCATTGACCCAATCGGCTTGACCAAACGTATGGGCTTCGATAGCTTCTCCTAAAATGTCTGAGAATGCCTCGTTTAGGGCGCCGGATTGATTACGATAAATCAAATTTGCTGTGCTGGTAGTTACTCCATGGGTTAGTTCATGTCCAACCACATCCAGTGCTGCCGGAAATGCTTGTGCGTCACCAAATGCGATGAGTTGTCCATTCCAGAAAGCATTGTTGTAATTAGAGCCAACTCGCACTAGGGCAATAATTGATCCGCCATTACCATCTATCGAATTGCGTTGATGCACTTCGGAATAATAATCGTAGGTTGCAGATAAGGTAAATGCAGCGCTGACCGCAGCTTGAGGCCAACCTGAATTGGGGTTTTGGGAGTTGGTTAGTTCTAAACGCTGTGGCAATTCGACATTGCCTTCATCATCGATGGGAGATTGGTTTTTGTCATCGAGTATGTAAATGGCGCCTTTATCTTCATCAATAGGGAAAGGACTACCGCCTTGAAACATCGGCTTACTGGTATCTGCCATGAAAAACTGATTACTGTCTTCAAAGATATTGAGCTGTTGTTGATTGCCAAATAAATCCTGTCCTGCACCTGCAGTTGCGGCATCATTAATTTGGTTATAAGCAAGAATTTGCGTGCCGTTATCGGCATCGACCAAAATTAGCCATTGGTGATCCAGTGCTGCGGAGAGTTCAACTTCCCAGGCTAAACGGGGTGGTTTGTCCTGTTCTGGATAAATTACCAGTTGTGGTGAGTTTTCTAGCGCTGCATTTTCACCGTGAGGCACCCATGATCGCGCTTTTTCGATAGCTTGTTCTGCTGTGAAAATCGGTTTTGTGTTGAGTTTTTTTGGTGAGGGAAAGTAAGCGCCATCGACCAATTCAACATCTCCAGATTTGTCCAGATGGACTGTCAATGCGCTATTCCAGACGGGAATATTCTGATAATACTGGTGGAAACGTAAATGCTGCTTTCCCATCGTGTCAGTGCGATTTGATTGTAGTGTCAGCTCTTGCGCTGGATTATCCAGGCGTAGTAGCTGCTGCGCAGTATTCAGGAAATGACGAGCCGTCTGAGTATGACGATCAAGCGTTGCAGTAGCAGACTGTTTTGCAGAGGAGCGCTTCATCAACACCGGACTGGTTGGTAGAATCTGTCGTGGTGTCCCCGATTTGGTTAAACGCATAGCTGATTTTGAGAGGATGGATTGAGCGTTCAGGGTTGCTTGAGACGCTTGGTTGGCTGGCGATGATGTAACAAGGGCCTTAGCATTCACTGTTGATTGATTTTTAATTGCCAGCTGCTTTTGTGTGGAGAGAAAATTGGCGATTTGCTCAATTCTAGGGTCTGTTTTTGTATTTGATACGACACTCGGTTGAATAAAATGTGACGGAATTTGACTTTGCAGAGGAGTCACCTGAAAAGCCGGTTGCAGAGGGTCAGTAGCTAGGCAGACTGAACTAAGAAATGTTGTAAACAAACAGGTAATGGTTGTAATGACTGGTGAGCGCATATCTGGTTTCCTAAGTTTTACGATGCCGAGGTTGATACTAAGTAGGTGACCATAAATTTTTTAACACTTTACTGGTTTATTTTGCGCTCTTCTTC
This sequence comes from Methylococcales bacterium, assembly GCA_965224565.1. Taxonomy (GTDB): domain Bacteria; phylum Pseudomonadota; class Gammaproteobacteria; order Methylococcales; family DRLZ01; genus DRLZ01. The sequence goes on along the minus strand of CBDCZN010000001.1, from coordinate 526,019 downwards.
GTTGCAACTTCAGTTGCATAGCGCACTATGCGCCCTGCGTTGCGCCTCAAATACCACAAAATACCCTGCGCAAAATTGTTAAAAAATTTATGCTCGCCTACTTATAACTGGTTGTTTTCTAATCAGGTGATTTAATCTTTGGTGTTTTCCAGCCCGATGATGGATTTGAAGTTTGAACACTCGGTATACGAGTTAGTAAATCACCTGAGTGAGCATCCAGCATTAATTGCGAGGAACGCGAAAATCTGAAACCTGCTTCAACAAGATATGCCAGATGAGGGCTAATGATATTGTCGAAATAGATGACTAATCTGGCGGTACACTGGGGACAATGATGTTTTAGATCAGATGGTAGTTTACTAGCATATTCAATAGCCTTTTCCTCATTAAATGATGGTTTTAACGAAATACTATCAGGGCTGGGAATATATTGACCGCCAGCAAGATAGACAACTTCATCTGCGTTGATATGCACAATCAATTCAGAGCCCCACACTGGGATATCCTGGTAAACTTGTTGCAAGCGTATGTGTTTGTAATCCAGGTTGTCGATTTGGGTGCTGGATACGATTAATTCTTCGCGAGGTTGTTTCAGTTTGAATAAACTACGATAGTGGTTGACGAAATCCACAGCAATTTTTTGGTAGACGGTCTTGTCTTTATTGCGATGCTCAGTTGAAATAGCCTCAGAAGAAACATAGAGGTTGCCTTTCATGAGAGTAACCGTGCCATTAGTAGGGTTATGCTGAATACTGTCTATTGAGGTTTCCATTGTTGATGGCTGACTGAATCGATAGGGTTTAACTGTTGTTTGTTTCGGACTTATTTCTGTTGAAGCGTGGGCTAGTTGCCAGTTAACGGTAACTAATATCAGCATGGCAGTATTTGTTTTAAGGTGTGTGATCATATTGTTACTGTCCTTAATAAGGATTCGGGTGAGTACAAAAACCCACTATTCATTGTAAACTTAATATACATTTAAACCCAGTTAATTTTTAGTTTAGATGGTGATGTGCATACTAATAGTTAGCAAATAAATTGTTAAGTTATGGTATAACTTGCTAGTCTGAGACCAGTCTGAAGTTGGTTTGGTTTTATAGTCATATCAATTGATTTTTCATTAACCTATTAGGAGTTATAACAGATGATTCCAGCAAAACCAATGATTCGAAAATACTGCAGAAGTAAAACCTGGCTATCAAGCAATATCTAGTAATCACATGAAATTGACACCAACGTGGCGAGAAATAGAACAAAATATTCAGCATGCAACAGGAACAGCTTTTAGCATCGATAAGCTAACCAATGTCAGCGGTGGAAGTATTAATGCCTGTTCTCACGCCTGGTCAAAACATGAGCACTATTTTGTCAAGCTCAACTCGCCAGAACGAATGGCAATGTTTGAAACCGAAGCAGCTGGTTTGCAAGAGCTTGAACAAACCAGTGAGTTACGTATTCCGCAAGTTATTTGTTCAGGCGTTACCGAATCGCATAGTTTTTTGGTGCTGGAATGGTTGAACTTACAATCTGCCAATTCCAGATCTGATCAATTGTTGGGAGAAAAACTGGCAATACTTCATAGCATTCATCAGCCGCATTATGGCTGGCACAGTGATAATTTTATTGGTTCAACTGCGCAACCCAATCAGCACTGCAAGGACTGGCTTGAGTTTTTCAGTGAGCATCGACTCGGGTTTCAACTGCACCTGGCTGCCAGTAATGGTGCAAGTTTCAACTTGTTAGAAAAAGGTGAGCGTATTAGAAATAGTTTGCCACTGTTTTTTAACGGCTATATACCCAATCCATCATTGTTACATGGTGACTTATGGGGTGGTAATTATGCAATGGATGGTTCTGGACAGCCGGTTATATTTGATCCCGCTTGTTATTATGGAGATAGAGAAGCCGATATTGCGATGACAGAGCTGTTTGGAGGCTTTGGAGCAGAATTCTTTACGGCTTATCAGCATACACTGGAACTTGATGTTGGCTATCAGATTCGAAAGAAACTTTACCTTCTGTATCATATTCTTAATCACTATAACCTGTTTGGAAGTGGATATGCGGGACAGGCATCTTCTCTGATGGATGATTTGCTGAGTCATATCTAAGAAGTTGTTTGGTCAAAACAAGTCAGCTACAAAGCCCTTGAAATGGATGGTTTTCCGATGCTATTCGTTAAATCGTGTTAACTATCTGCCTTGAGTCAACGAAAAATGCGCTCGATTCAAGCGCTTTTTGTTCCGGCTTTTTTTGACTAGATAGCTTCTGAGTGTTTTGCTCAAATTCAGAATATCTTCACAGTCCCATTTTCAATAGGAGAAAAACTACTGGATTTTTTAGACGATAGTCGTGATGTCGGTTTCAGTATCCTGACCAAAAATATCCAGGTAACTTGCATACCAGGCGCAAATAGTGACGGGCATTAATATTAGGAAGCCCAGCATCATTGGCAGCGATGCGAGCATTGCAAAGATGAGATAAAGCGAACCAAAAAGCCATAAAGGAATGAAGTTGATCAAAGATGTAGAGATGCTAGCTTTGATCGCTGCAAAAGCGGGTACACCTTTAAAAGCCACTAGCGGAACAGCATACATAAAAAATACGGCAGTGATTGCACTAATCACCAGCATAATACTCAGTAACATTGGCAATTGCGCTTCCATCAAAGCTATTGATTCGTCTGACATGTTTGATGGATTGGATTGGTTCAGGGCGGACATTAACTCCTCGCCTCCGATCGAGTAAATGGCTAATCCACTCACTAATGCGACTGCTAGCGAGATCATCCCCAGGTTCAGTAAGCCGGATCGATTGTTTGAATAGAGCAGGGCAGAAAACAGATCGGTCACTCTAATCACTGTTCCTTCAGAGGATTTCTTCGACGCATATAGTAACCCAGCGGAGAGTCCTGGCCATAACACTGCACCGATTAGCGAACCAAATACTGGAAGTAGTTGTAATGCCATCAAAATTGCAAAATACGCAACAATCAATAATACCCAGGTCATTGGGTTGGTAGTAAACCATTGCCATCCTAATCTATACCAGGCAAGTGCCCCTGTTTGTGCTCGTTTTGGTTGCATGTCAGTACCTATACTCATTACTTAATTTCAATCAGACAATCAGAACCGCGTCGTATTGATTAGTCTGTATACTGTTTGGTTTTAGAAAGCTTGTTCATTGCTTACAAAATGCTCGTATTTAAAGTGTGTAATCTTAAATGAGTCGATTCAAGTTTCGATCAAGAGATGCAATGCAAGGAAAAATGGACTTATGGGTTCAGTATACAGGTGTGGCAGGATTTTTGAGATCACTTTTAAGCCACAGGATGCCTTTTCAGCGAGATGAATGCTGTATACGTACCTTTAAACAATGACAGCCTACTATAACATTGTAATCATAAACATTGAGTATTCAGGGTTTATAATTTAGCTATCAGGGCAGTTTTTTATCATTACCCGTTAATAGAGCATCTAATCAATAGTGTCGAGGAGATAAGTCGATGAAACAGCAAATTAGTTTATTCATTTTAAGTTGCACTTTCGTGACTTTCTCATCACTTGTGAATGCAGTTGATTTCACGCGCGATCAGGTCATAGAATTACTTGCTACTGCCTCTGCTAATCATCCAGCAGATTTGCGTCGCAAAGATTTGTCTGGGTTAGATCTATCTAAGTTGGATTTTCGCAAAGCTGACCTGTGGGGTGCTACGCTCAAAAAAACTAACCTGAGTTATTCTAATCTGTCGAATGCGAATTTGGATTTAACGGTAATGACTGGTATTAATTTGTCATACGCTAACATGAAAAATGTCAGTATCTTTGGGGTGCACATGGGTGGTGCCAATTTGTCCCATGCCAATTTGAGTGGTAGTCGTATTATTGCAACACTGGATGGTGCAGATTTGAGTCATGCCAACATTACCCGGGCAAACTGGGGTGTGGATATGAAAAATCAGCCGATGGGTCAAATGCGTGTCAGTTTGGTCAATGCAAACCTGAGTAATGCTGATTTGTCGGGCAGTGATATGAATCATGCCATGTTGCGTTTTGCAGATTTGTCGAATGCGCAATTGAAAAATACTAATCTGGACAGGGCAACGCTGATTGGAGTTAATTTTAGCAATGCAGATTTATCTGGCGCTCGATTGAGCGAGGCTAATGTTAAAGAAGCGAATTTCAGCGCAGCTATTATGCAGGATGTTGATTTTGATGGGGCAACTGGACTGGATTCTGCACAAGGTTTAACTGCCAAGAAAACTGTAATCGTTGACTGAATATTTTTGAAGCTGATTGGTCAATAGAGTCTAAGTGAAAAATTTTTGAATTGAGATCGTTTTTTTGTTGGTTCGAGGCGAATAGTTGACACTACTTAAATGGGAAGCATCGGGAAAACGCACCAATTCCAAGGGTTTTACAGTCGACTTGTTTTTACCAGACAGTTTCTGATAGAACCGATGACACTTCCAGAATAGGAACAGAAGAAACTGGAGTAACTGTATATGGAAATGACCCCACAGCAATTTCTGGATTGGGATGCAAAACGCATTACTTTGCTAGGGATGTCTGGTGTTGGCAAGACAACGCTCTCCAGTAAATTCCCCACAGACCAGTGGTTTCATTATTGTGCTGATTATCGGATTGGTACGAAATACCTGGAAGAACCAATCTTGGACAATATCAAGAAGCAGGCGATGGAAGTGCCATTTCTGCGCGATCTGCTATTGTCGGATTCAATTTATATTTGTAACAATATTAGTGTTGATAATTTGGCCCCTATTGCTACATTTTTGGGCAAGATTGGCAATTCAGCACAAGGTGGTTTAGCGCTGGCAGAGTTTAAGCGGCGTCAATTTTTACATCGCGAAGCAGAGATTAAGGCAATGCGGGATGTTCCTGCGTTTATTCAAAAAGCAGAGGAAATTTACGGTTATCGGCATTTTTTGAATGATGCTGGTGGTAGCATCTGCGAGCTGGATGATGAGGAGACATTAGAGCAACTGGCCAGGAATACCTTGATTGTGTATATCAAAGCCAGTCCTGAACAAGAAGAAATGCTCATTGAGCGTGCTCGTAAAGATCCCAAGCCACTCTATTATCGGGAACAATTTCTGGATGAACATTTGGCAAAATTCATGACTGAACATCATTTTCAGACGATTGATCAAATCCCACCCAACCAGTTTGTGAGTTGGGTTTTTAAGTACTTGTTTCATGCGCGCCTGCCTCGTTATCAAGCGATTGCTGACCAGTACGGATATACCATTAGCTCTGATCAAGCGATGACGGTACAAACTGAAGTTGAACTATTGGAACTAATTGCTGAGGCGATTGCCAGAAAAAATGATCAATCATCTCAGCAATGAGCTAACCTGACCATCCTGAACCCCAATAATCACAGTTATTTAAAGAGTACACCATGCCGCTGGTCGCACACGTCGAATTACCTGCATTTCACAGGCTTAAACAAGAAGGACATCGTATTCTCGAGCAGAATTATGCTTTGCAGCAGGATATTCGAGAACTGCATATCGGTTTGCTTAATATGATGCCGGATGCTGCACTGGAAGCGACTGAGCGTCAATTTTTGAGACTTGTTGGTGGCTGTAACCAGATTGCACAGTTTCATATTCACTTGTTTACTATTGAGGGGGTTGAGCGAGGTCAGGAAGCTCAAGCTCATATTGATGCATATTACGAGTCTTTTGAATCGATTCAGCAGCAAGGGCTGGACGGTTTGATTGTCAGCGGTGCAAACGTGACCCATGCGCATCTACAGGAAGAGGCTTTTTGGCAACCGCTTTCAGAAGTGTTTGAGTGGACGAAAGAAAACGTTGCGTCAACACTTTGTTCTTGTTTGGCAACCCACGCACTGATTCAATATTGTCATGGCATCATTCGCACGCATCATCATCAGAAACGTTGGGGGGTGTTTCCGCATACTGTTGTCGATCGTAGTCATCCTTTGGTAGCAGATATTAATACACGCTTTGATGTGATTCATTCGCGCTATAACAGTGTGGAACGAAATGATCTGGAGCGAGCCGGATTGCGCGTTCTGGTAGAGAGTTCTGATGTTGGTGTTCATTTGGCAGTCAGTGCAGATCGGTTTCGTATGGTATTTTTTCAGGGACATCCGGAATATGATGCGGTTAGTTTAATGAAGGAATACAAGCGTGAAATCCACGCCTGGTTTAATGGCGTTAGCGAAGAATATCCGCCGTATCCAGAGAATTACTTTTCATCAAAAGCCATAGCCATTCTCGATAAATATGCAACTCAGATAAGCAAGGCCAGATCTGATAGAAAAGAAATGCTTGAATTTCCTGAAGCAGAAGTAATGCAGTATCTGGATAACACCTGGCGTGATACTGCAAAAGCTGTGTTTAACAACTGGTTGGGTCAAATTTACCAAATTACTGATCTGGATCGCCATGTACCGCTCAAAAGCAATGTCAATCCTGACAACCCGCTTGGACTTGATTTATCAGCAAGGTAAGAGAATCAAGTTTTGCTTGGTAGTCATAACTAAGGAGCGAGGATTTAATAACTTTCGGAAGTTATTAAATCCTCGCTCCTTATCGGTTATTCCGGCGAATGATTTTTAAAAGGTATTTGTGGCAGCCATCGCGGTACTTTTTTCGTGTAGTCTATCCATTCATCGCCAAATTGTTTGGCTAAATCCAGTTCTTCACCGTAGACAACTCTCAGGTAAAAAGCGGTTGCCATGAATAAGCTGTAAGCTGCTAATAGTGGAGAGCCGCTAATCAATGTCCAGCCAGCAAGAATATTGATGATGGCCACATACATAGGGTTTCTGCTGTAGCGATATAAGCCGAGGACTACCAGATGTTTGGGGGGATCCCAAGGTGCCAATGTACCTCGCCCGATGACTAGAAAGTCGCGAACACACAAGGTTAATATAGCCAAGCCTAACAACAAAATTAAAGCACCGATGAGATGACCACTTCCACGGTATGGATCATACGTGACGATCTGTGTTGGGATTAAACCAGCAAAAATCCCTGGTAATGTAATAAAAGCCAGTAGTGCTCTGAATAGCATCATAATGTATTAGGTGGGGGAGAAGAAATATCAACAAGAAATAATTGCTTGAACTCCACAGCCCCAGTAATGGAATTTTCGTCAATGGTTTCTGCCAAAGTTGTATTGAAGCAATGCATTATTGTATCAAGCAATTAATTATTTTCCTGGGAAATACGCTATAAAAAGTCATTTTTTAGTCAATAATCTGGCATTGAGTAACAATAGACTGAATGCCCTTGCAAATGTAGGTTGTGGTATGATTATTTTTAAGGAGAATTGTTGTGATATTTGAAGAAAGTGCTTCCAAAATATCTCTCCAGTAGTTTTGGGGGCATGGTTGGTGTTTAAAAATCCGCTGATGTTAATTGCAGAGCAATTGTGAATTATCCAAATAAAACGGTATAAATTCACATGAAGCCACTCTTTATGGTGGCAATTTTAATCTTATACGATAAGCCTGCTAAATTATAAACTCTGTTGCTAGACTAATGAATAAATGGCGTGGAATATTTAGTAATAAGATACTATAAATATTTTAAAAAAATGGTGTTTATAATTTAGTCAAATTTATAGCTATCAATCTAAAGCCATATCTTTCAATACAAATAAAAGAATTAAATGCGTAAAATATAATAATGGAAATAACATTAATACTTGGAAGTATTGGTGGGTTAGCATGCTTAATTTTTTTAATGCTTATGCCCAGATTATTCACACTAATAGCAGTTTTTTTTACACTCTTTCAATTAACTTGGTTTGTTCGTTATCACGGTGCACCACAACTACTGAGTCGTGCTACGTTGGTAATTGTTGGTTTGCTCAGCGTTCGTATTTTAATGCACTTTCTTTTAAAAAAACCATCGATTAGGACGGAAAATGGACAGTTAATGCCGCTTGTATTTCTGGCATGTTTTATTCTTATGCTAACTTTGATATCTAACCTGTACAATGAGGAAAGCCTATTGTTAGGGTTCTATAGTCTAAGGTACTATTATGTTGGTCTCACCTTAACATTTGGTTTGTATTTATATTGCGAAAATTATCTTAGTATAAAAACATTTAAAATAGGTTTGGTCGGACTGGCGATAATACAATTACCCGTCTCTATTGTAAAATATATTGTAGCAGGTGGTGGCAGTATTAATACATTGGATTCCGTTAGTGGTACATTTGGAGTTTACGGTGAACTGGTTATTTGTCAGGTTGTTGCGATTGGGATTGTTTTGACAGACAAATTTATACACAGAACCAATACAATTCCTAGTGTTAACGCATATGTTGTTCTGGTTATGTTAATAATCCCACTTTTATTATCAAAGTCTAGATCAGCCTCTCTATTTGTTATGTTAATTGTGTTGTATGTACTGATTTACTCTTTATTCAAGCGTCGAAATCTTGTTTCAGCACTAAAACTTGTGAGCTTAACAAGCCTTATAGGGATGACATTTGCTAGTTTATTCTATATCTTCTTCTGGCAATCAGGGGATTATAATATAGATGATTATTTTAACCCTGAGTATGTGTTTGAATATTATATGCGGGAGCCACTTATGGATCGCAAGCGTTTAAGCCTAGGTATGGATCCTACAATGGGACGTTTTAGAGCCGTATACACGGCATGGAATATTACTCAACAGGATCTAGTACATACAATTATTGGTTATGGAGCTGGATCCGGCTCTGAAGCGTCTTTTCTTGGTGCAAACGGACAGCTTTTTCAAGAATCTGGTCCTTTGGCAGGTATCAGCCGAAATCAATATTCAAAAACTATTCTTGAATTTGGCTTGCTAGGCTTATTGGGAATTGTATTTTTCTTTTATACAGTTGGAAAACGAATAAAATATGTCTCAGGTGCCCAATATGAACTGCGAATAGTCTATAGTGTTATTTTGGCGGTATTGTCAGTGTTGTCTGTTTACTCAATTACTCTTGAAAGCTATTTGTTTGCATTTATCATTGCATATTTAATTGCCGTGTCTCATTGTGAATTGGTACGTAAAATAAATGAAAAATTCAGCTAAAAAAAACACTCGAAAAAATTTAGTTATTTTAATTCAGCGTCAATTCGGAGGTCATGTTGGCACGTATTTTTATTGCAGATATTTAAGGAACCAATTTAATATTACTGTTATTTGTTGGGATTATTCGTTAGAAAAGCAGATGGTAGAAGGAATTGATGTTGTATATATATCGCGTGAGGGAAATATTGTTTATCGGAATCTAAAGTATATATCCGGCGTATACACTTGGCTAAAAAGCAACACATGTGATATCTGCTTTATAACTTATTTCAGAGGTTGTTCTATTCTAAAAGTTTTGCTTCCAAATATGAAGTTTGTTTTTGATATTCGTACGGCATCTGTTAATAAAAAACTTTACATTCGAACTATTTATAATCAATTTATGATGTTCGAATCACTTTTTTTTCGTCATTTGACGGTGATTTCAGAATCTTTAGCAGTTAAGCTGAAAATATCAAAAAAGGCGCATATTTTACCTTTAGGTTCGGAATCAATTTCTAAATCACATAAACAATATGATGCTTTACGTCTACTATATGTCGGTACTCTCCATGCTAGGGATATTGATACAAGCTTAATTGCATTTTCGAAGTTTTATCACGATAATAAAAATATGATTGCTATGGAATATACTATTATTGGCGATGGTCCTGAAGGTGAAGTTGAGCAGCTGAGAGATATTGTTAAAAAAAATTTGTTATCTGATGTGGTCAGGATCGAAGGTAGTATCCCTTTTACAGAATTAAAGCCTTATTTTGATACACACAATGTAGGCGTATCATTTGTGCCATTGACAGATTATTTTGATTTTCAACCCGTGACAAAAACTTTTGACTATTTATTGTCTGGTTTGTCTGTGATTGCTACTGCCACATCTGAAAATAAAAAAGTAATAACTGAGTTAAATGGAGTTCTAATAGATGATACGCAAGATGACTTTTATAGAGGTCTTGAGACCATTTGGAAAAATAAAGAGGTTTTTGATTCAGAACGAATCGTTTCTATGTCCGTGCAATATAACTGGTCTGATATTGTGAATAAGTTAGGCAATTATTTGACTAAGGTATCTGTTTCGTAAGATACTATTAATTTTTATAGACACAATTTTTATCATTGTAGATTATTTTAATAAAATCTAGAATATTTTCCTATTTTTCGACCAATATATCTCTTGGTATTTGCTATTAATTTAACTTTTTCTATTTCATAAGTTGTATATATGACTTTATGGTTTTGTCTGCTTTCGGTTGTATGTGTCTTTCCCAATGAAATTGCAGTAATTATCTGATTGCTTAGGACGTTTGTCGTGATTTCGTCTTTGATTTCTTTTGGTACAAGGTTGCTTTCATTTTTATAATAGATGGAACGATGGTTATTTGTATTCTTTGATTTATCCTTCGGAGTTAGTGATGAATGTTTCTTGTCTTCTATTTTATAATTATTTGTTGATTTAGATAAATGTATTTTTGCCGAATCATTACCAAAAATCGTGTGATGTTGCTTTTCCCAGTAATTATTCATTCCATCTTGGTATAATATACCTGTTTTAGTGCATAAATTTCTGAGTGATGCTGATGGATTCTGGGCTAATTCCTGGTACGATATTGTAATCCAGCTTTTGATTAATGTCAGATATAATCTGTGGTAACTAACCCATGCTTTAATGCCGCCTTTCCTGTTTCTTTTTATCATCGATGCATAGAAGCTTATTGGGTCTTTCCAAATCAATATGTTATATGCGTCTATTCCCTGTCTGGATAGATTTATAAGTTGGTCATTAATCCATAGAGGATCCTTACTGGAATCAACTATATATTCTATATCTTTAAATTCTTCAAATATCGATTTATAAAATGTATCTTCACCAGTATCCCTACTTTGCAACCAAATTGTGCACTTCTGATCTCCGCAGCCACATAGTGGATTAAAGTGATGTGGTCGGTATGGTCTAAAAAGTGCGTATATTTCACCTACTGAAAACCCCTTCTTTGTATTTGAGAGCATCATGTCCAGCATAGTTGATCCACTATACGAACTTCCACCTATAAACAGCACTTTCTTTTTCATTTAGTTAACTCAAGTAATTTTATTTTTTGGTGTTTATATGGTTGTGATTATTTTTTATACGAGTTTATGTTTTTAATAACGAGTTTGAAAATCGTATATTTTTGTTTATTGTATTTATTAATATCTATTTTTTATTAGTGTTTAGCGTTAATTAAAGTTCACCAAACACTTCTATTTCATAGATTTTAAGTTTAGTTGCTTTTAGCCGATTGTGTGGATTTAGAAGATGTTTTGTCAAAAAATAACGTTCAATCATATAAAAATAAATTTAACATAAAGTATTTTATTAACATGATGAGCAATAGCGATGTTTCAGACAAAGAAAGGCAACTGATTAAGCATAATTTAAGCCAGTTGATCAGCGTGGTAGTACAGGTTTAGAACACTCTAAGCGTGAGTTCGTCAAAGTGATCTCCTATCTGAATAAGACTGGAAAACAATGGCGTCTACTTCCCAAGGAATTTCCACCTATGCAAACCGTTTATGATCACTACAGCCAATGAAAACTACGTGGTGTCTGGGAGGTGTTGGATCAGCTAAATCGACAGCATCGAATAAAAACGGTAAATCATGACCCGACTTATGGGTTGATCAATTCACAAAGTGTTAAAACGTGGGAGCCCAAGTGAAGACCGTGGGCGTGGGTTTGATGGTGACAATAAAACCAAAGAGCCAAGCGACATCTTGTCGTTGATACCATGGCAAATCTGGTTCAGGTGATTGTCAATGCAGCCAATCAGCATGAGACCAAAGCGGGTTGTGATGTGTTGAAGGCAACGGCCAATAAACACCCGACCGCTTGAAGCATTTTTTGGAGATGCCGGGTGTCGAGGAAGTGCGTTCGAGTTTGTTGAAAAGATGTTGCAACTCACATTGCATCTTTCCATAAAGATTAAAGATGTTGTTGCGGTGTTACTGGTTCGCTAAATGTGTCTAACTTTTAACCAGACAGCTTCTTATCGTTCATAAAAGCTATTAAATATGGAGTAATCAACAGCAACAATGTTCCACATGCTAATATCCATCGAATATCAGAAATCTGGATTCTGGTTTTAGTATATTGATTCTTAACTAGTTCTTGTGTGAGTAGTGGTGGGTTTTCGAGTCGCAACATATTTAATTTTGTTACGGTTGCATACTCTCTCAACCTTGTTTCATCCAGCCGTGACAAATACTCTTCATCTTCGGCTGTTTTGGCCTTACTAGGGTTTTTATGACCAACTTCTTTGCTTTTCCAATAGCCAGCTAGCTGGTTATCATTATTATATTTTGGAATACGCACTGGCTGGTTGCCGCCAACACCTACAATTAGCCCACTTGCTTTTCCTGATCTTTTTTCTAATGGTGCAGCATATTGCTCGCTAGTGGTTTGTTCTCCGTCGCTAAAGAAAACAATATTTGGTTCGTCTTCCAGCTGGGCGACTTGTCCGATTGCTGAATACAGTCCACGCTGGATGTTACTGTCTCCTGCCCAGGCCATACGCCAGCTAAGTCGTGAGACTACTTGGCTGAGCAAGCTATAGTGTTCACAGAGCTCAATCGGGTTAAATAATAATAAAGCGTCTTTGGCAGCAAAGATGCCAATGCCGATTTTTGAGCCACAAGGGAGTTGTTTTAGTGAGTGCTGGATCGCTTGTTTGACTGCTTGTAGTCTATTGATTGATTGACCATTGACTTGATAATCCCGAGCATTCATGCTCTGAGTGATATCGACAATAAATACCAAATCTATCACTTGACGTGGAAGATGCGCAGTGGGCGCGATGAAGGTTGATGCCGTCACAATGATCGCTAGTAGTAACCAGAATAGCTGATGATAGTGTTTTGCTATCAGCAGTAATTTGCGTAAGTTCATGGCCCACCTGCAGGCTGACCCGGTAAAATGGCGTGTACGCTACTTCTGCTTTCACGCATGCCTTCTTTTTCTTTTTGTTTTGGAGGAGGGGTGATTCTTAGTGCGTAATCAAGATTGTATCGTGCATTCCAGTGCTGAGGGTTATTGCCTAATACTTTCTTGAATACTTGTTTCGCTTGATTTAACGGTGCGATGACCTCGGTATATGCCCATACACCCATTTTATTCCAGTGTTTGGCTGCTTGATTGAGGTTAATCACGCCGATGTTATACAGGGCTGTCTCGTGGCTGATTTCAGCAATCTCGTTGCTGGTTGATTGGGTGACGGAATGATACAGGGCAAGGGCTTGTTGATTGTTGCCTTGCTGTTGTAAATGCCATGCACGAATAAGCGTTAATTCTGGTGTGAGTTCGGTTTGATCTGCAAGTTGTTGCGGATCTTCTAAGGCATTGTTGTAACTGAGTCGCTGGTTCAGTTCACGTATATTATCGAAAACCAGCAGGCTAAAGCCGATGACTAGAATCCAGGCCAGAATGATTGACCAGCGCCGCATGTTATTCTCCACCTGTTGGTTGTGAAAGGTTAGAGAATGCTTTCAGAGCGCGCGCCTCCAGAAAGCGGATTGGAATCAGCAATAGCATCAATATCAATGCGCTTATATAAGCCCAGCTGGATAAAGAGTGACGTGGAGTTTTTTCTTGATAAACCAAGGGCTTGTTTTCCAGGCGATCGATTTCAGCAATACTGTCACGTAACATTTGCGGGTTTTCGGCCTCATAAGCACGATATGGAACATCCAGTGACTGGAAAAACTGGTGCAAGAACAACTCAGGTGTCCGTGATTCATTGGCGTGTTTTGGTGTTTCGGTTAAACGGGTGCCATTCTGATTGCGTAAGTATATCCAGTATAAACGAGCTTGCCGATTGTTGAATAACAGTTTTAATGTCTGCTGAGTATTGTTATCCATTTTAGCCGCGCCATCAGAAATCAGCATAATAATACGCGAACTGGTGAGTGGCTGATCGGCAAAATAATCCAGTGCCATTGATAACGCCGGTGCGATATTGGTCGTGCCTTTGCTGCCGGTTTGTGTGCCTGAAATTGCGGCTTTAATTGCTGCGCGACTCTGGGTTAATGGCAACACGTAGACCGGAGCTGAACTAAAAGAAACCATCCCCAGAAAATCATCATCTCTTGACTGGATAAATTCCTGAAGTATCTGGCGGGCGATTGTACTTTTAGATTGGCTTGCTCCACCGCCCATATAAGAGCTTGCAAAATCTGAACGCATGCTGGCACTACGATCAAATACTAGAACAATCTGTGCTCCGGTGCCAATTTTAGTAATGATTTGTTGGCCACTAAAAGGCTGGGCAATACCGATGATTAACGCGAGAATAGTCAGGCTGGTGAGTATCTTAATCAGCCAGGTTAAGCGTTCTGACAGTGGATCGTCTGGTAACAGTTGAATCCATGAGTAGGAAACTGTTGGCGTAGTATTGCGTAGCAGCGGTAATGCGACCAATGGCAACAATAGAAAAGCGATGGGTGAACTGAAACTAAGGCTAGTCATCGTTGTTTCAATAATCGATCATAACGTGAACACAAGTGTTTGAGACTTTTTAATAAGTTGTTATCTTGTGTTAGCTGGTTATCGAATGAGCTTGTTTCATAAAATATCTGACGAGATTGTTTGAAGAATTGGTCGGTATCGGAGCGTAATGTAGTTAGCTGTGGATGGGTTTGATAAAAGTATTCGAGTTGTGACTCAAGGACAGTCTCTCCCGCAGTTTGATTCAAAGCTGTGTGAACTATTCGAAATGCTTGTTCTATCTGGTCGGCAGTGCTTGCTTGCTCTGGAAATTGTTTCAGATTTTTCAAGGCGTGTTGAAATGCTGTGGTTTTGCGTGACCAGAATTGCAGACTGCCTCTGCGCCATAGAATATATGCCAGACACAATAAAGCCGCACCAAGAGATGTGAATAGCCGCATGACAACAGGTTGAATTGGTAACGCTTCAGGTTTTTGTGCTGACTGAGCAATGATTGCAGCGTCACTGATACGACTTGGTATCAATGAGTAATAACTGAATTGCCAGGCAGGGACTGTAATACTTTCTGTCTCAGTTCCATCAATTGCAGCTATTTGAAACATCGGGATTTCCAGCAATTCTGTTTCTTTAACCTGTTTGGAAACCTGATAAAAAATATTGATGTTGTATTGGCTATTGGATTGTTTGATGATTTCAACATCAATAACATCCAACCAGTCAAGCAACAAACCCCTAGCGGGTAGATAGTTGGTATTCAGGTCTGTACCCGATGGTATGCTGATATCGATGCGATGCTGGATGATATCGCCAGCTGTGTAACCAAAATTACGCGGTGTTTCCAGTGATAATTGAATATTCTTATTTTTAGACTGAATGGTTGATATGGTCGATTGTTGGGCATGACTGGATTCAATCCAGAATAATACGGAACATAGAATCAAGGTCACTGTAATGCAGTGTGTTACTGTCAATCTATTCATCAGGAAAAAAAATAACGAGTCATTGCATCTGGATCAAACTGTTGTTCGATAAAAAAAGGTCGTCTTCCATATTGATGGCATAGGCGCGTAATGTCGTCTTTGTGTTGTTTGAAAGCTGCGCTAATTTGCTCGCGTAATGCGGGTCGCATCAATAAAGACCGGGTTTTTCCACTTTCAGCATCCTGAATTGTAAAATAACTACCATTGGCAACATTGAGCTGTTCGTTTTCATCCCAAATCACTATTGGTACAACATCGTGGCGACTCATGTTTTCAAGGATTCGTTGTAATTGATCCAGTTCAAAATGAAAGTCGGAAACCAGGAAAACCAGTGAGGGTCGGGTTCCAAGGTAAGCAGCCATGTCCTTCAGGGCCTCTGCAGAATCGGCTAATTTTACATTCGCTAATTGTTCCCAGAGTTGCGCTGGGGGCCGTTTATACCACTTTAGCGGCGGTGGTATTGCCAATGGATTGTGTCGCTGCAAGCATGAAATGCCAGTGCATCGCCAGTACGCGATGCTGCCCAGGCGACTGATTGTAGAAAATCAATCAAGGTCTGTAATTTTTGCCGCTTGCCTTTGAACGCCATTGATGCTGACAGGTCAGCAATTACTTGTACTGGAATTCGTCCACGTTGTTTGAAGCTACGCACTAGAAAATTCCCGAAAGGGTCTTGTGCGCTGGCATGCAAGTCCAGATGCCGTGGATTAGGATTATCAATTAGGTTCTGGTGGCGTTGAAATTCGAAACCTTCACCGGCAGAGACACCTGGGTGAAAGCCAGGATAGGGGCTGCTGGCTCGCCACGCGACTTGATAATGGAATTCTCTGACGGGTTCTTTAATTTCCATTATAAAGCACTTTATGGTGCAGCGATGTGTTTCAAAATTGAATCGCCAAGCTGGTCGATAATATCGGCACGGCGTAATTCATAGGCTGGAGTAAAAAAAATGCGGTGACTTGCAATCGGCTGAAAAATAGATTGAATATCTTCCGGTAATACAGCATCACGACCATCCAGCCAGCTTGTTACACGGGCTGCTTGTATCAACATGCTCATCGCGCGCGGGCTTAAACCGGCAAGAATCAAGCGTTGCATATCGACACCTTCAATTTCGATTCCATAATCAGTGGGTTTACGGGTCGCTTGCCATAATTCCAGGACATAGTTCTGAATGGTGTCGCTAACATGGATACTGCGTTGAATCGCAGAGGCCACTGCATTGAGTTGTTGATATGGGATTACCCCATGTTGAATCTGTTCAATCAAGCCGTCTACATTGTGAAAACGTGGATCGAAAATCAACTCTTTACGAATTTGTTGAGATTCAGGCGCCTCGATGAGCAGTTCCATCAAAAAGCGATCACGAGCAGCAGAAGGAATTTCAAATGTCTCTTCTTTTTCCACGCGGTTACGATCAGCGAAAATCAGTAGATGTGGAAATTCATAGTCGCGATTGAATGCGCTGACCCGGCGTTCAGCCATTACTCGTAACAAGAGTGAATGAACTTGTGGACGTGCCCGGTTGACCTCATTGAAAAAGAAAGTGGCGAGTTGTTCGCCATGTTTTAGCAGTGGCCCCGGATCAACCTGTGGCTTGCCCTGTTGATTGATATAAGTATGATAGAGCAAATCGTTGGGCATCAAATCAATTGTACCTTCAATACGCTCGTATTCCCCGCCTAATGCTCGTGTTACTGCGCGTAGTAATGTAGTTTTGCCGACGCCGACATCGCCTTCAAGCATGACGTGTCCACGGGTAAAAATACAAATGGTAAACAAGCGGATTGCATTATCAAGACCAACAACAGCCTTGCCAACTTCTTGCTGGAACTGTTGTGCATGATGTTGCCATTGGCTTAAGTCGATAGTTTCTGGCGAAATGAGTGACATCTTGAGTTGTTATGAGTTAGTTGTTGGGTGTATGTATATGCGACATAGTTGAACTACTTTACCGGAAATCTGTCTGTTGATTCAATGCTTTCGATAGTCAAAATTTTTCAAACATTAGTATCAGCTTGTCGGAATTTTATGCGATGGCGTATTTTCAAGCCAGCATATCGATGATTGATCTGATCAAAATCAAATAACCTTAACTGACAATCAGTATCGGGAGTTCTTCACTGTTGAGGTTTCTCATAACTATTCAGGATATACATTTACCTATGAAAAAAATCATTACTACATTTTTTATCGCTGCTACAGGAGTGAATATGAGTTTACAAGCTGCTGATCTTAAGGTGGAATCTGAACAGGACAAATTGAGTTACAGTTTGGGTATGATGATAGGTGAGCGGGTTGCCAAGCCCTATAAAGATCTCAATTATAATGTCATGCTGGAAGGTATTAAAGCACAGCATCAAGGGCAAGAAACAGCCCTGAAATTGGAAGATGCCAACCAGATTTTGAGTGAGTTTCATGCCAAAGAAATCAAGGCAAGATCATCCTCAGCAAAAATAGAAGGTGAAAAGTATATGACTGAAAATGCTAAAAAAGATGGAGTTACAGTAACAGAGAGTGGTTTGCAATATGAAGTGTTGACGGCTGGTGAGGGTCCGAAGCCGAAAGCAACGGATACTGTCACAGTTCATTATGTGGGAACATTGCTGAATGGAACTGAGTTTGATAGCTCTGTAAAGCGTGGTGAACCGGCTACTTTTGCATTAAATCAAGTGATTCCAGGTTGGACAGAAGGTGTTCAATTAATGAATAAAGGCAGTAAATACCGATTTGTTATTCCAGCAGAGCTCGCTTATGGCGACAAAGGAGCTGGTGCTCAGATTGGGCCAGGTGAGACATTGACATTTGAAGTTGAACTGCTTGAAATCAAAGGCAGTTAATAGATTTATTTGATTTTTTACGGTAAAACACGAAGCTTTTTAAGATAGCATCTGACAGTTACTTGGCTAATTTAAAGTAACTGCCAAATCTAAATTTAGCGACTAGATTTTTATTCGCTAACCGCTTCTGCTGCTTTTTTAGCAGTTTCTTCAACGGCAGCAGATGCTTCTTGCGCTGTTTCTTCAACGACAGCAGATGCGTCTTGTGCTGTTTCTTCAACTGCACCTGATGCTTTTTGCGCTTGTTCTTTTAATTTTTCAGCTGCACGTTCTCGTCTGGCCTCTCTTTGTGATGCTGCAGTTACACCACCGCTGAGTTCCGATTTGGGTTTTTGGGCATTTGTATAATCTTCTGAGTTGCATGCTGTTAAAGTTAAATGCAAACCTGCCACCAAAATTACCATGCCGGTTTTGAGTCTGTAGTTTTTCATAATTAGTCTCATGTTTAGTTGATATAAAATAACGCTTACACCGCTAGATTAACACATCTGGACTCTTTATAGTGATCGTCATATTTGATGATTCTCTCTATTTAGGCATCCAGTGCAGATGCAGAATTATGCTTACTTTTCGCAATTCGCAGCGAACATTCTGTTTTGAATTTTCCTGCGTATTAATCTTTATGTCAACAACTCTCTATTTAGTGTTTGTGCAAGTTATGTCAAGAATATCTCGTCATCACCAAGCGTCTATTTGATTCCAGGCGTGTGCGGTAACATTAGTCTCGCAATGGGCATCCAGCAATTGAGTGAACTGATTACGCGGTATTGAGTAGGCCCCCATGCTGGCTAGATGGTCACTGTGGACTTGGCAATCGACAAGCTTATAGTGCCAGTTTTGAGCTGATTGCATAAAGGTTGCCAGTGCCGCTTTGGATGCATTACTTTCTCGGCTGAACATGGATTCACCAAAAAAAACCTGTCCGATACTAATACCATAAAATCCGCCAACCAGTTGTTTGTTGTTCCAGGTTTCAATGGAGTGAGCAACTCCAATTTTATGTAATTGATTGTAAGCAGCTATCATTTTCTGAGTAATCCATGTGCCTTCGTCGTCGTTGCGTGGTTCCGCGCATGCGCTGATGACTTGACTAAATGCTTGATCGCAGGTGATCGTAAAATCTCCACGGCGCAGAATTTTACGCAGACTACGGCTGGCTTGAAACTGATCCGGAATTAACACCATTCTTGGATTTGGTGACCACCACATAATTGGTGAATCATGGTTATACCAAGGAAAAATCCCGTGGCGATATGCGCGTATTAGACGTTCTGGTGACAAATCGCCACCGATTGCAAGCAAACCATTCGGTTCTTGCAGAGCCAGTTCAACATTGGGAAAATGTTGTTGTGGGTTGTGCGCGTCCAGCTGGGCAATCATTGTTTAAGAATTTAGGTGTTGCCCACATTGGCTTGTCGGTAGGGTGAATGCTGGGTCAAGTCATTCATATAGGAGCGCAGGTGTCGGGATTCTTGCTGCAAATGTTTATTAATTGCTCGTTTGAATCCAGGGTGGGAGATCCAGTGGTAAGACGGTGTTTCGGTGGGAAGGAAGCCGCGACTGATTTTATGTTCGCCTTGTGCGCCGGGCTCAAAGTGTTGCAGTTGCTGGTCGATACAATAATCATGTCCCTGGTAATAGCACAGTTCAAAATGCAAGCAGGGAATATCTTCAAATGCACCCCAGTAACGACCATATAAGCTGTTAGATCCACGTAGAAAAAATGAAGCAGCGATAATCTGATGATTGTCGCTAGCGAGTACAAGCAAAATAGATTTCCCCATAGTTTGTGCAATTTGTTGAAAAAATTCAAGTGTGAGCGCAGGGTAGTTGCCATAGCGCAAAAACGTATGGCGATACAGTGTGTAAAATGCTTGCCACTGTTGTTCAGTTGCCTCATCGCCAGCGATTTGTTGAATGGTGATATCGGTTTTTTCAATCGTACGTCGTTCTTTTCTGATTTGTTTGCGGCGTTTGGATTTTAATGTCGCTAAAAAATCCTCAAAATTGTTGTATTGCTGATTGCTCCAGTGAAACTCATAACCAAAACGTTTGATTAATTGCCCGCACTGTTCTAGTGGATGCTGATCTGTTGGATAGAGGATATGTAATGTAGAAACATTGGTTGCCTGGGCATAAGAGATTAGCTCGTTGAGTAACTTTTTTTTGAGTTTGGGGTCAGTGTGTGGCGCAATCAGCAACCGTGGTCCAGTCGCTGGGGTAAACGGTGGTGCAACGACTAGTTTTGGGTAATAGGCTAGTCCGGCTCGTTCGTATGCATCAGCCCAGGCCCAGTCGAATACAAATTCACCAATTGAATTGTATTTGATGTATTGTGGGGCGGCAGCCAACAGCTCACCATTGTTATTTTCCAGAATCAGGTAATTTGGAATCCACCCCGAAGACTCTCCGATGCAACCGCTTTGTTCCAGGGCTAACAGAAACTCATGGCGTAGAAAGGGGAAATCACCTCCAACCAACGCATTCCAGTCCGCGCTATTCAGCTCTTGCAGACTGGAGATTAGTCGCAGCTTGAACACCCGTTTAGCTAATGTCAATGATATTTGTATCGATGAGGTTTAGTTATTCCTGATTATCCAGATATTTTTCGGCATCCAGGGCGGCCATACATCCGGTTCCGGCTGATGTTACTGCCTGACGATAGACTGAGTCCGAGACGTCTCCAGCCGCGTAAATTCCATCTATACTGGTTTGAGTGGCGTTACCTTTGTTGCCACCAGCGATTTTAATATAGCCGTATTCCATCTCCAGCTGATTTTCAAAAATATCCGTATTGGGTTTATGTCCGATTGCAATAAATACTCCATGCACATCCAGGTTTTTGGTTTCCCCGGTTTTAGCATGTTTGATGCGTACTCCGGTGACTCCCGCATCATCTCCCAAAACCTCATCTAGTTCGTGATCCCATTCAATGCTGACATTGCCATCTTTGACTTTTTTCATTAAACGATCCGCTAGAATTTTTTCTGAGCGAAACTTGTCGCGGCGGTGAATCACAGTGACATGTGAGGCGATATTCGACAAATATAATGCTTCCTCAACAGCTGTATTGCCACCGCCGACCACAGCAACCGCTTTGTTGCGATAGAAAAATCCATCGCAAGTTGCACAGGCAGAGACTCCCCGGCCCATATAAGCTGTTTCTGATGGTAGCCCCAGGTATTTAGCAGATGCGCCGGTAGCGATAATTAAAGCATCACAGCTATAGGAGCCAGAATCACCAATCAATCCGAAAGGACGTTTGTTTAAATCTACACTATTGATATGATCTCCAATCACTTCAGTTTCGAAATTTTCCGCATGTTTACGCATGCGTTCCATCAATTCAGGGCCTTGTACGCCGTCAGCGTCACCTGGCCAGTTTTCAACATCAGTGGTTGTGGTTAACTGCCCACCTGGCTGGACTCCAGCAATTAAGACAGGATTGAGGTTAGCACGTGCAGCATAGACAGCTGCGGTATAGCCAGCCGGGCCAGATCCAAGAATGATCAGCTTGCAATGTCTGGGTTCGCTCATGTTTTTTCCTTTAGAAATCGATATCAATAATGGTGGATAAGGTGGTTTCTTAATATCATAGCGCAGTCGTCAGTATTTTCGTACTGTCAGTTTTGACATTGTTCCATAGCACTTTTTTAAGATGCTGAATTTTATTTATTACTTATTATATGTTAGTGTCGTAAACCCTCTTCGTGTTAATCTGTGATTATATACTGCAGATCTATGTCGTGAGTGAGAAACAATATTGGATAATAATAAATATAACGTAGCGGTTGTTGGTGCAACTGGAGTCGTTGGTGAAACAATGCTCTCCATACTTGAACAGCGGGATTTTCCAGTTAATCAGGTTTATCCCTTGGCAAGCAGTCGTTCTGCTGGAAAACGCATCCAGTTTAAAGGTAAATCGTTGTTAATTGGCGATCTGGCTGAATTCGATTTTTCACAAGCTCAGATTGGGTTGTTTTCAGCGGGAGCTGATGTTTCTAAGGTGTATGCCCCTATAGCTGGGGCTGCTGGTTGTGTGGTGGTTGATAATACGTCACAGTTTCGCTATGACGATGATATCCCACTGGTCGTGCCTGAAGTCAATCCAAATGCCATTGAACAGTATTCAAAGCACAATATTATTGCCAATCCAAATTGTTCAACGATACAAATGGTATTGGCATTAAAACCTATTTATGACGCAGTGGGCATTGAGCGGGTCAATGTTTGTACATATCAGGCCGTTTCAGGGAGTGGCAAGGAAGGGGTTGAAGAGCTGGTTGTTCAAACGTCACAATTATTGAATGGAAAGCCTATAGAAACCAATGTATATCCCAAGCAAATTGCATTTAATGTCTTGCCTCAAATTGATGTCTTTATGGATAACGGCTATACCAAGGAAGAAATGAAGATGGTTTGGGAAACCCGCAAGATTTTGTCAGATGATTCAATTATGGTGAATCCGACCACAGTTCGGGTGCCAGTGTTTTATGGTCACTCTGAAGCGCTTCATATTGAAACACGCGAAAAGATATCGATTAACAGTTTACGCGAACTATTGGCACAGTCGGCTGGTCTAGCTCTAGTGGATGAGCAAAAAAATGGTGAATATCCAACTGCAGTAACAGAATCAGCGAATAATGACGATGTTTTTGTCGGGCGTATTCGTGAGGATATTTCCCATCCGCGAGGTGTAAACATGTGGGTTGTAGCGGATAACGTTCGTAAAGGTGCCGCGTTAAACAGCATACAAATTGCAGAAATGCTAGTAAAAAATTATATCTAGACTAATCTTAGAACTGAATCAATTAACTGAGGCATCATCAACCGATGGTGGGGCGACAGAGTAGTGAAACATATGAAAATAAATAAACTATCCCGTAATCTGGCAATAGCGAGTTTGTTAACACCAGTTGGAGTCAATGCCTTGGGCATCGGCGAGATACAATTAAATTCGGCATTAAATCAGAATTTTTCAGCCGAGATTCCATTGATAGCATCTCCTGGTGAAAATACCAAAAACATTCGTGTCAAATTGGCATCACCTGCAGCGTTTGAAAAAGCTGGTGTTGAGCGCAGTTATCTACTGTCAACATTAAGGTTCAAGCCGGAACTGAAAGCTGATGGCACGATGAGTGTAAAAGTACTCTCGAATGATGCGATTCGTGAACCGTTTCTCAACTTCTTAGTTGAAGTGAAATGGGCAGAAGGCAGAATGCTTAAAGAGTATATCGTTTTACTAGATCCTCCAGGATCGATTGATCAAGCAGTGGTGACAGCAAAAACTGCACCGCAATGGCAGCAAGATCAAGCTCGCACACCAAACAATCAGCTTGGTACAGAAACCAGTGTTACTGAAGAAGAACGTTTATACGGCGAGCAGGTTGATCCAGAATATAATTCCAGCAATCAGGCCAGCACTGTGCCATCTACAAGATCTGGTGCAGGGTTCTCTGATTCAATGGTGGTGCCTAAAGGTGCCATACTGTGGACCATCGCAGAGAAAATTCGTGCCGAGAGAGGGGGTTCACAGGAACAGATGCTGTTGGCATTGTTTCGCAATAACCCCAACGCATTTTATCAAAACAATATCAATGCTTTAAATGCTGGCACTACGCTTAATGTTCCAACACAGGAAATGATTGAGTCGATTAGTCCCCGGGAAGGTGTGTTGCAAGTTGCTCAACAAAATCTGAGCTGGAATCAGAAATTGTTGGCACGTGCTGAGCAGCGAGCAGCTAAACAGGCAACCAGGACTGCAGCAACGGCAACGACAGGTCAGTTGAAGTTAGCTCCGCCTGAAGGTGACTCGGCCAATGTTGAAGATCAAGCACTGCTCGAGCGTTTGCAAGCTTTGCTTTCTCAACTTGAGTTGATGACAGAAGAGAATACTGAACTTAAGACTCAGGTTGCTGAACTTGATGGAAAAATTAAAAAGCTTACACAACAGACAACTGGGGCGGTCGTTGATTCGCAGACTAAGACTGTAGAGACCGTAGCAAAAGCCACTCAAGCTGCTAACACTGGAATCAATAGTCAAACTGTTGATAAAAATGTTGAGAAAACTAAAGCAGTAACGGCAAACACCACAAATAAAAGCACTGCGGACACTAAAGCAATAGATACCAAACCATCTGCTGTTAGTGATAAAAAACCAGCTACAACAGAAGTTATCAAAAAGCCATCTGGAGCAGTTATTAAAAAGCCAGTGCCAGTGGTTCAGCCAAGTAGTCAATCTGAAAGCATAATGGAGTCTCCTTGGGCAATCGGTTCTGTGATTGGTGCCTTGTCGTTAGGTTTAATCGGATGGCAGGTAAACAGGCGTCGCAAGCTGGTGCTTCAGGAAGAAATGGAGCTAAATGATTTAAATGCTACTTTCGATGAAAAGCAACTTGGTGAAGGAGATAACTCAGGCTCTAACGAGGGAACGGATGCAGAGCAGACTGCCAAACAGGATAGTGAGCTTGGTGATAGCATCTTTTTCAGTGAGTATAGAGCGACTGAAGCGAATAATGATAGTAAGGCAATGGAAGTTGATCATAACGATCTTGACCCATTGTCTGAGGCAGATGTTTATGTTGCCTATGGGCGGTATCAGCAAGCAGAGGAGCTGATCCAGCAAGCATTAGATGATCACCCGGATCGTGATGAGTACAAATTGAAATTACTGGAAATCCATCATGCAAAAGATGATAGCGTTGGTTTTACTGCTTACATTACTCAGCTGAGAGAAGATGGCAAAACTACCAGTGCTGATTTTTGGACGAGAGCACAGGAAATTGGCGCTGGATTTGCTCCAGAAAATCTGTTTGGCGAAGTACAGTCTGCAGATGCTGAAAATGATATTACCGAATTTTCATCTGAATTGTTTGGAGTTGATAGCGAAGACGGATCCTTGGAATTGAATGATGATTTATCAGTCATTCTTTCAGATACTAATCATGATGAGAAGAATACTGATAATATTGAGTCAGCAATCGACTCAATCGATCTCAACGAAACAATTGACTTCAACGAAGGCGGAGAAACAATCAGTCAACTAGAATCTGCGTTTGATCTTGATGATCAAAGTACTGATTCCATGGATCTTGCACTTGATGATGCCAGCTTCGCTGTTAATCTAACTGAGCTTGATGCCACTGCGGAAACACAACAGATTGATTCAGAAAATGCAATTGATTTTATGCTGGCAGAAACTGAAGAGGTGACTGACAAGGCTGATACAGTAATAAGTCTTGATACAGAAGTTGATACAGTTTCTTGGGATCTTGATATGGATTCCGAGGAACTTCAAACTATCTCTGATTTTCCGATAGACTCTGCAAGTTCCCATTCTGTCTTGTTAGAAGATGCGACTGAATTGTCAATGGAAGAACTGGAAATGGAAGCGAATGATTCGCTGAGTCTGTTCTCTAACGATGAAATGGCGAGTGATTCATTTTCGATAGATTTGAGTTCGAAGAAGGATGAGACAGCAATAGAAGGCATTGATGATTTGCAGCTGGGTGATGCCGAGGTCAAAGAGACAACAGAAGATTTTCAGCTTGTAATCGACGGAAAGAGTGACGAAGATCAGGCATTTGTTGAAAATGATGAGTCAACAATCTTTTCCCTGGATGATGTGAGCTCTGAATTGGTTGAATCAGCACAAATCTCTGAGTTACTCGACGAAGTTAATGAGCATAACACTGAATTCGCAGAGGAAAGCGCTATCAGTGAATTGTTTGAGCCAGCTAGTCTGATACAGGAATCAGAGTTATTTGAATCTGAACTTTCTGATCTTGATGAAGTTGCTGATAAACTTGATTTAGCAAGAGTCTATATCGATATGGAGGATGGCGAATCAGCGCGAGGCATACTTAACGAAGTGATTGAGTCGGGAACCGATGATCAAAAAGAAATTGCTAGATCAATGGTTCAAACGATTGAAAAAAGTGCATGATTATTATGTAAAAACTACAAATAGTTAACGCATACTTAAAATGGAGAGATTTCCAAAGGAAATCTCTCCATTTTTTTATGGTGACATATTTTGAGTTGCTGTTTTGTATATAAAAACCATCAGAATTTGTTTTAGAAGTCTTTCCCTTTTTTTATAGTGAAAAAACAGCTGTTTCCTTGTAAGTCTTTTAGTTACCAATTAATTCATTTTTTAACTGCTGGGCTTTGGGATAGATTTACGTTATTACATTTAAGTTTCGATGCTGATTTTTTCAGTTTTTTAATGATTCAGCACTTTCGAGATAGCTTTTACTATCAATAATCCTTTACTATAATCTCTGGAAAGAGTTCTGATTCAGTCTGTATCAGTCATTTAATCAGTGGAGGAGTCTATGAAAGTAAGAAAAAATATAAGCACTCGAATAAAAGCAATCAGTGCGGTTATATTAATGTTTAGCGTTACCCAGGTTACAACTGCTGCTGATTGGGAGGCATTACCGACAAAAGCACCTGCGCCAGCGGATAACCCTACAACGGCTGAAAAAGTCAAACTCGGTCAAATTCTGTTTTTTGATCCAAGATTATCTTCAACAGGGACGGTTTCTTGTAATTCATGTCATAACGTCATGGCGGGTGGTGAAGATAATCGGGCTGGCTCTGCTGGTGTCCATGGCCAGGTTGGTGGACGTAGTGCGCCGACAGTGTGGAATTCGGCGTTTAGCGCTGTACAATTCTGGGATGGTCGTGCGCCTAGTCTGGAGGAGCAAGCGAAAGGCCCGGTTACCAATCCAATCGAAATGGGTATGGAAAATTGGGACGATGTCGTTAAGCGTTTGAAAGCGATTCCTGGGTATCCTGAGCTATTTAGTGCAGCGTTTAGCACTGATAATAGTCCGGTATCGCGCGACAATGCAGCTAAAGCAATTGCTGCTTACGAACGCACTCTAATCACCCCGAACAGTGCTTACGATCAATATGTTTCTGGTGATAAATCAGCACTGACAGAACAGCAGATTAGTGGTATGGAAACATTTGCTGAAGTTGGTTGCGCTAACTGCCATAGTGGCCCAGCTTTCAACGCCAATGGCGCGTTTATGAAGTTCCCAATGCATGGAAATTCCATGTTCGAGGCAAAATATAAAATGAGTCAGGACGAAGGTCGTTTCGAAGCGACTAAACTGGATGCTGATAAACATTTTTTTAAAGTGCCAACATTGCGTAACATTGCTTTGACAGCACCTTACTTACACAATGGTTCGGTTACTAGCTTACCGAGGGTGATTCAAGTCATGGCAAAAATGCAATTGGGTAGCTCTTTGAAACAACAACAAGTCAAAGATATTGAAGCCTTTCTGGAATCATTGACAGGTGAATTTCCTAAACAGACCATGCCACGTTTGCCGGCAACACCGGGAAAAACCTTTGCTTTTGTTGAATAAGCATTAGCTAGTATAAAAAGCCATGCTGTCAGGATTACAGATTTTGTTTCATTGTTTTTTTGACAGCTAAAATCACTGACTAAAGTTACAGAGATAATGAGATTCTTCAGTATGGTAAAATTGAACTATAAGTGCTGGAGTATTCTATTTTTGCTGTGATGCATTCTGTAACTACGCTATTCAATAAATAATCAATCTGCGTGGTTGTAACGAGGTACTGCTAATTATATTGAAACAGTATTCTGTTTTTATTCGTTCGTTTCCAGTTGGTGCGACAGATAGGTGGTTAAAACAGATTAAAGGTTTTCAGCCATGACAGTCTCAGAAAAACTGGTGATCGCAATATCATCGCGAGCATTATTTGACCTGGATGCTTCACATCAAGTCTTTGAGCAACAAGGTAAGAATGCATTTTGTCAGTACCAGATTGAACATGAGGATGAAGTCCTTGAGCCGGGCGTTGCGTTTCCACTGGTAGAAAAACTGTTGTCGATTAACAGCATGGTCGACCAGCCTTCTGTTGTTGAGGTGATATTGCTTTCCAGAAATAGTGCAGATACAGGTCTCAGAATTTTCAACTCGATCAAGCATCACCAACTTGATATTACCCGCGCTGCATTTACCAGTGGCCGATCACCGTATAGCTATGTACCGGCATTTGGCGCCCATCTATTTTTATCTGCAGATGCTGGAGACGTCAAAAGTGCATTGGAAACAGGGTATGCTGCAGCTACAATTTTAAGTAGTTCTCCAACCGCTAGTGAGTCGAAACAATTACGTATTGCCTTTGATGGTGATGCGGTGTTGTTCTCAGATGAATCGGAGCGAGTCTACAAGGAAAAAGGCTTGTCGGCATTCACTAAAAATGAGCAACAACAGGCTAAAACACCGTTGTTAGGCGGGCCTTTCAAGCCATTTTTATCGGCATTACAAGGGATTCAGGCGCAATTTGAGCCTGATCAATCACCTATTCGTACAGCATTAGTCACCGCGCGTGCCGCACCTGCTCACGAACGTGTGGTGCGTACTTTTCGTGCTTGGGGAATACGCATTGATGAGGCGATGTTTCTAGGTGGCATGGATAAAACCGCCTTTCTACGAGCGTTTGGAGCCGATATTTTCTTTGATGATCAACAACATTGGTGTGATTCAGCAAGTCAGCATGTTGCAACAGGTCATGTGCCACATGGAATTGCGAATGAGGAATAAGACAGCGTTTAAATGTGAATTACTGCAATGTTTTCGATTGTTTTCCCTGTATTTCCCGAACCAGTTTAGGAACCAGATAGCCTGGCAATAAACCTTGTAATGTCAGATAGATAGCCTGTGCTTCACTATCAGATAAGTCAAAATGACTGGTTCCGCTGGTCTTGTCGAGCAGATGCAAATAATAAGGCATAATACCAGCATCCAGCAACGCTTCACTCAATACAGCCAGCGTGTGTGCATCATCATTCACTCCGCGCAAAAGGACGCTTTGATTGAGTAGTCGAACATTGACAAGTGCTAACTGATTGAGTGTATTCATGACATCAGTTGATTGCAATTCATTAGCATGGTTGGCGTGAGTCACCAGTGTGGTCTGTAAACGGGTTTTCGCTAACAGCTGCAACAAACCATCGTCAATACGGGATGGTAATGTTACCGGAACACGACTATGAATGCGCAATCGTTTCAGGTGCGGGATTGCCTCAAGGCTTTTGATGAGTTGTGCCAGTCTTCGATTAGTGAGAATCAGCGGATCACCACCACTAAAGATGACTTCTTTAATTTCAGTGTGTTGAGCAATGTAGGTTAATGCTTGCTGTTCCTGCCGTGGACTGATCTGATTTTGATGATAAGGGAATTCACGACGGAAACAATAACGACAATGTATTGGACAAGCACCGCTGGTAATTAATAACACTCTGCCATAATATTTATGCAGCAAGCCAGGTGTTGCCAGTGCCTGGATATCTCCGACTGGATTGGTGTTGAAACCTGGGATAGATTTTAGTTCCTGTGCTGACGGCATCACTTGCAGGAATAAAGGGTCGTCTGGATTACCTTTCTGCATACGTTGAGCATAGCTGATTGGAACCAGTAGACTAAAACTATCTGTTGCCAGATTCATATCAACTAGTTGGTTGATATCACTTATATCCAGTTCCAGGTAGTGTAGTAATTGTTGTGGTTGCGTAAATGCTGTTGCCAATTCCTGCTGCCAGGTCAATGGCGCATTATTTGTGGAAACAGATTGTAGCGGTTTATGTGGCAAACTATTGACCTGATAAACAATGGTGATAGAGTAATTGACTCATTTTATAGCGATTAGCGAGAGAAAACATGGCAACTTATAGTACCAACGAATTCAAGGCAGGATTAAAAATAATGTTAGATAACGATCCATACAACATTATTGAAAATGAATTTGTCAAACCTGGAAAAGGTCAGGCATTCAGCCGAGTCAAGGTACGTAACCTGAAAAACGGTCGTGTTATAGAGCGGACATTTAAATCCGGCGAAACAGTGGAAGGTGCTGATGTCATGGAAACGGATATGCAATATCTGTTTAGTGATGGTGGAACTTATACGTTTATGCACCCCGAAACCTATGAACAATACATGGCGGATGCATCCGCAGTGGAGAGTGCTGCGAAATGGCTTAAAGAGCAAGATACTTGTGTGGTGACGCTGTGGAATGATTCTCCATTGTCAGTTGCCCCACCAAACTTTGTTGAATTAAAAATTGTAGAGACCGATCCTGGTTTGCGCGGAGATACCTCTGGCGGAGGCGGCAAGCCTGCAACACTGGAAACTGGAGCAGTTGTGCGCGTACCATTATTTGTTCAGGAAGGTGAAGTGATAAAAGTCGATACACGTACTGAGGAATACGTGTCACGTGTTAAAAGCTAAAGCAGCTTACGATTGGCAACCAGCATGCTCGCTGGATATATTGCAGTTCAGAGCGCAAATGTTATCGCAACTGCGGGTTTTTTTTGCACAAAGAAACGTACTTGAAGTGGAAACCCCTGCTCTTTATCCATTTACCAATCCTGACCCAATGATCGAGGGTTTTGAGGTATTAGAGACACAACATCATTCGGACAGTCTGCATTTACAGACTTCGCCAGAATTTTCCATGAAACGGCTGCTTGCAGCTGGTAGCGGAGCCATCTACCAAATCTGTCGAGCCTATCGGAAAAGTGAATCAGGGCGTTATCACAACCCCGAATTTACCATTCTCGAATGGTATCGTCCTGGCTATACACTGCATCAGCTAATGAAGGAAGTCACAGAACTACTGGTTGAGGTTTTGCCAGTCTCTTGCTTACCACACCAAGCAGTTTATTTAACCTATCAATCAGTGTTTAGCAAAGCTGTTGGAATTGATCCATTATCTGCTTCCCTAAACGACTTTGAAAGTGCCGCAGAAACACTTGGTTATCCTGAGGCTCAGATGATTTGTGCGGATAATCGGTCAGCGTGGCTGGATTTTATGTTTTCCCATGTGGTACAGCCAGATCTCCAGCTACAGCGCATTGTCTTTGTCTACAATTATCCAGCATGCCAATCAGCATTAGCAAGGTTGCATCCACAACAACCTGAGGTTGCTGAACGTGTGGAAGTGTTTATAAACGGTGTTGAGCTAGGTAACGGCTTCCAGGAATTAACAGACTCAAAGGAACAACGTCAGCGTTTTATTCAACAACAGAGAGAAAGAATAGAGCACGGCATGACTGTGCCGAGTCTTGACGAGGATTTTTTAGCTGCACTGGATGCGGGAATCCCTGAAACAGCCGGGATTGCAATCGGTCTTGATCGCTTATTGATGTCAGCATGCAGCATGGATACTATTAGCCAGGTATTGACTTTTCCGCTGAGATAGCTAAAGCCTGTTCAAGATCTCAAACAGACTTTTGGGTTGTTTTTTTAGTTAGCTTTAACGACGCCTTTTCGTTTTCTATCCACAAAAAATACAAGTGCGATAATTAACAGACCAGAGAAGTATAGAATCCACATAGAGTGATCAGCATAAGCCATCACAACAGCGGCAAGCCCCAGATAATTTCCGATCAGACCAAAGCGCCAACCGATTCGGATGCCGTCAAGATAAGTCGCCAATGAAAGTATTAGTAGGAACATCAGTCCAGCACTATAATGGGTAAGAGATCCTGAATGGACTATGAGTAGTACACCAAATAATGCCAAAATTGCACCAATCCAATGCAATGATTGCTCGATCAGGATTTTTTTAATGATTGAACCTTTTCGCTTTGACTGGACTATGCTGATCAGCATCGCTGATATCGCAAAAACAAAAATCATCACCATCCAGTACAGATAACCATCGATGTCAGCTGCAGCAATGTTACTGATATAGATACCGACCATGGTGAACAAAATCAGTACCACTAATATAAAGTCTTCAAGTAGATGCTGATTCCGCTTGGAAGGCAACTGAACGGATTGATTGGCTTCTTGATTATTCATGCACGCAACTCCCCCAGTTGAATGTAAGTTTGTTGTCACACGTTGCATCAAACATGAAGTTTGATGGTGTTAACAATCACTATTACTTGCCTCTCAGATTAACGATTTGTGTGTAGAGATGCAATAGCTAATTGATACAAGGCAAGTAAAAATAGTACTAAATAATTAATTACGATGACTACAGTGGCGTCCCCAAGGGGACTCGAACCCCTGTTATCGGCGTGAGAGGCCGACGTCCTGACCAACTAGACGATGGGGACTTTCAGAGCATTTATTATAACCAGACAGAAAGGTTAGGCAAATCAATATCACCAATATTTCTAGCACATTGAGGTTATATAGATTTGAGTGCTATGATTGCTTCATTGTAAATTAAGCAAATTAAGTAAATGGAGCAAGAACAATTGCAATTATTGAGATAATAAAAAAAATGATGGGAGAAGCTGGCACAAAAAACGAACAGCTCAATGAAGAAGGTTTTCGCGTTCATCATTTATCTGAACATGAGTTCAATCTGGACAGTATCAGCCCAAATGCGATAAAAGTTGTTCATCAACTCAAATCACAAGGCTATGAGGCTTATCTGGTTGGCGGTTGTGTGCGTGACTTGTTGCTTGACAGAGAACCCAAGGACTTTGATGTGGCGACCAGTGCGTTACCTGAAGAAGTGCGTCAGGTGTTCCGCAATTCACGCCTGATCGGGCGGCGTTTTCGTTTGGCACATGTGCGTTTTGGTCGTGAAATTATTGAGGTGGCAACATTTCGCGGTTCAGGTAATAGTATTGACGGCTCGGGTGACGGTATAAATAACGGGCAAGATACATCGCAAGAAATTCATGAAGATGGTCGTATTTTGCGCGATAACGTTTATGGCTCAATGGACGAAGATGCGATTCGTCGAGATTTCACCATTAATGCCCTCTATCTGGATCCTGAGGATGAAACAGTGCTGGATCGAGTCAATGGCATGGTCGATCATCAAAATCGGCTGATACGTCTAATTGGGGATCCAGAAGAACGCTATCGTGAAGATCCGGTGCGTTTGCTGCGGGCCATTCGTTTTGCTGCAAAACTGGATTTTGAAATCGCTGTAGAAACCTTGCAGCCTATTTCTACACTGGGTTCACTGTTGTCCGGTGTTCCGCAAGCCAGGCTCTATGAAGAAATTCTGAAACTGTTCTTGTCCGGCCACGCGCTGCAAACCTTTGAAGATTTGTGTCGTCATGATTTACTCAAACAGTTGTTTCCACAAACGGATCAGATGCTGAATCAAGCAGGAAACGAGTCTCTGCGCCAATTGATCAAACTAGCTTTGCGCAGCACTGATAGCCGTCTAGCTGAAAACAAACCAGTGACCCCTTATTTTCTGTTTGCTGCGCTGTTGTGGGGCGGTGTTGAGAAAGCTGTTCATAATCGGCTTGATTCAGAAAATGAATACATGGTGATGCAGCATGCGATGGGCGAAATATTGCGGGAACAAGCTCAAACAGTAGCTTTGCCCAAGCGTTCAAGTATTCCTATGCGCGAAGTCTGGACTTTGCAGCCACGTTTTCGTCAACGGCGCGGTAGTCGCCCACATCGGTTACTGGAGCATCCACGCTTTCGGGCAGCCTATGACTTTCTTTTGTTACGTGCTGAAACAGGTAGCGAAAACTCTGAATTAGCAGAATGGTGGACAAAATTTCAAGCGGTTGGAAGTGCCCAGCGCAAAAAAATGACCCAACCCAAGCAACAACGTCGATCTCATCGATCGAAAACAACCCCGAAAAAATCAGCACCGGTTACTTCCAAGCCTGGCGATGCTTGAATCTGCACACAATAAAATCGAAGCTTATGTCGGAGTTGGTAGTAATCTTGATCAACCTGTTCAACAAGTCCTGAATGCTAAACTAGCTTTACAACAATTGCCCGAAACTGATTTAATCAAATTCTCAACGTTGTATGTGAGTTCACCTATGGGGCCACAAGACCAGCCTGATTATGTCAATGCAGTTGCAATGCTGAAAACAACATTATCTGCGCATCAATTACTTGAACACTTACAGGCTATAGAGACACAACAAGGGCGCGTTCGTAAACAACACTGGGGTGCTCGAACGCTGGATCTGGATATTCTGTTGTATGGCGATCAACAGATTAACACGGCAGATCTGGTGATTCCCCATGCAGGAATAACCCAGCGTGCTTTTGTGTTATACCCTCTGCAGGAAATTGCCTCTGAGCTTGATATCCCGGGACATGGAAAACTGTCTGAATTATTCAACGCATGTCCCGCAAATGGAATTCAAAAACTACCGAAAACATTGAGCGTGAATTAACCATGGCAGATACTTCACCAAAATTACTTAATCACCTTGATCTGCTGGAAATGAAACAAGCCGACCAAAAAATTGCCTGTTTAACCGCGTATGATGCCAGCTTTAGTGAAATGCTTGATCAGGCTGAAGTAGATTTGATTATGGTTGGTGACTCATTAGGAACAGTCGTACAAGGGCATCCGATTACGGTTTATGTCGATATTGATGAAATGGTTTACCACAGTCGCTGTGTTGCCCGAGGTCGGCAACGTGCGTTGCTGGTGACCGATTTGCCGTTTATGAGTTATACAACACTTGAGCAAGCAGCACAATCAGCTGCACGACTGATCCAGCAGGGTTACACACAAATGGTAAAACTGGAGGGTGGTGGTCAGCGTATTGAAATTGTGCGTCATCTGGTTGAGCTCGGTATTCCTGTCTGCGGACATTTGGGTTTGTTACCCCAATCCATACATCAACTTGGTCGTTATCGAAAGCAGGGCAAGGATGAGGCGTCTGCTGCTGCTATTCTAGCAGATGCTCAAGCATTACAACTAGCCGGTGCAAGCTTGCTTGTTTTGGAATGCGTCCCATCTGAATTAGCCAGAACGATTACTGAAACACTGACGATCCCGGTGATCGGCATCGGAGCCGGTAAAGATTGTGATGGTCAAGTGCTGGTTTTATACGATATGTTGGGGATTAGCAAAGGCTATATTCCAGCCTTCAGTCGAAACTTTATGCAGTCAGCAGACAGTGTTCCTGAGGCTGTAGAAGCATATGTATCAGCGGTTCGATCAGGTCAGTTTCCTTAGTCCCTGTTCAAAATTACACAGAAATCCAGATCAAGATATTGGCGCGTTCTGTGGGTGGCTTATTACCGGAAAACAGTTCAAGAATAAACTTTTCATGATTATTGCCTAATCGATCAATACTATTTTTAGAATGCCCTGGCTATGATAATTTCAGTAGAAACCATTGATTCACTTCGGGAACACCTGCAGATCTGGCGTCAATCAGGACAAAGCATCGCATTTGTGCCGACCATGGGTAATTTGCATGATGGTCATCTGCGTTTAGTCGATGCAGCTAAAAACCATGCTGACCGTGTGGTTGTGAGTATTTTTGTCAATCCCACTCAATTTGCTGAAGGCGAGGATTTTACCAGCTATCCACGTACTCACCAGCAAGATATTGAGCGGCTGGCTGAGCATTCTGTGGATATGGTGTTTATGCCTGAAACATCAGAAATCTATGCTTCACCAAATTTAACAGTGGTGGATGTGAATGAGCTTTCCGGGCAACTCTGTGGTGAATTTCGTCCCGGACACTTTGGTGGCGTGGCGACAGTGGTTTGTAAGTTGTTTAATATCGTACAACCTAACGTTGCAGTATTTGGAGAAAAAGATTATCAACAGCTGGTATTGATTCGAACCATGGTGAGTGATTTGAAAATGCCGATCAACATCCTTGGTGTGCCAACGGTGCGGGCTGATGATGGGTTGGCCTTGAGTTCACGTAACCAGTATTTATCTGTTGAACAGCGAGAATTGGCCGTTGTGCTGTATCAAACACTGTGCTCTACCCGTGATCAACTCTCAACAAGAGCTGTTGACTATCGATCCATTGAAGAGCAACAGATTAAGCAGCTTAAACAGGCTGGTTTTAAACCCGAGTACTTTGCCATCCGCAATGCTGACAATTTATCACATCCGCATAAAACCGAGCATCAACAACAGTTAGTGATATTGGTTGCAGCCTGGTTGGGGCAGACACGATTAATCGATAATCTGTTGGTATGATGAAGATTGCCTGTTTTCTCGTATTTTTGGTGACGTTATGGCCTGTAATGTTATCTGCTGATGCTGTTTCAGAAATGATGGGGCCACCCGCACAAAGCGAGCCAAAGCCTGCAGCTGAACCAAAAGTTGTCGACATCAGTGGTTATCGCTCCCCCAGAGAGACACTCCAGACTTTTTTCGCGGCAATGGATAAGGCTAAAACTGGTGATGTCGAACAACTAAATTCGGCAATTAATACGCTGGATCTGTCAGAAGTCAATGTTTTAATCAGACCTGAAGTTGGGCGTGATTTAGTCTGGACTCTATACGAAGTTATTTATCGCAGTGGTGGCATCAAAAGCAAGGGTGTGAGTGCTGTAGCAGGTGCAAAATCCCCTTTTTCACTAAAAGAGCTCGAGTCTGGAACAATCCAGATGGCGCGTGATATTCACGGACGTTGGGCTTTTGATCGCAACACCATTGAAACTCTGCCAGCAATGCTTAATGAAGTCAGCAAACAGAAGGTGGCAATCGATGAAAAATTAGATGACAGCCACTTACCCTGGCATCTCAAAATACGTAATCAATTGCCAGAATGGTTAAAAGATAACAGTTTCCTGCTCGAATTATGGCAATGGGTAGGTATATTACTAACCATCACCTTGGGATCTCTTGCCGATAAGTTAGTGTCATTCTTGTTGCGCATTGGCATGCGTGTTTGGTCGCGCTGGCATACTGACGCGAAAATTAATCCAAGACCCGATGACTGGTTACGTCCTTTGGGTTTGATGGCAATGGCCGGGGTTTGGTGGCTGTGTTTGAACTTGCTCGGCTTGCCAGCAGAATGGTTGGTGGTTTTGCTGGTAGCGGTCAAGGTATTAGTTGGTATTGCCGGCATCTGGACAGGTTGGCGTGTGGTTGATTTGTTCAGTGATATTCTGCATGTCAAAGCACATGCAACATCGAATAAACTCGATGACGTTCTGGTGCCTCTGCTCAGAAAAGTGATTAAATCACTCGTTGTGCTGATTGGTATTATCTTTATTCTGTCCAATCTTAATATGAATGTCACTGGTTTGTTTGCTGGATTAGGATTAGGTGGTCTGGCTTTCGCATTGGCGGCAAAAGATACCATTCAGAATCTGTTTGGGTCGTTATCAGTATTGCTGGATCAAAGTTTTCATGTTGGCGATTGGGTGGTGATCGAAGATGTTGAAGGTACAGTGGAAGAGGTTGGATTAAGAAGCACGCGTATTCGTACCTTTTATGATTCTCAAGTGGTTGTACCGAATTCGCGATTAATTACCGCAACAGTCGACAATATGGGGAAGCGACACTATCGTCGTTTGAAACTAACCCTGACGGTGACCTACGATACCAGTTCGGACAAGCTGGAAGAGTTCTGCGAAGGCATAAGAGAGCTAATAAGAATCAATGACTACACGCGTAAGGATTATTATCACGTATATTTCCATGAGATGGCAGATTCTCATCTTGGTATTCTGGTTTATATGTTTTTCTCGACTCCAGATTGGGGTTCAGAATTGCGCGAACGTCATCAATTTTTACTCAATATAATGCGTCTAGCGGAGACAATGGGTGTGCAATTCG
Source organism: Methylococcales bacterium (assembly GCA_965224565.1). Lineage (GTDB taxonomy): Bacteria > Pseudomonadota > Gammaproteobacteria > Methylococcales > DRLZ01 > DRLZ01. Next base: position 488,108 of record CBDCZN010000001.1, on the reverse strand, counting down.
CATTTCCTTCACGCACTGTTGTGGTTAAGCGTGACACTGATTCTGTTTTGCCGGATGAGATGGACAGGCCGCAAGGCAAGGAAGCGATATGGCAGCAAGCACGAACACTTGCTCGGCAGACAATGGATACATCCATCGACAAGTAGACATAGCAATGGGTTTGGGTTGATGGTGCGCTTTGCCAGATTGATTATTTTCTTTCAGAAAAATGCTTGTATCTATCAAGCATACTTTGGTTCCCGACAATTCCTCCGCAATGAATATAAATTACATTTTGCGTTAACAGATGACGGTTTTTTAGCAATGTAATCCAACCCGGTGGGTCGTACAGTAAGTCAAATTCGATACCTGTTGTTTCAAGCAGATATTGCCATATTGCAAGATATTCAGTGTCTGGTTGTCCGAACCGACTTTGGTGGTTAGGCGCAATGATTGAAGGATAGCGTTTTGCACTGATGTTTAAGCGATTCCATTGCTTCTGGAGGTAATTGGAATTGCCAATACAAGGTGTTGTATAAACTGGAAGTAAAGTATGCTGTTGTAGATAAAATGCAGTTGTCCCGGTTCCGGAAGGTAAAAATAGACTACAGTCATCAATTTGCTGATGCTCAACCCATTGATTAATTTCATCAGCAAGCAGGCGAATACCATATTCAGCTTTAGCGCAAGCACCTCCTTGTGGAATAACAATACAATCGGATGTTGAGTGTAGTGAAGGAAACTCTGATACCTCGTGATATTGCATGCCATTTTCGCAAGCAGTTTTGAAGTTACCAGTTGGATTTGTTTTGAGTTGTTCAGGTAATTTTTTTAGATAGTAGTTAAAGTGCCAATGCTTTATTTTAGCAAGTGCAGATAGACACATCATCGCGTTGGATTGATTTCCACCAAATGAAATAACAGATTTGATTCGTGGTTCTTGCAAATGTAGATAATGCAAAAACTTACGCGCTTTATTGCCATTGAAAACAGGATGTAGTTGGTCATCGCGTTTAATATGAAATTGTTGTTCTTGTATTGTTACAGTGTCAATTGGCGAGACACCCAAGCTAAGCTGCAGGTTTGGCAAATGGTTTTCCGATATTTTGGTTTGGATGGCAGTCGTTGTTGCAAAAACACAGCAAATAACTGTGTATGATTGTGTTGCATGATCGTTTAGTGTGTTAGTGGCAATTATCTTACGTCGAAGACATAGATTAATCCATATTGAATTTTCTGCAACTGCCTAATTCAAAAGTATTTTTACCACTATTATTCAAAATAAATTACTTGCTGCAATCATTCTCAAAACGGGCTAATTGTTGCATTATTCTCTCAAACACATAGGCTTTGACGGAAATGAATGATGATTTGCAGCGGGTTTATTCTCAATATATGATGATCTAAACATCATACAGCTTGAGACTGAGAGATGAATTATCTATACTGGACTGTTTACAATATGACTGGGGATGGTCGAGTGCGGTTGGGTATTAGGATTGTTTTTCTGTATGGACTGTTGTCCATTGTACTACTCACCTCTGTTTCAGCGATAGCAGCGCCATTTATTGTAAAAGATATTACAGTGGAAGGAGTGCAGCGATTATCGCCAGGAACCGTGTTTAATTATCTGCCAGTAACCATTGGTGATCGCTTCGATGAAGAAAAGTCGAGAGCCGCGATTCGTGCCCTGTTCAAAACCGGATTATTCAATGATGTCAGTCTTGAACAAGATGGCGATGTATTGATTGTCTATGTTGAGGAACGACCCGCCATTGCCAGTATTGAGATTAAGGGTAATAGCGACATTAAGTCGGAAGAACTGATTAAAGCACTAGAGGGAATTGGTCTTGCGGAAGGACAAGTATTCAACCAGCAATTATTGGATAAAATTGAACAGGAATTGCGCAGGCAATATTTTTCGCGCGGAAAATATGGGGTAAATCTTGATACCGAGGTTGCTCCGTTATCCAATAATCGCGTTGCTTTAACGCTCAATGTTGCAGAAGGAGCACCCGCCAAAATACAGCAAATCAATATTGTCGGTAACCATTTGTTTAAAACCAAAAAGTTGGTTGGTTTATTTGAATCCAGCACGACTAACTGGCTATCTTTTTATACCAAGGATGATCAGTATTCCAGACAAAAGGTATCCGCCGATTTGGAAAGTCTTCGATCATATTACCTGGATCGTGGTTATCTGGACTTTGAAATAGAATCGACCCAGGTCTCGATTACATCGGACAAAAAAGAAATCTATATAACAGTTAATATCAAAGAGGGCGAGCAGTTCACTGTCGAAGAAGTCAGGTTGGCTGGTGATATTATCGTTGACCAGGAAGAGTTGTTACCGTTATTTGAAATTGGACCACAAGAAATTTTTTCACGCAAACAGGCATCTGAAACCTCGAAAGTACTCACAGAACGCCTGGGAGAAGAAGGCTATACGTTTGCCAATGTGAATATGATTCCAGACATCAACAAGGATACTAACACGGTTAAATTGACATTTTTTGTTGATCCTGGCAAGCGCGCTTATGTCAGGAATATCAATATTACCGGCAATGATCGAACCAGGGATGAGGTGATTCGTCGTGAAATTAGACAAATGGAAGCTGGCTGGGCATCTGCGCCAAAAATTGAGCAATCCAAACAACGTCTGGATCGATTGGGTTATTTTGAAGAAGTCAACGTAGAAACCCCTGCAGTCGCAGGGACGGCAGATCAGATTGATGTCAATTATAATGTCGTTGAGCGTCCAGGCGGGAACCTTTCAGCAGGCGTTGGGTTCTCACAGACGCAAGGATTGATTTTGAATGCCAGTATTACGCAGGATAATCTGTTCGGTACGGGAAAAAGAGTAAATTTGACTTTCGATAACAGTTCGGTCAATACAGTATACCGTTTTAGTTACTATAACCCTTATTTTACGATTGATGGGATCAGTTTTGGCTACAACCTTGGTTTTAAGCAAACTGATGCAGAAGAGGCCAATATTTCAAATTATTCCACTGATGTTATTAATAGTGGAGTTAACTTTGGTATTCCGCTAACTGAAAATGCGCGTCTCGGGTTTAATGCAGGTTTTGAACGGACTAATTTAAAAACATCGAATAGAACATCGGAACAAATACTTGAATTCATTGATGATACCAACAAAGTAGAGGAATCATGTAACTCAATTAATCCTCCAGATCCGGCTGTATTTGTTGAGGACAAGGACGGCAATATTGTCACAGACAACAATGGCGAGCCTGTGATTGCAAATCGACTGACCAGGCAATTTAGAAAGTGTAAAAGTCGTTTCAACATCCTGACTGTAGGAGCTAACTGGAGTCATTCTACAATAGACCGTGCAGTTTTTCCGACATCTGGGGGTTCGCAAAGCCTATCTGCTTCTGTTGCCGTTCCAGGGCTGGACTTACAATACTATAAGGTTGAGTATAAGCAACGACATTATTTCCCATTAGCTAAAGATCTTGTATTATCGTTAAACGGGCAGGTGGCAATGGGTGACGGTTATGGCAGCACCAATACTTTGCCTGTTTTTGAGAACTATTTTACAGGCGGCGTTCAGTCGGTTCGTGGTTATGATGATAATACATTAGGTCCGCAAGATTCACGCAGAGATCCGCTGGGTGGTAACCGAAAGATTCAAGGGTCAGCAGAGTTGATTTTTCCAATTCCCTTTTTTGCAGAGCAGAAATCACTGCGATTAGTTGCTTTTGCTGATGTTGGCAATGTCTACGATGATGAATTCGACTTGGGCAAGCTGCGTTATTCTACAGGGCTTGGTTTAAAATGGTTGTCACCATTTGGTGCGTTGTCGCTTAGCATTGCTGTGCCACTGAATAAGGGCAAAAATGGCATAGACGATGATACAAAATTTTTCCAATTTTCTTTCGGGCAAGCAAATTAAGTTTTTATTTGCGTAGTGTTGGACAATTGGAGTGTATTTACTTAATCCAGATTGTGTCTATCGGATGGAACAAATTCGCAATAGTAAAATACCAGGTTGAGAATTTAACGTTGATGACGAATCAGTCATGAATGCGCTGTTAGAGTCCAGTTGATGCTGGGCTGATTATCGGCATGCTGCAAGTAATATAGAAATTTAGAGTGTATTAATTAATTTAGTTTATATTAGGTGGGTTTTTAATGAGAAAAAATTGGTTGCTAATTTTGTTGTTGGGTTTGACTGCGTATTCTGTCAATGCAGAAGAGATGAAAATCGGGTTTGTCAATGTTCCTCGTATCCTGGAAGGCGCACCACAGGCTGCTCAGGCGAAAAAAGATCTTGAAAAAGAGTTTGCGCCCAGGGATAAAAAGCTGGTTGCGATGCAAAAACAGTTACAAAAACTGGAAGAAAAAATGCAAAAAGATGGCGATGTCATGAGCCAGTCTGAACAGCAAAAAATGGAGCGCGAGGCGATTAGCCTGAAGCGTGATGCCAAACGTGCACAAGAAGAATTTCGTGAAGATTTTAACATTCGTCGTAATGAAGAATTAGCCAAGTTGCAAAAAGTTGTTTTCGAGGCAATTCAAGCGTTGGCGAAGGAAAAGAACTTCGACTTACTGGTGACGGATGGAGTGGTTTTTGCCAGTGAGCGTGTTGATGTGACTGCAGAAATTGAAGCCAAGCTTAATATTTCTAAATAGCCGCTATTTATAACTTCTTTTTCAACGCTTACTAAGGCAAGGATAGTCCATGTTCGGTGTAGACAAAATTCAGAATTTTTTACCTCATCGCTATCCCTTCCTGCTGGTTGATCGAGTGTTGGAGTGTGAGCCAGGAAAGCGCTTGCTTGGTTTGAAGAATGTATCCGTGAATGAGCCTTGGGTGACTGGCCATTTTCCATCGAAAGCGATTTTCCCCGGGGTATTAATCATCGAAGCACTTGCCCAGGCAACAGGTCTGCTGGCATCAGAAACAGCCCCTGAGCTGGTGGAAAGCGGGATGATTTATTATCTTGTCGGGATTGATAAAGTGCGTTTTAAACAACCAGTGTATCCTGGAGATCAACTCCATCTTGAGGTTGAATATTTGCGTAACAAACGTAATATCTGGGCATTTGACTGTACCGCGACTGTTGAGGGAAACCGCATCGCATCCGCCCACATCATGTGTGCGGCAGCAAAGCCATAAGAGAAACCTAAGTCTTGATAGACCAGCGTGTTGTAGTTGATGATTCCGCAATTCTTGCCGATGGTGTAGAGGTTGGACCCTACAGTGTGATTGGTGCTGATGTTTCAATTGGCAGCAATACTATAATAGGGCCACATGTGGTTATTAATGGGCCAACCCGGATTGGCGCAAATAATCGAATTTTTCAGTTCTCTTCAATTGGTGAAGATCCCCAGGATAAAAAATATGCTCAAGAACGCACCGAGCTAGAAATTGGTGATCACAATGTGATCCGCGAATTTTGTACCATTAATCGTGGAACAGTACAGGCTAACGGTATTACCAGTATCGGAAACCACAATTTGTTAATGGCTTACACGCATATCGCTCATGATTGCAAGCTTGGGTCTCATGTGGTGATGTCGAATGGTGCATCACTGGCAGGTCATGTTGAATTGGGTGATTATGTTGTGCTGGGTGGATTTTCTCTGGTTCATCAGTTTACCCATATTGGTCAATATTGTTTTGCAGCGATGGGTAGTGCTATTTCTCAGGATATTCCCTCGTATGTCATGGTTGCTGGTAACCCGACAAAACCACATAGTATTAATATCGTTGGATTGGAGCGTCACGGTTTTACAACTGAAACCATTAACGAGATTCGTAGAGCGTATAAGATTATCTATAAATCTGGTTTGAAACTGGGTGATGCGATTGCCGTACTCTCAGAAATGTCACATGAGACAAAAGAAATTGAGTGTATGGTGGAGTTTTTGCGCAAATCCAATCGTGGCATTATTCGTTAATCCTTTTAACCTTGGGTGAGTTCAAACAACATTAAACTGATTGCAGGGATTGACGAAGTTGGTCGTGGCTGTCTTGCCGGACCAGTGCTTACCGCTGCAGTTATTCTTGACCAGCAACAACCGATTGAGGGTCTGCAGGATTCCAAAAAACTAACACCACAACAACGCCTTACTCTGGCAGAAATAATTCAACAACAAGCATTGTGCTGGTCAATTGGTCGCGCCGAAGCATCTGAAATAGATCAGATTAATATATTGCAGGCAACGATGTTAGCAATGGCGCGAGCGTATCATGCGTTGTCTATTAAACCAGATTGGGTGCGGGTTGATGGCAATCGTTATCCAGATATTCCCAGTGCTGGTGAATTCATCATTGGTGGGGATGACATTCACGCTGAGATATCAGCAGCATCAATTATTGCCAAAGTTGCCCGTGATCAGGAAATGATCATTGCAGATGTCATTTACCCGGGTTATGGTTTTGCAGCACATAAAGGTTATCCAACCACCAAGCACCGCGCAGCATTGCTTGAGCTTGGGCCAACAGTCATTCATCGTCATAGTTTTGCACCGGTAAGAAATTGCCTGATATAGCATTCAAACTGGGCATTTCTAAAAACCTGCTGTGCGACCCGATGGCTGCGTTGGGCGGTGCTCGAAATCCTCATGTATTCCATATACACTGCGGTTTCTGTGCTCCGTCTGCCCTTGCCATCTAATCGCTCGCGATGGTTTTTAGAAGCGCCCAACTGATTTATCAACAGTCAGATGTTCAGGTTATTTTGTGGGAATTGCTGTCTCATTCTGATTTGAATTTACTGTTCCAGAAGCGCATCATAACACTTCCAAATCTTACGAATTTCTCGTTCTATTAATGTCTCAACCTCGCTTCATTCATCTACGTGTACATACTGAATATTCTTTAGTAGACAGCACAGTGCGCATCAAAAAATTGGCTGAGAAAATTTCAACCCATGCAATGCCTGCGGTAGCACTTACTGACGAAACGAATTTGTTTGCACTGGTGCGCTTTTATCGTGCTACGCGGAATGCTGGTATTAAGCCAATTGTTGGTGTTGATGTCACATTCAATAATCCAGATGATCAACAAAAGCCGTTTCGTGCGACGTTGCTGGCGCAAAATGACGCGGGTTATAAAAACCTGGCTGAACTGATTTCACGCGCCTATCTGGAAGGACAGTCTAACGATCAAGTCTTAATGCACTGGGAATGGCTGGAAGCGTCTCATACAGGAATTATTGCTCTATCGGGAGCGCAGCAAGGTGAGATTGGCAGCTGGCTTCAAGCGGGTAATGAGGAGAAAGCTTTAGCAGCGGCACAAAAATACAGTAAATTATTCGATAACCGTTTCTACATAGAATTGCAAAGAATCGGTCGCACGGGTGAAGAACACTATATTAGCAAAGCAGTTGAATTGGCATTGCAGCTTGATTTACCAGTGGTTGCGACGAATGATGTGCGTTTTATATCACCAGCCGATTTTGAAGCGCACGAGGCTCGGGTGTGTATTCGCCAAGGATATTTGTTGGAAGATCCGGCACGTCCGCGCAATTATACTGAAGCCCAATACCTGCGTTCGCAAGAAGAAATGGTCGCGTTATTCGAGGATATCCCTGAAGCGCTGGAAAACACGGTTGAAATTGCCAAACGCTGTAATTTAACGCTAACTCTTGGCGAAGTTTATCTACCTGAATTTCCAGTTCCCGAGGGTCTGACTACAGAACAATTTTTTACTCAGCAATCACAACAAGGATTGCAATTACGTCTGGATAAACTGGCACAACACACGGCACTGACAGATCAACAAATTGCAGATTATCAAGCCAGATTGCAACTGGAAATAGATGTCATTGTACAAATGCAATTTCCCGGCTATTTCCTGATTGTTGCTGATTTTATCCGTTGGGCGCGTGAGAATGATATTCCGGTTGGTCCTGGGCGTGGTTCTGGGGCTGGATCACTGGTTGCTTATGCACTAAAAATCACCGACATTGATCCGCTTGAATTTGATTTGCTATTCGAGCGTTTTCTCAACCCGGAACGCGTTTCCATGCCCGATTTCGATATCGATTTCTGTATGGATAAACGTGATCAAGTGATTGATTACGTTGCCGAACGCTGGGGCAGAGACAAAGTCTCTCAGATCATCACCTACGGCACCATGGCAGCCAAAGCGGTGGTGCGCGATGTGGGTCGTGTATTGGGCATGTCTTACGGCTTTGTTGATCGAATTGCCAAACTGATTCCGTTTGAAATCGGCATTACGTTGGAAAAAGCACTGGAGCAAAGCCCAGAACTAAAAGAACTCTATGACAACGAAGAAGACATACAAACCCTGATCGATCTCGCCCGCTCTTTAGAAGGCATTGCCCGTAACGCAGGTAAACATGCTGGTGGAGTGGTGATTGCACCGTCCAAATTGACAGACTTTGCACCGCTGTATTGCGAACCAGGTGGCGGTAGTTTGGTGACGCAGTTTGATAAGGATGATGTCGAAGCAGTCGGTTTGGTCAAATTCGATTTTCTCGGATTGCGTACTTTAACTATTATTGATTGGGCGCTAATCGCCATCAATCGTGTACGTAAGCAGAACAATGAATCTGTGCTGGAAATCGAAGATATTCCGCTTGATGATCCTAAATGCTATACGTTGTTACAGAGCTGCGCAACCACTGCAATGTTTCAGCTGGAATCACGTGGTATGAAAGATCTGGTGCGGCGGCTGCAACCGGATTGTTTTGAAGATATTATTGCGCTGGTCGCCTTGTTTCGCCCTGGGCCATTACAGTCTGGGATGGTTGACGATTACATCAATGTTAAACATGGCAAACAAAAAGCGGATTACGCGCATCCCGCTTTGGAGAAAATTTTACAGCCAACCAATGGCGTTATTCTTTATCAGGAACAAGTGATGCAAATCGCGCGTGAGCTGGCTGGTTTCACCCTAGGCGGAGCAGACTTGTTACGCCGTGCCATGGGTAAGAAAAAAGCCACAGAAATGGCACATCAGCGCGAGTTGTTTGTCAGTGGCGCCAGGCAGCAAGAAATTGATGAAAAAATATCCAATTATATTTTTGATTTGATGGAGAAGTTTGCTGGCTACGGATTCAATAAATCTCACTCGGCAGCTTATGCACTGGTCTCATATCAGACGACTTGGCTCAAAGCCCATTATCCATCACAATTTATGGCAGCCGTGTTATCTGCCGATATGGATAATACCGACAAGGTTGTCATTCTGATTGATGAATGTCGGCAAATGCAACTGGAGGTGCAAGCGCCAGATATTAATCAGTCTGAATTTACCTTTAAGGCGGTTAGTAACACATCAGTCGTCTATGGACTGGGTGCCATCAAAGGTGCTGGTCAAGCTGCAATTGAATCCTTGATCGAAGAGCGTATTAAAAACGGTTTATTCGAAAACCTGTTTGATCTGTGTAACCGTGTTGATTTAAAAAAGCTTAATCGTCGCGTACTGGAAGCCTTGATTGATGCTGGTGCATTCGACAGTCTGGATGCGAATCGGGCGCAGGTGATGACAACACTGCCTATTGCCTTAAAAGCCGCAGAACAACAAAGCAGCATGCGCAGCAGCGGACAGGATGATATGTTCGGTTTTGACGTTGTAGAGCAACCAACACCCCAAGCTCAAAATGTTGTTGCAGCGTGGACAGAGGACGAACGTCTCGCCAGAGAAAAAGTCACCTTAGGCTTGTATTTAAGTGGGCATCCAATTGACCAATATCAGTCCGAACTAAGCCAGTTTGTCAGCAGTAAAATCACCAATCTGGAACTTCCCACTCAATCCAGAGAAAGCCGTTCGTTCCGTATTGCCGGTCTAATCATGGAGCAACGCATACGTCAAACCAAGCGCGGCGCTAATTTCTGCAACATCATATTAGATGATAGCAGTGCTCGCATTGAGATTGCCGTGTTTTCCAAAGTCTACGAGCAATACTCAGAAATTTTAGTCAAAGACACAATCATCATTGTCGAAGGCAATATGGGTTTTGATGATTACAACGGTCAGCCCAGACTATCAGTAGAAAAAATCTACACAGTAGAACAAGCGCGCACAGCATTTGCCAGACAACTGGTGATCGATTGGTCAAAACAATCAGTTAACCCAGAACGGACAGATTTTGTTAATCAACTATCTGCAATCATCACACCATTTAAAGGCGGCAAATGCCCCATTCTTATCGACTATCAAAATACCCGAACACGAGGACGCATCGCCCTTGGAGAAGCCTGGAATGTTGTTCCCAGCGATCAATTAATCGCCAAGCTTAAAGATACTGTTGGTGCGGAATATATTCGCTTGGGATATTAATCAGCTGAGTCAATAGTCTGCCCAGAAAAAGTCGAAGAGCCTGGTTTCTTGAGGCGGTAAAATCACCCAAAACTGTTTCCATCAATTTTATTGATTGGGAAGGGGACGTGGGTCAAACTTGGTGTTTTCCAGACAATACCATTTGGTTGTAGGAGGGGCTTTAGCCGCGATTGTTTGCTCAGAAAAGCTTAGTTCGCGGCTAAAGCCCCTCCTACAGGTTTGACCCACTACCCGTAAACTCACTCGATAATTGCGATAACGCTGAATTCAAGTTTTAGCATTGTCAATTTTCTCAGTCCAAACCATTAACAATACGCGAATCATCAACAGGCTGGTAAATATCGGAAACAGCAGATAGCGTGATTGCACATAAAGCCCGACAAGTACCAGTGTTGCTAGTAATACTGGGTGTAACAGAATACGTTGATTAAGAAAATCGAGCAGTTGATATTGGTCTTCTGCGAAGACCTCATCGCGAGCGAATTTGGCGAACAGCAGATTGATGGGTACAAAATAGACTGAAAAAAACAGAAACACAGGTGCTTGAAAAGTATATTCTTTTTGCCAGTAAACAACCCAGATGAATAAGCAGCCAAGCAGGAACAAATCGCACACATACAAAAAATGTAGCTTGAATAACAGCTTTAAAAGTATCGAGAGAACAACCAGACCAAGCCCTGTATAAAGCACCCATTGATTGGTAATAAACGCTGGAATTGTATCTCGCCAAAATATACTCGCAAGATATGCAGAGGTGATTGTGAATAACGGAAATAGAGCAATGCGCTGATACCATGACTGATTGTCATTATTTAACATCTGCGACTACCTGTTGATTTCAAGACTTGATGATAATTTCTGGATGGTTATAAGAATCGAATAATTGGAGGTTTGATTCGATTAATGATTATGCATCCACCTGTTTTTCACTATCGCCTTTTCTATTCTCTGAATAGCAATAGGATTATACCTGATAGCACTTAGGTTATAAAATACTATATTACTTCTATTGTTAATTGATTTGACACCTTGTTCAGCTTTGGAACTAATAAACCGAGATTGGTGTCCGAACCCCTGATTGATCATATTACAACAATAAAATAATATTTTTCTAGGCGCATCCGTGAATCAATTTTAATCCATTCTATATAACAAAGAAGCAAACAATAACTTATGATTTAAGTAACGTGATTTTTGCTTTAAGAAACAGGAGATAAAAATGAGAAAGCTGTTGGTTTTTCTAACAACCTTGCTCTTTGCTTATGCATCGTTAGCAACTGCGGAAAATGAAGCAATTTATGAGCTGGATACAGGGTTGGTCGAAGTTCCTGTCCTTTCTATCAAAGGACAACCAGACAAATATTCTGCAATATTTCAACAACAAGATAATGGGAAACTTACTTTCATACTGACCGACACAATACCCGATCCATCAATTGATTCTTCGACGAACGAAGCGATTTACGACCAGGAAAATGGAACCATCATTATTCCAGCGCTGATTATTTCGGGAGACGAGGATTTGTCCGACAATGTCTATTTCGTCGAACTACAGGAAATCGCACAACAACAAACCGAAGAATCAGTTTTTGAAGTCATACAAATACTGGATACTTCAGTTCAGACGGCAAAGGCTTTGTACGGTGTTAGTTCCTCGAACGCTACTAGCGCACGGTGCAGCGGTGAGCCCGACCAGAATCTTGATGTGGCAAGACAAAACTTTCAAACAAAGTGCGGTGAGCCGTGGAATGACCAAAAACATGTTTGTGATTACAAGCCAGATGGTTTTCACTGCAATGGCAATGTTACTGCTTCGACAACGCCAGAGCCTACCAATCCAACTACATCTAACCCACCTGCCACTAACCCTGATTGGTGTACTGGCACGCCTGACCGCAATAGAGATGTGGCAAAAATAAACTTTAGAGATGCGTGCGGACAAACCTGGAACGACCAGCTGGGGCACATCTGCGAATCGAAGTCTGATGGATGGCATTGTAGTGGTACAAAGGTTGAGGGTGCTCTTAATAAACCTAACTCGTTAGGGGCTACTCGCTGGCATTCCCGTGTAGTAATTCTTAATTGGCAACCCTCCAATGCCCCTGCGCAGATTGGTGGTTACGAAATATTTCGGAACGGAAATAAAATTGCCACTACTCGCGATGTGACATACAAAGACAGTAATGCCTCTGGAAATCCTTCATATCAACTCGTAGCATTTAGTTACGCTGGCATTCGTAGTCCAAGCACAAATGCCGTTCATCCCTCATTTCCTAATGCATTATCGAATTCTAATGCCTTAACGACTCGAGCCGACAGCGGTAGTAGTGAGGCTTCCTTCGAATCACGAGTAACGGCAACTAACGGTTCAGAGAGTCGAACAGCAACCGTGACAGCAAGAACTGTTACGACTGTTGGTGGCAACAGATCAACACACTTGTCCGCACCTGTCACAAATGAAGATGGTGAAAGAGTGGGCACTATTCAGCAGCAATACGATGGAGAGACGGTAACTGTTACACTAACCCCTTCTTATGGTCCAGAAAGCAAAATCGATTATGCTAATGGTGACCCATCAAGGCTTGCACCTGGAATTACTGACAATATTGATCGATTTATCACTGAATTTCCGAATCGACCAACCCCTCCTCCAACTACTACTCCTGGAGGAGGTGATTGTGAAGACTGCCCTACTAACCCTAGACCTAGACCTGTGGATCAACCAGGTTTCTTTTGCCCCAAAGGATCATCACAGGAAGGGGGAAATAGGTGTGTCCCGAATGATAAATTGAGCCATTGTGTAGGTCCTGTTGTCAATGAGCAGCAGCCTGTTGAAGCGAAGATTGCCTTTGGCAGCGCATGTAAGACAACTTACAACGACCAGCTTGGTCATCAATGTGAATGGGTTGCAGACCCTCAAGGCTGGAGGTGCTTCAAGTAAGTGAATTGATCGTTCCAACGCTCTCTGCGTGGGAATTCTCATTCATTTATAGTTCCCACGGTCTCCGTGGGAATTCATCCATAGACGCTCCCGCGTCGCGTGACTCGGGAGCGCTAAGCAGCACTGACAGAAAAACTATGGGAACATTTAATCAAATCCACACTAAAATTTTAGTGATCTTGAACAAAAAAAAATGGGAAAAATATTTTGCAAATCAAAAACAAATTTGTAACTGTTCCTTTGATTCTTGGAATATCAGTAGCTGGACAGGTGATAGCGGATTCAGGCAATTTATGCGAAACGCGAGTCACTGATCGTAATACAAGAATAGTGGAGAAAATTAGTAAACCAGCATATCTGGAAACCTATCAGGATCCTGCATTTGGAACTTCAGTGACACGGATTAGCAACGCCCAGTTTGGTGGCGTTATCAAAACCATGTATAACACGATACAAGCCTGGAATGCAGATGAAAGCAAGCTGATTCTTTACCATACAGGTACCGAAGGAGCCGGACACCATCTTTATGACGGGCAAACCTATGAACACATCCGCAAGCTGGACATAGTGTCGCCGGACCTGGAAGAAATATTCTGGGATCCAAAAAGTGCAGACCATCTTTTCTATATACAAAAACATCCGGTAACGGACGAGTTTTACGATAGCCTGGTTCGCTACAATGTGAACACTGAGGAAAAGCAAAAGATTGCTGATATTGGTGAGTTTTGCGGGCATCCGGAAAGCGCGGGAGGATCGGCAACATCCGGATCAGACGTGCAAGCCATGTACGGCGACCATATTGGCGTTCGGTGTAATAACAATGCTTTTAACGGTAATAAGACAGATCAAACCTTTTTCGTCAATGTTCGTACTGGCGCTATTAGCAATCAGGTTGTGATTGACCCATCTCAACCGATAGCGGGTAATACTTTTGGCTATGCCTACAACATTTCTGCGTCACCCACACCCAGCAATCAACGAATATTACTGCAAGGTTCTGTCTTTGATACAAACATGAATCTGTTGCGTAATCTGGATATTAGCTATAGTCGTCTCCTTGGTGCTGATGGAAATTCGTATACGGTGCCGAAGCCGGAGCATAATACGGTGGGTCGCTTGCCAAATGGACATGATGCCATGTTTTCAGCAATTTATGCCCCTTCAGAACAGGGTTGTAATGGCGATGCTGAAAGTGGCGTGGGTTCACTTGTCTCTTTTGATATGGAAACAGGCGCTTGCCGCGTGATCGTGGGGAAAAGCAATGGATGGGGCTACCCACAAAGTGGGACGCATATCTCTGCTATATCTGAAGCGAACCCGGGTTGGGTCGTTATGTCTACCATTGGGTATGATAAGTTTGATTACTTTGATAATGGAGAGAAAGCACCTCTGCTATTTTCAGAAATCAGCTTGACGTATGCAGGAGACGAACCTAAGACTTGTCGGTTAGCTCACACACGAACATACGCGAAATATGCTCAAAATACCTCTGGGTACAATGCTGGTTATTTTGGGGAACCGCATCCTGTCATCAGCCCTTCAGGTTCACGTGTTATTTTTAGCAGCGATTGGTATGACTCGGGTTCAGTCGACACTTACGTGATTAATCTGGAAGAACCAGGAAATACTCCGACGCCTGTTCCAGATGTCCCTCAAACACCGGAACAACCGGATCCGGTGGTGGACAATAACCCGGGTGATGAACAAATAGCTATGGGTCAGCCCATTTATACTTATGGCGAAAAAATAAAAGTTGATTTCTCAGGGTTGGAAACCAGCGGAAATCACCGAATTACCATAGCGCCAGTTGGAAGTCCCGATGCACAACTGAAAATGTGGCTATATGCCAATGGCACACAAAAAGTGTCTGAGACAAGTCCCGGCAGTGGTACTGTCAGCTTTCTCAGTCAATACGTTGGTGTCGGTCAATTTGAAGCCCGTCTGTTTGTCAATGGAAGCGAAGTGGCAACCGTTCGTAAATTGTTTGAAGTCACTCAATAAATTATTAATATATCGAAAACTTCAGAACAATATTTGGTTTAAGGTGATTTAAGTTTATCAAATCACCTTAAACCTGGTGTCTAATCTAATTAGAAAAATAACTCAGTTATGGCGCTAATTGATACCTCAACGTTTTACGTGTAAGGCAATCATTCTATAAACTACTCTGCTTATACCCTACACAATAACCCATGCTTGGTCTGACTCAAAAAAATCAACCTACGAATAAATGTTGAGGAGTATCGTTGCATTATGACGTAAGTTAACAAAAGACAGCAGCATATGTTGACTTTATTCCTAAACTGCTCCGATTAATTTGAACGTACCAATGCCTATAAGCAGAGAATAATCGACGCACCTTACATTAGATAATGTAACGTCTATACTTGATATTATCTAGTAATAAATCAGGTGATTCGATGAAGAAAACAACATTTTGCATTTTAATGATTTTTCTGTTGTTTGGCGCGCAAGTATTTGCAGCAACGCCAATAATAGAGAGATGGATTGATGACCAGGATAAGCATCATTATGGCCAGCGTCCTGTTGGTTCAAAAGTGCAGTCGAAACAAGCTTCCTTTGTGAAAACCGATAAAAAGGCCAAGAAAAAGATGACAAAAAAAGTGCCTAAAGTTTACAAAAAACTGCAAACCAGACATAAAAATCCTAAGGATTATTCACGGAAAGCATATTAAGCTAACTGCAAATCGATTAACCTGAACAATCAATAGACAAACCTAATTCCTGAGGTTTTCTCTAGGAGGCTGTCCGAGAATTGAAGCCGTAGCGAGGGAAAGTGGTTTTGAGTCCATTTTTTCGATTAAATGAGGCGAATACTTGCTGTATTTAACGAATTTAATTGGAAAAATGGGCCAAAATCCGTTTTTCCGCAGTAGGCTGTCTATTCTCGGGCAGCCTCCCTAGGGCAGCCTCCCTAGGGCAGCCTCCCTAGGGTAGCCTAAGCCTACTAGTACTCAATAGCTGGACGAGCATGGTATCGAATCGTGCAGCACTATGCTCTGGGTTATATTGTTCGATATCTTGCTGGGCTTGGCTGGACAACTGGTTGCAGAAATCTGGATCATCAAGAAATTGCTCTATTGCTTGCACAATAGATTCAGGTTTAGGGCTAACGATTAATCCGTTGATACTCTGCTGAATAATATCATTCGGACCTCCACAATCTGTCGCGATGACTGGGCAGCCCACAGCCATTGCCTCTACAATCACATTGCCAAAACCTTCTACTTGAGAAGTTAATACAAGCATTTTTGCATGTTTCATGTAGACCCAGGGGTTATCTACAAAACCAGGGAAATGAATCAATTGTGCCAGTTTGAATTGTTCGGCAAGCTGTTTTAAATTAAAGAGTTCCGGACCTTCGCCCAGAATCACCAGCTGTATAGAATACGATTTGATGGTATGCGCAAATGCTTGTATTAATAGATCAAATTGTTTAACTTTGACGAGCCGTCCAACGGCAAGAATGTAGTCAAAGTCTAGTGGTGGAGAAGCGTTACCAAGTTGTCGAATCGCCACGCAGTCAATTGGATTATGAATAACATTGATGTGTTCTGGCGGGATAGCATAAATCTGTTCAACAGAGTATTGAACAGCTGATGATACTGTGGTCACAAAATCTGCTGTTTGATAGATATAGCCCAGCAGTGTTTGCAGAATTTTATTAACAGGTCTGATTTTACAAGCTTTTCCAGTAGCAACGGCTGTATTGCTGTCTTCAGAAATGATCCACAGATTATTGTTGCTGGAATCCAGTAATCTAACAACATACATAGGTAATGTCGTTTCCAGTGTGAAAGTGACAACAACAGCTGGTTTGAGGGTTTTTAACATGGCCCGGATCTGGCCGATGGCAACCAGGAAGTGGTAAAGCTCTGTACAAGGTTTGAATGGCAAGCATAGAAGCTGACTCAATGCTGTGGGTGCAACATAGAGTATCTGCTTTTTATCAACTCGGCTTAGAAACTCTCCTTCTTCTCTTAACAACCCGAGTTTTAACCGACTCCAGTGAGCGGCGAGTTGGTTAATCAGCAAATAAACCCGTCGTTCAACTCCGGCTCCTACCAGCGAAGGGCAGAGCAATAATACTGGATGCTCGCGCAACGGAAATAATCTCAGGCTGTTTCTGTTTCCGGATTTGATAAAGCAGAAACAACCAGCATAATCACACCAGAGATAATCATTGCCACGCCCAGCATTTTTTGAGATGAAAAATATTCACCGAAAACCAGATGACCACTTCCCAGCGTAATTGAACTCTGAATCACCGCAAATAGTGGTACCGTGATCGAAACGTCACCATGAGAATACGTTACCTGCATGCAGATCCAGCCTATTACACCAAATAAAACCAACAATAAAAATGGCCACATGTTGATAAAATGAAGCATGCTTGCCATAGAAAACACAGAAAAATCACCAAATTCGCTATTGACCATATTGGTATTTGCTTTCATGTAAGTTTCTACATTTCCAAATGCAATACCAGTACACATCGCAAATAAAATCTCGTAATTAGCAATCTTTTTAGTGCGCACAAAAATGATGAATGACACGATAGTGATTAGTGAGATGACACTAATTGTGAGTAGCCTGGAATTATTGGTTGCTGAGCCAGTGGACGTATCAGCAATCAGTAAAATGATTGTTGTTCCGGTAATGACAGCCAAAACACCGAACCATTGCCACTGATTAAGCGCTTCATTGAGAAAGAAAAAACCAAGCAGCAGTACAAAAATATATGAAAAATTCAATATCGGATAGACAACCGATACATCAATAAATGACTGTAACTGGATAATCGTGACATTCGCCACCATGCTAACCACTATGCCGACTAGCCATACTTTATTCTTGACTAGAAACATCAAGATAGAGCCTAACGAATATGATTGTAAACGGGAATCACGTTGATGCTGAAGCCCGATTTTGCACAAAATCGCACTTAAACCGTATAAAAAACTACAAAAAAATACCAACAGCAAATAAACAGACATAACAATTCATTCCTTGAATGCTTACATGATACCCATGGCTTGTCTGGCATACAAACTAATGTTGTATGGGTTAGTCATGCTCAAGTCCGATAACATCGTTAAACGATATGATTTTTCCAGCGACAAGGCTAACATTGCTTAATCATCAGGTCAAAAGTTGTGGATAATTGACGACTCAATTATTCGAAATGGTTGTTTCAAAAATGGTTTTCTTTCGGTTTAATCTCTATTTTCGGGTAAGCATCTACATATTTTTGCATGATTATCGAGTAGAATGCTTGCCTTTTATTCAGATTACTTAGTAGATGATGCCGTAATAATCTCATTATTTAAGTATCAACAGGGAAATTATGCTCTTACTCTCTAAAAAACAAGACTGGCTAGGCAACATCCGTGGTGATATTTTAGCTGGCCTCGTCGTTGCGTTAGCGCTTGTTCCTGAAGCGATTGCTTTTTCAATTATTGCCGGCGTTGATCCTAAAGTCGGGCTATATGCCTCATTTTGTATCGCTGTTATCATCGCTTTCATTGGTGGCAGACCAGGGATGATTTCTGCTGCAACCGGTGCGATGGCGCTATTAATGGTTACTCTGGTCAAGGAGCATGGATTACAGTATTTGTTAGCGGCAACTTTGCTCACGGGCGTATTACAAATCATCGCAGGATATCTTAAGCTCGGTAGTCTGATGAGCTTCGTTTCGCGCTCGGTGGTCACAGGTTTTGTCAATGCCTTGGCGATCCTGATCTTTATGGCGCAATTGCCGGAATTAACCAATGTTACCTGGCATGTGTATGCAATGACGGCAGGCGGATTGGCTATCATCTATCTATTTCCCTATATTCCATGGATTGGCAAACTGCTACCTTCTCCATTGATTTGCATTTTTGCTTTGACCTGCATCGCTTTGTATTTCAATCTGGAGATTCGCACAGTCGGTGATATGGGTGAATTACCTGATACTTTGCCGATATTTTTATGGCCAGATGTGCCGTTAAACCTGGAGACACTGCGCATCATCTTTCCTTATGCTGCTCCGTTGGCTGTTGTTGGTTTGCTGGAATCATTGATGACGGCAACCATTGTGGATGATTTAACTGACACTCCCAGTGATAAGAATCGAGAGTGTAAAGGTCAGGGAATTGCCAATATCGGTGCTGGATTGCTCGGTGGTATGGCGGGTTGTGCGATGATCGGTCAATCAGTTATCAACGTAAAATCGGGTGGGCGAGGGCGTTTGTCAACGTTAGCAGCAGGCTCATTTTTATTGATTATGGTGGTGTTTATGGGCGACTGGCTGTCATTGATTCCCATGGCCGCCCTGGTTGCCGTGATGATCATGGTGTCTATCGGTACCTTTAACTGGGATTCTCTTCGTAATTTCAAACAATATCCATTATCCTCCAATGTAGTGACCTTCGTTACCGTCATTGTTGTGGTGATGACGCATAATCTTGCTTACGGGGTCTTTGTTGGAGTTCTCCTGGCATCACTGTTTTTTGCCAGTAAAATCAGTCACTTTATGTATGTTGAGTCAGCGCTTGACGAAGCAACCAGTACTCGAACCTATCATGTGGTTGGACAAGTGTTTTTTCATTCTTCGGGGAAATTTACTGAATCGTTCGATTTTAAAGAAGCTGTTGAAAACATCGTTATTGATGTACACCGTGCCCATTTTTGGGATATAACCTCAGTAACAGCATTGGATAAAGTGGTTATCAAGTTTCGGCGAGAAGGTGCCGATGTTGAATTGATTGGCTTAAATGAAGCCAGTGAAACCATTGTTGATCGTTTTGGGATACACGATAAACCAGAAGAAATTGAAAAAATTATGGGAGGACATTAATGGACACGAATCAACCGATGGTCTTGGCGTGTATCGATGGCTCAGCGATCAGCACAGCTGTTTGTGATTACGCTGCATGGGTTGCTCAGCGAGTGAACATCCCATTAAAGTTATTACATACCATCGAGCATCCCGATACAACTGATGCTGCAGATTTATCGGGCAGTATTGGTTTGGGTGCTCAGCAACATTTACTAGAAGAGTTATCAGCAGTCGAACAAAAACGCAGTAAATTACTTCTACAGAAAGGTAAATTGATGCTTGATGCGGCAAAAGATCGTGTCCAGAAAGCTGGTGTTTCTGAAGTGATTACCAATCAAAGGCATGGTAGCTTAACTGAATCGTTAATCGATTTAGAGAATAAAATTGATTTATTGGTGCTTGGTGTTCGTGGTCAAGCACATGAAAATAGCGAGGGTCAATTAGGCGCTCAGCTGGAATCGGTGATCCGTTCATTGCATCGCCCAATCCTGGTTGTTAACGAAGCGTTTACTACACCACAAAATATTATGCTCGCTTACGACGGCAGCAAAGCCGCTGAAAAAGCCGTGGACATGGTTGCCAGCAGCCCGCTTTATAAGGGGTTGACATGTCATTTAGTGTGCGTTAATAAAAATGAAAATACAGCGGATGCATTGCTTGAATCAGCATCCAGGAAAATTAACAAGGCGGGTGGCATTGAACTAAAGACACAAAAACTAACGGGTAAAGCTGATGAAGCGCTATGTGAATACCAAGACACACATAATATTGATATGACCGTGATGGGTGCTTTTAGTCATACGCGTCTGCATGATATGTTTCTCGGTAGCTTTACTGACAAAATGCTGATGAAAAGTTTTAAACCGCTATTGTTGTTAAGATAAAAGTTACATTCCAGTTAAATCCTGTAAGATATCATGACAGAAATTAAGGAAAGAAAAATAGTATCGCTTTATTACCTTAGTCGATATTCTTGTGAGAAACACTGCTTTAGACGCATCTTTTTTCTGGTTGTTTAAATCGCTCTATTGTTCGGTAATTGGAAATTATATGTTTATTCGGAGACAAACTGATGATTTTATTCAGCCCCCCCTTGTTGTTTAAAACTATTTGGGCATTATCGTTATTGATGATTACGGTTGTTTATGCAGACGAAACTAACACTAAAGTTAAGGTCACAGAAGACAGTGCTTATGAAGTCCAAATCACTGAGGACATTCCCTATGTTGAAGTGAACCATCAAGGTGTTATGGTAAAAATCACCCGGGTTCAGGATACAGAAAATCGGCTCGTTGATGATTTTTCCAAAACATCTCGTCCTTGTCCTCCTTTCTGTATTCACCCAATGCAAGCAGCTCCAGGGGTTCGCACTATTGGTGAACTTGAGTTGCTGGAATTCCTGAAGAAATACACAACATCAGAAAACGGTTTGCTGGTAGACGCACGTATGCCTGAGTGGTATGAAAGCGAAACAATACCGGGTTCTGTCAATATCCCGTTCGTTATCTTTACCAAATTAACAACCAAACGTGGCCGTATTCTTGAATTACTTGGAGCTGTCAAAGATAAGTCCGGAAAATATGATTTTACTAATGCAAAAGAATTATCCCTGTTTTGTAACGGACCGTGGTGTGATCAGTCGCCAAGAGCTATTAAAGGCTTGATAAAGGTTGGTTATCCACCTGAAAAAATTGCGTATTACCGTGGTGGAATGCAGTTATGGAAATTATTTGGGTTAACAACAGTCCTACCTAAACGAAATGTAGTCGAGCAATAATAATTCGAAAGAGTGCGATAACAATGAATAGCCAGGTATCTAAAACAGTAACAACACAAAACATATTGCTATCAGTCTTGACTGTTATCAATGTTATGCTTATTTTGCTTGTAATTTACTTCTTTCTAAGCAGTGATGAACCATCTGAGAGCACGGGTAGTGCCAAAACATCAACTCAGAAAATCAACAAAAAATCAACATCAGTTCCTATCGTCGCTTATTCTGATGAAGCAGCAAAGCAGATTGCCGAATCTGTCCGAGGCATTGATAAAAATAAAGTGACAAATATTAATGGCAAGCTTGCAGATAATAAAGCTGCAATTAGCAAAGTAAATAAGAAAGGTACAGACAGCAAAGTATTGCAGCAAGATAATATCAGTAACTCTCTCGAAACTATTAACAAATCTCTCGATGATCTCGGTGAATTATCCAGCAAAGATGCTAGTTACGTTGCAACGTTAGACGCATTGAAAAAAGAAGTCAGCTCGCAAATAAACAGGATCAAACCCACAATAAAAGAAGTAACAGCTAGTAAAGTAAAACTAGGTAAAGCACAACAGGATGGTGCGGAAAAATCAGTTGATTATTTCAACAAAGTTGATGTCAGTAAAGTCAAGACTCAGTTAGCAATTACTTCTGCTAGATATCGATTAAAAGCTCAAATTGCTCAGATTGTATCAGAGCCTGAGGATGCAGATTTAAACAAAAAAAAGGGTATTAAAAAGGCGGATAAAGATTATTTAAAAACACTTGAGACAGAATCAATTGAGCGCGCTAATGAAATGCGTACGATTCAGGTCGTAACAGGGGATTCACTCTGGGATATTGCTGAGCGTGCTTATGGCGATGGATATCAATACCCGAGAATATTTGCAGCTAACCCAAATTTAACCGACCCGGACAAAATAGAAGTCGGAACTTTTCTTAGGGTTCCACTGTAAATTCAGTCTGCGAGCCTCTCATTAGACACGCAAGTGTTTGACGATGGGGGTGGCTTTAGAGGAAGCTGTCTGGTTAATAGTAAGTCTGTTGTAAAGCCCTTGAGATTGGTGCGTTTTTCGCTTCGACTTTTTTGAGCAGATAGCTTTTTATTCCATGTTTTCCTGGCTAATACCCCAGTTTTTGATGTTTCCAATGTCGTAATCAAAAATTAGTGACTTTTACCCTATAGTTTCTATTCGCTGGAGTTGTCTTTTTTATTCCCAAAACGGTGTTCATCGCCTTTAACCAAACGTTTGATATTATCGCTATGGCGCCAGACTGCGCTGATAAAAATTACAAATGATGCGGCAATATAGGCTGGATTAGGCGTTAATACCATGGTATAGACAGGAACCATGGCTGCAGAAATCAACGCTGCAAGTGATGAGATGCGTGAAATTGCCAGCACTGTTAGCCATGTACACAGAACAACTGCGCCCAGAAGCCATGAGAAACCACTCAACACTCCCAATGATGTAGCGATTGCTTTGCCGCCTTCGAAACCAAAAAAAATTGGAAACAAATGCCCAGCGATTGCCGCAAGACCAGCCAATGCTTGTAAGGTCTCATCTGCACCCAGTTGCCGTGCAATTACTACTGCAATCAGTCCCTTGAGAATGTCACCAAAAAATGTAATTAAAGCGGCTGGTTTTGCTTTTGGATCATCGATCCGTAGCACATTCGTTGCACCAGGATTACGTGAGCCGATTGTTCTTGGGTCAGGTAGTCCGAGAAGATGGCATACAATAATTGCCATTGATAGTGAGCCAATCAGGTAACTGAATGGAATCAGTAGCCAAATCCACATAGAGTAATATCCTCGTTAATATTATTATAAAAATTAATTTAAGTTAAATCAACCATTTATGATTAAAGGCATTGAAGCGGGCTGCTGTTTTAATTTCTTGGATTAAGCACAAGTATCACCTACCTGATTGGTGCGCGACACCAATTGACAATGTTTCACAATAAGCTTGAACTGAATCATAGAATAACATGGGAAACATCGTGTTTTAGAGTTAGATACTGTAATCACCGAACTTATTTTTTATTGATTCTTGACAGACAGAGTTGAAATCAGTCAATACACAAACCGAATGCTGAAGTTATAATAGCGTTTTTTTATTGATTAGGATTAAACATAAGGGGCAATTGTTCTTGCATATTCATATTTTAGGTATCTGTGGAACTTTTATGGGAGGGCTGGCTTTATTGGCCAGAGAGCTTGGTTACAGCGTCAGTGGTTCTGATCAGGGAATTTACCCACCAATGAGCACTCAACTCGCCACTAGCGGGATTCAACTGTTTGATGGGTATTCTGCCAGCAATCTGGATCAGCAACCAGATTTGGTGGTCATCGGTAATGCCATGTCTCGCGGTAATGAAGAAGTGGAAGCTGTATTGAACCTGGGTTTACCATATTCATCTGGACCGCAATGGTTGCTAGAACATGTGTTACAGGGACGACATGTACTGGCGGTTGCTGGTACACATGGGAAAACCACAACCAGTAGCATGTTAGCGTGGATACTGGATTATGTTGACCTGGAACCGGGTTTTTTAATTGGTGGTGTTGCGCAGGATTTTGGTGTTTCTGCACGTCTAGGTAAGCAACCTTTTTTTGTTGTGGAAGCTGATGAATACGATAGTGCATTTTTTGATAAGCGTTCAAAATTTGTGCACTATCGACCACGCACTGCAATCTTGAATAATCTTGAATTTGATCATGCAGATATTTTTGATGATTTGGGTGCGATTCAAAAACAGTTTCATCATTTGCTCCGGACCATTCCCGGTGATGGATTGATTATTGCGCCTGCGCATGGTGAAGCAATTCAGCAGACACTGGATATGGGCTGTTGGACACCCGTACAAACAACCTGTGTTGATGCGTTGACCAGGCAGTCGGATGTCGAAAACACAGACTGGTATGCAGTAGAAACCAGCGCAACTGATTTTGCAGTATTCCATAACGCAATTAAACAAGGTGAAGTGCAATGGACACATACCGGACAGCATAATCGACAAAATGGTCTGGCGGCTATCGCTGCAGCGAATCATGTTAGTGTAAGTCCTCAACAGGCGATTACGGCATTGAATCATTTCAAAGGTGTGAAGCGTCGACTTGAAGTGATTGGTGAGCATCATGGTGTTACGCTTTACGATGATTTTGCGCATCACCCGACTGCAATTAGCTTAACGCTAGAAGGGTTACGGGCAAAAGTTGGTGAGACAAGCAGAATTATTGCAATTTTAGAACCACGCTCTAACACCATGCGCATGGGAGTTCATGCAACAACATTAGCAGACTCTATTGCGGCTGCTGATCTTGCTTTCATCTATAAACCAGAAGATTTGAACTGGGAGCTGGATCAGGTTGTCGTAGGTCATTCATCAATTCAAGTGTTCAACTCGATTGAGTCGATAGTTGATACGTTGGTGGAGATTGCGCAGCCCGAAGACCACTGGGTATTTATGAGCAATGGTGGATTCGGTGGAATATATCAACAAGTATTATCTAAATTGAGGTAGCTACTCAGATTGCCCTCTATTTTTTCCAATAGCTGTGTTGAAAGTGCTCATTTACACTTTGTAAACTGTGCGCTTTCGCCTTGCTCTTGAAAACAATAGAGGGCAATCTGAGTAGTTACTGATCACGTTGAAATTATAATTGAGGAACTAAATGTCAGCTGTTTTAAACAATATTAACAATAAAACAAAACAGCCAGTACGCTGGCTACACATACTTTTAAGCATTGCAATACTGGATATTGTACTAACAGTGACTTTCTTAACCTGGTCACAACTCTCAATGGTATTACCAAATAATATTGAGGCTGATGGTGCTGTCTTGTTGTTTGCCGGAATGAGAAATCAAGAGAGAATTGATGAGAGCGAACGCCGTGTCAATCATGCTTACGGTTTATATCAGCGTGGGACAGTCAAGGAAATTCTCTCAGCTGGCGGATATGGATCAGGGATTCGAACCAGCGGAGCAGAGTTGTATCAACGAAAATTACTTGGTATGGGCGTCCCTGAAAATGTATTGTCAATTGAAGGGTTATCGTATGATACGCTAACAAATATCGATAATGCCTTGTCGATTATTGAAGATAAACAATGGAAATGTATCATTTTTGTTAGCTCGCCGACACACTTGCTGCGCGTAAAACATTATTTGCAACATCGAAACCTGGAAATTGAAGTCTATTATTCTGCATATGATTATTTGCAGTCGCAACCAGAACCCGAATTGATAGCCCTTTGGCAGCGTGTTCATAACGAATGGGCTATCTATCTCATGTATAACGTGTTGGGGCAGGAGCAATTCAGCAGTCTGGTACGTTCAATACGTTTGGAACCAGAGACAACAAAAGTCTAGATATTATTCAAGCGTTTGGAAAATTGTAGGTTTTTCCGAACGCTTGAATAAAGAAAAAATACAGATTTTGGAAATTTGATACCATCAATTACCAACTGCTGCGTTTACGGTTCCATTGATAAAGCAAGCGAGCAAATATATTGTAAGCAAAATTCGCGAAAGGTTTGATTATCGGCAAGGAAAGTAATTTTGCTTTCCATCGTTCTTTGGGGGAATGATGCCATATCGCTATAAATGCGTTAATACCCACAAACACCTCGTCATTTTCGTCAATGACATGTAGTCGCTCGCGCACGTACTCAATATCATCACTGACATCTTGCACTAATTCATTGTTTGTATGGATGTCATTCCAATCAATTGCACATTCGCTGCTTTTGTTTTTTTGTGCATTAATTCCCGCATCGCAAACTGGGCAAGCGCTGTTGTAATAGACTTTAATCTTGCTGATTTCATTCATTTCATATCCTCACCACAAAGTTAACAAATTTACTTGAACTGAAATACAAGTGGTAATATAATTAACTAATTAGTTAATAGTTTAACATATAAGTAGGAGAATACAATGAATAAAATCATCGATAATGATATTTACAACCAGGTGTTTGATGGTTGGTGGCAAGCAGATTCTTTTCTAAATGTACTTGAGACAGGCATCCATCCGATTCGCTCTCACTACATTAAATTATGCATGCAACGATTCAAGATTTCAATCAACAAGAGTGCTCCACATATCACCAGTTTGCTTGATATCGGTTGTGGGGGAGGGATTATTTCTGAAGATATGGCTCGAGAAGGTTTTTCAGTCAGTGGAATTGATATCTCAACACCCAGTTTGTTCACAGCGAGACAACATGCCAAGGAAAACAATTTAGACATTGATTATTATGAGGCCCCTGCCGAACAATTACCTTTTGAGAATAACAGTTTCGACGTCATTACTTGTTGTGATGTGCTGGAACACGTCGATGATTTGCAACAAGTCTGTTCTGAAGTGAGTCGGGTGTTAAAACCGCAAGGAATTTTTATCTATGACACGATTAACAAAACATTGATGAGCAGGATCAGTGTGATCGAAATTGCTCAAAACATCCCGTGGACCCGATTCATGCCTGAGAATGTTCATGTCTGGCATAAATTTATTCGTCCCAAAGCCCTGGAAAAGCTATTAAGGATGCATCAATTAAACTCTGTGGAACAACGTGGTATGGGTCCAGCAATTAATTCAATGCAAATGCTTGGTTGCATTCGACAATTAAAGACAGGGAAAATTGACTACGCTACTTTTGGGAATAAAACCAGATTTACGTATACTCGCAGCAAGGCAATTTCATATTTAGGCTGTGCTCAAAAATGCTAGACTGGTCAGCCAGATACAAGTATTGAAAAATTAAAATGACAGAGATCGAAGATTCAGCAAAAGTGTTTGAGGCTTTATCATCCACGCCTCGGCGTTTGATTCTAAGTTATTTATCAAGTACCGATCTCACTTCAGGTGAAATTGCCAAACGCTTTGATATGAGTAAACCAGCGCTTTCTAAGCATTTGAAGGTTTTAGAGAATGCAGGGCTGGTACGTAGTCAGAAAAAAGGTCAATACGTTCATTACTCCATTGTCGACAATAACCTGGTTACCACCTTGGTAAACTTTGCGGCAAACTTTTGTCCCCAAGGTAGCCCATTGAAAAAAGAAAGCAAACGATTAGCTGAAAAAAACCAACAGTCATCGTAAATCCATGTGCAATTAAAAAAACTACAACCCTGAGAGATCCCGGTTTATTCCTTTCCAGAATAAGTTTCATGAATTCAGTCATACAGCCGGGTGGTCTTAACTGTGAAATAAGCAGGGAAGGGTATCAAGTTTTGCAATCATATATTTATTTTACTTGATATGTATGATTACAAAATATGACAGAGATTTTGCAACGTTTTAAATACGTGATTTAAGGGTTTTGTTAATTTTCTGGGTTCCGCTGGCTATCTTCGCATTGAGGATAGATTAAGCTTCAACACTCAGTACGCAATAGCCAGTGAAGCTATTTTGTGAATTAACAATACAAGCCGAGACTCTGGAGACAAAGTGGTATGGCGAAAAATAAATTATTTTGGTAATTCAAAACTGGTATTTCATAAATAAGTATAATTGCAAGACCTGACGCTTTTATTTATACTAAGAATAAATATGTAAAAAATAATCAACAAAACTACAAAGAGGTCACTAAAATGGAAAAGCTTATTAATTATTCAATACATATTCTTCTTTCATTTGTTGTCCTTGGTTCTACATCAGTTTACGCTGAAAATACAATTGCATCTTTATCAGCAAACAATGATCAAGGGGCCATTACCTTTGAACTTAATGGAGACTTCTCCAATGGGGATAGAAGTCATGTACGATTTTTTATTGATTCAGATAATAATCCAGATACAGGTTATTCAGACAGGCATATTACGGGAGCTGATTATCGTGTAAAAGATAATAAGTTTTATGAATTCAATGGCACGAACTGGACAAAGATGAATAGTACTATTAATACCTCTAAACAAAATGATTACATCTCTTCTGAGGTACCTTTGTCCCTTCTGGGGAGTAGTGACACAATAAGCTTCACAGCAGTGGTCATGGATTCTAATTGGGATAATTGGCAAATATATGATGGAATGTTTACTTACACATTGGATCAGTCTCCATCACTAGTACCTTATGATCTAGTAAAATTCCAGAGTGTCCTTGATCAGTCAAAACTTCAGTGGCCTCAAAGCGGAACAGAAGTTGATTATGGGGCTTTTCAAGGTTTTCATGCAGATCACTTTTATCTTTCAAATGAAGGCTATATGACGTTTGAAACAGAGAATAGCGGCACTAAAAGAGTTGAATTGAGAGAAGGACCACAGGAATGGTCTACCTCAACTAGTTCTTTGAAGCATCTTATTGGAGAAGTAAAATGTTTTTATCCTGATACAATAAAAGAATATACCTGGATGCAAATCCATGACAATAAGAATTCTGGTGTTGGCGGTATCAATAAACCCTTGGTACGTTTGGTATGGATAAAAGAAAAAAAGGATAAGGCAGGTCATTTATTGACAGATCATTTGTGGGCAGTAATACGAGATACTAATTCAAAAAATGGACCAAGTACCTGGTATCCACTTATTCAAAGACCAAACTCATTTTTCAAAGCTGAAATTTCTGTTCAAAATAATCAATTGTACATATATATTAACGATATTCTTAAACATCAGCGATCTGTCGCTTATTGGGATATATTTTTAAATTATTTTAAAGCTGGCGTATATCTCAGTGGTTCAGTAAATAATGATGTGCCTGAGGGGCAAAAGGCTGCAAAAGTACAATTCAAAACATTGTCATATTGATGACTCGTTTTGAGAAAGTATACTCTTCGCACATGAAAATCTAGAATTTAGTGTGCGTGATATTTTGCTGAGTTAAGGCGGAGAATCTTAGTTGTAGCCACTCTACAGAAAGGTTTTTCATCGTTATCACCCATAATTTCAAAGTTTCTGAAAATCATAATCTTAATAAAATATCCTCATGCTAAATCACAGAATAAATCCACTACCCACAGATTTTTGGTGCCTGATAATCCAGATTCAATAAACGAATATAATTTTGGCCTAAAGCGATATTTCTAAATGCTTCATCACTCAAATATTGATTAATTTGGCTATTGACTTCTAATTCTTCCTCATACACACCATAGTCTTTGGTTCGTGCGGCAACGAAATCTGTGCCTGGCAATATTCGATCCGAATAGTCGTTGAAAAAAGCAACATACTTCTCTCTAGATTGGGTTGTATTAAAGTAGTTATCGTTGATTACTCTCCAAGAGATATCCAACATTAAATTTTTATTGTTATCTAAGAAAGACTTCATAATTTGGATATGCTTAGCAGGATCAAAAGCAGATAATTCTTTGGAAAGTCCCATATGAACCCAGACGATTTTATTATCAGGGTATAACTTTAAGACCTGTTCCATTAAATACAAGTACTTGGTTGGGTCGTTGTCACTACCAAGATCAGAGTGAATGGCAATTGGAATACCTCTCTGTTTAAGTAAAGCCATAAATTCTGACCATTTTCCTATACTTTCGATAGGCGTTGCACTGTGGTGATTATTGAATAAAGCCTGTTTAACCAGATTGACCTCACCCACCCACTTAAATAAACCTGGATATTCAGTATCAAATAGTTCAATTTGTTCAACAACATGTTCCGGATTTGCTAAATCAGGAAATGTCATGGCTAAAGTCATATGTACGCCTTCTGGCTTTTCCCGTAGATAATTTGCTGCATTGACAAAGTCATTCTTTATGCTGGGTAAGGCTGGCGTGCCAGGACAATCTAGATAATAAGTACAGTCAGAATCGATAGGCAATGATTGTCCTATGCCGTATACATTAACAAAACGGACACCTGATTTATCGAGGTATTCACTGACTTCCTCAAAAGGAATCGCAGGGCCTCCAAATGGCCGAAAGTGCAAATGTGTATCGACAATCGAAGTGTAAGGTTCAGATTCCCGGTCAAAACACTGTGTCTCATTTTGTTTGTAAACGGCTAATTCCCGGTGCGACGTACAACCCGAAATTAAAACACTTGCCAAGATTGCAATCGATGCAATGAGTTGATTATTCATAAGACCCTACCCCTTTTATTATTGGTGTGATAATGAATAATAACTGACATTTACTTTAAGTAGTGTCGATCAGTTTTGATGAAGACCGAACTGAAATCAGTCAGAAGACTACAAAAAAACAAATAAAATCAAAACATTAAGTAATTATCCGTTATTTAGAGAAAAATATTACTTGACGGCCAAGAAAAAGTTAATTAAGGGACACGTTGAAAGGTAACCGTTCACACCCCTAAGTACTCGTTCCCACGGAGACCGTGGAAACCAGAGGTTTTGTTATGGGGGGCTGAGTCGTTATATTGAAAGCTGTTGTTTTTCCGAATTAAAATGCTAATAAATGGACGAAACTTAAGTGAAAAAATTAACTTCCAACAAAATCTCATTCGCTTGTCGTACTGAGTTTTATCGTGCAGAATGATCATCCCAATTTATTCTCATGAGCCTATAAATCATGGCATTCAAAACGCGTATTCTTAACATTTTATTCTGGTCAGTCATTTCAGCAGCATTTATTGGTCCGGGGACAGTGACCACTGCAGCCAAAGCAGGCGCTACATTCGGGTTTGATCTGCTCTGGGCTTTAGTTTTCTCAACCATTGCTTGCCTTGTTTTACAAGAAGCAAGCGCCCGCATCTCTATCCTCTCTAACCATAATTTGGGGCAAGCGATAGCCTATCAGTTTAGGGATAAATCAATTCGAATGCTTGTTTTGGCATTAATTGTTGGCGCCATCATTTTGGGTTCTGCTGCCTATCAGACGGGTAATATTTTAGGTGCCGTTGCTGGTATTTCATTAGTTTCGTCAATTTCACCGCAGCTTTTGATTGTAGTACTAGCCATTATTGCGGCTTTGGTTTTGAGTTTACCGTCACTACAAAATTTAGCGCGCTTTACTGGCGTAATTGTTATCTTAATGGGCACAGCATTTTTCACTACCGCCATCATGCTCAAACCGGATATATCAGGCATAGTCAAAGGTAGTTTTATTCCTGTAATGCCAGCAGGGATGGAGTCCGGCCTGCTTGTACTGGGCTTGGTAGGAACAACAGTGGTTCCTTATAACTTGTTTCTAGGCTCTGGGATTTCTGATAAAAGTCAATCGATTCAGGAAATGCGTTTTGGTCTTTCAGTTGCTGTCATTTTAGGAGGTATTATTTCGATGGCCGTGCTGGTGGTAGGCAGTGTTGTTCAGGGGGAATTTAGTTTTCAAGCATTGGCACAGGTTCTAGATAGCAGAATTGGTTCTTGGGCAACCTATCTTTTAGCGCTCGGGTTATTTGCAGCTGGTTTTTCATCCTTAATTACCGCACCGTTAGCCTCAGCATTAACTGCGCAGGGTCTTTTCGGTGATAGCCAACAACCGGAACGGTGGGCTGTTAATTCACGAAACTTTCGTTTGGTTTGGGGCTTTGTTTTAATCTCTGGTGTCAGTTTTGGTCTCGCTGGATTCAAACCGATTCCTGTCATCATCGCTGCCCAGGCACTGAATGGTTTGTTACTGCCTTTTATTAGTGTTTTTTTACTGATGGTTACCAATGACCCTAAGATTCTAGGAAAGAATATCAATGGCATGCTATCTAATTGTTTACTCGGTGTTGTTGTCTGGATTAGTTTTATTTTAGGTCTGATCAACATTTTTAAAGCTGCTGGAAGTGCCTTTCAGTTTGATGTTTTTGCATCAGGCAATGGGATTTGGCTCATATCAGTCTTTAGCGGACTGATTATGTTATGGGTAGGACGATTGATCTATAAAATCAGATTGTCCAAAACATAACAATAACAGCATGCAGACACATTCACTCAATCAACAAAAATGGCAATTCTGGATTGATCGCGGCGGCACGTTTACTGATATCGTAGCCCAATCCCCAGAAGGTGACATTGTTACTCATAAATTACTTTCTGAAAATCCCGAACATTATAAAGACGCGGCTCTACAGGGTATTCGATATCTTCTGGGGCTAAGCAGTCACGATCCTATTCCATCTGAACAGATTAATGTTATAAAAATGGGAACCACGGTGGCTACCAATGCCTTATTGGAGCGTCGCGGTGAACCAACGGTATTGCTGATTACCCGTGGTTTTGGAGATGCTTTGCAAATTGGTTATCAGGCCAGACCCAATATTTTTGCCAGAGAAATTATTTTACCGGAACGGCTTTACCAGCAAGTCATTGAAGTGAATGAACGCGTTAAAGCCGATGGAACTGTGCTTGAACCACTCAATATTGATGATACGCGTTCCCAACTTCAAACCACCTATTTCGGCGGTATTCGATCCTGTGCCATCGTATTGATGCATGGTTATCGATTTCATGATCACGAACAACAGCTTGCTCAACTGGCTCAAGAAATTGGCTTCACTCAAATTAGTGTTTCCCATCAGATCAGCCCAATGATGCGCCTGGTTGGACGTGGGGATACCTGTGTAGTTGATGCCTATCTATCACCGATTCTGAAACGTTATGTTCAACAAGTTTCTGAGGAATTGAAAAACAGTCGAATCCTGTTTATGAAATCAAACGGTGGATTAACCGATGCGCGTTTTTTTGAAGGCAAAGACGCTATTTTATCAGGCCCAGCAGGTGGTGTAGTCGCGTGTGCGCGTACCGGGCAATTAGCAGGGTTTAGCAAAATCATTGGTTTTGATATGGGTGGTACTTCCACCGATGTGTGCCATTTCGATGGTGAATTTGAGCGTAGTTTTGAAACTGTTGTCGCCGGTGTACGCATGCGAGTTTCGATGATGCGTATTCATACGGTTGCCGCCGGAGGTGGTTCGATTTTGCATTTTGATGGTGGACGTTTTCAGGTAGGCCCTGAATCAGCTGGAGCAAATCCCGGCCCAGCCTGTTATCGCCGTGGTGGTCCACTGGCGGTCACCGATTGCAATGTCATGTTAGGGAAAATTCAGGCTCAATATTTCCCCAAAGTTTTTGGTCTAAACGGTCATGAAGCTTTAGATACCAAAACTGTTGAGCAACAGTTTGTGCAGATGAGCGAAGAAATTTCTCAAATAACCGGAGGGTGTTCAAGCGTGCACGAAATTGCCGAAGGCTTTCTGCGTATTGCTGTGGATCGAATGGCGAATGCGGTAAAAAAGATATCGGTACAAAGAGGTTACGACATCACCCAATATACTTTAAATTGTTTTGGTGGTGCAGGTGGTCAACATGCTTGCCTGGTAGCCGATGCCTTAGGTATCACTCGCGTTTTATTACATCCACTGGCTGGTGTGTTATCAGCTTATGGAATGGGATTAGCCGATATTTCAGCAATGCGCGAACAATCGGTGGAATCACTGTTAAATGAAGATGCTGTGGGGCGGTTGGATAAAATTCTTGCGTTACTTACAGATGAAGGTGAAGCGGAATTGACAGCACAAGGTTTAGAACTGGATGACGTTGATTCGGTCAAAAAAGTGCATGTCAGATATCAAGGCACAGATACTGCGTTGATTGTTGATTTTGGTTCTATCAAGGCAATCAAAACACAATTTGAACGCGAACATCAAAAACAATTTGGTTTTATTGCGCCGGAAAAACAGCTGATGATCGAAGCTGTCTCCGTGGAAGTGATTGTCAGTAATGACGATACTCTAAAGGAACCAGACTTTCCACCGTCAACTCAAACAACGCCTACCCAATT
This sequence comes from Methylococcales bacterium, assembly GCA_965224565.1. GTDB lineage: Bacteria > Pseudomonadota > Gammaproteobacteria > Methylococcales > DRLZ01 > DRLZ01. The sequence continues at coordinate 453,611 of CBDCZN010000001.1, read as the reverse complement.
AGAACTGGCCGAGGTGTTTATGGCTGGAAGTGTACATTCTACGCCCATTTATGATCGCGATGCCTTAAGGTCTGGGCATATCATCAACGGTCCAGCAATTATTATAGAATCGATTTCGACGATTGTGGTAGAACCGGGATGGCAAGCGACAGTTACCAATAAAAATCATCTAATTCTTGATCGAGTAGAGACATTATCGATTCAACGTGCAGCTGGAATCACAGCAGACCCAGTGATGTTAGAAATCTTCAACAACCTGTTGATGTCCATTGCGGAACAAATGGGTGTGACTTTACAAAATACAGCTTATTCAGCCAATATCAAAGAAAGGCTGGATTTTTCCTGTGCAATTTTTGACAACCAAGGCAATCTGGTTGCCAATGCTCCCCACGTCCCGGTTCACCTTGGTTCCATGGCTGAATCCGTCAACACCATCATTACCCGCAGGAAAGGCAGCATTCGTCCAGGCGATGCCTACATGCTCAATGACCCGTATAACGGCGGCACTCACTTGCCTGATATTACCGTGATGACACCTGTTTTTAACAGAGAAGAAACAGAGATACTATTTTATGTAGCAAGTCGGGCTCACCATGCTGATATCGGAGGAATCACACCAGGTTCAATGCCTCCCGACAGTCATTCCATTGATGAAGAAGGCGTGTTGATCGACAATTTTCAGATGGTTAATCAGGGGCGTTTGAGAGAAAAAGAAATTACCGAATTACTCACGAATAATGATTACCCGGTTAGAAATCTTGCGCAAAACCTTGCTGACCTTAAAGCACAATTAGCAGCCAATGAAAAAGGTGTTCAGGAACTCAGAAAAATAGTCGATAATTTTGGATTGGACGTGGTTCTGGCCTATATGAGCCATGTACAGAACAACGCTGAAGAACAGGTTCGCCAAGTTCTGGATGTTTTGAGAGACGGTGAATTTATTCAAGAACTGGATAATGGCAGTAAAATCCATGTCAAGATCAAAGTTGATAAGAACAACCGTACCGCAACCATTGATTTTTCAGGAACCAGTCCACAGCAATCAGGAAATTTCAACGCGCCCTTTTCCATTACCCGTGCAGCTGTACTCTATGTTTTCAGAACATTAGTAGACACAGAGATACCCATGAATGAAGGATGTGCCAGACCTCTAACATTGATAGTCCCGAAAGGATCTATGTTAAGTCCGGTTTACCCCGCTGCCGTGGTAGCCGGCAATGTTGAAGTGAGCCAATGTATTGTGGATGCCCTGTATGGAGCACTCGGTGTCATGGCCTCAGCACAAGGCACTATGAACAACTTCACTTTTGGCAACGAACAATATCAATATTATGAAACCATTTGTGGCGGTGCAGGCGCAGGCGAAGGCTTTAATGGCGCATCAGCAGTTCATACCCATATGACCAATAGCCGTCTAACAGATCCGGAAGTGTTGGAATGGCGCTTCCCCGTACTACTCGAATCCTTTTCAATTCGACCAAATTCAGGCGGACAAGGAAAATGGCATGGTGGTGATGGTATCGAACGGCGCATGCGTTTTTTAGAACCGATGACAGCCTCAATATTGGCAAACCATCATCGTATTCCACCTTTTGGATTAAAAGGCGGGGAACCAGGTCAATGTGGAAAAGCCTGGATTGAACGCCATGACGGTCGTTGCGAAAATTTGAATGCCACGGATACTTCAGAAATGGAAACTGATGATGTATTTGTTATTCAAACACCCGGTGGAGGTGGCTATGGTGTTTAGGAATACACAAGTTTGCTTCTATTGTGTAACTGCCCACTTATTTAAATTTGGGTTGTGAGACTAATAGCCTGTCATTTCAAGATACCCTTTGCCAATCAGTTGTTGACTATTCGCTGCATGAACTGTGACCGCACCTTCCCAGTAGTTGATGCTGGTGCGCATTAGCTGATCTTTGATTGCGGCTTTGACTATCAGCTTTTGTGATAATTTTGGGATGGTCAGCTGCCAGCTGATCGGGTATGTTCGGCCGGTGTCTGATTGCCAGTATTCAAGTTCTGTTAATTTGACATCATCGTTTGTCAGATCAATTGTATTACTATTAGATTTGATCCATTTGCCATGACTGTAGCAATTGTTTTGCCCTGTTTTGTTACGTAAACGATAAAACATTAGTTCTTCACCGTTGTTGAGTTGTAACGAGAACCAGTCCCAGCCGACCTGATTTTTACCCAATGTGCTACTGCTCCACTCGCGATCCAGCCAGGATAACCCTTCAACTGCTTGTTTTTTTCCGGCGATGGTTAGTGTGCCTGTGGTATTTAAGCGTGAGAATGAATAGTAATAGGACGCATTTCCGGCTTCTGCACTTTTTTGACTGAAACCTTCATCACCTTGTAATACCGCTGGTTTAAGTGGATTGACTGTTAGGTCAATGCTGAATTGTTGGTCTTTTGCGGTAATTTTCCATGGGAAGTCGCCATTGTCTGCTGCTGTGATCTGCCAGTCTTCCAGCCAGATTTTGAATGGTTGTTGTTGAAAACCTGCCAGACCAAGCGATTCGCGACTGAGGCGTTGTTGTTGGTAATGTTGCTGCTGGTTGATATCAGAAACTGCGAGATGCGCCATCCAGATATGATTGCTGGCCCAAGCTGACTTGCGATCTGTTGTTTTTGCCTGCAGTGTAGTTCTGAAAAAAGTAATTTGATAGCCGTATTCTGCATCGTTATCTGTTTTGTTGGTCTTGGTTTTCAGATTTCCGGTGAGATACCACCACTCAATGCGATAGCCAGGGTGAGCTGCATGATCCTCGGGAAAACGAAAGATTCTGGGACGATCAGCTTTGGAAAATCGCTGTGACTCAGAACTTTGAGAAGACAAGATGCTATTCAAATCCAGGGTTTCAGTTGATTGTTGTGGCGGTGATTGTTGCAACAGCCAGAATAACAGTAGCGCAACACCAATGATCAAGGCTAACCAAGATTTCATCGATCACTCAGTCCTTGTCGTAGACTCATATTGGTTAGGTAGTGTATCGGGTATAGTGCTGCCAGTACTGCTGCCAGAACCGATAGCAATATTGCTTGAGCAATCACAGACAGTGGAAATATGCTGTTCATGCTCCAGCCGAATGAACGTTGGTTGATGACGTGAATCAGTAACTCAGACATAATCCAGCCTAATGGAATTGCCAATAAACCTGCGAGCGAGCCGGTTAACGCTGTTTGTATTAATAGTAATTGAGCAAGCTGCCTTGGAGTCAAACCTGTGGCGCGCAGCACTGCATAATCACGTTGTTTTTCCAGTAGTAACGCCATTAACGCACTAAATACACCAACAAAAGCGACCATTACCACCAGTAGGCGCAGCACATTGGTAATGGCAAATGTACGGTCAAAAATAGTCAGAGATTGCTCGCGAATTTCCTTGTTGTAGCGAATTCTGACTGCTTGTTTGCCTGAGGCCGCCATATCACTCAATTGTTTTTTTAGTTGCTCAGCATCGACTTGTTGATCGAACAAAAGCCCAATGGATGAAATAGAATCATCTCGCCAGAATTGGTTATAGAGATTGCGATGGACCACAATCATTCCTTGAGAAGAGCTATAGTCTTGAAATATGGCCCCAACTTCCAGATTGAGTTGCTTGCCTTCATCATTGAATGCTTGAAAATGGTCACCAACAGACAATTGTTGATGATAGGCGTACGGTTCAGAAATCAGCACAACTTTGCCATTCAAGTAACTTTGCCATTGTTGATCTGTATCTCCAGCCAGTAGATTAAACCCTTTATCAGTCAACTTGCCAGGATCGAGAATCAACAAGGCGATTGATTGATCATTAATTTGCAGGCGACTAGCTTTGCCAGTGCTGATAGAAACAATACCGGGAAGTTGACGCACTTGCTTAAGCCATGATGCATCCAGCGTTCCTTGAACTTTACTGCCATCGGCATTGGTGGAGGAGATATACAAATCGTTTTGCAAGGTGATTTCCAGCCAGTCTGCCAGCGTTGTGCGAAATGATTGAGTCATAATCCCAACACCGACTGTCGCTGAGACTGCTATCGCCAGTGCTGTAATTGCTAGATTGGTGCGGCTAAGCGAACTGCTTATGCCGCGTACAGCAAGTTTCCAGATAGTGGATTGCAGCGCTATAGATTGATTGAGTAAGTGCAGCAGAAATTTGATCGTGGATGGGATAATTAAGCTGTAGCCGATCACCAATAGAAACAATGCAGAAAATCCTGCCACCAAGTGCCGTGAGAACAAACCAAGTACCACAAAAGAAACAGCGATTAACAAAAAACCACTAAGCATCAAAATCGGCATCAATTGTTGATTGCGTTGTTCCAGATCGGAAGCACGATGCACACTGGTCGGAGCAATATTGGCTGCTTCCAATGCAGGAGCCAGGGTTGCCAGTAACACCGCCACAATGGTTAGCGCGACACCTTTGAAAAGCAACATTGGTTCTATTAGCCATAACGTTGTGGACAATTCGGCAAAAACCTCATTAATGGTGCGGGTTACCAGAGCTAACAAACTTTTACTGATAATAACGCCCATCACAATACCCAGAACACTACCCAAAACAGCCATTAGCATGGCTTCAATGAGAATTTGCCAGAAAATTTGTTTGCCAGTCACGCCAAGCATGCGTTCGATAGCGAATTGTTGTCTGCGTTGTAATACTGAGAAAGTCATGGTGTTGTAAACCAGGAAACAGCCAACCAGCATGGCTAACAGACTCATGGCAGTGAGATTGATGCGAAACGCGGCGGTCATTTGATCCAAAGCATTGCTGCGCGCCGAGCTGGGTTGTAACTGTATGGAATCAGGCAGCAGAGCAGTGAGTTGTTGCGCTTGTTGGGAATTCAGCGTCAATGCAATACGGTCGAGTCGACCTGGCTTATCGAGTAATTCCTGTGCTGTTGCGATGTCAGTCAGGATCAGGTTGTCATAGGCAGACTGTTGGTCATCACTATGTATTCCGGAAATCTGCAAGGTTTGCGGTAGCTGGTTGATGCTGACTTGTAACGCGGAACCGATTTCTAACTGTAATTGCTGTGCTGCAAATTTGGAGATAAATATGGTGTTTGGCTGGCTCAACAGTTGTAACCAGTTCTGATTTGCAAGCTTGTCAGTATTTTCAGGTTGCAAAAAACGACTGGCTAACGGATCAATACCCAGCACGGTGTATTGCAAACCATTGATTACCAACTCACCATCAACCATTGGCGCACTGTTGCGTACATCCCATTCTAGCCGTAAACGCACATACAGCTGTTCATCAATGCCTTTTGCCGTTCTGTTAGACAGGTAATGTGTGGCCGAACCGGCAATCTGGTCGACTGAAAGTGCAAACGACTGCTTGGCACTATGATTGGCAACATCAACCGCAATCATCACAGCGCTACCGAGCGCAATGCTGAGCAATGTGAGCCATAGTTGCCAAGGGTGTTTAATAAAGAAACGCCTGCTTGAGGCAAGCAATGTTAACTGGGCAGAATTTACCATGCCAGTTGTCTGGAGCCTTCGCTAAGCGTCCCGTGTTCCATCACCAGTACACGTCTGGCGCGGCTGGCAACCGCTTCACTGTGTGTAACAATCAACAGCGTTTGTTGATGCTGATTAGCCAGCTCTGTCAATAAATCGAGAATGTGCAGACCAGTTTCAGCATCCAGATTACCAGTGGGCTCGTCAGCGAGTACTAACAAGGGTTGATGAATTAAGGCACGGGCAATGGCAATCCGCTGTTGTTCACCACCAGAAAGCTGGTCAGGAAAAGCCTGTTCTCTGCCTTGCAGACCAACCTTGTTGAGCCAGTTGTCAACCTGTTGTTCGCGTTCAATTTTGACAACACCACAGAGCTCAAGAGGCAGAGCGACATTTTCAAACACGGTCAGAGTAGGAATCAGATTAAACAACTGGTAGATAAAACCTATATGTTGGCGTCTAAACAAGGTTAACTGCGGTTCTTGCAGATTGCTTATAACCTGTCCGGCAATGGTTACTTGACCACTAGCTGGTTTGTCGATTCCAGCCAATAGATTTAACAAGGTTGATTTACCGGAACCACTTGCTCCGAGCAAAGCAATAACTTCTCCGCGTTTAACGCTCAGGTCGGCATGTGCAATCACCGAATGCATTTTCCCTGCTTCCTGGTATGCATAACTCAAGTTGTTGGCTTCTAACAGAGGTTGATTGGACATCTCTGGTGTTAATGTTGGTCAGGAAGATTTAGGCGATGAAAATTAGTGGAGAATATATGACCTGACTATCATAGCGCATGTGCCTCTAAATAACCTTGATGTTGTATTTATGATTATGCGTTGTCTAAGGAACGTGCATGGAATAGCTGATAGAAAAGAACTTGATTGTCTGCAATGAGTCAGTTGCGGTAGCTGAGACTTTTCAGTGACTTTTTCACAACTTATCCCTTACAATATGCCAGTGGCATAATTAATGTATATTTTACTTCAAAGGAGTGGGTTTCATGATAAACGCGTCAACCATCAAATACTTTCTGACAGTTATTGGTATTACACTGATCAGTGGGTGTGCATCAACACCTGATGATTATTCACCTTACATCCATGATCAATCGCAAAATGTTCAACTCTACGATGAAGGCAACGCGCCAGATGGTGACTGGAAAATCCTTAATGAAATAACCTCCAATTCTTGTAACAGCAAGACTAAAGATCAAAAAGAAGGGAATGAAGAAGAGGCAAGACAGCTGTTAAGTCTGGAAGCAGCTAAAATAAATGCACATGCCGTGATTGATGTGACATGCTGGACATCCAAGGTGAATTTAAAAAGCAACTGCTGGTCTGCAATTAAATGTAAAGGACTGGCAGTAGAAAAGAAGTAGACGATAACAGAACCAAGTAAGCTGTTCGAGAACAGTAAGCCTTACTTGAAAGCGGATTGATATTCCAAGTAACAATGCTTACCAAGCGTTAAGAACATCGATAGACCCCGAAATGTAGCGCTCTATCGGAACATCCGGGGTCTATACTTAATAGTTAATTATTCTGGTGTATCTGCATCCGTTGAATCAGCTTTCCCTCTTGTAGGCATTTTTATATTTTTCACAAAACCGAAGGCATCTTTCGCACCTGTTTTAAGCAGAAAAATAGAACGCACAAGTGCAGCACCAATCATCCCAAAAATCAATGGAATGAACTCATAGAGTATGGCGGAAAAGTTAGTGCCATAGTCAGAGAAGTCAGCACCTGTTGCACTTTGTGCTGGCCCCATTGTGGTGGTGTCCCCTCCTGAAATTACTTGCAAAAGGTAGTTAAAGCCATAGCCAGCAATCAGACATCCAAGAAAAACAGCTGCACCGATGACTGCCCAGGTAATTGCTGGTTTTTTTACTGAGTGTGCTGAGCGATAAAACCAGGCACCTACCAGAAGATTTACAATACCGTACACTGCACCCATAATTGACCTCGTTAATTGTTATGTTGAACTTATCGTTCGAATTGATATAAATCGCACAACACGCGAAATCGATTTAACTCGAATTGAACGTGTTGAACACATACCTCAGTTATATCACATATTTTATACAGCGGGGGATATCAAGTCTATTTGTCTTTGCGCGACCTGGACTACTCTTGCTCACTTACAGCTGTTGGTATTCAATGTGCTTTTTAAAATAAAAAAACAAACCACCGCTATAGCCTGGCTAGATAAAAGGTTTCGATCTGATTAATATGGGATAAATCAACATGTTTAAAATAAAGTAATTGCATCTAATCAATCAGTATATGAACATTCTCCGCATGATAGAATCAACAAATGTCAGCTACTAACCCATTTATTCAGATTGATTCTGAATTCAATATCGATTCTGGTCCACAGCGATCAGTCTATTCAGTGTCACAACTTGCCCGGGAAACCAAAAACCTGCTGGCTGATGTTTTTCCAAGAGTTTGGGTGGAAGGTGAAATTTCTAATCTGGCACAACCTGCTTCAGGTCATATTTACTTCACACTGAAAGATGCTAATGCACAAATTCGCTGCGCAATGTTTCGTTCTGCCAAAAGCAAAATGGATTTTATGCCGGCCAATGGTGATCAGGTTTTAGCACAAGCACAAGTTAGTCTGTATGAGGCAAGAGGTGATTTTCAACTGATTGTCGAGCACATGGAGCAAGCTGGCGATGGTGCTCTCAGACGTGCCTTTGAAGCGTTAAAACAACGCTTGCTCAAACAAGGTTTGTTCGATCTGGAACACAAACAGGATTTGCCTGATTTTCCACGACAAGTTGGAGTGATTACCTCTCCAACTGGTGCAGCCATTCAAGATATTCTCGCTGTATTACAACGCCGTTTCCCGGCGCTGCCAGTGGTTATTTACCCAACCCGGGTTCAAGGCGCAGATGCAGCACAGGAGATTGTCAATGCCTTGAAACTTGCCGACCAACACAGTGAATGTGATGTTCTTATTCTCGCTCGCGGTGGTGGTTCACTGGAAGATTTATGGGCATTTAATGAGGAAATTGTTGCCCAGACTTTATTTGAAGTGCAAACGCCTGTCATTAGCGGCGTTGGTCATGAAGTAGATTTTACCATTGCCGATTTTGCGGCCGATGTTCGTGCGCCAACGCCTTCTGCAGCTGCTGAAACAGTCAGTCCCGAGCAAAAAGAATGGATGGAAAAATTTCGCAGTTATCAAGACTGGCTAGAATATAAAATGCAGGAGATCATTGTATCTCAGAACAAAACACTGGATTGGTTAAGTAAACGCTTGCATCAGGTACACCCAACCCGACAAATCAATAACCAGTCTCAACGCATTGATGAGCTGGATCTGCGTTTAACAAGAAGCATGTCTGCGCTAATGCAAAAACTCAGGGCACGCGAACAAACTCAAACTGCATTATTAATGCAACAAAACCCTGCTGACACAATACAACATCACCAGACGCAGTTAGGGCAACTACAACAACACCTAAACCAGACCGTCAACGCTAAACTGCAGGATTGTCGAAATCAACTCGCAACAAATAGCCAGGCATTGCAAGCTATCAGCCCGTTAGCAACCTTATCTCGCGGCTATGCACTGGTCACTGACCCGGTTGATAACCAGATCATTCGATCTGCTGAACAAGTATCGAAAGGGCAGCGTATTTCCGCACGCCTTGGCAAAGGTTCTCTAATTTGTACTGTTGAGGAAGTGAATGAAAATTAAAACTCTGATGATTTGCTGGTTGATTCTAGGCAGTCCTGTTTTATCGGCGATGCCTGCTCTCAATACTGTACCTGGAGGTCTCCTGCAATTAGCTCTAGAACAAGCTGATCAACCTGCTCCGACAGTGACCTTCAATGACAAAAAAGCATTGGTCACCAGGTACAATGACAAGTGGATCACCTTGGTTGGGATACCATTGTCAACCAAGCCCGGCGAACACCGGATCTTTGTTCAACCTATTGGCAAAGCCAAGTACACCATTGCTTTCGATGTGGTCGCCAAGGAATACCCCACTTCTTACATCACCATAAAAAACAAGCGCAAGGTTAACCCCAATCCGGTTGATATGAAACGCATCAAAAAAGAGCGAGTGCGACTCAACAAAGATTTAAGACGCTGGACATCGCAAGAACATGTCGATCTGGATTTTGCACTACCAGCGAAGGGGCGCATGAGCGGTGTGTTTGGATCTCGCCGGTTTTTCAACAAGCAACCACGCAGACCCCACAGCGGTCTGGATATCGCAGCGCCAACGGGAACAGCTGTCAATGCCCCAGCCAAAGGCACAGTGATTGATACAGGGGACTTCTTCTTTAATGGCAACACTGTACTCGTGGACCACGGACAAGGTTTGATCAGTGGCTATTTTCACCTGTCAGCGGTCGAAGTAAAACCAGGTCAACAGATTAACAAAGGTGATTTGCTCGGACGTATAGGCGCAACAGGTCGTGTCACTGGGCCTCATTTACACTGGAATATCTATTTGAATCGTACCAAGGTAGACCCGGCGTTATTTGTCAATGATCAGCTTTTAGAATTGCAAGATGGTGAACAAGCTAAACTGAAATAACGTAAAAGTGCTCTAACAAGGCTAAAACACCAATCCCAATAAGTTTTCATAGTTTACTTTTGTTACTTCATGACGCTGTTTTCAGAGAGATCCAGAGAGCTAGGAGGCTGTCCGAGAATAGAAAGCCTACTGCGGAAAAGCAGATTTTGGTCCATTTTTCCGATTAAATTCGTTAAATACAGCAAGTATTCGTCTCATTTAATCAAAAAAATGGACTCAAAACCGCTTTCCCTCGCTACGGCTTCTATTCTCGGACAGCCTCCTAGTGCTGAAAAGTGAGTGATAGACTATTATTGTTCGTTAAAATATTGGTCAATCGCTGTTGCTGCGCCACGACCTTCATTGATTGCCCACACTACCAGGGATTGTCCACGACGGCAGTCACCTGCTGCAAATACTCCTTCAACATTTGTAGTGTAGCGTCCATGTTCTGCGTTAATGTTACTGCGTGGATCGTATTCCAGATCTAACATATCAGTTGCTGTATGTTCTGGTCCAAGAAACCCCATTGCCAAAGTAATTAGATCAGCTTTCCATTCCTTTTCAGTGCCAGGTACTTCTTTCATAGAGTATCTACCGCTGTCGTCTTTCGTCCATTCGACATTGACTGTTTTTACACCCGCCAGATTTCCATTGCCATCGTCGATAAATTCTTTACTAAGAATGCAGAATTCACGCGGGTCTTTTCCATCACGAGATATTGCTGATTCATGTCCGTAATCGACTCGAAAGATCTTTGGCCATTCTGGCCATGGGTTGTCTGCGGCACGCTCTGCAGGTGGTTTTGGCAATAGCTCAAAATTGACGAGTGATTTGCAGCCATGTCGTAATGATGTGGCTATGCAATCTGTGCCGGTATCACCGCCACCTATAACTATGACATGTTTATCTTTGGCGCTGATGTGTTTTTCATTCTGGAGATCACTGTCGAGCAAGCTTTTGGTATTACGTGTCAGAAATTCCATAGCGGTGTGTACACCGTTAAGTTCTCGGCCTGGAATGGGTAAATCACGCGGTTGCGTTGCGCCTGTTGTCCATAACACTGCATCATTATCTTGCTTGAGCTGATTGGGGTCGATGTATTGTATGTTATGTTGTCCATCAAGCATGATTTGGGTTATATGACCTGCATCGAAATCCTCTTGTTTGCCAACGTGTGCGCAGGTTACAAATTTAACGCCTTCCTGTTTCATTTGCTGAATACGGCGTTCAACGACTTTGTTTTTGTCCAGCTTCATGTTGGGAATGCCATACATCAGCAAACCACCAATGCGATCAGCACGTTCGTAGACTGTAACGGTATGGCCAAGTCGTCTTAATTGTTGTGCTGCGGCAAGTCCTGCTGGTCCAGAACCAATGATTGCAACCGATTTTCCAGTTTCTGACTGTGGAGCTAATGGCTGAACCCAGCCTTCCTCAAAGCCACGATCAATAATCGCATTTTCAATGTTTTTGATGGTCACTGGAGGGTTTGTAATGCCAAGTACACAAGAGCCTTCACATGGAGCAGGGCACACGCGACCTGTAAATTCTGGAAAGTTATTGGTTAAGTGCAGTCGATCCAGTGCATCACGCCAGCGGTCGTGATAAATCAGATCATTCCATTCAGGAATCAAATTATCAACTGGACAACCTGTGCCAGACTGGCAAAAAGGCACACCACAATCCATGCAGCGAGAGCCTTGTGTGGTTAAGTGATTAACAGGTGGATCAGTATATATTTCCGCATAATCATTAATTCTTAACGTTGGATCACGATAAGGAACAGTCTCACGTTTAAATTCCTTAAATCCAGTCGGTTTACCCATCTGCCATCACTCCATGTAATGTTGCTTCTTGTTCTTCATCGTGTGCTGCACGTTCTGCAAGCACGCGTTTATAATCTGTCGGCATGACTTTAACAAATTGCTGTTGGGCAGTGTCCCAGTTATCCAGCACTTTCTTTGCAATTTGTGAACTGGTGTTACGGTAGTGTAATTTAATCAAGCCCAACACTTCTTCAATATCATGATCATGTTCCAGCTTTTCCAGCTCTACCATGCCATGGTTGCAGTTGTTGGCTAACAGATTGTCGTAGTCCCAAACGTAAGCAATTCCGCCACTCATGCCAGCAGCAAAGTTACGTCCAGTGGGGCCAAGAATGACTACACGCCCGCCTGTCATGTATTCACAAGCATGATCACCAACGCCTTCGATAACAGTATTGGCTCCTGAATTACGCACACAGAAACGCTCAGCTGCCCGTCCATTGAAAAATGCCTGACCAGAAGTTGCCCCATATAACACAACATTACCAACAATAATGCTATCTTCTGCAGAGAATGAACTACCCTCTGGCGGATAGACGACAATCTTGCCACCAGACAAGCCTTTACCCACATAGTCATTGGCATCGCCTTCAATTTCCATGCTAATGCCACGTGCCAGAAAGGCTCCAAAACTCTGCCCGGCGGAGCCTTTGAATTTGATTTGTATGGTGTCATCAGGCAGCATTTGAGCACCCCATTTTTTCACCAGGGTATAACTCAGGATAGTACCAACTGCACGATCTGTATTGATTACTGTGTGCTCAAAACTAACTTTGTTGCCAGTTTCCAGCGCATTTTTTGCTTTCTCGATGAGCTGGTTGTCCACAACGGTATCAAGTCCATGATCCTGCTCGATAGTCTTATAGACTTCAACACCTGGATGAGGCTTTGGCGCTTCGGCTAACAAGCTAGTTAAATCCAGACCATCAGATTTCCAATGCTGTATCGCTGCATTTGCATTAAGCACATCAGTACGCCCGACCATTTCGTTAATGCTGCGGAAACCTAGCTGCGCCATTACTTCACGCGCTTCTTCAGCGACCATGAACAAATAGTTCACCACATACTCAGGATCACCTTTGAACTTTTTGCGTAATTCTTTATCCTGTGTGGCAATGCCGACAGGGCAAGTGTTCAGATGGCATTTGCGCATCATAATGCAGCCCAGAGAAATTAATGGTGCAGTGCTAAAACCAAATTCTTCTGCACCGAGTAAGGCAGCTATTACCACATCGCGCCCAGTTTTTAACCCACCATCAGTTTGCAGGGTTACACGTGAACGCAAATCGTTCATCACCAAGGTTTGATGGGTTTCTGCAATGCCCAGCTCCCAAGGTAAACCAGCATGTTTAATGCTGGTAAGTGGTGATGCGCCTGTGCCACCGCCATCACCTGAAATAAGAATATGGTCGGAATGTGCTTTGGCAACGCCACTGGCAATAGTACCAACACCAACCTCAGATACCAGTTTGACGCTGATGCGCGCACTCGGATTAGAGTTTTTCAAATCGAAAATCAATTGTGCCAAATCTTCAATTGAGTAAATATCATGATGGGGTGGTGGACTGATCAGTCCTACTCCAGGTGTGGAATGACGGATTCGGGCGATATTACTATCTACCTTGCTGCCAGGTAGTTCTCCGCCTTCACCTGGCTTAGCACCTTGTGAAATTTTAATTTGTAACTCATCGGCATTAGCAAGATACCAGATAGTCACACCAAAACGACCCGATGCAATCTGTTTGATCGCAGAACGCTTGCTGTCACCGTTGGGCATTGGGTTAAAGCGCTCAGGATCTTCACCGCCTTCCCCTGTGTTACTTTTGCCGCCCAGACGGTTCATGGCAATCGCTAATGACTCGTGTGCTTCTGCTGAAATCGAGCCAAAACTCATGGCTCCTGTACAAAATCGCACCACAATCTCTTTTGCCGATTCAACTTCGTCTAGCGGAATTGATTGGCGGTCATCTTTAAAGGTTAATAAACCTTTTATTGTGCATCGTGTTGCAGAATCACGATTCATATGTTTAGCAAATTGCTTATAGCTCTCGTAATTGTTGGTTCGCGTTGCTGTTTGAATACTGGCAATTGCCTGTGGATCCCACATATGGCGTTCGCCTTCAGCACGCCAATGGAATTCACCAGGATTTGGCAAGTCATTGTTGTTTGTGTTGATGTTGAGTGGATACCCAATTCGATGGCGGCGTTGACATTCAGTTGCCAGCACATCAAAGCTAACTCCCTGGATGCGACTTGCGGTGCCGGTAAAGCAACGTTCAATCACTTCATCGCGAATACCCACAGCTTCAAAGATTTGCGCACCTTTGTAGCTCTGCAATGTGGAAATACCCATTTTAGCCATGACTTTGAGAATGCCTTTGGCAACCGCTTTGCGGTAAGCACTGACAATTGCATCATCGTCCGTCATATCATCTTCCATCAAGCCGTCTCGGCGCGCCTGCCATAATGATTCAAATGCCAGGTAGGGGTTGATTGCATCAGCGCCATAACCGATTAATAAACAGTGATTATGCACTTCGCGCGCTTCGCCTGTTTCTAAAACAATACCAATGCGAGTGCGCTTGGCTTGGCGGATTAAATGGTGATGAATTGCACCGGTTGCCAGCAGTGCTGGAAGCGGAATCTGATCTGTGCTGATATTACGATCTGACAGTACGATGAGCTGAAAATTATCAGTAATTGCTTGTTCGGCTTCTGCACAAACACGATCCAGAGCAGCAACCAGTCCATCATTGCCTTCAGATTTTGGCCAGGTAATATCAATGATTTTTGATTTCCAGCCACGGTGATCAATGTGTTTAAGTGCCGCTAATTGTTCATTGGACAAAATCGGGTGTTTGATCAACAAGCGATGACAATCACTTTCTTCAACCGTTGTTACATTGCCTTCTGGGCCAATATAGCACTGCAAAGACATGACGATTTCTTCACGAATCGAATCGATTGGCGGATTCGTCACTTGTGCAAATAATTGTTTGAAGTAATCGTATAGCATACGCGAGTTATCAGACAAACACGCCAGTGCTGAATCGTTGCCCATTGAACCCAGTGGATCGCGTTTTTCACGAATCATCGGCAACAACATGAATTTCATGGTTTCTGCTGTATAGCCAAATGCCTGCATTCTGGATAGTAGTGTTTCTGGATTAAACCCATGGGGTTCTTGATCCAGTCCGAGTTCTTCCAGTTCAATGCGCTGCGATTGTAGCCATTGCGCATATTGGCGTTTTTGAGAAAACGTATCTTTGAGCTCTTTGTCAGGAATTAATCGGCCTTGCTCGAAATCGACCAGGAACATACGTCCCGGTTGTAATCGACCCTTGTATTTGACATTGATGGGGTCAACCGGTACAACGCCCACTTCTGAAGCCATAATCACATGGTCGTCATGGGTTAGATAATAGCGACTTGGACGCAAACCATTACGATCCAGCACGGCACCAATATATTTTCCATCGGTAAACACAATTGATGCAGGTCCGTCCCAAGGTTCCATTTTGGATGAATTAAATTCGTAAAAAGCACGTTTATGCTCGGACATCGATTCATGATTTTCCCAGGCTTCAGGTACCATCATCATCACTGCTTCCTGCAATGTACGACCCGTCATCAACAAGAATTCCAGAACATTATCAAAAGTACCAGAATCGGAGCATTCCGGTTCAACCACCGGAAACACTTTTTGCAGATCATCACCAAATAGATCGCTCTGTGCCATACCTTCACGCGCACGCATCCAGTTTTTATTGCCACGCATGGTATTGATTTCGCCATTGTGGCTCATAAAACGATTAGGTTGTGCTCTGTCCCAGGAAGGAAATGTATTGGTACTGAAACGCGAGTGAACCATTGCTAGGTGTGAGGTATAATCTGGATCGCTCAGATCAGGGTAGTAACGCATCACCTGTTCTGGGGTTAACTGACCTTTATAGATGATTACTTTGGATGACAGGCTGCAAACATAGAACATTCGATGTTGTTGCAGTGATTGATCTGTGCGCAGTTTCTGACTGGCCTGTTTGCGCATCAGATACAGCTGTCGTTCAAACGCTTCGCCATCAGTTGCATTAGCTGCACCGACAAGCAACATTTCAATGACAGGTTCGGTTGCTAGTGCCGATGGTCCGATATCAGCCTTGTTAGCATCAACAGGCACTTTGCGCCAACCCAATAATTGCAGACCTTGAGCAGTAATGAATTGTTCAACGATCTGTTTGCAATGTGCGCGTTCGGTTTCAATTTGTGGCAGAAACACTAAACCTGCAGCAAATTTGCCTTCAGCAGGGAGCTCTATATCCAATTCAGTTTTGGCAACTTTAGCCAAAAAATCCAGTGGTAAAGCGGTTAGAATGCCTGCACCATCGCCAGTATTAGGCTCACATCCGCAAGCCCCGCGGTGTGCCATTGCTTCAAGTGCTGTACCCGCATCGCGAATGATCTGGTGTGATCGTACACCTTTGATATGTGCGATAAAACCTACCCCACAACTATCTTTTTCATTTTCCGGGTCGTAAAGACCTTGTTTATTCGGTATTCCATCGGTCTGTATAGACATGATTATCACCTTTAGCCCTTGCCCGGGTCATCGCTTCTTTACCGATAACAAACTAGTTAGCGGACTTGCAGTTCTGAAAAAGTTAACCAGAGAATATGCGCTGGCTAACTGGAAATATCAGGTAATCGCTGAAATTCTGAATATCAGCAATGATCGCTGTTGTGTCCAAAAAACACACGAATCGAGATGCCTGGGCATGTCGTTAGTTTTATTGAGTAAACTCACTTGATTGAGAGGCATACCACAATAATGCTGCGCTGCATTCAGCAAGCTTCCTCTAGTCTGCGGTTCCAATCCTGTGATATCAATATTTAGCCGTGGAATTATAGAAAATACGCCCCTATAAAGCAAGAGATTGAGAATGGTTGCGCATTGTGAGTGACGACAATGCCATTATTGACTAATGGCAGATTAGGAATGAGAATCAAATATCAGCAGTTTAATTAAAGTCCAGGATTATTGTAACTCGAGGAAAATACGCAATTGACTGTGTGATAGGATGTTTGGGTAGGCAGACTAGTCGGATAGGTTAGGTGTACGTTGAAGTCAGGTCAGAGGTGGGCAAGGTAATTCCGCTTTGCACAGATGCAGGCAATGCTCATCCCCAGTTTTCCTGTTTAGCTGGTTTACCGAAAAGATATCCCTGAAAATAATTACACCCTAAGTCAATGAGGCATTGTTTTTGCTCTTCGGTTTCAACTCCTTCAGCAATCACTTTCATATTAAACTCTTTAGCCATAAAAAGCATCGACTTTATTAAAGAGACATCTAAATGAGAAGAGGGTAAGCCCTTAATGAATTCCTGATCGATTTTCAATGTATCAAAATTAAGTTTTTTTAATAGTGATAAGTTTGAATATCCTGTACCAAAATCGTCGGCAAAAAACTTAATATCTTTTAAATACGGAGAATTAATTAAATTTTCCAGATGCTCGTTCATATTCATCATAAGTCCTTCAGTGATTTCTATTACGAGTTGTTGAGAAGTATTGTTGCCTGATTGTTTGATTATGGATTCAAGTTGTGACTTGAATCCATAATGTTTAAGTTGCGTGGGAGATACGTTAACTGAAACATATTCTCCATTCAGGCAATAATTTTTGATGAATTCAACAGCTGCTTGTATTATCTGTTCGCCCAGGACTAAAATTAAATCAGACTCCTCGGCAATAGAGATAAATTCACTGGGTGAAATGATACCAAATCCAGGATTAGACCACCTGGCAAGTCCTTCATAACCGACAATATGGTTGTTTTTAAAAATGGGTTGAAAGTGGACTTCAAGTCGTTCATTTTCTAGAGCGTCACGTAGCTCAATTTCTAATTCCAGCTTGCGCTTTGTATATAATGTATATTCCTTTTTATAGAATGCATAACTGCCTTTGCATTTTCTTTTTGCCACATACATTGAGGTATCTGCATGTTGAACTAATGAAACCATGTCGTAGCCATCTTCAGGGCAGCATGCTATTCCAATACTCGCGGAAAGTGTCAACTTTCTTTTTGCCAACTCTATTGGCTGTTTCAGTGTGGCAAGTATTTTGTCCGCAATATGAATCAGTTCTTGTCGTTCATGATAAGGAATTAACAGTACAAATTCATCACCACCAATGCGTGCTACCTCTCCATTTTGCGTAAGCACACTGGAAATTCTATTACCGGTTTCCTGGATTAGCTTATCTCCGACAGGGTGTCCATAGCTGTCGTTTACAAATTTAAGTCCATCGATATCAACATACAATAAAGCAAATTTCTGATGCTTGGAATGAAAGTCTTCAAGGTACCTGGCAGAGGCTTCATCAAATGCAGCACGATTCATTAAACCAGTAATACTATCTTGATAAGCAATTTTCCGAAGTGTTTTATTGAGTCGTGTTAGCTCAGTGATGTCTGTGATCATTCCACAAAGACAATCGCCCAATTTAGGATCCTCAAAAAATATTTTTTTTGTTTGAAGAATGCGAGTATTACCAAAAGTATCCGTATGTTTTTCCTCGTTAATATTAGTTTGTCTGGATTTAAATACTTTATCATCCATTTCCCAAAAAATGTCTGCCTCTTCTTTTGGAGATAAATCATAATCTGATTTTCCAATCAATTCATCATGACTAAGTCCTAACATTTGACATAAAGCATCATTTACAAATATTAACTGATGATTCTTGTTCTTGATAAAAATGGGAGAGGATAAAGAATTAATTAACTTCATTAATAATTTAGCGCTATATTTTTTATTATACATATAACTATTTTTTACACTAAATGCTTGTTTGTTAAATTTAAAAACAGATTGAAATCTGTAACTATAACGATATTAAGGTTTTCAGGTAGTAGTATATCTGTTACGTGTTGAACAATATATAATTATAGAAAGAGGATAGCGTTATTTTAAAATCGTTTCTTTACTTTGACCTCCCAGTCGGCAATGTTCAATTATAATTTTGGTGATACATTCCTTGATTATGCAATGCGCGTACAGATGACATGAGAAAGATATAAAGTTACCGGTACCACATTATGCGATGAGGCCATCACAGACTTGGTTTTTTTCGTAAACAGTTCTTGTATTCTCCAGATCTCCCACAATTTTCCAAACAAGTTGATTCCTCGCATTCAACGGTAGCAGAGCAATTTAGAGGGAAACCTGAACTGATAATTGCCGGTTTTCAAGAAGTGATCATCAGTTCAAAACCAGTTTCTAAAGTCTCATTTGAGTAATTTATATTCATCACACATGAGATATATAGCATCTCGATACCATCATTAAATGAGTGCAGGTATCGTGGTGTATAACTTTTTTTATAAGGATGTGTTCAGGCAAGCTGTAGTAAACTGTCTTTTGTTTAGATTACCTCTTATAATCACGATATGGGGATTGCTTACCTAGTGTAAGCAACAGACTTTGTAAAATACTGGAGACTTTCTGATGAGATCAAATACAATCACTTCGCGCTCTGATGCGCAATTATTGGCAAACCACAAGGTGTTGCGTAACACCTATGCTTTGTTATCGATGACTTTATTGTTCAGTGCGTTTACAGCATGGCTGGCAATGTACTTGAATATGCCACGATTGAATGTTTTTGTGGTACTCGGTGGTTATTTTGGACTGTTATGGCTAACGCATAAATTTGCTAATCAAGCATTGGGTTTGGTGTTTGTTTTCTTGCTGACCGGTTTTATGGGCTTAACACTTGGGCCAATCCTGGATATGTATTTCAATAGGTTTGCCAATGGCACAGAACTGGTTGGTATGGCTTTGGGTGGAACAGGTATCATATTTCTGGCGATGTCAGGTATCGCGCTCACCACCAAAAAAGATTTTAGCTTTATGGGTAGTTTTCTGATGATTGGCATTCTTGTCGCTTTTACAGCAGCGATTGCCAACATTTTTTTCCAGATTCCGGCACTATCACTGGCGGTCTCAAGTGCATTTATTTTTCTTATGGCAGGCTTGATTCTGTATGAAACCAGCTCAATTATTCATGGCGGCGTAACTAATTATATTTTGGCAACAACCACTCTCTACGTGTCAATATTTAACCTGTTCACCAGTTTGTTGCACATTCTTGGTATTTTTGGTGAAGACTAGATTTCTGCATGAGTAATTTATTTGTTAAATCAGATCTGGTAGCGAATCTTGGCTAGATCTGTATTACGGAAACGCTGTTTTATTCAGCGTTTCCAGTGGTTAGATATTAGAACTGGACAGTAACATTTGCTGGAAATAAAAAAGATAATAAAGGAGGAAACTTATGAATACATTATTCTGGATTTTAATTGGTGCATTTATCGGCTGGAACTTTCCACAGCCCTGGTGGGCTAAGTTTATACAAGATAAGGCCAGAGCAATGCTCAAGGAGAAATTGCAGAATTGATTGTTAATAGATCAGTTGACTCTGATTCATCGAGTCGGTATCAATAAACTGGTCAGGAGTCATTACTACTTGAGGTTACGCGCAAGCACATAGACTTCACTGCTGTAATTTCGGGATGCTTTTGGTTTTTCAATGCTGGTTGTTATGAACTGGTTTTTGATTTGCTTAAGAATATTTTGGAACTCTTGCCCATGGAAGCCTTTGATTAGCAGGAAGCCGTTTGGTTTGAGAAGTTGCTGAGCTGTGTCGAGCGCGATTTCGATCAGGTAGGCCGAGCGTGCTTGATCGGTGGCGCTTATTCCAGTCAAATCAGGTGCCATGTCGGATAATATAGCATCGATTTTTTGTCCGGCTGTCCAGCGGGTGATTTTGTCGAAGGTTTCCATTTCCGTCACATCGCCCTGGATAATCTCCACATCGGTGATAGCATCAATCGCTAATAAATCAATTGCCAGCAAACGGCCTGTTTTTCCGATTGTGCGACTAACATATTGACACCACCCGCCAGGTGCAGCACCCAGTTCTACAACTCTCATTCCGGGGCGCAATAATTTGTGGCGTTGATTAATTTCTTCCAGTTTAAAAACTGCTCGGCTACGATAACCTTTTTGTTGGGCTTTTTTTACAAAAGGGTCTTGTATGTGTTTGGCATGCCAGTTTTTTTTGTTAGGGCGCTTGCTCATTGAATTAGATATGGATCAGGCTTTAACAAACTGCTCAATAGCGGCCACCACTGTGGATAAGTCATCTTCTATGGGGCTTGTTGGAGTAGTTAGTGGCTGATCAACGCGGACTGCGTGCCCTTGTGCAATTAATAAATCCTGAAATGCGCGATAATCGCGAACCTGGTTGGCTATTCTAAGAGTATATAAGCACAGCGCAAAGCGTATGCGTAGTTTGTCGACCAGTGTGTCTGATTTATTGGAAAATAATTTTCCTGTCAGTCTGCGCCGTTGTTGATCCAGCCAGCCAAACCTGCCGCTTGATAGTGGAAAAATTGCTAAAGCTTTGCCTAATTTGGCAACTTCAACAATCATTGAAATACTGTCTTCGGTAACAATAAACCCATCTGCTATACCCAGAAGTGCTTTATAAGGATTCTCGTCTGATTGATTGTCCCAACGATAGAGAATGCATCCTTGTGGAAGTTGTTTGCTGAGAAGCTCTAGTATATGTTTTGGTGTTCTGCGACTGGTAACTAAATAGGCTGTACCGTTTTGTTGAGTAATGATTTGTTGCGCAATCTTGGTGATTCGCTGTGCTGTATCCTGATTGAAAACATAGGGTTTGGTTGGGCCACCAATCATGATTGCGATTAATGGGCACGGCAGGTCAGCGAACTCAGTTTGCCATGCTTGTGATGCAACATTAATTGCTTGCTGATCAACACGCATTAATGGGTAGCCAATGGTCAGAATATTGGGCAATGGCGGCATCAGGATTTCGGAGCTGGTAATGATCAAGTCGTAATTTTTTGCACGACTTGAAGGTTTGCCAAATAACACGATGCGGGTATGGCCAGCGGATTGTTGTTTAATCCAGAACGCAACACTTGAAGGTCTACGACCAACAGTTAGAATAATATCTGGCCAGGGTGCTTGCAGAGGGTCGGACAATTCCAGATCGATATGATGAAGTGTTGGCCTGACATGCGGTTTTTTAATTGCATACTCATCTTTTACCTGCACATGTTTGCGAATGCATGGCCAGGGCAATTGTTGCTCGACAATTTCAACTTGCGCGTTATCACCGCGTTTGTCACCGAGTACAAGCCAGATCAATGGGGTTTTTGATGCGGATGGTTGTACTGAAGGACTATCCATTTCTAGAAACGTTATTATTTTATTTACTGAGAGGTTGATAATTAAAAGTTGATGACAAATTTGTCATCATTAATTCTTCCAGCTCTTGTCTTTGTTCGCTATTGAAATAATCTGTATAGCCGCTAACCTTGCCGCGTCTTGTTTTGAATGATTCGCTATCCTTGGGATTGCGCAATGTCATCCCGCCTTGTTTGAAAAAACCTGTGGATTCAAGTTTTCGCTGATTATCAAAAGAACCGTAGTCAACCGCATGCTGAATTTCCTCAGCAGTAAACGACTCCTTCATCAGTTTGGTGATCTTTGTCAGTGTTTTAACGGGGTGCACACGTAAATCTTCATAACGTATTATTAAACTGTTTGGGCAGGTGACAAGTGTTTTCTCCCATTGGTTCAAAAATTCAATCAGAAAGAGCAAGCCGATATCACTGTGGCGCACAAAATCCCACATGGTGATGGTGTTTCGATCAACAGGATGATCAATAAAATGATTAATTAATTCCTGTTTTTGTGCAGACTGGCGCTTGGTAAACTGAAAATACCATGACACTGCAATATCAATCGGGTTGCGCGCAATGAACAATATTGGTTTGTTGCGCAATGTCGAATTCGAATTTTTGATATCCAGATCATCGCCAATAACACCCTCGTAACTATAATACCCGTTGGATGCCGCAAGGCGAGGGATTTCTGAGTGTTTACGTGCGTATTCATCTGATTTGTTGAGCAGGTTATCGGGTAGATTGAAACGCACTTGATAGAGGCGTGACAACATGACTTTAAGCCAGGTATTGCCACATTTTGGATGCGCAATAATTAACAGATTAGCGCGTTGGGCGATGCCAAGCTCCAGTCTAGCCAGCCAGTTGCGCCGTAAGCTAACGCGCAATTTAGCGGGAAATGGCGTTGTTGCTGCGATAATGATGATTTTTTTAATGCTGTCGCTTAAGTCAAGCATGCCATGTAATCCGTTGTTATCTGCAGGATAAAATAGAAATTGTTTAACAGCATTAAAGCTGGTTATTCTAGTTTTCAGGTTTTGGTTGCCTGCTGAGCAGGTTATTGACAGCATCTTTTGGATTGGCACCCGTATAAAGAACCTTGTAAACCTGTTCGGTAATTGGCATATCAATTCCCTGTTTTTGTGCGAGCTGATAGATGGTTTTGGTGGTTGGAATGCCTTCAATTTCCTGTGCAATGGATTGGACTGTTTGTTCAATGGATTGACCGCGCCCAATGCCTAAGCCAAATTGCCTGTTTCGGGATTGGTCGTCTGTGCAGGTGAGTATAATGTCACCCAGACCGGTGAGCCCCATAAATGTCTCTTTTTCACCGCCAAACTGAATTCCAAAGCGCATCATTTCAGTCAGACCACGAGTCATTAATGCTGCGCGTGTATTCGTGCCAAACCCCAGCCCATCGGCAACTCCTGTTGCGATTGCAAGCGTATTTTTAATCGCTCCACCGATTTGTACGCCAACCATATCCTGTGATGTATAGACTCTGAACTGAGGGTTACGAAACAAATCGGCTACTGTTTCTGCATGTTCTTGATCTGGTGATGCGATGGTAATCGCTGTTGGTAATCCGGCAGCGACTTCTTTTGCAAATGATGGTCCCGAGATGACAGCAACCTGAGTGTCTGCAGAGAGTTTTTTAGCGACAACACTATTTAGTAGCAGACCAGTGTGAGGATCCAGTCCTTTTGTCGCCCATGCTATCGATGATGATTGACTCAAAAATGGGTGGATTTTTTCCAGAGTCGCTGTGAATGCCTGGCTAGGAACTGCAAATAGGATCAAGTCAGCTGATGTCACTGCAGCTTTCAAGTCACTAGTGATTACCAAGCCTTCAGGGAAGTTGGTATCAGGCAGATAGCGGGTATTGCAGCGCGCTTCTTGTATATCTTGTGCGCTTTTTTCGCTGTGTGACCAGAGCTGGGTGATATGGTGATTGCGAGCCAGCAAGATAGCCAGAGCAGTGCCCCATGAACCAGCTCCCAGGACAGAAATATGGTAAGGTTTTTCCACTAGAGGTTATGATTTGGTGGGGTAGCAAATAATGGTTATGACCAACGATTCTGGTTACTGATGTAATGTACTCAAGGTCTAATTGACAGTCTTAGGTGTATCATCATCCTGTTCTTGCATTTGTTGCATGTGCTGTGCATATAAGGCATCAAAATTAACTGGTGCTAGTAGCATGGGTGGGAATCCGGCTTTAATCACCAGGTCAGAAACAACTTCACGCGCATATGGAAATAAAGTGTTGGGACAAAAGCTACCCAGCATTGGTCCCATTTCTTCCTCAGCAAAACCGTTTAGCCCGAACAGGCCGGCTTGTGATATTTCGACTAAATAAGCAGTTTTTTCACCGACTTTTACAGTGACGGTAATGTTTAGTATCACCTCAAACAGGTTTTCCTGTACAGATGTTGCATTGCTACTCAAATTGAATTCAACATTAGGTTCCCACTTTTCGGTGAAAATCATAGGCGAATTTGGAGTTTCCAGGGAAATATCTTTAACGAAAATGCGTTGAATTGAGAACTGTTTTTGTTCGTCGGCCATAGTGCTTTTAGATTCTAGTTGATTGAGTTAATGAAGTGGCGAAATGTATCTACACAGATGGTGTGTTGGTTTTTTTAGCGAGTTTTTTCTCTGATTTCTTTTTAGACTTTTTGCGTGCCAGCGGTAGTTTTTGATCCTCCCATGCCTGGATTCCTCCAGAGAGATGCATGATCTCAGAAAAACCAGCAGCTTTTAATTTTTTGCAGGCTGTTGTTGAGCGAGTGCCTGTTTGACAAGTAACAATAAGCAGTTTCTCTTTGAATGTATCCAGCTCACTCATGCGTTTGTCCAGCTTTGCTGCGGGAATATTGATTGAATCTTGTATATGTCCTTTTGTATAGTCAAAAGCCTCTCGGACATCAAGAATGACAGGGTCTCGAGTGTTGATCAGGTTAACTGCTCCAACGGTGGAAACCGGTTTATATTTTCTGGTGGCTAATTCCAGTAAATTCTGGGTTAGCATTGCTACCACCAGAACCCACGCTGCTGATATTATCCAGTGGTTCATAAGAAATTCGGAAATACGTTCTGGATCCATTTTATCTTTATACCTTCAAACTGTGGAACTTGAATGCGATAACTCCTGAGACTGACTGATTTTTCTTATCATATTCTGTATGCACAAATAGCTCGATAGCCTGTTATGCGATACCTAAAAGTGTGTTTTTAATACAGAAAAAATTGTTGCGTCAGTTGTGAGGGTTATTTTATGCTGTTCCTAATGCTAGTGATTCACTGCTGGCTAAGGGTAACGTGTATGAAATAACCCAGACATTCTAACTTGTCTTTTACTCCTGACCAAACGCTCTCTATCATCGTGTAGTAAACGATGCTCTTCTTGAGATAGCTTGGTCAGAAACAAAAATCCTACATTAGCTAATGTTCAGCTTATTCGACACATTCCGTCAGTGCCTCTCGAGTGTACGAAAAACAGTATATAATACACCGATCCTATGCTTGTGTAATCTTTCTCATCAGAGAAAACACAATTTCAGTTCTCCTGAAAATGCTGCAAGCAATTAAAAACAGGGCAGAAATATCAGTTGTTCGATCGTATATACAGTGTATTAGAGTCACAACCCCATTAACGATGATTACTAGTCTCAGCATTGCTATAAATTGTGAAAATCTAATTCGCCCAGGAGCAAAGTGTGATGACGCGTCATAGCCGAGTTTATGGCGAGGAGTTACAACGCTGCTGTTGGGTGAATGGAGTATGTTAGCTTTCAGAGTTTATAGCAATGCTGTGTATCAATGCAGTTTACATGTTTTTGTGATACTGCTGATTATCTTCTGCGGGCTAAACAATCAGGCTATTGCAGACTCTAATCAAGCTGATGAGCGTGATCGCTTACAACAACTACGCATTAAAATAAAAACAACACAAGAAATTGTTCGCAAAATGGAATCGCGTGAAAATTCGATTGCTGCGGAGCTGGAAACCATCGAGCTGAAATATGGCGAGACTAGCAAGACGCTTGAAAAGTTAACAATACAGACCAGTGAGCTGCAAGCAAAATTGACAGAGATTCGCGTACAAAAGTCTAAACAAAAAAAAGTTTTACTGCTTCAACATAAGAATCTGGCAAACCAGCTGCGAGCTGCGTATCGCTCGGGTCGACAAAAGCAGTGGCGGGTTTTATTAAGCCAGGCCGATCCTTCAAAAATGGCAAGACACATGGTCTATTATCGTCATTTGAATCAGGCGCGTTCATTGCAGATCAATGAAGTGCGTAGCCTGTTAACAGATATTCAAGAGGCGGAAGATAAGGCTGTGTCAACTGAGCTTGTTTTAGCATCAACACGAAAAAATATTGAATCGGTGCAGCAAGAACTTGCAGAAACCAGAGAAGCGAGAAGTCAAATCTTAGCGCGAGTGCAACAAAAGGTCACAAACCAAAAACACAATCTTTCAGATCTCATTGAGGATCAGAAAAAACTTCAACGACTGATTAACTCTATCAACCAATCGGTTGAAGAGCTTGATCTGGGCGTCATTAATAAGCAGCCATTTTCTCGACTCAAGGGAAAACTTCCATGGCCGGTTAAAACCTATTCTGCTTATCGGCGTCGCATACTCAATAATACCGCACAAGGCATTATCATTAGCACCCCTGAAGGAACTCAGATTCGAGCAGTTGCCCATGGTCGCGTGGTTTTTTCAGATTGGATGCCTGGTTATGGTTTATTGATTATTATTGATCATGGCTCAAGTTATTTGACTTTGTACGCTTATAATCAAAGTCTGAAAACAGCAGTGGGAAACAAGGTCAATGCAGGAGAAATTATTGCATCAGCAGGTGCAAGTGGCGGGCGCTCGGAATCGGCTGTCTATTTTGAGATTCGTAAAAGCAAGCAACAATATAACCCGTTACGCTGGTTGAATAAAGGCAATAAAAAATAAGACTAGAGGCTGTTAGGTTAAAAATAAGCGTAGCGAAAAAGCGCTAGTATCAGGCCGGATTTTTGGGAATATTGACGATTTTACTGGTATTGCAGTCGAATTATTTTAAACCAGCTTAAGCTTCTTAAGCAGTGAGTATTGTTGAGATGTAACAGCTAGACTATAGAAATGTGCGAATTCTCTTTCTACTATACAATATGTCCATGTGCGACAATGCTATACTATCTTAATTGTCTCATCCTCATTTGCTGTGAAGATGATAACTGTTACGAATGCCTGGAGGCGTGAATAGATGATGGATCGAAAATATATGCTGGCGCTGATTGTTGGAGTGCTCTTGGGAGCAGCAATTGGGATATGCAGCAGTGTTCTGGCCGACAAGGAAGCATCATCATCAGTTCCATTTGACGAGTTGCGAGCATTTTCCGAAGTGTTCGGACGCATTCAGAAAGATTATGTTGAGACTGTCCCGGACAAAAAACTGATCGAAGATGCAATTCGGGGAATGTTAACAGGTCTCGATCCGCACTCCAGCTATCTCAATTCCGAGCAATACGAAGAGTTAAGAGTTGGAACAACTGGTCGATTTGGTGGGCTGGGTATTGAAGTCGGCATGGAGAATGGCTTTGTTAAAGTGATCTCTCCAATAGACGATACACCGGCTGCGACTGCGGGTGTAAAAGCAGGTGATTTAATTATTCGTCTTGATGACCAACCAGTCAAAGGTATGTCACTTGGTGATGCAGTTAAAATAATGCGTGGTGAGCCAGGCACTGATATTGTCTTGACTATCGTTCGGGAAGGCGAAGACCGACCATTAAACATTACCATTACCCGAGATATTATTAAAATTCGCAGTGTTAAAAACAAGCTGTTAGAGCCTGGTTTTGGTTATGTGAGAATTGGTAGTTTTCAATCATCGACAGGAAAACAACTGCGTGGTGCGATCAATACAATGATCGAAGAAAATGATGGCATGTTGAATGGAATCGTGCTGGATTTACGTAACAATCCAGGTGGTGTTCTCAACGCCGCAGTTGAAGTGAGTGATGCATTTATTAAAGATGGATTGATTGTTTTTACCGGTGGTCGTATCAAGAATTCGGAAATGAAATTCAAAGCAACACCGGATGACATACTGAATGGAAAACCTCTGGTGGTCTTAATTAATGCAGGTTCTGCATCTGCTTCAGAAATTGTGGCAGGGGCGCTGCAAGACCACAAACGTGCGATTATCATGGGTGAGAAGTCATTTGGTAAAGGTTCGGTGCAAACCATATTGCCGACCAGTAATGGCGGAGCAATTAAGCTGACAACGGCACGCTATTACACGCCTTCAGGACGCTCTATTCAAGCTGAAGGGATTGAGCCGGATATTGTGATACCGCGATATCGACTTGAGGCTGTAGAGCGTTCACCACTTGAGCCAGTTAAAGAGTCTGATTTGTCGCGTCACTTGAAGAATGGTGAAAAGCTAAAAGAACAGGATGTTAAAAAAAGCATAGAGGGTGGCAAAGGTAAAGAAACTGAGACAGAAACAGAGGATGAAAGTGATGCAATATTGAAAGACTATGCTCTGTCAGAAGCGCTCAACTTGTTAAAAGGCATCCATATTATGCAACAGCCTCAAGCCAGCAAGTAGATTATCTGTGAATACGAATCAATAAATTTACAGAATTTTAGATAAAAGCGGCCACGTTGGCCGCTTTTTTTATGGTTGTTGATTATTGATAATTCTGATTTAAGGGTGTCCACTTTATTGGACTAACATTACAGTGGGGAAGAAAATTACGGTTCCCATCCGCATCATTGATAAAATCTTCGCTGATATGTACGTCTATTTTTCTATGTAAAGGTCAAGAAAGAGCAACAAACGCACTGTATTGCTGAAAGAAATAGTTACAATATATGTATTAGGAATAAGGCAATGTTAAAATCAAATATAAAATTGTTGGTAATAGCAATCACTTCATTATTATCAACTTCAACTTTTACTGCTGATAAATTAAATACATATTCTACTGGGAAACATAATGATGCCAGGGTTTTTCAAACAGGTGGCGAATTGTTGTTAAATGTAGTGCAATTCAATCTTGATAATGACGCAAATGAATCATATGTTGATCATAATGGTACAAGGAATGTAGCCGAAATAATTCAGTCAGCAGAAGGTAATAGAGCTGATTTTACAAAAAGCGGAAATGATAATGATTCAAACGATCAAAGAATTGGTAATTATCAACTGGCTTTACTAGGTGTATTGGGTATGTCAAATAATTCAGAAGCAAAGACAGCGGGCGCTCATCTTTTAAAAGCATGGATCAATGTAGAACAAAAGAATGGATTTTTACATATTACACCGACTATAGAGTGGCTTCTAACTGTAACAGCAAGTGAAGCAAATAAATTTAGTTATCATTTATCAGTAATTAAAGACGGTGTAGGAGGACACAATAGCACCAGCCAGAAGGGTGGAATTCCTCTTAACCCTCTGAATCAACATGTATCATTGAGTTCAACTCAAGTGAACTATTCTTCGGAAGATAACTATAAATTTAGTCTTAAAATATATAGAAATGACCAATTGATTGCCAGCACATCTAAATCCTGGTAAATATATTCTCGAAATATTGACAGCCGCCAGGTATTTTATGGGCATCATTTACACACCTAACCACCTAACTGATACAACAAATCGCTAAATCCCACCCCCCCCCCTTCATTATCATCATGGTAATCAAGCAAGCCATAAATGGCTCCATATGAAAGACATTGTGCGTTATCAGCTTCCAGCTCAATATCATATATTTCTTTTTGACCTTAATTTGTAGCTTAATTGCATTGCGAATCTTTAGTATTCAATTATTAAGCCAATAAGTTGATGAATTAACTATTAAGTTATTGATTATTCATATATTAGACTGAAGTTGGCCAAATTTGTGAGTTTAGTCACAGTTATTAGCTATTGATCAACTATCTTTATACATAAGCTTTAATTATAAAAGTAAAGATGCATCTGAAGACTTCGAAGTTTCGGAAGTCTGGTCTTGTTACGATCCAAGTTATATGGATAGACTTTTCATTTAGCTGGTGATCCTGGTTAGGTGTAAACACAATCATTGTTCTCTACTTAAATTCTAACGCTATCAGCTAAATAATTAGCTCAAATCAACAATTTTAAGCAGGTTAAATTGTGGCACTTAACATCATTCCAAAAAAGTGGTTTTCAACTATCAGGGAAGAAATTTCTCAAATTACTTCAAAAAGTGAATTAATACAAAAACTAGAACAGATAAAACAGGATATCGGTGCAGATTATTATTCTTGTGGTACATATTATGAGAATATAAATCAAAATAAAGATGTTGTATTTATAACATCTGATACGCCTGTTGCCTGGCAAGAAGAGTATAAAGAACAAGGTTATATTTATAATGATCCACTGGTCATTAAAGCCAGAAAAACGAATATTCCATTTTTATGGGAAGGCATCGAAAATGAGACGTATGGAAATTTTAATATTCTGGAAAAAGCAACACGATACCAACTTAATTATGGAATAGTCTTTCCCATCCACGGTGCTAATGGTATTTTCGGTTTTCTGTTTTTAATTTACAAAGAAAAACCTGGAAAAATGCAGTCTCGATTTGAGCATATTATGCCATACATGCAGATTATTGCAGCGCAGCTTATTGAGGTACAAAGAAACCTTATTCAATTTGAAACAGATAATTTAAAATTAAATAACATTAATAGCAATTTATTAACCAAGCGACAAAGAGAATGCCTGCTATGGGCTGCAGAAGGTAAAACCACCGAAGAAATATCATTTATTCTACTGTTATCTATTTCTACAGTGACTCACCACCTGGAGCTTGCTCGTGAAAAGTTGAATTCAGACAACAGAACTCAGTGTATTGCTAAAGCTTTAGATCAAAATTTAATCGCTCTCGAACACAAGAAAAAACCGACTATTTCCTATTTGCGTATATAGGTTATTTACAAATCCGCTCCATTTTAATTATTCATCTTAATAAACAATTAGTTAATGCAATGTTATTAATTGTTAATTAGTCTGTAAAAGGTAGTTTTCTGCAATAGAATAACCAATTTCATCTTGCTATCATATTCCCCACGTTAGAGAGGAAAAGCAAAATGAAAACCAACAATTCTTTATTATTGATTAACTTGTTACTTGTTTCGCATAGTTATGCAGGACAAGGGTTTGGACAAATCCAGCAAATTCGTGATTACTCCACGCTATTTCAAGTTGAAGGTAATATATCAGTAATCGATCAAATTGGTGATAATCATAGCGCTTTTATTGAGCAAGTAGGATTAAATAACTCAATAGCAACATTGCAAACCGGCTTATCTTCTGAGTTTTATATAGAACAAGTCGGCGAGCAAAATACTGCCACTCTAACGCAGGACGGCGGCAATCATTACGCAACAATCAAACAGTTTGGCGAGCTTAACCAGTCTTATGTACAGCAATCTGGTACTGATAACTGGGCTTATGTACTGCAAAACGGTGCTGAGCACTGGGCAGCAATTGAACAGTTTGGTTTTGCTAATCTAGCCACCGTGGAGCAAGCAGGTTATCAACAAGAAGCATACATTTCTCAGCAAGGTGAACAGAATACTATTCAGCTAGAGCAATATGACGCTAGTAATCAGGCCATCATTACTCAGCAAGGAAATCAAAATAATGCAGACCTTACTCAAAATGGCGTTGATAACTATGCAGCTATTTACCAATACGGAGATGGAAATAAAATAAGTATTTCCCAACAGGGGAATGAATTTTTAGAAATAACTCAAGAATAAGTATTTTTATATACTTAATAAGCTTTAATACATTTAATAGGAATAATAAAATGTTAAAATCAAATAAAAAATTATTAGCAATCACAATTGCTTCTTTGCTATCAACTTCAGCTTTTGCTGTTAATACCTCAACTTCTACCTCTACAGGAAACCATAATGATGTCACGGTTTCTCAATATGGTGACGTGTTGACATCTGATGTAACACAAATGGGTAATAGAAATGAAGCGATAGTTGATCAATCAGGTCTGACTAATCATTCAGACATCGCTCAGGATGGTAACAAAAATTTAGCTGAAACGATTCAGTCAGCAGAAGGTAATAATGCTTATGTTACTCAAGATGGAAGGCGAAATGAATCAAAGGTTGAACAATCTGGTTCTGATAACATGGCAACCGTGGAACAAATCGGACCTCCTGCAAAGGCACATGACAACGTATCTGAGATTTTACAAACAGGTGATTCAAACACTGCAACGGTAAATCAGGATGATTGGAATACATCTAAAATTACTCAAAGTGGCTACTTAAACACTGCAACAGTCGATCAAACTGGTTTTAATGGTGATGACTACAATGACTCTACTATCACTCAAAAAGGTGATTACAACTTAGCGACAGTAACGCAAAACGGCAATCAAAATGAGTCAACTGTAACTCAGAAGAAAGACTCTAATAACGCTGATGTCTCTCAGTCTGGTACAAGCAACACATCTACCATTACTCAACGTCGTGAGAATTTCGCACAAGTCTCTCAGCCCGGCACTTATAACACATCTACCATTACTCAAGGGAGAGACAATTACGCATTTGTTGATCAATCTGGAAGCGATAACAGTTCGACTATAGTACAGGATGCTTTTAATGCAGCGACAGTCCTGCAGTCAGGTCACTATAATACTGCGTCCATTAATCAGGCTGATAGCACAAGCGGTCTTGCTAACTCTGACTCTCTACGCAATGATGCATTGGTAACTCAAAGCGGTGACTGGAACACAGCGACTGTTAACCAGGATGACGACAATACTGCAACTGTGCTTCAAGAAGGCTTCGGTACTTCTGCAGATCAAAATACGGTGTTGATCAATCAACATGATGATTTTGCAGTAGCCACAGCGGAACAGTATGGTGGTAAAGGCAACAGCATTACGATTGACCAGGGATTGGGATCTTGCTGTGCAAATGGAGTTGTAAATACTGCAACAGCCATTCAATCGGGCTTGTTTAATACAGCAACGATTTCTCAACAACCATAGTTTTATATTAAGCGTTTTTGAGAAAGTTTTTATTACAATATAAAAACAATGTAATAACTCCATAAGCGTTCTGCTTATGGAGTTAATTTAAATATAAAGATGAACAATAACCGAAAATACAACTTAACTTACCTGTTAGCTTTATTGTGGATAATCTATCCTTTAACAAGTCTTTCAGAAAATAAAAGTCTAATTAAAAATCCTGTAGATTCAGTGACACAAGTTGATCCGGTTTTTGAGTTTGGTTTAATCCTTGATGAAACCATCAGTAAACCTGGCGCTGATTTTTTTGAGATTTTTTATTTATATTGGCAACCTGAAACAGATGAAGTGATTAATCTTCGAATTCAGGAACAACCTGGTTTGTTTCGGGCTAATTTTATTCTGTTATGGCTGGATGATGAACTGATTATCAGACAGCAATTACCACAGCGTTATGATGATATTGAAAGCCTGGTAAAAATTACTATCGAACAGCTCAACCGTCAATTATTGGATAATTTATTTATCCAGAAACAACTGGATTATTAAAAACCAGCTAGACTTTAAGTAAAACCTGACATTAGAAGGTAAAAAAATGTTATTCAAAAAAATATTAGTTGTGAGTGTTTTAGCAGGGAGTACTTTCTTTGCGAATGCTGCCGAGCTAAATCACAAGTTTATTAACCCTAATTTTGGGGGAAACCCTTTTAATGCGGGACCGTTGCTAAATAATGCAACAGCCCAAAATAAATACAAAGATCCTGATACCTCTAAATCTAGTTCTAGAAGTTCAGCTGAAAGTTTTAGAGAGCGTCTGGATCGATCGATTCTTTCACGTCTTTCAAGAGTATTGGTTGATAATGCTTTTGGTGAAGATGGAGAAATTATTGAAGGAGATATAGAAACCGGCTTAAATACCATTTCTGTCGAAGAAATACCAACTGGTGCTTTGGTAACAATTACCAATAATGAAACTGGTGAAACTACAGTGATTGAAGTTCCCAGTTTTTAAATATAAAAACTCAAAAGTAATCCGGGAAAATTTTTTTAGCTGAACTATTGATGGTCACAATTTTGTTTTCTAACTTAAATTGTTACCCAAAAAATTATTATTAATTATAATCTGCAAGGTATTAATGATGTTACATTCTATTTTAAAAATTTCTGACTATAAATATATAATAGTATTAGTCTCATTATTAACCCTTGGCGGCTGCACAACCTATGTTGAGCCTATTCGCTCAACAGCAGCAGAACTTCCTTATAAAACGCAAGTGATTAATGAGTTAAAAAACCTTCCACCAGCGAAGAATAAAATCATTGTATCGGTTTATAAATACAAAGATCAAAGTGGTCAATATAAACCCGGCAGTTCAGGTATTTCCTATTCAACAGCGATTACCCAAGGCGCAACCTCAATGTTGATAAAAGCGCTTCAGGATGCAGGAACCTCGAAATGGTTTACGGTATTAGAAAGAGAAGCATTGTCTAATCTAATGAACGAGCGAAAAATAATTCGCAATACCCGAAAACAATATTTAGGAAGTAATGCCAATGTTAATAGTACATTACCGGCTTTACTCTATGCGCCTATCATTCTGGAAGGCGGTATTGTGTCCTATGAATCTAATTTAATAACGGGTGGAATGGGTGCCCGATATTTAGGCATAGGAGGCGCAACCGAGTTTCAGCGCGACTCTGTAACGGTCTATCTTCGTGCAGTTTCAGTAAAAACTGGCGAAATCTTATCTTCTGTCAACACCAGTAAAACCATATTTTCAGTTAAAGTTGATGCGGGTCTATTTAAATTTGTCAATTTCAAAGAATTATTGGAATTCGAAACCGGTTTTTCGTCAAATGAACCACCGCAAATGGCTGTGTTAGAAGCCATTGAAAAAGCAGTTTATAATCTGGTTATGGAAGGTGTACTCAATGACGTCTGGTCATTTGAGAACCCAGAGCTAGCTAAACCACATATTGAAAAATATATAAAAATGAAAAATAAATATTTTGATATTGATGACAAGACAGCCAAAATCATTGATGTTAAAAACGCTGGGCATTCAAATCCAGCGTCATAATTGATTTCCAGAACTGGTTGTTGGCAATCCAATATCAGGACGAGGGTTCTCGCATAGTGACAAATTCCTCGGCAGTCGTTGGGTGTATCCCTATTGTAGAATCAAATACTGCTTTGGTTGCACCTGCTTTCATTGCAACTGCCAATCCCTGAATGATCTCTCCGGCATCAGGGCCAATCATGTGTGCGCCAACCACTCGATCAGTTTTTGTGTCAACAACTAGTTTCATCAATGTTTGTTCCTGATTGTCGGTTAGCGAATATTTCATTGGCTTGAATATCGACTTGTAGACTGTAATGTCACTGAATTGTTGTTTTGCTTGCACTTCCGTCAGCCCAACAGTGCCGATATTAGGCTGGCTGAACACACAGGTCGGGATGTTGTTATAGTCAACCTGGGTTGGGCTATTGCCAAATAAAGCTTTTGCCAAAGCCATGCCTTCTGCTAATGCAACTGGTGTCAGGTTAATTCGATTGGTGACATCGCCAATTGCGTATATTGAGCCTACCGTAGTCTGATATTGGGGATTAACAACAATTGCGCTTTGTTCATCGAGTTTAACTCCAAGGCTTTCCAGACCCAGGTCAGCACTTTTAGGAGTTCGCCCAGTGGCGTACATGATTTGTTCGGCAGACAGCGTCTCACCTGAATCTAACTTAGCTGACAATCCTGTAGTGGTTTGTTCAATACTGGTAATTGATGATCCAAATTGTAACTTAATCCCTTTCAGTTGAAGCTGCTTGGCAAGGTGTTGACGAATATCCTCATCAAAACCACGTAAAAATAACTCACCTCTGTAAACCAGTGTAGTCGCAACACCCAAGCCGTTAAATATCCCGGCAAACTCGACAGCGATATATCCACCGCCAACTATCACAATACTGTCTGGTAACGTATCCAGGTAGAAGGCCTGGTTAGAGGTAATCACCAAATCATTGCCTGGAAAATTGGGCACACTTGGCCAGCCACCTGTTGCTATGAGAATATGTTCTGCAGTGAATAATTTATCGGAGACCCTAATCGTATGTTCGTTAACAATCGTTGCGCGACCATCAAACAAAGTGACTCCCGCATTTACTAATAATTTCTCATAGACATTATTGAGACGCTCTATCTCCTCATTTTTTTGTGTAATCAAGTGTTCCCAGGAAAAACTGGTATTATTAACCGACCAACCGTAACCTGCGCTCGCTTTAAAATCTGAGGAGAATTGTGATGCATAAACAAACAGCTTTTTGGGAACACAGCCAACATTGACGCAAGTTCCACCCAGGTAACGTTCTTCTGCAATAGCCACTTTTGCACCAAAGGTTGATGACATGCGTGCAGCCCTGACTCCACCTGATCCAGCGCCAATCACAAACAGATCAAAATCATACTGGCTCACTGTATTTGCTCCTGTCAGAATCAGACATTATATTGTTTAAAGAGTATAAAGAAGGGAAATCATCTATTTCAGCTTAGGCTTGTCATAGGTCAAATAAGTTTTGTCTAAGTCACGCAATCTCCGTACAGCTGTGTCCCTAGTGTATCTTAACTTGATGTTTTGATTATTGCCATAGTATCAATAGTACTCGTCCAGATCTTTTTTAATGTTGTTCTGATCAATTTTTTTGGATTGTCCCAGGGAAACATGTATAAGATGGCTTTCAAGTTTTTCAACGGTAGTTAAACTCTCAGTACATAAAAATTCAGCATCCAGTACACGCACTTTTTCGCGGATAGCTGCGTTGGAAAATCTTACTGTAGAATACTACAGCTAATATTTTCTGCCTTATTCTCCACAAAAAATCTTGCACACTAAATGCTAAATTTTCATGTGCGAAGAGTATATTTATGAAATAGTATATGTACTGAATGCTAAGTGAGAAGAACGTTTGTTGTAGCGGATTTCTACGCTAGTACAGCTAAAGGCTTTGTTTTAGCGTTTGGAAAAGTCTCTCGACTGCTGCATCGTTTACTCTATTATCAGGATTGTTAATAATTGATTGCACCAGTTCTCCATATTTCTGAGTCGCAAGATCATTGACGATTGTAGCTTTAATGGCTTCCTTTACTTCATCCAGTGTTAATTGATGTTCCGGTTGTATCTGGTTAATCTTGATAATAAAGAAACCATCTTCAGTTTCAATTGGGTCAAGAACACCTGATTTTTTTTGTGCAAATATTATGTCATCCAGTTGTGAGCCAAAGTCGCCGCGTTTTCTGAATCCCAAATGGCCTTTGTTCTCTTTTACAGCCGGGGCATGGGAATAATTTAGTGCAAGTTTTTCAAAAGCAATGTCGCCGTTTGCAACCTGTTTTTTAACCAGTTCGGATTGACTTTTTATTTCATTTTCTGAGAGTTTCAGTTTTGCTAGAAATATCATTGAAACATCGACTGCTAACGGTGCAATGTATTGATCTTTATTAGAAATATATGTTTCTTTCACAGAATTCGAAAAATCAGTTTTTGTAAGCTCATCAATCAAAGCCTTGCGTCTTAACTTGACCATACCATTGCGTCTTGCTTGTTGTAATTTTTGCTTAATGATCTGTTGCTGATCAAATTTTAATTCAGCTGCCTTGTCCGCTACCAATTTGGCGATACTCAATTTAGTCGCAGCCTGTTTCCAATGCGGTTTTGATTCATCAAAATCATTAATACCTGCAAACCATAACCACGTATTTACCTGTTCCTCGTTGACAAGACCATCATCAGTTTTGCTTATTTTGCTTTCATATTCTTTCCAGACTGTCTGTTGCCTTTGTGTGGACAATTGTTTTTCAATTTGACCTTTTACTGCAGAAAACGGATTTATTTTGTTGTGCTGCTTACGCTCAAAACGAATAACGTGGTAACCAAATTGGGTTTTTACAACTGAACTGATTTCGCCAGGTTTTTGCATGGCAAAAACAGCATCTTCAAAAGGTTTGGCCATTTGCCCACGGCCAAATGCACCGAGATCCCCGTTATTTGTTTGTGCAGAAGGGTCTTCAGAATACTTTCGTGCCAAGTCGGCAAATGAAATATTACCGGAGACAGCCTCAGCTCTAATTTTTTCGGCAAGTGCTTTCGCTTCGGCATCCGTGTGTTTTTCTGTTTTAATTAAGATATGTGCTGCTTTCGCTCTGTCTGGAAGTTTATAGGTTGATCGATTCTGCTGATAGTTCTTTCGCGCAGCATTTTCCAGTGGAGGATCAAGCTCTTCTGCAAGCTGGTTAATCATTAAGCGAGCAATCGTTGTCTGATCAATTAATGTCATTAACTGATCGTTATCAGGCATATTATCTGGTACTGCTCCCTGCTTAACCTGCTCTATGAGATTTAATTTGACCCACTGGTTTTCAATAAACTTATGAAATCTTTGCGGATTACTTAGAATTGCCTCCTGTGCTTCGCTTTTACGGGCTGAAAATTCTTGTTGCACAGCATAG
Source organism: Methylococcales bacterium (assembly GCA_965224565.1). Classification (GTDB taxonomy): domain Bacteria; phylum Pseudomonadota; class Gammaproteobacteria; order Methylococcales; family DRLZ01; genus DRLZ01. Next base: position 414,965 of record CBDCZN010000001.1, on the reverse strand, counting down.
TCAGTTAGCTTGATATCTTGCCTGGCAACAATGGGAACTGGCGATTGTTTGGCTATAGCAAATGACAGTAAAGGAAACTGGACAAAACAAACAACGATAAATGATTGAATCAATCGACTCATTGAATTCAAACCCCTCCAGAGGCTATATGTTAGTAAGGTTAAAAATCAGTTAGAACCTTCAAGGACTCGTTGAAGGTGGCATAATGGCGTAAATATGGTCTTAGAAAACTGTGCTTTTCGTCTGCTTTTGCCTGACGCTGCATCACTTTATCGAGATCTTAGACAGGTTTTTAATAAAATTAATTCTGCATTTTTTCGAATCAACCACAGCCTGTTCGGACTCATCGTCTACTTCAAAGTTCAGTATTCGACGGTTATACTTTAGCGCAGCCATGCCAGGTATAGCATATTGCAATATTTAACCAAAAGCAAAATGAGTAACGATTTGTCGATGTCATTCAAAAAATAGATGACGTAGTCGTCAATTAAATGCCATTGATGCAACATTTTTTGTATTTTGTTTGCCAATAAGCTGATTGATTAGACGTGGTTATTTGGCTGCGGTTGTTGTTTTTAAAGCAACGCGCAATTGACGAAACTCCTCTTGTTCAAGTTGATTACGGCGAATCATCAAATAGCGTTTTCCAGCTGAACCCAGATCGAGGTGTAAGAATACAACAGAGGGCGTATTGACAGTTGAGGACATTAACCGTGCGTTAAATTTCCGTTCACCATCTTCACGCAACGTCCATTGGTTACCATTGCGCAGTTCTATTTCTAAGTGGTTGATTGCTCGATTGCGTTTGATGTTAATTATCCAGCTTGCACTGATCAACAGTATCAAAACAATACGTAATACGAGTGGCAGGCTGTTATAAATGCTGGCAATCAGGCTGATAACATACAACAGGCTCAGCCAGTAGTCATCAGCTTTAGTTGGTTTAACTGGTACCCGGAATGAGAGAACTGATTTGTGTAACAAGATTGGTGATTTCTACTGTTTCGGGTTTAGACTGTCCGCTCAGATATTGGAAAATTTGTTGATCTTCCAGGCTTAATAATTGACTAAATGCAACCTGTTCTTTCGTTGGTGCAACATCATAGCGTTGTTCAAGATAACGTGTTAACAAAGTATCCAGCTCCAATGATCCACGCCGACATTGCCAGATCAGCTGTGAATGTGAAGCCATGTTAACTGCGTTTTACCATGAGTTTTTTGATTTCTGAAATTGCCTTGGCTGGATTGAGACCTTTTGGACAGGTGTCTGTGCAGTTCATGATGGTGTGACAACGATACAGTCGGAATGGATCTTCGACTGCATTCAGTCGCTCTCCAGTCGCTTCATCGCGAGAATCTGCGATCCAGCGATAAGTTGTCAGTAATGCTGCTGGCCCTAGATAACGATCACTATTCCACCAATAACTTGGGCAACTGGTGGAACAACAAGCGCAGAGAATACATTCCCACAAACCATCCAATCTGGCGCGGTCTTCAGGCGTTTGCAGTCGCTCACGGTCTCCTGGCGGCGGAGTCTGGTTCTCTATCCACGGCTTGACAGTGGCATGTTGCGCATAAAAATGAGTGAGATCAGCAATCAAATCCTTAATGACCGGCAAATGTGGCAATGGATAAATGCTGATAGGACCTTTGAAGTCTGTAATCGGCTTGATGCAAGCCAGTGTGTTTTGACCATTGATTGTCATGGCGCAGGAGCCACAGACCCCTTCACGGCAAGAACGTCTGAATGTCAGTGTTGAATCGATATGGTCTTTGATGTAGATAATGGCATCCAGCAACATTGGACCACATTGGTCTAGATCAATTTCGAAGCTGTCCAGACGTGGGTTATCTGGTTTATCCGGATCGTAACGATATATCTTGACCACTTGAATATTCGTCGCTTGTTTAGGTGCAGAGTGAGTCACTCCTTTTGTGACAGTCGAGCCTTTTGGTAAACTAAATGACACCATATCAGTAAACTCTAGGTTTGGGAGGCACTGCCTCAACATCGTTAGTCAGGGTGTGCAAATGCACTGGACGATAATCGATGCTGGTTTTGCCTGATTCATCTAGCCAGATCATGGAGTGTTTTAGCCAGTTTTCATCATCACGTTGCTGATAATCTTCGCGCGCATGACTGCCACGACTCTCTGTGCGATTGATTGCACTATCCAGAGTTGTAGTGGCCTGAACCATCAGGTTATCCAGTTCAAGTGCTTCTACCAGGTCGGTGTTCCAGATCATTGATCGATCGCTCACCAGAATATCAGCATTAAAACTTTCGCGAGTGGCTTGCATTTGTACCACACCTTCTTTGAGAATGTCTTCGCTACGAAATACGGCTACATGGTTTTGCATGACGGTCTGCATTTGCAAGCGGATTTCTGCTGTTGAGCGAGTGCCTTGTGCTTGTCGCAGTGAATCTAATCGCGCCAACGGTTTATCTACTAAATCCTTATTGAAAGATTTATGTGGCGTGCGTGGTTTAATCAGTTGAACGCAACGTTGGGCTGCGGCGCGACCAAAAACCACCAGATCCAGCAATGAGTTGGATCCCAGCCGATTTGCGCCATGCACGGAAACACATGCCGTTTCACCAATTGCCATTAAGCCGGGAACAACACTTTCCGGATTGCCATCTTTCAGGCTGACAACTTCACCATGAATATTAGTTGGTACACCACCCATATTATAGTGAGCTGTAGGAATTACCGGGATTGGTTCACGCAGCACATCAATGCCCGCAAAAATACGCGCTGTTTCTGAAATGCCAGGCAATCGTTGTTGAATCAATTTTGCATCCAGGTGTTCCAGATGTAAGTAGGCATGATCTTTGTTTGCGCCGACCCCACGACCTTCGCGAACTTCAATGGCAATCGCACGGCTAACCACATCCCGTGATGCGAGATCTTTGGCTGTCGGTGCGTAACGCTCCATAAAGTGTTCGCCTTCAGAATTAGTCAGAAAGCCACCTTCACCGCGCACGCCTTCAGTAATCAAACAACCAGCACCATAAATACCAGTGGGATGAAATTGTACAAATTCCATATCTTGCAACGGTAACCCTGCGCGCAAAATCATCGCATTGCCATCGCCAGTACAGGTATGCGCTGATGTGCAGGACAGATAACAGCGCCCGTAACCTCCGGTTGCCAATACTGTCATGTGGGCACGAAATAAATGTAGAGTACCATCATCCAGACGCCAGGCAAGAACACCCCGGCATTCGCCATCTTCCATAATTAAATCAATCGCGAAATATTCCACAAAAAACTCAGCATGGTGTTTGAGTGATTGCTGGTATAGAGTCTGTAATATTGCATGTCCGGTCTGGTCAGCTGCCGCGCAAGTGCGGAGTGCATTGCCTTTACCGTAGTGGGTCGTCATACCACCAAACGAGCGTTGATATATCTTGCCTTCGTCAGTGCGAGAAAAGGGTACGCCTTGATGTTCCAGCTCGACAATCGATGGAATGGCTTCGCGACACATGTACTCAATCGCATCCTGATCACCCAGCCAGTCAGAGCCTTTAATGGTGTCATACATGTGCCAGCGCCAGTCGTCCTCTCCCATATTGCCTAATGCAGCACTAATGCCGCCTTGTGCTGAAACAGTATGACTGCGAGTTGGAAATACTTTGGTAATACACGCTGTGGTTAAACCTTTTTCTGCGAGGCCCAAGGTCGCACGCAGCCCAGCTCCACCGGCTCCGATAACAATAACATCATATTTATGCTCTGTGATTGGGTATGCTTTTGTCATCAGTTAGTTAGTGCAAAAAGGCGATTTTCAGGACGGAAAAAATTGAGGCAACCAATAGTAACAGCAAGACTAGATTACTGACGATAATACTGCTTATTCTTAGCCATTCAGTATGTACATAATCTTCCAGAATAGTTTGTAAGCCGAGCATCGCGTGGTAATAAGCGGCTAGTAGAAAAGCAATCAGCAGTACGCCATGTAGAGGGTCAGATGTCCATAAAACTAATGTTTCGTATTGGACATTGGCTAAACATGCCAGTGAGAACACCAGCCATGCACTTAACGGCATTAACGCCACTGCAGTAATTCGCTGCATCCACCAATGATGGAGGCCTTTGCGCGAAGCGCCCAGGTCATGGATTTTCCAGTTCGATGAACTACTCATTTACAGTGTGTGAACAAGCCACAGTGATGCAGTCAGCAACACAGCAACTGCAATTTCCAATCCATCAAGTAATCTGGCATTTTTTAGATTAAACCCTCGGCCAGTATCCCAGATCAAATGTCTTAGCCCATGCGCCCAATGTAGCCAGAAAGAGAAACAGAATGGCAACAGGATAAGTGGAGTGAGACTAAAAGTAGATAACTGGCTGATTATTTGCCAGTCAGTCGGATTATTTGCCAGTACCAATAATGCGGTAGTAAAAGCAATCATACCGAGAACCAATAACACTCCTGTCATACGGTGAATAATTGACAACCATGCTGTTAGTGGTAATCGATAGACTTGCAAATGGGGCGACAATGGACGCACGGGTTTATTCATTACAATGTGATAATCAGCTTTAAAAATCGATACAGCGACCATTTTTTTCCCAATCACCAAAACGCGATGGGTCAAGTCCCTCTTTTCTGCCGCCGATTTCTTTTTGTACTGGCTCTGGGGTCTTTGTTTCTGACTGTTCAGTATCAGTAGGGTCTGATTCTGGGCTGTTTAAAAAATCTGAGCTCATCTCAATTTCCATCAATTTAGTCCACCAGCTTAACAGGCACAGTCAGGTGATGCTGAGATTTTCAATGATTTGGCTAAATCAGGTTATGCCTACAAATAGGCTAACTACGTTCTTGGCGCTAAATAATTCAGGGATTAAGGGTGATTTGAGGTTTGAATGAACTCTCAATCTATCATGTTTAGATTATTCTGACTATATAGGCTATCGGTATATATCCAGCCAATAAAAAAGGGCAAGACATTGAAGTCTCGCCCTTTTTTTCTCAATCTCATGGGAGATTGAGACTGGCATGCATTATTTTATGTGCAAGCCTTATGGCGATCCAGTTATTCGACCGCGACGATGTTCTCTGCTTGAGGACCTTTTTGGCCCTGAGTAACAGTGAATTCAACCTTCTGACCTTCAACTAGGGTTTTGAAACCCGAGCCAGAGATAGCGCTGAAGTGGGCAAAAACGTCTGGTCCAGATTCTTGCTCGATAAAGCCAAAACCTTTAGATTCGTTGAACCATTTAACGGTGCCTGTAGTAGTAGACATAATAATATCCTATCAATTTTCAAGAGTAATTAAAGCCTTAATTAATAAGGCCATCTGGCTGGAAGTGTTGCTATTACTTATGAAACAGGACGAGGTACTAAACAGGACATCGAAATGGTGTGCATAAATATAAAACGTACTTTCTAGCTAAGTAGATTATAAACTTTTCTATCTCATAGTCAAACTTCGGGCATGCTTGGTAAGGCAAGCACATGCCGACAAACATCATTGTTCGCAATCAAGTTTTGTCAACAACTAGCAGCGTTTTTGCAACTCCAGAATCTGGAAAATGAGGCTGTCTAATTATCAAAATCAGATGTATCTGATTGTTTTTGATATTAGATATAGGTACTCAACTAATGCTCACTTGCCCCCTGTGCGCCAATACCTGTTTGTGATCGAATATATTGATGATCAAATTTCGCTCGCTCCTGCTGTGCTCTTACACTGCGATCAGTGATAGAAAAAAACCAGATACAAATGAACGCAATTGTCACAGAAAACAGAGCGGGGTACTTGTATGGAAACAGAGCTGAGTCGTTACCAAGTAACTCTACCCAGACAATTGGTCCTGTAATCACCAGAACAATTGCCGTGATTAATCCGAAAAACCCACCGATAAAAGCTCCGCGTGTGGTGAGGTTTTTCCAATACATGGATAGAAACAGCACAGGAAAATTTGCGCTGGCAGCGATCGCAAATGCCAATCCGACCATGAAGGCGATATTTTGTTTTTCGAATAATATACCCAACAAGATAGCGACAATGCCTAATATGACAGTAGCGATTTTTGATACACGGATCTCGGTGCTTCCTGTTGCTTGACCCTGTTTGAGAACACTGGCATACAAGTCATGCGAAATCGCCGAAGCACCCGCCAGGGTTAAACCTGACACGACTGCCAGGATTGTGGCAAAGGCGACTGCTGAAATAAAGCCAAGAAACAGATCGCCACCGACCGCTTTGGATAAATGAATCGCTGCCATATTGTTGCCACCAATCAGCTTTCCATCTGTATCTAAAAATTCCGGGTTGGTTGACACCAGCATGATCGCACCAAAGCCAATAACGAATGTAAGAATATAAAAATAACCGATAAAACCAGTCGCATAAAATACCGATTTTCTTGCTTCTTTGGCATCTGCTACAGTAAAAAATCGCATCAGAATGTGCGGTAATCCGGCTGTTCCGAAAATCAGAGCAATGCCCAGTGAAATTGCTGATATCGGATCAGAAACCAGACCACCAGGTGACATAATCTGCAATCCTTTTGGATGAGCCTGTATCGCTAACCGGAACAATTCATTTAGATTAAAACCCACCTGTTTTAACACCATAAAAGCCATAAAACTGGCACCGGATAACAGCAAAGTCGCTTTGATGATTTGCACCCAGGTTGTGGCCAGCATGCCGCCAAAGGTGACATATAAAATCATTAAGATACCAACCAGTACTACTGCGAATTCATAGGGTAAACCAAACAATAACTGGATGAGTTTTCCGGCTCCTACCATTTGTGCGATTAAATAAAGTGCGACAACTGCGAGTGATCCGAATGCAGAAAGGATGCGAATTGGTACTTGCCCAAGGCGATAGCAGGCAACATCAGCAAATGTGTAACGTCCCAGATTGCGTAATCGCTCAGCGATCAAGAACAAAATTAATGGCCAGCCGATTAGAAAACCAATGGAATAAATCAAGCCATCATAACCAGACATATAAACCAGTCCGGAAATACCCAGAAAGGAGGCTGCAGACATATAATCACCAGCGATGGCGAGGCCGTTTTGAAATCCGCTGATACCACCGCCTGCGACATAATAATCCGCTGCCGAGTGGGTACGCTTTGCCGCCCAGTAGGTAATACCTAATGTTGCAGCAACGAAGACCAGAAACATAATCACTGCAGGCACATTCAGAGGCTGTTTTTCTACCACAGTTTGTATGGCGTCTGAACACCAGACAATTTGTGAAAACAACAGTGTGCTCAAGGCAATGAGTCGTTTCATTCCCGAGCCTCGTCAATAATTTCCTGATTGATACGATCAAAATCTTTGTTGGCCTTGTACACATAGATACCAGTTAAAACAAATGCTGTAACAATAATGAAGATGCCTAAAGGAATACCAATCGTAATCAGACTGGTTTCACTAATCGGTTGCCCGAGAATATCTGGTGCAAAAGCAATCAGCAAAATGAATGAAAAATACATCAATACAATAATTGATGATAATCCCCACGCAAGCCTAGAGCGTCTGGCGACAAGCCGGTGGAATTTGGGGTTGTTACTTACGAGTTTGTAGAGCTCGGCGCTCATTTTTTTATCCTTGTTTTCAATAACACTTTTGTAGATTGCTGAAAGAAACTGATCTGGCTCCTAACTATACTCTTCGCACATATAAACTTAGCAATTCGTGCATGCGCTTTTTGCGGGCAGTGGGGTTGGAATACCTTGCTGTTAGGAGTACTCAACAAAAACAGGGGTAGCACATAGCTGATTCAATAATATCAGCAAAGGAAAAATTATTGCAGATAAAATCTAATTCTACTGTGACCGATCTGTTGCGTATATGGCTAGATAAACTGGTTTTTTATAGAAAATCTTGAATTATCTACATTGTTGACGCGGTTATCGCAAATCAATATGTAGGTAACCAGGCAAGGGCCGAGTCGTGATTCAACAGACCCTGCAAACTTTGGTTGTGATTATAACGATACAACTTTTGAATTAGCCATTTATTCTGTATCATCAACCATCATTAAATGATTGCATGGTGTGTTTTTGAAAAAACCTTTGTTATTAGTTGCCCTGCTTATTTGTGTGTTTTCTGTGTCTGCTCGTACTATTACGGCAAAACCTGGCGACGATGTTGAGAATATTATCTCTACATTACTGGGTGGCGACACTTTGATTTTGGAGGATGGTAATTATCCTCTAACCGAGCGTTTCAGTTTTTCACTTTCTGGAACAGCAGACCAACCTATTATCATTCGAGCCGCTGATGCTGCGCATCCTCGTTTTCATCGGACAGGTGTGAATCAAAATATTTGGGATATTGAAAATGCTCACTATGTAACCATTGATGGTCTGCATTTTTCTGGTGGATCTGCCGGAGTGCGAGTATGGAATGCCAATCATTTTACTTTCAGCAATAATGAAATTTTTGGAACTGATGATGCCGCGTTAACCATGAATATTGACGGTGGAAAATACGATACAGTGAGCATTTTGAATAATCATATTCATGACACTCGGGGTACCGGTGAAGGTATGTACTTAGGCTGTAATTTCAACAAATGTCAGTTTTCCAACAGTTTAATCGAAGGCAATTATATTCATGACACACTGAATGCGGAGCAAGGTGATGGCATCGAAGTGAAAGAAGGCAGCTCTGGCAATATTATCCGCAACAATGTGATCCATGATACCAATTATCCCTGTATCCTTAGTTACGGGACACTTGGCAATGGCGATCAAAATATTATTGAAAATAATTTTGTTTACAACTGTGGCGATCATGGTATCCAGAGCGCGGCAGACACGATTATTCGTAACAATATTGTGCTCAACACCAAGCTTGATGGCATCGCGATGCAACACCATCAAAGTAGTGCTCCATCCAATCTTGTCGTCGTTAATAACACAGTAGTCAAAGCCACTGGTGCTGCAATTTCTTTGAATGGCAATCGTGGCTCGGTGGTCATTGCCAATAATGCGCTTTATTCGGAATCTGGAAAATCACTGGAATTGAGCAATACCAATAACGCACTACTCAAACTTTCAGGCAATGTCGGATCAGGAAAATATGATGGCCCGAGCGGATTCAAGCAGGGTAATATTGCGACTGATTTTGTGCGAGGGCATTACAAGGGAGCTCCTCCAATAGATCTTCACCCTGCAGCTAAAAGTAAACTCCTTAGAGTGGGAGAATCAAGTGTGGCCGTGACGACTGATTTTGATGGCAATCAACTCGGTCGTTTAGTAGACGCTGGAGCTTATGTCTACAATACGACTAAAAACAAACTGGGTTGGGTTTTATCTAATAGTTTCAAAGGACAACAGAATACGCCTGTTTCGGCGATGAAATTCAAACAACAACCTTTACCACCTTGGGGTTGTATTCCTATACCCAACCCGAAGTAAATTGGAACACTAACTGTCCTTGTCGCATGGTAAGCAAGCTATTGAATGTCTGATTCACGTCCATTAATTACACATATCATTTATCGACTGAATGTTGGTGGTCTGGAAAACGGATTGGTTAATCTGATAAATACCATACCCGAGGAACGCTATCGTCATGCAATTATTTGTATCACACATGCAACTGATTTTCGTGAGCGTATTCGCCGCCCGGATGTTTCCATCTACGAGCTGAACAAGGATGAAGGCAAAAGTCTGTGGCATTATTGGAAAACATACAAACTGTTGCGCCAATTAAAACCTGATATTGTTCATACCCGTAATCTATCAACCATTGAATGTCAGTTACCGGCTACTTTAGCGGGCGTTGCATTTCGAGTGCATAGCGAACACGGGTGGGATGTCTACGATCCTGATGGCAGTAACGTCAAATACCAATGGTTGAGGCGCGTATTCAAAACATTTATTAATCATTTTGTACCATTATCGGAGGAGTTGGAGCTTTATCTGACTGATAACATTCATGTTTCAACAGAGCAAATAACCCGTATTTCTAATGGTGTTGATACCAAGCGATTTTATCCGGCCCCCACCGGTCGAACAACGATTGCCGATTGTCCGTTCACAAATTCACAAGATCTTCTAATTGGCACTGTTGGACGCATGCACGGTGTTAAAGACCAGATCAATTTAGTACGCGCGTTTATTGAACTACGGAAAGCCAAACATACCAGCCATGTACGTCTTTTATTGATTGGTGAAGGTCCACTCAGACAAACAGCAGGTTTGCTGCTGGAAAAAGCCGGATTAATCGATGATGTCTGGTTACCAGGAGCACGCAATGATATCGCTGATATTATGCGTGGTATGGATGTGTTTGTATTACCGTCCAGTGCGGAAGGAATCTCAAATACCATATTGGAAGCCATGGCTTCGGCACTTCCAGTTATCGCGACAGATGTGGGTGGTAACGCTGAGCTGGTAAGTAATGCAACAACAGGTACCATTGTTCCCAAAAGCAATCATTTAGTTTTGGCGCAAGCACTGGCTAATTATATAAAGCATCCAGAATTGCTCAAACAACATGGGCAAGCGGGTTATCAACGCATTCAAACTGAGTTTTCCATGGATGCTATGGTCAAGCAGTATCTTGGTGTTTATGATCGTCATTAAGTACTCGGCCATAAATATTTTAACCATTTTACGCAGGATTTTTTATCATATTCAAGGCGCATAAACAGGGGCATAGTGAGCTATGTAACTGTTTATGCAACGCCGAAGATGATAAAAAACACAAGTATAATGTTAAAAGATTTATGGTCGAGTACTTTAGTAGCTCTCATCCTTTATTATTAACAGGCAAACTAAATAAATGTGTGGAATTGTCGGGATTTTTGATTTAAACGGACCATCGGAGATTGATCGTGAGCTGCTGACTCGAATGAATCAGGTACAGTTTCACCGTGGCCCTGATGAAGGTGATATTTATACCGATCCTGGTGTTGGTTTGGGACATCGGCGCTTGTCTATCATTGATCTTAGTAGTGGACAGCAACCGATGGTTAGTCCAGATGGTCGCGCCACCATTGTTTATAACGGAGAGGTTTATAATTTCCCGGAATTACGCGAACAATTGCTAGAAAAAGGCTACTCTTTTTCCACGCATTGCGATACCGAAGTGATTTTGAATGCCTGGCTGGAATGGGGAGAACAATGCGTTGATCGCCTGCGAGGCATGTTTGCATTCGCAGTTTGGGATCGCAAACATCAATCGCTGTTTATAGCACGTGACCGTCTTGGCATTAAACCTTTGTATTATGCTATTTTGCCTAATAATCAACTGGTTTTCGGGTCCGAGTTAAAAGCCCTGATGGTGCATCCTGCATTTCAACGCAATATTGATCCAAATGCAGTTGAAGATTATTTTGCTTTTGGTTACATACCCGACCCTAAAACAATTTTTCACAACGTTTTTAAGCTGTCCCCAGGCTATCGTGCAACCATTAAACGCGGTGATAAAACAGTTAAGCCTCAACAATATTGGGATTTACCTTTCACCCCGAATGCAAGCACCGATGAAAAACAGATTCAGGAAGAATTAATTGAACGTTTGAGTGATGCCGTTCGTATCCGCATGGTTGCTGATGTACCGTTGGGCGCGTTTCTGTCAGGGGGAGTTGATTCCGGTGCGATTGTCGCCTTGATGGCAGAAATGTCTGACAATCCGGTCAATACTTGCTCGATTGGATTTGGGCACAGTGATTTTGATGAAACAGATTATGCTCAGCAAGTTGCTGAACAGTTTAAAACCAATCATTACGTAAAAACAGTCGAATCTGATGATTTCGACATGCTCGACCAACTGGTTTCCATGTATGATGAACCATTTGCCGATAGCTCTGCACTGCCAACCTATCGTGTCTGCCAACTGGCTAGGGAACAAGTCACTGTCGCCTTATCCGGCGATGGAGGTGATGAAAATCTGGCAGGTTACCGGCGTTATCGCTGGTTTTCCGCTGAAGAAAAAATGCGTAATCTGTTGCCGACATCGATACGTTCACCGCTGTTTGGTATGCTTGCCCATATTTATCCAAAGGCAGATTGGGCTCCCAGACCACTGCGTGCCAAAGCGACATTTCAGGCGCTTGCTAGAAATTCGTTGGAAGGTTATTTCCATAGTGTCTCGTTTTTGAATGACGATATGCGCAAGCAATTATTTAGTGATCAGTTAAAATCAGAACTGCAGGGCTATCAGGCAATTGAAGTGTTTAACCGTATCGCCAAAAATGCCCCGACAGACGACGCACTGTCTACTGTCTTATACACCGATTTCAAAACTTACCTGCCTGGTGATATTCTCACCAAAGTCGATCGAGCCAGCATGGCGCATTCACTGGAAGTGCGGGTTCCGTTGCTGGATCATCAATTTGTAGAGTGGGTTTCAGGCATCAGCCCCGATCTCAAACTCAACAAAGGTGAAGGGAAATATATTTTCAAAAAGTCGCTGGAATCCAGACTGCCCAATGATATTCTCTACCGACCTAAAATGGGCTTTGGGGTTCCACTAGCCTCCTGGTTCAGAGGGCCGCTCAAAGAGCGTATCAGTGATATGGTGTTATCCGGGCCAATGATGGAATCCAGCTATTTCAATGCTTCGCATCTAAAAACCCTGGTTAATCAACACGTGTCAGGGACTCGTGATCACAGCACACCAATCTGGACGCTGTTAATGTTTGACGCATTTTTACGCAAAACCATGTCGTAGCCATTTTCTGTTTTTAATCAAGTGATTTAACCCAAAAAATGCTATTAACTTCAAGTGTAATAGAAGATTTTTATCAAACTGATACTTAACGCTGTTTGATGTAATAATTGAGTACAACCTAATGAACAAGAGTATGCACAAAAAAAAATTAGTCGTTTTATTGGCTAGCTATATAGGGCAAAGAACTGGTGGCGCTGAACTGCAAGCATCTTATTTATGTGAACGCGGCATCAAAACATTTGATATGCATTATGTGTTTGTATCAAATGGTCAGTCCTACACAAAACCCGAAAAATTATCAACACATGCAATCTCTGCAAATTGTATTAATAATCGTTTTAGCAATCTCAAGTATCTATATATATTGAAAATATGGATGGTGCTTAAATCTATTCGGCCAGAATTTATTTATCAAAGATGTGGTTCAGCTTTAACTGGTATAGCGGCTATTTATGCCAGATTAAATAATTGCCAGCTTGTTTATCATATTGCTCACGATCGAGATGTCCATGTTAAGCCATTATCTATGTTTATAAGGAGACCTTGGTTAATTCCAGAATATAAATTGATGCAATATGGAATCAAACATGCGAATACTGTAATTGCACAGACCCAGTTTCAAGCCGAACAATTACAAAAAGTATATAAGCGTACAGCCCTGATTATTCCAAATGGCCATCCTGTGCCTGACGATTGTGTAAAAACAGATAATCCAGTCACTATTGTATGGATTGCTAATTGGAAACCATTCAAGCAACCTGAGATCTTTGTGAAGCTAGCCGAAACAATTGGCAACAATGCAAATACTCGCTTTGTTATGCTTGGGCGTTCAGATGAATATGATGAACTTGCTGAAAAAGCAAAGAATAATAATATTCAAGTAATGGGAGAGGTTTCCAACGAAGAGGTCAACGACTTTCTATCTCAAAGCCATATCCTTATTAATACCAGTCAACAGGAGGGATTCAGTAATACTTTTATCCAGGCGTGGATGCGCAGAGTACCTGTCATCAGTCTTCAGGTTAATCCTGATAGTGTATTTCAAAATGAACAGCTTGGCTATTGCTCTGGAAATTTTACCCAACTAGTTGAGGATACCAAAAAGCTTATTGAAAACCACGAACTACGCACTAGAATGGGGTCGATGGCAAGAGAACATGCAATCAAACATCATTCCTTGCAAAATATGAATAAAATCCTTGATCTTATAAACCAATAGAAAAAACACATCTCTATAGTCACGGCATCCTAAAAGGACTTCGATCCCTTAAGCCGCAGATTGGAAAAGCCCACGTAAACAGCTGTAAAAAGGCAAAGCGGCATCGCGTGTGAGGAGCCAAACAATGATGAGAAAGCGATAAATGCGTACTGAGAACGCGGTAACGTGCGGTAATCGTAGGATGCTGGTGAGGCACGAAACCCAACACCCATCAAACTTCAATCAAGTGGTCTAATTGATCAACTCCATAGTTAATGGGGAAGCTAATATTCAATTGCTCCGATATCAGGTTCTCCAGAAATCGGATGTCCAAGAAAATCTCGTGTTTGTCCTCGATCTATCCCGGCATCAATAGCAGGAGAATTTGTCTTTAACGTAAAATCATATTCTTCAAGCAATCCTGAAGTCATAGTAAATACTGGGTCTAACTCTATAAGATTATTTAACGCGGGAGAAATACTAGTGTCTGAATTATAAATCAGATTGTTATCAATATTTATCGATGATCCAAAATAATATCCACCTATTGCCGTAGAGGTCTTTGAGTATGCAATATTATTGTATACATTAATATCATCTGCATCTCCTATTGATATCTCAATTTTTAATCCATCTATTACAACTTAGAGAACCGCGCCCTGTGGGCGGGGTTAAAATAAGCTTTGCATAAAAATCTGCCCACGTGTATTTCCTGGTTGAGTTGTTCCCGCAATTCAATAAGGAGATACAAATGAGCAGATTTCAAAAATCATCACATGTCATCTGGTTTTGCCAGTACCATATTGTCTTTGTACCCAAGTATCGGTATCGACTCCTACAAGGGGATATCGGAAAGTTTGTTTACCGAAGTATTTATGCGCATACAGAAAGATCTGGATGTGAAATTGTTGAATTAAATGTTCAGCCGGATCATGTCCATTTACTTGTTAAAGTGCCTCCAAAGATCTCAATTTCAGTTTTGGTGGGAAAAGTAAAGGGAAAAACGGCGATTCAAGCGTTCCAGAAATTTCCACATTTGCGCACCAAACAATACTGGGGAAACCATTTTTGGTCGGCAGGCTATTGTGTTGATACCGTAGGTATGGATGCTGAAATGATCAGAAAATACGTTAAGTACCAAGACGATAAGTAAACATTAAATGGGTGCTGATTTAAAATAATGTTACCCTACATACATACTTGTGCGCCATATTGTTCAATATTCCCCCAAAATTGTTGCCAGCGCCCTTTTGATTGAACAAGAGCTCGTAAAGACAAAATCACTTTGGCACCTTTGTCTTTCCAGCGCATTCCAGATCCACAAAGACGTTGCTTCACCAATGTTTTGCAAGCGGCCTCAGTCACACCCGACCCAATGGGTAATTGTTGGTTCACCTGTGTCGCATAATCCATCATGTGACGATGGTTGATAAAATAAGTCAACGCCGCCAATAAATCGTCTTTGATTGTTTTTGTCAGGCTCGTTTTCTTGGCTAATTGCTCCATTTCTGCAATCAGTGCTTCGACGGCTTTTGAGTCATGCTTGAGCTGTGTACACCGTTCATTGAGCCAAATGTCTCGCTTGGGTTTATCGGTTTTTCCTGGGTAAGCCGCGTAAGCAACGGTTGCCAGGTATTCAGTCACATGAAAAAAATCCAAGAGCTGGCGACTGGTGTGTGTTTCCAGAAATGTCCAATTGCTTTTTGCGCCATCGGCGATGCCTAAGTAGAGTGCATTTGGGTAATGTTTTTTTACCGTGCTAATTTCTTTTTCCAGACGATGTAAAAAAGTCCCTTTACCATATTCAGGGGCTTCTCCGATGTAGATGGTGTGTTGCCGTTTTCCGGTGACATCATACAGTGAAATATTACCCACCATGGCTTCTCTGTATCCATCGTCTCGCATCAGGATGTAGGCACCATCTGAGCTGACAACAACGGTGCTAATCGCTTCATTGAGTGTTGGTGTTGCATAGTCCCAGATCTCTTCTTTCGCCTGTGCAATACTGCCAACCCAATCACTGACATCTTGCAAATAGGAATGGGCGATTGTTCGGTGATGATTGTCATGTAAATCCTGACAGACGGCCGGGGCATTCATGTTCGCGTATTTGTGTGAGATTTGTTGCGCAAATTTTGGCGTCGCTCCTCTGATTATCTGAGCATTATTTTCCAGCGGGCAATCGATCTTTCCGCCTTTTGACGATTGATACACATAGCGTTGAATGGGGACACCACCATACGGTGTTTGGTAAATTTTATTGGTTTTATCGCGCACTGTCAGTTTGACCTCACCCAGTTTGATTGGGCTGCCGTCGGTATCAAATTTCTGGAGGGCTTGTGCGGTGGCTACGCTTCCCATCTCATTGCATCCATCCAGGATCGCTTTTTCCATTTCCAGTAAACTACCGGTGAGTGTGACAGTGACCTGAAGAGTGAATTGATTCCCTTCGTGAGCGACGACTTCAGCCATTTCCTTTTCCTCTTAATATCAGCAAGATAAGGTATTGATCCTCGTTTTTACTTTAAGTTCCACATTATTTAAAATCAGCACCCCATTAAATGATTGGGGACAGCTTAGGCTTATTTCAGCAAAGCCCTTGGGGTTTTGCTAAGGACGGCCTTATAGGCCGAAATCAAACCACGTTTTATAAGCGTGGTAGTTGATTAGATGATGGTCTTGCAATAAAGTTGGTCCAAATGGGCCTGCAGTTAATGAATTTTGATTATTACCAACAGGCGCACCGCTGGAGCGAGTCAAAGTTGACCCGCCTGCCAAAGCCGTACCGGCAATTGCAAGACTACAGCCAACTGCAATCGCGTTGGCGATGAATGTATGTTTGATTTGCTGTTTCATAATGACCTCCTGAGGTCTTGGTTTGCTATTTTCAATAAAATCAGTTTTTGATCTTCAACAGATGGAAAAAAAGCAGTGTGCAAAAATGACATTTATTTGCTTAATTTCTATGGTTAATAGAATAGCGATTGATTTTATCAATGTATAATTGATTGTTTTAATGCTATCAATAGATAAAAGCTATATAGTGAAGTGTTATGAATCTAAGAGACCTAAGTTATCTGGTTGCAGTTGCCGACTTGCGTAGTTTCGTTCAAGCCGCTGAACAATGTTGTATTAGCCAACCGACACTGAGCACTCAAATAAAAAAAATGGAAGACACGCTTGGGGTGCGGATTTTTGAACGTAGTAATAAAAAGGTGTTGCCAACAGAGTTAGGTGAACAAATTGTCGCTTCGGCGCGACGAGTTTTGCTGGAAATAGACCATATAAAAGAGCTTGCCGATAATGCACAGGATCCACTGGCTGGTAATTTCAGGTTGGGTGCATTCCCAACTCTTTCAACCTATATTTTTCCGGGACTGGTACCAGCAATTAAGCAAGCTTTGCCAAAACTGAGATTGATCTTGATTGAAGAGAAAACCGATCAGCTAATTGCACAACTGAAACAAGGTGAAATTGATGCAGCCTTGCTGGCGCTGCCTATCCATGAAGATTCTTTAGTAACCAAAACGTTGTTTGATGATGTATTTTTACTGGCTGTTTCAGTGGATAATCCCTTGGCACAAAAGCAAATAATTGCGCAGTCAGATTTACACGAACATCAGATGTTATTGCTTGAGGAAGGACATTGTCTGCGTGGTCAAGCCTTGCAAATTTGTCAGTTAAACAATGTAGAGGAACAGCAAGATGTCAGAGCGACAGGTTTGGAAACCTTAAGACAAATGGTTAGAGCGGGTACAGGGATTACTTTTATGCCTAAAATTGCCATTCATGAACCAGAAGAGGGCATTTGTTATATTCCTTTTGTAGAACCTGCCCCTACGCGCACAATTGCATTGGTGTGGCGTAAAACCAGCGTGCGTAAACACTTGATGGAGCAGCTTATTGACTTAATTACAGGGGTTGTTAACCATTAAAGGTCAACAATAAAGGCGCTTGAATAATCAAAAATTGAATCTGATAATACGAAGAGTAATTTCACATGAGTGATTCTGTCGAACATTTCCCACTATTGATTACAGGTGTACCAAGTAGTGACGGTATATTGGAGCTTCATGCACCGTATGATCAAACCTTGCTGGCAACATTAGACTCGGCTGACGCAGCTGCAATCGAATTGGCACTTAGTAATGCCCATGCACTGTTTCGTAACCGAGACAATTGGATACCAGTATCAGAGCGCATCGAAATATTAAAACGACTGATACATCTAATGCAAAACCAGTCTGAATTGCTTGCCCAGGAAGCCGCAGCAGAAGGCGGCAAGCCTCTGCTGGATTCACGTGTGGAAGTGGCGCGTGCTATTGATGGCATACAAATCTGTATTGATACTTTGCGGACCGATGCTGGGCGTATTATTCCTATGGGTGTCAATGCCGCATCTGCACATCGATTGGCTTATACCGCGCATGAGCCAATTGGCATTGTGATCGCTATCAGTGCATTTAATCATCCACTGAACCTGATTGTGCATCAGGTTGCTCCTGCTGTGGCGACTGGTTGTCCAGTGATTGTCAAGCCTGCACACGATACACCGCGCTCGTGTATGCGCTTTGTCAATATGCTTTATGAAGCTGGCTTACCTCAAAGTTGGTGTCAGGCTTTAGTGACATTAGATTTGGCAGTAGCAGAAAAACTGGTCACTGATCCACGCATTGGGTTTTTCAGTTTTATCGGCAGTTCACGCGTAGGCTGGATGCTGCGCAGTAAACTTGCTCCAGGAGTTCGCTGTGCACTCGAACATGGAGGTGTAGCGCCAGTCATTATCGGTGCAGATGCTGATATTGATGCCGCTGTACCAGCTTTAGCAAAAGGTGGGCTTTACCATGCCGGGCAAGTGTGTGTATCAGTGCAAAGAATTTTTGTTCATGAGTCGATTGTAGAAACTGTCGCAGCTCAATTCGCAACGGTGGGTGCTGCTATGCTTATTGGTGATCCGCTTGAATCGGATACCGAAATTGGACCTTTGATTCGAGTCGGCGAAATTGATCGTATTGATACATGGGTGCAAGCGGCTATTGGAGAAGGTGCTAGTTGCTTAAGCGGTGCAAAACGATTGGGTAAAAGCTGCTACACAGCGACAGTTTTGCTGGATCCTTCAGTAAACAGCTTGGTTAGTAAGCAAGAAATCTTTGGTCCAGTGATTTGTGTTTATCGTTACGATGATGTTGATGAAGCCATACGTCAAGCGAATGCCTTACCCTTTATTTTTCAAGCCGCAGTCTGGACGCGCGATCTTGAATTTGCACTACGCACCAGTCAGCGCCTTGATGCAGCAGCTGTGATGGTTAACGACCATACTGCATTTCGGGTTGACTGGATGCCTTTTGCCGGACTTCGCCAATCCGGTTATGGAGTAGGCGGTATTTCATCCACCATGCACGATATGCAGATCGAAAAGATGACCGTGATTCATTCAAAAAACCTGCTTTCCTGAATGACTCTGTTCATGTTTAAATAAATTCATCATATTCAACAATATAAGCGTGATAATTTGAGATGTGTATCCAATAACACTCGGCTGTTGTCTATTTATTTATCTAGAGGATATAATTGATTGTGCTGCTGAGTTAGTTGTACTAGGATGACTCTGAAATTTTAGCGAGAAAGTTGGTAGTGGTATCGATGTTGCACTTAAACTATTACTGCTAATCCATTTTTTATTAGGTTAGTCTGGTGCGAATCAATTTGATAATGTTGGTGTGAAAACAAAAATAATAAATAAGGAGGCAATGTGCGTACTGTACCCATAAATTTACTGCGTCTTGGTCTGGCAATTAGTTTTCTAGTGGCAATTATGTTCTATGGAATGTATATGCTACCTGATGGTGGGCCGCTTTTGATTATTGCTGCCGTTATTGGCGCGTACATGGCAATGAACATCGGTGCCAATGATGTTGCCAATAATGTTGGGCCTGCTGTTGGTTCCCACTCCTTAACTTTAGCACAAGCTATTATCATCGCTGCAATTTTTGAATCAGCCGGCGCACTGATTGCTGGTGGAGATGTTGTTAGTACCATCAAAAAAGGCATAATTGATCCGGCTTTAATTAGTAATGGAGATGTTTTTGTCTGGTTGATGATGGCTGCTTTGTTGGCAGGCGCTCTCTGGTTGAATATTGCCACTACAATTGGTGTCCCTGTATCAACCACTCACTCGATTGTTGGTGGGGTTTTGGGGGCTGGCATTGCAGCTGCTGGCTGGAACATTGCAGATTGGGCCGTCATGGGAAAAATTGCTGCCAGTTGGGTTATCTCACCTGTTTTGGGTGGTGTAATTGCCGCTGTCTTTTTATATTTAATTAAACGCACGATTACCTACAGAGAAGATAAGCTGGCTGCTGCAAAGAAAGTACTCCCTTTTTTGATTGCTTTTATGGTATGGGCTTTTTCGACTTATTTGATCATGAAAGGTTTGAAAAAGATCTGGAAAGTTGAATTTCATTACGCTCTCATGATCGGGTTGGTCTTTGCAGTTGGTATTTATTTTCTGGCTAAAAAACCTATCGAGTTGAAGGCTTCTCAACTTACTAATAGCAAAAGCAGCGTTAATTTGTTATTTACCATTCCGCTGATTTGCTCAGCTGCATTATTGAGTTTTGCACATGGTGCAAACGATGTAGCTAATGCGATTGGTCCGCTGGCGGCAATTAATGATGCTCTGATGACTGGCGATGTTGCTGATAAAGCAACCATTCCATTCTGGGTAATGGCAGTTGGTGCATTGGGGATTTCGTTAGGGCTTGCGTTGTATGGTCCTAAGCTGATTCGCACAGTCGGTTCAGAGATAACAGAACTCGATAAAATGCGAGCTTTCTGTATTGCCATGTCAGCTTCGATAACTGTCATTATTGCTTCGCAACTCGGTTTACCAGTGAGCTCCACGCATATTGCTGTTGGTGCTGTTTTTGGTGTTGGTTTTTTACGTGAATATTTAAAAACCAGCTATTCAGACATGCTGGAAGAAATTTTTCATCATCATGAGGATGAGGAAGATCATGCTGCATTGGAAGAATTTATCAGGCGGTTTCACAAAGCCTCAATTGAAGACCGCGGGGTGATGCTCAAGCAGCTAAAGAGCAAGAAAAAAGAGTCGCCTCTCAATAAAAAAGCCCGCAAACGTCTGGGAAAAGTACATGGTAGAGAGTTAGTGAAACGGTCAGCTGTGTATCGAATCGCTGCAGCGTGGCTAATCACCGTCCCTGCATCAGCACTCATTGCTGCATTTCTCTATTTTACAATTCGAGGCATGTTGTTACCGTAAATACCGACGTTATCAAATAGCCCAATTTGTCGGTTGAAACACAATATAAGTAGGTGACCATAAGTTTTTTAACATTTTTACTGGTTTATTTTGCGCTCTTCTTCGTTGCAACTTCGGTTACATAGCGCACTATGCGCCCTGCGTTGCGCCTCGAATACCACAAAATACCCTGCGCAAAATTGTTAAAAAACTTATGGTCACCTACTTAGACATTGGTTGGCACAAAACCATTTGTACCAACCAATCAGTTTGGAGCGTATAACGATGGTTACAAGCTGTAATACATTTGGAACTCAACTGGATGAGTTGATTGACGCAGCTCAGTGACTTCTTCCATTTTCAATTCAATGTAAGCATCAATCATATCGTCGGTGAAAACATCGCCAGCAGTCAGGAAAGCCCGGTCATCAGACAGTGCTTGTAATGCCTGGTCGAAGGAATGACAAACAGTCGGCAGTTTTGATTCTTCAGCTGGAGTCAGTTCATACAAATCCTGATCCATTGGTTTGCCTGGATCAATTTTGTTTTTGATCCCATCAATACCCGCCATCAACATGGCAGCAAATGCCAAATACGGGTTTGCAGTTGAATCAGGAAAACGGACTTCGATACGGCGTCCTTTCGGATTGACAATATACGGGATACGAATTGAAGCAGAACGGTTACGTGCTGAATAGGTAAGAATAACCGGCGCTTCAAAACCAGGAACCAGGCGTTTGTAACTGTTGGTTGATGCATTAGCGAAAGCATTGATTGCGCGTGCATGTTTGATAATACCGCCAATGTAATGAAATGCCATTTCAGACATTCCACCATAACCATCACCAGGGAACAAATTAGTTCCACCTTTACTGATTGATTGGTGAACATGCATACCGTTACCATTATCACCAACCAACGGTTTTGGCATGAAAGTAGCCGTCTTGCCATATGAATGTGCGACGTTTTGCACAACATATTTCAGTATCAACACCTGATCTGCTTTTTTAACCAAGGTATCGAAAAGCGCACCGATTTCGCATTGGCCCGCTGTCGCTACTTCATGGTGATGCACTTCGGTTTCAACACCCATTGACTCCATTGTCGTGCACATGGCCGAACGAATGTCATGTAGAGAATCAACGGGTGGAACAGGAAAATATCCGCCTTTTACACCAGGCGCGTGTCCCATGTTGCCATCTTCAAAGTCACTGTCAGAATTCCAGCAACCTTCAGCTGAATCCACCTCATAGTAAGTTTTATTGAGGCTGGTGCCGAATTTAACGTCATCAAATACAAAAAACTCGTTTTCTGGACCAAAATAAGCAGTATCTCCAATGCCGGTTTGTGCCAAGTAGGCTTCAGCTCGTTTAGCAACTGTGCGCGGATCGCGTTCGTATCCTTCGCCGGTTGCAGGTTCAACAATATCGCAACGCAGAATCAGTGTATTGTCTTCAAAGAACGGATCCATCACTGCTGTATCGACATCGGGCATTAAAATCATGTCTGATTCGTTAATGCTTTTCCAGCCGGCAATTGATGAGCCATCAAACATTTTGCCTTCGGTGAATACATCTTCATCCATGGTATGTGCAGGAACGGTGACATGTTGCTCTTTACCACGGGTATCGCAGAAACGGAAATCTACAAATTCCACTTCCTGGTCTTTTATCATTTTAAGAACGTCTGCTGGTGACGACATTTAAGCCTCCTCTTTTGGCTAATAGTAATGAAAAACAGCATATTGCTGGGGTTTTTATAAAGGGTGCCTCTAATAATCAGGGTTTTTGTTCGAGTTCAAGGCGGATGATTTTTGAGAACCGCAGTGTATATGGAATACATGAGGATCGCAGAAAACCATCCAACGCTGAAATCAGGCAAAAAGACAATTATTTAGAGGTGCCCTAAAGACTCAATCAGTCAACTCGCGATTATACAAGCTTGCTGACCAGATAAAGTCCTATTTTTTATATTTTGAATATGAGTTATAAATCCTCGCTTCTAACGATAATAAATGCTAACTTCTGAGATAAAGTCAATCTGTTTAATCTCCGATCGAAGCCGCTTTTCAGCCTGGCTTTGTTGATCCAGGTTGGCAAGCATTGCAGAGCGAGCCAGGATTAATTCAACTTCGACATGTCCTTTTAAGTAATGCAACTGGATGTTTTCAATTTGTTTCGGCCAGCTTAGGTGGTTGATCTGTTTGTCGATGCTGTGCAAGATTGTACTGCGTTGAGGTAGTGGCTGACAACGATCAGATTGTTCGACTGCATCGTCATCTTCCGGATCAATGTGTACTAACACATCAGAAAGTTCTTCAAATTCATCACGTAACTTATTGCGTACCTTATCAGCAATCAGATGTCCTTCTGAGACGCTGATTCTAGGACTGACCATAATATGTACATCAGCCAATGCAGATGGACCCATGCGTCGGGTGCGTAATCGATGCAAGCCTGAGACACCATCAGTATGCAGAATGGCAGAACGCAGTTCACTCACCAATTTAATGGGTAAAGCGGTGTCAACCAGCTCCATAATACTGGAGACAATTAGCCGATATCCGATGCTGGCAACCATAACTGCAACGATACCAGCTGCAATTGCATCAGCATAGCCATAGCCAAACTGGCTGGCAATCAGTCCGACCAAGACAACAATTGATGAAATTGAATCACTGCGGTGGTGCCACGCGTTAGCCTTCATTAATTGCGAATGGGTGCGGCGTGCAATGTTCATCGTGTAGCGATACAACCATTCGTTGACCAGAATTGAAATCAACGTCATCATCAATGCTAGATTGCCGGGTGTGCTGAGAGCATCAGGGTGTTGTAGACGATCAACAGCGCTGACCAGGATGCCCGCTCCAGCGGTCATTAGAATCATTCCCAAAATAACAGTTGCCAGGGTTTCAAAGCGAGCATGTCCGTATGGATGGTCGCTGTCAGCGTCTTGAGCAGCAATTTTAACAGCGATGATGGTGATAATATCGGTGAGCAAATCAGACAGTGAGTGAATGCCATCTGCTACCAATGCCTCAGAGTGGGCAATGATTCCACAAGTTGTTTTGCCAATGGCCAGTCCCAGATTGGCCAATGCTGCAACCAAAGTGACTGTTTTTTTGTCTTGGGCAGGTGTTCGGCTAGTAAGATTGTCTTTTGACATGGTTATCTTATCAGGATGAGTGACGCTGTCGAATTCCAACTTGCAAGGTGATCATGTATTCGTGATCCACGCTGTGTTGATCCAGCACTTGATGACCGTTGATTCTACACCATGCAGGAATATCGGTGAGGATTCCAGGGTCGGTTCCTACGACTTCCAGTGTATCGCCTTGATTGAGTGATTTCACTGCATTTTGAGTACGAATAACGGGTAGTGGGCAGAGCATGTTACGAGCATCAAGTTTTGTGAGCTCTGACATTTAGATCATCCACTCTGGTGAAATTTCATGTGCAGCAAGCGGGTTAACTTCAAGCATTGTTGTTTCACCTTCGAAGATTACTTCGATGGTGACTGAATCAGCATCACGACCCTGGCTGTATCGGGCTGTAATGCGCGCAGCCAATTCAATATCATCAATCGTCGGTGAGCCATCTAGTAATGTCAACGGACCGTTGTGACTGATTGGTTGTAGATGAGAAAATTGCTTCTTATATCCTTGCAGAAAACGTGTTTCTCCTTCTTCGCGGGCAACAATTAACTTGTAGTGAGATTTGGGACGAATGTGCCTACCGACTTTCAACAGCATAATATCATCCAGTTCATAATCTCGTTCTCCACGCGCTTGCCACAAATCGGCTAATTTACTGGAGTACTTTTTGTCGGTGAGAAAGCAACAACCGCCAGCGGGTTGAGCATAATCGGTAAAACCAAACTGTTTGGCCAATGCTATTTGTGGTTTACGATTGCGCCCACTGTAGTCGTAGAGTTTCTCTCGATCCACCCAGCCTTCGCGTTCTGGCAGGGTTGGCGGCAGATTTTTGGCACAGAGAGGGCGCAATAAGCGATCATTAGCGCCAGATTTTTGTGCAATCACCGGCATGGTGTCTTTGCGTTGCGACATGGGGCGCTGACCGATGACTTCACCGGTTATAATAAAGTCATAGTCAAAATCACTTTCGTCGATGAATTGTAACGCCTTGGAAACCATGAAGATTTTGCAATCCAGGCAAGGGTTCATATTTGCGCCGTACCCGTGTTTGGGGTTGATCACAACATCTTTGTATTCTTCAATGATATCAACAATATGCAGAGGAATATCCAGCTGTTCTGCAACCCACAGAGCATTATGACGTTTTACTTTATCCTGGTCTGTTTTGCGAATAGCATGGGTATGGCCTTCAACACAAAAACCAGTGTAGAAGTTAATGCCTTCAACTTGAACACCTTGTTCTTGAATCACTTTTGCAGCTAGTAGGGAGTCCAGTCCACCAGAAATAAGAGCAATGGCTTTAGGTGTTTTTTTCATGGTGATTCGTTTATCAAATGGAAATAAGTAGGTGATTGTATCAAAACTGAAGCAAGAGGCTATTTGATTTCAGTTTCATTAGAATTTGAACAAGATCTTGATCAAGGGCTGCAAGTAAGGAAAAAGTGGTCGAAAAAGTACAGTATGCTAGTGTCTGGAAGTATTTTGAGCTTGCTTTTAATGCCACCATGTTTCTTTAGCGAGACTTTAGACAGGTTCTTGCGTGTATAGCTCATTCTTACCTAAATTGTAATGAAATTTTGCTCAATTGAATGGAAGAAGCTGTTATTATTGTCAGCTTACCTCTTGGTTTTTTTGATTAATGTTGACAGTAATTTGTAAAAACCAGGGAAATTGTACGTGTCTATAGCTTAAGTAATTTAGCACCTTGAATTATTTGAGCTACCACATTATTGATTAGGAGAACCTAAATGTCAGTAGCTAGAGTGACAGAGATTATCGCAGTATCAGACAAAAGTTTTGATGACGCAGTAAAAAAAGGTGTGAAACGCGCAAATAAAACATTGAAGAATGTAAAAAGTGCATGGGTTTGTGATCAGAACCTGGATATTAAAAATGGCAAGATTTTACAGTATCGTGTGCGTTTGAAAGTGACTTTTGTTTTGAATGAGTAACATTTTAATATACAAATAATTTGAGTACATCAGCTTCAACCGAAACGCATTAATCAAGCAGTTTTGGGTCAGTGGTTGTTACCAAAGTATCTTTTAATTAATAAGTTGCTATACTTTAAGTAGATATTAGTCAAGGTAATTATGTACGAGTGGAGATTTTAGATTGAATTTCGTTTTTGTTTTCTTTTCTGGTGTTTTGTTACTGAGTGGTCTCAGTCTCTTGGTCAATGACGAAGTGATTGTTATTCCATTGCGGGGGCAGATACAGGCGTATCAAACTGATAGCAATATCGAAAATATCGTTGATCAATACGAGGATAGTGTTTCCTCGTCTACAACAATTATACCTGCATTGGGTTCTCGACGCAGTAACCCAGGTTCAACGAAACATATCAATGCGATAGAACAGTTTGTGTTGGCCAGCAAAGCACACCAACAGAACGATCTCCAAGGCACTATCCTGCATTTAATTGAAGCGCTCTTGATTGATCCAGGGTACAAGGATGCGCGTTTGAAACTCGTAGAAAGTTATTTAACGAGTGGACAACGTGCATCAGCTGAACATGTGTTAGACCAGGCAATGATTCATAATCCTGAAGCCTCAGTATTGCTCGCAATGCGTGTGCGTATGTTTATCCAGGACGGTGATTTGCAAACAGCTTCTTTAGTACTGGAAAATGGATTGAAGCGCTTTGCGGGTGATGAAGAACTGCTGGTTTTGGCGGCATCAATTGATGATCAACTGGGTTATTACACTCGAGCCGCGAAGTTGTATGGACAATTAACCATGATTGATCCGATCAAATTGAATTATCAGGTTGGTCAGGCGATGGCAATTGATCATGCTGGAGATATTGATACAGCCACAAATCTGTACCAAATGATTTCACAAAAACTGGCCGACTCTGGCGAGAGGCTTGCATTTGTAGACCAGCGATTAGCGATGCTTACATCCACAGCAGACTAAAATTCGATTCAGTGATATCCTACTCCCCGTGGGAAATTTGTACCGTTCTTGATTAAATCCCAAAACTGACGTTGTTTGATCGATTTCAGATTTACTGCGTCATCGTTTCAACATTCTTCAACAGTGTAAATTCAATAACAATCCAAATATTGTGACAAATCATAGCCAGATAGCACCCGATGTCTCTACATTTCAGGGCGTAATACTTGCGCTTCAGAATTATTGGAGCAAACAAGGTTGCGCAATCTTGCAACCACTTGATATGGAGGTTGGTGCTGGCACCTTTCATCCAGCAACATTTATTCGTGCAATTGGTCCTGAACCCTGGAACACAGCTTACGTGCAACCAAGTCGTCGACCCACAGACGGTCGTTATGGCGAAAACCCGAATCGCTTGCAGCACTATTATCAGTTCCAAGTGTTAATGAAACCGTCTCCTGAGAATATTCAGCAGCTCTATCTGGAGTCGCTGCAATTTCTTGGGGTGGATTTGCTTGAACATGATGTGCGTTTTGTCGAGGATAATTGGGAATCACCAACACTTGGTGCCTGGGGATTAGGTTGGGAAGTCTGGTTAAACGGCATGGAAATTACCCAGTTTACATATTTTCAACAGATTGGTGGACTTGATTGCCGACCAGTTTCCGGTGAAATCACCTATGGACTTGAGCGCATTGCCATGTATCTGCAAGGTGTGGAAAGTATCTACGATCTGGTTTGGACACATGGACCTCAAGGTGATGTGACGTATGGCGATGTATTTCATCAGAATGAAGTAGAAGTGTCAGCTTATAATTTCGAACATGCCAATGTTGATTTTCTGTTTCAGTTATTCGATGAATGCCAACAACAATGCGAACATTTACTGGAAGTTGATTTACCATTACCCGCCTATGAAATGGTATTAAAAGCTTCTCATGCCTTTAATTTGCTGGATGCGCGACATGCAATTTCGGTGACTGAGCGCCAGCGTTATATTTTACGAGTTCGCAATATGTCAACTGCGGTTGCCCAAGCCTATTATGATCGGCGTGAAGCACTTGGTTTCCCGATGTTACAAGCTCCCAGTAAGACCAAAGCAGGAGTTGCAGAATGACAACGAATCACGACTGCTTGTTTGAGTTAGGAACCGAAGAGCTACCGCCACAAGCGTTGTTAAAACTGCGCGATGCATTACGACAAGGTATCAGCAAAGGTCTTGATGAAGCAGGTCTGGAACATGGAGAAATCCTGGCTTACGCTACACCACGTCGACTAGCTATTCTGATTAAACAATTAGCAGCCAGCCAACCAGATCAGCAGATTGAACGCCGCGGGCCTCCTGTGAAAGCAGCCTATGATGCAGACGGCAAACCAACCAAAGCGGCATTAGGTTTCGCACAGACCAACTCAACCACTGTTGAGCAACTGGAAACGCTGAAAACTGACAAAGGCGAATGGTTGTGTTTTCGTGAGCTCAGTAAGGGTCAAACCGTCCAACAGTTGTTACCTGAAATACTCAATCAAAGCTTGAACAGTTTACCGATTCCAAAACGCATGCGCTGGGGCGACAGTGAACATCAGTTTGTACGTCCGGCACATTGGCTTTTGTTTTTATACGGTACAGATATTCTACAAGCGGAGGTTCTGGGTTTAGCTGCGGATCGCCTGAGTTATGGCCATCGTTTTCACGCGCCTGATGCAATTTCAATTGATTCACCAGCAGATTATTTGTCGCGATTACAACAAGATGGTTACGTGATTGCTGACTTTGAAGTACGTCGCGATAAAATCAAAGCCCAGATTCAAGAGCAGATTGACAAGCTTGCAGGTGTAGCACAATACGATGATGCGTTACTGGATGAAATCACCGCATTGGTTGAATGGCCGGTTGCACTGGTTGGTAATTTTGAGAAAGAGTATCTCAAACTTCCTGACGAAGTATTAATTACCACCATGCAAACCAACCAAAAATATGTCCCGGTAAAAGATAAACAGGGTCAGCTCTTAGCGCATTTCATTACCATTTTGAATATCGACACCAGCAATCCTGATATCGTTCGTCAAGGCAATGAGCGAGTGATTCGCCCACGTCTGGGGGATGCTGCATTTTTCTGGAATCAAGACACAAAGAAAACCCTGGAACAAAGCGTTACAGAACTGGGAAATGTGGTTGAACAGAAAAAACTGGGTAGTATGCTGGATAAAACCCAGCGCTTAGAACAAATCAGTCAGCATATTGCTGAAAGTTTGAATGCTGATATTAAAAGTGCAATGCGAGCCGCTCATCTTTGCAAAGCTGATTTACTCACCGATATGGTTGGTGAATTTGCAAGCCTGCAAGGTGTAATGGGGCGGTATTATGCTAAAGAAGATAGCGAGACAGAGGAAGTAGCAAACGCATTACAAGAACACTATATGCCACGCCAATCCGGTGGTGACTTACCACCATCCACGACAGGACAAATTGTTTCACTTGCTGACAAACTGGACACACTGGTAGGTATATTTAGCATCGGTATGATTCCAACTGGAGTAAAAGATCCCTACGGATTACGTCGTGCAGCACTGGGTGTATTGCGTATTCTGATTGAGAAAAATCTGGATCTGGATCTCGTCGACTTGGTGAGTCAGGCTCTGGAGCAACAAACGCACGCTGGAATAGAAGAGGGTACGCAGGCAAACGTAGTTGAGTTTTTGATTGATCGATTACGCGGTTATAGCCTAGATCTGGGATATTTACCAGACGAGTTTGATGCTGTTAAAACTGTCAAACCTACTCGCCCCGTTGATTTTATGCGTAGACTGGACGCTGTTCAAAACTTTCGCCGCCGGCCAGAAGCAGACAGTTTAGCCGCGGCAAACAAGCGTATTCGTAATATTTTGCGAAAGCTCGAAGAAGAAGTGGATAGTGATGTGAATGCAGACATTTTAACCGATGAAGCGGAAAAAACATTGTACACAGCAACGCAGCAAGCACAAAAAACAGTCGCACCAATGCTTGAGCAATATGATTATCCTGGTGCACTAAGAGAGCTGGCTGGATTAAAAGATCCAATCGATGATTTTTTTGATAATGTGATGGTGATGGCTGAAGATTCAGCATTAAAAACCAACCGCTTGGCATTACTCCATCAACTTCAACAGTTGTTTCTTCAAATTGCTGATATTGGCAAGTTGCAGGCGACAACAACATAGTCTCAAAGTTTTATTGTCTATGGCTATAAATAAACAATGTATTGACGGTGTTACTCTCTACTGGTAGTAATATTTACACACCCTTAGCCATTTGAACTTGAGGAATTACTTACAGTTATCAATTGTTATAACAGAATGAACAACCCACCTTAGCAGCATCCACCAAGCATATACAGGAGCTGTTCCAAAAGCTGCATTATCAGTTAACAAACCATGTGCAACTTCATTTCTTAGATTTGGCCCTATAGAATCAGTAAAAACAGCTTTTAATTCAAATAGCAGGTCAACTCCAAATATCTTCTCAGCCTCAGGCATATCAAGGAGAGCCCGCGTAGGTTGGGGGGATTTGCTGTCCAGTCTATACAGCAAACCCACCCCAACCTTGTATCTACGTGGGCTATTCAAGTTTTAGAATATTCAGTGAAAGGAAAGCTGGTATGAAAAGTGTTTACGTTCTTATATTCATAAATACGAAGTGTATTATCGACACCAACGTGTTGCTAAGATAAGTTTAAATAAATAGCGAGGTTAGTACCACGGGCACAATTAATAGGGGAACACTGATGATCGCTCAACACAAGTTAACTTGAACAACACATTCTATTTCTGCGATGCATTTTAAAAAAACATTCGCAAATTCAATATACAATTCGTTATCTTTGTTTTTTATTATATTGTAACTTACTTATTTATATATAAATATAATTAGATGGCATGTAATCTGCATTACTCTTATGAAATATCCAGAGTATTTTAAATCTTGGCTGATTTGTTTTACTCAATCGTTGAACTTTTTCAGTCAGCTATTTCGAATAGATTACGAGCAATAATAGGAGTGTTTTCATGAATTTTTCCCAACATAATGTTGCTTCAAATGCACAATCGCATAAAGCAGTATTAGCAGAATCAGGATTTTTACAAGTACAGTGTTTACATGATGCCAAGATGCTTGCTAAGTGGAATGGCTTGTTAGATCCTATTTTCCAATCTGGGCCTGGTCAAAAACGTCCTTATATTTATTCGGATACATTATATAAAACAGGTATTCTGGCAGACATTTTTAATTCTAATACAGTGAATCTGATTGAGCATCTCATTCCCAATGCCCGCATCTATCATTGCCATGCCTACGAAACAGCTGGAAATCAGACAAAGTCTCATATACATGGTGATAATGGGTTAAATGGTTGGCATCGTGATGGAGAGTGTTTATTTGCTTATGAATCGCATACAACTCATCATTTAACGCTGTTTATTAATTTAACCGACATTAGTGATCAGAATGGACCTTTTGAATTTTCTTGGGTTGCCCCTGGAAAATCATTAAAAAATGGCGCCCCTTCTCTAAAAGTGACTGGCAAAAAGGGAAGTACTTTTCTGTTTGATAGAAACTTCTATCATAGAGCAACACCTAATCATTCGAACGTTCGTCGTAGAGTCATAAAAATCTCTTTCCAAGATGCTTATCTTCCAAACGAAAATCTAAATACAAGTACTATTTTTCAAGCAGCACAAAAACTTAATAAAATAAAAACTTCTCACATCACTGAGACATCAACTATGGTGTGGTTAAAGAAATTTTTTGGCTGTTATGACAGTGATAATTGTCATATAGAAAATAACAGCGATGAGAATGAAATTTCAGTTAATGAAGAGCTTTTACCAGCAATCATGCATCGTTCGCCTAACAGTAAAATTCATCTCAGCCATGTTGGTCAATTAAAAAACAAGTGGACTAATATAAAGGTTAAAGAAAGGCGTTTGTTACACTTAACACCAGAGAAGCCTAAAGCAAAGGTGCTACTGATTGGTTCGGGGAATCGAATACAAAATAATTTTTTGCCTGCTTTGCAGTGTGTGTCAGATCATTTTGAGATCAGTGGTATTTATTCTAAAACATCTAGTAATGCTCAGGCAGTTGCTGAGAAATGGGGCATCCGAGCTGTAGAAGATTTGGAGAGTGTAGATTTCAATGCAATTGATGTTGTGATGATTTCGATCAGTACGCATGCAGTACCCAGTATTTTAAAACAATTACAACCGCACGGTAAAAATTTGCATTTACTACTTGATACGCCAGTAATGGATGGCGTGCATAATGCACTCAACTTAAAACTGCTGAGAGTGTTTAAAAATGTGCAAGTTGCAGAAGATTTTATGAATTTTCCACAATTTTCATTAATTCGTTCTCTGATTTCTAAACAGTGTGCTGGGGATGTGCGTAGTGTACGTTTGGAACATACCGGATATCGCTATCACGGCATTGCACTTGCTAAATCTTTGCTTGGTTTTCCTAGAATAAAAAATTATACACGCATACGGCCAAAGACAGGTCTACATGAACATCATATCTCATTCAATAATCAAACGTCTGCGATTATTGTACAGCCATATCAACGCCTTGATGGCAGAGTGATTGTTGAAGGTAATAAAGCCAACATTATTTATGAACCTGGCTACCAATTCAGTGATACAGATGCTGATTCACCACACTTCTTTGTTACGCATGGTAAAGATAAACATGATGGCAGTGATATACTTCAAGTTTGGCATAAAGGCAATGTTGATATCCACAAACTGGGCTATTTTTCAATGCTGAAAGGTTTAGTTACCGATTATGATAAAAGCAGTTTTAATCTGTATAAAACTGAAGGTCTCATACATGTGATGCATGCTTTTAAAGAAACCAACATGAACAGTCACTATACTTACTTAGACTGTTATAGAGATAACCTGTCAAGCACCCAATCAGTAGGATTAATATCACTTTTAAAGTATATCATAAAAGGTCTTAAATCTGCCAGTTATCCTTTATTGGTCTCAGATCGCTAGTTAAAACTATGCACTTTAGTGCAAGGCTTTAGCTGCTACACGCATATGGTACTCTTTGCTCATGAACGAACAAAGACACAGTGGTCACACGGTGACCCGATTCACAGCGCATTTAGTGTGGGTGACGAAATATCGCTATCCTGTTTTAAAGGGTGATATCCAGCGCCGTTGCCGAGAATTGATCATCCAGATATGTGATACAGAGGATGTTGAGATACTCATCAAGGGAGTGGTGAGTAAGGATCATATCCACATGCATATAGAATATCCACCAAAGTTGTCGATGAGTGATCTGGTGAAGCGCATGAAAGGGCGAACATCCCGATTACTGCAGCAGGAATTTCCAAGCTTAAAGAAGCGCTATTGGGGACGACACTTCTGGGCGATAGGTTATGGAGGTTGGTCGACAGGCAATATCACAGATGAAATGGTTCAGGAATATCTGGAGCATGATCGGCACCCATCGAATAAAGATACTGGGAAAATGATACTTGAGTTAGAAGGATCTTGGACTTTCAGTCCTCTCGCAACCTATGCACTTTCAGTGCATAGTGGTTGAGTCTCTTCCTTGTGAATAGTCAATAAGAAATTTCTGAGCTATTTCCAAAATGTCATTTTCACGTTCTCGTAAGGGGGGGGGGGGGGAATTCAATGGGTATAACATGTACTCTGTAATAGAGATCCTTACGAAACCAGCCTTCCTCCACTTCGTATAAAGGATTGCGATTTGTTGCGCAAATAAATCGAATATCAACTTTGGTTATTTCACCACTACCAACCTTTTGAAAACATCCTGTTTGTACAAAGTTTGCCTATCCGATGAGATGATGTTAATTTGCTTTAATGGATCCCCGTGGCTTTCCGACAACGCTTCCCGAGTTTCAGAGAGTTTTTCCCGATAACGATGCCTGCGCGCGATATCTGGAGCATTTGCGATGGCCGAACGGCTTCACTTGTTTGAAATGCGGGGATATTGGCGAGCCCTACCGGTTCACCAAACGCACATCTGTCGTCTTGCGGTGTCGAGCCTGTCACACCAACGTGTCACTAACGGCGACTACCGTCATGAAGTCCAGTCACACGCCATTGTCTGTGTGGTTTTGGGGCGCTTACCTTGTAACGACACAGACACCTGGGCAGTCTGCTCTCCAGTTTCAGCGGCAGTTGGGCCTGTCCCGCTATGAAACAGCGTTTCAAATACTTCACAAGCTCCGCGCCGGTCTAGTACGACCAGAGCGCGATGCTATCGGAAATCAGTACCCGGTCGAAGTGGATGAAACGCTTGTTGGTGGCCGTACAAAGGGCGAAGGGCGTGGTGTTCACCACAAGGTAACGGTGGTTGGAGCCGTCGAAATACGCACCCGACCACCCGAAGACGAAGGCAAGAAGCACAAGAGAACGGCTTACGCTGGTAGATTGCGGCTGCGCCTCGTGCCAGGTCGTGGAGCCAAGGAACTCACGGAGTTCGTGCAAGAAAATGTAGTGATAGGAGCTGTTGTGCGTACCGATGGCTGGAAGGGCTATGATGAATTGACGACATTGGGCTACTTGCACAAACCCTTGGTGCTTGAAGGAGACCCCGAAAAAACCGATGCTCACCTTCCAATGATCCATATCGCCTTCTCGAACCTCAAGACATGGTTGCTTGGAACGCATCACGGAGTTAGTCAACATCACTTGTAGGCTTATCTCAACGAATTTGTGTTCCGCTTCAATCGGCGCTTCTACCCGATGACAGCATTCAACTCCGCCCTGGGGCTCGCGACTCACACATCAGCACCTACTTACGAAGAGCTCTACAGCGGTAAGTGGGTTCACCCTGCAGTATAATTGGCAAGCAACCGGATAGGCAAGGTTCAATCAAAAGGGCGCTGGCAACAATTTTGGGAGAATATTGAGCAATATGGCGCACAAGTATGTGTGTAGGGTAACATTACTTTAAATCACCACCCTTTTATGAACTCCGAAACTTTTGTTAGTATATTTGAAAGGAAATATCCACAATTTACAGGTCGGGTTGTTTCAGACGCATTTTCTCCTGCGTATATGGAAATAATAATTTCACCTAATTTCATGGAAGCAAATAATCTTAATTCAGGAATTTAGTGGACACAACACTCAATATTTAAGGTCAGAGTAACATTTTGAATTGAGGAATAGCAGTATTCACTGATTATTGGTTTGACTTCGTATCCTCCTGGCTCCTGATTCAGTATAACTGTCTTATTATGACTATCCGCGATGAAATGGCTGTTTCAGTTTGCTTTAGCGGTTTTTTCAGACTTGGTGCGATGGAAAGCTTGCCCGACGCTGGGGTGTCGCCTCACCAGAGATAAAACGAGCGGCTAGCTTGGCTGATACGCTTTATGCATTGGCCTTTATTTGCTTGTTTTGGTTAGCTCACCAAGCAATTGTTCTTGGTTATCTTTGGAGTGTTGGCTTGGGGGCAGCGAGGTATCGATTGGATTTTATTCAAACGAGGTGCGAGTTATTATTCGATCAGTGCTCGCGTATTTGGAACATCACTGATTATTGCTACAATATCGATTGTGGATATTAATTATCCAGCAGGCAGTGTATGACACGCTACATTATTTTGGATCGCGATGGCGTTATTAACCAGGATTCTGATGATTTTATTAAATCGCCAAAAGAGTGGCGACCTATTAACGGAAGTCTGGAAGCAATTGCTCTATTGAACCAACATGGTTATCGGGTAGTTGTGGTTACTAACCAATCCGGTATCGCACGTGGATTGTTCACTCAGGAAACCCTGCAAGCGATTCATCACAAAATGCTGGTTGCTGTTAGCGATGCAGGTGGTGAGATCGAGGCGATCTATTTTTGCCCACACGGCCCAGATGATCAGTGTCAGTGCCGTAAACCAAAGCCTGGGTTGATGAAACAGTTTTCTAAAGAGCATGATGTTGACCTGTCTGGGGTGCCAATGATTGGTGATTCCATGCGTGATCTTGAAGCTGCCATGGCAGTCGGTGCGAATCCAATCTTGGTGCGTAGCGGAAAAGGTGAGAGAATTGCTCATCAAGTAGCAAAGATTAATATCCCGATTTATGAGAATCTCTATGAAGCAAGTACAGCCCTTGTCAAATCCGAACGTTGTAATTAGCTATATCCGCTCCATTCTATTTTATATTGCAGTGTTTATATCAGCCATACTATGGGCGCCTGTGGTTTACACAGCGTTATTAATGCCAATCGAAAAACGCGACATATTTTCACGTTGTTGGGCAAATTATGTTGTTTATGCTGCAAAATACATTTGTGGACTGAATTATCACATTGAGGGGCTGGACAATCTGTCGACCAAAAACGCTATTATTTACAGTAAACATCAGTCTGCTTGGGAAGTGGTGATGTTTAAAAAGGATTTTCCGCCAGTCAATACGTTTATTCTTAAGCGAGAATTGCTTAGAATTCCCATTATTGGTTGGGGTATGCACGCATTCAGTCCCATAGCGATTGATCGTGGTAATGCACGGAGAGCCTTAAAACAAGTTATAGAACAAGGAACTAATCGCTTGCAACAAGGTTTATGGGTTGTGATTTTTCCTGAAGGCACCCGGGTGGATCCAGGGCAAACCTGTAAATATCAACCAGGTGGAGCCATGCTTGCCAAGCAATCTGGTTATCCATTGATACCAGTCGCACTCAATTCAGGCATTTGTTGGCGTCGCAACAGTATTCTTAAGGTTCCTGGAAATATTACTGTCAAAATCGGAACACCAATTCAACCAGAAGATAAAACTGTGCGTGAGATGAATGATCTGGCCAAGCTACAGATCGAGGAAATGATGGAACAGATTGCTGACAAATAATGGAGCTACTTGCAAAATACATAAAAGCGAGGGGATTTAATTGCTTGAATAGCAAAAAAAGAAAAACCTTGCTCAAAAATGATAAAATAGAGGTGCCTAAACACTCTAAAAATATCTGAAAATGAGCAAGTTACGAGAAACAATAGCACAGTCCTGGAGGGCAATTCAAGACACATTATTTCCTCGAATGATCGAAGAACTCGGCCTGTTAACTCAAAAACAACAGGAGCTGATAACGACGCTAGAAATGCTCCACATTGAAGCATTTATTGATTCCAGCAAAGGCTATCCTGGACGTCCACCCAAGGATCGAGTCGCCATTGCACGTGCCTTTGTTGCAAAGATGGTGTATCACATGCCAACAACGCGCCTGTTGTTAGATCGATTACACACCGACATCGCATTAAGGCGTCTGTGTGTAATACCGCTACCAGTCATGCTATATTTAATAAAATGGGTATCCAGTTTACTCAACCAACTACCATATGTTGTGGTTCACCACCAATTATTTTAGGGCGAGGCACCGGCGCGCATTCTACCGCATGCTCCATCAAGCGATAGAAGAGCAAGCCACGCGCTTTTGAATTTCGGCGATTGAACCTGAATGTAAACTCATCAAGATAATAAGCAAGTTGCACCGGACGTATAGCTCCTTGATGAGTTCCAAGCCACCAACGATCAAATAAGGATGCAACTCTATGGACACGAGGCATGACGACATGTGCAGGATCACCACTTGCGGTAATATTGCTTACAATATGCTTATAGCCAACGTCTTCAATACCGATATATCCTTTCCATCCATCCGTGCGAACTGCCGCACCTTTTTCAACATTATCCGAAACAAACTGATGAAGACTGTTCGCCGACACATCTCGAATCATAGACATTCGTATTCGGCCTGAGCCTTTCCCTCTGACTTCAGCGGCAATAGCAACAATCACTTTACGCTCGGCACCACGACCTCTGATTTTTTTTCCTACGCCTCCAACATAGGTTTCATCGACTTCGACAGCGCCTGTTAGATGGTCGCGACCAGGACGTATCATTGCTCGACGCAATTTATGCATCCAGGTCCATGCAGTATCGTAACTGCCAAGACCAAGAACACGCTTCAGTCCAAGTGCGCTGGCTCCATTCTTTTGGCTCGTTACAAACCAGATAGCAAGGAACCAGGTCATCAGCGGCTTGTGTGTTTTGTGAAACAATGTTCCAGCAGTAATGGATGTTTGCCGTTTGCATTTGCGGCACAGAAAAAGACCCCTGCCCATAATCGACGGGTTTTCTTCAAAAACTCCGCAAGAAGGGCAACAAAAACCTTGAGGCCACCTGAGTGTCAAAATATATGCAAGGCAAGCCTCTTCGGTGCTAAACCACTTATCAAATTC
This sequence comes from Methylococcales bacterium, assembly GCA_965224565.1. Taxonomy (GTDB): domain Bacteria; phylum Pseudomonadota; class Gammaproteobacteria; order Methylococcales; family DRLZ01; genus DRLZ01. Next base: position 376,537 of record CBDCZN010000001.1, on the reverse strand, counting down.
CTGGAATGTTCCAGGATAGTCAACGTTACAAACCGAATGCCTTTGCTCTTCCATCGCTAGATACTACATGTTGTGGATGGTTGAGTATACTAGATACCCAATTTTAATAATATCAAATAGTTGCATATTCACTCCGTGGTTTTGTCATCAACGGGTAATGCTTCGGTCTGCGCTTAACCACCCTGGGTTGGTTGGGTCTTTCCCGTTGCCCAATCTCTGTTTGAGCGATCGCGATTAACAGCGGTGAGATTAATCGCTTTAAAGTCGTTCCTGTCGCTGTGATACACACGCTTGCCGTATTGCGCATCAGTTGAACAGTCGCCATAAAACTAAGGTAACGTGGCTGCTGATCATTCAGGCAAGCAGCTCGAGCAAGCGTTGCTCGAACCAGGTTATAAGCCAATAAGTTGACTGCAATTTCTTTTTTAATCATCTCAGCTGTTTTGCAGCGTAACATGTCCATCCCCATATCGGTTTTGATGGTTCTAAAATTGACCTCAATGGTCCAGCGTTGTTGATAGAGTTGCGCTAAGGTTTTTTTGGGGAAAGTATTGGACTTGATGAGTGTCGTCACATAGACGATCCCTTTTACAGAACACTCGCGCACCACGATTTCGTTCGGTAACGCGTCCCATGCATCATCTGCCATCCACACCGGTTTTTTCTTCGGTTTTTGAACCGAAATCAGATGGTCTTTTGCACCGAGGCGTCGTCCGCGTCGAAAATCACTTTTGACAGTGCTACGTTGCCTGAAAACCAGCGCCGTGTTCTGTTGCATCAACAAGGCGATATTGGCGTAAGACGTATAATATCGATCTGCAAGCAGCAAATCCTGCTGACCAAGGGATTGAATTAATCGCGAAAACAAGGAGGTTTCACCACTGCCCTTGCCCTGATAAGGGCCAATGGCATAATCAACACAACTTCCGGTTGCTAGGGATAATAAGCCAACCAAGCGGACAATCGGAAACCCCAAGCCGGGCTGTTGTGCGCCTTGTTGCGGAAAGGTTGCTTGATTGTCCTCTGTATCGGGCATCAGCAAGGTTGTTCCATCGACTAGCGTCACGCGATATCCGTTCCATAACCATTGCTGAGAGGCTTGCTGGTGCAAGAGGCGACCGGATGATGTCACTGCTTGTTTTAAATGCGTCAGCAACAGTCGTAACCGGGCTTTGCAATAAGGTCCTGTATTCATGGAGTTCGCAGGATAATCCAGACCAATCCGTTCAATCAATATATGGGCAACGGCTTCTTTGCAAGACCCTGTGGAACTGAGCACCTGAAACAAGAAGGCTCTCAATGTAATCAAGGGCGTAAAGATGGTATTGCGACCATCGCCGGATTGATGAATCGCCTCAATTAAACGGTCAGGCAATACGTCATTAAAAGGCAGCTCCTTGCGCTGAAAGAAGGTATTTTTGAACGAGCGAATTTGAAAACGGAGTGGTAATCGATTAGACTTTTTCATCTGTTAAGCTTTTTCTCAGGATTCATTGTTTTATAGGAAATACAATGATATCCAATAAATAGTTAAAGCTTAACTTTAATTTATCTTAAAGTCCTTTTGATTCAATCGCTTGATGCGTGACTGGTAGCGGTATTAGCGTCTGTGTGGATGGGAACGTGTCAGCGATATTCCAAAGGAATGGACAGTCTCTCGCGCATTTGCCGAATTCTCTGAATCGCAATTGCCGCAACGTATCCATGAAGCGTTGATCAAAAAACACTATCGTAGTGAAATCGTCGGACATAATTCGCGCGACTCAACCGCGATCAATGCACGTGAAAAACCGATCAAAAAGAAACCCATTGTCAAACACCCCAAGCAACGTGGACGCCCAAAAAAAGGCGAAGTTCGCGAGAAAACACTGACGCGGATTGAAAAGCAGACCACAGGGATCCCCTTGGAGGAGATGCTTGACGATTTGCCCATAGCCTGTGATGTGGGAACCAAGAAAAACAGCAAAGGTTACAAAACCAGTTGGACAGGCTATAAGCTGCATATTGATTCAGCCGATGGCGGCATTCCAATCAGTTGTGTCTTAACCTCGGCTTCAACGCATGATAGCCAAGTGGCGATTCCATTGGCAATGATCAGTCATCAACGTGTCACCAACCTCTATGATTTAATGGATGCTGCCTATGATGTGCCTCAGATCCATGAAACCAGTCGGCAGTTAGGCCATGTCCCGTTGATTGACCGAAACCCACGGCGCGATAAAACGCTCAAGGATGAAATACACGCTGAAAACAAACGCAGCCGGATCATTGGTCATCAATCTTCTGAAACCATACGATACCGAGAGCGCGGCACTGTAGAGCGCGTCAACGGGCGCTTGAAAGATGAATTTGGAGGACGTGTGGTTCGGGTGCGTGGGCATGCAAAAGTGATGTGTCATTTAATGTTTGGGATTCTAGCGCTGACAGTGAATCAGATGCTGTGCTTTCTTGAGTAAATGATAGTTTACTGAAGGAGAAAGAAAGGGAATTGAGTCCCACAGGAGGATCGGTATGCTCTAAATTGACAAAACACATCAAGATGACAAGAATTTGCTGGTGTTCATCTGTGACATGACAGCCATTCCGTGAAAAAATCGTAACAGACGACTCAGTCACAATCTCAGTCGGTTGTGATCTCATAGTTTTGCAAGTGGCTCAATGTAGTAATTAAATCCTCGCTCCTAATTCAGAAAAATGTTGTTTATGATTGTTGTCTCATAATAACAGATTGAATACTCTGGTTTTTAAGTCGCTTGCGGATAATATCTGCCTCGTTAAGTGAGCTAAACGTTCCAATTTTAACCCGGTGCCAGGTTTTGTCTTCGATGACTACCTTTTCAATATATGCATTCTGTCCTAACAGTGATAACTGGGCTTTGCGTTTATCCGCTTCGCGATAAACCTCGAATGCGCCAGCCTGGATGATATACAAAGTAGATGACTGATTGCTATCAAGACCTTGTTTGGTTTGCTGACGTTCAAGTCGTTTTTGAGTTTCAATCTGGGATTCAGGAATAACAAACTCGCGTTCTGGCAAGACATTATAAAAATCATACTTGATTGGTTTTTTTATTGGTTTGGTTACAACCGTTTGTTGCGTATTATTTGTGGTGGCAGTTGATTTTAGCCATAACAAGAAACTAATAAAACTTGCGATAATGACTAAAACAAGCAGCCATTTCCAGACAGGAATAGTGGGTTCGTTCCTGGATTTAGAAACGTTTCTTCGAGAAGTTCTGTGTTTATAGTCACGTGCCATTACATTTCTTCAGGTGATTCTATATTGAGGAGTGATAATCCATTGGCGATCACTTGTCTGGTAACTAAAACAAGATTGAGACGCGCATTTCTGATTAGCGAGTTATCGACCAAAAACTTGTGAGCATTGTAGTAAGTGTGAAAATCGTTTGCCAGTTCCTGGAGAAAATAAACCAGCCTATGCGGTTCATAGTGTAACGCAGATTGTTCGATAATCTCTGGATATCGTGTTAATGATTTTAATAATGCCTGTTCATGGTCTTCTGTTAGTAATGTTAAATGGTTATTTCCGGTTTTTAACTCATGTTTTAACCCAGCGTTTTCCAATTCTCTGAATACACTGCAAATGCGCGCGTGGGCATATTGAATATAATAGACTGGATTATCCTTGGACGCGGATTTTGCCAGTTCAAGATCAAAATCCATATGTTGCTCGGATTTGCGCATGACATAAAAGAAACGTGTTGCATCTTTGCCGACTTCATCAATTAATTCGCGCAAGGTGACAAACTCGCCAGAGCGTGTTGACATCTGTATTTTTTGATCGCCACGATAGAGCACGGCAAATTGCACTAAAAGCACATCGAGCTTATCCGCATCAGCGCCGAGTGCTTGCATGGCAGCTTTTACGCGCGGCACATAACCATGATGGTCTGCCCCCCAGACATTAATAATTTTGTCGAACCCACGTTCCAGTTTATGTAAATGATAAGCAATATCGGAAGCGAAATAAGTATGTTGACCATTATCGCGCACCACGACACGATCTTTTTCATCACCAAGACGACTGGATGCAAACCATTTGGCACCATCTTTCTCATACAGATAGCCGTTTTTTTCAAGGGTTGCCAAGGCTTTATCGATTGCTCCGCTATCCATTAACGAGCGTTCACTAAACCACTGATCATAATGCACTGAGAATGCTTCAAGATCAGTTTTAATTCCACCCAGAATAGTTTTTAATCCAGCATCTAATATCTGACGCAGGCCATCAGCCTCAAGCAGCGATTTGGCGCGTTCGATCAATGCATCTATGTGGAGTTCCTTGTCTCCACCGGCAGGCTCATCAACTGGAATTTCATCAAAAACCTGTCGTGCCGAATGCTGGTATTGATTGCCTGCGGACTTAAATAATTGGTTGGCAATTTCCTCAATATAATCGCCTTGATAGGCGTTACAAGGAAAGGTGAGTTGTTCTCCGCAAACCTGCAAATAGCGCAACCAGATGCTTACAGCCAGAATAGCCATTTGGCGTCCGGCATCATTCACATAGTATTCGCGCTCAACCTGAAAACCAACCGCAGTTAACAAATTAGCAACAGAAGCACCGTATGCCGCACCGCGTCCATGCCCGACATGCAAAGGCCCAGTCGGATTGGCAGAGACAAACTCAACTTGTACTTTCTTGTCTGCACCGATGCTCGATAAACCATATTGGTCGCCAAGTTCAATAATGCGAGGCACCACAGCAAACTGTGCTGATTTATCAACAAAAAAGTTAATAAATCCGGGGCCGGCAATTTCGGTTTTGGAGACGATTGGATCAGTGGGGAATGCATTGACAATCAGTTGTGCCAGTTCGCGTGGGTTTTTTTGGGCGGGTTTAGCCAGCATCAATGCAATATTGGTTGCAAAATCACCGTGATCAGGATTTTTGGTGTGTTCGATTTTAATCTCAATAGAGGTGGCTAAATCAGTTAGCTCTTGTTTATCAACAAGTTGTTTGATTGTTTCAGAGACAAGGTTTTGCAGATGGTTTTTCATGAATAGAGGTTACTATCTCTTGTTTTTTTAATGGATTAATTATCTCTGAAAAAATACCGAGATAATTGCTTTGCCAGAGACATTGATAATATCCGGTAAAGTTTGAGATGACTATCTTACAGCAAGTAACTATCTTGCTGGCAGCTGTTGTAAAATAAGCACTGCAAAACCTTTAGTCTATTGGGTGGCAGATTTTAAGCACAGGTCATAAGTCGATTATTTAGCGTAATCGGGCACTGGTTGCAGCATCGAATATCTGTGTTGGTTGAATCAGCCCTCCCGTTGCGCCAGAGATGATGCGTAGATCATTTGAATGAAATTGCTTCCTGACTTGAATTGCTGAACGACAGGGTGATTGGTTGGCACGGTTGGCGCTGGTTGATACCAGCGCTCCAGCATATGTGCTACACAACTGTTGAACTAATGGATGATTGGTGACTCGACATGCGATTGTGGAATGATTTCCAGTTAGCCATTTTGGAGTGGTTTTCTTGGCGGGTAGCAGCCAGGTGACAGGGCCTGGCCATGTGGCTTTGAGTTTTGCAGTGATGTCAGTGTTTTGTGGTTTGATGTATGGGGCGAGTTGTTGAATATCGGAGGCGATTAATATCAGTCCTTTTGACGGACTGCGTGATTTTAAGGCGAGCAGGGAGGCTACGGCTGTATGATTGTCTGGATCACAACCCAGTCCATAAACTGCTTCTGTAGGGTAGGCGAGTAATCCACCTGTGCGAATATGTTGAATGATCTGTTGCAGTTTGAAACGCGACAGTGTTCGCATTATCGATACTCACCCAATTGAAAAATTGGTTTAATAGTTCACGTACCTGATTATCTTATAGTGGATTATGCTTCTTCTGTTTGTTCCTCATGGGGACGTTTGTATTTGCATTCTTTCTGAGGACAAACCACTTCTGTACCGCTTCTTTTCGTGGTCTTGATGCTGAGTATTGGCCAGTTGCAGTCAGGGCAAGCTTCTTGGAGAGGTTGATTCCACAGTGCATATTTGCATTTTGGGTATGCTGAGCAGGAATAGAATATTTTTCCATTCCTGGATTTGCGCTTCATAATGTTGGAAGTATTGCATTCTGGGCATTGAACGCCAGTATCTTCTGGTTTCTCTAAAGGTTCGATATGTTTGCAATCCGGGTATCCGCTGCAGCCGATAAATTTTCCGTAGCGTCCGCGCTTGATAACCAGGTCTGATTCACATTTAGGGCATTTGCGGCCTTCGACAACTGTTGGTTCTTCCTGTTCGCCATCTTCTCCCAGATTGCGGGTATACTTGCATTCGGGAAAGTCAGTACAGCCTATAAATCGTCCATTGCGACCCAAGCGGATCGATAACGGTTTGCCACATTCCGGACATTCTTCATCAAGTGCTTCCTGGGTAACATCTTTACGCTCAACGGTCTTATCTTTTTCATCAATCAGCGATTTGAATGGTTTCCAGAAATCTGCCATTAATGGCACCCATTCTTTTTCTCCGCGAGACACAGCATCGAGCTGATCTTCAAGATTTGCGGTGAAATCGTAATCGACATAATTGTTGAAGTGTTCAGTCAGAAATTTGTTGACGATACGTCCAACATCTGTTGGATGAAAACGCTTGGTTTCCAGTCGTGCATAATCACGATTCTGCAATGTAGAAATAATTGAAGCGTAAGTTGAAGGACGGCCAATTCCGTATTCTTCCAGTGTTTTGACCAAAGTTGCTTCAGAATAACGTGGTGGTGGTTCGGTAAAATGCTGTAATGCATCAATTGTTTGCAGATCAAGAATATCGCCTTGCTTCATCGGTGGTAGTAAGGTTTCATCGCCACTGTCTTGTTTGGCATCATCTTTACCTTCTTGGTAGACAGCCATAAACCCGGAAATGGCGATAGTTGAGCCGGTTGCTCTAAATAAATTACTTTTGTCACCAGCCATTAAATCAACAGCAACTGTATGCAAGGTGGCCGAGATCATCTGACTGGCAATGGTGCGTTTCCAGATTAGCGAATAGAGTTTGAGCTGGTCGGTGGTTAAATGTTTTTTGATTTCATCTGGAATTTTGAGTGCAGATGTCGGACGAATCGCCTCATGTGCTTCTTGCGCATTTTTTGATTTTGTTTTGAACACACGTGGCGTACCAGGCACATTGTCCTCGCCATAGCGGATAGTAATCAGTTTACGAATATCAGCAACTGCTTCATCTGCAAGGTGGATTGAGTCGGTACGCATATAAGTAATTAAACCGACAGATTCGCCACCAAGATCAATACCCTCATACAATTGTTGAGCAACCATCATGGCTTTACGTGCAGTAAAGCCTAATTTACGGATCGCTTCCTGTTGCAAGGTAGAGGTGATAAATGGTGCTGCGGGGTTACGTTTGCGTTGTTTTTTCTCAACATTACTGACTTCCAGCTTGCCATCAGCCTTATCTAATAATGTTTTGCGAACTAAAGTAGCGCGTTTTTCATCGGTGATGGTGAACTGCTCTATTTTTTCACCTTCAAAATAAGTCAGTCTGGCTTTGACAGGTTGAGCATCCGCTTCTGACAGTGCAGTGACTGACCAGTATTCGCGTGGTTTGAAGTTTTCTATTTCAATCTCACGCTCAACAATCATTCTGAGAGCAGGGCTTTGTACGCGACCAGCAGATAAGCCACGTCTGATTTTCTTCCACAATAACGGCGATAGATTAAAACCCACCAAATAGTCCAGGGCTCGCCGCGCTTGCTGGGCGTTGATCATATCGTGCGATAATTCGCTGGGATTCTTGATGGCTTCAGTAATAGCGCGTTTGGTTATTTCATGGAACACCACACGAAAGACAGGTTTTTCCTTGAGAGCCTTTTTTTGTTTGAGCAATTCGTGGACATGCCATGCAATTGCTTCGCCCTCGCGATCTGGATCCGTTGCAAGATACAGTTTGTCAGCTTGCTTGGCTGCTTTAGTGATGGCTTGAACGTGTTTTTGATTGCGATCGATAATTTCGTATTTCATCGCGAAATCATGATTGGTATCAACTGCACCCTCTTTGGGAACCAGGTCGCGCACATGACCATAGGAAGCAAGTACGTGAAAGTCCTTACCCAGATATTTTTCTATGGTTTTAGCCTTGGCTGGCGATTCTACGATAACGAGATTGTTGGCCATCGGATGTTGTGTCCTACTTATGTGATGTTAATAACAGAACTTTGTTTGTGAATCTGCAACAGGTGAATTTGATTCAGGTATTTGGTAGAAACCACTTACTAATGAAGTTTGTTGTCTCAATGGTGTGTAAAACGCACCTACATTAGTAATCGACAAAGTAGAACTAACCAAGGGCGTTGATGCCCTGATGCCAGGTGATCTAATGTCGCGTTGCAGTCCAGGTATCGTAGATCAGATTTTCCATTTGGGCAAATGCCACCTCTTCTTCTGGCTGACTAAACAACACCATCAGCACAACCCATTTAAGATTTTCGACTGTTAATACTGGCTCATCCAAGGCGAGTAAGCGGTCAATCACCAGTTCGCGACTATTTGGTGAGAGAATACCCGATTGTTCGAGATGGATAATTAAACCGCGACACTCAACATCAATGCGTTCCATTTCCTGAGATGCAAAAATACGCATCGATGGAGCACAAGAGAGTAGGGCGTTCTCTGCAGCCAGTGGTTCTAGCCATTCAAAAGCCTTAGTCACTTCTGGAGAAGGAAAACCAGCTTCCAGTAACTCGACGCGCACGATATCTGGATCTGGAACTAATTCTTGTTCGGCACCAAGATAATTCTCGAACAGATAAAGAAGTATTTCAAGCATGAGACAGATCCTGTAATGGTAAAGCTTCCTGTTATTGTTATTTCTGTTTACTTTTGGAGCAAGAATGAGAGAACATCAGCAATTGGTGACGATTTTTAACAACCTCTAAATCAGCTGCTGATACTCTGCTAACTCAAGATAGCAGATGTTCGCTGTGAATTCGATAGTTTTTAATCTGATCGATGTATTTAACTCTGCGCAACATACAGTGTATTAGTATAAACATCAAATCTATCAGTGAACCGTGATGGCAGGATCTCACTGTAGTAATAATATATGGGTTGTTTTTACTAATTCAACTCTGGAGTCATTGTTGAGTACAAAAAATCTGGCATATTGATTGCGTATTATTTCGATGTGAAGTACGGTAAGACATTGATAGGATTTGTCAAATTTAAGAAAATTTACATTCAAAATCACCAAGCATCATCCTGCTTTCTGGTTATCTACAGCGCGTATAAACTCCACCACTGCTAGATGTAACCTGGTTATTCAATTCGAGGATGAGTAGCGTTGATGCAATTGCTTCGGCTCGTAATCCAGAACGTTCAACCAACATATCGATTGTTGTTGGGGAATAATCAACCAGTTTGAGCAATTGTTGTTGGTCATCGGTCAAGTCAGCATCGCTTGGTTCTGATGTTGTGATCGCTGGTAATTGATACTGTGACAATTCTTCGGCAATATCATGTGCTGTTTCAACCAGTTTTGCGCCCTGTTTGATTAAATCGTTGCAGCCTCTAGCCAATGGGTTATGGATGGATCCGGGAATTGCGAAAATTTCGCGACCGTATTCAGTTGCCAGGCGCGCAGTAATAAGAGAGCCGCTTTGGCTAGCAGCTTCAACGACAAGTGTTCCTAGGCTGAGCCCCGCGATAATTCGATTGCGTTTTGGGAAATGGTAGCGTTTTGGGGGTGTGTTGATTGGGAATTCGGAGACGATTGCTCCTTTTTCTGTGATCGCTTGAGCTAACTCCAGGTGTTTTGCCGGATACACCTGATCCAGCCCGGTTGCGGTGACAGCAATGGTAATTCCATCCGCATCCAGCGCGCCGCGATGTCCCATTTCATCAATTCCAATCGCCAGACCACTGGTAATTGCCAGTCCTGGCTGTGCAAGCGCTTTAGCGAATGCACGTGCTGTGGTTTTTCCAGAAGGCGAGGGATTACGACTGCCAATAATTGCTATTTGTGGTAAATCAAGTACATCTGGATTGCCAGCGACGAACAGCGCAATTGGGGCATCTGGAATTTCTTTTAACAGCTGTGGGTAGTGCGAGTCATTGTTGGTAATCAGGAAATGACCATCACCATCCAGCCATTGCAAATCTTGCTTAATAGCAGACCAATCAGGCTTGTTTAAATAATCAAGCGCAGACTGGCTTAAATTGAAAGGTTTTAATTGAGTGGGAGAAAGTTCAAGCAGCGCTTGAGCTGAACCAGCATGCTCAAGCGCTTGTTTGAACCTGATACTCCCCGATGCAGGGCATCGAATCAGAGCTAGCCAATCAGATAGTTCATCGGCAAGCATTGTATTATCAGTACAGTGGTGGCGTTCGGACACTGTCATGGATGTGCAGAGCACGTGTTGCGTCCATTACCAGACCAAAGCTGACATGATCAAAAGTGCGGAATACCATCACTAGTCCGGCTTTTTCCTCCGGAAGCCTGACTAGCTCGCCAGCATCACTGACGACTCGATCACGCACAATGTCACTTGATTGATAGATGCTGAGTACATGACCTGCTTCGATACCTTGCTTGTCACCTTGATCAATGACAACGACATTATGCTGTCCAATCTGACTAACGCCATCGACAACCTGAATAATTGATCCGCGGATATCAGTAACAGGCACATGTGGTTGAATGCCGAAACGTCCTTTTTCCGATCCACTGGCAATCAATCGGTCTCCAATCCGCGCGTCTCTTTCTGTTGATAGCAGTTTGAAGGTGGCTGGATCCCCGGTGCGTTGCAGTCGAGCTTTGCCGACATACAAGGCTTCGTAACCAAGAACTTTGCCAGTTTTATGGTTTCGGTACGGTTTGCCTTTGCGCACAATGTCAAACTCACCAGCTGATTTGTTTGGCAGATTGCGCACATAAACTCGACTGTTGCTGCCGCCTAACAAATGACCATCCTGAAAACTGACAACATACGGTGCATCATCCAGAGTATCGGCACTGACGACGCGTGGTTTGGACAGAAATGGTCGAATCACAGACATCGGTATGGTTGGTATCGGCGCCGATAAGTCGCCTTGGCGTATACTTGGCGTTACCTTAACATTCGCACCCTCCGGTCCGTTGGCAGACAGGCTGATGCCATCCTCGCTTGACTGGCGCATAGAAAGCACAGGTTGTCCGTTTTTTTCTGATAAGTAAACGACATCGCCAGGATAAATCAGATCTGGATTATCAATCTGTTGATTGCCTTGCCAAATAGCCTTCCAGCGCCATGGATCGCGCAAGAATGTTTCCGCAATATCCCATAGGGTATCGCCTTTTTTAACCACATACTGGTCTGGGTGGTCTGGGGAAAGAACAATGTCTTGCCCTGCAAATGCTGAACTTAAGATTGTTAAAGCAAACACAATCATTATGCTTTTTAACTTCATGGTCAAGTATCCTTGGGAGAATCTGGAATAATAAAAAGTCCTCAAATTAAAACTATTTGAAGGACTTCTTCCAAAGTCTAGATGAATTCGGATAAAATGCCAGTTAGATAATGAGATTTAACAGAATCAGGATGACTGAAATGGCGATATTGCACATACTTGAATACCCAGACCGGCGTTTGCGTAAGAAAGCTGTGGCAGTTGATCGTGTCGATGATGCCATTCGTCGTACTGTGGATGATCTGTTTGAAACCATGTATGACGCGCCAGGTGTGGGTTTAGCTGCGACCCAGGTGAATATTCACAAACGCATACTGGTGATTGATGTTAGTGATGAAAAAAACGAGCCGTTGTGTTTGATTAATCCAAAAATTATTGAAACAGAAGGACTCGCTGAAAGCGAAGAAGGTTGTTTATCCGTTCCTGGTATTTTTGAAATGGTTGAACGACCGGAAAAAGTCATCATACGCGCACTCGGCAAGGATGGGGAGCCATTTGAAATGGCTGCAGATGATTTATTGGCAACTTGTATACAACACGAGATCGATCATCTCGAGGGTAAGGTTTTCGTTGATTATCTATCGACTTACAAGCAACAACGTATCAAGAAAAAACTGGAAAAACAGCAGCGTCTTTCTGCTAAAAGCGACTCTGCAAAGAGTTCTGCCGTTGTGCGTTGATTATGAATTTCAGAAGGCCGTAACCAATGCGTATTGTTTTTGCTGGAACACCTGAGTTTTCTGTTCCTGCGCTGAATGCTTTAGTAGCATCGAATCATCAACTAGTCGGTGTTTATACCCAGCCAGATCGACCTTCTGGAAGAGGTCGCAAGTTAACAGCTAGCCCGGTCAAATGTGTCGCTGAACAATGCAGCATCCCTGTTTATCAACCCGTTTCATTACGTGAGACAGATGCCATTCAACAACTGCGTGATTTGCGACCGGATGTGATGGTCGTGGTTGCTTATGGGTTGATATTGCCCAGTCAAGTGTTAGAAATTCCAACCAAAGAATGTATTAACATTCACGCTTCTTTATTACCGCGCTGGCGTGGAGCTGCGCCAATTCATCGCGCAATCATCAGTGGCGACCAAAAAACTGGTATTACTATAATGCGTATGCAAGAAACGCTGGATACCGGTCCGATTTTACTGCAACGTTCAATTCCGATACAGCAACAGACATCGGCTGAACTTTTTGAGCAATTAGCAGAAATCGGTGCTGATGCCTTGATGTCGGTAATTACCACGATTGAATCTGGCACAGTTCAGGCTCAAATTCAGGATGAATCACTCGCCACCTATGCCAAGAAAATCAGTAAGGAAGAAGCCAGGCTGGATTGGCAACAACCCGTTCAAGTACTGGCGTGTCAAGTCCGAGGCCTTAATCCATGGCCTGTTGCAAATACTCTGTTGAATGACAAAATCCTTAAAATCTGGCAGGCACAGTCAGTTAATCAAGCGATAGAAAAAAATTCGGGGTTACAGCCCGGTCAAATAATTTCTGATGGTCGTAAGCAGTTTCATGTGGTCACTGGTGATGGTGTACTTGAGCTTTTAGAAGTGCAGTTACCGGGTGGAAAACGCTTAACAGCCGCTCAGTTTTTGAATGCTCATCTAGTCAATGGAATTCGGTTCAACTGATTTTGATGTTTACGTATAGCTGCGCTGAATACCTGTTTCTACAATTCGCCTTTTTGGAAAAGAAAAACTTTGTGTATAAGCGATTACTGTGAACACTCGTCAACTCGCGGCCAACATAGTTGATGGTGTTGTCAGTCATGGACTGTCGCTACCCAACGCTCTCGACCAGCATCTAACGGCCGACTTGTCAGCAGAAGATAAAAGCTTTGTCAAAGCATTGAGTTTTGGTACATTGCGCTGGTATTATCGCCTCGATTTTATGCTTGATCATTTATTAACCAAACCAATTCGTAACAAAGAGCATTTTATCAAAATGCTCACGTTGGTCGGTTTATACCAGTTGGCGTATATGCGTGTTGCACCGCATGCTGCTGTTTCTGCGACAGTTGATGGTATCGGCAAGAAGTTCTGGGCGAAAGGCTTGATTAATGGGGTGCTGCGTAATTTCCAGCGCCAACAGGATCAACTCGAACAACTGGCAGATCAGAATTTTCTCACCAAAACAGCACATTCAGCCTGGATGGTTGATGCATTTCAACGCAGCTGGCAGTCACACACTGAAACACTGTTACTTAATAATAATCAGCCTCCACCGATGGTATTGCGGGTTAATCGACTCAAGACTGACAGAAACGAATATTTCAGAAAACTGCAACAAGTCGGTATTACAGGACAACTGTCCAAAGTATCAGTGGATGGCATCATACTGGATAAACCAGTTGATGTTTCAGTTTTGCCTGATTTTGAACAAGGTGCTGTTTATGTACAAGATACGGCGGCTCAATTAGTCGCGTATTTTCTGGATGTTAAAAAAACACATCGGGTTGCTGATTTATGTGCAGCTCCAGGTGGCAAGGCAATTCATGTATTGGAATTGTGTCCCGATCTCGAAGAATTAGTGGCTGTTGATATAGACCCGAAGCGGGTTAAGACGATTGTCAGTAATTCCCAGCGCTGTGATGTATCAATGACGATTAAATGCGCTGATGCGACTGATCTGGAAAGCTGGTGGGATGGTGTATTATTTGACCGGGTAATGCTTGATGTGCCGTGTTCAGGTACGGGCGTTATCCGCCGCCATCCGGATATTAAACTATTACGGCAAGCCAGTGATATTCCGGTTTTGATCAAACGCCAACGCGAGTTACTTGAAGCCGGATGGGAAATCACTGCTCCTGGTGGAGTTATGTTATACACCACATGCTCTGTTATTGCGGAAGAAAACACAGAACAAATAGCCTGGTTTTTAGAGACCCACAGCGATGCTCAAGAATGGCCTATTGAACAGTTAAGTAGCTTGGCTAGTGGACAACAGAGTGCCCCTGGAAGTCAAATATTGACAGGTACACAGGATATGGATGGTTTTTTCTATGGGCGGATACGCAAACAGTCATGACTAAATGGCGCATCAGACTGACGATCTCTACCATCCTGGTGTTCATTTTACTGGCTGCAGATGACCAGCTCTCAAACTGTTGCTCAATGAGTCATGGTGTTGAAATTAAATCGGCGACATTATTAATTGAAAACGGCAATGCAGCTTTAAACTCCGATATTGACTTTCATTTTAGTGAAGCTGTGCTCACCGCGTTGGATAATGGAGTTTCATTGCCGTTGAATATTGAATTGGTGGTTAAAAGTCGGCGTGACTTGATGTGGGACAAGACTGAATGGCGCAGGATATTGCCTTATCAGATTCGTTACCTTGCGTTGAGCAAGAGCTATGAAGTGATTAATGAATTAAGTGGCTCACAGCGTAGTTTTGCCAGTCGCACAACTGCAATCAATGCACTCGGAAGGATTCGTGCTATGCCAGTAGCCAATAGCGGATGTCCATCGGTAACCCAGCAGTGTGCATTATTTATTCGGGTAGCACTGGATCGTGAACGCCTGCCATTGCCGTTGCGTCCTGTTGCCTATACCAGACTGGATTGGTATCTCTCAAGTCAATGGAAACAATGGCCACTGACAAGCTGATTATTCCAATGCGTTTTATTATTGCGCTGGCGCTGCTATTAATTCTGGTGTCGTTGCACTTAATGAGTACCGCAACCCAGAATTCAGCGGAGATAGGTTCACATTTCACCGCGCTTGTCGTGATTAATTCGCTGGCCTTGGTGTCACTATTGATTCTGGTGGGTGTCAATGTTTACTGGCTAATTCGCCAAGTTCGCCAGCGTGAAGCGGGTTCGCGATTAACTGCACGGATGATTTTTGTGTTTATGTTGCTGGCATTGGCTCCATCGGCATTAGTCTTCTTCTACTCGATTAATTTTTTGCATCAGAGTATTGATAGCTGGTTTGATGTACAAGTTGACAGGGCAATGGAAGACGCACTGGAACTGAGTCAGGCATCGTTAGATGAGCGCATGCGCAGTCAATTAAAGTTGACCCGTCGCGTGGCGGATCAACTGGCAGTGATTCATGAGAATCTAGCCACTATTGAGCTGGGTCGGTTACGCGAATGGTCAGAGGCAACAGAGCTCATGTTGATTTCTGAACACAAAAAAGTTTTAGGCTATAGCAGCACGTTTCCGGAATTATTTTTCCCTGGTCTTCCAAGCGAAAATGTATTATCTCGGGTCAGAGCTGGTGAAGATTATGTTGGACTGGATCCAGTTCTGGATGAGGGGATGCAAGTCAGATCAGTTGTGGCTATCGGTGGTGAAGGCAGCAAGCGTTATTTGCAGGCATTATATCCAGTGCCAGTACATTTGACAGATCTGGCCACTGGTGTGGAAGGTGCTTATATGCACTACAAGAAAATGGGCTATTTGCGTCAGGCACTGAAAACAACTTTCTCACTCACCTTGTTTTTGATTTTGCTGGTGAGTTTGCTGGCAGCTGTATGGGTCACTTTTTTGAGTATCCGACGATTGGTCGCACCATTGCGCGATCTGGAGCAAGGTACGCTGGCAGTTGCTGCGGGTAATTATGAACGACGTTTGCCTGTCACCAGTCGCGATGAACTGGGGGTGCTGGTGCAATCATTTAATGATATGACTGAGCAGGTTGCCCAGGCACGTGACGAAACTGAACAAGCCCATCTTGAAGCCGAAAATCAGCGCGCTTACCTGGAAACCGTGCTACGCAATTTGAATTCAGGCGTCATCAGTATTGATGAGGACGGACATTTACGCACTGCCAACCAGGCTGCCAGCTATATTCTCAATATCGAGCTGAAAGCATTTCTGGGTAATCCGATAGCAAGTTTAACCCAGGCAAATCCTAATTTGAGTGACTTGGCGAGAGTGTTGAGTGAAAAGATGATGAATAGTCAAACTCGTTGGCAAGAAGATATCAGTTACGCAGGATTACATGGTCAGCGTCAATTATTGTGTCGTGGAACCTCTTTAACATCGCCATTAGGTGCCTGGTCAGGGGCTGTAATGGTATTCGATGATGTCACCGATTTAATGCGCGCTCAACGTAACCAGGCGTGGGGAGCAGTCGCCCAGCGCATGGCGCATGAAATTAAAAATCCGTTAACCCCGATTCAGCTTTCAGCAGAACGCTTACGGGTTAAAATAGCTGGGCAATTAGCAGGCGATGATGCCGATATCCTGGAAAAATCAACGCGTACCATTATCCGCCAGGTTGAAACGTTGAAAGAAATGGTGGATGCCTTTTCAGTCTATGCGCGTGCTCCACAAATCAATCTAACGATGCTTAATCTCAATGAGTTAATTGAAGACGTGGCAGCATTGTATACATCGCAGCAAGACATGCATATCCACCTTAATATTGATGACGATTTGCAAGCAATCGAGGCGGATGCTGGTCGCTTGAGTCGATTGTTGCACAATCTGATTAAAAACGCAGAAGAAGCCATGGGTGATAAAGACCATGCCACTATCTGGATTAGTGCCAAGCAAGTGGATATTTCCGGACAGTTATGGATAGAGCTGTCAGTAATGGACAATGGTTGTGGTTTAGCCATTGATCATCTGGATAGTATTTTTGATCCTTATGTAACGACTAAAACCAAAGGTACAGGTTTGGGGCTGGCTATTGTTAAAAAAATCGTTGAAGAGCATCGCGGCACCATTCATCTGAATACACACTATCGTCAAGGAGCCGAATTTATTATTCGCTTGCCGTTGACAAGACAGGTTGAGATGCAAGTACAACAAGGGAGAAGTGTATGAGTCAGGGTACTGTACTGGTAGTGGATGATGAATTGGAAATCGGCGCACTGGTGCAGGATATTCTTGAAGATGAAAGTTACCAGGTGATTCTTGCCAGTGATGCTGCACAGGCACGTGAACGTTGTCTGGAACAAAAACCGGATGTGGTGTTACTGGATATCTGGATGCCTGATGAAGATGGTATCAGTTTGCTAAAAGACTGGTTTCAATCCAATGATGATTTTTGTCCGGTGATCATGATGTCTGGTCATGGCACCATAGAAACAGCTGTAGAAGCAACCCGTCTTGGTGCATATGACTTTCTTGAAAAACCCTTATCCATGGCAAAACTTATTTTAGCTGTTGGGCATGCAATGGATAGTCGCCAGCTCAATAAGAAAAGCGACAAACCCAACAAACACAGTGAAACTATCATTGAGCCGGTTGGTAAAAGCCTGGTGATAGAACGGCTACGTGAACAGGCACGCAAACTAGCCAGACATGAAACCAGCATACTGTTGACTGGTGAAGCAGGTGCAGGAAAAGAAATATTTGCACACTATATTCACAACCACAGTATTCGTCGGAGTGGTTCATTTGTCAGTGTGGTGTTGGGTGCAATTGCCGCTGATCAGACTGTTATTGAATTCTTTGGCTGGGAAGAAGGTAATGATATTCATCAAGGGCTAATCGAAAAAGCTAATGGTGGCACGCTGTTTCTTGATGGTGTGGACAATATGGATGATGAAATTCAACTACGTTTATATAGTGCATTGCAGTCCAGATCAATCATGCGGGTTGGTGGCAGCGAAGCTGTAGCAGTTGATCTGCGGATTATCGCTTCAACACGGAGCAATCTGGATCAGCAAGTACAAGCAGAACAATTCAGGGCAAATCTCTACTATCTACTCAAGGAAGTCTCGATTTCAATTCCTGCACTTCGCGAGCATAATGAAGATGTCAGTGACTTGCTCGGATTTTATGTTGATTACTTCGTGAGTCGTGAGAAATTACCAATTCGGCGGTTTTCCGTCGCCTCACAGAATTACTTGCGACACTATACTTGGTATGGCAATGTGCGTGAACTGAAAAATCTGGTTCAACGCCTGCTCATCTTAGGTGCTGGCGACGAGATAGAATTGGAAGAAGTAAAAACGGCACTGAATACAGATTCAGGTCAACAGTTATTTAACCTGTTTCCTGATCTTTACAAATTGTCACTCAAAGAGGCACGTGATGAGTTTGAAAGAAATTACTTGCAATATCATTTAAAGCAAGCGAATGGCAGTGTAGCGCGCTTATCAGAATCAGTGGGTATGGAGCGTACACATCTTTATCGCAAACTCCACTCCCTGGATATTGAATTTAAGAGATCGTCTGGTTAGGAGTGAGGATTCAGTACCATCCATAGCCTGACTTGTCTATTGGATTCACAACAGCACCAGAAAAACTGTTGCATAGCTATTGTGATTTCCGAAACTTTAAATTTACTAAACGGAATAATAACGTGTGCTCAATGTGTTCGAGCACATGCAGAATTTAGGTGTCACTGAACTTTTCCTGGAAGTTAAGTTGTTTCGACTCAAGCACCAAGCACCAAGCGCAAGGCGAAACAGCAGTTCGACAAAATTCACCGACGACTTAACATTGACAATCAGTAATCGAACATCTAAAAAAGAAAACGGGCGCCTTTCAGCCATGAGTAGACTTTGATTTAAGTTGAAAAAAGCTCCCCTACGATGCTGACTCAATCGATTTTCGAGATCACAATAAGAATGTTGCTAAATATTTGACAATAAAAATAATGCCATATATTATGACAATATAATTATTGTCAAGTGAGGTGGTGTTATGCCAGGTCAGGTTGTTTTTGGAGACAAGTATTTTAGTCGACCAAAAGATGAAGCAAGAGTCTGGCGACGACTGAAGGGAGGAGGACACTTATTGTTGCTTGCACCTCGTCGTGTTGGCAAAACTTCGCTGTTAAGACATTTAGAAAATAATCCGCAAGAAGGCTATGTGTTTTTGTATGTGATGGTGCAGTCTTGTACTACCGAACATGCTTTTTATAAGGAAATACTGGAAAAACTCTATAGTTCTGATTTCACAAAAAAGCTGGATAAGCTCAACAAAAAAGGTAAGGAATTGATAGTTTCAATTCTTGGCTCTATCAAAGGTATTGAGCTGGGCGATGCGGGAATATCGTTCCGAAATGCTGAATATAAGCTCAGCGCCTTAGACTTGGAAAACGTTATCAATGCGTTGAACTTGAATAAAAAGTTAATATTGGTGCTGGACGAATACCCGGATGTTCTGGAAAAAATAGACAAAATCCAAGGTAAGCAAGCAGCCATTGAATTTTTATCGAATACCAGAACACTGTGTCAAAACACCGGGTTGAATCAAAAAGTGCAGTTCATTTTTACAGGCTCAATCGGTCTTGATACCTTAGCAAACCGTCTTGGCTCATCCGGACTGATTAATGACAGAGATAAAGTTCACATTAATCCTCTCACACAAGCTAGTGCTATAGAGTTTATTGCTTTTCTTGAGAACAAATCTTCAAACAATTTCTCAATTGATAAGCCAGTGGCTATCTGTTTATTGCAAAAAATCGAATGGTTAATGCCTTATTACATAGAGGCACTATGGCTGAGACTTGAAGATTTATGCTGTGATCATGAGATAGTCAATCCCACCGAAAAAGATGTTGACGAGGCTTTTGAATTACTTTTTCATAGAAATTACAGGACTACCTTTAATCACTGGGCAGAGCGTCTTAGCCGCTTTGAAAAAGACGAGGCTAAACTAGCCAAAGCCATATTAGATAAGCTCGCAGAAGATGGCGAGCTGAGTTTTAATGAAATCTACAATATTTTTCAGGACAATAATTATCAACACTTGAATGGCAACTACATCCTGGACTGCCTTGAGCACGATGGCTATCTTTTTGAACACGAAGAAAAATCGTTTAAATTTACCTCGCCGATTTTAAAAGAATGGTGGAGGCGGTATGCCGACAGAACATTATAAAGAGGCCATCAAGCTCTATAATCCGCAGAATGCGTCAAATGCAACCATAAAAGATACCTTTGTCATTCGTTTAAAGGAATACGACAAGATATGGAAGGATATTGAGCGCTCCAAAATGGAGCATCCCGAGCAACATTACATCATTCAAGGGATAAGAGGTTCTGGAAAAAGCACGTTGCTAATTCGATTGTCGATAGCAATTGAGGAGCATAAAACGCTATCAAAATGGCTAATACCGATTCTATTTAGAGAAGAAGAATATGGTATTAACTCATTATTTTCTTTTTGGGAACACATCGCTGAAGAGTTAACAGAGCACTTAGTCTATGCGGATGATTTCGTTGGTTTATCAGATAAAATTGAGACGTTTGAAGATGACCCTAAAGCTGCATTTAAGCTGCTGGACAGCTATCTGGTTAAGGCCAACAAAAAAATTATTCTGTTTATCGATAATCTCGCTGAACTGTTTGAAATTTACTCAGAAAACGAAGAGGCAATGCTCAGAGAAGTATTGAGCCAGAATAATAACATCCGTATTATCGGCGGCTCGGCGATCAGTCTGGAACACTTCTATGATAACAAAGCCCCGTTTTATCAATTTTTTCACATTATCACCCTGCAAGAACTCAATCAGCAGGAAACCATCAAGCTACTCATCAAACTAGGGAGCTATTCCGGAAAAGAAGAAGAACAGAAAATTAAACAGCTGATAGAAGAAGAACCGGAAAAAATAGAAACCCTCAGAAGACTAACCGGAGGCATACCCAGAACGATTGTATTATTATTCCAAATTTTGATTGAAGGCCCAAGCGGAAGCACCTTTCAATACCTTGAAGAGACGCTGGATAAGGTTTCACCCATGTATAAACACAGGATGGATGACCTATCTAAACAACAAAAACCCATTGTTCATGCGATTGCAAAAAACTGGGATGCCATTTCCGCTAAGGAAATCGCAAAAAGTACCCGCATCGATAGCAAGCAAGTCTCCGCGCAATTAAATCAACTGCAAAAGCAATGGTTGATCGAAAAAATACACACCTCAACCAAAAACCACTTGTATGTATTGCAGGAACGGTTTTTTAATATTTGGTACTTAATGCGTTATGGCCGTCGTAAAGATCGTAATAAATTAATCTGGTTGACGCGTTTTTTTGAGATATGGTGTTCAAAAGATCAACTAAAAGAACGTGCCCAGTTTTTTCATCAAGCATTGTCGGAAGCCTCAAACCCAAGAGGCGTAATGATATACGCCACTGCTCTGATTAACAGTGATAACCTTGAAATTTCCGAGAGAGAGCAAGTTTATAACAAAACGCGTTCCCACCTTGAGCAGACTGGTAATGGTGAACTTGCCAGGGAATTAACTGGGATAAGTGGTGATCATTATTTACAGCAAGGTGTTGAACTGCTTAAATCAGGTGCGTTTGACGATGCAGAAACTTATATTCGAAAAGCTATAAAAGGCGGTAATAAACGTGCTTTTATGGCTTTAGGCATTCTATTCTACGAACGTAAGCAATATGAAGAAGCTGAAGACAATTTTCGGCTGGCCATTGAACACGGCGACACGGGTGCGTATTTTAATTTGGGTTATCTATTTGACGAACGTAAGCAGTATGAAGACGCCGAAGCTAATTACAAGCTGGCCATCAAGCACGGTAATACGAATACGTATAACAATTTGGGCAATCTATTCCTTGAGCGCAAGCAGTACGAAGAGGCTGAAGCCAATTACAGGCTGGCCATTGAGCACGGTGTTACAGTTGCATATAACAATCTGGGCACTCTATTCTACGAACGCAAGCAGTACGAAGACGCCGAAGCCAATTACAAGCTGGCCATTGAGCATGGTGACACGGGTGCGTATTTCAATTTGGGCAATTTATTCAGAGAACGCAAGCAGTACGATCAAGCGCAATCTAACTATAAACAAGCGATCGAATTAGGAGTAATCGGAGCCAAAAATACTCTCGCCTGGCTTTATTTCGAAACGGCTCAGGCAGATAAAAAAACCGAAGCTCTGAGTCTTGCTCTTGGTGCAGTTGAGGATGACCCTGGCTTTGACAATTTGCATACACTGGCATCAGTCGCGCTTTGGAATAATGGATTTGACATTGCTCAGGACAGCATAGAAAAAATTCTATCAACTGAAAGCTGGCAACAGGATGTTGGTACTGAAAAGAATTTTATTGATTTGTTAATACTGCTTTTAGCGAAAGGCCAAACCAACCTATTCGACAAATGGCAGAAACAGTACGATCTGGCTGATCAATTAAAGCCACTTTATTACGCATTTCTAAATTTAGTACCGGAAAAATACCCGAATGAATTACTAAGAATGGGCTCTGAATTAAAACAAACGGTTGACGAAATACTCGACAAAATTGCGATTTACAAAGAGAAAGGAGACAGCCATTAATCGGCAAAGTGATTCGGATTGTTGTTCCATACTTTAACTCGTGAAAGAGGGTTCAAGAACGATACTTGGTCTTGCTATCAAGCATCTTTCACTACAGCTGGGGACGTAGTAGTATTAATTCTCACTCTGTAAATGACAGGAATGGTTCGACAGCAGCCATTAAATATTGTCCGAGTTGCGTTTCTTCAACACAAAACAACCTGAAACTTGCCAAGATTGAATTAGCTTGAACAAAATGAATCCCACTGCGCAAAAAAAATGGAACCAGATTTATCGCAATAATGCATTGCCAGACCAATTTCCACGGCCTGCCCAGGTTGTCGTTGATTTTGCGCATTTATTACCTGCAACTGGACGTGCTGTGGAGCTTGCCTGTGGAACAGGTGGAAATTCCTTATTTCTAGCTGAACGTGGACTTGATTGTTGGGCGTGGGATATCTCAGATGTGGCACTGGAGCAATTAGCTGCTCGGGCTGATCACGCCCGCCTGATCATTCATACTGAAGTACGAGATATAGAGTGTGAGTCTTTGCCTGCTGAATACTTTGATGTTATTGTGGTTGCGCATTTTCTCGACAGGTCAATTTGTGAACAGATTGTAACGATGTTAAAACCAGGAGGATTATTGTTTTATCAAACCTTTACAGTGGATGCGTTAGCAGTCGGGATTGGACCAAAAAATCCTGATTATTTATTGCAGCCCAATGAGTTGATCAGACTTTTTAAGCAATTACGAATACATGGTTATCGGGAAGATGGATTAGCCAGTGATTCACAGAATAGTATGCCAGGGCAGGCTTATCTGGTTGCATCTAAACATACGTTACAGGGAAACGCATAACCAATGATCAAAAAACTACATCCTAAACAAGCGTGGGAAATGCTGGAGAGCAATGCTGATGCTATGCTTATTGATGTGCGCACTGCTGTTGAGTATGCATTTGTAGGTCATCCTCCTCAAGCAGTGTTTATTCCCTGGAAAGAAGCTCCGGATTGGACAGCGAATCCTGATTTTATCAAGATAGTTGATGAAGCTGTTGCTGATAAAAACACTCCATTACTGTTGATGTGTCGCAGTGGAAAACGATCCTTGCAAGCGGCACATGCACTGGAGGTAGAGGGATATATTAATCTTACTAATGTTGAAGAAGGCTTCGAAGGTGATCTGGATGATGAAAAACACCGTAGTACAATCAACGGCTGGCGTTTTCATAATTTACCCTGGGAGCAATCGTAAATCAATACGAATGAAGGCTGCTATTGAATGCAGGCGAGTTTGATCGAGTACCATTGATTGTTTTCTGTTTATCGTAGTTATATTATACTCTCCGCACGTGAAAATTTAGCATCTAGTGTATCCGCTTTTTTGCGGATAGTTTCGTTGTAAAACATTATTGTAGAATGACTATGGCTAAGATTTCCCGCCTCACTCTCCAAAAAACATTACACACTCTATCGTTGAAAAATATCTTGTATTTGTCTGGTTGATGTTACAATCCTGCCTCGTAATGCCTGATTGAAACGCAATATTTTGCACAAATAGCTGTGTTTGACTGATGTAATCCAGGATTTTTCACGTACAATGGATTTTCATCAGATAGACGAGTTATCATCCACTTAACCCTATCATACAAACCGTCAGGTTCAGATGGCGTTGTTTTTTCCAGAAACCATCTGTAGGACATGCAACATTTAGTGATGTTATATCAAGCATCGCTTTAATCATAATTATTTATCATTAAGGATCTTTTGAATGCAGTCAGTCGAACGACTTCGTAATATTGCGATTATAGCCCATGTTGATCATGGTAAAACCACACTGGTTGATCAACTGTTAACCCAGTCAGGGACCATGGATCTGCGTGGTCAAAGTGCAGAACGCATGATGGATAGTAATGACCAGGAAAAAGAACGTGGTATCACCATACTGGCAAAAAATACTGCTATCCACTGGAATGACTATAAAATTAATATTGTCGACACTCCTGGACATGCTGACTTTGGTGGCGAAGTCGAGCGTATTCTATCCATGGTCGATAGCGTCTTGTTGCTGGTTGATGCGGTTGATGGACCAATGCCACAAACGCGATTTGTCTCGCAGAAAGCCCTGGCGATGGGATTAAAGCCAATAGTAGTGATTAATAAGATTGATCGTGATGGTGCGCGTCCTGACTGGGTTGTCGACCAGACTTTTGATCTGTTTGATCATTTGGGGGCATCAGATGAACAAATGGACTTTCCGGTTATTTATACATCGGCATTACAAGGCTATGCGGGAATGCATTCTGATGTGAATGATGGTGATATGCAGCCCTTGTTTGAGATGATTGTCAAAGAAGTAGCACCACCAGCTGTTGATCTGGAGGGTGCGTACCAGATGCAAATCAGTAGTCTGGATTACAGTTCTTATGTTGGCATCATTGGCGTAGGTCGAGTCCAGCGTGGCACTGTCAGTAAAAATGCAAATGTAGTGATTGTTGATGGCGATAATCAACGCCGTGGTCGAATCTTGCAGGTACAAAGTTTTCTTGGGCTGGAGCGTATTGATGTAGATCAAGCTTCCGCTGGCGATATTATTAGTATCAGTGGTATCGATAATTTACAAATATCGGAAACCTTGTGCGATCCAGAGCAGCCTGACGCATTACCACCACTGACGGTTGATGAACCAACAGTGACCATGACTTTTCAGGTTAATAAATCACCGTTTGCTGGTCGTGATGGGAAATTTCTGACATCACGCCAGATTCGAGAACGGTTGATGCTAGAACAAACGCATAATGTTGCATTACAGGTCGAAGACACAGCTGATCCCGATCAATTCAAAGTGTCTGGCCGAGGTGAATTACATTTATCGGTGCTGATTGAGACCATGCGACGAGAAGGCTATGAATTAGGCGTTTCGCGGCCACAAGTGATCCAGAAAGAAATTGAAGGAGAGCTGTGTGAGCCTTATGAGCATGCCACCATTGAAGTAGAAGAAGAACATCAAGGCGCCATTATGGAAATGATGGGTGAACGCAAAGCTGAATTGAAAAATCTGGAAACCGATGGCAAAGGGCGTGTTCGCCTGGAATATATTGTCGCAACGCGTGGGCTGATCGGTTTTCAGACTGATTTTTTGACTAAAACATCAGGCAGCGGGTTGATTTCCCATATTTTTGACCACTACGCCCTGATCAAAGCTGGTGTTTCTGCAAATCGTAAAAATGGCGTTTTAATTTCCAATGTGACCGGCAAAGTGCTTGGATTTGCGCTGTTTAATTTGCAAGAACGTGGGCGATTATTTGCCAGTCATGGTGATGAAGTCTATGAAGGTTGCCTGATTGGCATTCATTCACGCGGCAATGATTTAGTCGTGAATCCGACAAAAGGTAAGCAACTGACCAACATCCGTGCTGCCGGGACAGATGAAAATATTGTTTTAGTACCGCCAATTGTCATGTCGCTTGAGCAGGCTTTAGAGTTTATTGAAGATGACGAGCTGGTTGAAATCACCCCGAAGAAAATCCGCTTGCGTAAGAAGTTATTGACTGAAAATGAGCGTAAACGAGCGGGTAGGGCTGAGAAAGTCGATGCTGTGTAGTCAATTGATGATAAACCTGAACCTGTTAAGATCTCGATTATGGGATGCAGTGCAAGGCAAAAGTGGACGAAAAAGCACAGCATACTTGTCGTATGTGAGCATTTTGAGATCACTTTTAAGCCGCGATGCGCCCTTCAGCGAGATCTTAGACTACGATTGTTGAGGCTCTAACACAGGTAACACAACGACGTTACCAATGTCATGCATGTTTTCAAAGATTCCCGGGTTAAAACGCTTGAGTAACCAAAGCGGTATCTGGTGTGATGAAGCGATTGTCCATGGGTTGTCGCCTGATTGAAAACGATATTGTTTTTTCCCAGTGACCAGATATTGGTTGAAGTATTGTTTTTGTAAAGCTCGATGATAGGCGATACGTTTTTCTTCAAAAAGATTTTTTGTTGCTTGATCCTTGATGGGCAGTTGTATGGTTTGTCCAAGTCGTACAGAGCGACTGGATTTAATTTTATTCAGCTTCAAAATTGGCTTGGAAAAACCAATTTTTAACCAGTCAGCATAGTGTCCGAGGGTCTCATCGGTTGCTACCTTGATAGTCCATACAGTTGTACTTTTTTCTTTTTCGACGGCAACAGACAAATCGTCAGTGGAGCCAAACGCACGAGCAATTTCATCTGCGCTGAGTATTTTTTTCATTTGTGTATAATCGATTGCAGCGACTGAAGCTATTTTCTCTGATTGTGGTTTGATTTTAGCAATCGAACTGTTGTTGTGGTCTGATTGCTGGGCTGACAATTCAGAAACATCATGTTTGGTTGGTGTTTTCTCAGCAGTTATTATGGAATCACTGGACGTGCTTGCTAAGCGGGCAACTTGTTTCTGAGCAACGACTACAGGTTTTTGCGTTGCGTTTTCAATTTGTTGATCGAATTTGAATTTATTCAGTAACCTGTTGAGGTATGAGGTATTGGATACCTCGGCAAATGATTGTTTGTCTGGTTCTATCGGTTGTCGGGATTGAGATATAGCAGCGATGATTTGAGTGTTTATTGTTTCAGGTTGTTGGTCAGCGACCACCGTTTTTCCGACGATTATTTTTATTTTTCCCGGGATGGTCAATGTTTTGCCGGCGACTATTTTTGCGGCATTACTGATGTTATTGACTCGCATTAGTTCACGGCAACTCATCTTGTAATTTTCCGCAATTTCACAGGTTGTATCGCCTATCGCAACTTTATATTTTTTATCCGGCAGGTGAGTTTTTGTAATCGGAGCATTCATGATTGCCTGGACGGAAAAGATCTTGTCGTTAAAAATACGCGAACGTATTTCAGCGACTGGTTTGTCTGAAACCATGCGACCACCTGGAATGTTCAAAATGTGACCGATTTTTACCATGGATTTTTTGCCCAGTTTGTTGCTTCGTGCCAGTTCTCTGCAATTGACTTTAAAGCGCTGAGCGATACCGCATGCCGAATCCCCACTTCTAACCCGGTATTGCTGTGGATTTGTTGATGATGCGCCGGCTGGTAAATGGTCCAATTGAGTGATTTTATTATTCAAATTGCCTTTGTCGGGTTGCGGCAGACGTAGCACAAAACCTTGTGGAACCAGCTGTTGATTTTTCCAGACCGCTGAGGTTAGGGCTGGATTGAGTGTTTTTAAAGCATCGACTGTTAGTGAAAAATGACTAGCAATGGAGGTAGCGCTGCGAGCCTTGTTGTTTTTCACGGCTACCGTCTTCAGCGGTTGATCTTCTGGTAGCAACTCGAAAAACTGATCCGCATGTTTTGCCACGTGACGTGCAGCCAGGAAACTGGCGTAAAAGTTTTTAACAGCCATTTGAAAGCTTTTGTTTTCGTAGTTGTCCAGGACTTGCACAAAATCAACCCCGGTTTCGCGCATTGCTTTAAGCATTCCGTTGAGGCCGAAGTTGTATGAGGTAATAACAAATGGATAAATGTTCGCTTCAGAGGCTTGTGGATTCATTGAGCGAGCAGCTGGAGCTAATATTTCAAAGCTATGTTGAAGATAGCGAATGGCTGCCAACGTGGAGGTTTCCGGATCCATGCGTTCATCAACCACAGGGTTAACCAGTAATCCTAGGTGACGAGCAGTTGCCGGCATCAGTTGCCACAAGCCAGCAGCGCCAACCCGAGAATAATTGCTGGGAGAATAGGCTGATTCGACAAATGGGATATATTGGATGCCTTCAGGCAAACCAAATTCTTTCAATGCTGACGATACTTTAGGCTGATGTCGACCAAAGCGTTTCATTGCTTCACGAAAACGCGTTGCATTCCCTGATTGGCAACGAATTCGTTGACTGGCTTTGCGTATTGAGGAAGGAGACTCATTATGGAACAACACCGCCAGCTGATTTTCACTGCGAGTGAGTCGCTTGTGTTTTGTCTTCTTGTAAGCAATCGATTGTAGTAGCTGCTTGATTCGGGTGCGCTCCTTTTCGATTGCTCTTGGTGTTGACCGACCTCCGCAAGCACCTTGTCTTGTTAGTGCGGAATAGACTTTTTCAGGGGAATTGCGATCATGAAATACCGCAGTATCAGTGCTATAGCGACCAAATATGTCTATCCAGAAATGGACTCTGCGTTGCAAGGCTGCTGGACAGTCAAAAGATTCACCACACTCCAGCTGATAATTGCTGGGAGTGAGTGATGCCAGTGCTGGTGTATTAACGACACAATAAAACAACAGAATATGCAGTAATCGAAGCATGTTAATTCGGTGGTTATTGAACGAATTATTATTATCTTTGTAGAAAAGTGTTGGCACAGTATACAGCCCCAAGTCAAATTACTATCGATTATGTTATCTGAACATTGTCTTTTGTTTAATCTGGGGACAAATAGTCAGATTTTAATTGATTTTACAATTGGTTATCAATCAGCTACCTCTATATTGAGAAGTATATTGTTTGGTATTCACTATAACTAGCTGTATTGTAACATCGCGTAGGGTTTGTGCCTATTGTTATTAACCTCTCTGCGTTGAAGATTGTAATCGATGGAAGATCTGAAGTGCAACTACGCCAACTTTTTGTAACGTATGCGATGTGGAGCCTCGGCTTCTGCTCCCAGGCGGCGTTTGCGATCTTGTTCATAATCTGCAAAATTGCCTTCAAACCAGGTAACCTGACTATCACCTTCAAATGCCAGAATGTGGGTGGCGATGCGATCAAGAAACCAGCGATCATGTGAGATGACGACTGCACAACCTGGAAAAGCCAGCAAGGCTTCTTCCAGCGCGCGCAAGGTTTCGACATCCAGATCGTTGGTTGGCTCATCAAGCAGTAACAGGTTGCCGCCGCTTCTCAGTACTTTCGCCAGATGCACTCTGTTGCGCTCTCCACCGGATAAATCGCCAATGCGTTTTTGCTGATCCTGTCCTTTGAAGTTAAAGCGACCTACATACGCTCTGGACGGGGTTTGGTAAGTGCCAACCTGAATGATATCCTGACCGTCGGATATTTCTTCCCAGACTGTTTTAGCGTCTTGTAATTCGGCTCTGCTTTGATCAACATAAGCTAGTTTGACAGTCTCGCCCAGGGTCAATGTGCCGGAATCAGGTTGTTGTTGTTCGGCAATCATTCGAAATAATGTGGTTTTTCCTGCTCCATTGGGACCGATAATCCCGACGATTCCACCTGGTGGTAGTTTGAAATTGAGATTTTCTATCAGTAAACGTTCGCCAAAGCCTTTATTGAGGTCTTTTGCTTCAACGACATTATCACCAAGCCTAGGGCCAGGTGGAATGTATATCTCATGGGTTTCATTACGCTTTTGTTCGGTTTCAGAACTTAACTCGTCAAAGCGGGCAAGACGTGCCTTACTTTTTGCATGACGCCCTTTGGGGTTGGTACGTACCCATTCCAACTCTGCTTGCATGGCTTTTCTGCGTGCTGAGCTGGTTTTCTCTTCAGTTTCCAGACGTGCTTCCTTTTGCTCTAGCCACGATGAGTAATTACCTTCCCAGGGAATGCCATGGCCACGATCCAATTCCAATATCCAACCGGCGACATTGTCCAAAAAGTAGCGATCATGAGTAACAGCGACCACAGTTCCAGGATAATTTTCCAGAAAATGCTCTAGCCAGGCGACTGATTCAGCATCCAGATGGTTTGTTGGCTCATCGAGCAACAACATATCTGGTTTGGCTAGCAGCAATTGGCATAACGCCACGCGACGTTTTTCGCCACCAGACAGGGTTTTAACATCGGCATCCCAGTCAGGTAGACGTAATGCATCAGCTGCAATTTCCAGCGTACGTTCCAGATTCCAGCCATCAGCAGCATCAATTTTTGCTTGCAGTGTACCTTGTTCTTCGAGTAAAGCAGTCATTTCATCTTCGCTCATCGGTTCAGCGAATTGCATGCTGATTTCGTTAAAGCGATCCAGTACAGCTTTTATTTCGCTGACACCTTGTTCAACATTGCCGCGCACATCTTTGCTTTCATCCAGCTCCGGTTCCTGGGATAAATAACCGATGTTGATGTTGGGTTGTGGGCGTGCTTCACCCTCATAGTCTTTATCGACACCAGCCATGATGCGTAACAGGCTTGATTTACCAGAGCCATTCAAGCCTAGTACGCCGATTTTTGCACCTGGGAAAAAAGATAAGGAAATATCTTTAAGAATAATCCGTTTTGGTGGGACAATTTTGCCCACACGATTCATTGAATAGACGAATTGAGCCATAAACTCCTTAGACCTGAATTGTATGTTAAAAGTGGAAGTAGAAAACGTGACTGATTGACTGTTCTGTTCAGAGCGCAGCTCAGTTGACTGGTTTTTTCACCGGAGTCTTGACTGTGGACTCGGTCAGTCTTAATACGATGGCAGCCAGTGGTGGCAAAGTCAGGCTGATGGAGTGCTCATGACCATTCCAGGGCAACGCTTCTGTTTCCTGCGTGGCTGGATTACCAACATTATTGCCGCCATAAACACTGGCATCAGAGTTGAGTATTTCCTGGACGATGCTTGCCTGTGCTACGCCAATACGATAGTTTTCACGTGGAACCGGGGTGAAATTCAGCATGACAATGATTTTGTGCTGTTCATATTTACGCAGATAGGCAAGTACCGACTGACTGGAATCATCACTGGTAATCCATTCAAAACCTTCAGGTTCAAAGTCATGAAAATACAGTGCAGAGGTTTCCTTGTACAAGCGATTCAGATCGGTAATTAAGGTGGATATACCTTGATGTGGCGCATGTTCAAGCAAATGCCAATCCAGTGAATGTTTGTGATCCCATTCATCGCGCTGGGCGAAATCACAGCCCATGAACAACAGTTTTTTGCCCGGGTAAGTAAACATGTAGGTATACAGCAAACGTAAATTGGCAAATTGTTGCCAGTCATCCCCCGGCATGCGATGAATGATCGAGCCTTTACCATGCACAACTTCGTCATGCGAAAACGGCAATACAAAGTTTTCAGTAAACGCATACAGCAAGCCAAATGACAAGCTGTTGTGGTAATAGCTGCGATGCACCGGATCTTCCTGCATGTACTTCAGGGTGTCGTGCATCCAGCCCATATTCCATTTCATGGTAAAACCCAGCCCGCCTGCATCGGGTGGCAATGTTACCCCAGGCCAGGCTGTGGATTCTTCAGCAATGATTAATGAGCCGGGAATTTCTGATTGGGTGACATGGTTCATATCACGCATGAAACTGATTGCTCCCAGGTTTTCGTTGCCACCATGTTCATTGGGAATCCAGTCATGTTCTTCTCGTGAATAATCCAGATACAACATGGAGGCAACAGCATCGACACGTAATCCATCAATATGAAATTCCTCTAACCAGTAAACCGCACTGGCTAACAGAAAGTTTTTAACTTCATTGCGATCATAATTGAATATTAAAGTGCCCCAGTCGCGGTGTTCACCTTTTCTTGGGTCTTCGTGTTCATAGAGCGCCGTTCCATCAAAGTGTGCTAGCGCATGCGCATCTTTTGGGAAATGAGCGGGAACCCAGTCCAGAAGGACACCAATGCCTGCTTGATGACAGCTATCAACAAAATAGCGAAACTCGTCTGGGTCACCAAAACGGCAGGTTGGTGCGAAAAAACCGGTTGCCTGATAACCCCAGGATGGATCGTAAGGATATTCTGTAATCGGTAATAGCTCGATATGGGTATAGCCCATGTCTTTCACATATTGCACCAGTTGGGTTGCCAGATCCCGATAACTGAGAAACTCGTCATCTTCAGTTCTGCGCCATGATCCCAGATGCACTTCATAAACTGACATGGGCTGATGTTGCCAATCGGCTGCAATTGCTTGCTGTTTCCAGTTTTGATCAGTCCAGATAAATGCTGATTGCTGGGTGACAATCGATGCGGTTTCTGGCGGATGTTGAAAACGTTGTCCATACGGATCTGTTTTCAGTTGTACTGCCAGGCTGTCGCGATTGAGCACTTCATATTTATATAAGGTGCCATCGCCCAGATCCGGGATAAAGATTTCCCACACACCGCTATTTCTGTGACGCATGGGATGGCATCGTCCATCCCATTGATTAAAATTACCGACGACACTGACCCGTCCGGCATTGGGAGCCCACACAGCAAATAATGTACCGCTGATGCCGTCAATTGTTTTAAGGTGTGCGCCTAAAATATTGAAAACATGCCAATGTTTACCCTCACCAAACAGGTGTAAATCAAATTCTTCAATGATCGGTTGAAAACAGTAAGGATCCCATGTGCTGCCTTGTTTACCCTGCTTATCAACCCATTTGAACTGATAATGATCCGGCAAACTCTGTCCGGTAATATCGGCAACAAATAAGTCAGTACCCTCTAAGCGCTGCATTTGTGGGCCGTCAGGCTCAATGCTGACAGATTCTGCGAATGGAAGAAATGCACGCACGATACGTTTACCATTTTCCTGATGAATCCCTAATACCGAAAAAGGATCATGCTGGCGACCATCAATAATGCGTTGCAATTCTGGGGCCAAAGATGGCTTTAGCGGATTCATTGATTTATTAGGAGTTGTTGGCTTCACTTAGTATCACCTCACAGAGTACAATATTGATGACTGGTAGCACATACTAACAAAATCTTGCCAGTGAAAGGAGAGAGATTATGCCAAAAGAACAACATGAGCGACATGTGAGCCTGCTAACCAAACAAACCATGGCATTAGTGCTGGCGGGTGGGCGTGGTAGCCGCTTGCAGCAGTTGACTGATTGGCGCGCCAAACCATCGGTGCCATTTGGTGGGAAATTCAGAATCATTGATTTTCCTCTGTCTAACTGTATCAACTCCGGCATTCGCCGTATTGCCGTCCTTACACAGTATAAAGCTGATTCATTGATTAAACATTTGGTGAATGGCTGGGGTTTTTTGCGTGGTGAATTTGGTGAGTTTATTGACATCATACCCTCTCAGCAAAGAACTGGAGAGAATTGGTATCTGGGTACAGCAGATGCTGTGTATCAGAATATTGATATTATTCGCAACCGTGGTCCCAAGTACATCGTTATTCTTGCGGGTGATCATGTTTACAAGATGGATTATGGTCAAATGCTCGCCTATCATGCCGACAATGAGGCTGATTTGACTATTGGTTGCCTGGAAGTCTCGCTGGAAGAGGCGACAGGATTTGGTGTCATGCATGTGGATGACGATAATAGGGTTAAGGCATTTGTTGAAAAACCTGCAAATCCACCAAGTATTCCAGGTCGTGAGGGTACTGCGCTGGCATCAATGGGCATTTATGTGTTTAATGCAGAATTTCTCTATAAGCAATTGGTTATAGATGCGGCAACGGAAGGCTCAAGCAGTGACTTTGGGCATGATATAATCCCCGGCATTATTGATAAGCATCAGGTTTATGCTTACCCGTTTTTGAATTTGCAGGGTGGGCAAGCCTATTGGCGTGATGTTGGAACCATCGACTCCTACTGGGAGGCCAATATGGAACTAGTTTCGGTTAATCCTGGAATGAATCTCTATGACCAGACCTGGCCTATCTGGACTTATCAACAACAAAATGCGCCAGCAAAATTTGTTTTCGATGATGATGATCGTCGTGGTACGGCAGTGGATTCGACAATTGCAGGTGGATGCGTAATTTCCGGCGCAACGGTTCGGCGCTCGTTGTTGTTTTCAGATGTCAGGGTCAATTCATATAGTCTTGTTGAGGACTCTGTCGTGTTGCCGTATGTGAATATCGGGCGCAGTTGCCGTATTAAAAAAGCTATTCTCGACAAGGGGTGTCAAATTCCCGAGGGTACTATTATTGGTGAAAATGCTGAGGAAGATGCCAAACGTTTTTCTGTTTCGCCTGGCGGTGTTGTGTTAGTGACTCCTGAAATGCTCGGACAAGAGATTCACCATGCAGGCTTTTCATAATTGATGAATAGTGAACCGATGAAAGTTGTCTTCTATTGGCACATGCACCAGCCCGAGTATCGGGATATGACTACCGGGGAATATGTTTTGCCGTGGACATATTTGCATGTAATCAAGGATTATGTGGATATGGTTACGCACCTGGAAGACAATCCCAATGCCCGAGCTGTGGTTAATTTTGCGCCTGTGTTACTCGAACAGATTGAGGATTATGCTCAGCAGATTAAAGACTTTCTCAGTCGTGGTACACCTCTGCGTGATCCACTGTTAAGCGCTTTGGCGGTGCATGAAATGCCAATTACTGATGAGGATAGACTGGCTATCGTTACGGCTTGTTTGCGTACTAATCGCCATCGCAGTATTGAGCGTTATCAGCCCTATCATAAGATTGCTGGGATGGCCGATTGGCTGATTGAACATCCTCAGTTCCTCTCCTATGCAGATCCACAGTTTTTTGCCGATTTACTGGTTTGGTATCATCTGGCGTGGATGGGCGAAACAGTCAAAATGTCTGATTTACGCATAAAACGCTTACTGCATCGTGAATCAGTTTATCTGCCAGAAGAGCGTCTGGAATTGTTTACAGTGATTGGTGAGTTACTCGATAGCGTGCTGGGCCGCTATAAAAAGCTTGCCAAAGATGGTCAGATTGAGTTGTCGATGACACCTTATGCACACCCGATTATGCCGTTATTGCTGGATATTAACAGCGCAAAAGAAGCGATGCCAGATGCCCCATTGCCAGAATTCACTCATTACCCCGGCGGGGAGGAGCGGGTGCGTTGGCATATCGAAAAAGGTTTTGAAACCTTCCAGCGAGTGTTCGGTTGTCGCCCAATTGGCTGCTGGCCATCTGAGGGCGCAGTCTGCGATGCAACACTTAAAATACTCGATCAATCAGGTTTTCGCTGGACTGCCACAGGGCAAAATGTATTGAATAATAGTTTGTCTGCTGCTGATATCCATATTGAGCACAAACATCGTCCTTATCAACTGGAAAATACTGAATTGCAGTGTTTTTTCAGAGACGATGGATTATCAGATTTGATTGGTTTCAAATATTCAACCTGGCACGGTGATGATGCAGTCGGCGATTTGGCGAATCATCTTGAGGCAATTGCTGAACAGCAACATCATCAAGGTGTTATTGCGATCATTATGGATGGTGAAAATGCCTGGGAGCATTATCCACAGAACGGTTTTCATTTCCTTAATGGCTTGTATAAAACCCTTTCTGAACATTCATCGCTGAGACTGAGTACATTCTCGGAGTGCCTGAATCAGTATGATATCGTCAAAACCATTCCACATGTGGTTCCGGGCAGCTGGGTTTATGGAACCCTGTCCACCTGGGTCGGAGATGCTGACAAAAATCGTGCCTGGGATATGCTGGATGACGCAAAAGGCAGTTACGATAAGGTGATTGCCAGTGGAGTACTTAGTAAATCCCAGCGCGAGCAAGCTGACTTACAATTGGCAATTTGTGAAGGATCTGACTGGTTCTGGTGGTTTGGCGAATATAACTCAGCCGAAAGCGTGAGTGATTTTGAGAGTTTATACCGCGCGAATCTAGAGAATCTTTATCAATTACTGGATGTAGAGCCTCCAGCTTATCTCTCCGAATCATTTACTTTTGGTGGCGGAGACCCTGAAATGGGTGGTGCTATGCGCACAGGGAGTGAGCATTAATATGATTTCAATCCAACGACTGTTCAATTCTTCTGGGAACCTGATTAGATACTTCTATTGAATAAAAAAACAGCACCACTTCTTGACAGTCGCCGTGCAGGTATACTGCTGCATGTTACTTCTATTCCTGTTGCGATTGGTAATGGTTATCTTGGGCAGGAGGCAAAGTATTTTATAGACTTTCTCGCATTAGCCAACATATCGGTTTGGCAAATGCTGCCACTGGGGCCGACTCATGTGAATGGATCGCCCTATCAAACGCTTTCTGTGCATGCCAATAATTCGCGTTTTATTGATTTGCCCTGGTTAGAAAACAAGGGCTGGTTAATTAAAGATGACAATCAACCAAATTTGGCATTAGCGGAAAATTATCACGACACCAGACTCAAGCAGGCTTATGCTGGTTTTTGCCAACAGGCATCTGACAGTGATTCTCAGGCTTTCAAGACTTTTAAACGACAGCATCAACAATGGCTTGATGATTACTCTTTGTTTATGGCATTGCATGAAAAGTTTTTTGGGCAAGATTGGCAACAATGGCCCATTGAGTATCGCGACCGTCAAGCAAAAACCATTAGTTCAGCAAGACTGAGCTTGCAAGATGAAATAGAGCAACAGTGTTTTGAGCAGTTTGTATTTTTTTTGCAGTGGCAAGAATTACGCGAGTACGCGGCACAGAAGGGCATTCGTCTGCTTGGTGATATGCCCATTTTCGTTGCTTCCAATAGTGATGCAGTTTGGGCTCATCAAACATTGTTTGAGTTAAAAGACGATGGCAGCGCACGTGTGGTTGCCGGTGTTCCTCCGGATTATTTCTCAGATACCGGACAATTATGGGGTAATCCTCTATATTGCTGGGATGCGATGCAAAAAGATGATTTCAGTTGGTGGATTGGGCGCTTGCAATCTCAGCTTGAATTGTTTGACTGTGTGCGTTTTGATCATTTTCGTGCGCTGGAATCTTATTGGGAAATCCCGGCAGATGCTGAAACTGCAATCCACGGCAACTGGATCAAGGCCCCAGGTAAAGAGTTACTCTCAGCCTTTATTGAACATTTCGGGTCACTGCCATTGATTGCTGAAGATCTGGGGATTATCACCTCAGAAGTGGAAGCATTACGCGATGAATTCGATTTACCGGGTATGAAAGTCTTGCAATTTGCTTTCGGTGGCGGACCAGATAATATTCATTTGCCGCACAACCATATCCCTAACAGCGTTGTTTACACCGGCACCCATGATAATGACACCAGCTCTGGTTGGTATAACAGTCTGGATGCTGCTGAGAAGACCTATGTCGATGACTATCTGGCCAGTTCTGAAGAAGATCCAGCGTGGCGCCTGATTCGTTCGGCAATGGCATCAACCTGCCAACTGGCAGTGGTTCCTATGCAAGATGTGCTTTCACTGCCGACTCAAGATCGTATGAACACACCAGGCACCATTGAAAATAATTGGCAGTGGCAACTTGACTGGGATCAGCTTGATGAAGAACAGAGCAGTCATTTGCGTCATTTAGTTGGCTTATATGGAAGAGCTGCATAAACCAATTCACATTCCTACCGGGTTTACACTGGAAGCTAAAATCAGTCAGTTTTGATTATGATTAGTCAGGTTTTGCACATTACAACTCAACACAATTGACCGTTTATCCCAATCAAACGACCATTCGTCCGCAATTTCAGCAATATATGCGCTAAAGCGTGACCTGAGTCGCATCAATATTCGCTTGTTCTGCCATACTTGTTTGCGTGACTGTTGATGATGTGGTGGTTGCAGTACCCTGCCCACATCCCCTCCTCCCTCTGTGATCATCACTAGACAGTCCCCCGGCCGAGCCATGCATTGCATGGCCCGGCTTTTTTGTTTCTGCAAATAGATTAGGGGTGAACTGAGCAGTTACAGTGGCTGTCACTGGATACTACCTAATATTTAGATATCATTCCCCACTTGTAGAAACCTACCATCCACAATACACTGTTGTGATTTCACAACATTCAGGATCAGTTTTTAATGCAGGTTTATCTTACATCGCTAGGCTGTCGTCTCAACGAAGCTGAGCTTCAGACATGGGCGCATCAATTTAGTCGGGCAGGGTGCTCGATAGCCAGTAAAGCTGAAGATGCTCAATTGATTGTTATGAACTCCTGCGCAGTGACTCAAGAAGCCGTGCGTAAGTCACGCCAGTCTGTGAGACGGTTGAAAAGAAATAATCCGCATGCGAAATTAATTGTCAGTGGTTGTTATGCAACACTGAATACCCAGGAAGCGGCTGATTTACTTGAGGTTGATTTGGTTGTCAGCAATGCAGACAAGAATCAGGTCTGTGACTTGGGGCTGGATCTGCTTGCCTCCTCAACCAGTACTGCCAATCAAGCTGAGTTTGAACAACAATCACCGGTACTATTCCAGCTCGGACGGCAACGCGCTTTTATTAAAGTACAAGATGGCTGTCGCTATCGCTGTACTTTTTGTATTGTCACCATAGCGCGCGGTGACGAAGTGAGTCGCCCTGTAAAGGAAATTATTGCTGAAATTAACACTCTGGTTGAGCAGAATGTTCAGGAAATTGTACTGACTGGCGTTCATTTAGGTGGTTATGGCCATGATGTGCAATCTGATCTGCCAGGATTAATTCAAACGATTCTCGATGAAACTGATATTCCGCGTATCCGTATGGGTTCGCTGGAACCATGGGAACTCAATGAAACATTTTTTAGTTTGTTTGAAAATCCCAGAATGATGCCACATCTGCATTTGCCAATGCAAAGTGGCTCGGACACTGTTTTGCAACGCATGGCAAGACGCTGTAAAACTACAGATTTCGCAAATATGATCAGTAAAATGCGTGCGCAGATTGCAGATCTGAATATTACCACAGACATGATTGCCGGTTTTCCCGGAGAAACCGATAGCGAATGGCAGCAAACCCTGGAATTTGTTGAGTACATGCAATTTGGTGGTATTCACATTTTCCCCTATTCACCCCGAGAAGGAACACGGGCAGCAGCGTTACCTAATCAGGTCAATCCTGCTATCCGCAAAGCCAGAGCCACCCAGTTAGCTAAGATTGCGCAGCAACTTAAAACCAGCAGCATGCTGACAATGCTTAATCAAAGTGTTCCAGTTCTCTGGGAGACTGAAAAATTCCATGCAGCTGAGGACAAAACCCTTAATTATGGCTACACCCCGAATTATATACGAGTGGCAATGGATGCCAGTCACTCCTCCACAGCGCTGAGTAATTCTATAAACTTAGTGACATTGACCAAAATCGCCCAAAACAATGATTTTTTGTGGGCACAATATAGATAATGATGCACTGTTCCATATAGAATGATCTAAAGTAGTAAAATCAACCATTCTGGCTAGAATGACCGATCTATTTTTCTAAAATAGAAAAACTAGCCTGCATTTCTCTCCTGTCTGATGAGCCCTAGCTGGTTCTTCGAATCCACGCGAAATATACACACTGTTATTGAATATATTTCATATTTAGATAGTGATTATTTATTAAATTACATAGATTCAGTATCTTACAGAGAATTACTGTGGTTTTTCATTAATTCCCGGCACTGATTAAAACACTATATTTAAGTTATAAGTGATTGAAATTAAATAAAATATTATTTTCTACCCTGATAACTAACAATCGACAAGTTATATAAAATTCAACCCATAATATTATATTAATTAAGTCTAAGTTGCTGATTTATAAAATTTCTGTACTTAATTAAATGTTATAAGCTATATACCCTAGCATTATCATAATGTCAAGCTACACTTTAACTAATTGGAAAAAATTGATCATCAGAGAGTTCTCTCTTTTATGCATGAATGGAGGTTCGTACTAGCTTCCGCTGGTCAGGCCAATTTACTGAAGATCTGTTATCAGCTTGAGTCAATCGATCCAAAGGATAAGGAATCAGTGAAGTAATTATATTGAGTATGGTTAAAACAGATTCATAATAGTTCAGTCGAATTATCAGAGGTAGAGTAAATGGGTAATATATTTAAACGATTAGTAGACTCCATGATGGAGCAGTATGTCACTGTTCTGGTAGCAATGGGGATTATTATAGGTGCTAGTTACTATGTGGTATTTTCAAATTTTGAGGATCAAAAGGGTGACTCATCATTGATTAAAATGGTAGGTGACCAAAGCCAACTTATAGAAGGCACCAATTATTTGGTATCGCAACTGTTGTTGATAAAAAATACACATGAAATACAATCATTTAAACGTAAAATAAGTAATAACTTAGTGCTTATAGGCGATAATAACGAAAGATTGAGTCATGGCCAGAAATATGTTATCGAATATGGAAGACCAATTTATATTGATAACGTATTGACTGAAGAGCAACTCAGTATTTTCTTTGGGCGACAGTATGATCTTGATTTAAATATTCGTAATTATATTAAAACAATAAAAACAATTATTGCAATACCAGACGAAAAGTTAAATCCTCAACATCCGTTAATTCAAAAGTTTCTATCGAATGATTACAAACTGGTTAGTCGAGGGCTGGACAAATTTGCTAATCTACTTCAACTACAGACTGACTCGAAGATCAGCCGTGCGATTGACCTACAGAACATAATGTTCATTGTGATGATATTAAGTTTGATCACACTTGGTCAGGCAATTCTTAAACCGCTAGTTTACAAACTACGACAAAGCATGACAAAAGCAAAGGCTGAAAAAGACTTTGCCGATACACTGATTAATACAGCGCAAGCACTGATCGTAGCGATTGATACAAATGGAAAAATTGTAAATTTCAACCACTTTGCTGAAGAGACGACTGGTTGGTTTTCGGAAGAAACATTAGGGGTTGATTTTTTCGAACAATTCATTGCGCACAACGACCGGGAAATTACAAAAGGTCTTTTTGATGAAATGATGGTCAGTAATGATTTGATGAGTAAAGAATTAGAAACTCAATTGATCATAAGAAGTGGAGAGTTGCTCAATATCATGTGGCACAACATGGTAATCCTCGACCCGGTCACCGAGAAGCCAATATTGTTTCTTGCAACGGGTATTGATATCACTGAGCGAAAACTATCAGAACAAAAATTACAAGAAACACATACTGAACTACAGCAGTTGAGTAAACGCTTACAGTCCGAAGTTAACCTTGCTGCATCACTACAAAAAGTCATGATGGCAGACCCGAAAATTGATTTGCCTGGATTGCATGGACACGCAAAAATGCTGACATCAAGCGAAGTTGGTGGAGATTATTACGACTATTTCGATATTGAAGGTAATCAATCGATTGTTTTGGTTGGTGACGTAAGCGGACACGGTGTTGCAGCCGGTACGGTAGTGAGTGCCGCGAAAGCGGGTGTTTCATCACTCATTCATAAAGGAATCAGTGCACCGAGCGCGATTCTGGAAGCGCTTAACGAAACCTTGCTTGAGACGGCTCAGCAAGAGCTGTTGATGACCATGGCTTGCATTACACTTGATGCTAAAACTGGTGCTCTTCGATTTGCTAATGCTGGTCACGTGCTTCCTTACAGGCGTCAAAAAGAAAGTCGCCAATGGACGATGATTGAAGCCTCAGGCTTACCTTTGGGGCAAAGTGCAGACGCTGATTACCAATCATCAGAAACGACGCATCAGCTGGATGTTGGAGATCGTCTGTTTTTGTTTACTGATGGACTTGTTGAAGAAGAATCACCGTTCGGTGAAGAGTTTGGCTATGATCGCCTGGAAGGGATTCTTGATACCTACGGAGATGCTGAACCGGAAGTGATTTTCGAGCAATTACTTTCAGCACTAAGAGCACATACCGGTCGCACAGTGTTTACCGACGACATTACCTTTGTTGTGATGAATCATACAGACCGTGTGGTTCAATCTGCAACTTCAATGGGTGACTCGGAACCAAGTGATATTATCCGCATTACCGATGCGGCTTATCGTCAGGGTTCGCAAGCCATTCCGCGGATTTCACGTCAATATTTAGCAATCTTTCCAGAAGGAGATTTTGCTGATCTGCTTCCGCGTCTCAGGCAAGACAGGATATGCAGAGTCTTACCGAAGCAGGATAAACTCTGTCACAGTCTGGGGTGGAGTCGGCTGATGAATCAGCATCATCAAAGTATTGATGATGATCTGTATTCAATTCTTCCCAATGATGTCAAAAAACGCCAATTTCAGCTAACTGATAGTGATGATAAATCGTTCATTATGGAAGAAGTGATGGCATGGTTGACAGAGCAAAACACAGTTCAAGAAGATTATATTGAGGGCCTTGCTGTTCTGCTGGATGAGATGTTAGAGAATGGTCTCTACGCAGCCCCCAGAGATGGCCAAGACAAGGCTTACTATAGCAAAGGTGAAGGCCGCGAACTGAATGCCAATGAAGAAGTACGCGTCGATATTGCACTCAATGATAACGTGCTCGGGATGATGGTGACAGATAACTGGGGAACATTGACGCCGTCAGTATTTATGAAAAGTATTTCGCAGGCAATGCAACATGGTGTGACTGCGGGTACTGGTGGAGGTGGTTTATACATGATGTGGCGCTTGTCAGATTACCTGCAAGTACGAGTGCATCCACATAAACGCACTCAAATAACAGTGCTTTGGGATCTCAATGATCAGTTTGAATTAAATTTGAATACTGGTTTTCAATTTCTGAACCATGTTGAAGAGCAAGAAGAGGTACAAATCTGATGGTTACTACACAAACGATTAATGTCACAGAAACATTTAAGGTAGAAGCCGTTTCTTCAGCTGACAAAGATACCAGTATTTTTGACTGCATTGGATCAATTGATGTACACGCTGAACCTGTATTGGAAAGCATGGGATTGGCGGCTCATCAATTGAATACTCAAATTTTGCTGGATTTTAAAAATGTTGTGCGAGTCAATTCGATGGGATTGTCATTGTTATTGAAACTGTTTGACATTTGGGAAACAGCAGGCAAAAAAATTGAGGTTGAAAACTTAAACCGCATGACCAGTATGTTGTTCAAAATCACTGGATTAGGACGTTTCATTCGTGGTGCAAAAAACAGTGCAGGCTCCGCCAAGGGAACCTCAAAGGCCAATGAACCTGCTGCACCTTTTGAACCTGGAACCAGTACAGAAACGCAGCCGCAAGCAAGTGCTTCTGCCAATGCAACGTTGAAATTCGTTGCAAACCTGCAAACAGGTCAGCAATTGAGTGGTTGGTATTTGTTCAATACCTATCTGCAACGCAAACTAGAGCGGGCGATACACTTGGAACAGCCAAAGTTGGGAGAAGATTTGGGGCAATTGTCCACAGATATTTTGTTTTCCAAGCCGTTTGATGCTTGTGCATTGATACAGAATAAGGGTTATGTACCGCTGGCCCGGCCAACAACCGAAGCTGATGAAGTCGTTATCTTGATGCGTGCTGATGACAATCGAGATTTGGCAGAGCTTAATAAACCCAAAGTGGTGACAGCGACACAAAATAGTTTCGTTTACATCCTGGGGCGGTCACTGTGTGACGAAAATGAAATGGACTCGGAAACTTTCAATTTTGTTTTTGCAGGCAATGAAATTAAAGCATTGCAGTTGATGATTCGCAAACAAGCTGATGTGTTGTTTATTTTGAAGAAGACCTACGAGGGACTATCGTCTTTTGCGCGAGGGTCAACCCGCATTGTTGATGAAAGTGAGACAAATTTTGCATTCCATCTTTTTTGTGCTGCACCTTATATCAGCGACGTCCATGCAACCTTTCAAGATTTGTTATTAGATATGGGTAGCGATGAACAGGGACGGCAAATTCTTAAAGATATTGAGATTGATGGTTGGTGTAAGCCGGAAGATGGCGAATTGCAAATGCTTAAGATGTTATACAACCAGTATGGAATGGCTTAAAAGAGAATGCCGATGAACAATATTCAATGCAGCATGTAAAAACATAAAAATGTGTGGTTGATTTTTAGATATAAATTTAGTTAATAATATCTTCAGAGTTTTGATTGGTTGCCAGTACGGGATTTGATTAATGGTTCAAGACATATTTTACGTTGTTTGATAAATGAACTTAGAAATTATTGCATAAGGTAGCGGGTGGTATCGCTGTGAAAATACGGTTTGAATGAATATTATCAGTTGATTTAACATTATTAATTTTTGTTATCTTAATTCAAGTAAAATTGATAATATCATCTATACTATTAATAATTAGATTAATTGACTGGTTTGTATATGGAACAAACATGCATGACTACTATAATATCTGACAAACACTTCCCTTGGGAAGGCGCGTTTGTTCTGGAAACTTTCCGCAACTTACGTTTGCCTGTATGCGTCAATGCTGAAACGAGTTACATGTTTTTAAGCAGACAAGTACAACGAT
The DNA here is from genome assembly GCA_965224565.1 of Methylococcales bacterium. Classification (GTDB taxonomy): domain Bacteria; phylum Pseudomonadota; class Gammaproteobacteria; order Methylococcales; family DRLZ01; genus DRLZ01. Next base: position 331,898 of record CBDCZN010000001.1, on the reverse strand, counting down.
ATCCAAAAGGACTGGCTTTTCATGTTTGCCGTATTGATCGTGCATTATGTATGAATAATGAAGAGGCTGTTTATGCGGCTGTATTGGATTTCTTTTACATCCTGGAAGACAAAGGACAAGAATTTCGTCAGCGAATTTTGAATAAGGTTAGTAACCACTTGTCTGAGGAATTAAAATTTGCTTTAGAGCAAGCTGTCAGTGGTCAAATTCCATCTCGGGGTTTGCCGTTTTCCTCGCGCTCTGTTCTGCATGATGGAATGCACAGTGATGATCAGGAACTGGTGATCATAGCAACAACAACATCAAGCAATCAATCTACAGATTTGGATCCGGTAAACACTGCGCGTTTGTGTCTGGAATCAGGTCAGCTTGAGCAAGCTCAGGAGATTCTGGAATCTCAGCTCAAAATTGAACCCGAACGTGTAGCAATCAGACGGGATTTGTTGGAAATCTATCGTGCCACTCAAGATGCAGAAGGTTTTAGGAGTAGTTATCATCTGCTCAAAACACATGGATGTCTGGATAAATCATGGGACGAAGCCATTTCTCTTTTCACAACGTTAAAATTAGTAGAAAGCTTATGAGTACTGAACAAACAATGCCGATTTCAAGTCTTGGTTCGCAACACAAAAGTGAAAGCAAGCGTATGAATGCAGAACAAACATTGCAAATTTCTATTCCTGAGTCGAAGAGTCAACTTATCAAGGTTGTTCGAGTTTTCATTCGCAAGCGTTATCGCTTGGTAGAAAACGATCAGGCAAATGTTACAATCGTTGACTGTGATGCCTATGAGGCACGGTCAATGTTGGATGACTTGCGCCAGCAATATCCAGATCGAACAATTATTGGGTTGTCAGTGAGTGATCAGCAGGATGATAGCGTCATTCATGTACAGAAACCATTTAGTCAGGACGATTTAATCCAAGCCTTGGATAAAGCCAGTGAAACTGTCAATCCAAGTAAAATTGTGGTTGGTGAAAAAATGGGTGGCTCTATCCATCAGGCTGCAAGCGCTGTGAGCGATAAACAGGCGGATAATGATCGTCAAGTTGCACGCAATGGAATATCGACACGAACTAATGCTGCGCAATATAATCCAGCTGACTATCTACAGGAAGCCTTGAAGACTGCTTATAATAAGTCTAGAAAGGCTGGATTTAATTTACGTCTGGATGTTTGGTGGCAGCCAATCATCATTTTTCCAAGCATGGGCAAAGTCTGGGTGGATGCGGATGATCAAAAGTTACAGGCATTTTGTCGACTGCCATTAAAAACGTTTGCTCGTCACCATTCACAAGAAGCTCAGCGCAGTACTGAAATCAAGATCAGTCCAGAACCGATGTTTAACACCAATAAACTTTCGGGTTCTTTGCAAGCGATGGATGCCTTTTTATGGAAGGTTGCCTGGTGGAATGCAGGAGGGCAGTTGCCTTTGGGGATTACAGAGAGGCAACTAATAAAGCTCAAAAGCTGGCCCAACATAACCCGCTTTTTATGCCCGGATCATGCAGTACAAATCTGCGCTTTATTGTTCCACGCGCCGGTATCACCGCTGCGTATCGCAGAAATACTTGATATTGAAAGCAAAGAAGTCTATGGGTTAATCAGCGCTGCGAATGCGCTAGGTTTGATCGAAACAATTCAAAATCAATCGATTACACCTGTAAAGCCTTCAGCAAGTTCAGTATCTTCAACAGCAAATCGACCCAATACCGGTTTGTTGCGACGGATTTTGTCACGTTTTAACAGAAAATAGGCAGTAAACATGGGACAACATAAACTTATATTTACCGGTCCGGTTGGTGCAGGAAAAACCACAGCTATTGCCAGTATTAGTGACGAACCACCGGTTCGTACCGATGAAGCTGCTACTGATATGACGAAGCAGCGCAAACGAGATACCACTGTCGCGCTGGATTACGGTGTCATGCACTTGCCGGGAGGAGAGAAACTCCATTTATATGGTACTCCAGGGCAAGAACGCTTTGATTTCATGTGGGAAATTCTATCTACTGGTGGAATTGGTTTAATGATTTTGATCAATAATAATCGTCCTGACCCATTAAAGGATCTGAGTTTTTTCTTGCAACGTTTTGAAGCACTAATTAAAACGACAGCAGTGGCAATCGGAGTCACTCAAATGGACATCAAGGATGAGCCTTGTTTGAACGACTACCATCTGGTATTACAAAAAATGGATATTCGTGCACCAGTATTTGAAGTCGATGCTCGCAACAAGACCGATGTGTCATTGTTAGTGCAGGCGCTGTTGTTTAGTTTGGATCCGGGATTAAATTTAGAACAGGAGGAAAATAATGTCGAATTTAAAACTGCGTGAAAATATTTTCCTTAAGCCTACACCTGCAGGTGCCTATTACGCCATTGCCGAAGCTGTAGACACGCCTCCCCGTCGATTATTGCGTAATTTGTTGGGATGCAATCAGACACCAGAGATGACTGAAGAATTTTTGCCTGTTCTCAGTGAAAGTGAGTCCCTGGATCAATCATTGACTTTACTGCATCGTTTGCAGTCTTTAAGATGGGTGCAAGGGCTTGATTCTCCACTTGTTATGTCGGATGAATCCATGGAAGACATTTTGCCTGAGTTGCTTTCCAAATTAGTGGAAAATGGTAAAGTATTACTGGCTGATGCAGAGGGGTTTTATCTGGCATCTGCTGGTTTTCCTCATGAAACTGCTGAAGAGTTGGCAGCTTTGAGTGCTGACATGATGAAATTGCAGGATCGTCATGCTAATCTGTTGCTGAACAATCTGCATATGGGCAGTGAGGCATGGGGCGTAATCGATGCATCTGGTAACAGCCGCCTGGGTATCTGGCCATTGCATGTAGGCAAACATCGTTTTGCTCTAGTAATGACTGGAATTCCTCACTTCAATCATCCAAATTTTGTCCGTCTGGTTTGGACATTAACCACCCGCTACGCGCCGTTAAAAGCGCAGACTTGAAATAGCAATTAATTTTACAAGGAGACATTATGCGTGCTGAAATGCTGACAACGATTTTAACTGAACTAAACGGTACCTCTGCAGATATTGAGGCATCAGGATTAGTTTCCACTGATGGCTTGATGATGGCCGCAGTTCTGCCCCAGGGTATGGACGAAGATCGAGTTGGTGCCATGAGTGCAGCGATGCTGTCTTTAGGAGATAGAACCTCGCAAGAATTGGCTCGAGGAAAATTGGAACAGGTCTTGATCAAAGGTGATAACGGTTATGTACTGATGATTCAGTCTGGTGAAGATGCAGTGTTAACGGTACTGGCAAAGTCTCAGTCCAAACTTGGATTGATTTTTTTGGATGTCAAACGAGCAGCGGAAAGTATTTCAGAATTGGTCTGATTGAGTGCGCTTGATTGATGGAAATTGTAGAGATCATCTCCTTCCAGTTCTGGTAACTGTTCAGCTCACTCTTGATTGATTTGATAGCTAGGAAAAAACGCAAGTTTACTTGGTAAACTTGCAATTGGATCAATGCTGGGTGAGCTGAGTAGTAACATTTGCTTGATCACTTTTAATGAAAAGACCACAATAAGACATATATGGGTGCATTCTACGACCAGTCTGATGAGTCGTCACGACCTGTTTGAATCTACCAAAAATTCTATTCAGTTAGAAATACGCATTGTTATTCCACTCCTTCATGAAATTCCTTGTGAATTCAAATCGGTATGCGATTATTTCATCAGTTGGTGAGAAAAGTGGGCTAGCGGTGGTGTGACAAGCCTTGGAAGCAGACAAAATTGAATCAGGGCGAGTTTAAATATATCTGGAAATTTGGTTTCAGAACATTCCTGGAAAACAATCATAGAGTAGGGGTAGTTGGGCCAATTGACAAGACAAATTCATTGGCAGCTTCCAGTAGTTTTCTAACTAAAGTCTTCTAATTCTACTTTGTCACATTCAACAAAAACCACATAAAAGTATCTACAGAGTAATCTTACATAGTAGGAGCTACTTGCAAAATACATAAAAGCGAGGGGATTTAGTTGCTTGAGTAGCAAAAAAAAGAAAAACTTGCTCAAAAATGATAAAATAGAGGTGTCTAAACACTCTAAAAATATCGGAAAATGAGCAAGTTACGAGAAACAATAGCACAGTCCTGGTGGACAATTCAAGACACATTATTTCCTCGAATGATCGAAGAACTCGGCCCGTTAACTCAAAAACAACAGGAGCTGATAACGACGCTAGAAATGCTCCACATTGAAGCATTTATTGATTCCAGCAAAGGATATCCTGGACGTCCACCCAAGGATCGAGTCGCCATTGCACGTGCCTTTGTTGCAAAGATGGTGTATCACATGCCAACAACGCGCCTGTTGTTAGATCGATTACACACCGACATCGCATTAAGGCGTCTGTGTGGATGGGAACGTGTCAGCGATATTCCAAAGGAATGGACAGTCTCTCGCGCATTTGCCGAATTCTCTGAATCGCAATTGCCGCAACGTATCCATGAAGCGTTGATCAAAAAACACTATCGTAGTGAAATCGTCGGACATAATTCGCGCGACTCAACCGCGATCAATGCACGTGAAAAACCGATCAAAAAGAAGCCCATTGTCAAACACCCCAAGCAACGTGGACGCCCAAAAAAAGGCGAAGTTCGCGAGAAAACACTGACGCGGATTGAAAAGCAGACCACAGGGATCCCCTTGGAGGAGATGCTTGACGATTTGCCCATAGCCTGTGATGTGGGAACCAAGAAAAACAGCAAAGGTTACAAAACCAGTTGGACAGGCTATAAGCTGCATATTGATTCAGCCGATGGCGGCATTCCAATCAGTTGTGTCTTAACCTCGGCTTCAACGCATGATAGCCAGGTGGCGATTCCATTGGCAATGATCAGTCATCAACGTGTCACCAATCTCTATGATTTAATGGATGCTGCCTATGATGTGCCTCAGATCTATGTAACCAGTCGACAGTTAGGCCATGTCCCGTTGATTGACCGAAACCCACGGCGCGATAAAACGCTCAAGGATGAAATACACGCTGAAAACAAACGCAGCCGGATCATTGGTCATCAATCTTCTGAAACCATACGATACCGAGAGCGCGGCACTGTAGAGCGCGTCAACGGGCGCTTGAAAGATGAATTTGGAGGACGTGTGGTTCGGGTGCGTGGGTATGCAAAAGTGATGTGTCATTTAATGTTTGGGATTCTAGCGCTGACAGTGAATCAGATGCTGTGCTTTCTTGAGTAAATGATAGTTTACTGAAGGAGAAAGAAAGGGAATTGAGTCCCACAGGAGGATTGGTATGCTCTAAATTGACAAAACACTCAAGATGACAAGAATTTGCTGGTGTTCATCTGTGACATGACAGCCATTCCGTGAAAAAATCGTAACAGACGACTCAGTCACAATCTCAGTCGGTTGTGATCTCATAGTTTTGCAAGTGGCTCAGTAGAACTAATCATTAACTATCTGTCCGCGGTACATTCTGACAGGTTTTTTTGTAATACTACCCTTGTTGTTGATAGACCTGTCGGATTGGGTTTCAGTATGATTCACAGTGTCATAAATAGGCTGTCCACGGTAGATTCTATGCGCCTTTGCCTTTCTTTGGGTCTTGAGATCAATAGCGTGATTTTTTTTCTCAGCTACTACAAAGCGTTCAAATCCTAGCTGTTTAAGAACGGCAACACTATCACTAATTTTAGCGCTATCATCCATTGGCAAGATTAGATTTTTTGAAAAAGAAAAACGTGCGGTCTTGAGTTTTTGTAACTCAATGATTGCATGAAACCCCCTACGTTCACTGAATGAAGAACTGGTTACAATACCTTGTTCAATGACAATTTGACACGATCTATTATCTTCGGTAGCGACAAAAAAGGTGCCTGTTGTTTTTTCAAGGCAACATTTAAAGATAGCGTTGAATAGTTCCTGGGTTTCAACTATCAATTGTTTACTCATAAGTTTTTCCATTTGGTTTTTAGTTGTTGATGGCGGTCATCATGTGTTTTTAAAATGAGCATGAGACAACATGATCAGGCGTGATCATGCGAATAAATTATCGCTCTTTAACCAGCAATTCCCTGTTGGGGCAGCTTAGCAAAACTAACTTGTTCCATTACATGGTTGGTTAACTCTTGTTCCGAATAAGGTTTGGTTAGATAGACATCGACACCTTTGGCTTTGGCCAGTAGTCTGTGTTTATTGGTAGACCTGGAAGTAATCATAATAACCGGTAGATATGTATGAGATGTGTCTGGGTTGGTACGTATGAATTCGGTTAATTCAATACCGTTGACACGCGGCATCTCCATATCAGTGATCACAATATCTGGAATACGGTTGTTGATCATTTCAATTGCTTCCAAGCCATCACGAGCCGCCATTACTTTAAAACCAAGATCACCAACAAACTGTTCCAGTGATCGTCTGGCGCTTAGTGAATCATCAACTACAAGCGCATATGACTGGCCATTGTCGTTACCGATACCAATCTGATCCAGATTCATCTGCGACCAGTGACTGGATTCTTCCAGCAGTTCCTGTACATCAAGTACTGGTGCGATACTCCCATCATCAAGAATACTGGCACCAATAACACCATGAATATCGGGTACAAATCCGCCCAAGCTTTTAACAACCAGTTCGGTTACTCCCACAATGCTTTCTACCAATATCGCAAAGCGTGACATTTGTTGCTGTACTAGAATAACAACGCGTTTTTCCAGAGCAATACTATTGTCAGGTACGACACGACTGAGTAACGCATCAAGGGTTTTGATAGGGTATACCTGATCTTCAAAAATAAAACTGAGTTCATCGTTGTTGCGTTCCAAAACGCCAGCACCAGGATGAAGTATCTGTTCAATTGAGCGCTCTGCTAGTGCAACACTCTGCGTTCCGACCTTGACCAGTAGGCTATGGTAATGCACCAGACTTAACGGTAGTAAAATTTTGAACTTACAACCCTGACCCGGCACAGAATCCAGGGTCAAACTTCCACCCAAGGTACGAACTCCGGTGCTGACTGCATCCATACCAACACCACGACCAGAAACATGCGTAACATTTTCGCTGGTTGAGAAGTTAGGCTGGAAAATCAGCTGCTTTAATTCGTCTTCGCTGATTTCAGCATCGCTTTCAATCATGCCACGATCAATGCCTTTGGCACGTATCGCGTCGAGATTGAGTCCGGCCCCATCATCAATACATTGAATTTCAATCAGATTACCCACTTTGCGAAAATTCAGATGAATGGTGCCGTCTGCCTCTTTACCAAATGCGATACGATTTTCATCAGTCTCGATACCATGGTCGACAGCATTACGCAGAATATGCATCAATGGATCAATGATGCCATTCAATATATCCCTATCCATTTGAACGTCCGCACCACTAATTTTCAGATCAACGTTTTTACCAGTCAAACGACAAGATTGTCTTACACTACGCTGGATTCTAGGCAATACCGATTGCACGGGAACCAAGCGCATAGTCAATAAATCTCCTTGTGATGTGTTGTTGAGATGGCCTTGTTCGATGAGCATGTTGTCAATATCCATCAACTCTGTTCGATAGCTGGTTCCTATTTCTCTAATATCGGTTGCAACCTCGTGAATACGGCGACTACAGGTGTGCAGTTCGTTGTATTGATCCATTTCAAGAGTGTCAAATTCAGTGGTCACAGTTGAATTGGTGGCTCCTTTAAGTAAATCGTAGTTGCGGATATCGACGAGTTCTTCCAGTTCCAGACCAAGTGTGTATATCAAATCCAGCTGGTTTTGTAAAACCCGGGTTTTTCCGCTGGTTTGACGCAGACGCTCGCGCAATTGTCCATTGATGATGATCACTTCATTAGAGAACTGCATCAGTTTATCAATGATGGATATTGGTACTCGGATCAGTGTTTCGGCAGATTCTTCCGTGGCCACCGGTTTGGATTCAGCCTCAGTTTCAACAGCGGCTGAATTGTCTAGGATCTGTGTGCTCGATTGTTCATTTTCAAACACACAACCTTCTCGATCAATTCGGCTGGCAAGATCTAGAACTTCTTGTAGCACTTGTTTACCATCGGATGGAGCTGAGACATTGTTGGTCAACGCCTCACTCATTTCTTCCAGACAATCAGCTGCTCTAGTCAGCACATTGAGGATGTCTTTCCCCGGTAGGGTCTCAGCATCAGCCAAGGCCGTTAAAATGTCTTCCAGATGGTGTGTCAGATTGGCGATACCCTTAATACCCACGGTATTACCCGCACCCTTGATAGTGTGCGCCACACGCTGTGCAATCGCCAGATCATGGCTGTGTCCACCCTGACTTAGGAATTGGATCGCGTTGGAAAATTGTTCTGTAAGCACAGGCAATTCTTGTAGCAGACCATCCAGCAATTCTGGATAGATATCATCGGGTAGTTGCAGGGAAACATCTTCATCAGTTGCTTCGATCTGACGTTGTGGTTTATCGGAATCCGCGCTTATAGTACTCAGTGCCCTCAAATTGATCAGTAATTCGGTGGTATTATCCTCGTTTAATGCTGATAACCAACCAGGGGCGCAATGTGTCATTAACAGTTGCTGGATTAAATCCTGATCTAGTGGAGACTGTAAATAGCTAACCACTGCTTCGATCCAGCGACTCCAATTCTGACTGTCTTCTAAGGATAATCTAAAATTGCATTGTTCTAGCGCAAGATAGTTATCCTGGATGTGTTCACAGGATTGTTTAAGTCCATCAAAACCAGCAATTCCGACAACACCTGTGAATTTATTTAATTCGCTTTCAAATTCTTCACTCAACGCCTGACTTTGTTCAGGATTGGAAGTGTTATTACTGATCAGTGGCAACATGTTAGTCAGGCTAACCTGAAGTTGAAGAACTGATAATTGCAACAGATCTAAAAATTCATTCAGGTGTTTAGGAATACCTGTATCTGTCTTGAAAACTTCCTCTGTCAATTCTTCAGTAGAGTGATCAAGGACTGTTTCCTGTATCGCAAGCGTTGGACTTTGTAGATCTGTACTTGATTGTGTGGTTATTTCGTCAATTAAAACTTGACTAAATTCTTCGACATCCTCTAATGGAACGATGGGGTCTCCATGTAACTGTGCGATTCCGTCGAATAGATGTTGTACTGCATCTTCAATATTATTCAAAGTAAAATAGGCAGTGACAGCAGTAGTCAGTTGCTCCAGTCCAGTGACATCGTTTTCAGTAAATACACTGTTGTGTTTATCCTGTTCGAGCTGCCATTCAAACCAGTCCTTAAGCGCAAGCAGAATATCCTGCATACCACTCAAGCCTTTAGAATCGGCTAATTCAGTAAACTGATTAAGCTGATCCTGATACAGATTAATTTTTTGCAATATGTGTGCATGTGTTTGTTTGCTGATTGCACTGGCCGGAGCCACTGTTTGTTGCTCACCGTCTTGAAGCAATTGTTCTTTCAAGATGGCGAAATCTTCTTCGGTTAAATTAGCTCCGGTACTAATCTCGGCGACTCCAAATAGAAGATCATCTATTATTTCATCGCCGATAGTTAGTTCCAGGTGTTGCTCGGCAAGTTGCAGAATCTCATCCAGCATCAATACTCTGTTTTCACTCTGCGCTGCATCGGATTGTCCTTCCTGTAACCATTGCACTTGCATTTCTTCCAGCAAGTCTAACAGTTCAGTCAAACCATCAAATCCAGTCGCTGGTAACAGATCTTTGACCCGGTTGATATTAACCAGGCAGTGATCGTTAGTTAAGGCATCGATACTTGATATGCCGTTCATTTGATCCTGCTTCTGTTGTTGAATGATTTCTTCTGCCATGAGCCTTTTTCCTACTTATAAATTGACTGCGTTATCTGACTGTATCTCGTCAGAATCTGCAATCTTGAAGGTATTAATTGCTTGTAGCAATTGATCCGAGTACTTTACAAGATTGTCTGTTTGCAGAGTCTGCTCGCTCATTTGATCAAATGTTTGAGTGCTGGATTTCTTGATTTCAGTCGCCTGTTTTTGAAGTTTCCAAGCCACTTTAGCCTGGGCTTCAGAACGAATGGCAATTTCCTGCACCAGGTTTACCAGATCATTTGATTTCTCGCGGGTTGTGTTCATTATCTGACCACTTTTCTCAGCCATCTGACTTCCTTCAACGACTTGAGAGATGGCTTTGTTCATTGCAGTGACTGTATCAGCAGTATCAACCTGAATGTTTTTCACCTGTTGGCTGATTTCCAGAGTCGCTTCTCGAGCGCTTTCAGCCAGGCGCTGTACTTCGTTTGCAACGACTGCGAATCCACGTCCTGCTTCACCGGCAGAAGCAGCCTGCATACTGGCATTCAGAGCAAGTACATGGGTTTTTTCAGCAATACCGTTAATCAAATCAACGACACCACCGATTTCCTGCGAACGATCACCCAAACGCTTGATCCGTTTTTCTGTCTCTCTAATCGTATCGCGAATACTGTTAATGCCTTCGACCGATTCGCTGACAGATTGTTGTGCGCTATCGGTAATGATGACGGTTTCGTCAGCAGCGGCGTTACATTTCTTGGCAAGCAACACAATATTGTTGAGCTGTTTAGATGACTCGGCCAAATCTTTAACCGCAATGTTAACGATAGCAAGTTCTTGTTCCGAAGCAATTTTAACTGTATCTGACTGAGTTTTAACCTGATTAGCGGATTGCTCTACAGATTGTGCTGTTTCCTTTACCAGGTTGATGACGTTACTGGTTTGGTCAACGACCAGGTTTAAACTGTCTGACAGTGTTCCGGTGACATCCTCCGCAACTTCCATTCTTGCTGTCAAGTCACCTTGACTTAATTGAGCGGCAACCTGCAACATATTGATTACTGATGTGTTGAGTGTGTCACTCTCTGCCTGCATTTTACTTAGGGTCTCTTCTCTTTCGTTGAGCAGATCGTCAAACGTTCTTGCTAACTCGCCGATTTCGTCATCTGAATCGAGTTTTACCCGAACATCAGCTTCGCCATTGGTAAACCTGTCCATGATGTCCTTGAAGTGACTAATTGGTGACACAATACCTTTAACGAATAACAAACTTGCTAGCATACCCAGAATTAGTACCACAACTCCTACAATCAGCGCTGTTTTGATAATCGAATTGATCATTGTGTCGATTGAAGCAAAGGCTTCGGTTTCGTCAATTTCTGCGAGCAAAGTCCAGTTAACTCCGGCAATGTTCAAAGGCGTATAGGCAGACAATACCGGAATATTACGATAATCAGGGAAAATATCGAAACCAGTCTCGCCATTCAAGGCGGCGTTGACTCCTGGAGAGTCCACTGTCATTAGTCCAACCGTCGTATCTTTCTTGAGTACAAGGTCGGTAACTGTAGTCGGTATGGATGCATTCGCGAGCGCTTCGAAAAAGCCTGCAGAATCTTCTTTCAGGAAGCGACTGTCATTTCTCATGGTCTTATCGTTTGCCACAATATAGGTTTCGCCAGACTCACCGAGACCATATTCAGACCATTTGTTATTAAATGTCATGACCTGATTAATTTTATCGATTGGCATTTGCACCATGAACACACCCTCTATCTTGCCGTCGATATAAATCGGCGATGAAATAAATGATGCATAATCGTTATAGCTCGGATAGTAAGACTTCATATCAGTTGTGAAAGTCTGACCCGGTTCGGTCGCTCCCAGTGCTAATTTGAACGCTTCTCCGATACCAGAGTTGGCATAAGGTCCGGTCTTCAAGGAGGTCGCAAAATCCAGCTCTTTAAATACCGAATAGATCAGGTTACCAGTGTCTGCATCAACTAGAAATACGTCGTAAAAACCGTGTCGGTTTAGATAATCGGTAAAACGTGGATGGTATTTGGCGTGAATTTTCGAATAGTCAGTGCTAATATCCAGGTTGACCAATTCCTGTTTGGAACCTAATGGATTTGGATTTTCAGCAATATAAAAATTTTGCAGGGCGACAGCATTATGATCAACCAACTCCAGTAAGCCATCGGAATTGACAAGGGAATTGATGGTGTTACGGTTTACATAATTGACCCCGAACTGCTCATCATAATAAGCTTTGACATTCGCTTTGTAACCCGTTGGATTATGTGGAACTTGTTGCAGGAATTTTGGAAAAGTGGCATTGAATTCAACCAGAGCTTCAGTAAAAACACCGCCCAATGTGGCCTGTTGACTGACTTCTGAGCTGATTTGTTTAAAATAGCCTTCGATATTATCTTTCTGGGTATCTCGCTGGATCACCAAACGACTGGTTACTTCGGCCTGAAGTGATTTGGTCGCTTCATCACTGGCAATTTTTACAATACCAATGGTTGTTAAAGCTACTGCGATCACTGACAATGCAGTTGAACCCAGTAGCATCTTGGGTTTCATTCTCATTTGTAGATACTCCTAAATATTTGATAAGACATAATCATAAAATTTTCTATTGTGAAATTTGGTTGGCAAACTGTTGCAGACAACGCTTGAAATCGAATTCAATCCAGAATTCCTCACCAATTTGATAAATATCGCCAGTGAACTGGGTCAATATATCCGGTAGTACAGGATGATTGTCTGTAACAGACGTGGGTAATTCCAGCGAATGTGCACTGTCATATGGAAATGCCAGAAAATCGCCATTAAGTTGCAACACAATGATCGATGTTTGACGACCTTTTAGTTTGAGGTTAAGCATTTCTCCCAGATCAAATACCGGAGCGAAGCGACCACGAACACTGATTAATCCAATCATCAAATTGGTTGTATTTGGCATTGGAAAAATATCAGGACTAGCGATAATCTCCGATTCAATTGACTCAGGAACCAGCAGGCTGTACCCGCCTAATTTAATCCCGTAACGTAAATTGAGATCCACTAGGGATTTAACATCAGTGTTGATGGCTGGGAAGTCAGCTATCAAATTCGATGAATCAACGTTTGGTTCTATTACTTCACTCATTTTTACTTGTCCAGTTGGTTTAACACTGCGTATTACTCATTTTCTTTGAATTGGTATCAACGTTTTAATTGAAAATAAATGACTATTTCTTAGCATCTGTTCAAGATCCCGATCAAGGGATGCAGTGCAAGCGTTAAAAGTGGGCGAAAAAGTGCAGCATACTGGTGTATGTGAGCTTTTGAGGTCACTTTTAACGCCGTAATGTGCCATTCAGTGAGATCTTGAGCAGGTTCTTACAGGTTTAGCGATTGATAATACTTGCTTATGGCCTAATCGAAATCACCATTACACTTATCAATACATGATTATCGATATAGACCTATACAGCTTGAACATGTTTGATGATCTCATTGTCTTCATAAGGCTTTTGTACCAGATCCTTGGCACCTTGCATTTGTGCCCACAAACGATCAGCTTTCTGGCCTTTACTGGAGACAAACACAACGGGCATGTTTTTGGTTTCTGGTGAATTTGTGAGTTCCCTGCACGCGGCATAACCATCCATTTCAGGCATAACAATGTCCAGAAAAATCAAATCGGGTTTATGCTTTTTGGCTAGTTTTACGGCTTCTTGACCATTGCTGGCTTTAATAATATGGCACCCGGTTGTTTCCAGAATTTTGGCGAGATTGATAATTTCAACTGGGGAATCGTCGCAGATCAAAATTGTTTTCATTACATTTTCCTGTTGTTATAGAGATGGTTGTCAATCAGACAGCTTGTTGTTCAGGCAGTCTTGTAGTTTTCTAACCAGTTGCCCATGCGTCCCAGCAATTTCTGGAAGGCGTCATGTTTAATCGGTTTGGTGAGATAGGTGGTACAGCCAGCCATAACACCCTTGACTTCGTCCAGCGGTGAAGTTTTAGCCGACAGCATGATAATTGGGACTTTCTTGTAACTGGCAATCTTGCGTATTTTTGCACAGGTTTCAAAACCGTCGATACCAGGCATCATCACATCCAGAAAAATCATGTCGTACTGGTTTTGATTAATCAGAGTTAGACAGTCTTCACCAGATTCAGCGTAATCCTTGTTGCTTACAAAAGGCGCTTTAGCCAGTTCGATATCCAAAGCTTTATGAATTAACACACTGTCATCGACAATCAGAATTCGATATGACAGATTATCGCCATTGTTAGTGACAGCTGCGTTTGTGACAGGAACCGATAACGTTACTTTAGATGTAAACTGGTCGACCTTGTTGTACTTGTCTAGAACAGTATTTTGTGCTTCTGGAGTAACTGTTGTTTCTGTCTGGGAAATACTGTTAAGCTCTATCCCATCCAGCATTCTTAATACACGTATGCTCATTAAGGGTGGTTGTAGATGGTATAAAGAAACAGATGGTTGTTTGCCATAAGTGACAACCACCTGGTGATCTTTCACGATAGGGTTCTGTTCCGTAGTAATAACAATGGCTGCTTGATCAGCTGAATTTACATTGACATATCTGCGCTTACGTGTCGCTGATAATTGTAGAATTCGTATCAATTTTGAGACTTCAAGCGCTGGAATGCCTTGTATATGGATTCCAATTTGCTCTGAGTCGTCCTGATTTTGTTCAGGACTGATCGTTTTTTGAAATAGTGAATTCATGTTTTGTTGCCACACCACATTTTGATAGTTGAGTTAGTACCTACTTAACTGTAGTCGATATTTTTATATGTGACCCTTACTGAATGGTTTTTTTTACTTGGTTTGGTAAAAGTACTCAGGCTAGAGAGTTATGTAACTGTTGCGGCAACATCGAAGATGGACAAATTAGTTGTTGATGTGATTTCAAGTAAGTTCTTAAGCAAAGTACCGGATTTCGTAGAACCGAAATGGTCGCCTGTTTGGATACAAACGAAATTCAATTTCTGCGATCCTCATATATTCCATATACACTTGCGGTTCTCGAAAATCATTCACCTTGAACTCGAACAAAAATCCTAATTATTAGAGGTGCCCTAATTTCAACAAAGGTTTGTTGTGGCTGTTTTTGTCATGTATTAATAAAGAATAGGCGGTAAGCATGAGACAACATAAACTTATATTTACTGGTCCGGTTGGTGCAGGAAAAACAACTGCTATTGCCAGTATTAGTGACGAGCCGCCGATGCGTACCGATGAAGTTGCAACTGATATGACTAAACAGTGCAAACCAGAGACCACAGTCGCGTTGGATTACGGAGTCATGCGCCTGCCAGGGGGAGAAAAACTCCATTTTTATGGGACTCCAGGGCAGGAACGCTTCAACTTCATGTGGGACATTTTATCTACTGGTGGAATTGGTTTGATGATATTGATCAATAATAATCGTCCTGATCCGTTAAAAGATCTGAGTTTTTTCCTGCAACGTTTTGATACACTGATTAGATCGACATCAGTAGCAATTGGAGTCACCCAAATGGATCGCAGCAATGAACCTTGTTTGAATGATTACAATCTGGCATTAACCAGATTGAATTATCATGCGCCAGTGTTTGAAGTAGACGCTCGTTGCAAGACCGATGTATTGTTGTTAGTCCAGGCGCTCTTGCTTCGTCTGGATCCGGAATTATAATTAGAATGGGCGGAGAATAATGTCGAGTTTAAAACTGCGTGAAAATATTTTCCTTAAACCAACGCCTGCTGGTGTCTATTACGCGACTGCCAAGGCAGAAGATACGCCACCCCGCCGGTTATTGCGCAATTTGTTGGGGTGTCCTAAGACACCAGAGGTGACTGAAGAATTTTTGTCTGTTCTCAGTGAAAGTCCATCCCTGGATCAATCACTCACCTTGTTGCATCGCATGCATTCTTTGCGTTGGGTGCAAGGGCTTGATTCTCCACTTGTGTTGTCGAATGAGTCTTTGGAAGACATCTTGCCTGAGTTACTTTCCGAATTAGCGGAAAATGACGAAGTATTGCTGGCTGATGCAGAGGGGTTTTATCTGTCATCTGTTGGTTTTTCCCATGAAACTGCTGAAGAATTGGCAGCTTTGAGTGCTGACATGATGAGCTTACAGGATCGTCATGCAGCTCTATTACTGAAAAATCTGCATCTTGGTAGTGAGGCTTGGGGGGTGATGGATAAAGCTGGTGACAGCCGCTTGGGTATCTGGCCATTGCATATTGGAAAATACCGTTTTACTTTGGTAATGCCTGGTATTCCTCACTTTGATCATCCCAATTTTGTTCGTCTGGTCTGGATATTAACAACCCGCTATGCACCTTTACAAACACATATTTGAAATACAACTAAATTATAACTACCTATATTAAGGAGACATTATGCGTGCTGAAATGCTGACAAGTATTTTAACTGGTTTAAACGGTAGCTCTGTAGATATTGAATCATCAGCACTGATTTCCATAGATGGTTTGATGATTGCCGCTGTTTTGCCCCAGGGAATGGATGAGGATAGGGTTGGTGCTATGAGTGCTGCAATGCTGTCTTTAGGGAATAGAACCGCGCAAGAACTTGCGAGAGGAAAATTGGAACAGGTTTTGGTCAAAGGTGACAAGGGTTATGTGTTGATGATGCAGGCTGGTGAGGATGTTGTATTAACTGTATTGGCAAGGCCTCAGTCCAAACTTGGGTTGATTTTTAAGGATGTCAAACGAGCCGTAGTGAGTATCTCCGAATTAGTTTAGCAGGCTGTCTTAGAAGAGAAGCTTTTGTGGTGAAAAAGCTGCATTTGGTCAAGTTTTTCATCATTTTTGTGAAATAACGCAACTCAGGTGGTTTGTGGGTTTTGTGATTGATGATCGACGGAGGCTGAAATGTAAAAATGATGAGTTATATGCAGACCCCAGGCACGATATGGTATGTCGGGCACCTCTAATCATCGTCATTTTGACCGATTTCAGCGTTGGATGGTTTTCTGCGATCCTCATATATTCCATATAACTGCGGTTCTCGAAAATCATCCGCCTTGAACCCGAACAAAAATCCTAATGATTAGAGGCATCCTGTATTCAATTAAATTGAGAAACTCATTTCTCTTCATCAGGTAAGCAGCGGTGGATTTCAAGAGAGTTGTTGCCTAAAGATAAACTTGTGCCGCCCTGTCCTTCTCAGTTTCAGTGTGTTGTTTCTCTGGATTAAGAGAATTCAGGTTAAACACATCAAAAATGTGACCACGTAAGAAAAACAGACCATTCTTTCTCTTAAAAGATTGTATTAGACAAGATGCAGTCTAAAGTTACAAGCATAGCGGTTGGTTAAATATTCTTACTCACTAACTACGATTTTGACAAATTAAGTGAGTATGATTTATAGATTTTTAAATTGATATTATTTGCATTTCATTGTGTTGCGAAAAAAACATAATGGTAAATACAAACAATCTGTTAACTTATGAATATTATTGTTAATTACAGCGAACTTTATGAATAAATTATCGGTTTGTGTTTAATCTATGTTGTTTTATAGTTTAAGTAATATAACATATGTATTACATAATTCGCTTACTATTATTAAGGAGAAAGATAGATGAAAATATTATTTGTAGATGACATGAAAGATGTTAAAAATTATATTTCAAACGTCCTGAAAAATTGGGGTTATGAGGTTGAGCTGGCCAGTAATGGACTTGAAGCGTTGGAAATAATACGTCAACAAGACGTTCAACTCGTGATCAGTGACTGGATGATGCCGAAAATGGATGGCCTTCAGTTATGCAGTAAATTGCGATCTTCAGATTTTGGACATTATGTCTACCTGATTCTGTTAACAGCCAAGTCTGACAATAATGACCTGGTTGAAGGATTGTCAGCTGGCGCTGATGATTTTATTTCTAAACCTATTAATACAGAAATACTCAAGGCAAGAATTGATTCTGCCATCCGGATTATTGAAATGGAAAACAAACTAGCGCGCGCAAATAATTTACTCCAGGATCAGAATGAAGGTATCAAATCTAACTATGCTCAGCTAGATGCCAATATGCAAGAAATTCAACAAATCATAGGTGACACAGAAGTTGTTGTGTTGAAATCAAAAAATAGTGGCCAACAGCGCTCCTTAATTAATTAGATCGAAAGGAATAAGTTTAATTTTCGGTGTCATTAAATTTTTAAATGGAATGTTTTATTTCGAGTGTGTTTGTATTAGATTACACTCATAAATATTACTGAAACAGTCTTACAGGAAAAATTGGACAAAATAGAGGGTAAGCTGAATAGTTGCATTTTTTGAATAAATTGACAGAGCGAACAAGGATTATGACAACAGATTCCAAAATTGAGAGCACATTAACAATCGATGCTGAATCAGCATATATTGATTCTAAAGTTATTTCACAAATGTCTGATGATGTTTCCGCTGAAATGCTCCCGGAAATGCTTGAGCTTTTTGTGATTGAAAACGCGAAAATCTTGAATCAAATCGATCAATTATTAGCGAGTAGAAATATTGTTGAACTTAAGAATCAATCACATGCATTAAAAGGTAGTGCAGCTACATTTGGAGCGGCTTTGTTAACACCTCTAGCTGAAAAACTTGAACATTCATGTCAACAAGGCAATACAGAAGATGCTGAGGCCTTTGCAAAACAAGTGATTGAAGTTGGCAGAAAGACATTGGATATTTATAACAATCGTTTTAATCTAAAATGCCTAGTAAATTTCCAATAAATAATTTACACATCTCGCATATTTTCTTTGTCATCAGCGTTACAACTTCACTTACATTGTTAGGAGGCTTTCTATTCTCGAACAGTCTCCTAGACAAAAACGTGCATGAAATAACTTGAACAACTGACTTGTCTTATTTCTCCTCTTTAGTTGTTGTTTAAACAGTTACGTAGCCCATTATGCAACTGTGTTTTTACCTTGAATATGAGCAAAAATCCTACACCATTTGTTCAAGTTGTTTCATTAATGTTCCTGTATCCTCCGGTACGTTTTAACGACAAAAAATTACTTTATTTTTCAAAGAGGTTATAGTTGTCTATCTTCAAGGCGCATAATTTAGTGCATAGTGAACTATACTTTGTAGAGTAATGTGAAGTATGTGTGC
This sequence comes from Methylococcales bacterium, assembly GCA_965224565.1. GTDB lineage: Bacteria > Pseudomonadota > Gammaproteobacteria > Methylococcales > DRLZ01 > DRLZ01. The sequence continues at coordinate 313,000 of CBDCZN010000001.1, read as the reverse complement.
TTGTTGATACTCTCAGAACACAACCTAAAAATTTTACCAGTGGTCGATGTCATTTCGTGAACGTTATCAATAGCAATGATTTCTAAACATTAACAACGAACTAAATCCGAACAATAAACAAAATCCAATTCAAAATTCTATGCAGAGCGAAACGCCGGAAATAAACAATAAAATTACTAATCGTCTATTGGTTAAAGCATGTATTGAAGAGTTTAGTAGTCATGATATTGAGCAACTATCACGCTTATTTTATCGCGAATTATTTCATCTTGATATTAATTTAAAAAGTATTTTTACAGGAAGTATTAATACTTTAAATGGAAAGTTCTCCAGTACATTAGGCGTATTAAAAAATGTAGAGTTTCTGGAGAAAATCACTCGTTCTGTTGAGCAGATAGGTGCAAGACATATGCTTCGTTACGGTGCTCAAATTGAGCATTTTGATATCGTCAAAAACGCACTATTATATGCTCTTTCAGAACAGTTAAATGATCGGTTATCTGTCGACTTAAAAGATGCCTGGATCGATGTTTATGATGACGTTGCCTCAGTGATGAAAGGTGCCATGCTTAAAGTAGATCAGCGGAATATCAAACGCTTATACAAAGATGATAGAAATAATTATCCTGGTTTTTTAGAGGCTATTGGTGGCGAGCAAATGATTACGCGTGTTCACCAGCGGTTTTATGATGTGATATTCGACCACCCCTGGTTAGGACAGTTTTTCTCTGGAAAACCGAAAGTAACATTAATTATTAAACAGACTCAATTTATGCTTGCTGCGTTTAATGGTCCAAATAAATATCTTGGCGATACTCCTGCATTTATTCATATGCACATGTATATTACAGAAGAAATGTCTGACTTAAGGTCGCAATTGCTTAAAGATGCCATTCTTGCAGAGGGATTATCAGAATCAATGGCAGAACACTGGTTAGCTGTTGATAATGCATTCCGTGCCAGTATCGTCAAAAAATCAGTTGATGAATGTGTTTTGAAGTGTCGGGGTCAGATTCCAATTGTGGCTAAAAAGCCGGAATAAATTTTATCCTATTCCAACCATAGGTTTTATTAGATGCCAACGATTACTTATCAAGGAAATGAATATCCTGGTTTTGATGGTGAGACTGTGCTGGACACTTTTTTACGTCATGGAGTGAAGGCGGAATTCTCCTGTCGCAATGGTGTTTGTCAGGTTTGCATGTTACGGACTGCAAATGCAACAATTCCTGCGGATGCACAGACTGGGTTGAGAAAAAGTCTGGTAGAGAGAGATTATTTTCTTGCTTGTAAATACGCCCCCGAGGCGGATCTTGAAGTTAATCAACCACGTGCGGCCGATCTTTTTAATCGGGCAGTTGTTTATAAAAAAGAACTGTTAACACCTGATATTTGTAGACTATTACTTGATTCTGCAACTGAACTTTATTATCACGCTGGGCAGTTTATCAATATCCGGCGTGATGATGGCCTGTTAAGAAGTTACTCACTGGCAAGTGTACCGTATCTGGATGTACATCTTGAACTCCATATAAAGCGTATCCCGGATGGCAAGATGAGTAACTGGATTTTTGATGAACTAAAAGAAGGCGATGAGCTGGAATTTCAAGGTAGCAATGGGACTAGCTACTATTGTTCAGGCAACTCTGGGCAAAATATTTTAATGGTCGGTACCGGAACTGGGCTGGCACCGTTGATCGGAATTATACGGGATGCACTTTATAGTAATCATACGGGTGAAATCCATCTGTATCATGGCAGTCGATATCGACATGAGGTTTACTTACAAGATACATTATTCAAATTAAGCGAGAAATTTGCAAATTTTCATTATACTCAATGTGTTTCCAGTGAGAAAGTACCAACGGGGGGTGTTACACGTCGAGCCTGTCAGACAGCTTTAGTAGAACATCCTGATCTGAAGGGCTGGCGTGTTTATCTGTGCGGCACTCCGGGAATGGTACATTCGATGAGGGAAAATGTTCAAGCTCTGGGCGTTGATGCAAATGATATTCATATCGACCCATTCGAATTTAGCAAAAAGGACATACGTGATGTTGACAATGAAGTTAGTGATATTGCAACAACAAATTCTGCACAACATGATCAACATAGATCACAATCAAATAGTAATTTTGAATCGGGTAGAAAGCCTATTGCCACATTAAAACCCGATGTTGAAATGTGGGCAGCGTTAAAAAACGGTGAGCTTTTGACCAGAATTCTGGATGATTTTTATACCCAGGTCTATGCAGATCCTCTTCTAAAGCCATATTTTGAAGATGTCACCAAAGATTGGGTTGCACAGAAACAATACAGTTTTCTCCGTCAGTTGTTTACTGGCGAAAAAGTCTATCTTGGTAATAACCCAAGGAATGCACACCATTGGATGGTGATATCGGATGAGCTTTTCGAGTATCGAGAGAATATAATGCTCGAATGTTTACGTGGACACGGTCTTGACGAACACTTCGTCGCTCGATGGCGAGCAATGGAAGAGAGTTACAGAAAGGATATCGTTAAACGTAAACCATGGAACAAGATCATTGATGGAAAAGAGATTGCCACTGAGGGCTATAAGGAACTAACGCTGGAAATGGCAACTGTTTGTGATCATTGTTTAAAATCAATTGAGGCCGGAGAGGTTGTCCGTTACCATGTACGCTTGGCATCGGTTTATTGTCCCTCGTGTATGGGTAAAACGGCAGCGAATACAGAGCCTGCATTGCCCAGCTGATTTTCCGGAAACATTATGAAGTATAGAAAACGTGTTTATCTTTCTCAATACCTAAACATCATCGATCAGGATTCGAATGAGCAGATAGGTTATCTGGCTGATTTATCGAAGAATGGGATGATGTTTATTACCCATATTCAAATTCATCCGAATAGCACAATTAATATTTATGTTGTGTTGGATTACCAAACTGAAGGTGTTTCCAGTTCATTCGTTAAAGCACAAATTCAGACTTGTTGGATTAGACCAAATATTAACCATGACATGTTTTGTACTGGCTGTAAAATATTGCACATAGATTTAAAAAGTGAGAAGATTCTTGAAGAAACAGCGCATTCCTTGGGGTTTGATTCTGATCTGGAAATAAGCAGAGTTAGTCGCCTGTAAAGAATTTTCTTTATAGAATTCAATACCCGCCACTAAGTCGTTGCATCAACGTCTCTGGAAAATCAAATTCACGCATGTCCTTCAGTACTTTATCCATGGAATATTCCAGTGTAACAAAGCGCATGTCGTGACTTTTCTTGTCGTAAATTGCCAGTTGAGCTCCTGGGTTATTATTACGAGGCTGTCCGATAGACCCGGGACATATCAAACTTTCACTGTATAAATTTAACGACTGTGTTTGTTGATCAGAAAATTGTTCTTTCAATGATCTGGTTCTGGAATAAGTACCTTGCATATGTGAGTGCCCGTGAAAGCAGAAGTCGAGATTTCTTTTCCTCATAAAGTCCAGATTTTGTATGTAAGTCATTTCATAGACATAGGCATAAAAATAATTGGGATCAATCGGCGAGCCGTGCATGGCAACCCACTTTTTTTCTGATTGTTCAGGACTGCTGAGTTCCAGCGGTAAGTCATTTAACCAGATTAGCTGTTCAGCGCTCAATCGGGGTATCGACCAATCAATGCACCAGCGAGCGACAGAAGACATCCCGCGTGTATTATTTCCATTGGCGGCTGCATGATCATGGTTGCCTTTAATTACAGTCAAGCCAGAATCAATTAGGCGTTCGATACAGGCAGCGGGATGTGGGCCGTAGCCGACTGTATCTCCTAATACCATGCCTTGACGGATGTTTTCTGTTTTTAAAAAACTCAAAACAGCTTCTAATGCAGGTAAATTGGCATGAACATCAGCCAAAACAGCGAAATATTGACGCTGAGTGTGCCTCAGCTTTTTGCTGATTGTTTTACCGCTTTGTAATTGCTTGATAATAATATCAAGCACCCTGCGTCGATTGCTGTCGGGGATAAAAATATCGTGTAATTTACTGGAAACCATAATACTGGTATCAGTACTATCAAAAAATTCACAGATTAATTCATATAAATCATTGCCAAATTCATGGGCAATATTTTCATCCAGCCAGACGTTACCTCGAATTAAAACGCCAAAAAAATGTGCAAAAGAAACAAAGTGATCCCAGGAATACAAATCATCATCCAGGTAATAAACCTGGTTGTTATCATCAATACCAAAATTTGACAAACCGTCATCAAGACGTAAGTTTAACGTGGCTGCAACACGAAAATAATCGCGATAGATGTGTTTTAGAAAAAACAGCCTTTGTTCATTGGTCAATGAGTCTGAATCACTCATCAGAGTATGGATAGGGGTAAGGCGTGGGCAGATATTGCCGATAATTAAATTGTCATCGCCTATCTGTTGAATAAACCAGGTTTTAAAAGGATGGTAAACCTGAGTTTTTTGTTCTTGTTTTAATGCACGATTGACATAATCACGAGCTCTTTCAGGATTCAGATCAAGATCGCTATGTAGTTTGACAATTTCTGTCTTGCCTGCATAGATTCGGGTACCCGGTTTACCCATAAAGGCTTCGCCATAGGTAAGTTCCGTTTCATTTTCAACCAGTAAAGCTGTAATTTGATCTGCTGAAAAATGATCGCTTTGATCAATTGATCCGATAATTTCAATCGTCATTTAAATATTCAAGTTCATGGCTTCATATAAAGTCATTTATTTGTGGTGGTTAGTGGTCAACTGCTAAATGACTGCTGTCTTTTCTTCATGACCATCATGGTGAATGATCAAGTCTTATTAGCGGCAAAATAACCACATAATGTACATGTGCAGAATCGTGCAAGACATAACTTCAACAACTGAGCTGTTTTTTTTGTCTGTCTTCGACATAGCAGCATCAGTGATATAATCCCAATAAGGTTTCATATATTCTTCTTCATTAAAATGAAGAAGAAACCTGCTATTCATCGGGGTTCGAGGATGATGCCGTTTTTCGCTACTTGGTTCTGTCACGTTACTTGCCTCGATGTGTTTTTTTAGATTATCAGTCACGATAAGATGTTACGGCTTTGGATCAGTGGCAGAGACTTTAAATATATCTGAGCAAATACCAGACATAAAAAAATCTAAATGATCAAATAAACGTACACAGATTAACGTTGACAACAGGTGTTAGGAATATTCCAGGGTTGCCAATAGGGTATCCAGCAACATGACAACATCATCTGAATTTCGTGCATCAACATGAATAACCGGCCATGGGTCTCCGCGTTCTTCAAGGACTTGATAGTAGTCGTCGATAGACGGTTGGTTCGCTTCATCAAAATGAGAAACAGCAATGACAGCTGCACTATTTTGTAAAAAAGCTGCATTCAGATTAAGGAAATAGTCCAATTCACCCATTGGGTTATCATGGGTATTATCAACAAGTATTATTAAACCTAACGCGCCTTCGGTTAAAATATGGCACATAAAATCAAAACGGCGTTGCCCAGGAGTGCCGTAAAGAGAAATTTTTTGACCACCATCGATGGTTAATTCACCATAGTCCATTGCAACTGTTGTTGTGGGTTTTCGTCTTACAACGCTTTTTTCAGACGGTTTGGCTTCTGTTGAGATTGTATCAACTTCGCTTATTGCTTGAATTGCTGTGGTTTTCCCCGCGCCAACACTACCCGTAAAAACAAATTTTATTTTGTGCTGTTTATTCATCACTTACGATTGTCTGGATTGATTAAGACGTTTGCCTATTTTTGCAAACATTTGGCGTTTTTCATCACCCAAGTTTTTTTCATAGGTATCTGTTTGTTGTACATGTTCGATGAGATCAGTCACTTTACAGGCATTATAAAAATTATATATCTGATTCATTGGGATGCCTGTTTTTGTTTGAGCTACATTCAAGTCAACGGCATTGCTCTGCATATAAGCGGCTAACTTAATCAGTTTTCGGCAGCCGGGTAAGTTGATGGGCGGCCAGCGTTTTAAGCGCACGATATCATTTGGGTTGTGTCCTTTAATGACATTGCCTTGAGAACAGCTGAAAGTGGAATACCAGATTAAATTATTTAATGGCTGCGGTTTCAGTCCCGCAGCAGCAATTTGTTGTTGTAGTTCCACTTCTGATAGAAATTGTGGTGATAGAGATTCGGAACTGGAGAAGAAAGTGTTTAACGATTCTAGTTTGTTATTAGTGTAATAACTTTTTTCCTCGGGATGAATATAAAGCTTGTCGAAGCCTATTTCGTTATTAAGATTAAAATACTTAATACCTTTCTCATTGGAAATCAGTAGCCCAACAAAACCTTGTTCAGGATCAAAATAGTCGGTTTCAGGCTCTAAATTGATCGCTGTGTGATTGATTATAGAGTCTTCGGCAGAAACTGCTGGGTGATAATCTACTACTGTTGATTTTGGTTGTTCTGAAACAGAAGCGCTTGTATGAGTAACTGTTTTTGTTGATGTCAAGTGATTAAATAACAATACTAACGAGCCTAAAGAAGGGATTGTTGCCTGAGAAATAATAAGCTCGTTATCATTACGGTCGATGATATTGTGCGTGTAAAAAATACATTGTTTACGAGGTAATGATTGTAACGTAGCATCCTGATTTATTAGCGCCCTTAATCGGTGGTTCAGTAAATAAAAGTCAGCAATTGCTGAATCAACGACCTGCCAGGGTACATCCAGGCGAATCTCGGCAAATGTCAAGATAGACATAAATTTCGCTTTGTCGCTTTCGTTAAAACCAACAAGTTTTAATCTGATCAATGTCTGGTCAGAGCAGCTTTTTGTCGCATTCTGCCTCCTATACAGAAAGAAGGGTTAACTGTTTCATCAACCGTTCTAAATTTATTAAATCTATACATCTCAAGTCTATTATATTACAACTTAGATAATTGCGCCCTGTGGGCAGGGGTAAAAAAGCTTTGCGTAAAGATCTGCCCAAGTGTCTTTCTTAGTTGAGTTGTTCCTGCAATTCAATTCGGAGAAAATAAATGAGCAGATTTCAAAAATTATCACATGTCATCTGGTTTTGCCAGTATCACATTGTTTTTTTTAAATATCGGTATTGAATCTTAAGGGCTGATATTGGGAAATTTGTATATCAGAGCATTTATGCACATACCAAGTGATCGGGATGTGAAGTGGTTGAATAAATGTTCAGTTAGATCATGTCCATTGACTCATTAAGGTTCCACCTAAAATTCCAATTTCATATTTGGTGGGGAAGATAAAGGGAAAAACGGCTATTCAAGCATTCCAGAAATTGTCAAAATTGCGATCAAAACGATATTGGGGCAACCATTTTTGGGTAGGAGGTATGATCATTTCTGGTATATGACAAAGAAAAGAGAGCGATGCACCCTGTTGGATGATTTTAGACAATCAACACCCAGCAAAAGGAACACCACCATGACAAATCATACTGTTATCCCATTCAATAATCCAGAAGAGATCGTACACACTCAGGACTTAAATTTAATAGCACACTATCCCGCCGTACTTAAAACGGACTCAAAGCATTGAAGAAATTCTACTCTGGCTTGACTTGCGGGGCATTTCAACCGATGATTTTTCAGAATCCCTAAAACATGCGTTAGGTGCGGAAGCAGCGCGATGATCGCCCTACGATCAGTCGTTTAAACAAGGATGGAGGACTACCAGGACTGGACTACACTCGACCTGAGTAAGAAACGTTATGTGTACATCTGGGCTGATGGCACTCATAGCAATGGATGGATGATGCTCTTTTGTTTATCAGTAGCGATTATGATGGGTTTTTATTGTTATCTTCATGCCCTTGATGGTAAACATAAAGCTATAAACGCTGGATAAGAACAGACATTGCAATGTTGGGCTTCGTGTCTCGACACCAATCGACGCTATGTGGTTTGGTTGGAAGTTATTCCATGCACGTTTTAATGTTCACCAATAAACAATGTACGCAACACATCAACCATTGGGGTTTTTTCATCATTGCCTTTAGCATAGATACCCAGAAGATACAAAATAAAAGGGATCGATAAATTTGGGGTATTAACTAGCGTATCGTGGATGGGTTGTTTAAAGTGTTGCATCAGTGCATCCAGCGCAGATGGTAATTCCACAGATTCATTAATATCTGGAACAAAACCGATAAAAGTCAGGTAACTCTTGTCGAGACCCATGATGCTTTTATTAAGTCCGATATTGTCCAGGGTATAGGGTATTTGTGGTGTGTTGCTGGCAATCAACTGATGTGCTTCCATGAATTTTTCAGCAATAATATATACTCGTTCTGCTATATGGCGGGGCGACGAGTGTGTTAATGCATTACTTAATAACTCTTCCAGACAGGTTTCGACTCTGACCACATGCCAGATACGCCAAGGGTAATTCTGTTCAAGCTCTTCAGTAATGACCAAGCAGCGGTGTTCGGACAGGATGTTTTTTAATTTCTGATGACTTTGAGCGTTGCTTACAAAATCTTTACGCGCATCATTCACTGTTTCATAACAATCCTGTTTTCGGTTGATTAATTTCCACTGATCATCAATTGTCACTTCCCAATCACCCGCATCATTTTGATTCATGATGACATCACTGTCATTCTTTAATTGATGAAGAATAATTCGCCCACTAACGGGTGGAAAGACACTGCCAGCACCGACATCTTTATTCGGTAATTTAGGTTGATAGGTTGAATCAGCATCATTGCTAGCATTCTCCAGTAATTGTTCATTTTCGTGTTGTTCAATATCAATTGAAGCAAAGGTGTCTGGTTGTTGCTGATTCTCAGGCGCTTGTAGTGGAGTGCCGATAATGATTTGATGCAGTTGGCTTCGGCTAAGATCCAGATTTTCTGATTTAGGTTCAGGAATAACAGGTGTGCTTTCTAGCCCCAGGTCAGCATGGGCTCGCTCCAGTTCAGTACGATCTGCTACTTCTTTGGTTTTAATGAGTTGAAGCAAGGCACTGCCGCTGTCCAAATCAGTCGAACCATGCAGCATTTTATTGTTATCGATTAACCAGGTTGCCCGTTCCACACCGATTCTGACAGCACTGACAAAGGTTTCACGGGTACCAGAGCTTTGGGTCGCGATACTTTCAAGCATTAACAAATTTGGATCGTCTCCAAATTTTTCACGGATCAGCTGCATTGGTGCAGCATTGGTCAAATCGCGTTTATTGGCTTGCACAATAACCCCGACTGGGGGTTCGTCAGATCTTTGTAACCAGGGCTGCATTTCACGATAATAGCCCATTCCCACATCCAGTTTTTCGATCTCGGAATCCACTACAAAAACCACAACATCGGCCATTTCCAGAAGAAATTGACGTCTGCTTTGCAGGGTTTTTTGCCCGGGAACACTAATCAATTGACAATTTAGTTTGTAGCCTTTGAAGTAGCCACCAACATAGTTTAGCCAATCGAAATACAGGGTTCTGCCACTAGTGTCATCCGGTGTGTAAAATTCATTTTGACTGCGAGCGCTGCCAAACAATAATTCAGAAAGCGAGCGTATACTTTCAGTTTTACCAGACATTGGCGCACCTGAGTATACGATGCGTAACGTGACCGTATTTTGTTGTTCATCTAAAGTTGCCATAAAACCCGCTTATTGTCGAAAAATACACTGTTATTCGATGTCTTGCATTGTTAATGCGAAGGACGCTGATTTCATGTGATGTCATTTATTTTGACCATAAAGACAATGAAGAAAAATAGTATCAGTGTGTATAAGTATTGCTGATCAGTGAATTCTGTTGATGTCATTCATGGTAATCAATCAAGTTGTCAACGGTTCACAGATAGACATCGTGTTGTATTAGTACCAAAGGCGAAAGTACCAATCAGGTTGTCAAAATAATCTGATACGTTAGTGTGGTTGCAGATTAAATGTGGTTTGACATTGAGCAGCTACTTTGATAGATCAATCGACTGAAGTTATTCTCTCCCATGCTCCGCGTCACTGCCTTTAAGTTAAGAGAAAAAATGTTTCGTAGGGTGCATTCCATGCACCAAAAATGACCGTAGTGAAACATCATTTGGTGCATGGAATGCACCCTACAATTGTTAATTACTTAACTTAAAGCAGTGATGCTTCGCGCGTGGAAATGCAGTCCTGACGCGAATTCCCACGGAGACAGTGGGACTAGTAACTAGCAAACAGCACGAGAAAAATATTTACGCAGCCAATGATGTACTCGTTTCAGCGTCTTGTTATCGACAATCATCAACGCCCTAAAATTCGCATACTGTGCGAAGTATAGGGCGTTTGCTAATTTGTCAGAATAAAAGGCGCTGTAACACACTAACAAACTTAAATAGTTTCTTTTTTAGCGATTTCACGTACTTTCATTAGCACCAAACCCATGTTTGCCCCTTCTTGGCAAATGGCAGTCATGACAATCTCAGGATTGGAGTGCAAGCGCGAAAATACATGGATAAGGTTAGTTGAGGTGACTAATATTTCTTTAAAGTAATGATCGGAGGAGCTGTCGCCTCTGCTCTTTTTAAAAATTGCTTCAATACCCATTACGTTGTCACCCTCATACAGCTCATGGGTTGCCGCTGCCAGCATATCCAATACATCCTGAGGATGTTCGTCAACCGTTTTTACGCCGAGTAGCAAACCCGTACCCATGTCCACAACACCTGCCGCAACGGATTTTGGAACATCTGAAATCACTGCACTAACAATTGTATCTACACTCATGATTCTGTAATCCTTTTAATTAAGATAAATAGTTCACCAAACGGTGAATTTTAACCAGTCGTCTAAGGAACGAGTGGAGCGATTTTTGGTAAAGACCCACGTACAGCTGCCCAGCCCATACCCAGATTGGCTTTTTTGTTGGTAATCAGAATCACCATGCTATCGGGTTTTTCAGGTAGAACAGTCATGAAATGCAGAGTATCTGTGGTAGTCATCTGGACTTCCTTGATTGATTTTTCCACTGTTGTGCCGCGATTGCCCGATAACAGCGCTTCCACGGCTTGTACATTTTTGCCACGCATCATATCAACAGCAGCAGCACCGACTGCTTCCAGATAGGTTTGGGTGAAATAAGGGACGTTATGTGACACGCTTAATAACAAACCGCTGGTTAAGTCTACAACTGCACATCCCAGGGCTCCGTCGACTGCATTAATAACGTCTCGGGTGATATCATCTAATTTTGCCATTTTAATTCTCCAATGAATGGTTTTTAAACATAAAATACAGGGAGCCTTTTCCCTGATGGTTACATCAACTGATTCGGATCACCCTATACAGTTGAAATTCTGTTGTTGATGGGTTATGCAATGCATTACTTCCATCAAGTTATATCACTTATGTATTGCAAAAGACAGACTTAATTGAACCATCATTTTGGAGCACATGGGGACACTTCATATTTTGATTTTATTCTTAATTTGTGACGATGTTAATAATTTATTTTATAGATCAATTAGTTGAAGTTTCTAGTCATTGATCTGTTAATACGGAAAAATGAATAATATTTTTTACAATCTTTCGTATTTAGGCACAATTTTTTACAGATGTCAGAATAATGATGGTTTTGTTTAGAAAAGTCAATGATTTATGAATAAAAATATGACGGAGGTGGCATTACCCAACAAAAATACGACATCATTTTGTATTGAGGGTCTAATTCAATGTAATGCCATTTATTTTTCACCATGAAGAAAAAGATTTTCAGTTTGCGATAAGTATTTAAGTATTACTGATGAGCGAATACTTTTCAGCTTCATCATGATAATCAATCAAGTTACAAACGATCCGCATAGAGAAAACTTACTCCAGCCAGATTCTGTACTGCTTACCACTTTCAGAATCATCATCAGAACGATAGATCATCTGCGGAATAATATCGGTGTGTTGTAAATGATCTGTTAGCGCCATAAGATCGATTCCATCGTTGTCTTGTATCTGTTGTAACACTGGCAAGGGAATCATCGAATCCAGATCCAAGATAGCTTCGGCTGGTAAATCAAGACTAACCTTAATCACATCGTGTTCTATAACGCGAATACATAATTTTTTTGCACGAATCCTTGTTACTGGTCTGCTGCTCGTTGAAGCGTAGTCTATTGTGTTAAGTTGCATATTCTGTGCTTGTTGAATCAAGTCTTCTCCAACAGCAAATTTGAGCATTGGCCACCAGGGCATGGCAACATCCAGTTGTTCCATTTGTTGTTTTAAACCGTGGAAGGTTCGCAACAGTAACAGCAGATCTGCAGGGCCTGCCGCTCTAAACCACCAGCGTTGTTCTTCAAGTAATTCCTGTAACGGTTTGCTGATCTGCCAATCCTTAGCGTGGACGGGGCGGGATTCTGTAAAGGGATACAACAGAATGTTGCACAAGTCCGCCATTTTATCGTCCAGATGGCTCAATTTTTCGGCATTAAAACCCATGGCAACAAAGCACTGTAATGGGTCGACCGGACTTCCTGACTGGTAAGCATCAATCAGTTTTAATAAGACCATGCGACAGGGTTTGCTAACCATCACTGTACAACCATAATCAAGTAAAACAGTGATAGCCTGATCATTACCGTCGCGACGGAATAAATAATTACCCGGATGCGGGTCACCGTGCACTTCACCATGCACAAACAGACTTTGAAATAAAGTCAGTAGCAGGGTTCTTGCAATTTCCAGACGTTGTTTTTTTGACCATGTACAGGCTTCACTAAAGCGACAACCATCTTCCCAGGATTGAACCAGTACAGCTTCGCTGCCCATGTCAGCGTAGATGTTTGGTATCACTAGTCCAGGCACTTGCAGTTTTTGTTTAAAGCGCTGCTGGGTTTGCATTTCAATGCGGTAATCGGTTTCGCGCAATAATTGGCGGCGCAAGGTGTTTTTGTAATCAGATGAATCGAATTGCCAGCGTTTTACCGGTCCAGCATCCGGTAACCAGGCACTGAGTTTCAATTCTGCATTGATGCTGTCTACAATTCCCGGATACCGAATTTTAATCGCAACATCGTCACCATTAGTTAATTTCGCATGGTGTACCTGCCCTAAAGAAGCCGCAGCAGTGGATTCATCAATGTGTTGAAACTGTTCAGAGATCGGCTTGGATGAGTGGAATTCCAGTGTTGGCAAAATCTCGTCGAGTGATAATGGATTAATGCTGCTGACTAAGGGTTGAAACAGGTTAAGGTCATCGCTTCCTGCCATTAACTGGCCGATTTTCATGGTCAGTCCACGCGCTTCGCCCATTAAATTAGCTAAAATCTGCTGTGCATGGTGTCGTTGTTCATCACTGGTGTTACGTATTCGTCGTGCTGCCAGACCGATACGGTACAATTGCACAGCTTTTTTTGGGACATCTAAAATCGGGCTCACTGCGGAATTTCCTGTTTAAAAAGATCACCTGGATCAATGTTGCGTTCCTTCAAAGCGATTTCAATGCCCTGGTGTTGAAAAATTGGTGTGACTTGTGCCAGTGCCAACACTGCGCGGTCTACATCAACACTGATTAAACCGTGTTCAGCAACCAGCATTTCTGCACGCTCAGTAATCCGTGTCCTTGCCGCCTGTCGAAAACCGATTGGCACTTGCAATAAAATTTGTTTGACACAGTCTTCCGCATCTTGTTGCCAATCCAGTGAGGTGGGTAAGGACGGAATAATGCCTAAATCATCTTCGTTGAATTCCTGTGCCAGAATAATAATAATGCCGTCTGGGCCTTGTAAATGAGTCTCTGTTCTTTGCTGACTAATTTCAATATGTTGTTGGATTAATTGTATATCTGCTCTGTCCAGGAGCTCAGAAGCGGTCTGATTGATATCATTGGTTTGCATCTCCAGATAAAGAGATCCAACAGAATTTTGCTCGTCACCGGTTTGAACCAGGCGAATAGCAAGTGCGCCATTTTCAACTATGGTGCCATCAGCGGTTATGGTTTGCTGGTTAAAGCCCAGTACATCGGTTAAGAAAGACACTGCCGTCAACAGGTCGTCAACACGATGGATAACCGCTGTGGTAAAGTTCATTACAATGATTAAGCCGCTTTATCGCCAGATGATTGATCGCTGATACGACAATTCGGATTTGCAGTATGAAAATAACTGCTTTCTACAGGCGTTTTTCTGGGACCGAAAAACTCAATGTATTGCGTGACCCAATGTTCCCACAGGCGGTTTTTATCTGCTGCCCAGTCCCATGAAAGAGCGCTTAAGTGATTAAATAATTGCTCGGTGATCGGTTTGAATGGCTCTTGTTTTACGTCTGACCAGAGTGCTTGTTTGTGTCCCAGATACGGATCAATATAAATTCTTAATCGAGAAAAGCCTTGACTGTTTCCATTGGTAATGGGTGATTCAAGGATGATATCCAGACGATCACGGTAACGACGATTTTCACTATTAGCACGTCCATAACTTAAGACTGCGCCTTCATAGATTTGCCCGTTTTCATTGAGTTCATGAATAAACACAAATCCCATTGGCGCGACATCACCAGATAATAATTCTTGCACAAACTGATTTGCTTGATCGGGTATTTTCGGACACTCGGCTGCAATGACCTGAAGAGCAAGTTGTCTAAGTTCGAGATCTTTATCATTCAGCTTAAAACTCTGGAAATTGATGACATGTTTTTTATTCCAGACCCTGGACCAGCCAATTTTTTTAGACTGTCGATAATGCTCGAAGCGTGTCATTAAAAAACGCAGAATTTTTGAAGGTTGATTGCCTGCATTAAGTATGTCCTGTGCTTTCTGGTGGTCTTGCTCATTGTTCAGAACTGTTTTTGGATCAAGAATATCGTTGCTGATTGTAGTGTCTTTTCTGGAAGTGGATTCTTTTTTCATGTTAATCTCAACTGGAGTTGGTTTGATTGAAAGAAATGAAATAATAAATCGAATGTGATCAGGAGTTTATTTTTAAATGCAAGCGACAAAAAAGGCGAAAATGAGTTGGCAAATTGATAACTGTCTTTAAAGCGCAGACGAATTCTATTTTTTTTGGGTTATTGAACGTACCCTACTAGATTATTTTGTGTGGTGTCTATTTGAATGTGAAAAAAACAGAAGCTTGCCAATATTTTTGTGGCTGGCTAGTCTTCGGTTATCCACAATGCAGTAATATCTATGAGCGTAAGCTTAGACTACAAACAATAAATAATCTACTTGGCCTGTTTGTTTTTTTAAATACACGAATGTGTTGCATACAGATTAATTTGATGGTTTTACATGTTTGCCTGTCTGGCTTCACTATCTCTCATTGGCTTTTCCGCCTTTTTTTCAGCAGCTTTTTTACGAATAATAGCAATCAACAGTTTTAAAACAACTGCTTTAACCTGACTCTTTTCTCTTGCATCAAGGCGCATAACCGGGATCTCAAAACCGTTTTTCATCGCATAAACATGGTAATCAATAAGACTGGTAGTGGTTCTAATATCATCACAATGGGTTATGGCTAGTATAGCGGGGTGTTTTTTAAGAAAGTCAGCATGTAACTTAAGAAAATAATCCAGTTCTCCAAGAGGGTCATTACAACCATTATCGATCATCACAATCATTCCTGACGATCCTTTGCAAATAATGGATGCCATGAAATCAAAGCGTCGTTGACCGGGAGTGCCATAGAGGTGTAGCTTAGTCCGTTGCATTGTCATCAGGCCATACTCCATCGCTACTGTCGTAGTTTTCTTTCGATGCAGTGCATCACGCTCAGAAGCTGCGGCTTCACTGCCAATGACCGGAATTTCACTAATTAAGTTAATAGACGTTGTTTTTCCTGAACCTACATTACCGACTATAATCAGCTTTATGTCATTTGAAGTAGCAAAGGACTTTTTTTCAGTCGCTACAGTTTTTGTGGTTGGAGCTGCTGAATTCTTATCTTTATTTTCCGGTAACGTAGTTGTCATGGCTTTCCTCAAAAAAGTAAGCGTTTAATTAGTCGATATGATTTAGGTATATATGCATACACTTGATTAGTTTAAGGGTAGCCCGATTTAAGAGTAGACCATTTTTCTAATATCTCATCAATCTAAGCGAAAATTAGTTCAATTATGAGGAATCTGGAGCTTAAAATGACCGTTGCAATCCTCAGAACCTGCTCAAGATCTTGATTAAGGGATGCAGCGCAAGGTAAAAGTGGACAAAAAAGCGTAGCATACTGGTGTTTGTGAGCATTTAAGATCACTATTAACGCCGCATGCGCCCTTCAGCGAGCTCTTGAACAGGTTCGTTCTTATCTGCTTTTGCACACATAAAAACTTTCTATCTGTTAAAGAGCATGTTATGACCATTGTTGACACTTTGCATCCACTGAATAAACGCACCAACGATTGTTTGCGCAAGGATCAGTACAGATTGCGAGCAGCATTGAAACGAATTGAGTCCAATGATCTAGATGGAAAAAATCAGGTTAATGATCAATCACTGGCAAAACTTGAACAGCGAATTAATCAATCCATCGCTGTGTGTGAGCAACGTGTCCATTCGATTCCGAAAATTCAATACCCCGACCTTCCGGTTGCTGAAAAAGCTGATGAAATCGCTGAAGCAATTGGCGATTCTCAAGTAGTCATTATTTCTGGCGAAACTGGTTCTGGTAAAACCACGCAATTACCGAAAATTTGTTTGGCAGCAGGACGGGGCGGGGCGGCTTATATTGGTCATACGCAGCCGCGTCGTATTGCGGCGCGGACTGTGGCGCAACGCATTGCTGATGAGCTGGGTAGCAAGCTTGGGGATGTGGTTGGTTACAAGGTACGGTTTCATGATCAGGTGCGTCCACACAGTCTGATCAAGGTGATGACCGATGGTATTCTGTTGGCAGAAACCCGTTCAGATCGCTTTCTGGAAAATTACGATACCTTAATCATTGACGAAGCACATGAGCGCAGTTTGAATGTTGATTTTTTGCTCGGCTATTTGAAATGGTTGCTGCCGAGGCGGCCTGATTTGAAAGTGATTGTGACTTCTGCAACACTGGATACTGATGAGTTTTCAGCACATTTTAACAATGCTCCAGTGATTAAGGTTGGTGGACGTTCGTTTCCGATTGAAACGCGTTACCGACCGATTCCAGATAAGTCTGAAAAAGATTCGATCAGCCCTGAATATCGTGCCTTCCTCAATGCGATTAGTGAAATTCGTGAACATGAAAAAGGTGATATTCTGGTGTTTTTCAGTGGTGAACGCGATATTCGCGAAGCCGCTGAGGTGTTACGTAAACACGGCGATCATCACAATGAAGTGTTGCCATTGTATTCGCGCTTGAATGTCAAAGATCAACAACGTGTATTTGCTACACATCGCCAGCCACGGATTATTTTGGCAACTAATGTTGCTGAAACATCGTTAACGGTTCCTGGTGTGAGAGCAGTGATTGATTTCGGCAAGGCACGTATCAGTCGCTATAGTTTTCGCACCAAGTTACAACGCTTGCCGATTGAGCCGATCTCCCAAGCCAGTGCTAATCAACGCGCTGGTCGTTGTGGGCGCTTGGGGCCGGGAATTTGTATTCGTTTATATAGTGAAGAGGATTTTAATGAAAGATCAGCTTTCACAGAACCGGAAATTCTGCGCACCAATCTGGCAGCTGTGATCTTGCAAATGACCACGTTGCGACTTGGGGATATTCAGTCGTTTCCGTTTCTGGCGGAACCTGATCACAAGATGATTCGTGATGGCATTAAAACCTTGATTGAGCTCAATGCGTTTAATGAACAAGAACGCATCACCAATCTTGGTAAACAGCTGGCGCAGTTGCCAATTGATCCGCGTTTGGGGCGCATGTTGTTAGCGGCAAAATCAGAACGATGTCTTGCGGAGATGTGTGTGATTTCTGCTGGTCTGAGTGTTCAGGATTCGCGAGATCGCCCGGTTGATCAAGCCAAGGCAGCTGATGAAAAACATGCGTTATTTGCAGTGGATGATTCAGACTTTCTTACGTTATTTTCCATCTGGCAGCATTTTCAAGATAATAAAAAACATTTATCCAATCGTAAGTTGCGTCAGTATTGTCGTGATCATTTCCTGTCATATCGGCGACTGCTGGAATGGGAAGATATTCACCATCAATTATTGCAAATCATTAAAGGCCAGATGGGACTGGTATTGAATACTGAAGCGGCAGGATACGATGCCATTCATCGGGCGATATTACCGGGATTATTGTTGTTTGTCGGCATGCGTGAAGAAAATGTTGAATATCAGGGTTTGCGTAATAAAAAATTCTATATTCATCCGGGTTCTGGATTATTCAATAGCAAACCCAAGTGGGTAGTGTGTGCTGAGCAAGTAGAAACCAGCAAACTTTATGCGCGCAATGTGGCTAAAGTGAAGCCAGCCTGGGTTGAGCACAGTGCTCGACATTTAAGCAAACGCGAATTGTTTGATGCACATTGGTCACGCAAGGCTAAACGGGTTTTTGTATATGAGCGCATTGTATTGTCTGGGTTGGTGTTGGTTCCACGTCGCAAAATTCCTTACGATAGTGTTGATAAAAATGGTGCACGGGAAATCTTTATTCGCTCGGCATTGGTGCAAATGGATTTTTCATCGCAGGCTGAATTTTTTACCCATAACCGAAAGCTGATTGAGTCTGTTCAATATTTACAGCACAAGCGCCGCAGACCAGATTTACTGGTATCGGATGAGCAGCTCTATGAATGGTTTGATGCGTGTTTGCCAAAAACTGTGTGGGATGGCTATACGCTGGATAAATGGTTAGCAAGCGTCGACAAAACTGAAGTTAATCATTTGAAACTGTCGATCAATGATGTATTGGAGGTTGAACAGTCGGAACAGATTAATAGTCTGTATCCAGATGAAATTACAGTGGGTTCGCATCATTTTAAACTTGAATACCGGCTTGAGCCGGGTCATCAAGATGATGGGGTGACAGCCACTATCCCGTTACATCAGCTCGCCCAGATAGACCCTGCTGTGTTTCAATGGCTGGTTCCGGGTTTGTTGCGAGACAAGGTTTGCGGACTGATTCGCTCTCTTCCAAAATCGCTGCGCAAGCATTTTGTTCCTGTACCGGATTATGCTGATCGTTGTTTGCAACTGTTACAACCTGGTAAGGGATCACTGCATCAGCAATTAACAACAATCTTAAAACAATCGATTAATATTCATCTGCAAGCCGATATGCTGGATGAGGGCGCACTGGATGATTATCTAAGGATGAATTTTATCATTGTTGATAAAGACAACAAGACTATAGATTCATCGCGTAATCTGGAGGCGCTGCAAGCACAATTGATGGGGGATGCTGGCAAAGCGTTTACTAACATTGCTGAAACAGCCTTAAACAGCGAAGTGAGCCGCGAGTGGGTATTTGGAGAGATCGCGCATCAACATCAAAGTAGCACAAAAGCCCTCGATGTAAGCGGTTATCCTGCACTCACTGCGCATCAAGATGGTGTTACAGTTGCCTTATATGAAACTGAATTATTGGCGCAGTATCATCATCGCAATGGATTGATTCATTTACTTCGTCTGCAATTAGGTAAAGAGATCGACTATCTGCGCAGAAAAATATTAACTGATATTAAAACGCCATTGGTGTATAACCAGTTGCCCCAATTGTCTAAAACAGTTGAGCTGAGTGGTCGACTAGCGAGTGATTATTACGTTGATATTGTGAGTTTAATCATTGATGCAACTTTTCTTCAAAACAATGCTGATATTCGGTCGCAACAAGTTTTTGAAACAACATTTCTTGAATTCAAAAATCAGTTGGTTTTAACTGCGAATACAATCCAGCAACAAGTCTCTGAAATACTGCAAACCCATCAGCAAATTCAGTCCCGGCTGGCCAGTAAAGCTATTCCGCCATTAATACGAGATGATATACAACAACAGCTCACTCGGTTATTGTATCAAGGTTTTTTGGGACAGATCCCGGCACAACAGCTAAAACAGTTTCCGCGTTATCTGAAAGCCATCGCATATCGCCTGGAAAAAGCATTGGAAAATAGTGTGCGTGATGAACATGCCATTAGTGAATTGCAGTCAGTTTGGAATCCATACTGGAACGCTGTTTCTGAGGCTGGAGGTTCACAAAAAATTCCTCCGGCGATGGATCAGTTCCGCTGGAGTCTGGAAGAATACCGGGTATCATTGTTTGCCCAACAGCTTAAAACAGCCTACCCGGTGTCAAAAAAACGCCTTGAGAAGCAGTGGAGTCAGCGTGTTGCAATGCGCTATTAGAATATTTAGTTATTAACAACCATGTCAATTTCAAAGCCTTTTGCTCCCGCCTGTGAACGTAATCAGCAGCCAATTGCTGAGGTGTTGAAGCATGTATTTCAAGCAGTCAATCATGTACTGGAAATCGGCAGTGGTACTGGGCAACATGCTGTCTATTTTGCTCAAGAAATGCCATGGTTACACTGGCAACCAAGCGATATTGAAGATAATATAGCCGGAATTCAAGCCTGGGTGGATGATGCAGGGTTGCCCAATCTTTTATCACCGCTGGTGCTGGATGTGAATGACGATCATTGGCCGGAAAATCGATTTGATGCCTTGTTTACAGCGAATAGTTTACATATCATGAGTTGGGAGTCGGTGAAAAATTTTATGCAAAATGCCGCACAGCGACTAGACTTAAATGGATATCTAGCAACTTACGGACCGTTTAATTATGGTGGCAACTATACCAGCGCAAGCAACGCACAGTTTGATCAATGGCTTAAACAACAGTCAGATCACAGCGCGATTCGCAATATTGAAGACCTGGCGGAATTGGCAGCACGTCATGCGCTTGATTTATGCGAAGACTATGATATGCCAGCCAATAACCGCCTGTTGCTCTGGAAAAAAACATCATAAGCTAATGTTTGTATTGTTCATACTCAGTTTTGTCATTGCTGCAATTTGGCCATCAATCAGTCACGCAGACATTTTTAAGTATGTTGATGCCCATGGCAATGTGTTTTACACCGACAAAGCCAAAAGTAAAAAATACAAACTGATTCTTTCTGGCAAGAAAAAGCACAAAAAAAAATTGAGCAGAGCTGCCTGGTTAAAGATTGTCAAACAGCGTCGTAAAAAAGTAGAGCCAATCGTTGCCCGTGTTGCAAAACAGCACAAGCTGGATCCGAAATTAATACACGCCATTATCCGCGCAGAATCAGCCTATAACCACTTGGCAGTTTCACGCGCTGGCGCTGTCGGTCTCATGCAATTAATGCCTGCTACAGCAAGGCGCTTTGGAGTAACAGACAGACGCGATCCCGCGCAGAGCATACAAGGTGGAGCGCGTTATTTGAAGAAGTTGTTAGCAGAGTTTGCCACCCAGGATCTTGCGGTTGCCGCTTATAATGCAGGCGAAGGTGCTGTGCGTAAGTACGGAAACCGCATACCACCTTATAAAGAAACCCACACTTACGTTAAACGTGTGATGGCAAATTATCAGAAAGAATTAAGGAAGAAATCAATATAGGGATTGTTGAATTTGGTGACAGTCTTTATTCAAGCAAATGATGTTACAGCTTTAGATCTTATGTGTGAAGACGCGAGCTTAGCACTGAATCACCCTAAGACTAGTAGCTTACCAATCATATTCCAATCGAGTTCTTCCCCATTTGCCAGCTTCATGGCACAAATAAATATAGTCATCATCGAAGGCCAATGCTTTGGCTTGGCATGCTTCTGATGATTTAGCAGGCGTATGATATTTCTGATCGACGATTAGTGATCCTGCTTTACTTTCTAGAATTGCATTACGACCATTGTGTGCCAAGCGGACAAATTCGTCGCTTTTACCTTTACCATAAACAATCACCTCACTGTTTTTATTTCTGTTGTTGGGATTGCCATCCGCATAAAATCGAAAAGTCCCAGTATTGGTTTTTAGTCTCATATCGTTCGGAGCAAAAGTAATCAGCGATTGTTGTTTGTTATGAAAAAAACTACCAGCGGTTTTCTCAGAATTGTAATACATAAACAGGCCAGAGCTGAGTTTTAGATTGGAATCATGAATTCCGATATCGATAAGATCTTCACCATAAGGAAACTCCATGCGTGTTGTTAACCAGCCCATTTTAGCTTTGCTGGTTTCGATACTGAAGTGTCGATGCCGATCATTACCCTCAAACTTTGGCTGACGGTCGTGAGTGACTAACCAGGCTGCCTGTTTCCCGGTCGCATAATCAAACCAGGAGATAATCGGTTTGCTACGATCACCATCGGGATGCAACTGGATTACTCTACCGTTGCCTTTGATGCGAATGCCTTTCATTAATTCCACTGTTTCTTCTGGATAATTGGCAAAGGCTGCGAAACCGGATATTAATAATAAGGTAAAAGTAACGATGATTTTTGTAATGTGAGATTTGAACTTTAAAAAAAGTTTAGTTGTTTGCATCTAGGTTGTTCCTTGTTTGTATTGATGTCTGAAAATTGATCATCAATCAGCTCAACTGGTGAGCTTTGTTTCAGTCATGTTTGGCGAAGGTGATAAGTGACAGACACTTCAACCTCGAGTTTTATGACTCCGTAGTCTCGATATAAATCAACTTGTCCACAATGATTTTAAGTGCTGGAATAATGTTTCTACTTTGCTTGACCTATATAACGATCTTGAGTTCCGGCGATACAGATAATTTATTATAACTTAGAAAACCACGTCCTATGGGCTTGGTCAGATCAAAAGGCTGTGCCGTTGAATGACTCAATGCTACAACCTCATCTTGAGTTGAGCCACCAATTCAAGAAAGAGGAAATAACAATGAGTCGATTTGAAAAGTTAGCACATGTCATATGCCAATATCATATAGTTTGGGTTCCAAAATATCGTTATCGTGTATTGAAGAACCGTATTAAAGAAGAGGTTTAACGACTGTGGTGTCATCACTGCGGTTCCAATTCTACATTGCCACACAACTGTCTTGCGTGTAATGGATCAAAAGTAGAAGCACTGGGGTTGGAACAGAGCGCGTTAAAAAATGCTGGAACAACAGTTCCAGATGCAAAAACTGCTCGCTTTGACCACGATAGTGTGCGTACAAAAGCGACATTAGATACCATGTTAACCTCCGTCCAAATAATGAGATCGATATCTTGATAGGCACCCAAATGCTCGCCAAAGGCTATCACTTTCCGAATGTGACGCTGGTTTGCATTCTGGATACAGACCAGGGTTTATTCAGTACAGATTTTCGCGCCGCAGAACGGCTGGCTCAAATGATCATTCAGGTCGCAGGTCGTTCTGGACGTGCAGATAAGGTTGGACAAGTGATTTTACAAACACGTCAGCCTGAACACCCACTGCTGTTGACATTAATCAGGCAAGATTATGCACAATTTGCCATCGATTCCATATAAGAACGTCAGCAAGCAAATCTACCATCGTTAACACATCATGCCCTGTTCCGCGCCAAAGCACCCAGTCAAGCTGCACCATTAGTGTTACTACAACAACTGCGCATTGAACTTGAGAAAATCACTGAGACAATTCTAATTCTTGGTCCGGTTCCTGCGCCGATGGAAAAACTGGCAGGTCAATATTGCTACCAATTACTACTATAAAGTCAGCATCGTTGAGAGTTGCATCAGTGTCTGGACAGAATCATCCCATACCTTGCAGACGCTGAAAGAAAGCAAACAGGCTCGCTGGTCGATTGACGTTGACCCGATTGATTTGTATTAAGGAACTTACCCAAAGTACACATAAAATTGACTGGTCTTTGTGCTCCTTTTTGGAGTTAGGAAAAAAATGTGATATTGAATTACTTCGTAACGACGATCAGCCAATATATCCACTATGTTGTATACATTCCTAAATTGGTATTAATTTGATTGTAATTGTGCTTCTCAGATTGCAAAATTGTGCTTAATGACTATTAACTCAATCATTAATTTTAAAAAATTGGCTCTGATATTTTACTAATAGTTTGACCAACCACTCAATTCCAAATTCTGTCTACACCATTGTTAAATCTATTAAGTAATCTAGCACAGACCTTGCATCACTCTGTTTATCATGATTCTACAAGGAAAGTGAAATGAAAATATCATTTGTAGTTGATGCGAAGGATGTTAGAAATTTAATTTCTAACATTCTAATCCATCGAGATTATGAGTTTGAAATCGCTAGTGATGAACTAGCGTTAATAAATGATTCGTGAAAATGACATTCTACTAGGAGGCTGCCCAAGAATAGGAGCCGTAGCGAGGGAAAATTGATTTGAGTCGAATAGTTGTGCTATTTAACGAAAATAATGGCCCTGATCTAAATAGGGGCTGGCCAAATTCAGCTTTTCCGCAGCAGGCTTCCTTATTCTTGGACGACCTCCTAGGCATCAGTAATTCAATGATAGCGGCAAATCATTGAAAAATGTCGTTAATTCAGTAATGTTATGCCGTTGCACGTGATAAATTGTGAAACAGATTACAAAACAGGTTGCCCTATGATCAAAATAATAATAGCCCTCGTATTAATGCAGTCTCTGACCGCACAAGCAGATGTTGTACAGCATATCCGGTTTTGTGCTGGTAAATTTTGTGCAGCTGCACCACCTTTTTCGCTTTCGCAACAACTGGAGATGAATAAAAGATTTAGAGAGGGCAGTCTGGTTGCAGCGCCAACAATGAGTTCATCAGTAAGCGGTGATGAACAAAGCAAATATTCCCGAATAGTAGAAAACACTCAAAAAAAAGATTTTTCTGGATAATCAAACCGCCAGATTATGTTCTGGTCTAATAAAACTGGACAGATCTACTTTAGAGAATATTCTATAAGCAGAGGCGAGCGATGAACAAGAAAAGGCAGTACAAAACGTACCCGAAGGTATTTAAAGAAGAAGCCGTTGCGCTGGTGCTAGAACAAGGCTACAGCGTGACAGAAGCAGCTCAATCGTTAAACATCAAAGACAACTTGCTTTACAACTGGAAGAATAAGCACGAAGAAGAAAGCAGCAGATCAATGCTGAATACTCACGAAAAAACCGAGTTGATTCAGTTGCGTAAAGAAAATAAACGGCTGAAGATGGAGAAAGAAATCTTAAAAAAGGCGAGTGCCTTCTTCGCGAAAGAAATGAAGTAAAGTACCGTTTCATTCAAGAACAGCGTGACTGTTACCCAGTGATCCTCTTGTGTCGGATGATGCAAGTGGGGCGTTCTGGTTACTATGACTGGGTAAATCGTCCAGCCAAGTTGATCACGGCTGACGAACTAATGCTTTATCGGCGCATCAAAACGCTGTTTAAAGAAAGCCGAGAGAGCTTGGGTTCCAGGCAAATGATGAAATGATTACGCGAAGAAGGCTACACGATTGGTCGTGATCGAACGCGCAGCATGATGAGGCGTTTAAAGTTGGTGGTGAAACAGCGTACGCGTGAAGGCTGGATGTATCTGGCCATCGTGATGGATCTGTGTTCTCGACGGATCATCGGTTGGGCGCTGGATAAACGCATGACAGGAGACTTGGTTAAGCGTGCGATGCAAATGGCGATGAATCTGAGACAGCCAAAGCCAGGACTCATTTTCCATAGTGATCGAGGTTCTCAGTACACCAGTGGTTCTTTTGCCAAGCAGTTAAAGACCCGCAAGCTCAAGGCATCAATGAGTGGTATAGCTGCGTGCTGGGATAATGCTATTGTTGAACGATTTTTTGGAAGTTTGAAAATATGAATGGTTATTTCATGTGATCCATTTAACCAGAGAGACAATGAAAAAGGATGTTGAAGCCTATCTCAAATATTACAACCAAGAGCGGCTTCATACGGCGAATGGGGATTTGTCGCCCATTCGATTTGAAAATCTAAAGTGAATGTGTCCAGTTTTACTTGACCAGAACATCATCTGATGGATCACTTGTGCCATTATTACTAAACCCTGAATCTGACGACGTATCACAGCCAGGAGTGTTGTTTCTATATGTGTTAACGCCTGAGCAAATGTTGCGACCATTAACTGTATCCCCAACACTGTTGAGATCACCAACCACACCTCCAGTATCTCCATATTTTGTAACTAAACTTAATGTTGCGGCACTTAATGGGGCAATATTTATCACACTAACCAAGGTAAATAACGTGAATAATCGACGATGTGGCATTTGTATCCTCTCAATTCTGAAAAATTTATTTAATCGAATAAATGATATAAATTATTTTTTTAACCAAAATGTTACGTATTTAATCGCACAGTTTTATCTCAATTTTAAAACCTTTATAGCTTTCATCTAATAATGCATTTTAATAATGACAAACAGAATTTATTGTCTCAGATCGCTAGTTCAAAACTATGCACTTTCAGTGCAAGGCTTTAGCTGCTACTCAATAGTTGTTTAGACTTACAAGTAAATTGGGAGAAAATATTATTTTTTTTTTTTGGTTTAATCGTTGTCTGTTTTAGATAAAAGTCGATATATCTTGTATCTCGCTATTTACAATGAAATCCACACTGGGAACGACTTTCAGTCGTTTTAAAAACAACCTATGGACTTTCAGTCCATAGTGGTTGAGTAATCGTTATCAAGATATTAAGCAGTTATAATTCCATTCAATACATATTTCTCTGAATTACTCATGATATGAGAACTATTTCTCATATCATGAGTGGCGTATCTATAACCACAACGATTACATTTTAATCTTTGGTTGTCCTTGACAACCCCATCAATTGGGGTCTTCAGTATGACTCTTGGAGACATTGCGATGATGATTTTATCAACTAAAATAATTGAGCAGAATAACAGTTAAAAATGCAATATTAAATTAGCATTTGCATTTATTCAAAAATTGAGATCAATATGATTTCAATTGTGCATCGCAAAATGAAAAATATTTTCTCAATCAACATTAACTCGGTCATTAAATTATAAAATATAACTCTGATATTTCACTAATAATGTGAACAACAACTCAATTCCAAATCAATATAAATAATTTATTAATTTTTCAAATAATCTAGCACAGACTTTGCACCATTCTGGTTGTCTTGATTATAAACAAAGAGAGCGAAATGAAAATATTACTTGTAGATGACGCGGAAGACGTAAGAAAGTTGATTTCTTACATTCTAAAACGTTGGGGGCATGAAGTTGAAATAGCTAGTAATGGCCTTGAAGCATTAAAAATGATACGAGAACAGAACATTCAACTCGTTATCAGTGACTGGATGATGCCTAAAATGGACATTATATCTATATGATTGTTTTAACAGGTAAATCAAATAATAATGATTTGATTGAAGGTTTATCCGCTGGCGCTGATGATTTTGTTTCTAAACCCATTAATACACAAATACTGAAAGCACGAATAAATTCTGCAATTAGAATCATCGAAATGGAAAATAAACTGGCACATATGAATAATTTACTAAAGGCTCAAAATGAAGAGATTAAAACTGCATATGCACAGCTCGATACCAATATGCAAGAAGCTCAAA
Source organism: Methylococcales bacterium (assembly GCA_965224565.1). GTDB lineage: Bacteria > Pseudomonadota > Gammaproteobacteria > Methylococcales > DRLZ01 > DRLZ01. The sequence continues at coordinate 285,632 of CBDCZN010000001.1, read as the reverse complement.
AAATGCTTGGAAATACGGAAGTTGTTGTTCTAAGTACAAAAAAAGTTGATTCAACAACATTTTTAAATTGAATGAATTGCATTGATAGATCGAAAATAATCGATTCTTAACTTACGTGGTAATTATATGAATGTGTTGATAGTAGATGACGCACTTGATTTACGTACACATCTATCGGAACTCATGATTCACTGGGGATATCAGGTATTTCAAGCAAGTAATGGGCAAGAAGCATTACAATTGATCTGCAAACAAAAATTTCAGATTGTCATTGTTGATTGGATGATGCCAGTAATGGATGGACTGGAGTTATGCAAGCAGATTCGTGATTCCAAACTAGGATATTACGTATATATGATCATGTTAACCAGTAGAAAATTCAGCAATGACTTGGTTACCAGTTTATCAGCAGGTGCTGACGATTTTATTTCGAAACCAATTAATCCGAAAGAGTTGCGAGCACGTATTCGTTCAGCAGAACGCGTGGTTGGTATGGAGCATGCGCATACATTAAAGCATGACAATCTGCACACTGAACACCAAAAAATTAAAAGTTCGTATGAAAAAGTCCAGGAAGAATTGGAGGCTGCAGCAGAAATACAGCATAATCTATTACCTGAACGCAAGACAGACGCGCTACCGATCAAGCTAGACTGGTTCTTCACTCCTGCCAGTCACATCGGGGGGGACTTTTTCAACTATTTTGTTGATGATCAATATTTATGTTTTTACCTTATTGATATTGCAGGACACGGTATTTCAGCTGCCATGTATGGTATTTATCTCAATAGATTATTATCACCCGGCAAGCAAAATAAAAGTGGTTTAGTGCATCAACAAGATACTGACTTTTTCACAAACCCGGTTGCTGTTGTTAGTGCATTAAACCAGGAATTGTGCCAACCCGGCAGTGATTACAGTGGTTATTTAACAATGATATATGGCGTCATCAATCGTAATACAGGCCAAGGTGAATTGTGCAGAGCAGGACACCCCTATCCTTTTATTAGCCATGCAGATGGCAAGCTTTCGACATTGCAGAAGGGAAATTTACCTGTCGGGTTATTTGCTGAAGCAGACTATCAAAGCCAACCCTTTCAAATACGGGCTGGTGAACGACTTATAATGTACTCTGACGGTGTAACAGATTGTGTAAATTCTCATCAGGAGCAATTCTCTGTATCACGCTTTACCAATGTACTCGAACAAAGCAGATCTCAGCCAGACAACCTGGTAATGAACGAAATTCAGTCAGCTATTGATGAATGGAGAGGTTCACAACCAATTTCTGATGATATTTCCATTATGTCCATAACCTACAACTAGAATTCTGCTATGTTTACTAGAGCAGGGAGACAGCTTGTAGCTAAAACAAGTCGGCTGGATTGATGATTTCTGCAATTAAAACTAGAAATAACACAGTCAACATTCCTCGTAGCTGAAAAAAGCACAAAAGCAGTTTAGACATTTCTAACTGAGGCAATAAGTCAACAAATGATTTCTAATAAAACATGATAATCAGGAACCCTGATAATAATCGATGTTCAACCTTGTAATCAATATATCGTTTCGATATTGATTACTGTCACCAACAGAGAACTGTTTTGACATTAACAACAAATAATTTATCCCGTGATTGGAAAACCAGAACGAGCAAGAGACAAAACTTGAAAATTAACAGCGATGCAAGTGAAGTTATCCACGCTTGTAACTGGTTGAAAAAGTTATTGAGTTCGCAACAAGTCGACCCAACACTCATGTTTCAGCTTGAAACTGTACTTTGTGAGGTGTTAAATAATATTATTACTCACGCATACGGCCATGAAACTAATAGTAACTCTATTGATCTTCATTTCCGAGTTATCAAACGCAAAATTATTTTGACAATTGATGATTATGGCAAGGGAATGCAAGAGCCAATACAAAAGAAGAAAGTCAATTGTCAAACAGAGAGTGGGCGTGGTTGGTTGATTATTCAATCATGGACTGACACTTGTCGCTACTGGTCATTTCGATCCATAAATCGCCACTGTCTCGTTAAATACTTCTGACAGAATTTTGTACTGATACTCATATGCTGCTTAGTTTGATTCGCAATTGCACTGTCCCACAATAGCTATACGATTTTTCTAACACTACTTAAGGAACGTTCAAGAAATAACATCAACAACTGAACTTGTCTTTTTGTCCGTCTTCAGCGTTGCAGCAACAGTTACATAGCTCACTATGTCAAGCTTGATTAACGCAGCCATCGAAAATATAAAAAGGGGTGGACGGTTAGCGCCACTCACCCCAACATATAGTGGTGCATTTATCAAAAATTCAAAAACGTGAGCTTGCTTAAGGGGTGGATCTTGGGAACACATCAAGGCTCAATTACCCCTGAACACTTGCAATCCTAGCTGGAAGTTCACTATCCGGTTCATTCGCCGTACTTCGCGCAACCGCGGATGGTCTTCCGCTGCCATGTCACTCATGGCTATGAGTGGAGATAGTACAACATGTAGTATCTGGTGGCACTAACCGCCCACCCCTTAATATAAATCCGTCACATTAAGTTAGTTAAACGGACTGTTTGCTGTACTAGCTCGTATTTCTCACCAGATAATGAAATGATCGCGTAGCTTATGATTATGCACTTTAGGCAGGTTAAACAATAGGGTTTGCGTAAATTCAGGCAATAAGACTTTTCCTGTTTTTAGTAATTTGCTTGCTACAAACACGTTAGACGCCTTACAAGGGATGATTTTTTACATTTACCAAAGACCATACAACCTGTCCAAAGTGCATAAACGCATAAACGCATAAACGCATAAACGCATAAACGCATAAACGCATAAACGCATAAACGCATAAACGCATAAACGCATAAACATAGCGTAGCTATTTGGATTCTCAAGGAATTTTATGAAGGAAAAGAATAGCAGTGTGTATTTCCGACTGAATAAAATTTCTTGTGGATTCAAAAAGCAAGCGAGAACTCATCAGACTGGGGGAGGAATGCGGGCTAGCTTGACGTTAACCAGAAATAAGCGCGTAAAATTCTAAACTCCCCTTGTTGATCGATTAAACCCTTAATGGTCGCCGCTGAGGCATCAACCTCAGGTTTTTTGCGTGTGGTCAAGGATTCTTGCTGATCAGCTTATATGAAGAATAATCAGTAGAGTGTTCGAAAAAATTATTGTTCAAACGCCTGTAAATATTAAATATTTCCACTAAAAATATAGTTTACACAATGGCATGTTTGATTTACATTTTCAGTTGCTATTGCAGTCATTCAATAACAACCTATACTTCATAGAGGGTTCGGTGGTATTCCACATAAACATCAATTCAGCTTATATGAAGAATAATCAGTAGAGTGTTCGAAAAAATTATTGTTCAAACGCCTGTAAATATTAAATATTTCCACTAAAAATATAGTTTACACAATGGCATGTTTGATTTACGTTTTCAGTTGCTATTGCAGTCATTCAATAACAACCTATACTTCATAGAGGGTTCGGTGGTATTCCACATAAACATCAATTTCAAATTGAGGTAATAACCGTGAGTTTAAAACAGTACGAAAAAAATGGGGCATGTATTATTGTGTTACCAGAACAATTAATGATGGCAGATTGTAACGAAGCAAGGGCGATATTCAAACAGATTCTTGGAAGCTCTACACTGCCTGTATTAGTAGACTTCTCTGAACTTGATTTTATGGATTCAAGTGGTATTGGTGTGCTTGTTAATGCCCATCAAACAGCAAAGGATGTTGATCGAATGTTTGCTTTATTCAATATCAAACCGACTGTTTTGTCGCTGATTGAATTAACACAATTGGATCAGGTTTTTACTATTTACGCTGATGAGCAAGCAGTTTATGAAGCTGTTGAAAGACACTAACAACAAAAAGCATATGCCTGATTGTTTATGGCAGTTCATTGGCTATCGGTTGCCGATTGTATATCGCTTTAGTATTGCCCTGCTGTTACTGTTGCTGACTGCTTGCTCAAATCGTATTGAACCTAGTCAAGAAGTTAATTCAGAGATTGTTGAAACTCAAGCATATTTGGACCATGTTCAGCGTATCACCAACACATTCAATAACCACGCTTATCAACCAGGCCAAATACTTAAAAGCAATTGGCAAGAAATGCCACTCTCTGCCGGAGATCGGGTTCGCATCATTGTCAATGAGGGAGAACATTTCAGTGGCAAATTTGAAGTCAGTGTGGATGGTTATCTGCATATCCCATTTATAAAACCAGTTAAAGCCAGTGGCATATCGACACAACAAGTTGAAATTAACCTGCAGCAACAATTAATAAGTGAAGGAATGTTTAAACCCGGATTAGCCAGGGTGAGTGTAGATATATTGCGTTGGGCAGAAATCCCGGTGAATGTCTCTGGCGCTGTTTTCAGCCCTGGAAGACAATTTCTCTACGAGCGCGACATAACCGATAAAATGCATGAAGAAACTCAAACAAGCGGTCACAATCCTTTCAATCGATTTCTGACCTCAGCTTTAAAAGGTGCTGGCGGTATTCGACCAGACGCAGACCTTAGCCAGATAACTTTAATTCGTGATGAAAAACAAGCTGTATTTGATGTGTCTGGAATTTTCACAGGAAAACCGGTTAAAGATATACCATTACAATCTCATGACAGGATCATTGTTCCTTCATTGGGTTTTGAACAAACAAATTTAATTCGTCCATCACAGATCACACCACCAGGATTTCAGGTATTTCTCTCCAATTTGACTATACCAGCATCCAGTAATGCTCAATCTGCAGCTAGTGCTAACGCCAGAACCATGCAGTACGGCACCCGTTTGCTTCAGGGGTTAATGGCTGCAAATTGCGTCGGTGGCGCCAGAGCAACAAATGCATATAGATCTGCAGTTTTAGTTAGCAAAGATTATATGACAAGCGAGTTAACAGTGATTGAACGCCCCATTGAGACACTGGTACAACATGCTAACCGGGAAGAATACAACCCTTACTTGATGCCTGGTGATGGAATCGCTTGTTACGATTCAACTGTTACCAATATCCGTGAAATAGCCCACACAATATCTGAGGTGCTCGAACCAGTCAACGTCCTAAAGTTAATGTTTTTCTAATGAGAAAACCAGATGGATAAGACACTACCTTTTTGGAAAAAGATGATTCTCTGGACACCAGGCGATCGTCATCGCTACAGGCGCTATGCAATCATAGTGATGTCTCACTTGATGGTAATCTGGGTTCCAACCATGCTATATCTAAAATTAACTCCAAATACGTATACTAGTAGCTGGAGTTTAATGTTACCTGGCTCTGGTTTTTCAGCTTCTGTTAGCGTTGATAATATTGGACAAGCCAGCACATCATCAACGACAGCTTATGGAAACAGCGCATTGAGCCCAAAAGTCAATTACAAAACCATGAGTGAAAGCAAGGTTTTGATGCAACAAGCAGCAGACAGCCTTGATATGAATATTAATGACTATGGTGCTCCAACCATTAAACTCATTGATGAAACTGCGATCATGTTGTTTAGCATTAAGAGTAAATCGCCTGAACTAGCTCAGAAAAAAGCATATGCACATTACAACATGTTACAAAAACAACTGGATTCTCTGAGGCGAAACGAAATACAGGTGCGTGAAGAAAATGTGCGTGAAATGCTGGCTAAATACGATCAAAACCTAAGTATCAGCGGTCAGTCAATCCTGCAATTTCAATCCAAATCAGAAATGATTTCATCAGAACAGTTTGAGCAATTAGTCTCATCCATTCAGAACATGCGTTTTAGTCTGGTTGAGTTACGAGCAGAGCAACAACGTTTGTACAGTGAAGAACAACAGTTGAGCAAAGTTTTAGGGTTATCAGCCAAACAAGCCTCCGATTCTTTAATACTGCAAACTGACCGAATGTTCCAACAGTTGAGTGAAAGCTATACAATATTGACAGGTCAATATAACGAGTTGACCTCAGTCTGGGGACTCAATCATCCAGAGGTTGTCAAGGTTAGTGCAAAAAGAGCAACACAATACAATAAATTACAGCGTCGCTTTCAACAATTATTGCACTATGACGACCCAAAGCTAATTGAGCTACTGAGTCTTTCAGCTGATAAAACAAGGGATTCATTATTTGAAACGCTTATTCATAGAAATATTGAACAAACAGGCTTATCAATGAAAATCAATAAGCTCCAAGAGGAAATAAAACATCTTGAGAACAGTTTAGAGAAAAAAACACAAAATGCAGCAAATCTGGATGATTTGAAACGCACACACCAGATTGCAGAAGCTGTATTTACGTCTGCTTTGGCAAGAATGGATACTGAGAAGTCAGATCTTTATGCATCATATCCATTATTGCAAATGTATGAAACACCATCACTACCAGGAAGCCCTAGCTCCCCCAAGAAAAATTTCGTATATCTTGGCGCAGGCATCGGCTCAATCCTTGTTCTAACTGCACTAATATTACTATGGGTTCGGAAACCGTATCTCCAGAAAATTTTGCTGAACGAATAATCTGGTTCACGATAACCAGAACTTACCTGTTCTATCTGTTTGGTGCCTGTTATTTTATCGCGCCAGTGATCGGATGGAGCATGGTTGGTTACTTGTGTTACCAGATGTATATACAAACGGATAAAACACCTGAAGTTGAGCGTATCAAAATTCCTGTTACGGTCTGGGTCTGGATTTTTTCTATGATTGTTATGGAAATTGCTCTGATAATGGGACACCTTGACTTTAACCTGGGAACCGGAAAACTTATCAAGTCAACGATTGGATGGTTTAAAGGTTGGGCGTTGTTAGCAGTGTTTCCGTTAATTGGCTGTTTGAATATACGTCCAAGACTAATTTATCAAGCTGCATGCGTGGTCTGTAAGCACACTTTAATACTTTTACCTTTTCTTTATCTTGCTTCAATTATCGGTTTACCAGCAGATTTATATGTCTCTCCTTTGAAGGTTGTAGGTCCAAGTAACGATTTTTACACAGTAAGCTTTTATGGTCGTGGCCCTGATGGCGTTGTCAGATGGCGGTTATTTACACCATGGGGACCGGCGCTCGGGTTTATTGCCAATATTTATTTTATTTTTGCTATTGAGATGAAAGGTACGCGTTGGTTTTGGTATGGAGTATGCGGTAGTGTAGCCATGTGTTTTGTTTCAAAATCCAGACTTGCTTTGGTAAGCATTTTGGTAGTGTATACAGCGACTTGGTTTTTATCTAGATTAACTAAACCTGGCGTTTTACGCATTATGGCAGCAGGAATAACGGTTATCGGGATAAGCGCACCATTTTTGATAGAAACTATTTCAGTAATGAAAGCAAAATTTTCTGCTGCACGAGCTGATTCAAGTCGTGTAAGAGCTGCACTTGGACGCATTGCTAAGGATCGTTGGCAAAGAGAAGCGCCAATCTGGGGACATGGAATTGTCGAAAAAGGCCCACATATTACTGAACATATGCCGATCGGTTCCCATCATTCCTGGTTTGGTTTGTTGTTTGTTAAAGGTATGGTTGGCTTTCTTGCCCTAATGATTCCAATGCTTTGGTCATTTATCGAGTTAGTAATCAAGGCTCAGACAGATCAAGATGCAAGAGTTGCACTAAGTATGGTGTTAATCCTGTTTCTTTATACATTTGGGGAAAACCTTGAAATACTTGCATACTTATTCTGGCCAGCATTGGTTGTCATGGGAATTGCGTTTAAAACACCTATGAAAACCCCGCTCAAAGACCCATTTCCTTAATTAAGTAACGCTACAATATTAACATTAGATGCGATATTAATCATAAGTAATACTAGTTAATCTCGCAGTCTGTATGGTTAACAACCATCTCACCAAAATAATTTAAAACAAGTATTATATACATTTTTTGAATGTCATCATAATGCTATGATTTATACCGTTTAGATCAATAGAAGTTCCTGATTACCTATGAAACTCAGCCCTATTTCAGTTGTCCTAATATTCAGGCAAGTGATTGAGTAAAGGGAGAATAATCGATGGCTAAAAACAAGGTTCAATTTCAAAAAGGGTATAGTTTATCTGCATTCATAGCTGATTATGGAACCGAGGCTCAATGTCAGCAAGCGCTTTTTCAATGGAAGTGGTCATCCGGCTTTTGCTGTCCGCAATGCGGTCATACCCAAGCACATCGTATCAAAACGCGTCAATTGTATCAGTGCAAGCAGTGTCGTCATCAAACCTCATTAACAGCGAACACAATTTTTGCGTCCACAAAATTACCCCTAACCACCTGGTTTCTAGCAATCTACCTGTTGACACAATCAAAAAGCGGGGTGTCTGCTTTATCGCTGATGCGTCAACTTGGCGTGTCTTATTGCACCGCATGGATGGTGAAACAGAAATTAATGCAGGTCATGCAAGAACGTGAGGATAAGAAACGCCTAAAAGGTCTGATCCAGCTTGATGATGCGTACTGGGGTGGACAGCGTCATGGTGGGAAACGTGGACGTGGTTCACCGGGGAAAATACCGGTTGTCGCTGCGGTCTTCAGTAACTGAAGATGGGCGCCCTGTCGCCATGAAGTTCAAGGTGGTGAATGCGTTTCGATCACACCCCATTGAATACTGGGCCAAGCAATCACTTGAACCAGGGGCTTACGCTGCCTCCGATGGCCTTGCCTGTTTTAAAGCGGTGACAAAGACTGGCTGCAAACATCAGTTCATCGTGACTGGCGGTGGCCCTGAGAGCATGACTCTGGAAGCATTCACCTGGGTGAATACGATGATCGGTCATGTCAAGAATGCTGCAACGGGAACCTATCACGCTGTTTCGGGAAAACATTTACCACGCTATCTGGCAGAATTTAACTATCGGTTTAACCGTCGGTATGATTTAGCAGCCATGTTACCAAGGTTACGTTGCAGCAAGAACACCACCGATGCCCGGGCGTTTGCTCAAGCTCGCTGGGGCGTTCTGAGTTTCATAGGTAATCAGGTAGAAGTTTAACTAAAATAAATGTCAATAATTCTACTGCTCAAAAACCATCACTGACATAACGACAAATAATTGAAAACCTGTATCATTGAGTCGCCGCCAAATGCTGTTGTTTGATACAGCGTTTCGTTGTCGTCTTGAGTTTTTCAAGATGATAAAGCAGTGCCGCAGGTATCATGGGGTTTTTTACTGGTAAACGTGGCATTGAATCTTCACGCGCAATATAAACTTTATCTTCGTGTAACAGATCCAGGTCTGAATGATCTTTTATGATTTCCCGAAAATCAATACCGTCAATTTTTTCTAGCTCATCGATGCCAATTATATGTTTAAGTGTGTCACTCTGACTGGTATTCAGAATATGAGAAAAGACGCGCCCACTTGTGCGTGCGAGCACTTCGTTGCGAATCAACAAACGTTTAACCACTTGCTCTGGACTGCGATGTTGATAAGTACGCAGACGTATGCGCTTGTTTGCACACGCAACCATATAGTCTGGCCAGGCACTTGTTGTTGGCCAATCGAAGTATGACGTATGTTTTGCGAAACGGGGTTCTGACCAATTATTCAAATAATAACGAAAACGTTGTTCGAGCGGTGTATTTAAAAATGCTGATGGGTCTTGTTGATAACGAGAATAATCAATATCAGTAAAATAGAATTGATATGATGCTGCCCATACGTGATCAATATCAGCTGGCAAAGTCGCTAAAAAATGACATGGATTGTCTATATAATATTCATCAGCATCTAATCGGCACCACCAATCGCCTGGCTTTGATACATGCGATATACGGCTATACAATTTCCCACGAATTTCATCGGTAAACGGTTCGTCAACTACGCCGAGGAATTCAACATTCTTTTTCTGAGCAACGACTGATTGAATAACATCAACCGTGTCATCAGATGAACCATTGTCAGCAATAAAAATCTTATCTGCCCATTTCGATGCATCGCGCAAAACATCTCCGACAATATCATCTTCATTTTTGACAATGCTTAAGCAAAAAATACTCATTGATAATACTCCTTAATTAACATAATACCAGCCATAGGGTAATTATATACGCATATTTGATATACTTCACTAATATTCATTATTTAGTATTGATGTTATGTTGTTTTATTGATAATAATACTTACACTACTGTTTCATTGGAATTAATATAACCACCAGGAAATGTGAACTCATTGCGATATGAACTACGTACCAGTAATATCTCGTCGTTGACCCATAACATCACTTGTGCTCCTTGCGTGTCACGCCGGAATACTCGCCATGACAGTTTTAAAAAAAATAAGCAATACGATAAGCCTGCTGGAATGCTAAATCAATAGGTATATATGTTGTTTTCAAAACGAAAATAGTCTGTTAGATATTGATAAGATTAATGATTTTTAATCTGAGATCTTGCAACCATGATACGTTGCTTTTCATTCTTGTACCTGATGTAGCAAGGATTTTGATTATCAGGTGACGTCCATCCTTCCTTAACTTCTATAATGATGCCTCTGGAATTAATGCGATACGTTTGAGTGCAAGCATAATAGTTTCCATCCAGACGTTGTTCCTCATATCTGTAGAGTAAAACCCAAGCAGATATTTGATCATTCCATTGTTGTACACTCTTGGTATCGATTTCAGAAAAAAGACCATGGGATGAATCCCATATCTCAGTTTTAATATGGGAAATACTTTTATTATCCATACGGATTACCGCATCGGGCAAACCATTACGATTAATCAATCGATGAACTGGCTGGTCAACCCATTGATTAAGATGACCTTGGGTTTCTCTTACTGTTAATGACACAGAAGTACAGCCTGTTAATAACATCATCAAAATTATAAAAATGAGATGTCTTTTTAATAATCCAGTGCATACTGTCAATAATCTAAGTAAGTTAGCCATCCTCACATCCTTTGTTATCAATCTTATCCATAATCATGTAGGTAAAAACAACGCTGTGTGAAAATCATACACTGCTTAAGCTCATTGAAAGCAAAAGACAATGTGATCACATGTCGTAACCGCTTGCATAATTCTAGTTAATAAAACCACTTATTAACACCTGAATTATGATTATATTTATTACAAGTATTAATTGAGTTGTTTATTTATATTATCTATGTTTACAATGAATGGGCTTGTTGAGTTCCAGAATTAAATTGTATAACACGCGATTCAATTTTCGAGTAGGTTTTTTTAGGTAATAAATATATTAAGTATGCACAGATTAAAGTTAGAGCTGTTCTTTTGGGTTCATAAAATAAAATCCTGAAATCAGAACTAAGCGCTTTTTTTATCAACTGAATAGCAGTTTTAGAATCACGTGAATGGATTGCGCGGCGAGACAAATATCGATATTGATAAGCTTTTGCGATTTGTACATATTTGCTTGCAAAATGAGGAGAATACGTATCAATTTTTTTGATGACGTTATTCCAGGACTCAAATTGATTATTAATATTGGCTGATAAACCACCAGTGTTAACACGATACCAGGTTAGAGGCAAGCCAATGCCTTCAAACTTCCACTGTGTTTTCAAAGCAATTCGTATCCAACATTCAATATCTTCTGACTGTCGAAAATTCTCGTCAAAATAACAACGTCTAACAACTCCATTTATTCCACTGATGGGTTGCATGAACATAATCTCATCAAAACATTTCTTTCTGACGACAGCTGCTGAACCATTTCCTACCGGATTTCTGCAAAGTACAGTGACTGGTGTTATATTTTTTAATTGAGGCTTTTGAGTAAGACCCAATGGTTGTTTGTTATCATCCATAAAATGAGATTGAGAATAACTCACGCCTACATGTGGATTCTTGTCCAGATGATCAACATGATGTTTTAGCTTATCTTTATCCCATAGGTCGTCAGCATCTAGCAACGCGATATATTCTCCTCGGGCATGAGCAATGCCAGTATTTCTAGCGCCCGCCAATCCTCTGTTTTCCTGTTGAATAATACGAATTCTGTCATCCTTGTATGATCGCGCTATCATCAAGCTTTGATCGGATGATCCATCATCGACGATCACTACTTCGTAATCTGTAAAACTTTGCTTCAACACTGTCTCAATACAATCTGATATATATTTTTCAACATTGTACAAAGGAATAACAACTGTAACTTTTTTCATAACATAACCTCGGAATAAATAATTAATTATCAATCTATTTTTAAATTTTACCTAGTGATGATTTACCCATATAAAACAATTGCATTAGATACAAACAAACAACTGTTGCAATTGTTCTTTTAGGTTGTTTGACATAGAGCCATTTATCATGGCGCCATAAGTTTTGCATATAGGTTAAACCGATTAACGGGGAATCGCCCTGACGTAACGATCGACGTGCTAAATATCGATAATATATTGCTTTTGCAGGAAGATAGTGTTTATCAATGAACTGTGGAGCATAACAACGTACTTGACATACAAGACTCTCCCAACCTTGTTCCATTCGATTCAACTGCGATGATAGACTTCCCTGATTAGTGCGATATCCCACATACACTTCTTGTAATCCCATAATTCGCCATGTTGACATTAATGCTACACGAAGTAACCATTCTTGATCTTCTGCAAAACTCATAGTCGTGTTAAATGGTCCCACATCTTTTATAACCTGTTGTCTACATAATATATTTGATGTTGTGCATGTCAGATTTTCAGTTAATAATCCAGTTGCAACCAAACCTTGGGCTGGAACTGTAGAATACTGATTGAGTGACTGACCAGCTTGTGATAAAAATTCAACTTTAGAAAAACAAACGCCAACATCTGGATGGTCACTCAAATATTCAATTTGTTTTTCTAATTTTTTTGGATGCCACAAATCATCAGAATCGAGAAAAGCAATATATTCACCTTGTGCATGTTGAATGCCAATATTGCGGGCCACTGACACGCCTTGATTATTAATTGAGATGATTGAAATTCGATCGTCAGAATGTGTATAGTTAGTACAGACCTCGACACTATTATCAGTTGATCCATCATTAATAATGAGAATCTCATAATTATTGTATGTTTGTTTTAATACAGACTCAATCGTTTCTTTGATTGTATTCTGCGCATTAAAACAAGGAACTATAATTGTAATCAGTGGTTTTTTCATAATAGTTAATAATTAGATATATTTATAATGATTGATATAACATAATACTACTCAGATAAATAATTGTTTCTCCACCAAATCTATCAATGGTATTTAGGCAGACATTGCTAAAACCATTAAATGATGTTATTAATGAATTATTTTTTCTATTATCTGGCAAATAAAATATGCTTGCCCATACGACATATATTGGTATCATGACCATATGAGTAATCAATACCGCATAGGCCATCCCCATAATGTCTTGTTGTAATCCGATGTAAATAGAAACCGTATAAACACAGGAAAAAATAATATTCCATTTAAATTCTACTTGCGGCTTACTAATTGCCCTGAACATTTGTCCAGTCACTTCTGCAAGTGGTCTGGGGATTGCAGATAAGACCATAATCATTACCAGTGGAATTGAATCAATCCATTGCTCACCAAATACTAATGGCACATAGAACTGAGTTAACACACTTTGTGAGCCAATCAGCACAATTGAGCCCAATGCGATCATTTTCAGTGCTTTGATATAACGAGGATAAAAAGTATGTTTCTCGCGCTGCAAAGCACACAGATGAGGGTAAAAAGCTGTATTGAATGCAGAGATCAAAGACAGAGTTATTCCAAGCGCTGCGTTTACCGCAAAATAATAAACACCTAAAATTTCGAGCCCTAGAAAATGTCCAATTAACAATCGATCAACATTGTTTCTATAAACTTTTAGAAACTCAGTGCCAAGCACATTTTTTGCAAAGTGCACAATTTCTTTGAAATATTTTTTATTAATCCCACCTGTTGATTTCCACGGTTGGATATATAAATGAAAAATCACCCATAAAATAGCGACAAGAATTTTTGGGTAAACTACTGACCAGACTCCGAAACCTGATAATGCAAGTATTGCACTGGCAATATTATCAATGGTAATACCACATCCAAATGCCAACCCCGTGTATTTCAGTTTATTACTTCGCTGAATCAGATACACTCTAACCATCACAATCGGCTGAATCAGATAAATACATGCCAACGCCATAATCAGATATGCAATGTTTTCTTCACCGTAAAACATTGCAACCGGATATGCGATTAAACATTGCAGCACAAACAATCCACTTGATATCACCCAGTTAACTCGGTTAACTGTATTGCAGACATCTTGTAATTCTTCATCTGATGCCTGAATAATTTTTGCACCAGCCCCATTTCTTGTTGCAACCACAATAAAATCATAAGTTGTCATCGCAATCGCTATGATTCCAAATTCAACAGGGGTCAGAACTCGTGCCAACACAACTGCAGTGAACAGTCGTGAAACTCGAGCCATAATTTCAGCAGCGCCCATCCAACCAACGTTTTGGACAAGTTTATTGCTGGTTAATTTATTAAGAATGTGAATTGCCATCATTTTAATAAGCAAATGCGTATTCGTTATCTACTGAAGATAAGGCAGAGTAAAAATCTGTCATCACACATTTACGTATAGCTTTGCTATCAAATGTTTGTCCTTGAGTAGACAATAAAACAGGTAATTCAGAGACAGGATCAAAATCACTAACATCGGTGCCTGGAATTCCAAGACGAGCGCTTAAGTCTTTACCTTTATTTGAATAATAAAGATTGTATGGAACTTTTCCGCCTGCCAAGGCAAGTATTGCTGTGTGATAGCGAACAGCGACAACCACTCCGGAATGACAAATTAATGATTGTAGATATTGATAATGTGATATTTGATCTGAATGAGTAAAAGCATTAATGATTGGTAAATTCGTTAATTGACTCTGAATTGAACTTGCTATTGCTATATCACTATCATTACTAGCTGCATCTGCTTGAATCAATAAAACGGGTTGTTTCCCTGCATCAAGCAAACCCATACACAAGTCGGTGATTTTTTTTGCAAAACGAGTGTTGTCATATGCATAAAGACTGTCAAATTCTCGTAATGATATAAGCACACAATTGTCACTATTTAATTTCATTTCGTTAAAACACTTAGCGGCTTCAGTATCTGCATTTATATTCCTACGTAGCATAAATGCAGTGTCATATGATAGCGATACATTGACACCTGCAGCTTGAAGGCGCTGATAGCTTTCTTGATCTCTTACAACGACAGAAGATAAGCGACGTAACGATTGGCACAAAAGAAAAAAACTAAGACCGCGACATGAACGTGGTATTGACTGGCCAAACAAAATAGTTTGTTTGGGAGCACGCAATAGCTGTCGTAAATTACTTATGAATTGACGTGTCACGAAGTGCTTACGTGGATTATTGAAGATGTCTCCACCAACACTGATGTAATAGTCGGATATTGGAAGTTGATCAACAGAAGTAATGCCATTAATAGGATAAGGTTTATCATCAGAAAACACTGCATTGACTTGATGTGATGCAAGCAACTGTTGCAACGCACTATAGATTGCATAGTCACCAATATTATAAGTAGAGTACGTATTGATTAAACCGATATTCATGAGTCGTCCTTACGATTATTTGTTGATGTGTCTTGATATGTAAAAAGCAGAATGAATGCCAATTGTAGAGTTATAGCTATGCATATCAAAAAAATGTGACGTGTTTAACATAAAAGTGATAAATATATAAAAAGTGATGGTACTGCAAATATGTTTTTGAAAGAAACACACTATTAATGAAAAAATAATTGTGTTTTATAGCCTCTGATTCTTTTCATATTGCAATATGAAAATATTTATTTGTAATTTGAAAATCGTTATGCAACGTGTGTTGTTCTGGTCTAATAAAACTGGACACATCTACTTTAGAGAATATTCTATAAGCAGAGGTGACCGATGAACAAGAAAAGGCAGTACAAAACGTACCCGAGGGTATTTAAAGAAGAAGCCGTTGCGCTGGTGCTAGAACAAGGCTACAGCGTGACAGAAGCAGCTCAATCATTAAACATCAAAGACAACTTGCTTTACAACTGGAAGAATAAGCACGAAGAAGAAAGCAGCAGATCAATGCTGAATACTCACGAAAAAACCGAGTTGATTCAGTTGCGTAAAGAAAATAAACGGCTGAAGATGGAGAAAGAAATCTTAAAAAAGGCGAGTGCCTTCTTCGCGAAAGAAATGAAGTAAAGTATGGTTTCATTCAGGATCAGCGGTTCTGTTACCCAATTATCCTCCTGTGTTACGTGATGCAAGTGGGACGTTCTGGTTACTACGATTGGGTGAATCGCCCAGCCAAATTAATCACGGCTGACGAGCTGATGCTTTATCGGCGCTTGAAAGCGCTGTTTAAAGATAGTCGAGGAAGCTTGGGTTCCAGACAAATGATGAAACGATTACGCGAAGAAGGCTTTAAGGTTGGTCGTTATCGAACGCGCAGCATGATGAGGCGTTTAAAGTTGGTGGTAAAACAGCGCACTGCGTACAAAGTCACCACCAAGCGCAAGTTCAGTGATGCCGTTGCAGATAACCTGTTAGACCAACAATTTAATCCCATTGCCAGCAATCGTGTCTGGGCAGGCGACATCACGTATCTGCGTACGCGTGAAGGCTGGGTGTATCTGGCCATCGTGATGGATCTGTATTCTCGACGGATCATCGGTTGGGCGCTGGATAAACGCATGACAGGAGCTTTGGTCAAGCGTGCGATGCAAATGGCGATGAATCTGAGACAGCCAAAGCCAGGACTCATTTTCCATAGTGATCGAGGTTCTCAGTACACCAGTGGTTTGTTTGCCAAGCAGTTAAAAACCCGCAAGATCAAGGCATCGATGAGTGGTAAAGGTGCGTGCTGGGATAATGCTGTTGTTGAGCGTTTCTTTGGAAGTTTGAAGTACGAATGGTTATTTCATGTCATTCATTTAACCAGAGAGACAATGAAAATGGATGTTGAAGACTATCTCAAATATTACAATCAGCATAGGCTGCATACGGCGAATGGGGATTTGTCTCCCATTTGATTTGAAAATCTAAACTGAATCTGTCCAGTTTCACTTGACCAGAACATGTATATTGCATTGCAATTAGCGACAAAAAATGCAACCAGCATTGAATATAGGAATATACACTGTCTCCTCTACACACATAAATGATTGATTTGTTGTTCTCATTAACTATAAATGGTTATGGCACATTACATGCTTTGTAATAAATAAAATAAATGTAACAGAGAGATATAAACATGATGTTATTGGAAAACATCTGTGCAATATAACTCTAACAGGAGATGACGTAATGAATAGTGATGCTAATCTATCAATACCTAAACAGATTAAACTGTTTGGTGTTGATATTGATAATAAACATATGCATGAAGCGATTGATTTTATAGCCGACAAAGTGAAAAACAATGAAACATCCAAGATTGCCTTTGTCAACACTGATTGTCTAAACAAAGTCACAGTAAATCAAGAATATAGAGAATCATTAAAAAACTTTGACCAAATCTATGCTGATGGAATTGGGATTAAAATTGGCTGCAGGATGAGAAACATTGTTGTTGTTGATAATGTTAATGGAACAGATATGTTTCCTCTTTTGTGTGAAAAATCAGTACAGAATGACATGAAAATGTTTTTGCTAGGAGCAAAACATGGCATTACAGAAAAGTGTTCTGAAAATATGATGCAAGCTTACCCAGGATTAAAGATAGTCGGAACACATCATGGGTACTTTTCAGGTGAAGAAACAGATCATGTGATTAATACAATTAATCAATCAGGTGCAAATATATTAATAGTTGGTTTTGGCGCACCACTACAAGAACAATGGATTGACAAGAATGCATCAAAATTACTAACCAATGTTCAAATTGGCGTTGGTGGTTTATTTGATTTTTATTCAGGAAGAGTTCCACGTGCGCCTATATGGATGAGAGAGGCAGGATGTGAGTGGGTATGGCGTTTAATGCAAGAACCAAAAAGGATGTGGAATCGATATATAGTAGGCAATCCTTTGTATCTGGTTAGAGCATTAAAATTCTCAAAAAATTATTTGAAAGCTGAGAATATTGGCTTGTTTGATCAGGATAAACTCAACTCATCTCTTGTAAACAGATACAGTCATATACAAGAAAAAAGAATAAATCATCAATTCAATAAATATCTAAAACAAATATCAAAAAATATTGTTGAAAGTTCATTTGTAATAGGTAAAAGAGTAATCGATATCACCGTATCTATGATTGCACTCACCGCATTATTTCCTTTTCTACTTGCTGTTCTCATATTGATAAGAATCGAATCAGAAGGCACAATATTTTTTTCTCAGACTAGAGTTGGGTTAAATGGAAAACTATTTAAAATGTGGAAATTCAGATCAATGTATAAGAATGCAGAACAAGTACAAGCAGACTTAAGCCATCAGAATGAGATGCAAGGCGGGGTTATTTTTAAAGTCAAAGATGACCCAAGAATCACTAAAGTTGGTAAATATATTAGAAGATATTCAATTGATGAACTACCGCAACTCTGGAATGTGTTTCTTGGTGATATGTCACTTGTTGGTCCAAGACCAGCATTGCCAAATGAAGTCGAACAATACAGTACAGCTGATCGATATCGTCTCAAAGTTAAACCTGGAATCACCTGTATTTGGCAAGTCTCTGGAAGATCAAATATACCATTTGATCAACAAGTAAAGCTTGATGTCACTTATATAAAAAAACGATCAGTATTAAAAGATATTTGGTTATTAATTAGCACAATACCAGCTGTAATTCTAGCCAAAGGTGCTTATTAATCGTACTTAGGTGGTTTGACGAAACAAAGTTACCAACCTTGCTTGTCTTTTTGCTCCTGACCAACGCAATCTCAATCGTTACGCAGAATGACTATGCGCCTCTTGAGATAGTTCGGTCAGAATCAAAAATCCTGCGTTATAGTTTCTTGTTTTATTAAATCCTCTGTCCTTATTCTTCAAACAGATTTATTGAGAGAGTTCACAGATGAAAATATATTTAAATGCCACAAGTGTAAATGAAAACCTATGGCCACTTATCGAAAATGAACCCGTTGCATTGATCAAATTAGCCGGGAAATTTCTTATAGAATACCTTCTCGAGTCATGTACACGATCTGAAATTAAATCTATTGTCATCATTGGAGGTCGACATTGTGACACGTTAAAAGATAAACTTGGAACTGGAACAAAATGGGGTATTGAACTTACATATAAAGATAACATTAAAAATTCGAAAAATTTAGCTATAATAAATGTTGATAGTTTATATAATATGGATTTAAATAATCTGATTAAAATGTCAGTAAATGATAAACAAGAATTCTTACATGATCAGCTAATTCAGAATAATTATAACGACTCAACCAATGATCACAATGAAATGTATTTAAAATCAGAATATGGGGCTGATCATTCGACAAATAAAATACTAAAAATACATAACTACTCTTCATATTATGATGCATGTATGAAACTAGTTAGTAGTGAATTAAGGGAATGCATGATTGATCCGCATCAATTTGGTTATAAAGTAATCGAAGGATCAAGAGTTGTTTATAACCAGGAAAATTTCACTAATGGTTATACGTTTATTGGTGACCGAACCAGAATATCACCAACATCTAAATTGTCATCTAATGTGGTTATTGGTGCAGATGTGGTTATTGATGACTATGCTCAATTAAATGGCAGTATAATTATGGACAACACATATATAGGAAAAATGCTTAAAGTAGATAAATCAATTGTAAAAGGTAATTTTTTGTTAAGTCTCAAACATGACTCCTGTACAAGGATAACAGATAAAATTTTAATTGACGACTTACACTTAAAAGCAAGCAATAAAGGCTTTATGAGGCGAGTAATAGAAATGACTTTACCTGCTGCGTAACTTGGATTTAAATTTATACAGTTTTAACGGTATATCAACTTAACGCAAGCCGAGCCGCTCTAAAGAACCCCTATATGTTGTGGTTACTCTTAACGATCTGTCGGCATGGTAATGGCGGCATCATAACGGCCTGTTGCATAAGGCAGCATACCTCGTGATCGATACGTGCGACGGTTGAAACGGATCCAGATACTCCTGGTACGTCCGCGGATAGACCTTCCCCGCGACTGTAGATATATTCGTGCACTCATAGAGTGGTATACTATATGTAGTTGGTGCTTGCGTCAAGTAGATACCCCGTAAGTTTTATTTATGTTTGCAACAAAATATATTAGTGATACATTGTCATAGACAACGGTTTAAAATTATTTAATCAACAAAACAATAGTCTTATACACAATACTTTATTTAAACTTGATCACATGATCTTTTATGTACTAAAACTTATACATGCACTTGCCGTATAAATAATAATTATGAATTTTAAAACATATACTAAAATATCTGCCACTAAAGAGATCCCTGGCAATTGCGTATCTTCTAAAACAACATGCTCTGCGCTAAAACAAGGACAAATTAAATATACTCGTTATTTTAAAAACATAAATCAAGTCATTCTCAATTCTGTCGATGACCCTATTATCTTTCTTAATAATGATCTTGACATAGTTTTTTCAAATCATGCTACTGAAGATTTTCTTTGCACATCTAGCGATGATCTTGTCGGTATAAATATTCGTGATTGTTGCGCTCAAAACGTCCACTCACCTCTTTGTACTGTTCTTCTGAAATCTATTTATTCAAAGCGTAATATAATTCGTAACATTAATACTACAGAAAAATGGACAAAATATTTCTACAGAGCTGAAACCTCATCAAAAGAATATTATAAAATCAAGGCAACTCCTGTTCTCCATGACTCAATACTTATAGGCTTTTTAATTACAATTACTGACATTTCTCAACTAGTTATATCTAAATTACGTCTGCGTATCAGAAAATCATTGAATAAAGGCATTCTTGACATTAGTCGCGATGCTATTTTTACATTTGATTCTACAATGTCAATTATTGACATGAATTCATCTGCACGTCGACTATATATAAATCCATCAGATAATTATAAATGCAACAACCTTGAAGATGTTATCCATATTAATAGGCCTCATTCTTCTTTGCAACTTATTTCTGACGCATTAGAAAAACAGAAACTAAATGAACACCTTGAAATTAATGCAATTGATAAGTCTGGTAAAAAATATCATTTTGAGGTATCAGTTGATGTTATTACATGTTTAGATGATACATTCTATATTGCATTATTTCATGATATCACCAGTCGAGAACAAGGTGAAAAGCGACTGCATTTACAACTTAGTCAAGCGAATAAGCAAAATGAAGCCAAATCCACTTTTTTGGCCGTCATGAGTCATGAAATAAGAACTCCATTAATTGGCGTGCTTGGCGCTCATGAAATCTTACAAGATACTAATCTGGATGAAGAGCAAACCAGATATCTTGAAATTGCTACGACATCAAGTCAATCTTTACTATCTCTTATTAATGGTATTCTTGATTTTTCAAAGATTGAGGCAGGTAAGCTTGAATTAGAATTGCAGCCATTCAACCCAGAAGATACCATTAATCAAGTTGTTGAAATTCTTGCTGCTACGGCCTATAAGAAAAACATTACCATTCAAACTTATATTGATCCTAATCTACCCACTCAAATTATCAGTGATCCTGTCAGACTTCATCAAGTATTGATGAACCTTGTCAATAATGCGATCAAATTCACGAATAATGGTGGAGTTTCAGTTGTTGTTCTGAGATCGAAGCGAGACCCCAACCTGTTAGTGTTTGAAGTCAATGACACTGGTATAGGAATTCCATCAGACAAAATCAATACCATCTTTGAAGACTTCACCCAGGTAGAATCGTCAACTCACCGACGCTATGGTGGAACAGGTCTCGGTCTTGCTATATCCAATCGATTAGTCAATCTACTTGGAGGTGAGCTTAAGCTCTCTAGTAAGCCAGATGTTGGTTCAAAATTCTGGTTTACGTTGCAATTAACAGAATCTGCAGTATCTCAAGTCTACAAAGTACCCTCAGGCTTAAATGGGGTTAAACTTTTACTTGTGGATAATTCGTTGATGAGCTCTTCCATGTTGATTCGTCAATTACAAAGCTTCTCTCTGGCAGTCACACATGTGAACACTTTGAATGAAGCTCTTCATCGCTTAGTCAGTCTAGAAAATTGCGGTGATTACTATAAAATTGTAATTGTTAATCTTTTCAAACTAGATGGTAATTTAAATCACTTTTGTAAAAGCTTAGAGCAACTTCCAGACAATGATAAATGTTGCTTCATCCTAATTGGCCCATCTGATAACATCAGACAAACAAAGTCATACCATGAATCTGTTTTTTCCAGCGCTATTCCACTACCAATTAGAAGGACAACACTAATACAACGTATTAAATTACTGTTAGACAAAGGAATTGATAATTACAAACCAGGTGAAGAAGCCATTGCAACCGTACCCCAATGTCAAAACCACACGAGTATTCTTATTGTTGATGACGTCTCCACTAACAGAATTATAACAGAATCAATGTTAATTCGTGCCGGATATTTCACTTACACAGCAGAGAATGGTGAAGATGCAATTTCGGTATTACAAAAAAACAAAATTGATTTAGTATTGATGGACTTAGCCATGCCTGTAATGGACGGCATTGAAGCAACGATATACATAAGAACACTACCATATTTCAAGACACTGCCTATTATTGCGTTGTCTGCAACCGCATTGCAGGAAGAAATCGATGCCTGTTATCATGCGGGCATGAATGATTATCTTGGAAAACCTTTCACCAAACAGATTTTACTGAATAAAATGACTGAATGGACATCCACTGCTACAATAGATTCCAACGCTGATGATGCATTAACGAGCAGTGGTAACACCAAAACGATAGAAACAGTCGATAAAAATCAGTTGCCGGATGATTCGAAATATATTGATTATGAAGTTTTATCTGGCATGTTAGAAGATCTGCCGGCTGAAAAACACATTGAAATAATTAATCTTTTTGTTTCTGAATCAGCTAAACGACTAGAGAAAATCAATCAATTATTAGCAAGTAAAGATATTGTTGAACTTGGGAATCAAAGCCATGCACTAAAAGGCAGCGCTGCTACTTTTGGAGCAACCTTATTAACACCTTGGACAGAAAATCTTGAACAATGCTGCAAACAAGGTAAAGCAGAAGAAACTGAGGAACTTGCAAAACAAGTCATTGATGTTGGAAGAAAAACACTGGAAGCTTATCAAAATAATTGTAATAGATATAAGGCTCAAAAATAAGCTGTCTCACATAATATTTACTTTATCGCAATACGCTACGATTGCTACCGTTCAGACCTCCTGAAACATTGTAAGTAATTGTTTGTTAATGATTAAAAATTAAGTTATCGGTGGTTTATTAGATTACACCCGCAAAGGGCTTTTATTGCGGTCAAGCCGCCGCCTCTAAACAATCGATTTTACTCAACATTCGCTTCTTTTACCTCTTGATGCCGAATATATTTCCTGACAACATCCTCATCCAAACCCACTGTCGACACACCATATCCTCTTGCCCAAAAATGCTCTCCAGTAAAAGTCCTTGAGCTACGATTACTATTCCAGCCCAATCAATTCGATTATAACCAAAGATAAAATCATTAAAGCCTGTAACTATTCAATTTTGCAAAAATCTGACTACCATGGTATTTCAGCCTACCCATGACAACATTTATATTACAACTTAGATAACCGCGCCCTGTGGGCGGGGGTAAAAAAGCTTTGCGTAAAGATCTGCCCAAGTGTATTTCTTAGTTGAGTTGTTCCTGCAATTCAATTAGGAGAAAACAAATGAGCAGATTTCAAAAATTATCACATGTCATATGGTTTTGCCAGTATAGTCTTTTCCAATATGAAATGATGCTGAAAGCAAGAAAGGTGATTCCAATATAAAATGAGCCTGAAATAGCGATCAATGTCGCTCATGATCACAGGATGAAAACGATCATGAGACTGGAACAACTGACGAGCATTCAAGCGATCTATCAATTTCTTGATGGAACCCAAGCGGTTGCCTTCACGATGGCAACGAACAAGCAAGACCGTTATCGCTGGGTGCAGAAAACACTGGTGAAGCACCGCTACATACAACTTGGCAAGGTCGACAAGGGAATCGTGATCCGCTACCTGATGAAAGTAACGGGTTATTCTTTGGCTCAGACTAAACGCCTGATACAGCAATACATCAAAACGGGTCGAGTGATCGCTAAGCCTGCCCGTGGCAACGGTTTCAGACGAACCTATTCAGAGCAGGATATTCGTTTGCTAGCCAGTATGGATGAACGACACGGCCAACCCAGCGGACCAGTCCTTAAAAAGCTTTGTGAGCGTGCGTACCAGCGTTTTAACCAAACTCAGTATCAACAATTGGCAAGGATTTCGGTCTCACACCTGTATAACTTGCGCGGCTCCAAAACCTATCAGCGCCAACGTTGCACTCTGACAAAAACACGCCCGAAAGCCGTTTCAATTGGACAACGCCGTAAGCCTTGCCCAAATGACCAACCAGGCTATATTCGTATTGATTCTGTCCATCAGGGGGATCAGGATAAGCGCAAAGGGATTTACCACGTCAATGCAGTCGATGAGGTGACGCAATTCCAGATCATTGTGACACTTGAGCGGATTAGTGAGGACTTTATGCTACCCGCGTTACAACACATACTGGCTGCTTTCCCGTTTAAAATAAAGGGATTTCACACCGATAATGGTGGTGAATATATCAACTACAGCGTGGCTCAGTTGCTAGAAAAGCTGCGGATTGAATTCACCAAATCACGACCACGACGCAGCAATGATAATGGTCTGGTTGAAAGTAAAAATGGATCCGTGATTCGTAAACTCTATGGCTATACGCACATCCCTCAGCAGTACGCCACAGACTTCACAGAACTGAATCGGCAGCAAGTCTACCGCTACGTCAATTTCCACCGCCCCAGTTTTTTCCCGACCATTGTCACGGATAACAAGGGCAAGCAGCGCAGAATGTATCGTTATAAAGAGATCAGGACACCGTATGAAAAGTTCCGATCCTTGCCTCGCCCTAGCCAATACTTAAAGCCAGGGATCACACTTAAAATACTGGATGCATTTGCTGGTGAAATGACAGACAATGAGGCAGCTGAACAAATGAATTCAGCACGCGATTATTTATTTAAACAACTCCATGAGCGACTCCAAATAAGGGCTTAAGACTCTCTTACCTTCAGGCTCATTTCTGGATTGGAAAAGACTGTATCACATTGTTTTTGTGCCAAAATATCGGTATCGAATTTTAAAAGGTGACATTGGAAAATTTGTATACCAGAGCATTTATGCACATACCAAGCGATCAGGATGTGAAGTGATTGAATTAAATGTTCAGTCAGATCCTGTCCATTGGCTCGTAAAGGTTCCACCTAAAATTTCAATTTCATTTTTGGTGGGGAAGATAAAGGGAAAAACGGCTATTCAAGCATTTCAGAAATTTCCAAGTTTGCGATCAAAACGATATTGGGGCAACCATTTTTGGGCAGCAGGGTATTGTGTGGATACCGTAGGTATGGATGCAGAAATGATCAGAAAGTATGTTAAATACCAAGACGACCAATAAACACTAAAAATAGTGGGAACAGCTTAGACTTACTTCAGCAAGGCCCTTGGGGTTTTGCTGAGGACGACCTTATAGGCCGAATTCAAACCACGTTTTATAAACGTGGTAGTTGATTTATTTATTGCTAAGAATCACTTAATGCAAGATAGGGCCAGGTTGATAGATAGCTTAGAAAATTACAGATCAATGCAATTAATGCCCATGAAAACAACAATTTTCCACACAAATTTAATTAACAACATCTCTAGTCGCTGAAGCATACTGATATCCATGTGGTTATTAGTAACTTGCAGTAATAATTATTTATTTTAACTAGTATTTTATTAATTATTGTCCATACTTATGTAGTACGTATATTCTGAGGAAGCTATGAACACCAATCATTTACCATGTATTCTACTTGTAGAAGACTCGACCGAGTTAGCATACGTCTATTTGGAGTACTTAAAAAAACATAACTATACAGTGAATCATGTAAATACAGGCGAGGCTGCTATCAATTTCATGCAGAACTCATCTCCTGATGTTGTATTGTTAGACTATGTATTACCAGATATGACTGGACAAACGATTCTTGAATACATCAATACTTCGAATCATCAATGCCAAGTCATTGTTATGACAGCGCATGCTTCAGTTGATACAGCAATCACTTGTATTCGCTTAAAAACATTTGACTTTCTGACAAAACCTTTTGATGCTACCACACTGTTGAAAACAGTTAACAATGCAATTTCGCATCAGTTGCAATATAAAACACCCCCCACTAACAACTCATTGTTAAATGTCCACTTTCATGGATTTATTGGCACGTCACCGCCAATGCAGCATGTTTATACGATGATTAAGAGTTCTGCTGCAAGTATTGCAACTGTCTTCATTTCAGGCGAAAGCGGCACTGGCAAAGAAGTGTGTGCTCGCGCTCTGCATGACCAAAGCCCGAGAAAAGACAAAGCGTTTATAGCATTAAACTGTGCAGCTATCCCTCGTGACTTAATGGAAAGTGAAATCTTTGGTCATGTCAAAGGTGCTTTTAGTGGTGCAACTTCTGATAGACAAGGCGCGGCCACACTTGCTGACGGAGGTACATTATTCCTGGATGAAGTTTGTGAGATGGAATTGGATCTGCAAACTAAACTACTGCGATTTGTGCAGACTGGAACTTTTCAGAAAGTGGGTAATAGCAAACTTGATACAGTTGACTTACGATTTGTTTGCGCAACCAACCGTGATGTGTTGCTTGAAGTGGAACAAAAACGGTTTCGTGAAGATCTTTATTACCGCCTGCATGTCATTCCAATTGAAATGCCAGCACTTCGCGAACGTGGCCAAGACATTATAGCAATTGCCGAATATTTTTTGATCAAATATTCCAAGGAGGAAAACAAGCAATTCCTCGGGTTTTCTGAGGAATGCGAGTTATTTTTATCAACCTATCATTGGCCAGGTAATGTACGCCAGTTGCAAAACGTGATTCGCAATATTGTTGTGCTCAACAATAATGAATTTGTTACAATTGAGATGTTACCCAAACTCTCGACCAGTGAAGCCAAGCCAGACAGAAATAACATAAATCTTGAGCATGCTATTGAACCAGAGCAGATAAATACCATTCAGAATACAACCCAGGTAATATCACCATTATGGGAGGAAGAAAAAAACACAATAGAGCGTACTATTGCCTTATGTAAAGGTAATATTCCACGTGCAGCAGCGCTTTTAGAAATCAGTCCATCAACTATTTATAGAAAAAAAGAATCCTGGAAACAGTTAACTGCCGATAAAACGAAAACTGATCAAAAATAGCCTTTCCACCTGAACTTCTGTGAGGAGCTCTCAATTCGCTAACTCTCCTCCTGTTAAATTTGTCGCAAAACACCTCGACTATCCATTTATACATTCAAAAATCAGAAAAGCTATCTCAAAGAAACATTTTCTTACTACAGCTTCTGTCCTCGAGCAGCCCAATCGGACTTCTAACCCACATTTCTCCAGTTAGTGAGATGATCGCATTTTACACCTTACTAATCAATAAACCTGATTCCATATAAAACTCATATGAATTTCTAATTTCATCATGCTTTATTAACATATGAGTTACAGATCAACAATGGTTTAAAACTAAATGCTCAGCTTGATATACCATCAATTTACCTTATTTCTAGCAACTACTTAATGTAGATGCAAAAACATTTTCCTGTAAAACAAATTTCTTAAACTATCGTTCACTCTGAAGGCTATCATAGGTAATCAGGTCAATAAATGGTGCAAGTCATTGTCAGATACTATTCTTAGTCATTTTTTTCAATTTGCGACAGCAATGATCGAATTTATTGCATAATTGAAAAACAAATAATTATTAATTCCAAGTTATTCACAATATACTTGCTGTTAATGCGAAATCAATAGATGTGATTAAAAGTGATTCAAGATCTATGAATACACGATTATATCATTGATTTTAATTTATTTTTTGTCGAAAAGTATGTGCGTTTTTTCTTATTTCGATTGGTTTCCATCACTTTTAATCGCACCCAAATAAACCGCAGAAAACTTCCGGCATATATATTGCTAACAATTAACTACAGATTCATAATTAAGACTACTCAATTTTTATAAGGTTATATTAATGTATAATAAAAGCATATTAATTAGTGTATCAAAGCAGTATTTTCATCTTTTTTTTGTTATGTTTGTTTTGATGGCAATTTCATTTTCATCAACTGCACAGTTATGCCAACAACAAATATGTACTATTATTGGAACTAATGAAGCAGATTTTCTAATTGGTACGAATGGAAATGATGTTATTTGTGGCAGAAATGGTAATGATACAATTCTTGGCATGCAAGGTAACGATTTGATTTGTGGTGGAAATGGTAAAGATTATTTAAGTGGAGATAGCGGCAATGATATTCTTGTTGGTGGCAAAGGTAAAGACGAATTGCATGGAGGCCCAGGCGATGATGATCTGTATGGAAACTATGGTAAAGATTATTTAAGTGGAGATAGCGGCAACGATTTTCTTGTTGGTGGAAAAGGTAAAGACGAATTGCATGGAGGGCCAGGTGATGATCATCTGTATGGAAATCAAGGTAATGATGTACTAGTAGGAGGCGGTGAAAATGACTTATTAAGAGGTGGTAGAGGAAAAGATATTATAATAGATTCGAAACCAAATGACGAAGAAGTTCCCACGCCTACTTTCAAAATTTCCAACAATGAGATTACTAGTCCTAGTGGTGAAAAATTTATTCCACATGGAATTAATATTTTCCCTTGGCATGGTAATTCAAGCTCAATATCAAAAATTACCGACAGTTGTTGGAATTTTAATATGGTTCGATTACATGCATGGATATTGCCGCGTCAGACTTCGCAATGGAAAGATCATGTGGTTTATGTTGAGGAACCGGTTATTTTTGACCCAAATACGACCACTTATACCACTTACGATGTGGCACCATTGATTGAAAGCTATACAAGCCAAGGCATTGTTGTACTTTTTGATATTCATGACCATATTGGTCACTATTTTGAAGGGCAGGATCTTGTCGACTACCTAACATTTATTAAAGATTTTTCAAATAAGTATAAAGATAACCCCTATGTCTGGCTTGATGTTCATAATGAGCCTGGTACATATGATGGAGTAAACCAGGATTTTACCAAATGGCGAACTGAAATCACTGCAATCATGGATACTGTGCGAACAATAGCACCTGAAATGATTGCGCTTATCCCTGGTGCAGCATGGGGTCAAGATACCGGCCCTCAGTGGAATAGTAATAACATTCTAACGGCAGAAAGTGCATTGCTGGCGAATTCTGATATTATTGACAACTATCAAAATGTGATTGCAACCTTTCACATGTATGATCAGTGGGTGTATGGTGGGCTACCTCGTCTTCAGGATTTTGTTAATCAATTGGATGAGACGCTGGGCATCCCCATTATTGTTGGTGAATATGGTTCCAACAATATTAATAGTACTATTCAGGCCACACAAAACTTACACACTTTGCTTCAATCACCGGGATACGAAAACATTGGTCGAATAGCTTGGACATGGGATGCAAATGACTCAAACGATCTCACCACTGACCTGTCTGGTGGTGGCTTATGGGTTGATTCCTGCAATAACCCGACAAACCTTAGCCCATTTGGCCAGCTGGTTTGGGATGACAATCACTGATCTAATATCTACTCTAAAGTTGCAGAGAAAAAACAGAGAATTCTTATCTTTGTCAAAAGGTTAAAATTCTGTGGTAACTTTTCATTATTTACCAAATCATATTAATCAATGACTTAAAAAAAGATAACTACTTAAAAATCAAACGCCAATACATCATAACTCATTCATTTTAAATGATTTTGTAAATAATGAGAAGTTGTATTGTGTGTTGTATATCCCTAGATGAAATTAAGTGTTTGATTTAAATAAAATTGGGTATCTAGTATACTCAACCATCCACAACATGTAGTATCTAGCGATGGAAGAGCAAAGGCATTCGGTTTGTAACGTTGACTATCCTGGAACATTCCAGGAATTTGATAAGTGGTTTAGCACCGAAGGGCTTGCCTTGCATATATTTTGACACTCAGGTGGCCTCAAGGTTTTTGTTGCCCTTCTTGCGGAGTTTTTGAAGAAAACCCGTCGATTATGGGCAGGGGTCTTTTTCTGTGCCGCAAATGCAAACGGCAAACATCCATTACTGCTGGAACATTGTTTCACAAAACACACAAGCCGCTGAGGACCTGGTTCCTTGCTATCTGGTTTGTAACGAGCCAAAAGAATGGAGCCAGCGCACTTGGACTGAAGCGTGTTCTTGGTCTTGGCAGTTACGATACTGCATGGACCTGGATGCATAAATTGCGTCGAGCAATGATACGTCCTGGTCGCGACCATCTAACAGGCGCTGTCGAAGTCGATGAAACCTATGTTGGAGGCGTAGGAAAAAAAATCAGAGGTCGTGGTGCCGAGCGTAAAGTGATTGTTGCTATTGCCGCTGAAGTCAGAGGGAAAGGCTCAGGCCCGAATACGAATGTCTATGATTCGAGATGTGTCGGCGAACAGTCTTCATCAGTTTGTTTCGGATAATGTTGAAAAAGGTGCGGCAGTTCGCACGGATGGATGGAAAGGATATATCGGTATTGAAGACGTTGGCTATAAGCATATTGTAAGCAATATTACCGCAAGTGGTGATCCTGCACATGTCGTCATGCCTCGTGTCCATAGAGTTGCATCCTTATTTGATCGTTGGTGGCTTGGAACTCATCAAGGAGCTATACGTCCGGTGCAACTTGCTTATTATCTTGATGAGTTTACATTCAGGTTCAATCGCCGAAATTCAAAAGCGCGTGGCTTGCTCTTCTATTGCTTGATGGAGCATGCGGTAGAATGCGCGCCGGTGCCTCGCCCTAAAATAATTGGTGGTGAACCACAACATATGGTAGTTGGTTGAGTAAACTGGATACCCATTATATTTTATTTAAACCTGATTGCCCAGGTGTTTATCTTCTGTCTCGATACTTCAACTGTGAATTTCCATTTCTACAAAACAAACTGTCTTCGAATAATTTTTTTACAAACGAGCCACTTGCAAAACTATGAGATCACAACCGACTGAGATTGTGACTGAGTCGTCTGTTACGATCTTTTCACGGAATGGCTGTCATGTCACAGATGAACACCAGCAAATTCTTGTCATCTTGATGTGTTTTGTCAATTTAGAGCATACCGATCCTCCTGTGGAACTCAATTCCCTTTCTTTCTCCTTCAGTAAACTATCATTTACTCAAGAAAGCACAGCATCTGATTCACTGTCAGCGCTAGAATCCCAAACATTAAATGACACATCACTTTTGCATGCCCACGCACCCGAACCACACGTCCTCCAAATTCATCTTTCAAGCGCCCGTTGACGCGCTCTACAGTGCCGCGCTCTCGGTATCGTATGGTTTCAGAAGATTGATGACCAATGATCCGGTTGCGTTTGTTTTCAGCGTGTATTTCATCCTTGAGCGTTTTATCGCGCCGTGGGTTTCGGTCAATCAACGGGACATGGCCTAACTGCCGACTGGTTTCATGGATCTGAGGCACATCATAGGCAGCATCCATTAAATCATAGAGGTTGGTGACACGTTGATGACTGATCATTGCCAATGGAATCGCCACTTGGCTATCATGCGTTGAAGCCGAGGTTAAGACACAACTGATTGGAATGCCGCCATCGGCTGAATCAATATGCAGCTTATAGCCTGTCCAACTGGTTTTGTAACCTTTGCTGTTTTTCTTGGTTCCCACATCACAGGCTATGGGCAAATCGTCAAGCATCTCCTCCAAGGGGATCCCTGTGGTCTGCTTTTCAATCCGCGTCAGTGTTTTCTCGCGAACTTCGCCTTTTTTTGGGCGTCCACGTTGCTTGGGGTGTTTTACAATGGGTTTCTTTTTGATCGGTTTTTCACGTGCATTGATCGCGGTTGAGTCGCGCGAATTATGTCCGACGATTTCACCACGATAGTGTTTTTTGATCAACGCTTCATGGATACGTTCCGGCAATTGCGATTCAGAGAATTCGGCTAATGCGCGAGAGACTGTCCATTCCTTTGGAATATCGCTGACACGTTCCCATCCACACAGACGCCTTAATGCGATGTCGGTGTGTAATCGATCTAACAACAGGCGCGTTGTTGGCATGTGATACACCATCTTTGCAACAAAGGCACGTGCAATGGCGACTCGATCCTTGGGTGGACGTCCAGGATATCCTTTGCTGGAATCAATAAATGCTTCAATGTGGAGTATTTCTAGCGTCGTTATCAGCTCCTGTTGTTTTTGAGTTAACGGGCCGAGTTCTTCGATCATTCGAGGAAATAATGTGTTTTTAATTGTCCACCAGGACTGTGCTATTGTTTCTCGTAACTTGCTCATTTTCAGATATTTTTAGAGTGTTTAGGCACCTCTATTTTATCATTTTTGAGCAAGGTTTTTCTTTTTTTGCTATTCAAGCAATTAAATCCCCTCGCTTTTATGTATTTTGCAAGTAGCTCAAACATAAATTAATTTTTTTTTACACAATAATTTGAATTGTTCGTTTTATATCAATGTCAGCTTGTTGATTTGTAATTGTCAGGTCATGTTTGTTAAACAAAAGGCTCTATTTAATTACATTGCAATGAGCTGTACAAGCTTTCTTTGCTTTTCATTAATTCGTGACTTCACTACGGCGCAGGGCGTAAGCTATTGATTAATCAATTTTTAAAAAATAACCGCTTAACTTAAGGGTCAGGATAGGTGTTTTTAAGATACATGGTTAAACCAATATTTTTCACTCTGTTATTCGTATTGAGAGAAAGGATTCATGTTTTTATAAAGCACAGAGAGAATAGATTAATCAATTCAATAAATAGGGTAACGATTATGAATATAAAGAGAAAAAGCGCCACATTTACTGCAGCGTTTGCAGTTAGTGTGTTGACCTTGCCAATGACCAACACTCAGGCTGAAAGCATTCAGATGCTGAGTGATGTGGCACAACGACAGGTAGAGCTTGGTATACAAACCGTACCTAAAGGAACAAATCGTAGGTCACTGTTAAAAGGACCTAATCCGTTTCTTGCTCAAGTCATCGATTCCACCAAAGTCAACTTCTATGGATGGAGAAAGGAGGTTGAATCACAAGCTCGTGCTGCGCAAAAAAAACGCAATGCTGTGCAACCTAGAGCCCAGGATCTCCAGCCGATGCTCGTCGATGAATTAGAACCTGCCAACTTGTCAGGGCTCAACGACACACTGGCCGCAAGTGAATTCATCCTTGGATTCGGGACTGGTCTCAATCCCAAAGCTCGAATCCTTGGTACTCTTGCTCCTCCTGGAGGAGTTTCGACGAATTTCCTAACAGCTTCTGAGGACGACGGGGCTATTTCACTTGCTAATCCAAGTGGTGTAGGGAGTGGCTTCGGTGCCATGCAAGCCAGCGGGAACATTGGCGATGGTCCCCACGGCAGTACAGGCAGTGGCAGTGGTGATTTCGACTTTTACAGCGTCGATCTTTCAGTTGGTCAAAAAATGACCGTTGATACTGATGTCTTTGGAGGTTTCGATTCGGTTCTCGTTGTTTACGACGCAACAGGTGCAGTGGTTGCTGCAAATGACGATGATGGAGAGATATTTGCCAGTAAACTGACGTATGCACCAACAGAAGCTGGAACATTCTACGTTATGGTATCTGGGTTCGGAGGAGCTATATTCCCCAACGATCCGTTTGATTCTGCAAGCGGTGCAGGTATTGGTAGCGAGGGTGATTATGGGCTACTAATTACAACAGCCACACCTGATGTCGACATCTATGGTATCAATCTCAAAGCTGGAGATGTTATCGGAGCGACTATTAATGGGGCTGGGAATCGATTGCAAGTGTTTGAAAACGGCGGTTTCGAGGTCTTTGGGTCTTCGCAAGATCTTAGTGCGCTCTATCCTGTTTCCTCCCCGCTTCCGGGTGGCGGCAATGCAGTACTTGCCTATACGGCTGCAGTTACTGCACGACACTATGTTGCCATCAGTGGCAATGAGGGAAACTACGATGCAACATTTGAGGTCTATCGCGCTGGATTGGAAAACGAAGCGAGCGGCTCGGTGCAAACAATTTTGCTCGACTTCGATGGTGCGCGGGTACAGACAAGCGTGTTTGGCGGACGGGGACAGCGAGAGCTTACCGGATTAGCAGGCTTTCTTGGCGGCTGGGGTCTTGGTTCAGATGATGAAGACGCTCTTATTGATGCAATCGTCGGGGTTGTTAACGAAAACCTCAAAGAAGATATGATCGAACGCGGCTTCAATAAAAACTTCAACGTAGAGATTGTCGACAGCCGGGATGCTACTGTCACATTTGGTGACGATCATGTCAGTCGAGTCGTTATTGGTGGCACGATCCAGGAATCGGGTATTTTCACACTCGGAATCGCCTCTTCAATTGATCCAGGGAACTTTGGACATGAGGACGATGCACTTGTGTTGCTTGACCTGCTGAGTGCCCCGATTCCCGATCCGAATTCGATCAATACGTATCTTGCAGAAAACGTTGAAAATCGGATTGATCTCATCGCTGAAGCTATTGGTAACATTGTTGCCCACGAAGTAGGCCATTTCCTTGGTAACTATCACACCGATCAGTTCAATGATCAAGCGAGTCTGATGGATCAAGGTGGCAATTTGCCCAATGCAATAGGTGCCGGTCTTGACCAGGTGCTTGGCACTGGCGACGATGTCGATGTTGACTTTCGACTTGATGATTTTGTACAAAACGAGGGTATTACCGGAGATGAAGATGTATTGAATAATACAGCGTTTGGTCTTACTACTGCCGACTGATTAAAGGAGGATCAAGATCAAGCATGTGGGAGATGTCGCAAATCGCAAGTAAGCGCGGCATTTTCCATCTTCATAGCTGAGGAATCTAAAGATCATTTCACTCTCTACCGAGGTGTCCTAAACAATATCTCTGTACATGACAAAACTCAGGAAATTGCTAACACTCTATTAATTGCAGTGCCTGGAGGCACTGGACATAGCAATACAGTCACATGTTTCA
Source organism: Methylococcales bacterium (assembly GCA_965224565.1). GTDB lineage: Bacteria > Pseudomonadota > Gammaproteobacteria > Methylococcales > DRLZ01 > DRLZ01. Next base: position 250,396 of record CBDCZN010000001.1, on the reverse strand, counting down.
TCCGATTTTTGTGCCTGTGAACAGGAGCCACAAAGGAGTCAATTTAGAAAGTTATCACATACCTTTTGGCATTTGCCAATATCACAGAGTTTGGATGCCTAAGTATCGATATCGTGTTCGGAATGGAGGAGTTGGAGTAGATGTTGAGCATTTTCAGCAGGAATGAAGTGTGAAATTGTTGAGCTGACTGTTCAAGCCGAGCATGTTCACTGACTTGTTATGATTCCACCTAATATTTCAGTATCCGATTTTGTGGGAGCGGTCAAGGGGAGAACAGCCATCCGTGTTTTCAACCAATTTCGTCATATCACTTTAAGCCTTCCTCGGTATCAAACAGCTTGAATGATGCGTTTTGAAAAAACACCCAGATTGACCTTTGAATTTGATATCTGGCTGCACGGCATTAGATACAGTTGGTTATCACAGACCCAGAATAGTGCATTTTGTCTGAATTTCGCTGCTAGTTTTGTTGCAGTCGCCTTGTCTGACATATCTATCAATAAACTTGGTTCAACATAATCAAGGCTAGGTGAACAACCATAGATTCGATTGTAATCATAACCGCGCTTGTTCAGCCATTGCTTCATTGATCGTTCTGCTTGTCGATTCAAATGTGAGGATTGTTGTTTACCGTTTGGGTTTCTAGCAGAAATAATAGCGAAATTTCGGCATAACCCTGCTTGATATAGATTTGTTTGCTCAGGTAAAACGAAACAAGTTGTCTGGTATATTCCCCATAAATCTTGAGTCACCTGATAATCCCTCTGCAACTGGAACGATGCGGTATTATACTCTTCGCATATGAAAATCTAGCATTTTGTGTGCGTGATATTTTGTGGAGAGCAAGGCGGAAAATCTTAGCTGTAGTCACTCTACAGCAAGGTTTTTCAACGCAGTTATCCGCAAAAAAGTGCGTGTACAGGATGCTAGATTTTCATGTGCGGAGAGTATATATTGCGTATATTGATGCATTGCACAGGAACAAAACTAATGTCGATCAAAATCCGTTACTTTGCCAGTTTACGTGAACAATTGGGTGCCGATGAGTTGACTATCAAAGCTGATGGAGTATCAACTGTATTTGATGCATGGCAAGCAGCCAATCAAGCTGAGCCGCTTCCTGACCACCTATTGTACGCAGTCAATATGGAATATGCCCAGCCTGAAACTGCAGTTAAAGATGGCGATGAAGTGGCTTTTTTTCCACCAGTAACCGGAGGCTAATAGTGACTATTCGTATTAGCGAAATCCCCTTCGACCCGTGGATGGAAGTGTCACAACAGCATAGCAAACGCTTGCAACAAAAACATGACTGCGGAGCGACCTCGGTGTTTGTGGGAACCATGCGTGACTTCAATGAAAATTCTAATGTTAGCAGTATGTTTCTGGAACATTATCCGGGGATGACAGAAAGTCAGTTGGAACAAATCGTAAACCAGGCAGAGCAACGCTGGGTTATTCTGGATACACTGATTATTCATCGGGTTGGTGATATTTATCCTGCGGATGCAATTGTCCTGGTAGCAATCTGGGCGTCACATCGTGGCGATGCATTTGATGCCAGTCGATTTATTATGGAAGAGCTTAAACATAATGCTCCATTCTGGAAAAAAGAAACACTAGGCAAGACTGAAAATAGTCGCTGGGTAGCTGGTAATACCGACGGTTATACTTCAATACAAACAGGAAAAACATCGTCATGAAACAGCAAGCGCCCTCACAGGGAAATCTGGCTAAAATGCAATCCGAACTCTCTGATACTGTGCAATATACGCTACCGTTAAGCGATGCCCGAGTCGCACTAAATCCTCTGATTGGTGAGCGACTTACCTTAACTCATACCGGGACAATCAACTGTGTGCATTGTGGGCGAAAAACCAGTAAAAGTTTCAGTCAAGGCTATTGTTACCCATGTTTTACCACATTGGCGCAGTGTGATTTGTGTATTATGAAACCGGAAACCTGTCATTTTGAGCAAGGAACCTGTCGCGAGCCAGAATGGGCACTAAGCCATTGCATGCAACCACATGTTGTTTATCTTGCCAATACCTCTGGTTTAAAAGTCGGCATTACCCGAAAAACCCAGGTGCCAACGCGCTGGATAGATCAGGGTGCGGTACAAGCATTACCAATTATCCAGGCAAGCACTCGCTTTCATGTTGGATTGATAGAAAACGAACTGAAAAATCATGTCGGTGACCGCACCAGTTGGCAAAAAATGCTTAAAGGAGACATTCCAGAAATTGACTTGCAGCATGAACGCGATCAAATACTGGAAAAAACACAGGATACACTGGACGAAATCGGCAAGCGTTTTGGTGAGCAATCATGGACGATACTAAAAGAAGACTCTATTGTGATTGACTACCCCATCATCGAACACCCAAAAAAATGCAAGTCTTTTAATTTTGATAAAGACAAGCAAGTCAGTGGGAAATTAATGGGTATCAAAGGGCAATATTTAATATTTGAAGACGGGGTCATTAATATTCGAAAGTTTGGTGGTTATGAGGTTGTTGTTGCTGACTTGTAGGAACTCAAAACTTTTTAGACCGCTTGAGTGCGCGTAACAAGAGCATTCTCTAAACCAACTGTAACAATATACCCGCTGCAACGGCTGAACCAATCACTCCGGCTACATTCGGTCCCATTGCGTGCATCAATAAAAAATTATGTGGGTTGGTTTCCAGCCCGACTTTGTTGGCAACGCGGGCTGCCATTGGGACTGCTGAAACTCCAGCGGCTCCTATTAATGGATTGATCGGGTCTTTTGATAGTTTGTTCATTAACTTTGCCATCATTACGCCAGTTGCCGTTCCGATGCAAAATGCGATTGCACCAAGCACTAGAATACCGAGTGTTTCTATGCGTAAAAAACTGTCGGCACTGAGTTTTGATCCTACCGCCATACCTAGAAAAATGGTGGTGATGTTAATCAGTTCGTTTTGTGCTGTTTTTGATAATCGCTCAACCACTCCGCAAGAGTTCATCAGGTTTCCAAAACAAAACATTCCAATTAATGGTGCGGCGGATGGAAGCAACATTGCACATAACAACAACAAGATAAGCGGGAATAGTATTTTTTCCAACTGACTCACATGGCGTAGTTGGCGCATTTCAATGTTGCGTTCTTTTTCAGTGGTGAGTGCGCGCATGATTGGCGGCTGAATTAATGGTACGAGTGCCATATAGGAATACGCTGCGACCGCAATCGGTCCAAGTAATTCTGGGGCGAGTCGTGATGCGACATAGATTGCCGTGGGGCCATCTGCTCCACCGATAATGGCAATTGCTGCGGCTTGTTCCAGGGAAAAATCCATTCCCGGGATAGAATTTAACGCGAGTGCGCCAAGTAAAGTTGCAAAAATCCCAAACTGGGCAGCTGCGCCAAGCAATAAGGTTTTGGGATTAGCCAGCATTGGACCAAAATCCGTCATTGCGCCAACGCCCATAAAAATCAGTAGCGGGAGTACTCCGGTTTTAATGCCATAGTAAAAGTAATGTAAGATTCCACCAATCTCAGCAATTTCGGCTAATGGAATATTACTGAGAACTGCGCCAAAACCAATCGGCAGTAATAACAGCGGCTCAAAGCCTTTGCGAATCGCCAGGTAAATTAATAACAACCCAACACTCATCATCATCGCCTGACCAGCGCTGATGTTGGCGATACCTGTGCTTTCCCAGAGTCGTAGCAAACTATCCATTATTGATCGCCTATGCCAGGGTTAACAAGGCATCGCCAACCGATACGGTGTCGCCTTCCTTGACGAGAATGTTACCCAGCACACCACCAAAACGTGCACGTACTTCAGTTTCCATTTTCATCGCTTCCATTATGACCACCACATCACCTTCCTGAATCATTTGCCCTGGATTGACGGTAATTTTGAGGATGTTTCCCGCCATCGGCGCTTCTACGGCTTTGCCCTCATTAACTGGATTTGCACCAGCAGTTTGTTTGATCGGGTTGACTACTCCACTCGGCCCAACGTCCACATGATAAGCAGTACCATTGACTACCACAGAATAACTTTCCACTGCGTTTGATTGTGTAGCGGCAACACTAACCGCTTTTTCGGTGCTGGAAGCAATATCGGGAGCAGGCTCGAAAGCTTCTGGATTACCGCGATTGCTGATGAATTTCCAGCCCACTTGTCCAAACATGGCATAGATCAACGCATCTTCCAAAATGTTGTCTGCTAATTTAACGTTATCCTTTGCTGCCTTGTCTGTTACTTCATCTGTAATTGTATTAATTTCCGGATCAATCAAATCAGCCGGACGACAGGTGATGGGGCTCGCACCTTCGAGCACACGCTCTTGCAGTTTTTGGTCGACTGATGCAGGTGTTTTACCATAATCACCTTTCAGTACTCCGGCCGATTCTTTGGTGATGGTTTTGTAACGCTCACCGGACATGACGTTGATGACTGCCTGAGTGCCGACAATTTGCGATGTCGGCGTCACCAGCGGAATAAATCCAAGGTCTTCCCGTACCCGTGGGATTTCTTCCAACACCTCATCCATACGATCCTGAGCGCCTTGCTCGCGCAACTGGCTTTCCATATTGGTGAGCATTCCACCCGGAACCTGGGCAATCAGAATGCGGCTATCAATGCCACGCAAACTACCTTCAAACTGAGCATACTTTTTGCGAATCTCACGAAAATAAGCGGCAATTTCTTCGAGTAATTCTATGTTCAAGCCGGTATCACGATCGGTGCCTTCAAAGATAGCAGTCACTGTTTCTGTCGGGCTGTGACCATAAGTCATACTCATTGACGAAATCGATGTGTCAACATTGTCAATTCCGGCTTCAACTGCTTTTAGAATCGCTGTGGTGCTGAGTCCTGTGGTGGCATGACATTGCATGTGAATCGGGATCGACAACGCCTCTTTTAAACGACTGACTAATTCTTCGGCAACATAAGGTCGCAGCAAGCCTGCCATATCCTTGATGCATACTGAATGTGCACCTAAATCCTCCAGTTCCCGAGCCAAATCAATCCACATATCCATGGTGTGAACCGGGCTTACCGTATACGACAACGTTCCTTGTGCATGTTTGCCAACGCTAATCACTGACTTAATGGCATGCTGCATATTGCGAGCGTCATTCAGCGCATCAAAAATTCTGAACACATCAATGCCATTTGTTGCTGCACGTTCCACAAAAGCATCCAGTACATCATCCGCATAATGACGATATCCAAGCAGATTTTGACCACGCAATAGCATTTGCTGTGGTGTGTTAGGCATGGCTTTTTTAAATGCGCGAAGTCGCTCCCAAGGGTCTTCACCAAGATAGCGGATGCAGGCATCAAAAGTGGCGCCACCCCAGGTTTCCAGAGACCAATATCCGACCTGATCGAGTTTGCCGCAGATTGGTAGCATATCCTCAAGTCGCAAGCGAGTTGCCAATAAGGATTGGTGTCCATCACGCAGGACCACATCAGTGATACCAAGAGGCTTTGCCATACTATTCACCATTGTTATTTATAGCCTGGTTTGATTTAGAAAGAAGTTAATGTTTGATTGTTGGGTGTCGCTGTTTTCGATATTTATGAACCGCAATGCTAATTGCAGCAGTGACTTCTGTAGTGTCGTTGGAGATAACGGGATGATGTGGCGTAGGAGTAAGCACTACTTGTTCAGGTGCAAATCTATCCAATAGCATGGTGACACCTTTAATTGTAAAAACAAGTAACACAAGAAAAGAAAAAACCACTCCCATGCCAACCAGCATTAGTTGTAATCCTGTCGCTAACAGACCGTCCATTCTAAATGACTCCCGGTGATTTATATTTCTGACAAAAGGTCAAATGCAAGTTGTCGCTTGTTCTGCCGTCAACATCTGGAATGCAGAAGCATTGTTGAATGTTGATGATTTCTTGGACTCAACAGCTTCATCAGTCTCATGTTTGAGTAAAGGATATCTCTAATGAGACTATGCCGATTTAGTAAGTTATTTAAATTCAGCTTGTTGAATTGTCCAGTATATCAAATCACAATATCATCATCAGAACTATTGTTAATAGACAGTGTTTATTTGTGTGAGACAAGAATACACATTGGTGACAGCGCCTTTTTATGCAACAATTCACTGTAAATTCGAACACTTCAAGCGCTACGAAACGGAGCAATTAACCCATGGCAAAGTACAACTGGCCACATCAGGAAGCCAAACGCATCGCAAATCGCACGCGTAACAAACAAAGTGACATTCTGTTTGAGACTGGCTATGGTCCCTCAGGGTTACCACATATAGGTACATTTGCCGAAGTGGCTAGAACCACATTTGTAATAAATGCGTTTAAACATGCTAATCCAGACAAACCGATCAAGCTTATTGCGTTCTCTGATGACATGGATGGAATGCGCAACATTCCAGAGAACGTCCCCAATCATGAGTTATTAGCTCCACATCTTGGAGCATCACTATCAGCGATACCTGACCCCTATGCAGAAGCAGAAAGCTATTCAGCCAATATGAATAGTCGCCTGCGCCATTTTCTTGATCATTATGGATTTGAATACGAATTTCGCTCATCCACCGATTGTTATAAAAATGGTGTGTTTAACGATGGGTTAAAACACATCATGGATCACTATGAGCAAATTCGTAACCTGTTCATCAATACCATTTCGCCAGACAAACGCGATGCATGGAGTCCTTTTTTCCCGGTTTGTGAGCAGTGCGGAAAAATTAATACAACTACGGTGACACAAGCGCATCTCGATGATTACGAAGTAAGTTATGTTTGCGATAAAAACGATGAAGAGGTTCGCTCTTGTGGTCATCAAGGTCGCACAACTATTTTAGACGGCAAAGCTAAAGTCGGTTGGAAAGTAGACTGGGCACTGCGCTGGCATGTATTTGGCGTCGATTACGAAATGCATGGCAAGGATTTAATTGATTCCGCCAAGCTTAGTTCAAAAATCTGTTCCATTCTTGAGACTAAATCGCCGATTAATTACAAGTACGAACTGTTTTTGGATGAAAATGGTGCAAAAATCTCCAAAAAAATTGGTAATGGGGTTTCCATGGAACAATGGCAAGCCTACGCACCAGTAGAAGCGCTTTTGTTATTCCTGTTGGAAGACCCAAATAAGGCGCGCAAAATGGGCTTGTCCATCCTACCAACACTGGTCGACAATTATTTGAAAGCTTTACGTACAGAAGACCAGACTCAACCGACTTCTGCGCTGTGGTTTATTAACCAGATTAGCGAGCATACAATTTCGGAGTTGCAACCTTCCGATGTCAGCTACTCATTACTGGTTAATGTTGCTGAGAATTTGCATGATGGCGATGCTGATTTGCTTTACGACTATGCCAAAAAATATGACGCAGGTATTGCAGGTATTGCAGATAATGAAGACCTGTTCCGGCGTTTATGCGCTCACGTTATGGCCTATACCAAAGATATGGAAGCAGCCGGAATTATTGCAAAAGCCAGTCCTGATGATGTTAGTTTGTTTCCACGGTTACTTGAACTGCATGAGGAATTGAATACACTGTATCAACAGGGAGAGGCATCAGCCGAGCAACTACAAAGCACAGTATTTTCCATTGCCAAACGCCACGATTTAAATCAGAGAGACTGGTTCAAGTTTCTATATCAAAGTTTGTTGGAAAAAAACCAGGGACCGAGGTTGGGATCACTGTTTGCCATGTTAGAGCAAGATCGGGTCGATAAGTTGTTTAGTGATGCTATTAAGCGTAACGCAGAAAATATGTAAGAAGCTGTTCAATATCTTGCTGCAAGGGTGTGATTAAAAGTGATACAAGTTCAGAACTCCTGATGTCTAGGATTTATCGTTGATACTATTTTTCTATGTAGGTTGGTGGTGAGGAACGAACCCCAACAAATTCAATCGGATGCTGTTGGGGTTCGTTCCTCACCACCAACCTACACATCTACTTAGTAACATCTTAAAATCTTGCATTTTATCCCATAAATCCTAAGTCTTTCTGTGCAAAATTTCCTAGATTAGGAAATATCTGTAGTAAATCTGTTTCTGAGATTCCAAGCCAACGTGCAAGCGTTGCCCCGTATTGATCAACTGAGTACTCTGGAATCAACCGACCTGCTGGTGTTTCATTTAGTCTGGCAGCATCATTTGCACCACCAATTTCCATTTGCGGCATGTTACCGTGAATTTTTCCGCCCTGGGCTGCTCCACCAAAGACCATGAACTGGCTTGTCCAGCCGTGATCTGTTCCATCACCATTCGTGGTTAATGTTCGACCGAATTCAGAGGCTGTAAACGCTGTGACAGTATCCGTCTTGGCAACACCTGATGTGTGCAACTCCTGCAAGGTTTTTTGAAAACTTCCGATTCCGCCATCAAGCATCTTCAATAAACCAGCGTGATCTGTCAACTGGTTGCCATGGGTGTCCCACGCACCTGCGCTAACAAAAAATACTTGGCGCTTCATGCCCAGTTGTTCTCGTACAGAAATCAGTTTGGCCACCATGCGTAGTTGATTTGCAAGCGGATTTTTTTCATCAAACTCAGTGGTCAAATTCGAGCTTTGTTGAAACACTCTCTCTAGTTCTGCAATTCGTTTTCGAGTGTCATTGATTGTATGCTCCATCTGTTGTTGCAGTGGATGACTAGAACCCATTTGTAATATTTCATCAAAAGCAAGCAGTCGACTCTGCTCCCACGGGATATCACTAAAAAACTCAAAATTGTTGACGCCTGATGCACTCACTCCGAGCTGACGGGTTATTTTTCCAGTTTGCCAGCGATTTGATCCACTGATAGTAAACGTTGGCGGTATTCCAGCTTTGGTAGTGTTAACGACATTGAGTCTGTCAGCAATTAATCCCCCCCAGCCTGGATGAATGATACTGGGATTCGATGGCTGACCTGTTTGCCACGAGTCCATTTGGTGACTGTGTGAGAAGAGGTCAGGTGGCACCAAATCATTGTTGCGGAAACTATCAAGTGTTGTTGGGCTAAATAACACACCTGTATTGGCGACTAGAGCGAGCTGCCCTTGGTTATACAAATCTCTGGTTGATGGCATGGATGGATGAAAACCATATTGTCCACCAGAAATAGGCAATAAACTACTTTTTGAAATTGCCAGTTTCTGGCGAATTTTTTTGTAATTTGAATATTCCGAATCAACCATTGGCACTAGCATGTTATATGCATCGTTACCGCCACGCAGAAAAATACAAACCAGGCTTTTGTAGTCGTTGATTGCTGAATATTCATTGGCCAGCGCTGAACTCATCAAGTTCAGTTTGTTTTGAGTGGCAAGCAGTGTTGATGCTCCGCCAATCATTGCCATTTTGATAAATTTGCGGCGTTGTTGATTCGTTCGATCACTCATTACGATTCCTGTCTACTATGTACTATTGTATTGGGACAAATCTTCTTGTTCTAAATTCAGGTTGTTTTAAGCCCGTCTATTTTTGAATAAGATACTCAGGAGAAATCAAAATCAAAACAATCGCATCGCGTGCTTTGTCTAGCTCACTGTCATTGTGATATTGAAAATCAGGATCTGCTAAATGTCGACTAATAATGTCACGTAATTGGTCCGACATAGCACCATTTAATAAAATCCGACTAAGGTGATTAAGCAATTCATCGGTATTATCAGCCAGTGCAGTAACCTGTGAAAAATCCAGCCAGCTAGCTCCTTCCTTATTAATTTCAGTGATGGGTTTCGCCCAATAAATGCCCTGGTTCATCAAGTTGGCTGAGTTGATAACAAAATTTTCTGTAGCAAGCTGAAATTCAGGCGCAGCCATATCGTCAACACCAGGAGGTGAATAATCAGGTCGATAAAAGTTGAACACACTTGGTGCGCGTAATACAGCTTGTCCAATCTCTGTCTCCAGATTCGACAAGTGTGACCATGAATGACCCATCACATACGCCGGATATTCACCACGTCCACAAGATCCCTGCCCCCAAAAACTACCTTCTTTTATATTAGGCTTTAAATCGAGAGCGCGATACAAATGACTAAGCCGTAACAACGGTTCTTTCAACTTTCCAAATGTCGGAATGGTACGGTGTCCATTGCGAGCCTCATCGTCCAGCAAAATAGCAGAAATGACTGATGGCAAGTCGCCACGAACACCATTGTCATTATTGTTAAATACACGGGCAACACGGGCAACGTACGCGCCTGTTGGGTTACTGGTAACCAAACGCTGAATCAACTGTTTTGAAATAAAAGGACCAACATTTGGGTGATTAAAAATATTGTCTAACGCAGCCTTAAGATCAGCTCGAGCATTTTGTTTCGCTGGTAATTCAAGCCCATTGAGTAATACTTTTTTATCCTGGTCATGAAATAGTTCAACCGGAATCATTGGCAGCACTCGACTACCCTTACCAATCCATGTTTTCCAGTCTATATCAGCATAATTCCAGCCAGTGAACACGCGTGCAAATTCTTGAATGGTCTGCTGGTTATAGGTTGGGATGGGTTGCCCATTTTCAAGTTTTAATGTGCCATCAATATTGAGTTGATGCACACCTATTGAGAATAACTGTAAAACTTCACGGGCATAGTTTTCATCAGGGCGAATATTAAGTTCAGTATTGGCTTTTTGATTGCGAAGCATACCCAAATATATGCCCATGGCAGGATGCAAAGTCACATCCTCGAGTAAATCCCGATAATTGCCGAACGAGTGTTTCAGTAGAGTATCGTAGTAGCTGGCCATCCCAAACTGGGAATCTTGCAGCATTTGTGGTTTATCCGAGACAACAAATATTTGGCTGAGTGCAAAAGCAACGCGTTGTCGCAGTTGATCATCACCACGTAATACTGATTGCCACCAGATATTATGTCGTCCAGGGCCAGCCTGCCATGTATCCACAATTTCAGAGGGGCTATTAATGAGTTGCCCTTGCTTGTTTAGGGGACAAGTCTTTAACCAGTAGCCCTGTGTCGACTGGAGTTGATAGCTTACAGGCAAAGCCATTTGCTCTTTTAACCATGCTTCATAGCTTCCTGTATCTATCAATTGGTCAATACTTTCATCAGTTACACCAAAAGTAGCCTGGGTGAGAAAGCGAGCTGCACTTTTTTCATTCAGACCACCTTGCTCAGTATTAATATTTTCTTGTTCTTGTTCTTGCTCTTGAAACTGAATATGGCTCCAGGATTTTGTGGTGTTAGCATCACTAACATCACTACGAAATTGCACAGCTTGAGTACTCTTGATACCAGCGGTAACAACTGCACCACCAGGCAATGCGTGAGTGCCAGGGGTCAGTGCAAGATAATGTATAGTTTGAGAAATATGTTGGTCATCATCGCCAGATGGCTCGATCAAGCGCATATCGAACCCACTACTGGTTACATTTTGAATGCGCACACTCACAGAATCAGAGCCTTCCGACCCTGGTAGTATGATGACTACAGGTGGTTGATCGTACTGCTGCTGAAATTGGACCTGAGAGAACGATGGGTCATCAGAAGTGGACGGTGCGCTAAGTTGACCAGCCTCCATTTGCCAGCTCTCTTCTTCAGAATCAAACTGTGTGGCAAACGTTTTAGAAAAATTGACTACACTGACTGTTTCACTAATATGACCACGTTCTAAATCGAGATGGATATCCTCGTCTATAGCAATTGAAAATATTGAATCACTACGGCGACAAAGTCTTGCCCAGCCTCCATCGCCACCGTTTCGGCTGCTTTTAGAAGCGATAATAATAGCGTTATCAGTTGAGGCCTCAACTGCAGAACAGCTATTCTCCCAACCTTTCGCTTGCATCAGACTGGTTTCGAATTGTATGGTCGAACCATCATTGCTGATAAAATCAGCATTATGACCGTCAGGAAATGCAACATAGCCAACTTGTTCAGCTGTTGTCACACTGCCATTAGTGCTTTCAGAACGTTCCAGTGCCAAATCAGCTCCGTTAGCATCCGTCGCATGAGCGGCAACTGTCAACCAAGGCTGATTAGCGCCATTATTGTTTAGGGTTTGTAACTGGGTCAGTAGTACTTTAGTCCCATCCGCCATGGTTTTTGGTGGGAGGGTCATTGCTAGAATTGAGAGTATGAATGATGTGATCAGTGGACGTAAATTTGAGTTTTTCTTATAATTCATTGTTTTTAATGTTTTATGTAAAGACAAGATACGTGCCAAAATTATACAGGTAGAAAATTAATTTTGTAACCTTGTCTTCGGTTTAATTTTAGTGTGTAAATTGCGAGAATCGTAACTTCTCATTAATTACAGGCAATTACGAATGAAATGTAATAAACTACATTCAATGAATTCTGTAAAGCCGCTATTGCCACCCATTTCAGATGCTGATCGCACGCCATTAGTCGATGCGTTGCTTGAACTTCTCCAATGGCAATCGGATCGCATTGAGCAATTAGAAGATGACATTCACAGGCTGAACAAACAGACTCGAAAACCGAAATTCAAGTCCAGCAAGATGGATCAACAGACAGAACCAGACGATGGGTCTCGCAATGAAACAAAGAAAGGCCCCAAACGCAGTAAAACCCAGCACCTGACGATTCATGAAGAGCACATTATACACCCCGTCAATCTTTCGGAGGACGCACGCTTTAAAGGCTATCGAGACATCATTGTTCAAGATCTGATCATTGGTCCTCATACCATTCGTTATCGTCTGGCCGAATATGAAACCAGCGAGGGGTATGTCATTGCCCAGTTACCTGAATCGGTTCGCAGTGGTCATTGGGGATCAAGCTTACACAGTTTTATCTTGTATCAATACCATCATCAGCACGTCACTCAGCCCCTGTTGCTGGAACAGCTGCATGATCTTGGTATTGATATGTCCAGCGGTCAATTAAGTCCGATGCTGACCAAAGACCTTGACCTGTTTCACCAGGAAAAAAGCGATCTGCTACGTTATGGGCTGCCACTGTCCAGCTATATTCACGCTGATGACACGGGGGCTCGCCATCAGGGAAAGACCGGTTACTGCACCCATATTGGCAATGAGCTGTTCGCCTGGTTTGAAAGTACTGAGTCTAAAAGCCGTGTTAACTTTCTTGAGCTGCTCAGCAGCAGCGGTTGCCAAACCTACGTCATCAATGCGGGTGCTCTGGAATACATGCAACGCCAAAAGCTTCCAAACTATTTATTGGAATCACTTGAACCCCAGACCGTTAAACTTGAGACAAGCGCTGCTTTAGAGCACTGGCTGGAAGAGCAAGGAATCACCAATCAACGCCATCGAAGGATTCTCACTGAAGGGATGCTGGTTGGGCGCTTGCTCGATCAAGGTATTCCAATCAATCTTGGCATTGTGAGTGATGATGCGGGGCAATTCAATGTTTTTGATCATGCTCTGTGCTGGATTCATGCAGAGCGACTGATCACTCGACTCATTCCTGTTAATGACTTACAGAAGCAAGCCGTCAGCTGGGTGCGGGATGAAGTGTGGTCGATTTATGCGGGTTTGAAACGTTATAAAACAGCGCCTGACCCAGCGCACGCAATGCGCTTGAAAGCACAGTTCCGTCAACTTGTATCGACGCGCACCGATTATGAAACGCTGAATCAAATACTGAAACGTATGGGCAACAACCAGCATGAATTATTCCGCGTACTGGAAAGACCGGAGATTCCCTTGCACAATAACCTGAGTGAACGGGATATTCGGGATTACGTCAAGAAACGCAAGATCAGTGGGAGCACACGCAGTGAAGCAGGTCGGCAATGCAGGGACACCTTTGCCAGTTTAAAGAAAACCTGTCGTAAGCATGGGATTTCGTTCTGGAGCTACTTGCTTGATCGTACGTCGAATGCGAAACAGATTCCTCCAATGGCGGATATTCTTCAAACTGCTGCCTGTGGATAATGAGAAGTTACCGAGAATCAATCTATCTTTCTGATTATTATAAATTTTCCTGATTACCCATAAGCTTCCGCCAATTTTAAAAGTCTGTCTGGCATAGGAGTCGTCCTGACTGCAACATAGGCAAAACGAGGGATCATATCTTCTAGCTGGAACCGTCTGTTATGGCGATAGCAGAATTCAGCAAGATAGCGTGGCAAATGCTTTGGGTTGATTGCATGGTAAGTGCCAGTGATGGCATTTTTAACATTGCCTATCATGGTATTCACCCAAGCAAATTCTTTTTTTGTGACACTTTGGTATCCACCGCCTGTTACAATGCTGATGTGATGACAATCAGCATCAGTCACTGCTGAAAAACAAGGCAATCCATCCGAAATAACCGTGCTATCAGGCTGTAGATGCTGTTTTGCCCAGCGTGATATTTCTGTCTGCCGAAACCCTTTAACGACATTCATATTCATTGCAATCGGGTGACCTTCTTTATCGAGTGAAACAGCGGCAACAAACGGGACCTTATTGGCTGAGCCTCTGCCTCTTTTTCCACCGTGGCGTTCGCCACCCCAATAGACGTCATCTAACTGGATTGTTCCACTGAGTCGCTTGCAATCATCTCGTTCCTTCATGACCTGCATGATCTTGTGTTTCATACTCCATGCTGTCTTGTAAGACACACCGATTTCACGTTTAAGCACCAACGCTGACAGACCTGTTTTTGATTGTGTGATTAAGTAGATGGCTAAAAACCACTTCGTTAGAGGAAGTTTGGTTTGCTCAAAAATGGTTCTGCTTATCAATGACGTTTGATGATGGCATTGATTACACTGATAGAGCTTTCTTGCTTTTAAAAAGCAATACTGATAACCACCACACTCAGGGCAATTAAACCCTGTCGGCCAGCGTAATTTGAATAAGGCTTCGCGGCATTGGCTTTCTGTTCCGTAGTCTTGAAATAGCTGTATTAAGCTATAGCCTGCCTGGAACTGCACTTTATTTTTGCTCATGGCTTTGACTCCGTGATTACATATCCATTAGAGTGAAAATTCCGAGTAAAGTTGCGGAAGCTTATGGGTAATCAGGTAAATTTTTAAAAAAATATGGTCGATTGTATCCTCTTGGCCGCTAAGTGCTTCAACTATATTCGACAAATATGGAATACATGAGGGTCGCAGAAAACCATCCAACGTTGAAATCGGGCAAAAAGACAATTATTAGAGGTGTCTTTATCAGTCATTCAGGATATTATGAGCGATTGTTTAGTATTAATAATATCGTAAATTAAGTGCCATTACAGTTTATGAGAACAGTGTGAATACAGATCTGGATTTCAAGGAGTATCAACTCAAACATATTGCCAATGGTGGATTTTCTCTCCTCTACAGCGCAGTGCCGAAACATCCTGAAAAGCCACATTTGACTTTGAAAATCTTGAGGCAATCAGTATTACGAAAACAGGCTCAATTAGACCGCTTTAAAGAGGAGGCTTTGATTCTTAAGGGCGTTCAACACTCTAGCTTGCCAGAATTAACCCATTCTGGCTCAATCGGTAATCTGCCTTATTTAGCTTACAAACACATCAGAGGTCAGTCTGTATTAACTTTATTGCAAAAGAACATTGGAGCAGGGCATTCAAGACCGCAAATTGCGGTGAATATCATGACTCAATTGCTCAATAGCCTGGATTATCTCCATTGCTTATCAGAACCAATCATACATAACGATGTTAGCCCAGAAAATTTAATTATCAATCAACAAGCTAAACTATTTCTTATTGATTTTGGATGCGCACATGTTCTTAAGGCCGAGCATAAATCCATAACAAAATGGATTGGCAAACCATCTTATTTATCACCAGAACAAGCCCAAGGGCTTGGCTGGGATCACCGTAGTGATTTATATCAGGCGGGTATTATTTTTTACGAATTATTGACCCGACGAAAAAAAAATCCCGGGATAACTAAACGGTTGGCTAAAACGATAGCGGCGAACCCACCGCTCCTTGATGCTACGGATATTCCAGCATCTCTCAATGATTTTATTACGAAACTACTACACATCGACCCTGAGCAACGTTGGCAATCTGCTGGCGAATGCAAAGTTGAGCTTGGAAAAATCAGCACAAATAATAACTTCAGCCACAATCAAGAGCTAAACTGATAAAAGTCCAGAGCAAGCGAGAGATGAACAAAATATTGTTATGACCAATCAACGTGATTGTTTGACTGATCGGGTATTGGAGAAATCTGGAATGGAATTTAGCAGTATTGGCAGGTCTCGTAAAACCTGTTCAAGATCTTGAGCAATGTATGCAGCAAAGGGAAAGTGGACGAGAAAGCACAGCATACTGGCGTTTTTGAGTATTTTGAGTCCGGTTTTAACGCAGTGATGCGCCATGCAGCGAGATCTAGAACAGGTAAGGCGACAATGATCTCAGGATGACCGGATAAGTACCGCAGTCTTGTCATCGTTGCCACCAGCTTCTCTAGCTGCAGCGATCAGTTGAACGGTTTGAATCACCATGGGACCAGGGGTTTTGACTAGCAGATGGGTGAGTTGGATCTCTGTTAGCACATTGCTGATGCCATCGCTGACTAGTAACAGGCGATCTTCAGATTCCCAGTCCCAATCATGCTGTTCAATATTAACTGTTTTTTTAACACCAAGGGCGCGACTTAATCCCTTGCCACTGCTTGGGCTATGATCTTGCGTCAGGCATTTCAAACGGCCTGAACGCAAGCGGTAGGCGCGGCTATCTCCAACGTGACACACCGTTAGCTGTGTGTCGATAATCCATGCCAGCACTATTGTTGTACCCATGCCACGCAATTGCAGATGTTGCTGAGCGTGTTGATAAACAGTACGATTGGCATAAGCAATTAGATTGATAAGATAGTCAACAGTGATGGTGTCGATCGTTTTTTTTTTCAGATTGTCACAAATGGTGCGGGTGATCAGTTGACTCGCCACTTGACCTCCCGCATGACCGCCCATGCCGTCACATACAGCAAACACACCTTGCTGTTCAAGCATCAAATAGGCATCCTGATTTTGCTGATTACGTGCGCCTTGAACACTGGCAGCAGTCGCTTCAACCTGCGATAGTGAAATAAACTGTCGTTTTAACGGTTTCACCGAGGCTTGTCGTCTGAAAGTGAATCTGTCAGAGCATCCAGGGATGTATCGTTTTGTGATCGTTCAACGGAGAATCGATTAATTGAATCCAGCAGTTTGAGCAAGCGTGGGTGGACCTTATCTTGTGTCGAGGTAGCAGTAAAATATTGAAAGTAGCGCTCTGATTGCATTAAATAGATGAGACCCAGGTTATAGTGTGACTTGGCATGACGTCGATCCAATTTTAAGATGGCTTCGTAGTGCATTTTCGCTTTATCCAGTTGCTTATTGCGTACAGCGATGCTACCTAATCGAAACCGTGCTTCAATATGGGATGAGTCATCCTCAAGTACAGATTCAAACCCCTGCTTTGCATTTGTATACTGACCCGCTTGATACTGGGTTTCAGCTGCCTGGTATTCCTTTTTGATGTCGGATTTACTGTTGCTGATTGCGCAACCAGTCAGGATTAGGCAGACAGTTATCAGCATCTGTTTCATTGGCTCATTTCCTCATAAAAACGCAGTTTTGCTTTGGCTTTGATGTAATATTCATGACTGGTTGGCACCACCTCAGTGACTTGGCGCCAGCGCTCCATAGCCTTGGTTAAATTGGAATGTTCTAATCGCTCTGCTTCATGGTATGCATCACGTATTTCGGTTTTCAATGTAGCGGTGGTGGTTGATACCTGCCTTTTTGGATCAAGCAGGGCAGCGCGCTGCAAATGACGGTATGCCGCTTTTGAATCTGTTTTCTGTAAAGCGGTACCACGCGCTAGTGATTCCTCCAGGACGCGCTGCCGAATGATTAAGGCATACTTGCTTTTACCTGGCAATTGCAGATTTTTCTCAGCTTCTATGAATGTTTTCCAAATCGCCCAGGCTTGGGCTTTTTTGTCTTTGGAATAAGCTTGCTTCCCACGTTGGTAATTTGAATACAAGGTATGCAGTTCTGCTTCAAGTCTGGCTGCTTGATTTTGTGATTCAACAGAGACTCTTGAGCTGATTGATAAATCGCCAAGCAGTTTAAGTGCCTTGGATACTTGACCTTTTAGATATAACTGGCGAGCATCATATATTAGCGATTGAGCAGTGACTATACGTTGTTTTTTATTGGCTGATCTGGAACCAGATTCGGTGGTTTGAATGGTATTGGCTTCTCGTGCAACTGTATTGCCAGATGAGGTTTTCAGTATTGCTTCGTGTTGAACTAATGTATTGGCCGACAAATTATCCGATACTGTCTTGTTTTGATCAGGATTGTTTATAGCAACAGATGATGGAGCTGCTTTGTTAGGCAGCGCTTTTTTCTCAAGTTGATTGTATGATTCAGGAGACTGATTGACAGAACTGTTTCTGTTGAATTTTGGTGCTATCGGTGCAGGTGACTGTTCGACAATCATGGCGCGACTATCTATTCTTGATTTGTATAAAAAGCCACCAAGCAGCAAAAAACCGATGAGCCCGGCAGCAGTAATATTTTTCCAATTCGGATGTGTCACGCGAACTCTTGCCATAAGGTCTTGTAGGACAGACCAACTTTTTCGCTGCTGAGGAACACGACTGGAAAGCTCAAAGCGAAAATTGACATGTCCAAGAGTAATTGTATCCTCATCCATCAGGAGTACTTGCTTAACATTAATATCATTGACTTGAATGCCATTCGCACTGCCCATGTCTTGAATAGACAAACCACTTTCTGACTTGAGTATTTTTGCATGTTGGCGCGACAAGCTCCTGTCAGCAATCTGTAACTGACAACGAGAGCTTCGACCGATCTCAAAAGGAAACGTGTCCAGTAGGAAGCGTTTACCGGTATCCACCTGAATTAAACTCGCTGTCATAGCATCCTCATCATCTATCAGCAATGTTTTCTCTGAGGTCCAGTCTGGTGAAAGTGTTGCGGGTGCAGCTCTGGCAATCGATTCTAATAATGTTTGAGAAGGGGGATCTGACGTCAATGGAGTCGAAAACTTAAACGGTCTATCATTATGGTTTTTGAATGCAGGATTAGTGGTCAAATGAGACTCATCTATTTCAGCCAGATCGTCATCGGAAATTAACTCGGTGAAGACGTTAGCGTCATCAAACAGTGTATTTTTCTCTGCTGATTTTTGCTCGGCATTGTCAGGTTTTTTTGCAGAACCCCTGCTGTCATGTTTCATTTAAAATAACCTTCAATAGTCTTACTTTAGTTTTGGCAACAATCCCGATGGATCACTTAAAAAACCTATCCACTACAGATCTTATATAGTAACATCCAGCATCTTAGTAACATTTGTACGGACCCTCTTTCAATCCTGCTCCTCAGATTTCACCCAGAATTGCAGTCATTTGTTTGTTATGCCAGTGACTATCAGAACAAACGTTGGTGTTTGTGGTGAGTTTTATCAAACATAAATGCATATCCTATATTGTCACCTGAACTGACTACAGAGTTGCGGAATGGATGGAGTCGATTTTATTGACTCATATAATCAGACAAATACTCTGAAAATAGTTCACATATCAACTACTAAGAAAGTTTACTTGCCAAAAAAATTGAATCAACCATCAATGTATTACACGTGCATGCTTAGAATATACTCTCCGCACATGAAAATTTAGCATCCTGTGCACCACGCGCTTTTTTGCGGATAGTTGCGTTGGGAAATCTTGTTGTAGAACGACTACAGCTAAGGTTTTCCGCCTTACTTTGCACAAAAGATCACGCACACAAAATGCTAAATTTTCATGTGCGAAGAGTATAAATGTCCTGATTGTGGCATGAACAGTCTCGAACAATAGCCGTAAGGGCTGAATATCGTGTTCCATTAAAGTGATCGGTGCATTGTACGCAACAGGGAAAGCGACAATCTTTGGGAACACAAACAAGTCGATTAAACAACAGAAATCAGTCACACAATGTGCATAAAACAATAAGATTTTGCGTTATTGTGGCTGCGTATTGGAGAAAGCGGATTCAAAAGTATGAATTTAAAGGTAGTATTCATTTTCCCTGTGGTTGTTTACGACTGATTTCAATCTTTCGCTTTTTGGTTAGACAGTAATCGTGCCTATATGGTTATATTTTACATGTGTACCCCTCTATCAGCATACAATAACAACCAGTAAATTTAATGGGTAAAATGTATATTTATAACATAACTTTAATTCAGTTTTT
Organism: Methylococcales bacterium; assembly: GCA_965224565.1. GTDB lineage: Bacteria > Pseudomonadota > Gammaproteobacteria > Methylococcales > DRLZ01 > DRLZ01. The sequence continues at coordinate 230,284 of CBDCZN010000001.1, read as the reverse complement.
TTAATAATTTAACCCTTTTAATTTAGATCCAAATACTTACCGTTATTTAATTCGACCATGCTTTCAGGAGCACTGCTATAGTATGGTTCATTGAGTTTTATAATACAGGCGACCACATCAAAAATGATAAATTTCTGTGCATTTTCTTTGGCTGAATAATAATACACTTTTCCTTTTGCTGGATAAGTACGAAGTACACGTTTTTTGCTCTTGTATTTTTCGCGGATTTGGATGTATCTTAGATCATTTGCTGAAAAGTACTCGGTTCTGTAACGGGAATCATTTTTGTCACTTGCTAAAGAACGAATTGATTCCCATTCTGCGTCGTTCATATTGTGAACATATAGTCCTTTCCAGTGATTCTCTCGTTTTTTGCCTTTAATATAATTAAGAAAATTTCGAGGATCAACAACCTTACCTACACGGAACGAATGTTTAAAATGTGAACTATTCTTGGTTGTTGAAAACCCTTCAATGACTACATGGGATACCAATAATGGACCGTCACCATTATTAGAAGCAACCAGGATTTTGTTCTGTGGTGCGTAGCGTTCCATTTTAAAAGCGATTAGAGCCAACTGCTCACGCCAAAAAACTACTTTTCTTGCACTGGGTAAAATAGAAATTGTGTGAATAATAAAGCTGGCAGCAAGCGCAGCGGCTCCAAGCGTAGTTGCTACTGTAATTACTCTGTTTTTCCAGGTTTTTTGGGGCTTAAGACAATACTTGCAAATAGATGCTGTGGCTGAGATTGAAGCCCCGCACACAGTGCATGTTTTTTGTTTGGGATTATTCATATTTTAAAGCTCGATTTCAGAGTGAGTTACTTAGAAGGTCGGTAGAAAATAACTTGGAACCTGTTCAAGATCTTGATCAATAGATGCGTTTTTCTAGCTACTTTCGATTAATAATTTAGTGTTAGGCTATATACATCCCATAGTTCCAATATTTCAGCGACAGATTGAGATACGGTGTAGAATAAACACCTCTACGGGTTTATTTTTGGACCATAAGTACGCAGTATAAAGTAATACCATCAGCATCTACACCTTTACTTAAATCATCAACCAATCTGTCTTTTCTAGTATTATATCGAAATACTCACAAACATTTAACATTGTATCGGGTGAGGTTTTCTTTGTGGAAGATTATCACTACTGGTAATAAATTCCAAATCAGAGTCTTTTCCAATATGAAATGATGCTGAAAGCAAGAAAGGTGATTCCAATATAAAATGAGCCTGAAATAGCGATCAATGTCGCTCATGATCACAGGATGAAAACGATCATGAGACTGGAACAACTGACGAGCATTCAAGCGATCTATCAATTTCTTGATGGAACCCAAGCGGTTGCCTTCACGATGGCAACGAACAAGCAAGACCGTTATCGCTGGGTGCAGAAAACACTGGTGAAGCACCGCTACATACAACTTGGCAAGGTCGACAAGGGAATCGTGATCCGCTACCTGATGAAAGTAACGGGTTATTCTTTGGCTCAGACTAAACGCCTGATACAGCAATACATCAAAACGGGTCGAGTGATCGCTAAGCCTGCCCGTGGCAACGGTTTCAGACGAACCTATTCAGAGCAGGATATTCGTTTGCTAGCCAGTATGGATGAACGACACGGCCAACCCAGCGGACCAGTCCTTAAAAAGCTTTGTGAGCGTGCGTACCAGCGTTTTAACCAAACTCAGTATCAACAATTGGCAAGGATTTCGGCCTCACACCTGTATAACTTGCGCGGCTCCAAAACCTATCAGCGCCAACGTTGCACTCTGACAAAAACACGCCCGAAAGCCGTTTCAATTGGACAACGCCGTAAGCCTTGCCCAAATGACCAACCAGGCTATATTCGTATTGATTCTGTCCATCAGGGGGATCAGGATAAGCGCAAAGGGATTTACCACGTCAATGCAGTCGATGAGGTGACGCAATTCCAGATCATTGTGACACTTGAGCGGATTAGTGAGGACTTTATGCTACCCGCGTTACAACACATACTGGCTGCTTTCCCGTTTAAAATAAAGGGATTTCACACCGATAATGGTGGTGAATATATCAACTACAGCGTGGCTCAGTTGCTAGAAAAGCTGCGGATTGAATTCACCAAATCACGACCACGACGCAGCAATGATAATGGTCTGGTTGAAAGTAAAAATGGATCCGTGATTCGTAAACTCTATGGCTATACGCACATCCCTCAGCAGTACGCCACAGACTTCACAGAACTGAATCGGCAGCAAGTCTACCGCTACGTCAATTTCCACCGCCCCAGTTTTTTCCCGACCATTGTCACGGATAACAAGGGCAAGCAGCGCAGAATGTATCGTTATAAAGAGATCAGGACACCGTATGAAAAGTTCCGATCCTTGCCTCGCCCTAGCCAATACTTAAAGCCAGGGATCACACTTAAAATACTGGATGCATTTGCTGGTGAAATGACAGACAATGAGGCAGCTGAACAAATGAATTCAGCACGCGATTATTTATTTAAACAACTCCATGAGCGACTCCAAATAAGGGCTTAAGACTCTCTTACCTTCAGGCTCATTTCTGGATTGGAAAAGACTATCAGCAGCAAGTTCAAGCTGATTCAGTAGTGGTAATATGAAAGATTAACCTTGTTACCACAGCCAGTCTATTTATTCTGGCATATTAATAACAGGTCATTCAAACCTTTTATCAGATGCTATCGTAGCTTGCATCGTCTACACAAGGGTAGACCAGACTGATAGACACAAAAAACACACTATCAGCCTAAGCCTGATTATATTTAGAAAAAGATGTTCCGGGTAATCTAGCGAATTAACCAGCGCACGTTTGATTTGTACAGCAACCCAGTTACCTATCTAGCCGAGAGTCGTCCAAGGTTGTTTGAGCATCACACACTATTGAAAAGCCAGATCAGGTTTTGGATCAACCAGGAGGTTATCCGAGAATAGAAACTGTAGTGAGGAAAAAAAGTTGATTTGCTCCAGAAATTTTTATTATTGCAGGCGAATAGTTGTTCTATTTAACGGAAAAAGATGACTATACTCAGCATTTTTTGCCACAGCAGTAGAGCTTTCTATTCTCGAACGACCTCCAGAGTACTCCATCAATGTAATGTTGCTGGAGTACTGGTTGGTCTCATTCAGGTCAAAAATTATCAACTCTGGCTTGGCTAGCGGGTTTTCGCTAACTCACTGCGCATTTGATCAATCACTGTCTTGTAATCAGGCGCACCGAAAATGGCAGAACCAGCCACAAATGTATCGGCACCAGCAGCTGCGCAGGCTCCAATATTATCGGCTTTAACACCACCATCGACTTCAAGGCGGATATTGCGACCACTGTCATCAATCATTTTGCGCACTTGTTTGATTTTATCCAGTATGTAAGGGATAAATGATTGACCTCCAAAGCCAGGGTTGACCGACATTAACAAGATCATATCGACCTTATCCATTGCATATTCGAGATAATCCAGCGACGTTGCAGGATTGAATACTAACCCGCATTTACAGCCTTCATCTTTGACCAGTTGCAAACTGCGATCAATATGCTTGGTGGCTTCAGGATGAAAAGTAATATAACTGGCACCGGCTTTAGCAAAATCAGGGATGATGCGATCAACCGGTTCAATCATTAAGTGCACGTCAATCGGTGCGGTGATGCCATGTTTGCGTAAAGCATCACAGACCAAGGGTCCAATTGTCAGATTGGGGACATAATGATTATCCATTACATCAAAATGAACCACATCAGCGCCAGCAGCGAGAGAGGCATTGACTTCTTCGCCCAAACGGGCAAAGTCAGCAGAAAGAATCGATGGTGCTATCCAGAAATCGTTCATAATATTTCTCTATTTAGTGTGAAAACTGTTGATTTAGAATTGTACCCGAAATTGCCAGTATTTTCATTGTGAGTCAGTAGAATTTACTATCGCTGTATTGATAATCTGCATATCCACTCAGTTCTTGATAGTTTCTTGTATATCGCAATACAATGTGGGTTAGAACTACATAGTCAATCCTTAAATCATTGAGATCAATCAATGCGTTCAATTTTCATTGCTATAATTTTGTTAACGGTGTTTGGGCAGAATCTAAACGCTGCAGAAATGACGACAATTCAGCTACAACACCGTTTGTCGGAAGAAGTTGTCAGTCTAGTCAGGCCATTATTGCAACCTAATGAACGCATTGTAGCAAGTCCAAATGGACTGATTCTTATGGCTGAACCTCAACGCATCACCGAGCTTAGCGCGTTAGTAAATCAACTGGACAGACGATCAAAACAGTTTGTTATTTCGGTTGTACAAAGCGAACAACTTTCTGTTGATGATTTGAATGCCCAGGTAGAAATTGAAGCACAGGTTCCACTCAATAACCCGAATGATTGGCGGGGTGGAATATCAGGATCTCTGAATCGTTCCCATGATGATCATTCTATTCGGATTCGTCAAAAACTGAAGGTGCTTGAAGGTCATCCAGGGTTTATCGAAGCCGGGGAGGAACATCCGGTTTCAGTGGTAGAAAGCGATGGATATTATTCGTCAACTCGACGCTTTGGTTACAAAAAAGCCACGACAGGATTTCAAGTAATACCAAGAATGCTTGGTAATTGTCACATACGACTACAAATTTCACCTTGGTCTGTTCGAGCAAACAGCGGCAAATATGGTCGTCACACTGTCCAATCCGCAGAAACCACACTGGAAGTTGAGCTCGGTGAATGGTTTGAACTTGGAACTTACCATCAAAAACAAGATCAACAACGTACAGAGCTGTTAGGAAATCAATCACGCAGGCGAGAACAAAATGCACAGATTTTTCTAAAAATTGATTCAGCCGATGGCTGCTGATCTAGGAGGCTGTCCGAGAATAGAAAGCCTACTGCGGAAAAGCGGATTTTGGCCTATTTTTCCGATTAAATTCGTTAAATACAGCAAGTATTCGCCTCATTTAATCGAAAAAATGCACTCAAAACCGCTTTCCCTCGCTACGCCTTCTATTCTCGGACAGCCTCCTGGTAGGCAATCAACTACTCCTGGTAGGCAATCAACTAGTAGGACAGTTAGAATTGATCGCAGAAAATTCTGTATAGAAATGCACACGCTCGCATCTGAACAATTACATTTTCAAAAGGAAAATAATGTCTCCTGGTTTTCTCAACCATATTTTACTGATTAGTCAGTTTGAACTAAAAAGACTCTTTTCAACACGCAAAGGCTTGTTGTATTTACTGACTTTTACGGTTGTCTGGTATTTAATTCTATATTATCCAATCCGATTAGCTTCTAACATACTGAGTCAAACTCAGGATTCTGCTCAGTTATCCCGTTTATTTGATTTTATCGGCTTTGGTTCAATCCTGAACTGGGAGATTCCGGAATTTGCTGTGTTTTGGCATTTTGCGCTAATCATCTTTCCGACCCTGACGATTCTTATTGCAGCCGATCAAATTTGTTCGGATCGAGAGCGTGGGACTTTACGCATTATCACTATGCGTACCAGCAGGAATAGCCTGTTCTTTGGTCGCTTTATCGGTATTATGCTGATTCAGGCTATTTTAATTTTAGCGACTTTATTATCCACATTAACATTGGTTGTGTATCGCGACGCGACGCTGCTATCAGTAGGAATCAATGACGTATTTGCAATCAGTGTTAACTTGATACTGGTTGTTCTCCCTTTTACGGCAATGATGGCGGCATTGTCAGCAGCACTTAAATCGTCACGGCAAACAACCGTGTGGGCGATTTTAATCTTAAGTTTTTTGTCCGGTTTTATTGGTTTATTATCGTTCCAACTGCCAATATTAGAATATTTGAAAGTTCTGATTCCTGGTTTCCAAATGCCTGAACTGTCAAACCTTGCTCAGTGGGAAGCCTTGCAACTGGCTTATATTCCACTACTTCAAACCATTGCATTACTAGCAGCAGGACGCTGGATCATGTCCAGACAAGCCTTATGAGTACAACAATGATTGAATGTAAAAATCTTAGCCACTTTTATGGATCTAAAGCAGCGCTTAGCAATGTCAGCTTTGAATTACCAGTGGGAGAGTCAGTGGGTTTGGTTGGCCCAAATGGTGCGGGTAAAACTACATTATTGAATATCCTCTGTGGATTTCTTAAACCGACCAAAGGCACTGCCCAGCTTTTTGGTTACAAACCAGGAGCCACCGAGCTGATTGGTAAAGTGTCCGCATTACCTCAGGATGCAAAGCTTGATCCTGGTTTAACCATTGCGGAACAACTGACTTTTTACGGAAGGTTGCAAGGTTTTGACAGTAAACAGGCCGAAGCTGAAGTCATCAGGGTGATGGAGGCGGTTGACCTTAAAAACTCATTGAATGAAAAACCAGTAGCCCTCAGTCATGGCATGGGCAAGCGTGTTGTCATTGCCCAGGCGTTAATTGGTAATCCACAACTGATCATGTTAGATGAACCAACAGCGGGGCTAGACCCAGTGAATACCCGCAATATCCGCTCAATTATTGCAGAACTGTCGTCTGAAACCACATTTATTATCAGCTCGCATAATCTTGAAGAACTAGATCGCCTGTGCCCGCGCATAATCTTGCTGGAAAATGGCATTATCAAATCACAACAAACTAACCAGATTGAAAACGAGAACTCAACTCGATTTATAACCGTGCAAATGGAACCATGTCCAACAAGTGAGTTGGTTGCCAAATTACAAGCATTAGATGGTGTTGTGCAAGTTTCCAGCTCACAGAAAAATGAATTCATTATTGAATACAACTCACAAATTCAACCCAGAATGGATCAACAGATAATGCGTTGCCTAACTGACAATGACTGGAATTACCGACAGCTTATTCAGGGCAAGTCATTGGAGGAAAAGCTGTTTTTTGGAGAAAAATAATTATCTCATTGAGCTACTTGCAAAATACATAAAAGCGAGGGGATTTAATTGCTTGAATAGCAAAAAAAGAAAAACCTTGCTCAAAAATGATAAAATAGAGGTGCCTAAACACTCTAAAAATATCTGAAAATGAGCAAGTTACGAGAAACAATAGCACAGTCCTGGTGGACAATTAAAAACACATTATTTCCTCGAATGATCGAAGAACTCGGCCCGTTAACTCAAAAACAACAGGAGCTGATAACGACGCTAGAAATACTCCACATTGAAGCATTTATTGATTCCAGCAAAGGATATCCTGGACGTCCACCCAAGGATCGAGTCGCCATTGCACGTGCCTTTGTTGCAAAGATGGTGTATCACATGCCAACAACGCGCCTGTTGTTAGATCGATTACACACCGACATCGCATTAAGGCGTCTGTGTGGATGGGAACGTGTCAGCGATATTCCAAAGGAATGGACAGTCTCGCGCGCATTAGCCGAATTCTCTGAATCGCAATTGCCGGAACGTATCCATGAAGCGTTGATCAAAAAACACTATCGTGGTGAAATCGTCGGACATAATTCGCGCGACTCAACCGCGATCAATGCACGTGAAAAACCGATCAAAAAGAAACCCATTGTAAAACACCCCAAGCAACGTGGACGCCCAAAAAAAGGCGAAGTTCGCGAGAAAACACTGACGCGGATTGAAAAGCAGACCACAGGGATCCCCTTGGAGGAGATGCTTGACGATTTGCCCATAGCCTGTGATGTGGGAACCAAGAAAAACAGCAAAGGTTACAAAACCAGTTGGACAGGCTATAAGCTGCATATTGATTCAGCCGATGGTGGTATTCCAATCAGTTGTGTCTTAACCTCGGCTTCAACGCATGATAGCCAAGTGGCGATTCCATTGGCAATGATCAGTCATCAACGTGTCACCAATCTCTATGATTTAATGGATGCTGCCTATGATGTGCCTCAGATCTATGCAACCAGTCGACAGTTAGGCCATGTCCCGTTGATTGACCGAAACCCACGGCGCGATAAAACGCTCAAGGATGAAATACACGCTGAAAACAAACGCAGCCGGATCATTGGTCATCAATCTTCTGAAACCATACGATACCGAGAGCGCGGCACTGTAGAGCGCGTCAACGGGCGCTTGAAAGATGAATTTGGAGGACGTGTGGTTCGGGTGCGTGGGCATGCAAAAGTGATGTGTCATTTAATGTTTGGGATTCTAGCGCTGACAGTGAATCAGATGCTGTGCTTTCTTGAGTAAATGATAGTTTACTGAAGGAGAAAGAAAGGGAATTGAGTTCCACAGGAGGATCGGTATGCTCTAAATTGACAAAACACATCAAGATGACAAGAATTTGCTGGTGTTCATCTGTGACATGACAGCCATTCCGTGAAAAGATCGTAACAGACGACTCAGTCACAATCTCAGTCGGTTGTGATCTCATAGTTTTGCAAGTGGCTCTCATTGGACAATGATAAAAGCAGCTTAACTGGGGTGTCACAAAAAGGTTGACACATTAGTCTCCTACTTTGTTTAATTTGGGGTACACATCACCAATTATTGCACTTTGATGCTGCATAAGGGGGAGAAAACCATCTCATCATCCTATATCTCTAACACTACCAAGCAATATAATTGATTGGCGGTCAAATTCTTGTTAAAGTGAGGAAATGTTGTCTTATTTCTTATTGCTGAGAGTCGTCCTAAAACTTCTAGGAGAACATCATGATCGCTAAAGGAAACTATCTAAGTGCAATTGTTTTCACTCTTGCGTCAATTACCGCATCGCTATCATTTGCAGACACGGGTATTGATGAGAATGGAAACACGTGGACCACTGTTCCAAATGAAATAGAGTTTGAGCCTTTCCGCACATCTGCTTGGGAGGAGGTTGGGAAATTTGAAGGGCTTAACACAAGACTTTTTAATAAATCTAAAATAGATCTCCCTTGGTTGTACCTAGTGTTAGACCAAGACAATGGAGGATGGGACGCAACCATTGGTAAAATCGTATCCACAGGGTTCAATCTTGAAGAAGGGGACCGTGACAAGTTCTTTAATAAAACGTTGACATTCGAAGCAGTAAATGGTCCCGCTGAAGGAGACAAACTCACTGGAGATGGAATTTGGTGGTACGGGGCCAAAGTGGCTATTACCACGAATAAACAATTTGAAGCTGGCAATCTGTTTGACAATTGGGAATGTTACATCGTCGAGAACTCTGAACTAGATCCATGGGATTTAATGAATCGTTTCGATTGGCTGGAATCTAAAGGTTGGTCGCAACATGGTGGAGCTAATTACCAACACTTCGCTGGGGATCTTAGTGTAATAATAAATGAAGGACAGGTAAACGAGGAAGCCCGTATCATCCATCAAGTGTTTGCCGTTCGGTGGGACGACCAACGGGAGAGTGGAACGATTCATGTGGGAAGAATTTTGGATCATTGGAAACATTTAGATATAGTGGAAAATAAAGAACTGTTTAAACTGCAGGAGAATAGACCGCTACACAGCCAAGGTTGGCTGCTTTACTTCGAAACCCAAGGGGAGACTCGCGGACGTTTCTACTTTCAAAATTTGGTGCTGCCTGATAATGATAATTTGTAGCAGTGCAGTCCACTTGCTAGGCGTAGCTTAGGTTTCCCTCAATGGATATTTGTGGAGTCTCGTGCCCGGCAAGAGTTCCAGATCTAGTCTGAGTCAGTACATATGCATTTTTTGAATATATGAGCATGTAATCTCACTTCCTTCGTATGACACCTGTGGACCCAGAGTGTGTGAAAACCCCATAGAGGATATAATGAGATTTTGAATTGAACACACAAATAGTCCAACAAGATGAGCGGATTCATCAAGGGCGAACCCCGAACCCAAGCCACGTAATTCCCAGAACACCTCGACGATTACATTACCGAAGACAATGCCACGCGCGTGATCGATGTCTTCATTGATCGTATTGATCTCACTGCCATGGGTTTTCATACACAATCTGCAATCACCGGTCGACCAGCGTACCATCCCAGCACCATGCTCAAACTCTATGTGTATGGTTATCTCAATCGCATTCAATCATAACGTCGTTTAGAACGCGAAGCAGGAAACGTCGAACTGATGTGGTTGCTTGGTCGCCTTGCACCTGACTTCAAAACATTGCCGATTTTCGCAAAGACACTACCAAAGCCATCCGCAAGGTGTGTCGCGAGTTTGTCATGATCTGCCGCAAACTTCATTTGTTTAGCGAAGTCATGGTTGCGATCGATGGCAGAAAATTCAAAGCAGACAACAACCGTGATCGGAATTACACCCGCGCTAAATTAAAGCGGCGACGCGAATTGATTGACGAAAGTATTGAGCGCTATTTAGGTCAAATCGCCAGTGCAGACCGACTGGACGCTTCCATTGCCAAAGACAAAACAGAACGATTGGAAAGCAAGATTGAGAAACTCAAGCAGGAGATCGAGCGGCTCAATACCATTGAAGACCAGTAATGGTCAGTTTTATTGGAAAGATTTTAAGTCACTTTAGAATGGTGTACTCGCTCGTAAATTCCGAATGCATTTGAGCAACCAAAAGAAGTATATTTTGTTACGATAATAGGTCTTAGCGGATAAAAGACAGTGTGACAACTGCAGAAGTCAACAGAGTAATGGAAGCAGACAACCTTAAAAGTTGGTTGAATGAAAAACCAGTAGCCCTCAGTCATGGCATGGGCAAGCGTGTTGTCATTGCCCAAGCCGTTAATTGGTAATCCACAACTGATCATGTTAGATGAACCAACAGCGGGGCTAGACCCAGTGAATACCCGCAATTGTAATGGTCAAGTTTTCTTGGAAGGATTTTAAGCCGCTTTTTTCATTTCTTTCGTTTTTTGATGAGGGGTTTTATAATCAATAGCAGAATGTAATCTTTTATAGTTATAAAAGCTAATATAGCTAGTCACAGCACTGACTACAGAATAATGATTAATAAAACTCTAATAATTCAGTCTCTCTGTTTTTAAATTCCTAAAAAACCTCTCCATCACAACATTATCCCAACAGTTACCTCGACGGCTCATGCTCTGTGTTATATGAAAATCATTAAGATAATCAATAAACAGATTGGCTGAATATTGAACCCCTTGGTCTGAATGAAACATTCATTGTTGAGTATCTGGCTTATGTTTATTGATAGCCTGTTCTAATGCTGATTTTGCAAGCTCTGCATTGGGTTCTTCTGATAATGCCCAGCCCATTATTTCTCTTGAACCAAGATCAAGTACACAGGCTAAATAGCTCCAGCCTGTATAGGTTTTAATGTAGGTAATATCACCGACCCAATGTGTATGAACAGTGCTTGGATTAAATTGCCGTTTGAGTAAATGATCCGCTTTCTTATGGACCTCTCCCGCTGGATAGCTGTGTCGCTTTTTAGGTTTTATGGCAATAACATTCGCTTTTTTCATTAATGAAGCTGTTTTATAAACGCCTATTTCAATCCCTCTGTTAGCTAATTCAACCTGAGTCCTTCGTTTACCATAGGTATGCTGAGTTTCAATGGTTATCAATTTAATTTGCTCTATGGTTTCTTGTTCTTCATCACTCATTTGATGATTAATCTGATGGTAGTGTGTACTGAGAGCTATATCAAATAGGGAACAAAGCTCTGTTGTTTGATAGCCTGGAGAAGCCCTCTTTATTTCAACAATCAATTCAGATTGTTGTTGTCTCGAACAAAGAAGGCTGTGGCCTTTTTTAGGATTTCATTGTCCCTTTTGGCTCGCCATAATTGCTTCTCTAGGCTCTGTATTTTCTGCTGTTCTGGGGTTAACGCTTGCTTATCCTGAGGCGTATTACCATTGAGTTCATCTAAATATTGCTTTTTCCATCGCCGCACAGCAGAGTCGCCTGCTCCTGAAATTTCCATTATCTGCTTGTTTGTATATCCTTCATTTACCATGAGTTTAGCGTAATCTAGACGCTGTTCTGTGGTGAAGGTTGCTTTAGGTTTGGGTGTGTTTATTTTGGTCATTTTATTTTTCTAATTTTGGGTGGATTATAAGCTATAAATCCTTCCAAGATTATTAGACCATTACAGCTGTCGGATAGCAACAAGCCCCCGCCAGCAAAGAAAAACGACGCACACAGATTGATCAGCGGTGCAGGCCGGCATTTGCCTGGAGATCAGGTTGAACAGAGTATCTGGCAATCCAGCGTTAAAAAACAGAAAAAACTGCCACTAAAACAGCTAGATTATTATCAAGAGTCACAGAGAATGGATTATTGGCAATCGGCTCGATCAAGTTTTCATCATCTTCGTGTTGGAGTATTTGAAGTCACGGATTCAGGTATATAAAAAGGTAATTCGTGTGAGGCCTGGTATTGATATCCTGTATCAGCATCCATATTTTATTTGGCAAATAACACGCCTTGACGTTTAACATAAAATATGCGCTACTAGAAAATTGAAATACTTATTCGATAGAGATGTGGAATGAACTGGAGAGAAAAAAAGGAAGAGCAAACCTACACCGATGAAGAGGTTGAAGCACGCTTAAAAAATCAGTTACCCCACTGGTATCTGGAAAACGGTTGGATTCGGCGCAAATACAAAACCAGCGGCTGGAAAGGCACGATGATGATTGTAAATACTGTCGGTCACTTGGCTGAAGCAGCATTTCATCATCCTGACATGTCCCTGTCATATGCCTTTGTAATTGTTAAATTAATGAATCATGCAGCCAAAGGGATCACTAATAAAGACTTTGAATTAGCTCAAAAAATCGAAGATGTGATTATGTGGCAACCGGGAAATGAAGGTGGAGCACTTGTCGGCACACCCGATGATCCGCGTTTTAAATATATTAAATACGACTGATAGTCAGCAGTTTCCAAAGGCGGCAAATAGTGCTTATGTATAACGCTGGCTTGAGGCACATCAACTTAAAATGGCACAGAGGGGTGCGATTAAAAGTGATGCAAGTTCAGAACTTCTGATCTTAGGGGTTAAAAAACAATAGCTTATAAAAAATTCAAGATTTTAAGATGTTACCAAGTAGATGTGTAGGTTGGCGGTGAGGAACGAACCCCAACAGCATCCGATTGAATTTGTTGGGGTTCGTTCCTCACCGCCAACCTACATAGACAAATAGTATCAACGATAAATCCTAGACATCAGGAGTTCTGAACTTGCATCACTTTTAATCACACCCGGCACCGAGAGTTGTTTTTGATACGAACCCACCAAAAGGCTACAGATATCATTACTAATCCAATTATTAAAGCAATATGCTGCAGATTTAAATTAATTCAAACAAAGTTTTTTAGACTGAGAAGCAGAACTTGGTCTTTCTATAGGCATCTAGTTAAGCTCATCTCCTTACTCACAAATTGAGAGAGTAGCATATGTTGTTAACGATTGCTGAGTCTGGCTGCAATACCAGATTGTCTCTGAATCCTGGTCGATATTGCATTTTCTAAAATACATCGGGTTCCGATAATGGATATGCTTTTTCGTGCCCGAGTGATGGCTGTATAAACCAGTTCTCGGCTTAGTACTGGGGATATTTCTTCCGGCAAAACCAGCAAAACATGTTCAAATTCTGATCCCTGTGATTGATGGACTGTTAGCGCCCAGGCGGTTTGATATGCTGGTAACCTGGCTGGCGAGATTGTTCTTATTCCAGTATCTGGCTTTGAAAAATAGGCTTTCAACTCACCTGATTCAGATTCCGCTAACAAGCCAATATCGCCATTGAATAAATTAAGTTGGTAATTGTTGCAACTGATAATAATCGGTTTACCGTTGTAATAATGTCCTTGTCCTGAAATAAAATTCTGCTTTCGCAGAAAGCCTTCAATGTATTGATTGAGTCCATCTACTCCCCATCGTCCTCTTCGATGAGCACATAGCAGTTGAAACTGATTGTTTGCCTCTAAACGTTGTTGCGGTTCCAATTTAGCCTTGAATCGATCAGTGATGTGTTTGATGAAAAATTCATCGAGTAACGTTATCTCTGGTTGCAGCCAGGAGATTTCCGGATATTGTTCTGATTCCAGCAATGTTAGTGCTGTATCACTGTCACCATGATTCACTGCGTCTGCCAGTTTTCCAATACCTGGATGTTCTGCAAAGCGATAACTTTGCTGCAAGCGGGTAATACAGTTTTTTAAAACACTCTGTTCTGGGTTGTAACAGAGTTCTCCGAAAACTGCGCCGGTTTCTACCGAAACCAGTTGATCAGCATCACCAAGCAATATCAGCCGTGCATCCGTTTTGACCGCATTAACCAGTTTGCTCATCAATGCCAGGTCGATCATCGATGTCTCATCAATAATCACAGTATCGTATGGCAATGGATTATCGGCATGATGTCGAAAATTAACGCTATTGGGTCGATAGCCAAGCAGGCGGTGAATAGTACTGGCTTGCAGGCGATCTGATGACAAATTTACAGTATTGCTGATAGCTTGCTGAATTTGTGTCGCTGCTTTTCCGGTGGGTGCGGCAAGTGCGATACATGAATCTGGATTGAGCTGGTACAAAATTTTTATCAAAAAAGCAATTGTGGTGGTTTTTCCGGTACCAGGACCACCGGTGATGATGCTTATTGGGAATCGGATAGCTCGCACAATTGCTTGTTTTTGTTGCTCGGAAAGTGTTTGTTCTTGCAACAAATCGGTTATCTTATCGCTATCAACTGATAAAGCTGCTTGTAAAACGGCAGGTTGATTGAGTACACGATCCCGCAAAGCAGTTGCAAGTTGTTGTTCATATTGCCAGTAACGCTGAAAATACAAACGCTTGCTGTCGTCCAGAATTAGCGGGGTGGTTGCACCAGACGTGGCTACGGCTGAACTGGATTCAAGTATTGCCAGCCATTCTGGTAAAGCAGGCGTAGTGTATCCTTCAATCTGCTGACCTGCATAATCGGCTAGCAGCAAACACACGTCACCCTGTCGCACCTGATGACTTAAAATGCGTATTGCATCTATCAGCGGCTGATTTTCTTGCGTAGGTTCACCTGCTGCAATCAAAGATGCCAACTGCTGGTCAATTGGCTCCCATTGCCAGTCTTGTGTGATCATGCGGCTTTGCTGTTTGAGAACATCTGACTTAATCGTTCAATCAATTCTTGTGCAGGTTTATCAAAATAAATACCCGTCCCTGGAGCTGCTTGCGGTGACATTCCACGCAGGAATAAATAAAAAACTCCGCCAAAATGGCGCTGGTAATTATAATCCGCAAGTCGCAGGTGTAAAAATCGATGCAATGCAACGCTGTAAATTAAATACTGTAAGTAATAATGTTGGTTGGCAATGGTATCAATCAGATTATCAGCTTGGTAAGCATATTGATTGCCACCCAGCCAGTTTGATTTATAATCGGCCAGATAATAACAGTTGTCTTGACGATAAACCAGATCAATAAAACCGCGCATCCAGCCTTGTAGTTGTCGAGTTGTGAGGCGATTGATTGCTGAGTGAATCCTTGAATCCGGGTAATAGTCAATGAGTAGTTTTTTGATGCCTTGTACATTCAGGTTTTCAATGGGATAGTAAAAACCGAGCTCATCAAGCCGGTCAGTTGCCGTCAGCTGTTGAAGACAAAATTGATTGTCTGGTTGTAGCGGTGTTTTCAGTACTTGTTGTAACCAGGTTGTCACCAACTGTGTTAGCTGCTCTTGTTGAAGAGTAAAATGATGAGTGCGTAGTGCATCGACTATAATTGGCTGTTGGTCGGCTATTGGTCGGGTAAAATCCAGCTCTTCAAGTATTTTGTGTAAACAAATTCCTGCTTGAGGGCCTCTTGGAAATTCACTCGCAGCTTGTGGTATTTCTGGACTAACAAATGACTGGTCATAATCCGGTTGTTCGTGATGTGCGCCATGTGTTAATAAAGTGAAACTTGCAACCTGTTGCGGTGCAGCAACTGTTCCAGAAAACTGACGTGGTTTGCCTAGCTTGTCTTGTATTGTGGCAGGTTTGAAAGAAACGAATGCTTGTTCTGGTAGTGAAAGACGTTGCATAGCACCGTTGACTTTAGTGACGAGAGCCTCCAGAATTGCGAGTTTGTCTGCAACACTCAGCTTTTTGATGGCAGCAGTTGCTTCTTCTATTATCGCCAGCTTTTGATTGCCATATAGCAACCAACCTAATGCAGATTGTTCAATACCATTGATTTGGCCAGTTACAATAGTGCAATGATATTTTGCTCGGGTCAGTGCCACATAAAGCAGTCGTAGATCTTCCGCTAGAGCTTCGTTGACAGCAAGCTTTTTTCCATAGTCGCGTTGATCTGAGCCCATATCCAGACAAGCAATATGATTCTGTAAGGGATCATGATAAACAAAAGGCTCGTCATTATCTGTCTGGGTTGAAGATAACTTACCATCCCACAGGAATGGACAAAAAACAAGATTGTATTCCAGGCCTTTGCTGGCATGAATGGTAACGATTTTCACCAGATTTTCATCACTTTCCAATCGTAATTCGGCTTCTTCATTTTTGCTATCACGCTGGCGATTAAACCAATTAAGTGAACCTTGCAAGCCTAAAGCATTATTCCCGTGCTGTTGATTAAGCAGTTCCCCCAGATGTAACAAGTTGGTAATGCGCCGCTCGCCATCGGGCAATATCAGCCAACGACGATAACAATCTCCAGCCTCAATAATTGCTTTGAACATGCGCATAAAACCATGCTCCAGCCACAGCTGATGCCAGTCACGAAAACTGTCAAGCCAGCCATCCCACTGTTTCTGGGCGGTGTTGTCATCATTCTCAAAGCTGGCAATTTGTTGTGCATTCAAACCCAGAATTCGGGTTGCCAGTGCGGCACGAACTAATCCATGATTGGTGGGGTGCAAAATTGCAGTGAGAATATGAGCGAGATCTTGCGCTTCAAAGGTATTAAAAACACTATCGTGAGTTAACAGCACACTGGCAATACCACGCGCAGTCAATGCTTGTCGAATACATTCTCCTTGTCGATTGGTTCTGACCAGTACCGCAATATCTCCTCCGCACAATGCAATCGAATCAATATTGAATTGCCCAGTAACACCGCGATTAAGCAATCCCGCAATCTCATTGGCAACAGCATCCACGATCAATGGCTCAGCGACGGATTTTGCAAGCAGCTTATCCGGTTGATTTTGGTTTTCAACAACCCAGCAGCGCAATGCCGGAAACTCATCTGGAAAATGCGCATTCAGCGTCTCGCCTTGCGCAGCTTCAACTGTTTGATAATTGATAGTATCCAGCCAGAAGGGGCGCTGATTGTGCTGAAACAAGGTGTTAATAGCAGTCACCATACGTTGTGAAGATCGCCAATTTTGTGTCAACGTCCACCAAGGTTTCTGCACTGTTTCGCGAGCGCGTAAATAGGTATAAATATCTGCACCACGAAAACTGTAAATCGCTTGTTTGGGATCACCGACCAGAAACAGCGCCTGTGTTGACTGGTTTGAATGATGGTAAAGTGAGTCGAATATTTCATACTGAACAGGGTCAGTATCCTGAAATTCATCAATTAATGCGACAGGAAATCGCTTGCTGATTTGACGTGCCAGTTTTGAGCCTGTTTCGCTGGTTAATGCTTCATGTAATCGCAATAACAAATCGTCATAACTGAGAATACCTTGTTGATGCTTGATTCGCTTTAAACTGATTTTCAAATGTTGTAACAATTGCAAACGAATTTGGTTGATGGCTTGCTGGTTACAAATTTGCTGTTGCCTGGTTAGACAGACAACCTGCTCCCAGACATCGAAAAATTCATGTTGGAGTGGATCATAATCTGGTTTTGTTTTTTCAACCAGCCCGTTTGCGGTGAAACGTTCTGCTGCTTTTAAGGATAAATCAACTTCACCAGTTTCAAGCATGATTTCAAGCTGACTAATCCAGTTAGGCAGATTCTTTTTGCTATAACTTCTGCGGTCCAAGCCTGCATGCTCTGACAGTAGTGTTTTAATCTCTTGCGATGATGTAGCCCAAACTGTCCTCGCTTTATCCAGTGTCGTTTGCAGATCAGTTTCAATGGTTTCACAAGCCGAATCCAGTTGTAATGGCAACACTTTCAAATACGGTTTTGAAACCCATTTCGCCACACTGTTCGCCAATGTTTCCGGCGTTAACTTTGCACTGGCAAGCTGATCGAGTTGTTGATTGGTCGCGTAATAAAAATGCTTACGCCAATAATCATCGACGATTTGCTGACGCAGTTCGTTATCATCGCGGACAATCTCATTATCAAAAGCAACACCAGTTTCCAGTGCAACATCGTTGAGCAAGCGTTGGCAAAAACCATGAATGGTATAAACCGATGCCTGGTCAAAACTACAGATCGCCAACCTTAGATTTTTAGTCGCTTGTGCCGCCCGCTCCGGGTTGGTAGTCAACTGATCGCGTATTTGCTTTAGAAAAGGATCAGCAGGTATTTCATCAGTTGAAATCGCTTGCAATGCATCCGCTAATGCTTTGCGTAAACGTGCTCGCAACTCTTCGGTTGCAGCATTGGTGAACGTCATCACCAGAATCTTGCTGACATCCAGATCCTGCTCCACAATCAAGCGTGTGTACAATGCAGCTATGGTGTAAGTTTTACCGGTTCCAGCACTGGCTTCAATTAGATGGCGACCACTCAGTGGAATGCTGTTAATGTCTAGAGAAAGGGTATCAGTCATTTGCAAATCATACTTATTATTGTCATTATAACAACCCTTCCGAGATATATTTTAAGAAGGTACAAGACTAAACTTCACCAATAAATTTTCTCTATTAACGACACATCTTAATCCTTAAGACGATTGTTCGGTTATCTCTATATTTAATAGTGCGTCAATTTAGATCATCATTATCCCTATTTCATAAATTAATATTCAGGAGCATATTCATGCGTAAACAAATTAAATTATTATTATGTCTGGTTCTGTTATTTGGTGTCTGTCAGTCTGTATTTGCTGTTACTCCCCAGACAGGCTGGTGGTGGAATCCTACTGAATCAGGACGCGGCTTTGCAATCGAGCAACAGGGCAACACGATTTTCTTTGCTGCATATTTGTACAGAGACGATGGAAGTGCTGTCTGGCATACAGCAGTACTGGAGGAAAAGCCAGACAGCCAATATGAAGGTGAATTGGAAGAATTCCAGAATGGACAGACTTTGACAGGTGAATATGTAAAACCAGAATCTATTGCCGGTCCAGGTGAAATCGTTCTTAACTTCACCGACAGTACCAATGGCAGCTTGACTTTACCATCAGGCACTGTGGTTCCCATTTCGCGTTTTCGATTTTCAGCAAGCAATCAAGTACGATTAAAAATTTCTCAAAAAGGCGATGCACCTGAAGACCTCGGCGACATCATTATAAAACTGGATGTTGCAAATGCCCCCATCACAACTGAAAATTTCTTGCAATATGTGAAAGACGGTTTTTATGACGGAACAATCATTCACCGTGTTATTCCTGATTTTGTAATACAGGGCGGGGGATTTCTTCCTGGTTTGGTTAAACAAACAGGCGCTCGCCAGGCAATTCAGAATGAGGCTAGCAATGGTTTGAAAAATACCCAATACACAATCGCGATGGCACTGCAAGGGGATAATCCTCAATCAGCCACTTCTGAGTTTTTTTTCAATATCAAAGATAACACCTTCCTGGATTTAGGTTCAAACACCAATACAGCTGATTTTGGCTTTACTGTTTTCGGGGAAGTTACCGAGGAAAGCCAAGAGGTTCTCGACAAAATTGCTGCAACCCCAACAACAACGACCAATAATAAACAGGATGTTCCTATAAAGGACGTAATCATTGAGAAAGCAGAGGTGGTCAATTAATTATCGTATACCCATAAGCTCTTCGAATTCAGTAACCCTTATGAGACAAACTATTGCTACACTACATGGTTACAACCAACATACTCGGAGTATATAGACTTGAATTCATTGGAAACTGAACCCCAGGCAGTGATTTTGCTTGGGGAAACCCGCATCACTTTATTAGGCACGGCCCATGTGTCTCGCCAAAGCGCTGACAAAGTACGAGAATTATTATCCAGTGGCAATTATGATGCGGTTGCTATAGAACTGTGTAACAGCCGTTATCAAGCGATAACCAATCCTGATAACCTTGCCCAGATGGATTTGTTTCAAGTATTGCGTGAGGGCAAAACCTCAATGGTCATGGCAAACCTGGCGCTCAGCGCATACCAGCAGAAAATGGCTAATGAATTAGGTATTGAACCTGGTGCCGAAATGAAAGCAGCGATTGAAGTCGCTGACCAGCAATCAATTCCTGTCTCAATGATTGACCGGGAAATCGGTACAACGCTAAAGCGCATTTATCGCAATATTCCATGGTGGCGAAAACTAACACTGGTCTCTGCACTGCTGGCATCATCACTGAGCAATGAAAAAGTGAGCGAAGATGATATCGAACAACTCAAACAAGGTGACATACTCGAATCAGCACTCAGCGGCTTAAAAGAAAATGAGCGCTCGTTGTTTAAACCCCTGATTGGCGAACGTGATCAATATATGGCTTTGCGTTTGCGTTCTGAACTAGCAGATTCAAACATTAAAAACATGCTGGTAGTCATCGGAGCAGGGCATTTAAAAGGCATGCAAACCTTACTGGAAAAAACCCCCGCGCCGACACAACAGACTATTCAACAAACTCTGGACGAACTGAATGCCATTCCGGCTGCAAGTCGCTGGCCCAAATTAATCCCTTGGGTAATTGTTGCTGCTATTGTCACCGGATTTGCAATTGGCTTTCAGAAAAGCCCACAAATGGGTTTGGGCATGGTGATCGACTGGGTTTTGATTAACGGTGGATTATCAGCTTTGGGTGCGGCATTGGCCTGGGCCCATCCATTAACCATTATTACTGCTTTTCTGGCTGCACCGCTGACATCACTTAACCCGATGATCGGTGCTGGAATGGTGACTGCCGCAATGGAAGTGTTTTTGCGCAAACCCAAAGTTGGTGATTTTGCTCAGTTGAAAAATGATGTTACCAAGTTGAGTGGTTGGTGGAAAAACCGTGTTGCTCGCATTCTGCTAGTATTTTTCCTGAGTTCAATGGGCTCGGCAATTGGCACGTATGTGGCTGGTTTTAGCATTTTTCAGCGGCTGGCTGGATAATCCACTCAGTGAACGATTTTATCATTGACCCAAGACTCCAAACAGATAGCTGCTTGCTTGGTCAGTTACAGCTCAGCCAGGTTCGATTGATGAACAACGCCTTGTTTCCCTGGTTAATTCTTGTACCCTGCGTGACTCAAACCGAAATCCATCAGCTAGAACGTGAACAGCAAATTCAGTTGCTAGATGAAATCACTACAATTTCGCATTTTATCGACCACAATTTTAATCCCGAGAAAATAAACGTTGGCGCAATCGGTAATATCGTTCGTCAGTTACACGTGCATATTGTCGGTAGAAGTGAAGATGACCCGTGCTGGCCAGGTGTGGTTTGGGGAGTCAAAGAAATCAAGTCATACACCCAGCAACAAGTTGCTGTCATTGCTGAGAACCTGGCTAATTATTTGAGGCAACAGACTCATCTGGCTTATGTAGCCAAATCTAGCTAATTCTTGTTAGGGCTTCATATTAGACTTCGCGCGTAGAATCATACGTTTAACATCCGAGTTAGTATTTATTTCAGACAGTTCTGTTTCGGGGAATCTATTGGCAGTTACTCTAAACACTTCGTCCGCAAATGCTTGGCCGATACTATCAACCTCCTTAAAATCAAGAATGACAATTTTGAATCTGTCGAACCTGGATATAAGTCTTTTTGCTTGTGATCGCGAGACCAGTTTGTCGTCGCCATACTGAGCCAATTTGACGGGCACAACGGTTTTGTTGAATCCAAATTCATCACCTGAGGTGAATTTATCAAATATTTTTTTTGTATTTCTTGATGTATGATTATTTAGCCTCATCCAAACAGCAGTGCCTGATGAAAATTTATCGCTTTCCAATATCCAGTCTTCTTGTTCTCCAAACTTGTGTGAGAAGTACGTTTCTCCTGATAAAATTTGAAAGTCATCGAACATTCTTGATGTAAAGAAAATTCCCTCGCCCGTATGCCGCTCTGGATCAGTGGTTAGTTTTCCTTTTGCTAATTCAAGAACTGAATGCCTTTCATCTAATAAATCAAGTTCTTTCTGAATTTTCTTAAAAATTCCAATTCCGTTATCATAGAGTGCTATCTGTGTATCTGTTGCTGAAATCAATAGATGGATAAGAATTACCTTTCCTTCAGAATGGTCTATTGCATTATTAAACATCTCTGTAAATCCATAGTGCCAAATATCATTTACGTTATCGGGCATTTTTCCCATGCGTGGCTCAACTTTATTTCTCCATATTACGTCTTCTGCAAGTTTAGACGTAATGCTGAAGGTTTCTGAGCAATCCAGAAGTGGCCGTAATTTGTAGACTCGACTTTTTGTCTTTCCGTGAAGAATCAGTGACTCTTCCTCAACAAGCCTTTTCAAATGTTTGTTAACAGCCTGTCGGCTAATATCAAATTTTTCTGCAGTAACTCTGGTAATATCAATAGGATATTTACCTACACTATTTAGGATATACTTGCGTATAGCCTCTCCGCGAGTCCTAAGTATGGACATATTTGAGCCTATCTATTGTCAACCCTAGATGTATTTATTGTCAACCTTTGTTGGTTTATTGTCAACCCTTGGCTTTCTGCGGTTTTATTAAATCCCCAGGATTAATCTAAAATGTACGCCTGAGCTGCAGCATTACAATTGAACCAATAATTAATATTGGTAATATAGCAGTCAATATTGGGTCTATTCCAAACAAAATGCCAGCGTTAGCAACAATTTCCGACGTAAAATACAACAGAAGAGCAATAATCGTTGCCTGTATAATGCGTTTGCCTTTATTCAGCGAACGGTGTGAACCAAAGGCAAACAATGACGCTAACAAGACCATGACCGCTGCAGAAAATGGCCTGCTGATTTTTTTCCATAATTGATGACGGTGATTTTGATACGGCTCACCGACACTGCGTAAATAATCGACATAACCGGAAAGATCAGCGATAGACAAGCTATCGATTGGAAATTCAAGCGCGCGTATTTCGGTTGCCGATAAAAAGGTTTTCCACGAGAAATTATCATGTTGACTGATATCAATGCTTTTGTCCTGAAAGTGTTTTACTGAAGCATTGGTTAACATCCACTCGCCGTTTTTCTGTAAACGGGCGACATCAGCACGAATGTATGTCACCAGCTGATGCGACTCTTTAAACTCAAAAATCTCGATATCTGATGGCAAACGACCATATTGGATATCGCCAACACGCACAAAAAATTGTTTGTTGCGTGACCAGAAACCATCGCCTCCGGCAAGGCTAAGCCCCGATGTTTTCATCGAATGCATACGCAATGCCTTCTGTTCGAGTGTGGGAGCCACCCATTGTTCAAAAACCAGCGCAATTAACAGGATCAACATCCCGACTTTAAGCAGTGAGACAACAATGCGCCGCATTGACATTCCCGCAGCGCGCATCGCCATCAGTTCTCCACTGTTCGCCAAACCTACCAAGGCAATTACACTACCAACCATGGCAGATACAGGCGTAAGCATGGTAATACGTTTTGGGATGGTGAGCAGCACAAACAAAAAAGCATCGCTGATAGTAAAACTACCATCGCCTACATCATCCAGTTGACTCACCAGCTCCAGAAAGCTGAATAATACGATGACTACCAGCATAATCAGCAACCAGCCTTTTAAGACATGGATAGCAATATAACGGTCTATGGTGTTGAATAAATAACTCACGCCACTGCCTTTCGTTTTCGCCGTACAAGCTTTAGGTAAGGCCATCCCATAAAGACAAAAATAGTTATTAACAACAGCACTTCTGGCCACCATAAGCCAGGAATAGCGCCAACAGCGCCATCTTTTAGCCACGACTTTGCCATTCCGGTTAAATTGAAATAAACCGCATACAAAATAATCGCCCAGACTGCTTTCGAGTAACGGCCTTGACGCGGTTTAGTTCGTGACAGTGGTACTGCTAGAATTGCCAGCAGTATGGTGGCCAGTGGCCGTGTTATGCGCCATTGAAATTCAGCGAGATCTTTCGGTGAAGTTGAATTTCTTAAGGCCAGTGTTTGAGCAGATTTGGCCTTATAACCGACTGTGTTATCAACCTCACCAATCGGCAAGGTTAGCGTAGAAAAATTTAAAACCACATCAATGGGTTTGCGCTGATCCATGTCGTAACTGTAACCATCATGAAAAATCAATGTACGTTGTTGTCCCGGCTTTGTTTCAGGTCGAATCGCATGATCAGCTCGTATAACCTGGGTTCTCTGCTGATTTTGAGTTGAGAAAAAAACATTATTCAAGCGATGCTGTCGTGGCTCAACATCACCCGCGTAAATCACAAAGCTGTTCTCTTCGTCTTTGTCGATGGAATAAAAATGTTCAGCTTTTATATTGTCGAGATCAAAATTGTCTTTCGACTGCGCTTTCATTTGATAAATATATTCGTATGCCCAAGGGCGGGCATAAATGGACAACACGCCGACAACAATGGCAACCAGCAAGGAAAAACGCGCAACCACTTTAAGAATATTCCACTCACTCATTCCGGCATTGTAAAGTGCGATCACCTCATGATCAGCATGCAAGCGCCCGATACCGATCACCACCGCCAGAAATAAAGCCATTGGAAATAACATTTCCACAGCAATCAGTGTTTCATACCAAATCAGCTGAAAAACATCCGCATAAGGTAGACCGACTTGCGCTGCTTCGGCAAAATGGCGCGTCGTAGAAAAACCCATATAAAGGAATGTTAACAAGGCACCAATCAGCACACTGGGCCAAGCGATCTCACGGGTAATATAGCGATCGATAATCAAAAATAGTGACCAGGTTAATGGATTGATGACATCAGGTTAGTTGTTTATTCGATCAGGAATTGTAAAGCGAATTTTGCCAGGAAGCCAGGTAGTTCATCTATTTTATGGATAACAAATCACAACACATCGGCTAACACTGGTTTCGGAGCAAAACTGTGATTCAGTCTACACAATTTAGTTGTTATCAAACCTTGTTGTGATGTTTGAGCTATTGTTAATTATGACGGCAGTTCTGACAGTAACAGATTAGCTGATCAACATACTTACTTTGAAACCACTATATATCGAGAATGTGATCACTGGTCAGCTAATCTATGCCACTTGTCGCAAATCACATTAAGAGTTTTTAATTTTGGTCGATTGATATTTCAGCAGCTGAAAAAATTGAAGAATCACGAGTTCAAGTAATCTCATATGCAAAAAAACATTAAAATAATGGATTTACACTGATCGAGTTGTTAATAACGATGGCGATTGCAGCCATTGTACTGACGATTGGCGTGCCCTCATTTCAGCAAACAATTCAGACCAATCGCAAAGCAACACAGGTTAATCAGATTTTACATAGCTTGAATGTAGCAAGAAGTCAGGCGATTACCCGTGGTTATCCGGTGAGTGCCTGTAAAAGCGCTGATGGCAGCACATGCGGAGGTGCTGGTGTGAAATGGGAAGATGGCTGGATTATCTTTGAGGATGATGACCAGGATGCTGATCATGGTGAATCAACTGATGGGAATGGGACACTGAATACCGACGAAGAAATATTGGAAGTTGTTCAAGGTTTAGTGGACGGATATACAGTAAATGCAAAAAATTTCTCAGGTTCCCTGACGTATCAGCCTGCCGGTTATATTCTAAATTCCACTAATGTACAGATGTCTGGTCACTTTGTGATTTGTCTTGATAATGACATTAATGGTGCCGGCGCAGTGTTTATTAATATTGCTGGCAAAGCGCGCAGTGGTCGAGATTTAGATCACAACCATATTCCGGAAAATATTGATGGAACAGATATCACCACCTGTTCGCCAACATAACGGTAATTGACAAAACGATGGCGATAACAAACATAACGATGAAACGAATGATGGCTGATCGAAATAGATATTCATATCAGAAAAATCAATCTGGTTTTACCCTCGTGGAAATCATGGTTTCTATTGTGATTCTGGGTATTGGGCTATTAGGACTGACAGGATTACAGATGAGCGGTTTAAAAAACACTCAGACAGCAACTCAAACTCGTTTATCAACCTTATTGGCGTATGACATGGTCGAGCGTATGCAGTCCAATCCATATTCTGTAGAACAAGAATCTTATAACAATGTAACCGGCGCATCGCATACCTGTAGCCGATCTAGTCCATGCAGTGCAGATGATCAGGCTGAGCTGGATATGTATCAATGGTCTGCTGAACTGGCAAGCAAGCTGCCATTAGGTATCGGAGTGGTGTGTATTGATAGTACGCCAACGCGCGATGATACACCTTCAACTCCTGCCTGTGATGGGTCTGGAGATGTGTACACCATCAAACTTTGGTGGGATAGAGACGCTAGTGGAGCGATTAGTAATAGCACATCAGATTCGGATGATGCCAGAGATTTGCCATTAATTATTACTGTTCAACTATGAAATATTATATTCGCAATACTAAAAAGCAACGTTATCAGCTGGGCTTTTCCTTGGTTGAAATAATGGTCGGTTTAGCCATTAGTTCAATTTTGATGACAGGAATTGTTGATATCTATATCGGCAATAAACAAACCTACCGTGTACAAGATGCCTTGTCACAGGTGCAGGAAAATGGCCATGCAGCAATTGACCTGCTTGCCCAGGATGCCCGTATGGCTGGTTACCAGGGTTGTTTTAGTCTCAAATCGTTGCCGACGACGAACACGTATCTAACCAGTGGTGTTCCTGATTTTTCCCTAGACACTGTAATTTCAGGTCATAGCTATGATGGGAGTTCCTGGGTACCAACATCTCCAGCGGTTCGTTTAACGTCGTCACATGAAGTCAAGGCAAATACAGATGTGTTGACCATTACCCGCGCCAGTAGTTGTAGTCAGGACTTACAGGCCACCGTCAGCAAAGACGCTACTTCTGTAACCTTGATCGGTGAGAGAACCTGCCCGATGAAAGCAGGTGATTATTTTATCATCAGTGATTGTGGCGGATCGGAGATTTTTAGAAGTGATTCAGTCACCACGTCTTCGGGCAATACCGTATTAGTCACCAGCGATGGTAATTTCGATCGACTCTATAGTCATGTCAATACGCCTACTAACGCGATTGCTCGTGTGATGCGTCTGGAATCTACAGATTATTTTATTAGTGAGAATACGCAAGGCGTTCCCATTTTGCGACGAAATGAACTCGATGGTGCAAGTGGTTATACCAACACACCATTGCTTGAAGGTATCGAGGATATGGCGATTACATATGGGAGTAGAGACCCAAGTACCGATCAAAATGTACTTTACCAGTCAGCCAGCTCGGTTTCTAACTGGGAGCATGTTTCCAGTGTGCGTATTAGCCTGCTAATGCGCTCTGTAGCTAATAACCTGGCAACTGAGCCAACAGCTTATACGTTTGCCGGGACGACCACTGCCGCTGACGATATGGATACGACTGACAAATACTTACGGCGAGTTTACACAACTTCAATACAGCTTAGAGAACGGAAATAAGTGATGCTGAAACAATACAAATATTCGAATAAAAAACAACGCGGTGTTGTGCTGGTTTTAAGCCTGTTATTTTTAGTGATACTCACTTTAATTGGTATTTCCAGTGCAAAAACAAGTGTCTTGCAAGAAAAAATAGCCGGTCATTCAGGGTTACAGCAAGCAGCATTTCAGGCAGCTGATAGCTGTACGAATCGCGTGCTCAATGATTCAGGGATAACAGACGCCACTAAAAATAACCAGCAGAGTAATTTATTTGATGGAGCCGAGCAATATCTGGTGAGTAATTCAATGACCAATCGATCCGCTTATAAAGCCCAGCAGCTTTATACAGGTGAAACTAGCGCGCTTCGTGGTACGGGGAGCAGTCTTAGTAGGGTTATGTTTATTCACAATGAATATCGTTGTCAGGGTTTAACAGAAAACAGCGCTGTTAATGTGCAAATTCGTCAGGGAACCTTTCGGATTATTCCAAAATCAACAGTCTCTTCAAAGAGTTAATATCATGAATAAATACATAATCAATAAAATCTCCGATCTATTCATATCCACAACCACCAGTGTGTTTGTTGTATTGATATTAATTTCCAGCGCTACCATGGCAGAAGATACCGAAATTTACTTTGGTGGCGGTGCCAGCAATGATTCGCTGGTGCGTCCAAATGTACTATTGGTGCTTGACACATCAAGCAGCATGACCAACACAGATGGCACTGGAATAACCCGTCTGGATCGCATGAAAACAGCATTGCATACCATTATAGAGGGCGCCAACAATGTCAATATGGGGCTCATGCGCTTTCATGGGGAAGGCGGACCTGTCCTCTATCCTGTTGCCAATCTTGATGAATCCAGTGCGGTCGTGGAAGGTACAGGCAGCGTCGAGCCGCTTCCATTGGTTTATTCAAGAATCAACAACAGCGAGGATGATGCACAGGAGTCAACTGTTGACGCGAGTGTGGATTTAACTTCGACTGAATTGAGTATGGTTGAAAAATCGGCAACAATAATCACAGCAGCAACTGATACGACACTGGAAATACAGGTTGCAGCACAAAACGACGCTGTTGAGGAAGAAGATGATGGTGATATGTATAGAACCAGTTCTGACCTGGAACTGGTCAAAGATGGAGGTCGGGGTGATCAAACCATTGGACTTCGTTTTCTAAATGTCAATATTCCCACTGGTGCAACCATCACCAGTGCTGAAATAGAATTTATTATTGATGAATATGAAGATAAATCAACAAATTTGACAATCGTTGGTGAAAAAGTATTGAATCCAAGCCAATTCGGCGGTTCTAATAACAATGTTACCGATCGGTTGCCTGATGCGACAAGTAATGTCGTGGACTGGAATTCTGTTGATAATCCTGCGGTTGGCGACCCATTGATAACACCAAGCCTCAGTTCTATAGTGACTGAACTGATTAATCAACCAGGTTGGGGCGGGGCTGGTCATACCCATGACATGGTGTTTATTATTAGAGGCTCTGGTGAACGTGTTGTTGAATCTTGGAATAATGGAAATGGCAAGCAGCCTTTGTTAAGAATAACCTATTCAACAGGTCCAGCAGTCGCTACCCCAGCCGAAGAACAGATTGTCGGCTTGCGTTTTGAGGATGTTGGTGTTCCGCAAGGGGCTACGATTACTGAAGCATATATCGAGTTTACAGCAGCAGACGGAACAGCATTAGCAGCAGACGGAACTCCAATAGAAGCATCAGCCCCATCTTTGATACTGACTGCTGAAAATATTGATGATTCCACGGCATCTTTTACTACGGTAGCTAGCAATCTGTCTGCCCGTGCAGCAAATGCGACATCGGCGAGTGTTGATTGGAATGATGTTGAACCCTGGACTCAGGGTGAACATTATCTAACTCCGGATCTGAAAACAGTGATACAGGAAGTTGTTAATCGCTCAGGCTGGTGCGGCAATAATGCTATGTCTTTCTTTGTGAAAGGCGGCTCAGGTTTGCGCGAAGCTGTTGCTTATGAAGGAGACACTGCTGCTGCACCTGTATTACATATCAATTATGACGAAGATAGTGTGGCTGATGGCGCTTGCATTAACCAGACTTTTCAGGCTCAGGTTGCCACAGGTAGCCAGGACGTTGAGCAGAAAAGTGATGGCACCATGTATTCAAACAGTTCTGACCTGGAGTTAACACAAGATGGAGGCACACAAACCATTGGTCTGCGTTTTACCAATGTCAGAATTCCTCAAGGCACGACTATTTTGGAGGCGTATCTGGATTTTACATCTAAAGATTCGACTAGTGGCGCTACAGCGTTAACAATTAAAGCTGAGAAAAGTGCTGATGCGGGTGCTTTTACCTCAGCTGCCAATGATCTTACCTCACGCACGGCGACATCTGCATCTGCATCCTGGAGTCCTGGGGCATGGAGTACTGATGAAACTTATACATCACCCGATTTGCAGTCAATTATTCAGGAAATCGTCAATCAACCTGCCTGGGATGGGGGCAATGCACTGAATATGATTGTTTCTGGCAGCGGCTTGCGACGTGCCTGGTCTAGTGAAGGCAATCCATCGAGTGCGCCAGTTCTGCGAGTGAAAGTTAATGGCGATCTAACCACTGGTTTCAAAAATGTGCGCAACCGTTTGCACGATATTGTCACAGAGCTAAACTGGAAATCCGGCACTCCGATTGTAGATACTTTATATGAGGCGGCGCTTTATTATCGTGGTGATGACGTATTTTATGGTAACACTCGTGGTAATAGTCACTCAGGAAATATTCTGACTGATGATCGTTCCAAGTACACACGCGTTAGTCATCCTGCATCATATACCAGTGATACTGTGAATCCAGTAGATCGAGATGCAGGTTGTACTGATGATAATCTGAATTCTACAAGCTGTATTTCTGAAGAGATCACTGGGACACCAACCTACAAAAGTCCAATTACGCTGGAATGTCAGAACAACTACATGATTTTACTCTCTGACGGACGACCCAGTAGAAATACTGCTGTGTCCAGAGCAGAAGCGATGATTGGCTCAGGTTGTTCCGGTTCAGGAAGCGGGAAATGTGGTTCTGAAATTGCCGATTTTCTATACACACAAGATCAGAATAGTACTATGGACAATAACCAGATTGTCAAAACCTATACCATTGGTTTTAATATAGTAGACAAAGGCAAAACCTATCTTGAAAACGTTGCTGCTGCTGGTGGTGGCGATTATCAGGATGCAGGCAGTGCTGCCGATTTGGTGACAGCGTTTGAGAATATTATTGCAGATATACTGGATCGTCCGACATCGTTTGCATCGCCTTCTCTTTCGATTAATGCATTTACCAAGTTAACGCATAATAACGAGATTTACTTTTCATTATTTAAGCCAGATCGTAATCGTCGCTGGAATGGTAATGTCAAAAAATACAAAGTCTGTTCAGGTACTGAAGTTGATGGCGACGGAAACGCAACCTGTACCACAGGAGACTTTTTAGATACCAATGATGATGTGGCAATTGGCAATGATGACCGTATCAAGGACTCTGCGCAAAGTGTCTGGAGTACGAGTGCTGATGGCGCCATCATTAAGCAAGGCGGCGCGGGATCAAAAGTTCCAGGATATAGTTCGCGCAAACTGCTCACTTATACTGGATCAACTGCACCAACATCTGCTGTAACTCTAGACAGCAGTGCACACAGCGTGTGGCCATCAAATACGGCATTGGTTGGTCTGGTTGGTAATAATTTGTTTAACCATGCTGCTTCATATACTACTGCTGAGACCAATGAGATTAACGAACTCATTAACTGGATGCGTGGGCAAGATGTCAAGGATGAAAATGAAGACGGTTACACCACTGACAATCGTTGGCTATTCAGTGATCCGCTGCATAGTAGCGCCGTCGCAGTTTCCTATGGTTATCCTGTCGATGGGGATGGAAATCCGTCCGACGGGGCCGACGCAGATGATACCCCTGATTTTGTGACTAAATTACTCGTGGCAACCAATGATGGTACTTTGCGTATGATCAATGGACATAATGGCATCGAGGAATGGGCTTTTATACCCCAGGCTTTGTTAGAGCAACAAAAAGATCAGATGAACAACATTAACGGCGACCATCTATATGGGCTTGACGTGACTCCGACAATCCAGGTCTATGATGCCAATGATAATGGCAGCATAGAACCTGCAGGTACAGATATCGATGGTAATAGTTCAATCAGCACTGACGAAAAAGATTATGTACGTGCTTATGTTGCCATGCGTCGCGGTGGTCGAAATATTTATGCATTTGATATTACGCCGAGTGCTCAGTTAACAGACCGCGCTTCAACCAGCGCGATTTCGCCGAAATTATTGTGGCGCATAGAAGGTGGTTCTGGTGATTTTGCCCGCTTGGGAGAAACCTGGTCTAAAGCACTTCCGGCGAGTATTAATGTCGGCGGTACTAAAAAAGACGTGTTGATTTTTGCCGGTGGTTATCATACCAGCCAGGATAATGAATTTGGAGTCTCAGCTTATGGTAATGCCATTTATATTGTCGATGCTGAGACTGGCGAGCGACTGTGGTGGACAAGTAGCAGTAATGATGCAACAACCACAGGCGAATTTTTAAGTCTGGCAGAAATGACCTACGCCATTCCATCAGATGTTGCGCCAATTGACTCAAACAGTGATGGTCTGGTGGATCGTCTTTATGTCGGAGATACAGGTGGACAGTTATGGCGCATAGATCTCGCCTCGACTTTGAGTGCATCAACTGGCGCTAGACTGGCTAGTATCTCATCTTCAGGGGCTGATGCAGATAAACGCAAATTCTTTTATCCTCCTGATGTTGCGCAGATGAACGATGGGGTTTTTTCTAATACCAGACTTTACGATGTAGTAACGATTAACAGTGGTAACCGTTCCCACCCTCTGAATACAACAGTACAAGACCGCTTTTATGCGTTCAGGGATACTTATGTGAATTCAGCGATGCCATCAACTTTTACTCCAATTACCAGATCAGACATGTTGGATGTGACAGATATCAACGTAGAAGCGGGTAGTTCGAGTGCAACTGTGTTGAAGGCCAAAAAAGGCTGGTATATTAATTTTCAGGAATATGATAATGAATGGGCGGGAGAAAAAGGTCTTGCGACTCCTGCGATTCTGGGTGGAAGAATCTTTTTCACCACCTATATTCCAAATGAAAGCAATAGTGACGACCCATGTAAACCTGCTGTTGAAGGTAATGGAAGACGCTATGCTGTTAATCTCCTGAATGGTGCAGCTGTTTATGATGACTTGTACACTGCTGATGTTACTGCTGATGGTGACCCACAAAATTTAACAATTGAGGACAGACGCACCACTCTTGGTGGTGGTATTCCGTCATCACCGGAAATTTTATTGCCGAAAGGAGGAGGTGCTTACATCATTGTTGGAAATGGTGGTGGTGCGACTATTTTTGACTCGAAAGTACGGCTGAGAAAGAGGACCTTCTGGCAGCAGCAAAACATTAATTAGAGCGATCATCTGTACAATCACGCAAAATATAAATCATCAGGTACAAACCTGGCTACTCTGCCTTTTCCATTATCACCAATTCATTTATATCACATGAATTGGTGATTCGGCATTAACATAGTATCGTGGGATGGAATCATATCTGTTTCTGGAAAATGTTGCGTGTAAATGCATGTCACGGATTTCTTTACGCTGCTACGCCACTTGTGAAAATAACCACTGTTTCATCTGAATATCAATACTCTGTATTGATTCTATTCCAAAACCTTTAGCAAAGATGGTCTAAGTGAACTGGTTTTAATCGCATTTCCAGCAATGCTAACAGACTAGTCGATTAACACCTTTGTTAGCAAATTAGATCAAATTACCTTATCACTGCAAAAGAATAACCACACCTAATCTTCGCTATAACAATCAAATAACATCGATTGTTGAATGTTCAAATGCTGACAAATGCTCTCCATATCTTCAGGCAAATATTGTGTGGGTTGTTATGCAATCCTTCCCAATCGCTTAAAACGCCCGCAATCGTGTTGATAAACACAATAATCCTGTTAATACTGGGATCAATAAAATTCCCGAAATACGTGCGTCGTTAGCTCAACAACGCGGCATTAAAAACTATTTGTGACTCAGTCTACAAAATTCAATTGTTATCAAACCTTTTGGTAGTGATTGCGCTATCTTTAGTTACGATGGGATTGATGACGCATGTTAATAGACGAATTATTTTTTAGACATAACGGGCAAAGGGATTGAGCGATTGTCATGTGAAAGTGTTTTTTTCACTGCGGCTCGAATAGAGAATGATTGCATATGAAAGATAAAAAGAACCATTGGTTAGTTGATTTATACCATCGATCGATCAATGGTTTAGCCATTATTACTTATGCCGATCCTATATCTGGTAAGACTAAAGAAACTGTAAATGATGTGATATGACTAAGAAAATCAAAAAGCACAACCAAGGGTTTACCATTATAGAGTTGCTGGTGGTTATGGCTATTGCCGCAATTGTATTGGCGATTGGTGTTCCCAGCTTTCAGACAATTGCCAGAACCAGTAATACAGCAGCGCTTTCCAATGAGTTTCTCAAAGCCTTGGCAATGGCGCGAAATGAAGCAATACAACGTGGTTATCCGGTTTATATTTGTACAACAGCTGATGCGACTGTCGCCAGTCCCATATGTAGTTCAACAAGTTCGATTAATTGGGAAGATGGCTGGTTAATGATGTTGGATGAAGACAATGATGGTGATTTTACTGATCAAAGTGAAAACCCGCTGTTGGTACATGAAACCATTCGTTCGAATTATTCGTTAATTGGACAGACTGCGGTTAAGAATTTGATCGGTTTTGAAGCAACTGGTTTTGCAAAACAAAGTGGAACCATTGTGTTATGTAATTCCAAAGTGGTCACCTTCTCAACTGATAAAAAATATGCGCGAGTGATTGCCGTGAATGGTTCAGGGCGTTCTCGTATCTTTAAAGGTAACAGTGCTGCAGTAACGGTGACTTCATGTACTCCATGATCAAAAAACAGACATGCCAAGATGGATTTACTCTGGTTGAAATCCTTGTAAGCCTATTGATTTTATCAATAGGCATGCTGGGTATGGCTGGAATTCAATTTTCTGGTTTGCGTAACAGCGCCACCTCCACATACCGGACTGATGCAACGCAATTATCCTGTGATATCGCCGATTTCATGCGTGCCAATAAAATGGCAGTCAGCAGTAACGACTTTGCGACGATTAGCTATTCTTACAGCGATACATTGACTGATCCACAGAAAAGTTGTTTACAGGCAACAACAACTGCAACGGTTACTTCTTGTACAGCAAGTGAAATGGCACTGGTTAATTTGTACGACTGGGTTACCCGAGCGAGACAGAAGTTACCGAATGCCAGTGTGTCAGTTCAATGTAACGATCTGGATACCACTGATACAGATACATGCACTGACAATTCAACCCATGCAATCACATTAAGTTGGGACGAAAATGTAGATGGTCAAGTTGGCACCAGTACTTTCAGTTACACATTCAGGCCATAACCATGAAACAGATACGACAAAATGGTTTTACTTTGGTTGAGTTGATGTTGGCGCTGCTGATTGGAGCGGTGATTATGGCTGGACTTATTCAGGTGTTTATTTCCAATAAACAAAGTTATCACACTGCTGATGACACTTCGGTGATCAATGATAACGCACGTTATGCGATGTCTGTATTGAGTAGTCAATTGCGATTATCAGGTCATCAGTTTGAGCCGATGAGAGGCCGCAAAAATAATTTTATTTTTGAAACAGTAGCTTTTTCCAACCCATCAACCAGTATTGAATTTGATCCTGGGACTTATATTTTTGGCACAGCTACAAATGATGACAACTATGACACCTTGTTCACACGTTTACAGGGCAGTACAACCAAACCACTAAAAATTTGCGGGCAGAGTCTATCGTCTGCAACTGTCAAGACAGTGCGCTATTCAGTCAAAACAGTAACTTATGAGACTGGTCCGAATACAGGTATCTTGTCTTGTAATATTGCTAACGCTGGAGAACAGGTATTTAGTGATCACGTTGAAATGTTTCGCGTTCTTTATGGCATTGATTCAGATAATGACGATATGGCTGATAAATATGTTTCTGCCAATAAAGTACTCCCGATTAATTCAACTGAGCCAGTAACCGGTTCCGAATGGGAGCAAGTGGTCAGTCTTAAAATCGGTTTGCTGTTGCGCTCCAATAACAGAATCAAAGGGAATTCAGGCTCAGTAACCTATCAAGTGCTCGACAAGAGTGCGAGCTACAGCGATCCTTTTGCGCGCAAAGTAGTGATATCAACCATATCATTGCGCAATCGTCTGCCATGAACAGCATGAGAGAACATATGATGAAATCAACACAAAATGGTGCGGTATTACCCGTTACATTAATCCTGATGGTGTTAATGACACTGATTGGGATATCAACCATGAACACATCGGTATTATCAGAACGTATGGCAGGTAATTCTGACAGTGTCAATGTGGCGTTTCAGGCAACTGAAGCCGTACTGCGTGATGCTGAGCAGGATTTACTTTGCGAAGGTTGCCGGGATGGCGATACCGTGCCGATTTATGCAATTAGTGGTTTAACAGGGTTTACCAGCGATTGCCGAGCAGGACTGTGTTATTTCGGAACTACATCAAAAGAAGTATTGGACGATACGGATGCCGATGACGATGCCTTGTTTGACAGTTTTGTAACCTATGGCGATAAAACCAGTGCGCCCTCAATAGCAGGGACGGCTCAACAAGGGAAATATATTATCGAAGGGAGAAAGGTGTGGCCTGCCGGTGCATCTGGCTGGAAATATTACTATGTGATTACTGCTGTTGGGAATGGAAAAACAGTGGCATCAAAAGCGGTTTTACGTGAAAAATTTATTCTTTGAATAAGCAGATTAATCACCACCAAAAATAACAGAATGAGAGAGCCAAGCCGATGACAATAACAGTCCGAAAATCAAAACATTCCTTCATGCTGACAGTAATAGCATCCGCGATTATTTCTGCGACGGCTCATGCCAGTCCAGTCACCGGTCCACTCAGTCTGGCAAATGCTCCTCTGTTTACTACAACAGCATCCAAGCCGAATATTCTAGTGGTATTGGATAACTCCAACAGTATGGATGAGGACGCGACTGGTGCAGCAGTTGGTGGTGCCAGTTTATTTAGTAAATCGGAAATTGCCCGTGGTGTGATTCGTGACCAGTTGATTCCTTCCTACCTTGGGGATATTAATTTGGGATTGATGGCTTATGAACAGCAAGGCGTAACTACCAGGCATCTGCATAATAGTGCGTATGACGCAAGTTTTAATCCGTCCAACTACGACCCAGACTATGAAGGTGACAGGGATTCATCAACCAAACGTTTTCGCTTTGAAAACCCTACTTCGGTGGGTAACTATGTTCACTTTAATATCAATTTGCCATTCTATGCAGGTGGTAACTACGGAAATGCGTTTTGCTATTCGTCAACAGCTAATTTTGATGATGGAACGACTAATCAGGATCGATATACCTGTTAT
Source organism: Methylococcales bacterium (assembly GCA_965224565.1). Taxonomy (GTDB): domain Bacteria; phylum Pseudomonadota; class Gammaproteobacteria; order Methylococcales; family DRLZ01; genus DRLZ01. The sequence goes on along the minus strand of CBDCZN010000001.1, from coordinate 193,236 downwards.
CGCACTAAGACAGGTGCATCTGATACCCATCCTGGTGGGTTTTCCAGCAGATGGGGTAATGTGGATGCCTGGCGTTTCACTCCAACAGATAGTGATTTCGCCCAAGGTATTACCGATTTTGGAGCCTTTATGACCTGGTCATGGGTAAGTCCATCGTGGTTTGCAAATGCCAGTCCTGGTGGAGGTTATGTCCATGTCCCCGTAGCAGGGCTGGATAGCGCGCAAAAAACCAAACTGGATAACAAAATGGCGATTACGCAATTTGCTACTAATGGCCCCACCAATCCAGCGTTATCACTACAAAATGCTGGATTAACCCCAATCGAAGGTACATTGCTGGATGCAAAAAATCATTTACAGGGAAACAGTCTTCCAGAGTCATGTGGAAAGGATTATGTGGTTTTTTTAACCGATGGCCTGCCAACAACTCGAGCGATTGGAACAAATTATGCTGATCCGGCTCAAGCAATGCAGGGAGCTGTCAATGCTGCAACAACTGTTCATGATGCTGGTATTGAAACCTATATGATCGGCTTCTCACTTCCTTATGGCACGGATCCAACCAGTCTGGATCAAGTCGCTGCTGCCGGGGGTACAACATCTGCATATTCAGCAACAGATTCTGCGTCTTTATCTGCTGCCTTCAGTACTATTTTTGGCGATATTATCTCCAAGCTGGGCGCTGCTGCATCAGCATCAACTAATTCCACTAACCTGCGTACTGATACCCACGTTTATCTGGCGTTATTTCATAGTGGTGACTGGGTTGGACACTTGTTATCCAAAAGTCTTGATGAAGATGGCTTGTTCGGGGCAGCCGAGTGGGATGCTAATACCAAACTAACTGCAAAAGACCCTGCAACGCGCAAGATTATTACCTATAGTCGTGACACAGGTGATGGTATTCCATTTACCTGGTCTTCCATTAATGGATTAACTGATTCAACACAAAAAGATTTTCTCAATAACGATGCTTTTGGTGCTAGTGATGGCGACGGAGAAAACAGAGTGAGTTATCTTCGCGGCAACAATATCAGCGGGATGCGCCCCAGAATCGATGCACTGGGAGTCTCAATTGATAAATTGGGTGATATCGTCCATTCCACACCATTTTATTCAGGGAAACCGAATGCTGGCTATGCTGGTTCGAGCTATTATACTTTCGCACGCGCACACAAGGATCGTGAAGCAGTCATCTATGTTGGTGCCAATGATGGTATGTTGCACGGTTTTGCCGCAGATGACGGCGAAGAACTGTTGGCGTATGTTCCGGGTAAACTGTATAGCAAACTGAGCCAGTTAACCCATGTCAATTATGGGACCAACATCACCCCAGCGGTTCCTCATCAATATTTTGTTGACGGTTCGCCAATGGTTGCAGATGCTCAGTTAACCATTAGTGGTACACAAACCTGGAAAACCGTGCTAGTTGGCGGATTTAACTCTGGTGGACAAGGCTATTATGCTTTGGATATTACTAATCCGAGTGCCGCAAACTTTACCGAAAGTAACGCAGCCGATTTGGTACTTTGGGAGTTTACAGATGAAGATGACCCAGAGATGGGATATTCGTATACCCAGCCCAGTCTTAACTGGCTGACTGGGCAATCATCGCAAATTGCCAAAATGGCAAATGGTCGCTGGGCGGTTATTGTCGGCAATGGATATAACAGTACAGAAGCAGATGGTCACGCAAGTACCTCAGGCAACGCGTATCTGTTTATTATTTATCTGGAAAAAGGGCTGGATGGTTCATGGTCAACAGCTGGCGATTACGAGAAGATTAATACTGGAGCAGGAACAGTGACGGTTCCAAATGGTTTATCAACACCACAACCGATTGATGATGACGGTGATGGTGATGTTGATTATGTCTATGCCGGAGATCTGTACGGGAATGTGTGGCGATTTAATGTGAGTGATTCAAGCCCGTCTAACTGGACCAAGCATAAAATTGCCAGAACCAAGGACGATGCTAACAACTTGCAACCAATTACTACTGCACCTGTGGTGACACGTGGCCAGGTTGATGGAACTTATATTGTAGGAATCGGAACCGGAAAGTATATTGAACACGATGACGTAACTGATCATTCAGTGCAGAGTTTTTACGGCTTTATTGATCGTGATTTGACAAATGCACCAAGCAAGGTGATTCGGCGGAATACCTTAACCGAGCAGGAAGTCGTTGTTGTCGTAACAAATAGTGGCAAACAGTATCGTGTTCTCACTAATGCAGATGCATCAACAGATGGCTGGTACATAGATTTACCGACGACAGGTGAACGCGTTGCCTATAACCCGATTACACGTGATGGACGCTTTGTGTTTGTAACCTTGATTCCAGATACTGATCCCTGTGAGGCTGGAGGTACTAGTTGGTTGATGGAAGTTAACCCATTCAATGGAGGGCAGCTGGGAGAGTCACCTTTTGATGTGGATGGTGATCGAAAGTTTAATGCAGGTGATAAAGTAGAATACACAGATGACGGAGAAACCAAAAATAGCTATGTCTCGGGTATAAAGAGCACAATTGGGATTAATACAACACCAGCAGTTATTAATAAAACACGAAGTAGCGAGTTCAAGGTTGTGACAGGCAGTATTGGACAGACTGAAACTGTACTTGAAAGTAAAGCTGTTCTGACAGGGCGGATGTCCTGGCAGGAAATTCGTTAATATCAATTGTTTGTCAGAGTAGCCAAGTGCAAACTTGGCTACTCTGCCGTTTGATCGTTCATGTCTAGAGGGAATTGGTTGCCGTGAATGAAACCCAATCGGTAGTGATGATGGCAGTTCAGTCTCTGGAGTCAATCACACTTGGTATATACAAAATACCGAGAGTTGCGAAAATCGGTCAGTAAACAATTCGATTTGCCGCTTTTTCAACATAATGTAGTTGAAACGGGTGTAAATAAACCCTTATTGTCAAAACTAGGCAGTCAAAGAATAAGCATAAATTTTACATGTTTAAAATTTTTTCCTGCTAGAAATATTCTTGCCTATCAACTATCTTTAAATTATCTATATTGAATCGTTGTGGAAATCTGCCGAATGTTAAGCATAAGAATTTTTATCCTGCTAGTGACACTGTGCTCTGCCTCTATCCAGGCTGCCAACGTAAAAAAGTGGACTGACCAAAATGGCAAAGTACACTATGGCGATATCGTTGGCTATTCTCAGCAAGTCGAGGTTCTTGAAACCAACGATTCTGTTCCTGAGATAACTGAAGGGGAGGCATTGATGCGTCTCAAGAATGATCTGTATTTTCAGGAACAGGACTTGAAACGTAAAGAACAGCGATTAGCCAAAAAACAAGCGATGGTTAATCAGCGGAAAAAACAGGAAAAAACCGCAAACAAGCGTGAAAAAAAACTGAATTCAGATCGACGCGCATGTATCAAGGCTAAACTGAAAATCGAGGATATTGAAGATGACCTGCGTGAAGGCTACAGCACCAAAAGAGGCATTCAACTTGAGAAAAAGCGTCGACAACAAAAACGTCGGGTGAATGCCTATTGTCACTAGAGTAAGAGAATCCACTATCTTCTAGAGTTTTACGCGATATTTATTTTTTTACCGGGCGCTTCCACTTCTGTTTTGAAATCTGATGAACCCGGCTCAATGTCAGTTGATCTTTCGGGGCATCTTTTGTAATGGTTGATCCAGCCGCAATTGTTGCATTTTTACCAACCACAACTGGCGCTACAAGCTGGGTATCTGAACCAATAAAAGCACCATCCTCAATTGTTGTCTGATGTTTGTTTGCGCCATCGTAATTACAGGTAATGGTTCCCGCGCCTACATTGACATTTGAGCCAATCACTGCGTCACCGATATAACTCAGGTGATTTACTTTTGATCCATTGCTGATTGTTACTTTTTTGGTTTCAACAAAATTGCCAATTTTGACATCATCACTCAAGACTGTGCCCGGCCTTAATCTTGCGAAAGGCCCTATTATACTTGCATCGCCAACCACGGCATCTTCCAGGATACTATTTGCCATAATTGAAACGTTATCACCTATTGTTGAATTGGTGATGACACAATTGGGACCAATATTCACGTTGTTTCCAATCGACACGTGACCTTCTAATATGACATTGATATCAATCGTCACGTCACTGCCAATTTGATCGACTATACCTCGCAAATCAAATCGTTGTGGGTCAAAAAAAGTAACGCCTTGCTGCATTAGCTCGTTAACATGTCTTTTCTGTAATGCACGCTCAAGTTGTGCGAGTTGACTTTTATCGTTAACCCCTGTGATTTCAGCTTCATTATCAACTGATTCAGTATTAACCTGAATCCCATCTCTGACCGCCATATGAAAAATATCGGTCAAATAATACTCGCCCTGCGCATTGTTTGGTTGTAATTCACCAAGCCATTGATGCAGATGTCTTCCTGAAACCGACAAAATACCTGTGTTGATTTCTCTGGTTGCAAGCTCGTCTTGTGTCGCGTCTTTTTGTTCAACAATCTTCTGAACATTGCCACTGGTATCACAAATAACGCGTCCATAACCAGTTGGATCATCCATTGTATAGATCAACAACCCGACATTGTCATCCATTGCGTGTTGCAGCACACGATTCAATGTTTCCACTTGTATTAACGGAACATCGCCATACAACACAAGCACAGTGTCATCTTGATTAATATGCGGTAACACTTGCTGAACCGCATGCCCGGTTCCTCTTTGTTCACGCTGTTCGATCCACTCGCCATCATGGTCGGTGGTGTTAATTACTTGCTCACCCCCATGACCGTATATCACTAGAGATGTTGCATGCTCTAACTGACTCGCAGTGTTTAAAACATGTTGCAATAATGAAATGCCACCGATTTTATGCAACACCTTAGGTATTGCAGAGCGCATGCGAGTGCCTTTACCTGCTGCAAGAATAACAACCTTAATACTCACTTGGGTACCTTCCTTAGAAACAGTCCGTAATCACCTGGCTTTAATTTAGTCATTCACTGATCTTGGTTTATTTTCTTCGATTAACTGATAATAAAAAGCCTGATAGGTTCCCATATACTGGAATCCTATCAGGCAATCATACTTGAAATATAGAAACTTGTTATTTAGATTTACGAGTTTTCAATCGCTCGATTGTTCTCAGTTCGGCGATTGCACGCATAAATTCTGCTTGTGCTTTTGCGTAGTTGATCTGGTCTGATGTATCTTGCATTGCGACCTCAGCTTTGTCTCTTGCTTCTTGAGCAGCGTTTTGATCCAGATCTTTCTCGCGTTTGGCAACATCGGATAACACTGTAACCAGATGCGGTTGCACTTCAAGAATGCCACCAGTGATAAACATTGATTCATCCGGGCCATCAATGTGTTTAATGCGTAATTCACCCGCATCCAGACCAGTGATCAACGGTGTGTGCCTTGGTGCAATACCGATTTCGCCAAGTGTGGCTGGTGCAAACAGCATGAGCACTTCGCCTGAAAAAAGCGACTCTTCAGCACTTACAATATCGACTTTCATAGTGGCAGCCATAATCAGTCCTTATTTAAGCAGCCATTTTGCTTGCTTTCTGCAACGCTTCATCTATAGTGCCAACCATATAGAAGGCTTGTTCTGGTATATCGTCGTATTGACCTTCAATAATTCCCTTGAAACCGGCGATTGTGTCGCTCAAAGACACGTATTTACCTGGTGATCCGGTAAATACTTCGGCAACAAAGAACGGTTGTGAAAGGAAGCGTTGAATTTTACGTGCTCTGGCAACAGTCAATTTATCTTCTTCAGATAACTCATCCATACCCAGAATCGCAATAATATCGCGCAGTTCTTTATAGCGTTGCAAGATGCCTTGAATAGCACGAGTCGTGTCGTAGTGGTCTTCGCCAATAATCAAAGGATCCAGCTGACGACTCGAGGAATCAAGTGGATCAACAGCAGGGTAGATGCCTAATTCTGCAATTTGTCGTGACAATACAACGGTTGCATCCAAGTGAGCAAACGTAGTTGCTGGTGATGGGTCAGTCAAATCATCCGCTGGTACATAGACAGCTTGAATCGATGTAATTGAACCCTGTTTTGTTGAGGTAATGCGTTCTTGCAACGTACCCATTTCTTCAGCAAGCGTTGGCTGGTAACCTACCGCAGAAGGCATACGTCCTAATAGTGCCGATACTTCTGTTCCCGCAAGCGTATATCGATAAATGTTATCAATGAATAACAACACATCTTTGCCTCCATCACGGAAATGTTCGGCCTGAGTCAAGCCAGTTAAAGCAACGCGCAGTCTGTTTCCTGGCGGCTCATTCATCTGCCCGTAAACCAGGGTTACTTTATCCAGTACATTGCTTTCTTTCATTTCATAGTAGAAGTCATTGCCTTCACGGGTGCGTTCACCAACTCCGGTAAACACTGACAACCCACTGTGCTCAAGTGCAATATTACGAATCAGCTCCATCATGTTGACTGTTTTGCCAACACCAGCACCACCAAACAAACCGACCTTACCACCTTTGGCAAATGGACAGATTAAATCAATCACCTTAATGCCGGTTTCTAGCAATTCTTGCGACGATGCCTGCTCAGTGTAGCTGGGTGGATTACGGTGAATTGGAGCTTTTTGAGCTGTCTCAACCGGACCTTTGTCGTCAATTGGCTCACCTAACACATTCATAATGCGACCCAATGTTTCCTGACCAACAGGGACGGTAATTGGTGCGCCAGTATCGGTAACAACCATACCGCGCCTCAAACCATCCGATGTACCCATGGCGATGGTTCTGACAATCCCATCACCCAGTTGTTGCTCCACTTCTAGTATTAACTCGGAACCTTCAACTGTTAATGCATCATAGATTCTTGGCACACTGCCTGCCTCAAACTCTACGTCTACGACCGCACTAATGATCTGAACAATTTTACCGGAACTCATAGTTGTTTCGCCTCTTACTCAGTTGGTAACCACTCAGTTTTTAGTTCTGAGTAATCACACTTAATTCGTTATAGTTTGCTTAATTCTTTATTGAACGGCAGCTGCGCCTGCGACTATCTCAGAAATCTCTTGTGTGATTGCTGCTTGTCTGGCTTTGTTGTAAACCAGTTGTAACTCATCAATCAACTTGCCAGCATTATCTGATGCTGATTTCATTGCAACCATGCGTGCTGCTTGCTCACTGCCATTGTTTTCCAACACAGCCTGGTAAATAATCGATTCAGCGTAACGAATCATCAGACTATCCAGGACTTGCACAGCTTCTGGTTCGTAGATGTAATCCCAATGGTGCAATAGCTCTGTTTCTTCTGTTGTGGAATCAATTGGTAACAATTGTTTGACGGTCGGATCCTGAACCATGACATTGACAAAATCGTTATATGCCAAGTGCAGCTCCTGAATTTGGTTATCACGAAACGCATCAAGCATCACCTGAATAACACCGACAATATCTGCCAAGCCCGCTTCTTCACCAATGTGAGTGACTTGAGCAATCGAGTCTCCGCCCATAGAAGCGAAATAGCTTACACCTTTTCGACCAATGATACCTAGTTTGACTTTTTTACCTTGCTCTTCCCAACTTTGGATTTGTTTGAGCAGCTTACGAAATAAATTGGAATTTAACCCACCGCATAAACCACGGTCAGAGGTCATCACAATGATACCGATGGTTTCGACATCTTTTTCAACCATAAATGGATGTCGATACGAAGGATGCGCAAAGGATAAATGCTGAATAATTTGCCACATTTTATCGGAATACGGTCTGGAAGCCAGCATGCGATCCTGAGTTTTACGCATTTTACTGGCTGCTACCATTTCCATGGCGCGCGTTATTTTTTGAGTGTTTTTAATACTCGCTATTTTGGTTCTGACTTCTTGTCCGACTGCCATCGCTCAGTACCTGTTACCAGCTGCCTTTGGTTGCAAAATCATCCAGTGCCGTTGTCAATTGCGCTGCGATGTCGTCATTGAAATCACCGGTTTTATCGATGCTGTCCATTAACTTTGAATGCTGGGTCTTCATATAAGCCAATAACGCATGTTCGTAATCCTGGGCTTTATTTGCTTCAAAACCATCCAGATAGCCATTACTCACAGCATAAAGTGACACACCGATTTGAGCGACAGTCAGCGGTTGATATTGTGTCTGTTTCAACAATTCAGTGATGCGTTGGCCGCGTTCAATTTGTTTGCGAGTTCCCTCATCAAGATCAGATGCGAACTGGGCAAAAGCTGCCAATTCTCTGAACTGTGCGAGCTCTAAGCGAACACCACCTCCAAGTTTCTTGACGATTTTAGTCTGTGCAGCACCACCAACTCGTGATACTGACAATCCAGGATTCACCGCAGGTCGAATGCCGGCATTAAATAAATCTGTTTCCAGAAATATTTGGCCATCAGTGATGGAAATCACATTGGTTGGTACAAAGGCTGATACGTCACCACCTTGTGTTTCAATGATAGGAAGTGCTGTTAATGAGCCTGTTTTGCCTTTAACTTTACCATCTGTGAGTTTTTCAACCGCTTCGGCGCTAATACGAGCAGCTCTTTCCAATAACCGTGAATGCACATAAAAAATATCACCTGGATACGCTTCACGTCCTGGCGGGCGGCGTAGCAACAATGAAATTTGTCGGTATGCCCAGGCTTGTTTGGTTAAATCATCATAAACAATCAGTGCATCTTCGCCACGATCTCTGAAATATTCGCCCATCGCGCAACCTGCATACGGTGCGATGTATTGCAATGCCGCTGGATCAGCTGCTGTTGCAGCAACGATTGTGGTGTATTCCATTGCGCCAGCTTCTTCCAGTTTGCGCACGATGGCGGCAACTGAGGACTGCTTTTGCCCAATGGCAACGTAAATACACTTAACGCCAGTGCCTTTTTGATTAAGAATTGCATCAACTGCGATCGCTGTTTTGCCGGTTTGCCGATCACCAATAATCAACTCACGTTGACCCCGACCGACTGGAATCATCGCGTCAATTGATTTAAGCCCGGTCTGCATGGGTTGATCAACAGATTGTCTGGAAATAACACCAGGTGCGATTTTTTCAATGGGTGATGTTTCAGTGGTGTCAATGGCTGCTTTGCCATCAATCGGATGCCCCATTGCGTTAACCACTCGTCCCAGCATGGCTTCACCAACCGGAACTTCAAGAATGCGTCCAGTACAGTAAACTGAGTCACCTTCTGAAAGATGCTCATAATCTCCCAGAACAACTGCGCCAACCGAATCTCTTTCAAGGTTAAGAGCTAAGCCGAATACCTTGCCTGGAAACTCCAGCATTTCACCTTGCATGACCTCGGATAGTCCGTAAATACGCACGATACCGTCGGTAATACTAACGATTGTACCTTCTGTTTTTTGTTCAACACCAAAATCGAAACCTTCGAGTTTCTGTTTGATGATGTCGCTAATTTCCGCGGGATTTAATTGCATATTCCTTTTCTCACTCTTTCAATGTTTAGAGTATTTTTTCAAGTCGCTTAAGATTGCCTAACACAGAACCATCAATAGTCTGATCTCCGGCTCTGACAACAATGCCGCCAATAATAGTGGGATCAACAGTGGTATCGATTTGTATTTTCTTGTCCAGTGCTACTTGCAATGCTGAAATAATTGTCTTTCGCTCATTATCCTCTAATGGATACGCGACAGTGATCTGAACATTGACAGAGCCTTCATTATCAGCGCGATATTGCTCAAATAATGCCCTGATGTCTGGGACAATCGCAAGGCGTTTGTTCATGGCGAGAAGTTCAATTAGATTTTTGGCTTCCTCACCAATGCTATCGTCTGCAATATCAACAAGCAGGTCTGCAACCTTGCGCTTGCTGCTTTTAGGGGATCTTATGAAAGCATGCATTTCAGAATCAGTTGTCAGTAATTCCAGATAATCTAGCCATTGCGACCACTGTTGTACGTTATTCGCTGTCTTGGCTTGGTTGAAAATTGCTTTAGCATAGGGTCTGGCAAGCGTTATCTGCACACTCACGATGCAGCGCCAAGTTTGCTGGCTACATCTTGTAACATCTGACGATGCTTGCCTTCATCAATTTCCTGGCCAAGAATCTTTTGAGCTGCATTAATTGCTAGTTGAGAGACATCCGCTCGTAACGTTTCGGTAACTTGCTCAATTTCCCTGCTGATTTCTGCTTGTGCAGATTCTGCAATTCGGTCTGCTTCTCGTTGCGCAATCTGTTTTGCTTCTGTAACAATTTCTGTTGACTGCTTGCGCGCCATTTCTACAATGGATGCTGCTTCTTTCTTGGCTTCAGCAAAAGCATCTTGCGCCTGCATTTCAGCATTTGCTAATTCTTCTTTGGCTTTGTCAGCTGCTGCAAGTCCATCTGCAATCTTTTTTTCGCGCTCTTCCAACGCTTGAATTAGCGGAGGCCAGATATACTGCATCGTAAACCAGATCAATATCGCAAAGGTAATCATCTGGCCGATCAGTGTCGCATTTATACTCATTACTATATGCGTCCTTCAGGTTTGGTTGCACTGCATGGTTATGTTATTTCGTACTAACCGCCTGTAATTGGTGTCAGGAATGGGTTTGCAAAGGTAAAAAACAGTGCTAAACCAACACCAATCATCGTTACCGCATCTAACAAGCCTGCAACAATAAACATTTTTACCTGCAACATTGGAACCAGCTCAGGCTGTCTTGCTGCACCTTCAAGAAACTTACCTCCGAGCAAACCAAAACCGATGGCTGTACCAACTGCTCCCAGACCCAAGATCAACCCAACAGCGACAACTGTCATGCCTTGTATCTCTGCGATTAAGACTGCGTGTTCCATATTACCTCCAAAAAGTAATGTCTAGTGAATATATAATAATTAAGAAATTAAGCAACGTGTACGCTCCCTAACCATGTGCCTAATGTGCCTCATGTGCCATCGTCATATACACAATTGTCAAAACCATGAAGATGAATGCTTGCAAAGTGATGATCATCAGATGAAACAATGCCCATGGAACACTCAAGAAAGGTTGTATCGACCAAGGTAGAAGCGCTATCAAAATAAAAATCAGTTCACCAGCATACAAATTTCCGAACAATCGTAGTCCGAGTGAGATTGGTTTGGCAATTTCTTCAACCACTTTTAATGCTAGATTAAACGGCATCATCCAGGGCCCAAAAGGAGTTAGCAGTAATTCTTTGCTGAAACCGATGACACCTTTTACTTTGATGCTGTAAAAGATGATCAGTAAAAACACTGTTATTGACATTGCAAATGTTGCATTCAAATCGGTGCTTGGTACAACTCTGAGATACTCGAGCCCCATCATTGATGCGATAAAGGGCAGCAGATCTACAGGCAGTAAATCCATCGCATTCATGAAGAATACCCAGACAAAGATAGTCAAGGCAAGTGGTGCAATGAGCTTGCTTTTACCATGAAAGCTGTCTGTCACCTGCTTATCGACAAACTCAATGATCATCTCGACAAAACTCTGCATTTTTCCAGGAACACCAGATGTTGCCTGATCAGCAGCTCTTTTGAAAATGAATAAAAAGACAGCGCCAAGCACAATGGAAAAAAATAAGGTGTCCAGATGTAATGTCCAGAATCCTTCGCCAGTCGAAAGTGGCGTTAAGTGATGAACAATGTATCCGGTAGGGCCACCGGCATCATGTGTTTGACTGGCCATGCTAGTTATTTATCTTAGTGTTAGTAGTAAGAACCAAAAAACCGAAAGCACTGCTGTAAAAACAAGCATCAACGGAAAGAATGATATTTCAACATAAATAATGACGATGCCAAACAGCAATGCGGTTGACAATAGCTTAATACATTCGCCCAGGTAAAATGCTTTTTCAATGTTTTTGTACGACTTTCCGGTTGCTTGTATTAGTTTAAATGCAAACAGGGTATTCGGTACGACTGCAATCATACCGCCAAGCAGGGCTGACTTGAATTCCAAGGCGTTACCAAAGACTGCCCAGAGACCAGAAGCAACAAACGCCACTACCGCTTGAATATAGAGCACCATTTTAATCTTTGCTATGTAAGGTGCAAAGCTCATAAGGCACTCCTAAACAGCAAACAATTATATCCGTCAATCATCTGATAATCAACAAAAACCCCTCACTATACTCGGCGCACATGCAATTTAGCATTGAGTCTGCGTGGTATTTTGTGGGGGTATGGCGGGAAATCCTGGCGATAGTCACTACTATAGCAAAGTTTTCCAACGCAGCTATCCGAACCAAACTTACACACAAACCGCACGCATACTGGATGCTAAGTTTTCATCTGCGGAGAGTATAGACTTTACCCAGCCAAAGCTAATGATTCTCTCGATAGTAGGCTTTAACAAGACCGGCAAACACCACGTTCTTGCCTTTATATTCCCAGGTATCATTTTTTCTGACCCAATCACCATCAAGATAGCAGTCGATTCTAAGTAACGGTTTGTCGTAATAAAGAGGGCGACACTGGGTTGCCTTGATTGTTATTGCTGCAGAGCTACCAGAATCCTGTGTTGCGAAATCAGGAAGAATCACTTTGTAGGGAACAGCAACTGGCTTTGGTGGTGGTTTTACGTTTTCTTCACTTTGTGCAAGACAACCAGATAAGGTAAGAGTTACAAATATACATAGGAAAATATTTCGCATAAAACTGTGCCCCCGTATTTTTTAAAATTCTATCAGTTGATTCTAACCAATGTGTAAAAGCATGTAAAACTTCGCCTTTCCACTGCAGCTATAACGAGATTGAAGAATAGTGATCTAAGCTTCTGATATATTTATTGCATTTGGCAACACATTATGCGAATTAAATTGTTCACCTCGCCCCGGGTTAAAATGCAAGTGATCTGCGTATGCCTATTTGCATTGACCCCAACTTAGATAAAACGGTATTGTTTAGAGCTACTTGCAAAATGCATAAAAGCGAGGGGATTTAATTGCTTGAATAGAAAAAAAAGAAAAACTTGCTCAAAAATGATAAAATAGAGGTGCCTAAACACTCTAAAAATATCTGAAAATGAGCAAGTTACGAGAAACAATAGCACAGTCCTGGTGGACAATTCAAGACACATTATTTCCTCGAATGATCGAAGAACTCGGCCCGTTAACTCAAAAACAACAGGAGCTGATAACGACGCTAGAAATGCTCCACATTGAAGCATTTATTGATTCCAGCAAAGGATATCCTGGACGTCCACCCAAGGATCGAGTCGCCATTGCACGTGCCTTTGTTGCAAAGATGGTGTATCACATGCCAACAACGCGCCTGTTGTTAGATCGATTACACACCGACATCGCATTAAGGCGTCTGTGTGGATGGGAACGTGTCAGCGATATTCCAAAGGAATGGACGTTTTCACGCGCATTTGCCGAATTCTCAGAATCGCAATTGCCGGAACGTATCCATGAAGCGTTGATCAAAAAACACTATCGTAGTGAAATCGTCGGACATAATCCGCGCGACTCAACCGCGATCAATGCACGTGAAAAACCGATCAAAAAGAAACCCATTGTCAAACACCCCAAGCAACGTGGACGCCCAAAAAAAGGCGAAGTTCGCGAGAAAACACTGACGCGGATTGAAAAGCAGACCACAGGGATCCCCTTGGAGGAGATGCTTGACGATTTGCCCATAGCCTGTGATGTGGGAACCAAGAAAAACAGCAAAGGTTACAAAACCAGTTGGACAGGCTATAAGCTGCATATTGATTCAGCCGATGGTGGTATTCCAATCAGTTGTGTCTTAACCTCGGCTTCAACGCATGATAGCCAAGTGGCGATTCCATTGGCAATGATCAGTCATCAACGTGTCACCAATCTCTATGATTTAATGGATGCTGCCTATGATGTGCCTCAGATCTATGCAACCAGTCGACAGTTAGGCCATGTCCCGTTGATTGACCGAAACCCACGGCGCGATAAAACGCTCAAGGATGAAATACACGCTGAAAACAAACGCAGCCGGATCATTGGTCATCAATCTTCTGAAACCATACGATACCGAGAGCGCGGCACTGTAGAGCGCGTCAACGGGCGCTTGAAAGATGAATTTGGAGGACGTGTGGTTCGGGTGCGTGGGCATGCAAAAGTGATGTGTCATTTAATGTTTGGGATTCTAGCGCTGACAGTGAATCAGATGCTGTGCTTTCTTGAGTAAATGATAGTTTACTGAAGGAGAAAGAAAGGGAATTGAGTTCCACAGGAGGATCGGTATGCTCTAAATTGACAAAACACATCAAGATGACAAGAATTTGCTGGTGTTCATCTGTGACATGGCAGCCATTCCGTGAAAAAATCGTAACAGACGACTCAGTCACAATCTCAGTCGGTTGTGATCTCATAGTTTTGCAAGTGGCTCTTTAGCCAGATAAATATTGATCGCATGAAAACAGCAATTCTGGAGACAACTAATAAATTAGCATGCAACTCGTAGTTATGATTGATTAAATACCTTGCTTCAGCACACAATTTTTACTATCAGAATCAAGCAGTGTAAGCAGATGAACATTAGGTTTTATTCACTAAACACTTGAGCTAATGACAAAAATGCTGCAAACTGCGTTGCTGTGGGTACTAGAACATCATAATTAATAATCTGAGGGAAGCAGTATGGATATCCTTTTATACCTTTTGATCGCAGCTTTTATTGGCTATGTCACTTATGCGCTGGGTTCTCTAATATTTGTTGATCAATCAAAATCGAAATCACAGAGCAGAACCAAAGCACCAGGCAGTGATACGGTCGCCAAACCAAAAAGCGCTGCCGCGAAAAAGGCATCACCTGCCGCTAAAGCCAAAGCGAAACCAGCTGCAGCTAAAAAAGCAGCACCCGCTAAACCAAAACCTAAGCCAGTAGCCAAACCAGCTGCGACCAAAGCAAAAGCAAAACCAAAAGCGGCTCCAGCAAAATCAACTGGATCAAAAGCAACTGATAATGTGATTTCTTTCAGAAACCCTGATACTGGTGAAGAAGCAAAAATTCCTCCCAGTTATCCTTTCTCAAAACGCTGGATCAAAGATGCATTGGTTACTGAAGGATTACTTGACCATGTTTACAAAAACAATGAGCTTGACGATGCCAACACCAAGAAGGTAACGGAAGCATTGGAGAAATTAAAACAGATTGAAAAATATGTTGTGACAGAATAAAGTCAGCTGTGGATTTATAGACTGAGGCTTGAATAATCAATGCACCTCAGTCAGGGAAACAGTGCGAGAATTAGAAAATCAAAGAAAGCTCTAGACAGCATAACCGGATTATCTAGCGCTTTCTTAATCCCTATCAAGGCCACTAAAGTACAAGCAAGCCATCCAGATAAAGTATCTGGAACACCTGTTATGAATTGTTAGTTCTGGCTAATCATCGTACAAACGAACTCTGTTTTTAGCCACTAACCCAGGGCTACTCACCATATCAGTATCTGCATACAATCTTGCAACAACATTTCTAAACCATTTCGGTCTGAAGCGAACAATACATAGTCCAACAGGAATGGTTAATGGAATAGGACCAAGATCAACTAACATCATGCAGATGATTGTGATTGAGCACTTCTTTCTTGTTACCGCTGAATCAACAGCAACAGGCTTTGCTTTGTCATTCTCAATAGCCGGAATATCTGCATAAAGACTCTGTACAGCATCCGGGAACCAGTCTGGTCGTTTTCTGACTGTATACAAACTAATAAATGCCGTAAATGGCAGCGGCATGATTTCTACAAAAAACAGACCCGCCATAACGATTGTGAATTTCCTTTTGATGCGTCTGGCTTCTTCTTTTGCAGTGACTTCTTTTGCAGCTTCTGTTGCCGCATTGTCTGTGGTGTCAAATAGAGACATTTTTACCCTTTAAAAAATAATAGTAAACTATAAAAAATTGATCGCTTGTTAGAATAATAGACCAAGCTATCGATTGTATGCGGCACAGTTAGCCGAGCGATTGTATCACCTTTTGTCAGCCGCTGAGAAAATCCATTTGTTTGAGATAATATCTGGTAGCAAACGCCATTGTAAGATTGCTAATGTTAAGCAAGTAATATTGGTTGCTCCTCGGTTGATGTGTTAAACAACTCTGCCAGTGAAACAGATAAATGATGTTGTAACTGTTGGTTCATGGCCAGCAGATAAGGCTGTAGTTTCAAGGCTAGAGGATCATCACCATTCGGAGTATCCGCATCAGACCAATTCCAGCGATTCATTTTATAGAGATCCCACAGACTAAAATGATCAAGATCACGACTAAGCAACCAGTGGTTGTTTTCATCACGTGCGACTAGCTGGTGTTGATGCAAATTTTCAAGTAGTTGAGCTGTGGTGGTTTCGCTAATACCAGATTGATTGGTTGCCTCTTGTAGCGATAATTTTGCACCACTTTGTTGTGCACGCCAAAGACTGTTTAATAAATGTAAAGTCGGGATTAATTGGTAGTGCTGGCCATCTTCTTGTTGTTGTAACCATCCTCTGGCATGTCTTTCCAGCGTGTATGTTAATTGTGCGCCAAGCAGTGTTACCAACCATGACAAATAAAGCCAAACCAGAAAAATCGGGATTGCTGCAAGCGCGCCATAAACGGTTTGATAGGTGGGGAATGTTTGCGTATACCAAGCGAATCCCTGCTTGGCAGTTTCGAATAACAAGGTGGCAAAAATACCACCAATGATTGCATAACGAAACGGTACACGCACATTGGGTACCAACCAATACAATAATGTGAAAGTGAATACTTCCAAAAATAATGGGATTAATTTCAGAAAGCCTAGCGAATTTTCAATGCTGCTTGCGGTTTCAGATAACAATGGTACTGACATGATGTAAGAAGTGACAATCAAGCCGCCACCCATCATCACCGGGCCGAGTGTTAATACCGCCCAATACATTACGAAACGCTCTAAAACCGAACGATCAGATGAAGCACGCCAAATCGAATTCAACCCGGTTTCTATCGTCGATATCATCATCAAAGCTGTTAACAACAGGAATACAATGCCTGTTAAGGTCAGTTGCCTTGCCTTATCGGTGAAAGATGACAAATAGTCCTGGATGACTGTGCCTGAATTAGGGACGAAGTTGGCGAAAATAAATTCCTGAAGCTTGTCATTCAAGGTTTCAAATACTGGGAATGCCATTAATATACCGACAGAAACAGCCATCAGCGGTACAATTGATAGAAGTGTCGTATATGAAAGAGAAGCTGCTAATTGCAGGCAGCGGGCATCGACAAAATCTTTCCATAAGGTTCTTAAGAAGAGTATTTGTTGCTGTAAATAATTCATGTCTATAGTTTGCCTGGTTTGTTTACGCTGATTTGAGCGCTGATGTGCATCAAGTATTATTAGGCATAGCGCTTTTACGAATAATATTTTTGAAAAATCTTACTGTTTACTCTCTGTACATGAGAATTGAGCATGTAGGGGGCACAATTTTTTTATGACAGCAAGGCGGGAAATCATAGTTATAGTCCAATAGCAAGGTTTTCCAACGCAGCTATCTGCAAGAAAGCGCGTATACTGGATGCTAAATTTTATGTGCTGAGAGTATAAAATCGCTATTGCGTTTTTTCGCTTAGCCTTTCACATAACAATCGATTATTAAATAAATGTAAATGCATGTGAATAGGGAATAAAATTTTTCAGTCCCGAGCTTGTGTCGTACTTCCAGTACCTCTATTGTAGCTGGGAATCATAATACTGTGTGACACAAACGCAGAGTGAAAGCCTTAGCATAACACTGCTAATTACTTGTAACCCAAGGTGGTCATACTTCATGTTTAATCGTTTTCAGGCTTTTTTTGATTTTCTTCCTGGTGATTTAACGCCTACGCAACACTATCGCAATCTCACATTGATTGGTGTTGCATTGCTAATTGTAGTTGGCATTATTGCAGGTTGGAGTGTTGTCTTCTCAATTCTCTGCGCGCTGCTTGGTGGTTTTGCAGCGGTACTCGCATATGATTGGCTCACTTCTCAGCCATCGGGAAGTGGCAGTCTTCGACAATCATCTGAAAGAATTCGCGCTGGTGCTCAACTGTTCTTGCTCAATGTTTATAAAAGTATTGCCTGGTTGAGCCTGTTTGTCGCTATCCTCATCGGGTTGACGATTAATTGGGGGACAGCAACAGGATTTCTTATCGGTGTGCTTCTCTCCGAATTGGTTGGCTACCTGGGGTTCAATTTCACCTTGCGTACGCGCTCGGTAACACTCAATGCAACAACTCAAAATCTATTAACGGCCACACAGCTTGCTTTGAGCAGTGGTGTGATTAGTGGTCTGCTGGTTGCGGGAACAGCGTTATTTGGACTGGCCTTTTATTACACTCTATTACTTGCCAGTGAAACCGATAACATGTTTTCGGTGCTTATTGGTCTGGCATCAGGAGCCGCTTCTGTCTCTCTATTAGTGAGCGTTAGCGCTGCTGTATTTGCACAATCGAGTATTGCATCCTGTCGTAATAAGGCATCTCAGAACAGTCATGATAGATTATCACCTCAACCTGACAACATGGTTCAGACGATTGCAGAGCATATTGCCGATTGCACTGGCGTAGTCACCGATTTATTCGCGACTTTAGTAGCCGCACTTGTCGCTACAATCATAATCAATCGTCAGTATGCAAGCATTGACCAATTAGTAAGCTATCCAATGGTGATCATGGCGATCGCTATTGTTAGCGTGATTGTTGTGTTGCAGGTTCTGCAGCGTTTGAACACTGAAATCCAGCCAGACCAGCTATTACAACGCTTGTTGATTGCATCCGCACTACTCAATGCGATCCTGTTACTGCCGACCACCTGGTGGATGTTTGATCAGTCACAATTGTCTGAACAAGCTGGACTATCCATCATGAGTCTGTATCAGTCGGTAATCATAGGGCTTTTTCTGACATTGGCTTTATGCGCGGCTGCCAGCTATCAGATCAAAGCAACTCATTCTGTATCCAATGATTCTTTTGTCTGCAAATATGCAGTCGCTGTTATGTATGGAATTGTACTCATTGGCAGCTACTTTGCATATCGAGTGGCGGGACTCATTGGACTGGAAATATCCATCATTTCGCTGTTGTCACTCAGCGCTATGATGGTCGCCGTTGTAACCTTTGGTCGATTAATTGATCCTGATCAACCTGAAACATCCGTAACAGATCAAATTTCTCAGCAACAACAGCTGGGGGCACTAGCAAAAGCAGTATCTCGAACCTATACTCTGGCAACGTCAACATTGGTTGCTCTGATGTTGGTCGCAGCATCGCTAACCTTGCTTTCTGCCGATACACTCTTTTCATTGATCAACATACAATTGCTGATAGGTATTGTTATCGGTGTGGTGATGACACTGTGGTTTTGTGCTTTGCTGATTCAAGCCGTCAGTCGAGTTACAGCGAACTCCCAATCAATCAGCTCGAGTCATTATGCTATCAGCGCGTTGGTAAAACGTTGCAAGCGTGAATTACTCATGCCAGTCCTGGTACCTTTTACTGTTGTAATATTGATTGCCTATCTGTTCGGCGATAAGCTGGTTAACGGCTTGACCATAGGAGTTGGGCTGGGTGGTTTGTTAATCGGGCTCGCAGCAATCACTGGCGGTGATGTCTGGGTGTTTATAAAACGATATCTAGAATATTTCTGGTCTGCAACTAACAAACCTACAGGCTGGGACGATGAGGAAGCAGAGCTGTCAATGACAAGTCTCTACCGTAATGCGATTGTTGCTACACTTAGTCCATTGATCAAAATGATTGCCATCATCGCATTGTTGATGACAGTGTGATTGATAAAACAAAACAAGGTTTAACCAGGCTTTTCAAAGGATTCCTTTCGAGTTTACTGGTTCTTTTATGTTTCCAGATTGCCAGCGCTGATGAACCAGTCGAATCGGTAAAACCACCGTCTTATCACTCTCCTCCGGCATTGGCGCTGGCGAAAACCTATCATTCAAAAGATGATTTAACTGCTTACTGGGTGAGTGAGAAACTGGATGGAGTTCGTGCTTACTGGAATGGCAAACAACTGCTTTCCAAACAAGGCAATGTTTATCATGCCCCTACCTGGTTTACCCAAGGCTTTCCACAGCACCCTCTGGATGGAGAATTATGGATCGGGCAAGGTACGTTTGAACAACTGGTCAGCACAGTGCGCAAAGACATTCCAGTCGATACTGAATGGAAGCAGGTTAAATACATGGTCTTTGATTTACCAGCTTCCACAGCAACGTTCACAACACGTTTGACAGAATTACACCAGTTACTGGAAAACGCTAACAGCGCTTACCTGGAATTAATCGAGCAATCTCGTGTTGATAATCATGATGATCTTATGCAACGTCTGGATCAGGTGATTGCCGCCAAAGGTGAAGGCTTAATGTTGCATAACGGCAATGCAATCTATCGGGCTGGCAGAACAAGAGATGTGCTTAAGGTCAAACGTTTTGAAGATGCTGAAGCTCTGGTCATCGCCCACCTTTCAGGCAAAGGAAAATATCAAAAGATGCTTGGCGCGTTACTTTTGGAAACAGAAGATGGAAAGCGCTTTCGTATTGGATCTGGGTTTAGTGATGCACAGCGCAAAAACCCACCACCGATCGGATCAAGTGTGACCTATCGATTCACTGGAAAAACAAAAAATGATATTCCTAAATTCGCCAGTTTCCTGCGCATTAGAAGTTGTCCAAAATCGTTGCCTGGTTGTTCATCGGCAGCCCAATAAAAATACCTAAAAATCTGTGAATGATGTGAATAACTCAGAATGAAAATACTGGCGATCGAAACCTCATGCGATGAAACCGCTGTAGCAATCTACCAACATCAGCATGGATTATTGGCACACATTATTTATTCCCAAGCTGAACTGCATGCTGAATATGGAGGAGTTGTTCCTGAGCTAGCATCGCGTGATCATATTCGCAAATTGCTTCCACTAATCGAACAGGTACTAGATCAAGCCAGCCTTGAGCGTAACGACATTGATGGTATCGCCTATACCGCAGGCCCAGGACTCATTGGAGCATTAATGGTCGGCTCAGCCCTTGCCAGAAGTCTGGCTTGGGCGCTGGGAATACCCTCTGTTGCAATCCATCACATGGAAGGTCATTTACTGGCGCCAATGCTGGAAGACAATCCCCCAGAATTTCCATTTTTAGCATTACTCATTTCGGGAGGGCATACCTTGTTGGTGGATGCGCAAGCAATTGGTGTTTATCGAATACTGGGAGAATCTGTTGATGATGCCGTAGGTGAAGCCTTTGATAAAACGGCAAAATTACTCGGACTAAGTTACCCCGGTGGGCCGCAGTTAGCCAAATTGGCACAATCAGGCGATCCCGATCGTTTGAAATTTCCACGACCAATGACTAACCGCCCCGGACTTGATTTTAGCTTTAGCGGGTTAAAAACCTATGCTGTCAATTGCTATCAACAATTAGGCGATGACCAACAGAGTAAAGCGGATATTGCCCATGCTTTTCAGGAAGCAGTTACCGATACCATGGCCATCAAATGCGGTCGCGCAGTACGCCAGACAGGAATAAAAAGGCTGGTAGTTGCTGGAGGCGTCAGCGCCAATGTCAGAATTCGAGAGCGTTTACAAGAGATGGCGAAAAAGGAATCTGTACAACTGTATTTTCCCGGTGCAGAGTTCTGTACGGATAATGCCGCAATGATAGCCCTGGCAGGCTGTCACCGCTTGCTTGCAGGCGAAACTGACTCACTGGCAATCAAAGCCCAACCCAGATGGCAACTTGCCGATTTAGGTGCGCCAGGAAAGGCTGTCCCCGAAGTTTGATCTGGTTGTTTGGGAATCTGACTGCTTTGTGTTGTTCTCACTTGGTCATTCTGCCGACTGCAAAAACTTTTTTGATGTGTTTTTATGGCAACACATGGTCTTCACCATCATAACGCTGAATACTCATAGCAAATGGTTCTAATTGAAAATTTTCAGCCTCGATCAAATCTTCTAATTCATCGATTCGTGCAAGTGCATCACTCCATGTAGCATCTGCTTCCATTACTTGCTTGCGATTGATGTTGAAGTTTATCAGCCAGTCTGTTTCATCAGCACCCTCTTGAGGCGTTTTATTGCCAGTCATTCGTGTTGCTTCATCGACTAGCTCAACAAGACCGCTTTCACCATGCATAATATTAGCATCATAGAGACTCAATAGAGTTAATGGATATGTGGCGCCGATGCTATTCGCTTTTTGAAGTGCCTCATTGAAGTAGTATTTATCGACATAGGCATCTTGTGCATCTCTAAAATCTTGACGCTTTGCCATTTTTTTCCAGTTAGCACTAAGCCTGGGCAGGTTGCTCACATCTGCGCTTGCTTTGTTATTAGCTTTTGATCTCTGCGATCCATATCTTATATTTTCTAATTTTTTTAATTCACCAACATATTGATGCAATAAGTTACCTGGGTTTATTTGATCATATTGTAAAATAAGTTTTCTCATATCTCCTGTAGCTGATGTAAAACCAGCGCGACCGGCAGTTATCCCTCTATTATCCCCATTATTATTAGCATAATCATATTGAATATCTTTTGTACCATTTTCAAAGATACTAATATATTCATCTGCAATCTGTCGCTGTTGAGTTGTAAAACTAACCGTTAAGTTATCGACTCCAGAGCAATTACCTTCGCTTGGTGCGGCCTCTACTTGTGTAGAAGTTATGCCAACAGCGATAACTCCAGTTATTGCAATATTTAAAATCATTTGTCTACTCATATAGATTGCTCCTTAAATAATTGTTAATATTTACCATCAAGAATCGGTTGTATTCGCATGTTACCATCCATGCTTTGCATTCGATTGCTTTATGTAAAATTAGTTCAAAAATATATTAAAATCAAGGATATGCCTTATGGAAAACATATCCTGCAAGCCATATTAAAAAATAATGAATAACGAAAAAACTATTCAAATAGCAGGCTATGATCAACTCAAAAAATTGCGTATTGCATTAGCAATTTTTCAGGGCACAAAATTATTAGCCACCCTCAAGCAGGAAGCAGAAGCGACCGTTTCACATGATCAAGGCAAGCGCGTCACGTATTTGACTGAATTGTTTTCACGTATTCACCGTGAAATGTTTCATGATTGGCAGGAGCAGGCAACTGCGCCTCATCGTCCTGGCGCCATCATTAATGTTGAAAAAAGAAAACAATTCCGCGAAACAATTGAAAGCTTGGTTTTTGATGGCGATTTAAACACCGATACCGCGATATTTGACAACAACGGCTTTGTCATTAAAACAAACAATATTTCATCCAGGTTAGCTGATTTCTACCAAAAAATGCGTAGTGTCAGACCATTCGCTTATGGTAATAGAATTACCCTTGATTTTTTTATGACTGCCCTGGGAAACCTGCCAGCATTCAAAGGCGTTTATGAACAAGGGATTGATTTTAGACGCTTGGCAGAAAACGACGCAGCAATCTTGCACGACATCGACAGTAACCTTGAAGATATCGCACAAGTGTTTCGACGTGCGCGTGATCCAGGCCGCAATAAGAGCCTGCAAAACAAACCCAATAGTTATGGAAAATGGCCTGAAAATAAACAGTTTATCCACGGCATCCCATTTTTATCACACACAACCGAACAAGGTGTTGACTGCCTGGTCACAGTCACTGGTGGCTTAATGCCAATTAAGCACATTAAGGATGAATCGTTTACTGTTGGAAGAAGTATTGCCGATTACCCTCTCATCGCTTCAGAAAACACGATTGGTTATTTACCAGGGACAGAAGCATTGCGCACACCGGGTAAAACAGAGATTGATGGGATAGGTATTGGTACAAATGGTGAAGCGCCACTGTTTTGTCTGGATGTCAACATGTTGACTGGCTTGCGTTCACCCAGCCATACAGAAATCACTGAATTGATAAAAGCATACGCAGGCGAACACGCAGAAATCTTTGATCTGGCTGACAACGAAACACTTAAGCACAAATTAATCATCGCAGCTGGAAATGATCAAAAACTACGACGCAGTATCGAAATAGCCTATCAAAGACTGCAAAAAATCATTGCCAAACTTGAAAACACCAAGCAGATTTTGTTTGATAAAAAAACACCTGACGAACATCCCAGGCTATTCATGTCGATGGGTGGTGCAGGTTCAGGTAAAACAGCGGTTGAGGAATTAGCGATAGCGCAATGTGGCGATAATTTTGTCATCGCATCACTCGACGAATTACGTAAAAAAAGTGATCTTTATACTGTTTTAACCGCTGCCAATCACCACAGCGACGATTATATTTATGTCGAGCCATTTGCCAAAAGACTTCGAAAAATGGTGGCTCGCCATGCGCGAAAAACTGGCATCAATATTCTCTATGATGGCACGGGGATCCCTTACAATCCACGTTATGTAGGGATCATTGATCGCTTCAAGGCCGCAGGATTCCACACCCAAATCACAGCTGTCGATGCATTTATTGTAAAACCGGAAGGGCGTGAAGATGAATTACCCAGATCGGCAGTTATCCAGAGTGTCAAAAAACGCTACGAACAAAGCGGACGTGCATTACCCTGGGTAGTTACGGTGGACAAACACATCCGCGCTCCCGGATCATTTTTAAATGCCCTGGAACATCAATCGTTGGAAAAGATTTCATTATTTGCGAATGATGGTGAACAAAATAAGCATTATCTGGTTGCTGAAAGTTTTGATCTCACAGATCAGGCATTAGAAGCACTTCAACAACATCAATTATCGGGCTCGCTGACTGAACACCTAGAGTCATTAATCAGACAAAGGAATGATTCTGTATTAAAAGCCCTGGCAAAAAATGATCAGCAAAAGCTCAACGCGCTGTTACAAAGAAACCCTGCATTTAATGAAAACAACGTCGCCTATCAAGTTTACAGCAGTGAAAATGGGCACCGAGTTTTGGCCGTTTATAATGTCCGCCGTATGGCAGATTTTGTAGAAAAAAGACAATTAAACCCACATGCTTCAGGTGAAGAAGGACTGTTACATTCTCCTGAAGCATTGGCATTTCATGTTGATCCGCTAGCCACAAAGCCATGGCTGACTCGGTTGCAAGATTCTATCGCTGGTTGACAACCAGCGATGTTTTTAATGGTACTTTGTAAATAAGTTCTTGTTATACTCTTCGCACATGAAAATCTAGCATTTTGTGTGCGTGATCTTTTGTGGAAAGTAAGGCGGAAACCTTAGCTGTAGTCGTTCTACAACAAGGTTTTCCAACGCAACTATCTGCAAAGAAGCGCGTGCACAGGATGCTAAATTTTCATGTGCGGAGAGTATATATTACGCATTAATCGTCAGAACTTTTGTCTCTGAAGTCACGGATTCACGAGCTATTAATTTCAAGTATTTTAAAAAGAGACATCCCATTGCATGCGAACTCGCTGATCAGCAATGTTTTTGTTGAGAAATGCATCTTCAAGCGTGAGCTGTGAAAAATCCAATGTAACCTTGTTATTGTGACCATTAATAAAGTAATTAATAGCGCCCGTAAACTCCTGACGATTATTGGTAAACGCAATATTAGTCTCATTCGGTTCATCTACGAAAGCATAACGGAAAGCTACCTCGAGATTTTCTGGAAAGACTGGAATCAGATGATGGAAGAAATATCCGATTTGAGCATAACTACCTTGTAAATCACTGGTAGTGTTGTTTTTACGATCTTTAATTCTCTTCCAGTGAAACTCTTGCTGGATTGCCAGACCGCGCCATTTAAGTGCAGCTTCCTGCATCATTTGTTGAACTCGATACTGTCCTTCATCAGCCTCTGAAACTTTGGAAAAGCCATCCAGATTTCCACAACCACTTGAAGACCAGCGCGTACACTTACCAATTGTTGTCGCGCCAGCAAAGGCAATGCTTGCGCTTGGCTCTTTATGATATGAAACATCAGATTGTCGAAACTTAAGATCACGACCAAACACATTCCATTGCAGACGACCCATATACATCATGTCACTATCATCATTTTTCACACCACGTCCTTCACCATTGAAGGCACCAATAAAATAGCGTAAATCAGCATGGGTTTCGGCAAACAAACGCCCAAATGCCATGACACCCATCTGTCGATCAACTGTGAAAAGCCGGTTGACGATCGAGCGTTCAACAAAAGTCTGACGTCCAGATGAGTCAACTCGTTCACGGTTGTAGTTGATTTTCCATTGACCGGCACGAAATGCCAGCCATTTGTATTTATCAGCTGTAATCCGCCAGTCTATCAAACGTACACCAGCATCTTCTGGCTCGCCATCAGAGTTACGTGTCGGCTGTAAATCCAGTTCAAAATAATATTTCAACCACGGCCGATAACCATGACCACCAATTTTCATCCGCACCCTGCGTAACTCAAATGAGCTTTCGTCAGTGCGTTCAAAATCGTCTACCTGTCTGGGATCAGAATTGTGTGGATTGCTATAACGCATTTGTGCACGCCATTGCAAGTTGGTAGCCCAGTTACCATCACCAGTTTCCAGATGGAATCCTTTATCTCCGTACCCGGTTTTAACTGGAAATTCTTTTTCAAATTTTTCAGCCAATTTTTGGTCAATTTTTCGATCAATCTCTACTGGATCAGGATGAGTAACAAGACCAGGCGCCTCTGTTTCCTGGGCTTGATTATCCTGAACACTTTGCAGCTCTTCAGAACTAATCAAGCCTTTTTTCATCAATAACTGTTCCAGAGAAACGCCTTGTTTTATTTCGTCTAAATCCGACTTATTGAGAATGCCTTTTTTCATCAAGAGCTGTTCCAATGCTGAGGATTTAGCTGCATAAACAGGCATACTAACTAAACACGTTAGCAGCAAAGCCATTAATAACAATAGATGAAATAACTTGTGATGTGATAAAAGAGCATACATGAAAAATTGCCTCTCCTGAATGATGTGTATTCTATTGTTATAGATAAAGTGTTATAGGTAAAATGTGATTGAATTGTACTTCAGTTCTGTGACAATTTTATGACAATCAGCGATGTTTGTTAACCAACCAACCAACTCTACGGAACAGCTATCCATGAGAATATGTTATCACATGGTTTTTCAACTATTATGTAGTGCAATTTTTATAAATAACTGGACAGCTGAGGCCTCCGCTACTCCTTGGCAACTTTCCAACAATCTCAATTTTCCCGAATGGCTGACAATCAACATTGAGCATCGCAGCCGTTATGAAACTCTAGATCAGCAATATCGGGCAGTTATTAATGGCGTTCCGACAAATGGTGGTGATCAGGCATTGGTATTCCGCACTTTGTTACATACTCGATTTGAATTCGAACAAATCCATCTTGGAGTTGAACTGATGGATTCCAGAATAGCACTGGCAGATTCAGGAACAGCCACAGCGAGTCAACGTCTCACCACGACAATTGCCAATCCCATCGAGTTATTACAAGCCTATGTAGAAGTGCCAGTTAAGAATCTATTGCTGAAAGACAGTCAAGCGTTATTCAGAGCTGGACGCATCACAATGGATGTTGGCAGTAGACGGCTTGTCGCACGTAATCGCTATCGTAATACAATCAATGCATTTACTGGGATCGACTGGCAATGGCAGTATCAGCAACACCAATTTCGAGCCTTTTATACCTTGCCCATCCAGCGCCGCGTAAACGGTGATATTATCGATAACAAACCGCGTTTTGATGCTGAGCATCCAAAAATACGTTTCTGGGGTTTGCACTATACTCAACCGATCATTGATAAGCAAAACGAAATTGAATTCTATTTGTTTGGTGTTGATGAAGATGATGCTAAAAATAGAGCGACGAATAACAGAGAACACCATACAATCGGTGTTCGTATCTGGCGCAAACCGCACATTAATTTCTTTGACTACCAGCTGGAAAACGTTTACCAAATTGGTCAATCAAGAAGCTCAAAAACTGCCACCAATAATCTCGACCATCTGGCTCATTTTCATCACCTTGAAATAGGTTACAGTTTCGCAGCTCACTGGTCTCCTCGCCTATTAATACAATATGATTATGCGAGTGGAGATGACAACCCAGATGATAACAACAATAACCGTTTTGATACCTTGTATGGAGCACGACGTTTTGATTTTGGCCCAACCAGTATCTATGGAGCTATTGCGCGTAGCAATATTAATTCCCCTGGAATACGGCTAATACTGAAGCCGCATCAGCAACTCTTAACCATGTTTTCATTACGTGGATTCTGGCGAGCATCGACAACGGATGCCTGGGCAACAAGCGGTATCAATGGAAGTCACCCTTATATAGGCACCCAGATCGAAGGCAGAATTCGCTGGGATCTTCTAGCTGATAATCTTCGACTGGAAACAGGTTTTGTTCATTTGTTTAGTGGCGATTTAATGACAGAAGCTGACAAAGACGATTCAACTTATGCCTATTTGCAAGCAATAATCAAGTTCTGATAGTAACAACAATACAGGGGGCAATTGTTTATCGTGATGACTGGGTTGTTGGTAAACCACCCTTGTTTTCTGCTATTTGTCACTAATATGGCTACAACAAAACTGTTTTCCACATCGTAATAGAAGACATGAATGATCAATTGCCATCATTCGACATTCTACGCGCCCCTCTCGCAATATCAGTCAAAGAAACAACGATCCCTATCTGCTCTAAATATCAAAATAGACCTGACCCGTTTCGACATCATGCATTCCTCCGCAAATATTGATTTCACCCTTGTTTTCCATCTCAGCCAGGAGAGGACTTTGTGCTCTGATTTGTGCGACCATGCGATTTACGTTGCGTTCGGCAACCATTCGCACAAACGATTCATCATCAGCGCTAGTGTTTCCCGACTGTTCAGAGCGGATTGAATCCACCGCTGGTTTAATATGTTGTAACAAGCCGGTTAGATGATCCAGCTGCAGATCGGCACATGCACCTTTAATAGCACCACAGTGAGTATGTCCAAGCACAAAAATCAATTTAGACCCTGCCAGTTTACAAGCGAATTCCATACTGCCTAGAATATTGTCGTCGACTATATTACCGACAATTCGGGCACTAAATACATCCCCCAAACCTAAATCAAAGATCAACTCAACCGATGTGCGTGAATCGATACAACTTAATATAATGGCAATTGGAAATTGACCAGCCCTTGTCTCATTCACTTGTTGCAATAAATTGCGATTCGATTTGAGATTATTAACAAAGCGTTGATTCCCTTCTTTTAAAACCTCTAGTGCCTTTTTAGGAGTGAGTGAATCGCGAGACTCCTTGGTATGAGCTAACACTGATTGCATTGGCTCAAGAATTCCATAACCATCCAAATTCATTGTGGTTAATTTGATATCCTTTGCGTTAGCTTCGGCGTTAAAATTTTTGAAAACCTCATAAACATCGTAATCAAGATAGCGTGTCTGAGTTGCATCTATTGTCACTTCTGAATTTTTCGGGATTGCATCCAACATTTTCATAATGTTAGCTTTATTCAGAAAACTGACATTTTCAGATAATTTGATATATGTTTTTTTTCCATCATGGAATTCGTGCATATACAAATCTGACTTGAAATTTTCCATCAAGATCGAAAATAGTGCTGCAACAAAACCGATGAGTATTCCGGTTAACAAATCAGAGAAAACCAGCCCAATCACAGTGATTAGAAAAGGAATAAAATGATACCAGCCGGTTTCATACATGCGTTTAAACACATCTGGTTTGGCCAATTTGTATCCAACAACCAGTAATACTGCAGCAAGACTGGAAAGCGGAATGAGGTTGAGTAATCCAGGAATCAGTATGACTGCAATCAACAAAAGCAAACCATGAATAAACGCGGATGCTTTTGTTTTTGCACCGGATTGTATGTTGGCTGAGCTGCGAACGATCACTTGCGTGACAGGTAATCCACCAAGCATGCCGGAGACTGTATTAGCTACACCTTGCGCAATCAATTCGCGATTGGTTGGCGTAATACGCCTGTAAGGATCAAGCTTATCGGTTGCTTCAACACTGAGTAATGTTTCCAAACTTGCAACAATTGCTAATGTCGCAGCTGCTATATAGACTTTTTGGTTACTCAGCTTGGAAAAGTCAGGAAAATAAAACTGGCTTAAAAAATCATTCAGGTTATTGGATAGCGGAATTTGTACCAGATGTTGTTCGTTGAGCGCCAGCTGTGGATAAGTCGACTGAAATAACTGATTCAATAATATGCCCACAACCACTGCCAGAACTGACCCATTGATACGATTTAAAACACCATTGTGTTTAATCCATGGCGTTTCCCAGAATAGTAAGATTGACAAACAGACAATAGTAATCGTGATTGCTCCCGGCTCAATAAAATCGACCATATGGGTTAATTCACTGATGCTATTATAATTATCTGGTTGAAAAAACGATAGATCACCTTCAAAATCCTGATCATAACCAAATGCATGTGGTATTTGTTTAAGAATCAAAATAATGCCAATTCCGCTTAACATTCCTGTAATCACCGAGGTTGGGAAGTAGTAGCCAATGATTCCGGCTTTCATCACGCCTAGCAATATTTGCAACACCCCTGCAACAACAACTGCTAATAAAAAGCCCTCAAAGCCCAGATCTTGAATATAGGTAAAAACTAAAACCGTGAGTCCTGCTGCAGGACCGCTGACTCCAAGCTGTGAATTGCTAATCAGAGTCACAACCAGGCCACCAACGATTCCAGCGATCAATCCTGAAAAAAGAGGAGCTCCTGATGCTAAAGCTATCCCCAGACAAAGAGGCAAAGCAACCAAAAAAACCACAAAACCAGCTGGAAAATCGTGTTTAAGGTTGGAAAAAAATCCGAGATTGTTGTCTCTATAGGTTGAGTCAGTTGTATTGTTCATCAGTTTGTCTTTTCATTAATTGGAAAGTTAGAAACAGGCTTATTGTCAATATGATATAACAATTTTTTTCTAAAACGGACAGTTTTTTGTTCAATTCAAATTATAGGTTTAATTGCTAAATCGCTGGTTTCCCACACTAAGGAATGTTCAAGTTATTTCATGCACGTTTCTATACTCTCCTGCTCTTAATCAGCTTTACTTTTTGTTCGTTGTTAAATGTGGAACTTTAGAGTGTTTCCCTTTACTTCGCAATTGAGCAACCCCGGCAAGGACCAGCGCCATTCCCAGCGCATGATAGCGCGTAAATTCCTCACCTAAAACTATGACAGCAAGCATCGCAGTAAACATTGGTCCTACAGATCCGATCAGGCTGGTTTGTCCAGGTCCAATGCTGCTAATCGCTGCACTAATCAGAAATGATGGAAGCACTGTACTGATAAACGCAATTCCAAACACAATCAACAAGACATCGTTGGAAACAATCAATTGATCAAACGACTGAGTCAAACTAAAATGGCTAATAATTGCGATACTGGCCGCACTCATGGCTATTGATGTATATAAGCGACTGCCGATTTGTAAAATCTGGACTTTACTCAACAACATAAACAAGGAAAAACAGAGCGCACTGACCAACACCAGAGCTGCGCCATTGATAACTTTGCTTCCCAAACTGGACATGTCATGCGCGACAATGCTGGCAACACCTGTGTAGGTCAATAGCAAGGCGACCCAGATTTTATTCGATACTGGCTGATGAAAAAATACCGCACCCAACACCACGACCATGGTTGGGTAAGTAAACAAAATCAAACGCTCTAATTGCGCTGTGATTAGTGTTAAACCAAGCAAGTCAAAATAACTGGCTAGGTAATAGCCAAGCACACCAATCAACATAGTTGGCACAATATTGTTTTTGAAATCAATTGTGCTATGTTGTCTACGCAAGAACACCCATAAACCTACCGCAACATAAAACGGTAACGCTATCATCATGCGCAGCGTCATTAACGTCACTGTATCAATACCATGTGCATAAGCGAGTTTAATTAGCACTGGTTTTAATGAAAACAGGGTTGCTCCACTCAAAGCATAAATAAAACCTGAAAAATGATGGTCAGCCATAGCATTACTCTCTATTCGATAAGTAAAAAAATGACTGTGGAAAACTAAACGTGGGAGTTTACTGAAGGCATCAACCACGGAGGTAATCCGCAGCCGATGTATTGATGGTTTCTAGAAGCTCAAACACACAGACTGACGGATCAGGCATAGCAGTCGCCATAACCAGTTTATCTTCACTGTGTTTGATTTAAGAGTTGTTGATAACATAGCTGTCAAGTCTAACCTATAATTAGAAGCCATGTGTGACTATTCATATCCGTGGTGTCGGTCAATATTTTTAGTTGTTTGGGTTATTCGCCAGATCAGCACTCTATTTTCCAGTACTAAGCGCTGTCAGGCGTAACGCTAAAAACGCGTTTCTGATATAGAATGCCATTTCCACCACAACACCAGTCCCTGGGTGACTGCGCGAGCAACCATAAACAGTGTAAATGCTAGCCATAAGCCGTGGTTTCCATAAGGTTGCAACCAATACCAGGCAGGTACAAATACCAGCAGTGTTGATACCAACATACAATTACGCATTGAAGCACTCCAGGTTGCTCCAACAAAAATCCCATCGAAAAAAAAGCTCCAGAATGAAATTAATGGCAATAAGACAGGCCAGAACAAATACTGATTTGCAGCCTTTCTGACTGATGATAAATCGGTTAGCAATGCTATCAACAATGAACCAAATGTTGTAAAAAACAATGTGAAAAGTAGAGCTGCCAGTGCCGACCACAATCCGCATAGATAAACCGAACGCCAAAATAATCCTCGGTGCAATTGCCCTACAGCTCTGCCAATCAGTACTTCTGCTGCATTAGCAATTCCATCCAGTGCATAAGCCATTAAGGTTTGAAAATTCAGCAACACTGTATTGGCGGCTAACATCACATCGCCTTGTTTAGCGCTTTCGTTGGTAAACCAGGCAAAAGCAAACATAATACAGATCGTTCGAATAAACACATCAATATTTAACCACACCAGGGTCTTGAATTTGTGTGCGTTGAAAACCGCTTTCCACTGCAATCTACCTGAATATCGACTCATCACCCCTGGCAATAACACCACTCCGACCACGACCCCAAATATTTCAGCGAGTACTGAAGCCAATGCAACACCTTCTACACCCATATTCCAATGCAACACAAAAATCAGATCGAGAGCGATATTGGTTAGATTAATTGCCAAGGTTATCAATAAGGGAGCTTTCGCAGTTTGAGCGCCCAGATACCAACCAATCAATGTATAATTAATCAGGGTAAACGGCGCACTCCAGATGCGAATAATATAATAAGTGAGTGCATTGCTTTCAACGGCTGGACTTGCCGATAACAGATCAAAACCAATGTCCGCTAAGGGCTGTTTTACAACTAACAAGATCACAGCGATCAGCAGTGCAATCAATATCGAGCGCATTAAAATTGCGCGTAGTTCATCCCCATCCTGCCGGCCAACTGCTTGTGCTGCTATTCCGGTCGTCGACATACGCAAAAAACCAAATCCCCAGTACAAAAAACCAAACAACAATCCACCTGTTGCCACAGCTCCCATATAACTGGCATCACCTAGATGACCGACCACAGCAGTGTCCACCAGCCCCAGAATCGGTGTGGTGATGTTGGAAATAATCATCGGTACTGCCAATTTTAGAACAGAGCTGTGAGTCACATGGGTTGAGTTAGTAATCATTAATACTCTTTAAGACAGATGATATGGAAGAAGTTGATATTACTTCAGTTCTAGATTTAAAACGTTCAATTGTAATACTCAGTACCATCTTTGTTTGTTTCTGGTATGGTTGACCCGAGAATGATAATCGAGATTGAAGTGACACTAACCCAGATTTCTCACTGTGTAAAATAAGAAGGGGCATATATGAAAACTCAATATATCGTTTTAATTTTCTTGGTATTTTTTGTATTGGCAATAAAGTTATTAACGCCAGATAGGTCACTGCAGCCGGTGTTTGTTAACAACATAGATACCAGTCCTGAAAAACAGATTGTTAGAGAAAAATTAATCAACAAGCTAAAAAAGACAGGTGTGATTGACAAGATAGAAACACCAGAGAATCATCCTTATGTCTATATTGGGGAACGTTTTAAAGCACTAAAAAAAGATGAAATAGAAAATTTTATGTCCACAATATCGGATTACTATTACACCTTAAACAAAAAAACAACAATGGTCATTATTAAAGATCCAGAGACAAATGAAAAAATTGGCAAATATAGCCAAAATGGACTTTCAATGAAGAAAAAGAGGAAAATTCAGTAAACAAAATATAACTCTACGAGGAGAATCAACACTGGAATCAGATATCTAGCAAGGAAACCAGCAACTAATTTGCACCCGATCCAATCTGGATTTGATCAATAACGATGTGTAGACAGCTTGCTTGCCGAGTTTATCCATTTGTTAAAGCGTTGCTGTAAATTGGCAATACCACCTGGATAGAGATTATCGACATATTGATGGGTGATAATTTTTTCGCAGCGTTGACTGGCTTTTTCAGTGAGCAGCTGGCCCAGCCATTGCCTGTCTTCCTCACTATTCATTAGAAAGTAAATGAGTGACCAGCTGGTAGCATAATATGAAAGGCGTTTCGAACTATTCCAGTCTCTGCGCTTAGCAGAAAGTAACTCGTCGAAACTAACTAACCGCTTGGTGTTAACCCTGAAATGTTTGCTCCAACTCGTGTTGGGATGAATCTCTGTCACTTGCCCTGTCAGCGTCATATTTTCAGTATATTCAGCAATGCCTTCATTGAGCCAGCGCGGAATATAACCAAAGATACCAGCATTGATAACATGGGTTGATTCGTGCAAAGCTACTTGCCCTGCTTGAAAATCATTGCGTTTGTAGACAACAGCTTGATTTAAACGCATGATGTAAAATCCATTGGTTCGGCGCCCCAACGTTTTGCTGAAACGAGTACTATATCGACGATAGTCATTGATCCGATTGAACATTTTCAAATCAACAGTAACTTTTTCAAGTTTTTCTTTGGGAACCAGATCGCTCAATAACTGGTAAACCTTGTTTATCCGTATCGATAGCTGATCATTAAAGTGGGTTGGCTGTTCATTGCCCGACAGATTCAGATTGAAATATTCCAGCTCATCGCGGCGTTTCAAACTAACATTTTGTACCACCGCGTGCTGAAAAGATGAATCTCCAAAATGGATTTTGCCATTGTTGTCTTTCCAGCGATAAACCTGAGATTTCTTTTTGACAGTGACTTGTTCCAGCGGTGTCGTTGTACACTGAAACTTTTCTTCATTTTCAGAGAGTTCTTGCTCAGAATCCTGATTTGTCTCATCAGAAGTCAATGTCGATTCTATCGTTAACTTTTGTTGATTCTTTGTCGTGTCTATAACTCTAAATTGAATCGGCGAATGTACTGGCTGATTGGCTAAAGTACCTTGCAGATCAGGGTTCAATCGTTGCCAGAAGATTAGCAATTCAGTTTTATTGAGAACCAACAAATAAGCCAGCAGAGTGGATAAACCTAATAATGCCATCAGTTTGAAAATGTTGTTAAGCATCTTAGATTTGAACCACGATTAAAATTGTTAATCAAATCTTAGTGCAAGCTGCTGAATTATCTTAGTTAAGTGATTGTTTTGTGACCAAAGTCTTGATCCTGGGATGATAAGTGCAGACTGACTACAGAACATCTAAATAAAGTATGCAAGATTATTCTGACTGTTTTTCTTGACGATCATACGGTCGAGATACTCAATACAAAGAACCTGTTCAAGATCGATTCTATTTGACAAGTTTATGGTCACGAAACCACCATCAGCCTATTTTTGAGTAGGCAATGCATAATTTTAACTAAACTATCAATAAAAGTGCTTTAATAAGCAATCGACAATAAGTATTAACAACAATGGATGTGATTATTGTTACCTTGAACCCGTAACTCCAATGCGGGCAATATACTCTCCGCACATGAAAATTTAGCATCTAGTACACGCACTTTTTCGCGGATAGCTGCGTTGGAAAACCTTGCTGTAGAATAACTACAGCTAAATTTCCCGCCTTACTCTCCACAAAAAATCACGTATACTAAATGCTAAATTTTCATGTGCGAAGAGTATAGAATAAAAGCGCTAGTTTCTCAGTGGATTCATAAAATCTTAACTTCACACTTAGGTGAAACGGGTATTTTTTCAATCGTTGAGAAAAAGACTTATGCTCTGTTCCATAGTGAAGGTACGGATTCAGAGTTCAATCATTCGATGCTAAAAACCAGCTTATCTGTGCTTGACTCAAGCACAACCATATTACTCCAATCCATCTACTTCAAGACTATAAGGTGACTCAGGATATGAAACGGATTGAATTACTAGGTGTTCAGATGGACGCCTATACAATGAGAGAAACTGTCGACTTAATCGATAGTTACATAGCAAATAATCAATTCACACAACACGTTGTAATCAATGTCGCCAAGCTGGTGCAAATGCAAACTGATCAGGGCTTACGTTCTTCAATTGAAGCCTGCGATATCATTAACATTGATGGCATGGGAGTTGTTTGGGGTGCTCGATTATTAGGTCAAAATGTACCTGAAAGAGTAGCCGGGGTAGATTTGTTTCATGAACTTTTATCACTGTCTGCTAATAAGGGTTATCCAGTTTTTTTGTTAGGTGCTGAACCTGAAGTTGTAGAAACTACGGTACAAAAAATCAGCAAACAATTACCTAAACTCAAAGTGGCTGGTTATCATCACGGGTTTTTCTGGGAAGACGAGGATTCTGTTGTTCAGAAAATCAAAGAATCAGGTGCGAAGCTCTTGTTTGTTGCCATTACATCTCCAAAAAAAGAAAATTTCATCAACCAATGGCAAGATCAACTGGGTGTCGATTTTGTAATGGGGGTTGGTGGTACTTTTGATGTCGTCGCTAGCAAGGTGAATCGTGCACCAAAATGGATGCAAGAGTCAGGCATGGAATGGTTGTACCGTGTTATCCAGGAGCCAAGGCGTATGTGGAAGCGATATTTAGTCACTAATTCTAGGTTTTTATGGCTTTTGATAAAAGCGAAATTGACCAGCAACAGAGAATAAAAACCTGACTGACATGAGTTTTGAATAGAAATACCTTGTTTATCTATAATGTATATTTCAATCAATTCATTTCTGGAAAAAACCAAAGTACACCCACTGCATATCTCTAATCAATAGCTTCATTCAGTGAGCTCAAAATGCCTAGTTAGATTCAGCTTAAATCATTTGGTCGTGTAACACTACGCTAATGAATTAATAATTTTGACTCAGCGTTTCTTTGGGTTACCGTTGATGGGTCATTCCTATCCATACGCCAAGGTGGATGTGGGAAATGAATTCGATGGTCACAACCTGATGATGCGATTACTTTATCAAATACTATTTGACCGATCGGCGAACAGAAGTGGCCCCCAAAATTAGGACGCCCTGCTATTTTCTTCTGGCATCCCATCGCATCAATCGTAATCACTGCACCTGCAATGTCTAAACGGGTAAGAAGTTCTGGAATGGCTGTGATTTCATTCGATTTATCATCGACTTTAACCTGACCTAAAACCAAACTGTTCTGCCGTGACCAGGCACTGACCATGTGGATTGCCGCCTTGTTCGATGCTTTGTCAATGCTACGCCTCAAGCATTTGCCATCAATTGCAACAATGTCTTCTTCGGTCAAATTGGATAAATCCGCAACCCAATTTGAAAAGCATTGGCTAAACTGCTCTGTATCGATCACTGCAAAAACATCGCCTAGAGTATCATGTGAGGGTATGCCGTTATCTAAATTTAGCTGTTCGGTAAACCACTGTTCTTTAGCTTTGCCAAACCTCT
This sequence comes from Methylococcales bacterium, assembly GCA_965224565.1. Lineage (GTDB taxonomy): Bacteria > Pseudomonadota > Gammaproteobacteria > Methylococcales > DRLZ01 > DRLZ01. The sequence continues at coordinate 155,501 of CBDCZN010000001.1, read as the reverse complement.
CAATGGCTACCCAGTTGTCTGCCCCGCAGATAGTGGCACAAAGGGTAATGAAAAATATGTCAGAGAGCAGGTGTTTGTTATATCTGTTCTCTTCTTGGGTCTTCAATGCTTGAAAAGTGATGAATAATGGTGGCTATTGGGTGGTCTGTCATTTTAAAATCAAAATGATAGCTTCAACACCTCATCTAAATTATAATTTCAACCAATTTTAAACACGATTGCCCTGGGTAATCAGGTCGCTTTTTAACCGCAGACCCACAGGGCGTATCGTGACGCTCGTTCATTTGAGCTAACAGGCGAATATCCTTGTCTGTATACTGTTTCTTGAAGTCGTTGCGTGTTCGCTGGCGACGAGACAGTCGGCCCGTTTTACGATACTGAGCGATCAAACCGGGTTAGTTGTTGGCGTGAATAGCCACTGATCTTCATCAAGTAGCGAATGATCACGCCTTTATCTGGGCGTGGCAATGTCAGGTAACGAAATTTGACCAGTGTGCTTTGAATCCAGCGATAGCAATCATCTTTATTGCTGATGACAACAAAGGCGACTGCCTGTGTACCAGACAGAAGATCGGATAACTGACTGATGGTTGTTAAATCTTCAAGTTTCATGATGGTTTTCATCCTTCCATCATGAACGGGTTTTTATGCCAATTCAGCTCATTCCAGACTCATTTCATATTGGACAAGGCTTATTGTTTACAGGCAATTGAAAAGAGAATATAATGAATCGTGTTAACTGTTATCGATCCTGTAAAGTCTACATTATCAGCCATTCTAGATACAATCTCATCGGCACACTCCCTTGACTAAATCCAATGACTAATATTCTGCAGCGCAAGTGTCAGTGGATATAAAGTTACAATATTTTCAATTTTCAGCGTGTTATTTTTATAATAATGAGGAAAAAATGAATAGTGAAGAATCTGTTCGAATTTTTCGTTCGTGTCTTCGAACATGTCTTTTAACAGCACTTGGTCTGTTCTTACTAATTGGTGACAACAATTTTGCCCAGGCGGAAAATACGACCTCGGGATTAGACGTACGCCCGTCGAATTCTACATGTATAGCCTCAGAACCACCTCCAAGCGAAAACCTGATTAGTCTGAAACAGGTGTTTACGAATTTAGCCCTTGACCAACCTGCCGCGATGGTTCAACCGCCACAAGACAGCTCGATATGGGTTTTTGCAGAAAGACCAGGGAAAATCAGAATCTTTGAAAATAACCCGAATGTCGGCGCTGATACAGTTGCTCTTAACGTTGAGTCAAAATTTGCGACTATCAATCGTACCATTAGCGGACCAGACACAGAATCACAGCAGTGGGGAATAACAAGTATCGCTCTTGATCCAGATTTTAATGTTAATGGATACCTATATATTTCTTACAATACAAAAATCAATAAAAACACTCCTGTAGTTTCTTTTATATCACGCTTCGCTTTAGCCCAGAATAAACGTACATTCGATCCTGCGACCGAAAAAATCATCTTTAGCCAAGAGCAGGAAACACCTTGGCATCACATAGGTCAAATCGCCTTTGGCAATGATAGGTTTTTATATATTGGATTGGGTTCCGACCGACAAGAAGCAGCACAGGATGTCAACAACCTTAAAGGCAAAATCTTGCGCATTGACGTTCACAATGGCGATCCCTACAGCATTCCTCTGGATAATCCTTTTGCTTCAGGCGGTGGTGCGCCGGAAATCTTCGCCCTGGGAATGCGTAATCCATGGCGTTTTTCTTTCGATAGAGAAACAGGAGTACTGTTTGTCGGTGATGTCGGAGAAAGTACTATAGAGGAAATCCACATCGTGGAATCAGGAAAAAATTACGGGTGGCCTATTTTAGATGGTACGCAGTGCCTTACAGAAGGATGTGATAAAACCAATCTTACACCTCCAATACATGAGTATTCACACGTGATAGGAACAGCTGTGATTGGTGGTTTTATCTACCGTGGCAACGCACTACCGAATTTGAATGGCTCCTACATCTTCGGAGATGCTAAAGGTGGGCTCTGGAAGCTAACAAAGAATTTGAACAACAAGTGGATTCGGGAAGATATATCTAATTTTAAATCTTCATCATTTACACAAGATGTCGAAGGCGAGCTCTATGTTTTTGATGTGAATCGACCAGGTGTTTTCAAAATTGTACCGCCAGAAAATACTAATAATCCTGCGGTTACAAATGTGCTGGCTAACCGTTTATCAGAGACTGGGTGTGTCAATCCTAATAATCCAACACAGCCAGCAACGGGCATGATTCCTTACACAGTCAATACCCCGTTATGGTCAGATGGAGCAGAAAAAGATCGCTGGCTGGGGATACCTAATAGTAAGACCATCAGCGTTGACGAAAGCGGAGACATGTATTTCCCAATCGGAACAGTGTTAATGAAAAACTTTGCTTATGAAGGCAAGTTGTTTGAAACAAGGCTATTTATGCGCCATCAAAATGGTGAATGGGCCGGATACAGCTATGAATGGACAGACGATCTTTCAGAAGCGTTTCTACTCACGGGAAAGAAAAGTAAGCAGCTTACAAATGGAATTACTTGGGATTATCCAAGCAGGGAAGAATGCATGGCATGTCACACGGACGCTGCTGGGTTTACGCTTGGTCCGGAAATAGTACAGCTAAATGGAAACTACGACTATCCATCCACAAACAGAACAGCCAACCAAGCTGTGACATGGGACAAAATTGGATTGTTCAAAAAGAGTATTGACAATTATCTAGTCAGTCTTACTGCCTTGCATGCACCTGACGATGAGTCAGCTTCTCCTAACCTGCGAGCACGTAGTTATTTACATGTCAATTGCTCGGGGTGTCATCGACCAGAAGGACCAGCCCAAGGTACGAGTGATTTTCGATATAACATCCCCATCAGTGTAATGAACATATGTAACCAGTTGCCTACAACGAATGTAGGAAACCGTATTCTAGATCCGGGAAATCCAGATATGTCGTCTATTTCCATCCGCATGCATATTCTTGGTAAACATCGGATGCCACCTGTAGGCACAGTGATTGTAGACGAGACAGCAACAACACTAATAGATAACTGGATTCAGAATCCTGGTATTTGTCTGCCAGAGGTTGACAGTGATAATGACGGGATTTCAGATACCTGGGAGCTTTTGTTTGGATTTGATGCAGTAAATCCAAGTGATGCACTTCAGGATACAGATAACGATGGTGTTAGCAATCTGGATGAATATCTTGCTGGAACTCTCCCCAACAATGCATCAAATGATAAGAGTTGTACACTGGATGTGGACGGAGATGCCAACGTTGATGCTTTAACCGATGGTTTGTTATATATGCGTCATATGTTTGGAATACAGGGTGAGAGCTTGGTTAAAGATGCTGTAGGAACAAATTGTGCTCAATGTACAGCTGCTGAAATTGAAGCCTTCCTGAATCAATGCGCTGATACTGGCGCATCCGATATGGATGGTAATGGAGAAATCGATGCATTAACCGATGGGTTGTTAAGCATGCGTTTTATGTTCGGCATTCGTGGGCCAGCCCTTATCAACAGCTCAGTAGGAAGTGGCTGTACCCGTTGTTCAGCAGGTGAGATTGAGGGCTATATGCAAGAGTAAGAAGCTCTCTGGTTAAAACTAAGGAACGTGCACGAAATAACTTGAACAAAAAGGCAATAAAAGCAGTCTAGTTAGCAGACAAACTGAACCTAGATTCTTTTATAAAAAAGTTAACCTATGCCATTTCCTTATCCGCAAGAAACCGAAAGCCAAATGCAAGAGTTCTACACTCGACTACCAGAAAAAAACAGACGCTTACACGCAGGAGTTGAAGCGTCAAAACTTGATCGAGGCGGTGTGAGTTATATTGGCCGTCTTTTTAATTGTTCGCGCACAACCATTCTACGTGGTATCCAAGAACTGAGTGAAGCGGATATTTTGCAAGACCGTAATCGAGAAACGGGAGGTGGCCGACTATCCGTGCTTGAAAAACAGCCTGATATTAACACTGTTTTTCTACAACTCTTAAAAGAGCATACGGCGGGAGACCCAATGGATGAGCAGGTTAAGTGGACAAACTTGAGTTGCTCAGAGATTGCTGATTTATTAGCAACAAAAGGCTTCAAGGTGAGTCGCAATATCATCAGGAAGTTGTTGAAAAAACATGGTTACGTCAAACGCAAAGCGTTAAAAAAAAGTCGACAGGCGCGCATATCAATCGCAATGCTCAATTTGAGCGTATTGCCCAATTAAAGGCGTCCTATCAAGAGCAAGGTCATCCTGTCATCAGCGTTGATACGAAGAAAAAACAGCTGATAGGCAACCTGTTTCGCGAAGGTAGGATCTATACCACTGAAACCGTTGAGGTTTTTGATCATGACTTTCCTTCGTTAGCCGAAGGCGTTGCCATTCCACATGCTCTCTATGACGTGACCCGCAATGAGGGCTATGTCAACATTGGGACAAGTCGTGACACCAGTGAGTTTGCGTGTGATTCCATTGAACACTGGTGGGAACATTATGGAAAAGTGTTTTATCCAGATGCCGATTCTATTTTAATGCTGATGGATGGTGGCGGTAGTAATTCATCCAGACATTACATTTTTAAGCAGGATTTGCAGGCATTAGTGGATAAGATTGGTATTGAAATACGCATTGCCCACTATCCTCCGCACACGTCGAAATGGAATCCGATTGAGCATCGATTGTTTCCACACATGACACGCTCGTTACAAGGAATGATTCTAACAACCCATGAGTTCGCTAAAGAATTAATCGAAAAAACAACGACAAAAATAGGTTTGAGAGTGTTTAGCACTATTTTTAACAGGATTTATCAAATAGGCAGAAAAGTGGCGAAAGGATTTAAAGAATCAATGCGAATTGTGTTTGATGACGAGCTAGCGCAATGGAATTATGTCGCTGTGCCACAATAGACAATAGGTGAACTGTTCAAGTTATTTCGTGCACGTTCCTAAGGCATATTTAGCAAGAGTAATTTGGGTCATTGCAATCCTTGCCATATTTTAGGATTGGATTTTCCTTGGTGGCGCTTTTAATACATCCAGCCAGCCTTACGTACCATGTCAATTGGCAGCATAAACAATCACCTTGAATAAAATTAACGGGGTATCCACTTGACGCAAGTGCCTACTACATGTAGCGTGCCACTCTATGATATCGCCGGTGATGCCTTTTAAGACGTTTCTGGTTAAACGAAAGTCTGTCTTCAAATGCCCGATGATGGGTTCAATCGCAGTGCGTCTGCGACAGCGTTTTCTTTTTTTATCGCGCTGGTAGCGATTGTCACGTTTTAGTGGTGAGGCAGGAAGAATGATTGCGGTTTCTCCCGCTGGTTTTTTGCCTCGGTATCCACGATCACAAACAGCATCCTTCACTGGTTTTCCACGCGTGCGCTCAATCTGTTCGAGAACACCGGGTAAGGTATGGTTATCGTTACAGTTGGTCGCATGACTCACCACACCAACAATAATATTGGTTGTCGCGGTCCCAGCAATCGAGACCTTGTTGCCGTACTCATATTGCTTGTGGTCTTTGTCTTTCCCAATGCAGATTCCTGCAATGGTGCGCAGTCGCTTCAAGGCTCTTTTCGCTTTCGCGCGGCGTTTCACATGCCGAAAGTGGCGAATTGCCAAACGCAATGACTTGACTTCTTTTGTGAAGGTGCTGCGTTGTTGAATGCCATACTGTTTGGCTAATTTGTTCAGGCGGTTGATGATTTTGATTGCTAGCTTGGCATCGGTGGGATACGTGATGTTTTTTTCTTGCACCGTGGTATCGATATTCACCGTCTATTCTAATGCCGTCTTGCCATGGAGCTGGATGCTCATTTGAAAGATGGTTTTAAACCCCTCCGCTCCATTTGCTTTCTAAAGTGAACCAGCTCTGTACTGTTGCAGGGAAGCGTGCAGCTAAATTCTGTGGCCCCGCAAAAGGATTGATAGTATGGATTGCCTTTGAATTGAAGAACAACCTTTTCGTCACTTAAATTCTCCAGTTGCTTCAATAGCAACAAACCAACCATCAGACAGATCGGTTTGGCGATCGGCCTGTGTTCTGCGTGTAGTGTTTGGCAAAGGTGCGCTCGATTCTGCCCAGGGAATCACCTTGGCTAGCTGTAAGAGAGGATCACGGGGATCCAGCTGTGTAATAAATAGATCAGTTCCAAATAAATTAGTTTACTGGGCGGTGCTTGAGGGTATTAGCATTGTTCACCATTTCGACCAAGAAAGTAGACTCTATTTTAACATTTCTGGTCGTTGGGATGATGAGATGGTCTCCTCCCCCTAATTCGGCATCAAAGTGCCATAATTGACGATCAAAATATCTCAATTAAACGAAGCAGGAGACCACCATGAATATTAACGTAATCGGACTGGATATAGCAAAACAAACCTTTCATCTTGTTGGCCTGGATCACACCGGAAAGCAAGTACTTAAGAAAAAACTAAGCCGCAGTAAACTACTTGCTTACTTTGCGAACCTCACACCCTGTAAAATCAGCATGGAAGGCTGTGCAGGCGCGCATTATTGGGCACGAGAACTGAGCAAATTCGGCCATCAGGTCAGATTACTCCCAGCACAGCATGTTAAACCTTATGTGCGGGGTAACAAAAATGACTACAATGATGCGCTTGCCATTGCAGAAGCAAGTCGTGTCCCGGAAATGCGCGATGTGGCAGTGAAAACCATCGAGCAACAAAGCATCCAGGCGCTGCATCGTTTACGCCAACGCGCTGTTGCCGACAGAACTGGGCTAAGTAATCAAGTGCGTGGACTGCTGAGTGAATTTGGCATTGTATTGAATCAAGGCATTGCCACCTTACGCAAACGCCTGCCAGAGATACTGGAAGATGGGGAGAACCATTTGCACCCGCTGTTTCGCAACGCATTGGCACTGAAATACCAGCAACTCTGTGAGCTGGATCAGCTGGTGAAAGACTTAACCAGCGTCATTGAAACGGATGCGAAGCAACATGTAATGTGTCAACACTATTCCGGACACACGGTTACACAGCTTTATGCTGAATTTCGTACTCGACGGGCGACAAATAGTGATTCGCAGAATGAGTTCTTTCACGATTATAAAAGACCTCAATCTATTCAAATATTGACTGCTTAGCATCGGCACGGGTCTGATACTGCTCATGGTGTACCAGTTCAGTTTTCAATGTATGAAAGAAGCTTTCAGCAACAGCGTTATCCCAGCAGTTTCCTTTGCGGCTCATCGATTGAGTGACACGGTGATCGTTTAAAATATCCCTGTGGCTATCCGATGCATACTGACTGCCGCGATCCGTATGCCAAACCAGTCCTTGAGCGGGTTTACGTTTCCAAAGAGCTATTAATAAGGCATCATTGACCAGCTGAGCTTTCATACGGCTATCCATCGACCAGCCAACCACTTTTCTTGAAAACAAATCAATGACAACAGCCAAATAGAGCCAGCCTTCCTGTGTCGCAATATAGGTGATATCACCGACATAATAGCGGTCAGGTCGTGAAACCGTGAACTGTCTTTTCAGCAGATGAGGGGCGATGGCCTGATGATGCTTAGAATCAGTCGTTGCTTTGAATTTTTTCTTGGTTTTACACCACAATCCAGCCTGTCTCATGAGTCGAGCAATACGCCGACGGCTCACAACGATGCCTTGTTCAGCAAATTTATTTTTTAGACGGCGTGTTCCATAGGTGCCACGACCTTGTTCAAAGAGAACGGTCAGTGTTTCGATCAATTGACCATTCTCTTTTTCCAGCACTGTTTTCGGTACATCAAGCCATGCGTAATAACAACTGCGTGAAACCGTCATGAACTGACACAGTGTTGTCACCGAATAATCGACGCTGTGTTGCTTGATCCAGGCGTACTTCACACGATGTTCTTCGCAAAGTACGCTGTGGCCTTTTTTAGCAAATCGCGCTCCTGAGTCACTCTCGCGAGTTCTTTTTTTAAACGTTTGTTTTCATCATAAATATGTTCATCCGTTCTTGCGACAGGCATTTTCAGTGATGAATATTTGCTAATCCAAGTATGAATTGTATTCGGATTGACACCCAAATCCCGTGCTGTTTGAGCAATCGGTTGATCGGAGTCAAGCGCTCGCTTAACCGTCGATTCTTTAAATTCTGATGTGTAGGTATTTGCTTTTTTCGTTTGATCATTCATGATGAGACACACTTTATCCTTTTCTGTTTATTTTAAAGTGTGTGTCCGGTTTAGTGTAGCCACATTACAAAAACAAGGCAACAGTGGCACTTGCAAATAAGCTGGCAAGAATTGCCTGGGCGGTGACCACCAGCGGCAAACCCTACACGGAGAATTATGCGCTTTAATAGAACAACGGACGGCGACTCATCATCAGAGTAAACGTCTCAACCGAGTAATCCACGATTTTGCGAAAGACATGAATGACATGATGACATTATAGGTAAGACCGGCATGCTGAAAACCTGTTTAGCACATAGGACGATAACCAGTCCGATAGGATGATGAGGACGGCATGCGCAGATTTCATCAAGGCTCGGAATCCAAACAATTCCAACAGGAAGCCGGATATATGAGAGCAAATCTATCCCTGTCACTTTGTTAACAGTGTTACTTGCAAAAATGGAGGAGACCATATATGTGACTAATCTTAAATAATATTAATTGGGTATCTAGTATACTCAACCATCCACAACATGTAGTATCTAGCGATGGAAGAGCAAAGGCATCCGGTTTGTAACGTTGACTATCCTGGAACATTCCAGGAATTTGATAAGTGGTTTAGCACCGAAGAGGCTTGCCTTGCATATATTTTGACACTCAGGTGGCCTCAAGGTTTTTGTTGCCCTTCTTGCGGAGTTTTTGAAGAAAACCCGTCGATTATGGGCAGGGGTCTTTTTCTGTGCCGCAAATGCAAACGGCAAACATCCATTACTGCTGGAACATTGTTTCACAAAACACACAAGCCGCTGATGACCTGGTTCCTTGCTATCTGGTTTGTAACGAGCCAAAAGAATGGAGCCAGCGCACTTGGACTGAAGCGTGTTCTTGGTCTTGGCAGTTACGATACTGCATGGACCTGGATGCATAAATTGCGTCGAGCAATGATACGTCCTGGTCGCGACCATCTAACAGGCGCTGTCGAAGTCGATGAAACCTATGTTGGAGGCGTAGGAAAAAAAATCAGAGGTCGTGGTGCCGAGCGTAAAGTGATTGTTGCTATTGCCGCTGAAGTCAGAGGGAAAGGCTCAGGCCGAATACGAATGTCTATGATTCGAGATGTGTCGGCGAACAGTCTTCATCAGTTTGTTTCGGATAATGTTGAAAAAGGTGCGACAGTTCGCACGGATGGATGGAAAGGATATATCGGTATTGAAGACGTTGGCTATAAGCATATTGTAAGCAATATTACCGCAAGTGGTGATCCTGCACATGTCGTCATGCCTCGTGTCCATAGAGTTGCATCCTTATTTGATCGTTGGTGGCTTGGAACTCATCAAGGAGCTATACGTCCGGTGCAACTTGCTTATTATCTTGATGAGTTTACATTCAGGTTCAATCGCCGAAATTCAAAAGCGCGTGGCTTGCTCTTCTATTGCTTGATGGAGCATGCGGTAGAATGCGCGCCGGTGCCTCGCCCTAAAATAATTGGTGGTGAACCACAACATATGGTAGTTGGTTGAGTAAACTGGATACCCATTTAATATTATTATATTACAACTTAGATAACCGCGCCCTGTGGGCGGGGGTAAAAAAAGCTTTGCGTAAAGATCTGCCCAAGTGTATTTCTTAGTTGAGTTGTTCCTGCAATTCAATTAGGAGAAAACAAATGAGCAGATTTCAAAAATTATCACATGTCATATGGTTTTGCCAGTATCACATTGTTTTTGTGCCAAAATATCGGTATCGAATTTTAAAAGGTGACATTGGAAAATTTGTATACCAGAGCATTTATGCACATACCAAGCGATCAGGATGTGAAGTGATTGAATTAAATGTTCAGTCAGATCCTGTCCATTGGCTCGTAAAGGTTCCACCTAAAATTTCAATTTCATTTTTGGTGGGGAAGATAAAGGGAAAAACGGCTATTCAAGCATTTCAGAAATTTCCAAGTTTGCGATCAAAACGATATTGGGGCAACCATTTTTGGGCAGCAGGGTATTGTGAGTCTTTTCCAATATGAAATGATGCTGAAAGCAAGAAAGGTGATTCCAATATAAAATGAGCCTGAAATAGCGATCAATGTCGCTCATGATCACAGGATGAAAACGATCATGAGACTGGAACAACTGACGAGCATTCAAGCGATCTATCAATTTCTTGATGGAACCCAAGCGGTTGCCTTCACGATGGCAACGAACAAGCAAGACCGTTATCGCTGGGTGCAGAAAACACTGGTGAAGCACCGCTACATACAACTTGGCAAGGTCGACAAGGGAATCGTGATCCGCTACCTGATGAAAGTAACGGGTTATTCTTTGGCTCAGACTAAACGCCTGATACAGCAATACATCAAAACGGGTCGAGTGATCGCTAAGCCTGCCCGTGGCAACGGTTTCAGACGAACCTATTCAGAGCAGGATATTCGTTTGCTAGCCAGTATGGATGAACGACACGGCCAACCCAGCGGACCAGTCCTTAAAAAGCTTTGTGAGCGTGCGTACCAGCGTTTTAACCAAACTCAGTATCAACAATTGGCAAGGATTTCGGTCTCACACCTGTATAACTTGCGCGGCTCCAAAACCTATCAGCGCCAACGTTGCACTCTGACAAAAACACGCCCGAAAGCCGTTTCAATTGGACAACGCCGTAAGCCTTGCCCAAATGACCAACCAGGCTATATTCGTATTGATTCTGTCCATCAGGGGGATCAGGATAAGCGCAAAGGGATTTACCACGTCAATGCAGTCGATGAGGTGACGCAATTCCAGATCATTGTGACACTTGAGCGGATTAGTGAGGACTTTATGCTACCCGCGTTACAACACATACTGGCTGCTTTCCCGTTTAAAATAAAGGGATTTCACACCGATAATGGTGGTGAATATATCAACTACAGCGTGGCTCAGTTGCTAGAAAAGCTGCGGATTGAATTCACCAAATCACGACCACGACGCAGCAATGATAATGGTCTGGTTGAAAGTAAAAATGGATCCGTGATTCGTAAACTCTATGGCTATACGCACATCCCTCAGCAGTACGCCACAGACTTCACAGAACTGAATCGGCAGCAAGTCTACCGCTACGTCAATTTCCACCGCCCCAGTTTTTTCCCGACCATTGTCACGGATAACAAGGGCAAGCAGCGCAGAATGTATCGTTATAAAGAGATCAGGACACCGTATGAAAAGTTCCGATCCTTGCCTCGCCCTAGCCAATACTTAAAGCCAGGGATCACACTTAAAATACTGGATGCATTTGCTGGTGAAATGACAGACAATGAGGCAGCTGAACAAATGAATTCAGCACGCGATTATTTATTTAAACAACTCCATGAGCGACTCCAAATAAGGGCTTAAGACTCTCTTACCTTCAGGCTCATTTCTGGATTGGAAAAGACTTTGTGTGGATACCGTAGGTATGGATGCAGAAATGATCAGAAAGTATGTTAGATACCAAGACGACCAATAAACACTAAAAATAGTGGGAACAGCTTAGACTTACTTCAGCAAGGCCCTTGGGGTTTTGCTGAGGACGGCCTTATAGGCCGAATTCAAACCACGTTTTATAAACGTGGTAGTTGATTTCAATAGGATGAGCCACTTGCAAAACTATGAGATCACAACCGACTGAGATTGTGACTGAGTCGTCTGTTACGATTTTTTCACGGAATGGCTGTCATGTCACAGATGAACACCAGCAAATTCTTGTCATCTTGATGTGTTTTGTCAATTTAGAGCATACCGATCCTCCTGTGGGACTCAATTCCCTTTCTTTCTCCTTCAGTAAACTATCATTTACTCAAGAAAGCACAGCATCTGATTCACTGTCAGCGCTAGAATCCCAAACATTAAATGACACATCACTTTTGCATGCCCACGCACCCGAACCACACGTCCTCCAAATTCATCTTTCAAGCGCCCGTTGACGCGCTCTACAGTGCCGCGCTCTCGGTATCGTATGGTTTCAGAAGATTGATGACCAATGATCCGGCTGCGTTTGTTTTCAGCGTGTATTTCATCCTTGAGCGTTTTATCGCGCCGTGGGTTTCGGTCAATCAACGGGACATGGCCTAACTGTCGACTGGTTGCATAGATCTGAGGCACATCATAGGCAGCATCCATTAAATCATAGAGGTTGGTGACACGTTGATGACTGATCATTGCCAATGGAATCGCCACTTGGCTATCATGCGTTGAAGCCGAGGTTAAGACACAACTGATTGGAATGCCGCCATCGGCTGAATCAATATGCAGCTTATAGCCTGTCCAACTGGTTTTGTAACCTTTGCTGTTTTTCTTGGTTCCCACATCACAGGCTATGGGCAAATCGTCAAGCATCTCCTCCAAGGGGATCCCTGTGGTCTGCTTTTCAATCCGCGTCAGTGTTTTCTCGCGAACTTCGCCTTTTTTTGGGCGTCCACGTTGCTTGGGGTGTTTGACAATGGGTTTCTTTTTGATCGGTTTTTCACGTGCATTGATCGCGGTTGAGTCGCGCGGATTATGTCCGACGATTTCACTACGATAGTGTTTTTTGATCAACGCTTCATGGATACGTTGCGGCAATTGCGATTCAGAGAATTCGGCAAATGCGCGCGAGACTGTCCATTCCTTTGGAATATCGCTGACACGTTCCCATCCACACAGACGCCTTAATGCGATGTCGGTGTGTAATCGATCTAACAACAGGCGCGTTGTTGGCATGTGATACACCATCTTTGCAACAAAGGCACGTGCAATGGCGACTCGATCCTTGGGTGGACGTCCAGGATAGCCTTTGCTGGAATCAATAAATGCTTCAATGTGGAGCATTTCTAGCGTCGTTATCAGCTCCTGTTGTTTTTGAGTTAACGGGCCGAGTTCTTCGATCATTCGAGGAAATAATGTGTCTTGAATAGTCCACCAGGACTGTGCTATTGTTTCTCGTAACTTGCTCATTTTCAGATATTTTTAGAGTGTTTAGGCACCTCTATTTTATCATTTTTGAGCAAGGTTTTTCTTTTTTTGCTATTCAAGCAATTAAATCCCCTCGCTTTTATGTATTTTGCAAGTAGCTCGGATGAATAATTTTTAAGGGCTGACTAAGTCGATGGCTAAAAACCACTTCGTTAGAGGACGTTTGGTTTGTTCAAAAATGGTTGTGCTTATCAATGACGATTGATGATGGCATTGATTACACTGATAGAGCTTTCTTGCTTTCAAAAAGCAGTACTGATAACCACCACACTCAGGGCAATTAAACCCTGTCGGCCAGCGTAATTTAAATAAGGCTTCGCGGCATTGGCTTTCTGTTCCGTAGTCTTTAAATAGCTGTATTAAGCTATAGCCTGCCTGGAATTGCACATTATTTTTGCTCATGGCTTTGACTCCGTGGTTACATATCCATTCGAGTGAAAATTCCGAGTAAAGTTGCGGAAGCTTATGGGTAATCAGGAAATTCTTTAGTGTTCGTCAATTGTTTGAATACGCAACACTAATTATTTTTCAGCAGTAAATAACCCAATTTCTCACAAGCTTTTCTCAGTTTATAAGTGATATGTTTACGCAATTTAAACAGTCCATACATGGCAACTATAATCACCACAAATACCCAGGAATAGAGCCGGATTACATAGTGGATAAAATTATCAAAGTAGGTTGGTAATACATATTGAAAAACATCTGAGACATGATCGAAAAACCTATTAATGAAATTTGAGCTGGTATCTTCTGGCGAAACGATATCAGTCGTCATCCACAACCAACCTGATACGAGAATCACCATCAAGGTAAATTCGACCAGGATACGATATAACCATTGACGTTGATTGACATAACTAGCTATCTGGTTTCTAGCAGTCTGCCAAGCATTTTTCTCTTGATTTGCTTGCATCGGGGTCACCGGAGCTTGCAAAGGTGTTTCGACAACGTCAAATTCATATGGGAGATATCCTGGGGCATAGCCTGCGGTTTCTTGCTTAATGCGTTGCATCACAGTGTTATGTACTTTCACGTTCGTTTTCAACTTGCTAGTGCCTTCATTGGTATGGATCAGCGCGTCTATATCGCGGGGCTCGTAACGGTAATACAAACCAAAACCATCGCGAGAATCGTAAAGCTGGTCATGAATATCGGCATCCGTTTTAAAATTTGTTTCCACGTCTGTTTTCATCACTAAACCATGCTGGACGGCACGCACTAACATCCAGTCCATGCTTACATCCGACAACCCTGTTCTGGGATAACCACCACCTATATTAGAATGCGCACCGCTAAACCAGACCTGTTCCACGACTCCGGAAAACCCATTGGCTGATTCATCCCAGACCATCGGCTGAAATGTTTTTCGTTCATCATCAATAGCCAATGCCTGGTATGCATTCTCGATTGTAGTATTCAATTCATAGTCGTAGAAATTATGAGGCCAAATCTGATCGGTAACCGTGTCCAGCAAACCAAAAATCCAGTCAAAGGCAATACTCCAGTCCCTTGGAAAACCTAGCGCCGAAACGGTATCCCAAACTCCAATAAACTTGATTGGTAAGACGCCATTGGGAACATATTGATCATCATGTAACGCTTTAGTTGCCTTAAAATCATTTGCTGGTTGGTGATTTTTGTTAATTTTTTCATAGGCTTTAATAGCAAGCGCTATATCATCTCTTAGCACATCGCTGCTTTTCTCTTGAGCTTGGTTATCATATCGATTGACTAAGCCACAGGCATACAGCAACCCTGTAAATGCCCGCACCGTTGCTGCACCACGACTAAATCCAAAAATATAGATAGCGTCACCTGGCTCATAATTACGCACCAGAAATTCATATAAATCGCAAACATTCGCTTGAAAACCAAAACCAAACGCTTCTGTTAACGCTCGAATATACTTATTGCTTTGAGTACCAACACCGTTATCGTAATAAGTGGTTTGCGGATAGTCTGGATGATGAATGTCAACTGATTTATACAGCTTATAAACATTAGTGTCTTTTCCATAACCACCTTTGTTACCTGTCCCATCGGAACAAAGAATAATATTTTTAGACATCATTTCTCCTCCTTTTCATCAAGGTTATTGAGTGACTGATTAATCATTGATATTGATTAATGTCTTGCCGAGACAATAGATCCCAAAGTAGCACTCCATGTTCTGATCGATAAATGTCACTATGTGCGTTACCACCTGAAAGATAGGATTTTTTATTGATCAAATCATCTGCATTAATATAGGTAATATGACTGCTTGAGTGGTTGATTATGGTTAGATTGCCTTCTTTTGAGACTTTCCCACAACGAATCCCATTTTGGTTGTCAATACATTGCTGGTCATAACTCTCATCATCACCTGCATATTTATCTTTACCCCAAAATAGTACATCCATTGCTGTATCACTGATTGAGGATGTAAGAATAATGTTTTTAACATTCTTTCTGCATGAGTCAGGGTATTGTAATTTTCCATCCTTGGGCTTGCCTATCAACCGATTAGCTCTATAAGCGCCTTGAAAATTTATTAAATAGTCAATTGTTTTATTCTGTCTTTCACCCTCTGTTTCATGTTCAGTTATAGCCGGCCCGATACAAGCAGCAACACTGGTTGCTCTCGCACCAAAACTATGTCCGATTACGACGATAGGTTTTGATACATCGGCAAGTGTTTTATGTAGTAAAACGCCAAGCCAAGTCAGGCCAACTTCGTCAGCATCATGTGCTTTCCATGGAAAGCTTACGGCGCGAACGATCGGCTCTAACCACTTGGCTGCCCATTGACTTGGCCAGGTTACACCGATGAATAACGGGTTAAATGGGGCGTCGCCAGCAGCGTGTTTTAAATTCTTCATAATCGAATTAAAATTTCTTACAGCTTCTTCCTGCACCGTGTTCCAACCCATTGTGACAACCACAACATGTGTGTATTGATCAACCCGCTCATCGATTGTCTGCTTTAAAACATCCATGCCCTTCCAGCTGGATAGATAAGCATTTTTAGGTGATACTTTAAGCTGGTTTACATTGTGACAATACTTAGTGGGTGATGAGGATTGCTGTTGATTGTTTCGGTAATATGCATTGTAAAGAGCACAGTTCGACAAGCCATAGTGTTGACCGTCAGTTTCAATAATATGCGAGACATATAAAATTTTGCTATCAACAACTTCATCGAAAAGTTCTTCTTTGCTGAATCCAGACCCCGGAATCGCTTGTATTTTGATATCGCCTTCTTCACTAATCGTTTCAACAGGACTCTTTTCGATACCAACAATAAACCCTGGAAATTTCAAACCAATTGCTGACGGATAATACAGGGCCGAATGAAATAACATTGCAGTGCTGCCGTCTGTTTCAAGCTCAATTTCTTGAGTCTCAAGTAATCGTTGAGCTGGTGGCAATGAGGAACAGCTAACAATGTGTATGCATGCAATCGTTGCAGCAATAACTGAATATAGTTTCATTATTGTTCCTCACTTTAGTCGCTATAAAATATCAACGCTAAAACGCATTAATTTTTTTATGAACAGGTTCTAAGTCATTGTCATCTCATAGCTTGTTATCGTGCTAATATGAGATATCACTTGCTCTAGACAATATTTAAGATTAATCGAATACTTCTTCCCCAGTTGGTTCAAGATGCGTTGTCTGATTCATCTTCTGACGAAATTTGGACAATTCAGAATACATTCTGAAACGGGCCCGGCTCTGATTGCCTAACGGTCTGTGCTCTGGTATGCAATGCCATGGATTCATTTTCAACCGCTTAAGAAATGCTGTCATTACTTCAGCATCATAGTCCTGCTTGGGAATATGCACTGTGGCGGCTGGAATAAATGGGGAGAGTTTTTCTGGCCAGCGAACGGCTGCATTTTCAATCGGCATTAAATGCGGGTCGATTTGTACCTGAATCATTAAATCAAATTCCACATCTTTTTTACTCAAGGTCGAAATCAAATTATTCCTGAGATAATTAAACGGGACGGAACCAAATGGCAGCCCTGGTATTGTTTTATCAACCTCTGATTTTGGCACAAACGAATACATCATCGCCTGTCCTTCTCCCAACAGATAAGGAACACAGCTCCAGTAACGCTGACCAAGTGGGTTATACATGGTTTCATTCCACAGGCTTTGCATGAAGAAATCACGAATATGGGTATCCTTCGGATTGAGGAAATAATAGAGCGTCATATCCACCAGGCTCCAGTACTGCAACTTAGCATTTTCCTTGGTGTTAGGTGTAACAAACGTGGGTGTGGTTACAGTGATAAAATCCTGAGTGAATTTTTCTTCATCCATGAGTTTTTTACCGGGTACATCCATCAGCTTCACCGCCATACTCATAAACCCGACATCGTCAATATCGGCAGGTACATTCGGGCCTGGGCCAGAATAGCGAACATAGGCTGGAAAGCTACGCGGTTTGGCAAAAACGCCTTTGCGACAATGTTCTGGCAGATCATCGCGAATGGTGACAGTGGCACGCAAAATACCATGGGTTTTTGTATTGCCACCACGCTCATAGCCGCCCGGTTTGAAACGACCACGCATTTGGTCGGCCATCAAGTCGATAATTTCATCCAGACTCGCTTCTTCGTCAGGGTCGATGGTTTCCTCCGCCAGTTGCAGACCTTCGTTGCTGCGTTTACGGTTGATTAAAAACTGGATAAACTTTGCGCTGGGTTCGCGAAACAGACAGTTCCACAGCGGACGAAACCAGGGTTCCAGTCTGCGTTCGATATGAAGTAATTCAGTCAGAAAATCATGAATCAGTTTAAGTATCCTGTTTTTTATATTGGTTATCGTATTTGTCATTAGCGATTACTCCGAACACTGGGGATGCTTGCAATGTATTTGATTGCGCGTAGCCCTGGCATAAAGAAATAGCCGCCACCACGCACGGTAACAAACTGAGGTAGATGACAGGTCTTCAGCTTTGGTCCAGCCGGATCAGGACGATTGAATTGATCGGTATCATCACCACTTCTTAACGGTTGACGATTGCCTAACAATGGATCGCTTTCCTGTTGCAGACCGCTAAATTGACTACTCATAGACCATGCATTCTGAACGAATTCAAACTGGCGTAATATGTTACCTGCCAAACAAATAAACTGTAGACCGCGTTCAGCAACTTCTGCATCCGTTTTGACAGCTTGTTCTGGTGTGAGGATAGAGCCATAGGCACGACCGCGTCGCAATAATCGATGAAAGCGAGATGAAGCCACCAGATCTTCCTCCAGGTGACTCTGTCCAAACCCCAGGGTTTTCATCAACCGACTAATAAAACCAGTGATACCTGAAGGCAAATCGCCCGTGCGTGGATTAGATCTGCGAAGATGCGCACCAATCGGGCATTTGCTTCCTCTTGGGTCAAGGTCGTAGGTAAAGTGGTTGTTTTGGTCGTCCGACGCTATTCCCGGAATGTTCTCTGGAACTGGTGGCTTCAATGGCGCCAAAGGCTCACCATTACGTTCTCTACCCACCATGGACGCGGCAAGTTGTTCACGTTTTTCCGGAACAGAACCAGTTTCTTTGTCGAGGAATTGCCAAAAACCCGGAACATCCTGAGCTAGTTGTCGCAACACAAGATAAGTCCCGTTACGTCCGAAATCTTTTAGTGTGGGTTGGTCTTGTGCATTGGGCAGACCAGCAGCAAGACTGTCTTTTTCCGGATCGATAAGTGGTCTTGCAGTATAGAGTCCATATTCATTGAGATAGCCGAGTACTACTTCACCCGCAGCCAGCAAGTTTGAATAATCATCACGATTATGCAGGTCTGTGCTTTGTTTGTGTTGCCAGTCAATTTTGGGTTGACTAATGCCATCTTTAAATCCGAAGGGCTCTATCTCGCCAATATCCAAAGTAGGTAATTGCTTTAACAATTGAAACGCTTTTGAGAAATTGTCGTCTTCAACAGTTTTTCGCCAAGTATCAATCCTGTTTTCTTTGGCATAAAGTAGCAACAGAACATGCGGTAGTTGTGTAGTATTACCACCCCAATCCCATTGTTCAGGAGCATTGGCGCCGACATCACCAAGGCGGCGGGAACGACTTTCATCACCAGACATACCAGTAATGAATTCATCGGAAAACTCTTCGATAACAGATTCTTTTAAGCCCAGTGTACGCAACCCTTCTACAGAAAAAGCAATTTGCAAGGCCGTCTTTGGCGGTGTGTTTGTCTGGGTAGCACTGGTGACTGGCGCCGTGTTCAACCATTGTTTGGCAGCTTTTACATCGGTGATATTCAGTAACAAGAAACAGCTATCGGTTAATTTTCCATGGCCATAACGAAGCAGTCCTTGCAGGTCATCAAATTTAAAATCGCTTGAATTGTTCATCACACATTCCTACTCAAATCAGTCTCAGCCATTCACGAATTTCCGCATCACTGGACTGACGCATTTCCACACCTTTTCGAATACGACTGTTACGTTCTAAATCAGTGACAGTTAAGCCAGAATAGGCTTTGTACCAGACTTCGGTAGGTAGTTGATGGCGCCTTTGTGTGTATTTAAATTGTAATTCCCGATATGCACCCTCTTTGATTAACCATCGCGTGGTGGGATAACCAACACCATTACTGAAGGCGAGATTCAGACCCCAACCAACCTTGTTAATAAAATCATCCATATAGCTCTCATGACTGCCATCATAATTACTGGCAAAGAAAACTCTGTGGTTGTTATCCAGAAATACCCAACGGGCAAAGTGAATGGTTCTTATTCGGGCGAGAAAACCACGGTTGTAAACGTGTCTGGTCAAATAGTCTGCCAGCAGTAAAATGAACTTGTAGGTTAACAAACGAAACAGTCCCGGCTTAACATCTCCGAACACATTAAATTGGTTGCTGACATCCAAATCTTCCTGCACTGAAAGTCGATTAATATGCTCACGTTTAGGTCGAATAAATAGTTCAGGATCGGAGCGTTCCAGCATGCGTAAACGTATCGCGAAGAACGGGGCAATGAGCAGAAATATTGGAGACAAGACCAGCAATATCATCGGCAATCCGATCATGTGTAATAGGTTGCGAATTTTCCATCCACAGGATGTCGGTTTTGGAGGTGTTAGATTGAGCCTTCCTGCATGTATTTCCAATTGCACATGAGACAAGAGTTTCTGTCGTAAATCACGGGTATTTTCCCGACCAACATCATCGACAATTTCCTGTAAGTAAGTCGACAGACTTTTGTGCAGTGCTGCTTCCTCATGCACTTGCTTGACGGTGCGACCAATCCTGTTGACATAATTTGTCTTGGGTTGGACATTGTGAGCCTTCATCCATTGCAGCAAATTATTGTCCTGCCTGGAAAATCCTTCACAAAAACTAAAAATTTCGTTCAACCCGGAACTGGCTTGCTCCGCAAGTTCAGCTAGAAATAAATCCTGCTCTCCATCAAAGTCACCAAGAAATGCCAGTGCAGGCTGCCATGGTCTAGGTGTGACTCCAAATTCTTTAATATCAGCTGCTGTCGTTGCTTCAATAATCATAAAGCGTGCAAAATGTAACCGATCAAAATGGCCAAAAGGAACCAGGCTATTATTGGGATCAGCATGCGCTAGTATTTTATTCATGGTTGCCAGCAGTGTGCGCAGCTTATCCAGCTGCCCATCACTCACAGTGGCAACAATCATAAAGGTGGATTGAGGTGTCATTGTTTCGTCCTCAAGCTGAGTATCAACAAGGCTGATTAATCAGTCACGTCTTGTGTCAGAGCAAAATCCAGAATGCGCTTTTTGCCCCACCACACTTTACCCAGATAAACACCAGGTTCAATCTCACGAATTTCGTCACGAATCACTTTGGCGACAAAGGAGGTATCGGAATAATCGATGACGATGGTGTCTTTTCCATCCAGCCAGCTTGTATCGCGATACACCTTGGCGACAATGGCTTTCAAACTAAACGGTGTAATCTTGTTAACCAGAAAACCTGCCTCTTCACCTGGACAGATCAGATCGAATACTTTTCCCTGCCAGGCTAGCAAACGCGCTAACACAGCTACAATTTTTGCGAAAATTGAACCAGCCAGGATTGCTGTACCTTGTGTATCGCCAGTGGGTATCTCTCCCGGCTCAGCGTTTTTATAAATTTCATCAAGTTCTTCACGCGATTTACTTAGCCATGTTTTTATTGTGTTATTCATCTTGGTTACTCCATGTTTTGTTACGCAGTTCTGCAGCGTTGGCATAAACCATCCGCCGAACCTCATTCATCCTGCCCAGTGGTTGGTGTGCAGCGAGACTTTGCCAGGGATTAAAGCTACAACGTTCGCAATGTTCCAAGGCTTGCGAAGTATCAAAATCCTGATTTTCAATGGTGATGGTTGCAACAATCTGGAATGGCGAAACATCTTCATTCCAGATCACTGAAGCATCCTCGATTGGCATAGAATGCGGCTGAGTTTGCATTTGTATTGCAAAATGAAAGCGGGCGGGTTCAATCTGCAAATGGGATTTGAGAGCGCTGCGTAACTGGTTTTCACCAGCATTCACCGGCAGCGTTGTTTTATAATCAGAACACGGTATCACTGAATATTTAACCACCTGATCACCCGTTTCACCGAGACGAAACGGAACTGTGCTCCAGTAACGGATATCAAGCGGACTCCAATGTTGTTTACGCGCTTTATAAACAATCCACAGTGATTTCAGATGTGAATCAAAAGGATTCAAAAAGAAGCCCGGTTTTTTATTCTCTTGCCGTGCTTTAGCAAAGGCAAGAAAGTCTTCCGGTGTAGCCACAAACAGGGCTGGATAACTGTTTAATATAAAATCCTGAAATCCCTGCTCGCCCCAGAGTACTGGGCCCTTTACATTGGATAGCCGAATCGATAACCCACGAATATCTTTTTTTGAATCATCCTCATTACTGGCATTGGCAAAACGCAGCATCGCCGGATAACTGGTCGCTTGTGAGAAAACGCCATGTTTCAATTGCTCGGGAATATCCTCATGCACTCGAAATTGTGCTTTGACACAGCCAATCGTCTTGGATTGATTAAATCTGGGAATAGTATTCTTTCTAGATTCAGCCAGCATAACCGCTTCAACACTCTGCGACATTTCAGTAGCCAGCTGATCAGTTGTTGCTTCATTGTTCATCGTTTTTAACCTTGGTTAATCTTCAAATAATGCCATGCTTCCCGCGTTTCTTAACCCTGGAAATCCGACTCTTCGGTTCCCAGGGTTCTTAAGCGTTGTCGATTTAATTACAAGCTATACAGCTCCAGATTACTGGAACGATTGGTCCGCTTTGGCATCAGGTCGGGGTTTCCAATCCAGGGTATAATATTCCCCTCGATCTCTAGCCCACGGGTCAAACACATTGACAACGCTACTGAGTTCCTCGCGTAATTCCGGCATGGTTCTGAGTAATATGCGTTTCATTAGTGAAACTTCCTGCTTATGTCCATTGGGTTTCCCTTTCTCCATCACCTTCCCGGTAGGCCCGTTATCGTTGACCCAATCGAAACCCACAGACGTATAGAACTCAGGCCGGAAACTGGATGTGAAGAAGCGATCGCTGAACAATCTTCGGGATGCATTGAGGATAAACACATGAAACTGTGTTTCGGAAATAGCGAAGCCATGAGGACGAGTGGTCTCAGCCAGCCATCCCACAACAGTATCGAGGTCTTCGATATTATCGACCGTCGCCCCATCTGCATGCCCCAAACAATCATTGATTTTCGATCCATCATCATTTAACTGTGCATCTGAGATGATTTTGGATGCGTCACATTGATGCTGGCCATACACTTCACGTAGTAGTTTCACCAATTCCTGCTGATTTTTTCGTTGATTTGAATCTGCAGCCAGATGTTGATCTATAAAGTCATCGAAACTAGTCAACTGCTTCAGACCATATTGTCTTCTAAATTCGTTAAAACGTGGGATACCACGCTCACGATCTCTAATCAAATCGAGAGCAACCACATCGATCTTTTTAGTGGGACTGGATTTTAAGCGGTTCATCACCAGATTCTGCAAAAATTGTGGATGATTTTGCAGAAACAACAAACCCAGGCGTTGACGCCCCATACTCACCGCCCAATTTTCGAGTCCGCGAGAATCCATGGCTTCGGTTGCCCGTCCTCTAAAGGTACTAACGACAGTAATTTTTTCCTTGGTTTCGTTAGGGTTTTCAAGCTCCCGATACTCCAGTATGTCTGGCAACATGGTATGAAGACGATAAACCGTTATAAATTCTTCAGGAAAATTAAATGGTGCACCGAAGTGATTAATTCCACCATTAACATCATCCGGATTACTCAAATCCCACTTGTGGGGTTTGAGTCGGCGTGAATCCATATCGTTGCCCAATCCCAAAATACCAGGGCCAGAAGATAATACTGAGTACCAGCCAGCCGATTTTTTACCTTCATCACTTTTGGCAAGTCCATGGTGAACCACCTTATCCAAAGCTGCGCTGACGAGCTTATGGTCTTTAAGCAAACCAAACCAATTTGAATTCATACCCAGATTCATCGGCTCACCGTAAAGCAGCTGAGTGGTCCATTCAATGGTGTGGATTTTGGCGATTTCCGCTGCAATGACTAGCCGGGCAGCTTCAAACAGTTCATCGTCACCAACCTGTTTGTAGCTAATAATCTTGTCGGGATAAGCAGGGTTACGCAGTCCTGAATCTTTGTTTGGTGACTGTTTTGTACGTTTTCTGAATTCATCAACAAATAGATTATGCTCACGTGCAAATACATTATGATAAAAGCTCAATCCAATGGTCCAATTGTCTGGAAATGCTGTGGCTTCCTGACCAGTCCATGCAGGATTGACTGGATCAGCCACACAGTCCTCTGAGGCATTGACACAGGTATTAAACTTTGGCAGATAGCTTTGACCTGCCTTATCATCACGTTTTTCCATCAACAACTTGGCCATGTCGGAAGGATCCCGCTTTACCCGCTTACGGGACGTTTCATCGTATCCATAGAGTTGTGATGCATCCCACCAGGCTGTCACCGTATTTGCAGTGGTTTTTGGTGCTCTGGACAGGCGAGTCTCGCCCCCGTGTTTGAATTTAGCTGGCTCGTCTGTTTTAGCAAAATAAGCCGCTTCCATTGTGTCATCAGGGCGACACTTGAGAGTATCAACATCTTTTTTTGTTAATGGCGTTTCAACATTGTCGACTTTTTGTGAAGTACAACCCACTTGCATCATTTTGGGTGAATTGTGACCTTCCACTAGATGCGAAAACCAGTCGTGATTCATGAACTGAATCCAGAATGCAGCCAACACGTTGAAAAAAGGCGCTTTTTTATAGTCGCATTGAGCCTTCTCAGGACTTCCAGGTATGCCATAGCCTTCATTACACAATTCGGGATTTGATTGTTTGCGGGTGAAAAGTTTGCGACTGATTACTTGCGGGTCTGGTTTTAACAATGCCAGCCGATCCCCATGGCGATTACGCGCCAATTCGGTTTGGCCCATCTCAGGATACGTGGATTCGAATTCCACATTGCGCGCAAACGGTGTGTTAGTCGAACCCATCAACGGGTTTTTGATATCGTTACAGATTCCGTTAACATTTCGATGGCGTATCAGTTCGCCCTGGCAAAGCTGTTTTCCATCGCCGCCAACGTTTGTATAATCTGGATGATCGTTGGGCAGACGCATCTCATCCCACACTTTAATGGCACGTCCATCAGAATCATTGTTGCCTTTGATATAGTGTTCAAACGTCAAGTTGTCAAACAAGTTGAATTTGATTAGTTCTACGCGCTGGTACTCAAGATCGATCAGCGCACCATCGACTCCGCGACCATTGGGTTTGAGATGTCCACCTATTTTGGTGAGATTGCGTCGCTGTGGAGCTTTGGTCGATGCGTCACCGGCAGCCCAGTAATTGGGCCAGTCAACCCAGGGGAGATCACGATATTTAACCGCTTTTGATCCACCCCGACAATTAGCGGTTTCTTTAGTAACCTTACCCAAAAAGCGCTTATTTCTTTCGTCAGGAACCTTTCTGAAACCTCGTTTAGCGGCAATTTTACAATCTTTTAATTCGTTTAATCGATCCCTGGACTCCGCTGCGGAAGATAGATTAAACAAACCACCAGTAACGATAAGACTGGCAAGCACGAATGATAAATAGTTCTTATTCATCTTCAGTTCCCTCCGTAATAATCTGGACACTTGCAATAAGCACAGCTGTTATCGGAAGCTGATACGTTCTAGCATCCAAAAATCAGCAAAAACTTACTGAGCACATACAAATTCTATACCTGAAAACAACAAAAATCTGTGAACTATTACCGTTGAATCATTAATGGCACACAAAAGCCAAATAAACATCGTATGATGCTGTTTTATCTAACTTGACTAAGAACCGATTCAAGACCATTGATCAATGAATGCAGTGAAAGAAAAAGCACAGCATGCTGAAATATGTGAGTATTTTGAGCTTACTTTTAACGCAACAATGTTGCCATTCGATAGTATAGATTGATGTGTCAATCAGCGATTAATCTGGTCACAATTGTGTGTTGACTGAAGGTCACTAATTATTGGGGTACTCTGGTCATAAATACTAACCTGAATATTTCATAAAAATCAGCTGATCTTTATTATGATAAAGGTTATTGTGGAGAGTCATTTAGATGAATTCAGGTGGTATAACTCCTCTCAATAATTCTATTGTTAGGAGCTGCTACAAAAACTTGATAAAATCTCTTGCTAAAGCTTTTCTTCTTTCGCTCTCGGAAGTCGTTTTCACCATACTTTAAAGTCATGCTCAAAGAGTAAATCAATAGGAATTTTTGTTGCTAGACATGTCCTTATTTGATTTTTATAAAAAATACTTTTATAAAAATTATAATTGTGTTAAATATACCGACTTATTCATGCGAAAAGGAGAAAGGCAAATGCAATCATTAGCTCTGATCCCAAAGAAATTAGTTCTAACACTGAGTTTCGTATTCATTTCGCTAAGTACGGCTTTCGGACAAGAGATGGATGTCGAATCCAACAATACATGCCCAGCCGCCCAGGAGATTGGCACGGTTACTCTACCCTTTACTTTGGACGGTATTCTTGATCCGGCTGACGTGGATTTTTTCCGGCTCGCTTTAACACCAGACAGCAGGGTAAGAATAGATCTCGAAGGTGAGACAACAGGAAATGGTACGCTTGCGGATCCCTTCGTTGGAGTATTCGATTCGGCATGTAACTTAATCGCCCTTGATGATGACGGTAGCGGTTCGCTGAATTCCAGGCTAACCTTTACCGTACCCGCGGATGGTGTTTTCGTGCTCGCTGCTTCAAGCTGTTGCGATGATGCCTTCGTTGGTGCAGGTGGATCCGATGGAACCTATCAACTATCCGTTACCCTTGGCCCTCCGTCGGCGGGACCCATCAGTGGCAGAGTCGTTGATACGGATACCGGGGAGCCACTACCGGGAGATAGTCCACCTTTTGCGTCCGTTGAGCTCAATCGGTGTAACAGTGATGGAGAATGCTCTGAGTTTGTAAACTTTCAATCCACGGACGTCGAGGGACGTTTCCGGTTCGAAATTGATTTCAACGGTAATGACCTAACAGCGGGAACCTACCAGCTCAATGCTTTAGCCGATCAGTTCGAATCCACACAAACAGAGATATTCGAATTAGGTGCAGGAGAAGACCTCGAGGTGAGTGATATCAAACTGATACCACCACCTATCCAGTTCAATAACATTCAACCTTGTGATAACCTCCCAAGGCGTGGCGGGACGTGCGACTATAGCGCAACGATTAGCAACCGAACCAGCACGCAATTCAGAGGCACTGTGTGGAGCATTGTCAACGCTTCAGGAACTGGAGGCTTTAACGATTTCACTACGTTTCAAACAGGTAAGTCTGGCACTAATAATCCGCGGCCTCAACAGGTTAAGATTGCACCAGGGCGTAGTCGAGTTGTTAATTTCAAATTTGAAGTTCCGTTTACAGTCGCTAGTGGAGCATCGATTTGTGCAGACGTTTATGCGGCTCAAGGTCGAAAGAATGCGCAGTTTGACACGGTTGCCCAACAGTTTCTGTTCTGCATCGAGAAAGATAGCGCCTCTGGGCTCAGAACGATGTCTGCAGGAGAAGCCCGTAAACAGTTTCGAGAGAAGTTCAAGCGATCAATGCGTCGTTCACGCTGAACGAACAACAACTGGATTGAAGGATAATCTTCAGTCCAGTCTTCCAACCCGTCTAAACGGTGTTAACTGCAAAATTAGCCAGATTCACAATCGAATATGCATACAAAGGCTATGGACTTTTTATACGATTTCTCAGGATCATTGAATTTATTGATGTGTCGCTCTATGTTTTGCCTGCGTTGAATCAAGTATTCTTAAAAATTGAGCAATCGATTGCTTGTTAATATCCCGATTGAACAATGGATCACATAGCAATGTGCTTAGATTTTCTTTATCAGTCGTTATTGACTGATTCATATCGATAGAACTGTTCTGATCTGTTGTCAGCTTGAAATAAGTAAGATAACCTGGCTCCATCTCTAATGCTTGCCTACTAACTTTTGACTGCACTGAAATAAGATTTAAAAGTCCTGCATTACCCAAACCGAGCTTGCGTAAATGATCCTGGACTCTGAACATGAGAATTGTATTTTTGTGGGTGTCGATGATGGCATAACCAAAATTAAAGACGGGTATTAACGGCTGAAACTCGTTGTTTTCCGATGGTACTGGTGATGCAACCTGCAGGTTCATTAAGTGGAGCTGGAGATTAGCCTGTTGTTTTTGATAAATGTTATAGATGGCCTTGACTTGCAACAACTCAAATGCATTTAAGGTGCAATCATCAAACTGATCATTTGCAATTGTGGAGGTCGTCACCTTGCCAAGCTCCAGATCCAGGTGGTGACGGCAAAAGCGCTGAAAACGAATCCCATAAGTACAAGCGCTGATTGTCCAGCTGACCTGAAACATGGCTGACCATGACCAGTGGCGAAACAAATTAATCCAACCTCTGTTGTCTGGATGATCATAATATGCTTCCAGATCAAGATCCAGGTAAACATCTTCCATCAATGCAATCAGTCGATTGCAAAAATAGAACCCTTGGCGAAACTCATCAGCAGAAAGATTGGATAAACTAAAAATGCTTTCATGATCAATTGCACTACCCGTATGTTCTTGATTTAGTGCGCGCCACTCCGGATAAAACTGTTTGTCGAGGAATTCCAGCAATGGACTGTTCTGTAGGTCACTCATCAAACCTGCCAGTCTGTTGCTGAGTTGGGTAAAGCC
Organism: Methylococcales bacterium; assembly: GCA_965224565.1. Taxonomy (GTDB): domain Bacteria; phylum Pseudomonadota; class Gammaproteobacteria; order Methylococcales; family DRLZ01; genus DRLZ01. The sequence goes on along the minus strand of CBDCZN010000001.1, from coordinate 127,106 downwards.
TTCAGCTGTTTTCGGGCTGGGAGCTTGCCATTGCAACTTTAAATGGGTAAACATTTGCTCAATATTGAGCTGCTGATTTGGATGATTGGTATTTGACATCAGACACTTCCTGAGGTGGCTTCCTGATTATTGAAACGCGCATCGACAAGAACTTTCATGCCGATGTGGTAACCGAGATAGCGATAACTTTCAAACTGTGATTCAGTAAAAAACTGATCACCTGTTGTTTGATGCGGAAAAGTTGGATTTTGAGCAGCATAATTCAGCACGTCTTCTGGTGCATCGTTAAGCAAGGAAGATTTTATATACAACAGAGTGCCTGTTTGAGTATCGCTATAATCAATCGTACCAATCGCACAAGGCCAGGCATTAAATCCCTCTTCATTGCGCTCACGGATTTTGCTGACATCAATATTGATACTCACACCAAAATCATTTCTGCATTTACGAATCGCATTTCCTAGGTCATCAAATTTGAATTGTGGATCTGCTCCTGCGTCGATGGCAATGATGAAACGACAACGGCGGCGTACCAGTTCATAGATCCCCAGATTTTCGAAATGACCACCATCAGACAAATACACATATTCGGTATTGCTTTTGGTTAAACCAAATATCTCTGCTATAAGTAGCTGGATTGAGATTGCCGGGCCTGATTTGTGATAGGTTTTTCTGTGTCTTGGGTTTCCAGTCCAACGGCCCAGACGAATGTTAAAGACTGCCAGTAACATGGAAAAAATAGCGGAGCTATGGGAGCCCATATTTGGGCTTGCAGCTGCTCCTGATGTGGTCATCGCATCACCCAATGTCAAACAGTGTTTGGTTGTCTGATCTTGCCCTGGTTTGCTGCAGGCAAACTGTGTAGTTGGTCGGTAGCCATTGTTCGAAATCAGGGGCTGTTGTTTTTCAGTTTTAGAGCCATTGAGTGGCGGGACAAAACCGCAATACAAAGGCGATAACACAAATGATGCTGCCTTACGTTCCTGCCAGGCCAGATCCTCACCAGAAACCAGGTTAATTGCTGTATTAATTAAATGATAAGGACCAATTGCTTGTTGCTCTTGTGCTGCATTTTGGTGTATCAACGTGTGTAGTGGAATATCATCGTATTTCGAAAAACCACTAAACGGTTGAGGAATGCGTTTTTTGTTTGAAGCACCAAGATAGCAACGAGTCAAGCGGTTTTCGTAAAGCCGATGCAGTGAAAATTCGGTGATATCGATGCGCCAGGAAAGTAAAAGAATCAGCACGATTAAACAGACAAACAACAGTGTAATTTGCAACGGGTAATGATCATGGGTTAGTAGCAAATTGCGGTAATTATCGACAATGGGCGTAAACGGGCCATCGCTGCTTTTTTGATTGTTTTCGCTGTAATCTAAACTATTTTGTTCGAGCGCAGGTACTTGACTGGCTTCGAGTGCAAATCTATATTTCGACTCTTTATATGAGGTCACTGCTTTACTGATCTCGCTGTTTTTCTCGAATGGTTGCAAACTGGTTGTAATCAACGTATTCAGCCCGCTAGAAACAATCGCAATCATCCCCAGAATAAACACATAAGGCGCAACGATTAGAATTAGCTTACGAATACCGCCCATTGTTTTCTCGCCGCTTGTTTCACGACTGGCAATTAGACCTGCAATGGTTGTTAGCACCCAGCCAGATGCCATGCCGGTCTGTAGATATTGGTGCGCAGAGAGCCAGTCGAGCGATAAAGGACTGAAAAATGAAAGTCCGTTGATTAGCAACCAGGCAACTGAAAAAATCAGCAGCCAGGCGCCTAAACGGTTAAGCCATTCGCGCTCTCCAGTACTGAACCCTCTGCCAATCAAACCAGTGTGAAGTACGGAAAGTAAAAACAGCCAAACGACGTAAAGTGGTGGACCAAACTTGATGAGCAAATGTGATTTTGAAAAGCTGCCATTGAGTTCAGTAAAAACATATAACAATGGCCCCATAATAAAGCCTGAAAAGAAGCTACATGCGATAATTAATTTCCATGTGTATATAAATGTTTTCTTCGCATCTTCCTGAGTCTTATCCAGATTTGAGTTAACTGTAGCCGTGACTTGTTGAGCAAACAACTGTCTGCTTCTGTAAAAAAATGAGCCGCATGCTCCAGAGTAGGCTGTGAACCACACAAATAGATGGGCGACTGCTGTACCAGCCATCCAGATAAACAGTTGCCGCGAATTGAACGATTGCTGAGTATGATCTGCTGAATCGAGTAATAGCGGTAATGCAAAACTGCTGGTATAAGCAACAAAAATGATGGGAAGCACCACATGAACGATGATTGCACTTTGTGGGGCACCATTCGGTGGCTTTTCGTAATTCCCAGACAATGTACTGATGACATACATCAACGAAAAGCTTGTCAATATCAGTAAAAACCTCAATGTATTCAACAACCATCCAAGCTGTTGATCGTTGAGTGAGACAACTGAAAGTTGCTGGCTATCACGCAGATACAATAGACCAGCCAGATTTAACATAAAAATAGCCAGAACTAAAAAGAGTTTCTTTATTGATCTGGGGTTTTTTTCAGTATCATTATGCCCGTTTAAATTCGGATTACTCAGGTGGTACCAACCCAGGTTGTATCCAAGCATATAGGCAGCACTTAATCCGAAGCCACCACTGACCAGACTGAACAGTCGAATATTAGCATCTGTCATAATACTTCCCCAGGCAGCCAGTAATCTGGGAAGCATCAGCATTACTGCAATCAAGCAGGTCAAAATCATCAGATTCAGCAACCCATTACGCAGATAGGTGACAAGGATCGACCAGGTATCAGCTGTAAACAGTCCGGCTTTTGGCGTCAGGTAATTGCTATGTTGGCGCAAATAACGTATCACCTTTGGTTCTGAGGAAGAAACCTGGTGACTGAAGCCTGTGTTCTCCGGGGACAAGGTTTCTTCGATTTTTTCAGTTGCCGCGCTGACATCTTTGGTTATTTCCAGTTCTCGGTGGAACTGCGCAGACAGCCATGAACCGATATATCCCCCGCCAGACACTGTCGATAAATAATCGACATGGCGTAACAGCTTGAGTTGAGCCAGTGCCTGGATGATACCCAAATTGAATGTTGCACTGCGAATACCGCCACCTGAAAAAGCCAGGCCTAGCAAATTCATCGACCAAGGGTCTTCAGTTTTTTTTGTATCGCTAGTGTTATTGTCGGTCTTGTGCTGACCGGATCGACGACAATCAATAGCATTCAGCTCTTCTTGAAAGATTTGCTCGAAATTCAGCGCATCTTCTTGCAGCTCTATCGGCTCTGTTTTTTCTGATGATCCGCTCATATGAATACCCTGACCCTGAATGGCTGTATTTTATGAACCACCTCACCTTCGTCGTGATACTGGATCAAAATAAGCAACTCTTATGCGGTTATTAAGTCAAACAGTAGTATGCTGTTGCTATTACATATTGAGCTTATAGTAATTATCGTATGGAGTCTGTGAAATAATACCATCTCCAATTAATCCACTATTACAGTGAAATAGCATGCACACCAAATTTGAGTCTTTTAAAGCATTCTGGCCGTTTTACCTGAGCGAGCACAACAAGCCAGCCACACGCTTTTTTCACTTTTTAGGAACTGGCTCGCTGCTACCCCTTGGCATAGTCGCTATTGTTTACAACCCATATATTGTTTTTTTATATCCCCTTTGCGCTTATGGCCTGGCATGGTTGAGCCATTTGGTAATCGAAAAAAATACACCAACCTCGTTCAAACAGCCGATTAAATCATTGATGGCTGATTTCAAAATGTTTTGGTATATGTTAACCGGGAGAATGAAGGGTGAGTTAAAGCGTCATCAAAACTTAAAAGAGTGAATATGTGTGATTCTTACCTCCTGAATTCAGGCCTCCATATTTTTTACAGACAAAGAAAAATAATGAAAAATTACCTGCTTAATCTTTTACTCATAAGCTGTTTATTCAGTAGCTACTTGGTAGCAGCCCCAAAATCAGTCACTCTAAAAAGTGGTATTGACGCTATCAGCGTAGAAGGTAAGGACTACTTCATTGCTGGTAAAGTCCGATTTTATGAGGGAAATTCTATCGTCAAAGGTGACATCAATTTAGATTACGAAGAGAAAGAAGATGAAAATAGTGCCCTCTACTACAAAGGCATTATCGTAGATGGTGATTTAAGAGTAGAAGGAACCGTTTTTAATAACGAAGATGATTATGGAAAATTTCTCGATGTTCGTGGTGATCTATATGTCGATAACTTATTAATTGGTGGTGCTCAGGTCAAGGTTCAAGGCAATATTTATGTGAAATATTTCACCATCCAAACCTATAACCACGGGACCGTATGGGCAGATGCAATTTATACACCTGTGCTTATAGCAGAAGAACGAACACCTGAAATTAAAACTGAGGAGCATATAAACTTATTTTTACACCCTGATTATACTGATCCAAAAAATCTTAACTATTCAACCTTGACAACTATTTTTAAAAACAATAAGTCGATAGTTATGAAATTGGCTTGGGAAGATAGCGATGAGCCAGATTTTTCACTAGGTGATTTTAGGGGGGAGGTTTTAGACGGGAATGCCAAAAGTTTGCTAAAACCGATTCTTGATTATCAAAAGAGACATTTCTCGAATGCCAAGCCTGAAAAGAAAAAAGAAGATGTAATTGAGGAAGTACCTTCGGATTCACTGGTCTTTATAAAAGAATATGCCAGTAAAGTTAAAATAAATGATGATGAAGTGAGTATTTCTGAACTTACGAAAGTGCAGTTAAAAAATATTAGTCTGCTCGATTTATCTGACAATGAGTTGAAGGAAATCCCCAGTTTTCTTGTGGAACTGGAAAACTTAAAGCATCTCGATTTAAGTAAAAACCACATCAAAGAAACACCAGAATTTTTATCTAATTTAAAACATTTGAAGGTCATAAATCTAGAAAGCAACCAGATCAGCAATTTTACAAGAAACATTTCTCAACTTACGTCTCTCACGCATTTAAACTTAGCTTCAAATGAAATTCGAGTACTGCCAAAGCATATTAAAAGCTTACAAAATTTGGAGACTCTAAATCTGGGAAAAAATGCAATCGTTGTTTTATCAAAAGAAATAGGTGAGTTACACAAGCTTAAAAACTTGAGCTTAACGTTAAATGATATTGATGAATTGCCAAGTTCCTTATATCACTTATCAAACCTTGAGATGTTAGATTTATCGTATTGTTATACAAAAATAAGTGACGATATAGAAAATCTCACAAAGCTTACTGAACTCAATATCTCAAGAAATTCGTTGAAAAAAGTTTCAGCTTCGATCCTCAAACTTAAAAATCTTAAAAAACTTAATCTTCGAGAAACTTCTATCAAAGAACTTCCAGAGAATTTTTCCAAATTAACCGAATTGGAGTGGCTTGATTTAGGTGCTAATCATTTTAATACAATTCCAAAGGTTTTGGCAGACTTGAAAAAACTAAAGTATTTAGAAATGTTCCTCTGCAGGATTACTCAAATTCCAGACTATATTCGTGATTTCAAAAACTTGAAGGAGCTTAGAATTGATGGAAATGATATTAAAAAAATTCAAAACATTATCTTTCCAGCGCTTACAAGCCTGGATCTCAATAATAATGATTTAACGGAGATTCCATCTTCAGTAATGGATATAAAGTCATTAGAGGAGCTAGATTTAGGTAGTAATGACATTACTACGATTCCTAACGAGATTGGGAAATTAGTTAATCTTAAATCTTTTGAAATTGGAGGTTACGAGAGTAAAATATCTAGTGTTCCTAAAGAGTTTTCAAAGCTCAAGGCACTCACTAAATTAGACCTTAGTTCCAATGAATTTAAAGCGATACCTGTTGAAATATTTGAGCTAAGCAAGTTGAGTGATTTGGATATGGGCTACAATCAAATATCAGAAATACCCAAAGAAATTTCACAACTACAAGTGCTAGAATCATTGTCCCTTGGTAAGAATAAAATCAGGATCGTTCCCAATGAAATAGCCGACTTGCCACGTTTAGAAAGTTTATCGTTATACGAAAACCCCATCAGGAATGTTCCACAAGAAGTACTTGATGAAGACGTGGATGTACTTCAAGAGTACCTAAAAAAAGGATTTGGGAATGAGAGTATTTTAGAAAAGTTCTTTAAGGATTATATTTTCATTCCCGCACAGCGCGCGGGAATGAAACAAAATAAAATATGGTGATATAGAGATGTCAGAAGTAACAATTACCCTGTTTTATTCATATTGAGTTTGTTGGGAGAAAAACAATACAAAACTAGCGATAAAACTCCTATTCATTACTTTCTTGCAATATGTTTCGGCGAAACGCCAAAAAACCGTGTAAATGCTGCACTAAAATTACTGGCATGGTTGTAACCAACATGATAGGCAGCGACACTTACATGACAATGCGTGGACTGTAATAGCTTATAAGCATTGTTCATTCGTATTTCAAGCAATACACCGTAAGGCGTATTATCAAAAAAACAATGAAACAACTGTTTTAACTTGAATTGATTGGTTCCTGAACGTTTTGCTAATTCATCGACTGAAGGCGGTATTCTAAATTCACGAGATAATATCTCATGTGCTTCATATGCTATTTCCATATCTTGCTTATTAAAGCGTTTTTCTCGTCGCAAATCTTCTTCACAAATATGATTTAATTCGGTAGCAAGAATAGACATCGCCTGGCCATGCATGAATACGTGCCGCATTTCTCTTGGCACATTCCTATTCAATAACAATTTAGCAGCCATCATTCCCTCCGGAGAAATAGGCTTATAATAAAGCATTTGTATTCCACTTTTGCTGAGGAGCTCGGAACTTGTTTGTTCGCCGAAATACCGATCGAACCATTTTTGACTCAAAGAAAAGCGCAATTGAGTTAAAAGCTGATTTTCCTTATATTGACGCACTCCAACACTAGAACTGAAAGCAGTAATCGTTGTATAACCTTGATCAAAAATAATATCTTCATTGCTTTTATGGACAAAGCGCGAGCAACCGCTAATGGCCAACGTGACGACAAAGTGGGCCTCCTGATCGTCCATTGTACTTAGAATAGCCAAGTCTTTCTCAGGCGAGTATTTGGTTTCAATGTAAGTTAAACCTTGATCCAGGTGGAATATATTCGATTGTCCTTTCCCCGCACTTTCAGGCAACGATTGACACAAGCAGCCTTTAGCCCAATCAAAATGCAAACTCAAATCATTTGCACGGATACTCCACCTCTTTGATTTCATTTCCCTTTGATATTCTATTGCTCTGCTTGATAGGTTTATGCAACCTTAAACATATAAATTGCTACTTATAGCATACGAATTAACATCATTTCAACATCCAGTGTAACGTATTATCTTTTCCTTTAATTTTTATATAGCGACAGCTATAGATGAATATTTCACCCTGACCGAATAAATATTTTTACAAGACCTGTACAGGGCCGTCCTTTCAAAAATTAAAATTGGGTTTTAAACGAGCTTATCAGGAATCTATTAGCTTGGTAAATACATAAAAAACTCTACTTTGGAGACAAAATGTCCAACAATAATCGTTTACGCAATCTTCTCTATCCTCTTGTAGCGGTACTTTTATTACAAGTAGCGACTTTTAACTCCCAAGCCGCTAATGATAGGTCAAATAATTTCAAGAAACGCCGTTTCTTTCACTGCAAAACATACATAGCGGACCGTCTGTTTGATGGAGAAATCCTGCATACCAATGCTGCAGTTATCATTAAAGGAAAGAAAATTCACAAAGTAGGAGCAGCAGAACAATTAGGAGGCTTATGTTTTCGTGAAATAAATCTGGGAGATGCAACCATAATGCCTGGGTTTATAGAATCACATGCACATGCGACCTTTCAAAACGTTCCTTACGATAAAATATTGCAGCACGGAATCACCAGCATTCGTGATGTGGGAGGGCCATTATTGGAGCCGATAGGTGGTAACAGAAAGCTTCGCTTATTAAGCTCAGGACCCATTATTCAAGCATCAGGAGGATATCCGCTAAATTTATTTGGTAACGGACACGGTGAAGGCCACCATATATCCAATATTATTGGAGTCGAAGTTGACTCTCCTGAAGAAGGCCAAAACCTGGTTCAACATTTTTACGATGCGGGCATGGTAATCATTAAAATTGCACTTGAACCCGGTGGTGAACTAGGTGCTCCTTGGTCTAGTAATGATCATGGCCATGAAGGAGAAACTTCAGGTTTACCTTGGCCCATTCTGAGCGAAGAAACTACAAAAGGAATTGTTGAAAAAGCACATTCACTGGGTCTGCGGGTAACCGCTCATGTGGGAGAAAACAAGGGTGTTGAACGCGCACTCATTGCAGGTGTCGATGAATTTTCTCATATACCTTGTGCAGAGATCGAACCGTCGCTATTACAGAGAGCCGTTGACCAGGGAATCACTTTCGTTACGACACTGGATACTCTTTCTGCATGTCATGGCATTGATAAAAACGCCCATGCACTGGCTCACCTTGGCGCAGAGTTTATTTATGGTTCAGAAATAGGCCACAATGATGTTCCCTGGGGTATTAACGCCGAAGAACTCCATAGAATGTTGAGTTTGACTGGTATGGCAGTTATTGATTTAAATGGGTATCCAGTTTACTCAACCAACTACCATATGTTGTGGTTCACCACCAATTATTTTAGGGCGAGGCACCGGCGCGCATTCTACCGCATGCTCCATCAAGCGATAGAAGAGCAAGCCACGCGCTTTTGAATTTCGGCGATTGAACCTGAATGTAAACTCATCAAGATAATAAGCAAGTTGCACCGGACGTATAGCTCCTTGATGAGTTCCAAGCCACCAACGATCAAATAAGGATGCAACTCTATGGACACGAGGCATGACGACATGTGCAGGATCACCACTTGCGGTAATATTGCTTACAATATGCTTATAGCCAACGTCTTCAATACCGATATATCCTTTCCATCCATCCGTGCGAACTGTCGCACCTTTTTCAACATTATCCGAAACAAACTGATGAAGACTGTTCGCCGACACATCTCGAATCATAGACATTCGTATTCGGCCTGAGCCTTTCCCTCTGACTTCAGCGGCAATAGCAACAATCACTTTACGCTCGGCACCACGACCTCTGATTTTTTTTCCTACGCCTCCAACATAGGTTTCATCGACTTCGACAGCGCCTGTTAGATGGTCGCGACCAGGACGTATCATTGCTCGACGCAATTTATGCATCCAGGTCCATGCAGTATCGTAACTGCCAAGACCAAGAACACGCTTCAGTCCAAGTGCGCTGGCTCCATTCTTTTGGCTCGTTACAAACCAGATAGCAAGGAACCAGGTCCTCAGCGGCTTGTGTGTTTTGTGAAACAATGTTCCAGCAGTAATGGATGTTTGCCGTTTGCATTTGCGGCACAGAAAAAGACCCCTGCCCATAATCGACGGGTTTTCTTCAAAAACTCCGCAAGAAGGGCAACAAAAACCTTGAGGCCACCTGAGTGTCAAAATATATGCAAGGCAAGCCTCTTCGGTGCTAAACCACTTATCAAATTCCTGGAATGTTCCAGGATAGTCAACGTTACAAACCGAATGCCTTTGCTCTTCCATCGCTAGATACTACATGTTGTGGATGGTTGAGTATACTAGATACCCAATTTGATTTATTTAAATCAGCAACATCTCAAGCAGGGAAAAATATTGATTTTCCTCTTCTGGGTAACTTAACAAAGGGCGCACCAGCAGATGTTATTGCAGTAAAGGGTAATCCTTTTGAAAAATACAAACTTCTTGAATATCCTGACTTAGTAATTTCCGGTGGTAAAACAATAGTAAACCATTTTCGGAAATGACTCTTCGAGTTTTGAATTATTCTCACCTGAAATAATCAGGGTCAGGGTAACATTAAATTGTTGGTTATTTTACTCTGATACTCCTCTAGCCGGTCGTTTCCAACCAGTTGTTAAACTGGTTGTTAACACAACGAAGAGGAGACAGACATGAGACATTACTGTGGAATTGATTTACATTCAAATAATCACGTTGTTGTCGTCATTGACGAAGCCGATAAACGGGTTTACGAAAAACGCTTGAGTAACGATCTGAATCAAACGTTGAAAGCGCTGGATCCGTATCGTAATACCTTACAGGGTGTTGCTGTTGAATCGACATTCAATTGGTACTGGTTAGTTGATGGTCTGCAAGATGCCGGATATCACTTGAAACTGGTCAACACGGCGGCTGTCAAACAATACGATGGTCTGAAATACAGCGATGATCAACACGATGCCTTTTGGCTTGCCCATCTGATGCGGTTGGGGATCTTACCGACAGGCTACATTTATCCAAAAGAACAACGGGCGGTGAGAGATTTGTTACGTCGCAGACTGTCACTGGTGCATACTGCCAGCAGCCAGTTAATCAGTGTCCAGAGCCAACTTTGGCGTTCACTAGGGATTCGCATCGCCACCGGTGAGCTGAAGAAGACAACGTTTCAAATACCACTACCAGAAGACTACACGTATTTGGCCGTCCAAGCCGGTCTTTCCGTCTATCAGGCGGTTCAACAGGAGATTAACCAAATCGAACACGTCGCATTCAATGCGGTCAAGTTAACCGATGAATTCAAAATAACGCAAACCACAACCGGGGTCGGAAAAATACTGGGTCTAACGATTATGCTGGAAACCGGTGATATTCATCGTTTTGCCGGGCCGGGGAATTATGCATCGTATTGCCGTTGTGTTGATAGTACGCGACAGAGCAATGGCAAGAAGAAAGGCAGCGGCAACGCCAAAGCCGGTAACAAGTATTTATCCTGGGCGTTTTCAGAAGCCGCGCATTTTGCCATCCGTTTTGAGCCACTGGCACAGCGCTTCTATGACCGTAAAAAGGCGAAAACCAATGGCATTATTGCGCTCCGTGCGGTCTCCAGAAAACTCGCCAGAGCCACCTGGATGATGTTGAAACATCAAACGCCGTATGAGGCCAAACGGATGTTTCCAGGTTAAGATTGGACGACAGCGGTGAGCCAGATTGGGGTGTGGAAAAACCAGCGACTCTGATTGGAAGCCTCTGTCGCCCATTGTGTTTGACGTTTCGCCCAAACCGTGAGCTTACTCGGGTCTGGACAGCGCAAGCTGAGCCACAGATTCTGTGAATACTTTTTGGACACGGTTTGGCACCGATGATTGTGAGGGGTACCAAGGTACCAGGGGCAGAAAAACAAAGGATGTGTTCCGCCTTGATCCAGATGGGTGACTGGTGCGGATCGTTTTCCGACACCAATGAATCGACATAACGGGTACGATGACTGTCAATACGATGGGATTTAATGTGAAAAGAATGCTGTGTATTCTAATGTGGAGTTAATCAGGGCAATCCATTGAGGTGGAGAGAGAAGGAGACGCTACGCGTATTGAGATTGAAGCGCTCAAACGGCGCGCGCCTAGCAGCTGACAAGGGAACAATCTCTTAACCTCGGTTGTTTTGGTAACAATGCGAATACACTGGCAGAATAGAGTAATCACTATTGACACCGGCCAGCTAATGGGTGACCCCGATTATAGACCCCGCTTATACGCTGACCCCGATTATACGTTGCAGCAAGAACACCACCGATGCCTGGGCGTTTGCTCAAGCTCGCTGGGGCGTTCTGAGTTTCATAGGTAATCAGGAGCTGTTATCTAGAGTTAGATTATAAAAATAATATTAATGTGAATATTTCATAGATACTAATTTATCGTTGCGCTAGACTTCCAAAACAATGTTTTTAGTTCATTTATTAGTTTCTGCGAAATTTTGGCTGATAAAAGCATAAAATGACAAAAAAAAAACCACAAGAATTTGACCCTGTATGCAACAAATTTACAATCACCTTCTACTAAAATATTACCTCTTATTTTCAGATGTAAAACCATCAAGTCTAGTTCAAGGAGGTGCTATTTCTACTGGTTGTCTTTTTAATCGATATGCGTTATCTGTCATTATCTCCTTCACAGTTCCAGTAAGTGCCAGCGCTTGTTTTTGTTTGGTGGATGCTGATGATAACTTTCGACATGGTTGCGAAAAACAACTGCAAGGAACAGACACCATATACCTTTGCCGGGCATCAGATAATTCACCTATAAAGATGACTGATCTGGATGGGTGGAGAATACTCCAAAGTGGAGAAGGTCGTTGCCTGCCATGCCAGAATTTTCAGCGTAAGACTGATGGGAGCATTCGTGGTCGAATTTCTCCTCAGAATACTGATGAGTGACAAGGAGAAAACAACAGGGGTGTGGCTGTTCGACATGGCTGCCAGCTTAAGTCTTATTGGGGCTTTGATTTACACGACCGGGTGGACTTACGCGTATTACTATTTCGAACACTTTGGTCTTGGTCTGCTGGATCTGGACATTCCCAATCAATATTTTCTGATGTATGGATTCTGGGTGTATAAAGCTTGGTGGTGGCTGATGGTCGCGCTCTATGTCCTTGCCCTGTTTTTATTGCTAAAGCTGCAAGGTTGGAGAAAGGATGAAAGATCAACAGTTATGCTTGCCAAGCAAGCTCAAATCAGTCTGGTGTTGCTTGTTTTTATTATCGGCGCTTGGCTAGCGTATAAATATGCTAATGACTACTATGTAACGCAGCAAGCACAGACTTTTTCAGCATTTCCACATGTTCGAGTCTGGCCTAAAAAAGTGGTGTCAGACGATAGGTCGTTGACACAGTTTTATACCGAACTGCCTAATGGAAACTATCGTTTATTGCTTCAGAGTAAGAAACACATTTATCTGATCAAACCCCCACGTGACGGAAGACCTGCGCGTCTTGCAGTATCCATAATACCGTTAGCATACATTGAAGCTTTGAGACTACTACCCTGAGTTGCTTACGTTTCTTAGTAATGCATTCATATATATTCCTGATTACCCATAAGCTTCCGCAACTTTACTCGGAATTTTCACTCTAATGGATATGTAATCACGGAGTCAAAGCCATGAGCAAAAATAAAGTGCAGTTCCAGGCAGGCTATAGCTTAATACAGCTATTTCAAGACTACGGAACAGAAAGCCAATGCCGCGAAGCTTTATTCAAATTACGCTGGCCGACAGGGTTTAATTGCCCTGAGTGTGGTGGTTATCAGTATTGCTTTTTAAAAGCAAGAAAGCTCTATCAGTGTAATCAATGCCATCATCAAACGTCATTGATAAGCAGAACCATTTTTGAGCAAACCAAACTTCCTCTAACGAAGTGGTTTTTAGCCATCTACTTAATCACACAATCAAAAACAGGTCTGTCAGCGTTGGCGCTTAAACGTGAAATCGGCGTGTCTTACAAGACAGCATGGAGTATGAAACACAAGATCATGCAGGTCATGAAGGAACGAGATGATTGCAAGCGACTCAGTGGAACAATCCAGTTAGATGACGTCTATTGGGGTGGCGAACGCCACGGTGGAAAAAGAGGCAGAGGCTCAGCCAATAAGGTCCCGTTTGTTGCCGCTGTTTCACTCGATAAAGAAGGTCACCCGATTGCAATGAATATGAATGTCGTTAAAGGGTTTCGGCAGACAGAAATATCACGCTGGGCAAAACAGCATCTGCAGCCTGATAGCACGGTTATTTCGGATGGATTGCCTTGTTTTTCAGCAGTGACTGATGCTGATTGTCATCACATCAGCATTGTAACAGGCGGTGGATACCAAAGTGTCACAAAAAAAGAATTTGCTTGGGTGAATACCATGATAGGCAATGTTAAAAATGCCATCACTGGCACTTACCATGCAATCAACCCAAAGCATTTGCCACGCTATCTTGCTGAATTCTGCTATCGCCATAACAGACGGTTCCAGCTAGAAGATATGATCCCTCGTTTTGCCTATGTTGCAGTCAGGACGACTCCTATGCCAGACAGACTTTTAAAATTGGCGGAAGCTTATGGGTAATCAGGTATATATTTGAAAAGATAATAAATAAGGAATTGATTAATGCATTTAAGCAAGCACATTAAAATTAATATATTTAATAATTTAATAATTATTTCTGTAATAATTTTATTGACTGGCATGACAAGTTGCTCATCAAATAACGCACATATTTCAAATAGAGACAATAGGTACGATTACGATTCTAGCGAATACAAAGCAATGAGACAGTATAGTTATAAGCTTCAAAAGAAATATGATTTGTTACTTGAAGTCTTGCAAGATGAATATAGTGCTAACAAAATATCAAACAACCTATTGATCGGCCAATTGTTTTCGTCTATTGAGCTTGCAAGATTTTATACCTACGCATTTATAAACTATAAGAAAGCCTTAAAGTTTTATGATGAAGCAGAAATTATAAACGAAGAAATAAATAAATCAGGGCATTTAATAGACAAAAAAATAGGTTATCCTTTGTCGCGCACAATATATTCAAAAAAAACATTTGCGTCGAAGCATAAAAAATTTCATAAAGAGAATATTATTAGTTACTATGGTTTTTCAGGCAATCAAGTTAAAAAAAAGTCATATAATTATAGCGACATTGTAAATAAAATATCGTCTTCTCGTAATAGTATAAGAAGAATATTGAACAAAAGTAGAATAATAATAGGTAACAAGGAATATTTTCCATCTATTACTGCTCAGGAAACAGACAACTATACGTATGCTATTCATGTTGAAAAAGACATACTAAGTCCAATCCATTTTTCAGGGTTTGAAAAAGATTTAGCAACAATGACACATGAGTACTTTAAGCCTCGGAACGAACTCTCCAAGATAAAACGAGACTATTATATTAATTTCAATATTTTACGCGGTCTGACTACTGTATTTAATTTTTCGTCTCTTGGACAAAGAGAACTTAATAAAATTTCTTCTCTTATTGAAGCATTAAGAAATAGCAGGACTAACAATAGAACCAAATTGGATGATGCTTATTTAGATTTTGTTAATATATTGCTTTTAAGTGAGATTGGGATGCACACAAATTCTATTAGTTCCTTTGTGAAATTACAGGAAAGAATATATTTAATTAATAAAGATCTATCTAAGCACATTGATGATTTGAAGTTTTCTAGAAATAAAGCAGTTGTTATTCACGCATTAGCAGTAATTGGCTATACAACAGCTTCTTTTGCAATACTATCTTATGCTCCAAAATTTGGAATAAGATTACTTCTGGAGAGTTATGGAGCTATTTTCTATATTTTTTCTGGAGGCAATATTGTTCCTGCTCAAAGAGAGATCGACTTTATTGGTGAATCTAAATATTCAAAAAATATTGGCATTTTGCTCGATATAAATGACCAACTCCAGCTCTATAGAGCTGCAGGTAAGTCATACCATATAACTAATAATATTGCAAAAAGCATTGAATTTAATAAAGAGGCAGTCAACATTATTGCTAATTTACGATCTACTATATCAACGGAGAGAGAACGAAGAACTTTTGCCGGATATAGAGATGAGATATATACCTATCTTATTGATGACCTTTTTCGTTCAAGTAACTATACTGATGCATTTTATTATGCTGAAAACTCTCGATCCAGATCATTAGTTGACTTATTGGGCAGTAAAGGAGAATTGTCGTTTGGTGACAAAAGCATAAATTCCTATTTTAATGAAGTCATCGATACACAGACATACAAAGACATCACAAGAGGGCAGCTTGGTATTTCAGACCAACAGGCTTCCTATATTAATGAATTGGATAATGGTTTACGTAATAAGCCATATAAAGAAATAATAAATGATTCCAGTGATAATGACAATGAAACTATTCGAGAAAAGCGTAAAGATATAGATACCAAAGAATCATATAAAGAACTACTAAATCTTGTTACTGTAAATAATCTGGATTACCAAGAAATTCAAAGAATTATTCCAAATGAAACTACTCTTGTTGAGTATTTTGTATCGGAAAATAATATATATGTTTGGATAATCGATAGAAATAATTTTTCTTCACACAGTTTGGATTTGAATAAGAAACTCATAAAGAATGAGGTGCAGAAATTTGTTCATGATCTTAAATTAGACAGAAATATAAATCCAGTTGTTCTTAGTAAAAAATCAAAAAAGATCTATGACAGCCTCTTTCAACCAATAGAAAAATATATTCTTAACAAATCAGTTATTGTGGTTAGTCATGACTTTATCCATTATCTGCCATTTGAAGCTTTGTATACAGGAATGGAAAATCTGGTAGAAAAATATGCTTTTTCGTATTTACCAAGTGCATCGGTTTTACAATTCCTGGAGCCAATTGATGGTTTAAACGAAAATATTCTTATTCTAGGTAACCCTAAAGTATTACAATCAGCAAATCTCTCTGATTTAAAAGGTGCAGAACAGGAATCTCATATGATCGCTTCCTTATTTTCAAATCATAAAAAACTGCTCAATGAACAAGCCACTGAGACAAACTTTAAAAAAGAGTCTCATAAATTCAGCATCTCTCATATTGCTGGTCATGGTTTATTTAATAATGATAATGCAATGGACTCGACTCTATTTCTTGCACCTGACCGTCTAAACGATGGTCTGCTAACAGCGCAAGAAATTTTTTCAATCGATAAAGTCAGTGATCTGGTTGTACTCAGTGCATGCGAAACTGGTCAGGTTGAAATAGGTAATGGTGATGAATTAATTGGCTTAACACGCAGTTTCTTTTTTTCGGGAGCATCTTCACTAGTCGCTAGCCTATGGAATGTAGATGACGTTGGTACATCAAAGCTCATGGAATACTTTTACGCACACATGGTTAATGATAAATTGTCACCAAAAGTCGCTTTGCAACAAGCAAAGCTGGATATGGTTAAATCAAAAGAATACAGTTCGCCATTTTACTGGGCGGCTTTTAATATGTATGGATTGGGTATATAACAATGGTTCTTGATTAACCAACCATGGAATCACGGTGACATTTACTAAATAACTTCTTTATAATTAGGATCATCCATTAGCTGACCGGTGTCAGTAGTGATTACTCTATTCTGCCCGTGTATTCATAGTGGAGTGAATCAGGGCAATTGATTGAGGTGGGGACCGTAGGACGCTACGCGTACTGTAATTGAAGCGCTCTAGTGGCGCGTCCCTAGCGGCAATCAAGGAAGAAACTCCAGCCTTGATTGCCTAATCTGCAAGGCTGATATTACTGGCAGAGAAGAGTAATACCTATTGACACCGATACGTCTAATGGGTGACCCCAATTATTCCAAAAATACCAACGGTCTTTTGCGGCAATATTGGTCAAAGAATACAGACTTCAAAAAGGTCTCGGCAAATGAAGTCACTGCGGTTATTATTAATCTCAATGACCGACCTAGAAAGACACTCAGATACAAAACACCCGCCAGATTAATGGCGGAACATATCGCTGCAATTGCAGCTTAAGTGGTTATGCACTTCGGGGTTGAATCTGCCATATGATACTACCAATTTTACTGGATTTTTCTCTCGCTGGTACTTTACTGCTTATTGGCTACTGGTTGCGGTCATGGATCGGTTTACTCAAACAATTTCTACTTCCTGCAAGTATCGTAGGTGGAATTGTAGCATTGGTTGCAGGCCCTAACGGATTCGGTCTTGTTCCTTTTAGTGCTGATTTTTCCACATACCCAGGTCTCCTGGTCGCACTGATTTATGCTACATTGCCATTTGCTTCAGCGACCATCAGTTGGCGCGATTTATCTCAACAAGCAAGTGATTTGTGGGGGTTGTCTGTGTTCGCCATTGTTATGCAATGGGCTGTCGGGTTGCTACTAACAATCTACATTCTACAATGGATCTGGCCAGATCTGCACAGCGGCTTTTCAACCATTCTGGCAGCTGGATTTGTTGGTGGTCATGGAACTGCTGCGGCAATAGGCTCGGCCTTCGCAGAATTAGACTGGCAGGATGCTCAATCGCTAGCAATGACATCTGCCACTGTTGGCATTCTGTCTTCCATTTGTGGTGGAATTATCTGGGTTAACTTACACCAACGCAACGATGTAGAAATAGGCCCAGATCCACAAGAATTGACTGCGCTAGAAAACAGCGAGGTCATTTCCGAACCCGATCAGACAGCATCTGCGAATAGCAGTATCATAGACCCATTTGCATTTCAGCTGAGTATCGTGCTCATTGCATTTCTCGGGGGATATCATCTGCACCAGCTGTGGAATGCAAATGTGCCTGATTTCAAACTACCACTATTCTGCTTAAGCTTTATTTGCGCTCTGTTTGTTAAACGACTTCTCGCTATTTTTGGCTTATTGCCGCTGGTTGATCAGCGCATCTCCTCTCACATTGCTGGTACGTTAACTGATTTCCTGATTATTTTCGGTATTGCTGCTATTCAATTCTCGATTATTCATGATTATGCTATACCGTTGGCAATACTATTCCTGACCGGCCTTACACTCAGCATCATCATTTGCAAACTACTTGGCCCTATTTTCATACGCAAGCATTGGTTCGAGCACGCTTTGTTTACCTGGGGCTGGATTACTGGCATCATGGCCATGGGTATTGCTTTACTGCGCATCGTTGACAGTAACAACAAAACCAGGGCGCTAGACCACTTTGCATTTGCGTATCTGTTCGTTGTTCCAATTGAAGTGGTGATGGTAACCCTGGCCCCACAATTGATTACACGAAACATGGAAGGGGAATTATTGTTGGTTACTTTATTCATCGGAATAATACTATTAATATACTTCTGTTGGCGTTTTATCCACAACAAACCATTAACTTGAGCTTTCAATTAATCCAGAACATTAAGTCATATAAATATGCATACCAATCCATTACCTCCCGCTGGCACAATCGCAGAGCTGCCAAGTTGCTTGCAAGAGATTGCAAACAACTTAATAAAAATGAATACGCTACGCCCCAAACAGGTTCGCCTGGTAGTTATCGATGCAAGTATCCAGCCTGAAGTATTAATGCCGTGGAGTGATTTTACTCATTCGGCAGCTGATAGTTATGGCCGCCGTTTAGTCTACGATGGTGGTTTTTTTGAAATGATGGTGATGTCCTGGTGTCCTGGGGATGTGTCTGCAATCCATGATCATGGATACACTGAATGGGGTGCTGTACAAATTTTTGGTCCGGCAGAGCATGCGACTTTTCTGGTTCAGGATGATGAAATTACTTGCTTGTCACGCACCATACTGAAGGCTGGACAAGCAATGGGTGTTGGTCACCAACTGGTTCATCAAATGGGCAATACGACACAAGATCAACGTTTCATCACGTTCCACCTTTATGGGAATAAGCAAAGAGCCCACGATATCACCGGCAATGCGCGCGTATACGATTTAAACAAAGGTAGTATTGAACGCACTGATGGTGGTGTATTTCATGCGTTACCACAAAATCTCATCAACTCCCAGGAACCGGCCCCAATGCCTGACTATATGTGCTGGTTACGCAACACTGTTGATATTACCAAGCGAGTGCGTGCAGCACATGCTGGCGGGTGCAAAGACATTAATCGAAGTCTTGATATGCTGGTCAATGATCTGTTCGACCAGAACAAAAAAGATATGCTGCTGACTGATTTAAAAACACAAGTCTGCCCCGACGGCCATGCAATCAATGCTTACTGGTGGAAGTTGTTATGCCATGAGCTCACCCAGGCAGCAGCACTACAAACTGAACTGCTAGAAGACACCACGGCAACCAATAACGATGCTTTTCAAACCTATGCTGAGCTCTATGATGCAGTGATCGGACAACCTTGTCTGGACAGTTTTATTGCCACCTATCTGCAATTTATGCGCAGTCACTACAATATTGATTTCAGTCAATCGACTTTACTGTCGCTTGGTTGCGGTACTGGTTTAACTGAGCAGCACATGATTGATCAACTAGGCATAAAAAAACAAAATCTACTTGGTATCGATATTTCTGAAGCGATGATTCATGTTGCCAGCCAGCGCATTCGTGCCGAAATAGGTGATGTCATGGAGATTGATCCGACAGTGCAAACCTGGGATTTGGCGTTTTGTGGACTCAATATTTTCCAGTATTTACCACATCAGCATTTTGCAGATGCAATCCACAAAGTTGCCAAAGTTGTTAAACCAGGTGGTTATTTCTTTGGAGATTTTATTACCTCTGACCATATACGCTGGTATCCTAATTTATTTTTTTCCGAAGACCAGCAGATCATTTCACTACGTACTCCACAGTTGATCGAAAAAGACCAGCAGATGTATCAGCGCAGTCATATTCTTAACATCGATTTCCGCAAACAAATGCGCATCACCGACGAAGGATATCATCAACGATTCCTTCCGCCACTCAGCCGGGTACGCAGGATTTTTGAGCAAGCATTCAACGGAGCAGTAGAGGTTTATGATGCGGTTAGTCTAAGCCCTGTTTCAGAAGATGCTGATACCTGTCCGTCCACACGCTATCTGATTTGTGCCAGGAATTAGTGCTTTGACAGTTACGATGATCGATCAAGTTTAGAAAAGGTGATGTTTCAAAACGATAATTACCTGTTTCCATTATCCAGGTGGCCAAGCCATATTACGCCCGCCCAAAACATGAAGATGAAGATGATAGACTTCCTGGCCTCCATCCTGTTTACAGTTGATGACTGTTCTGTATCCAGTATCACTCAGTCCTTCCAGCTCGGCAACTTTGCGCGCAGCCAATAAGCAGTGCGCTGCAATCTCAGGGTCTTCTAGATCGGCCAGTGTTGGAATATGTGTTTTTGGAATGACTAATACGTGTACTGGGGCGCGTGGTGTGATATCTCTAAATGCAAGGACATGATCATTTTCGTAGACAATATCAGGCTGTATTTCTCCAGCGACCATTTTACAAAATAAGCAATCAGAATCAGTCATTTACTTTCTCCTTCACAACACAGGCAACCAAAAAAACCAAAAGAGTAGTGTGGTACTCAGCGTGATGTGTTACTGCTCAGATTACCCTCTGTTTTGTTCAAGAGCAAGGCGAAAGCGCGGAGTTTACAGTTGTAAATGAGCACTTTCAACACAGCTATTGGACGAAACAGAGGGTAATCTGAGTAGTTACATTTCATGACGTCCACTAAACGCATGACTCAGTGTGCTGCTATCAACGTAATCAAGCTCTCCGCCAAGCGGCACACCATGCGCGATTCGGGTTGAGCGTATTTGATGATTCTGTGCCATTTCACTGATGTAATAGGCGGTCGCCTCGCCTTCAACAGTGGTATTGGTTGCCAGTATCATTTCGTTGATTTCGTCGTTTTGCAGACGTTGATCCAATAACTCCAGTTTTAATTCCTGTGGTCCAATACCATCCAATGGTGATAAACGACCGTGTAATACAAAGTATAAGCCTTTAAAACTAGTTGCTTGATCGATAATATAAACATCTGCGGGAGATTCAACAATACATAAGACACTGCGATCACGGGCAGGATTTGTGCAAATTGAACAGAGCTGGTGTTCGGACAGGGTTCGGCATTGATCACAAAAACCGACTAATTGTGCGGCATCTTGCAAAGTACTGGCAAGATTTTTGGCGACCTGTCGATCTTGCTGCAACAGATGAAATGCCATGCGCTGGGCTGATTTTGGTCCAACACCGGGTAGGCAACGTAGTGCTTGCATAAGATCTGCGACCAGACCTTTCTCTTGCTCCACTGGTTAAAACGGCATTTTAAATCCGGGCGGTAACTGCATTCCGTCCGTCATACCGGACATTTTTTCTTTCTTGATCTTTTCTACCCGCCTGACTGCATCATTGACTGCAGCCGCAACAAGATCTTCAAGCATGTCTTTGTCATCTGCAAGCAGGCTATTGTCGATTGAGATATTACGTACTTCTCGCTTGCCTGTCATCAACACCTTAACCAGTCCACCACCAGATTCACCATTGATTTCCATCGCGGCCAGTTCTTCCTGGGCTTTCTGGAGACTTTCCTGCATTTGTTGTGCCTGTTGCATCAGGTTTCCCAGTGGGTTTTTCATCAATGTTCTCCTGTATCATCCATTGGCTCTACTGAGCCAGGTATTATCGTTGCATCGAACTGCTGTTGTAATGCTTTTACATTTTCATCTTGTTCGATGGCTAATTGTGCAGCCTGTTGTCGTTCGTCGCTGATGCGTGTACGTTTTCCTGCTGGTGATTCCTGTTGCGGCATTTCCAGCTTAATCACCAGTTTCAACCCGGCACCAAGATTGTTATGAATTGCTTTTTGAAGACTCTTCTGTACAGTCGGATTTTGTAATTGCGTATGCGCTGGATCGAGCAACAAAACACATTGCTTGTCATCAATATGTTGCAGAGTACAATGACTTGCAAATTCTTTTGTCAAACCACTCAATTTAAGCTTGCCGAGCACTGTTTCCCAATCATTATCAGCATTGATTGGCTGTGATGTAGGCATAACAGAAGCATCAATATCGATGGGCTGAGGTCCAAGTTCATGCATTGGTTCTGAAATCTGCGTAGACACTCTACTGCCTATTGCTTCAGAATGATCTGAGACAATTAGATTGGGTTGTTGTTTAGAATCAGGCTCTGCAAAGGCAGCATTACCAGATTCTGAGAGATTTTGTTTCTTTGGTTGTGAAGTTGGTATCGCAGTCTGTTGAACAATTCCAGCCGGCCGGAATGCAACCATACGCAATAAAACCATCTCCATACCGGCTTTAGGGCTGGGTGCCAGATCCAAATCACGCTGCCCCATCAAAGCTAGCTGATAATAAAGTTGCACGTCTTCCACTGACATTGTTTTCGATAACTGTGTCAACACTTCCTGGTTTGTATCATTGTTAATTTTTGCATCAAACTGAATCAACGCGAGTTGATGTAACTGCTGAATCAACTGCTCAAGCACATGTTTGAAATCTGCTGACAGATCATTCAATTCTGCGATAATAGACAGCAATTGATGGACATTGGTTTCTGCCAATGCTTGCAGTAAGGCTATGATCGGCTGCTGAGCAGTCCAGCCTAACATATTGCGAACATCATCAGCGTTCACTTGTCCTGCCCCAAACACAATCGCCTGATCTAACAAACTCAAGCCATCACGCATACTGCCATCCGCTGCATGTGACAGTAGATTAAGTGCTTCGGCGGAATAATCGATTTTCTCTTGGTCGAGAATCAACTGCATTTGTTGTTGAATCTGCTCAACACTTAGTCGCTTCAAATTAAGCTGTAAACAACGCGACAAAATCGTTACTGGAATTTTCTGGGGATCAGTGGTTGCCAACAAAAATTTAACGTGGTCTGGCGGCTCTTCCAGGGTTTTCAGTAATGCATTAAAACTGTGTGCTGACAACATGTGAACCTCATCAATAAGATACACTTTGTATCGGCCTTGAGACGGTGCATATTGAACGTTATCAAGCAAATCGCGTGTATCTTCCACCTTGGTTCGAGATGCCGCATCGACTTCGATCAAGTCGACAAAGCGTCCTTGATCTATTGTTTGACAAACTTCACACTGACCACAGGGATCGAAACCATTATTCAATGCATCGCAATTCAGTGATTTTGCCAGAATACGCGCGAGAGATGTTTTACCCACTCCACGTGTTCCAGTAAATAAGTAGGCATGGTGCAGCCTGTCATGCAACAAACCATTGGTCAATGCTCTAACCACATGTTGCTGACCAACCACTTCACTGAATGTTCGGGGTCGCCATGTTCTAGCCAATACTTGGTATGACATGGCTTTAGAGAATATGTAGAAGATTGATCATTATCATAAGCAATAATATGCCACTAATCATCTGCTCAGACAATCAATCATGATAAATTTAAGGGGAAACCATTCGCGATTTGCAGATTTGATCACAAAATGTCGTAAGTCTGCCAAGGTTTCAGCAGATAGGTAGATCAAGATTCATTGTAAACACTCAACTTGTTCTTGAAATAGGACATTGTGCACTAAGCTGCAATAAGTATTGATACTTGATGCATCATTTTGCCAGTCAGCTCTTGAACTAATTTTTTCGGTCTTTAGAATTAGCCTTGAGAATAAGGAGGCAAACCATGCCAGCCACACTCCGGCACACGAATCCGCTGCTGCCGCTGCTTCCTTCCGGATCTGACGGGGTTCACAGTGTATCGTTGCGGAGGGACCGACACGGCCTACCATATCGGATACTCCAGACAGTCTGTTAGTGTTTGAACAGGGAAACAAAATATTCAGTGTTTCTCGCATCAAACCAGGGCACCACCATGATCGAACCAGGTTTGGTTCTGGTGATCGCCGAGATATTCACAATAACTATTTCAGCTCTACTGTCGAAGCCCACCTATTATGGTGGAATACAGAGTTACATTCAAGTGCTAGTCTTTTCCAATATGAAATGATGCTGAAAGCAAGAAAGGTGATTCCAATATAAAATGAGCCTGAAATAGCGATCAATGTCGCTCATGATCACAGGATGAAAACGATCATGAGACTGGAACAACTGACGAGCATTCAAGCGATCTATCAATTTCTTGATGGAACCCAAGCGGTTGCCTTCACGATGGCAACGAACAAGCAAGACCGTTATCGCTGGGTGCAGAAAACACTGGTGAAGCACCGCTACATACAACTTGGCAAGGTCGACAAGGGAATCGTGATCCGCTACCTGATGAAAGTAACGGGTTATTCTTTGGCTCAGACTAAACGCCTGATACAGCAATACATCAAAACGGGTCGAGTGATCGCTAAGCCTGCCCGTGGCAACGGTTTCAGACGAACCTATTCAGAGCAGGATATTCGTTTGCTAGCCAGTATGGATGAACGACACGGCCAACCCAGCGGACCAGTCCTTAAAAAGCTTTGTGAGCGTGCGTACCAGCGTTTTAACCAAACTCAGTATCAACAATTGGCAAGGATTTCGGCCTCACACCTGTATAACTTGCGCGGCTCCAAAACCTATCAGCGCCAACGTTGCACTCTGACAAAAACACGCCCGAAAGCCGTTTCAATTGGACAACGCCGTAAGCCTTGCCCAAATGACCAACCAGGCTATATTCGTATTGATTCTGTCCATCAGGGGGATCAGGATAAGCGCAAAGGGATTTACCACGTCAATGCAGTCGATGAGGTGACGCAATTCCAGATCATTGTGACACTTGAGCGGATTAGTGAGGACTTTATGCTACCCGCGTTACAACACATACTGGCTGCTTTCCCGTTTAAAATAAAGGGATTTCACACCGATAATGGTGGTGAATATATCAACTACAGCGTGGCTCAGTTGCTAGAAAAGCTGCGGATTGAATTCACCAAATCACGACCACGACGCAGCAATGATAATGGTCTGGTTGAAAGTAAAAATGGATCCGTGATTCGTAAACTCTATGGCTATACGCACATCCCTCAGCAGTACGCCACAGACTTCACAGAACTGAATCGGCAGCAAGTCTACCGCTACGTCAATTTCCACCGCCCCAGTTTTTTCCCGACCATTGTCACGGATAACAAGGGCAAGCAGCGCAGAATGTATCGTTATAAAGAGATCAGGACACCGTATGAAAAGTTCCGATCCTTGCCTCGCCCTAGCCAATACTTAAAGCCAGGGATCACACTTAAAATACTGGATGCATTTGCTGGTGAAATGACAGACAATGAGGCAGCTGAACAAATGAATTCAGCACGCGATTATTTATTTAAACAACTCCATGAGCGACTCCAAATAAGGGCTTAAGACTCTCTTACCTTCAGGCTCATTTCTGGATTGGAAAAGACTGTGCTAGGAGCGAGGTTTAATAATATCCTAAGGTTGCAGCGGGATTTTGGTTTCACAGCAAGACCAGAAACTTGCTGGAAAGACAGGTTGAGCATGAAGAAGATCTTTTGCGCTTCATAACTGATGTGTGCGTACCATTTACCAATAATGCTGCTGAAAATACGATTCGAATGACGAAGTTTACCAGAAAATATGAAACTTCTTAGTTATTGATTATCCAAATATTCACTTACACTTCTATCAAATGATTGGTTAGCTCATTGTCTTTTCCACTGCCTGGAGGAAAATTTACCGCCATGATTTCACCACAGCGTTTGATGGTTTCAACGTACCCAGTGGTGAAATCACCTTGTTTGATGTGACCAATAAAATTGTTCACCAATTCAATCCACTCATCGTCTGATACTTTCTCTGCGACTCCTTGATCGGCAAGAATTTCAACATAATGCTCTGCGACTGAAACAAAAATCATGATGGCACCTCGGTTACTGGTGTTGTGTAATCCCAAGGTGATGAATTCGTCGCGAGCACGTAATGCGGCACGTGATTTTTTGACTGGTGGCGGGATTAAACTCATTTTCAAAGCTGGCCAATGAAATAATAGGGTCAGCAGGATAAACGTCCCAACCTGATATTGATAAATCCGCACAATATCAAGCGACCAGCCGCTGAGCATTAATATTCCCGGCACCGCTAAAGCAATTAAGGCGGCCCATAGAATGGGAATGTAGAGATAATCATCGCTGGATTGGGCGAGTACCGCAACCAGTTCGCCACTGGTTTTCTCTTCTGCCTCATCAATTGCTTGTGCGATTTGTGTTTTTTGATCTTGATTAAATATTGTCATTACCAGCTTCCTGAAGCGCCACCGCCACCAAATCCGCCACCACCGCCGCTGAAACCTCCACCGCCGAAGCCGCCACCACCAAAACCACCGCCGCCAGTGCTCCAATAGCCTCCACCACGTCCACCACCACCGCCCGAGCGTGGTAGAAACAAAATGGCGACAAAAACGGCAGCAAAAATGGCGAGTGTAATCACATGGGTGATAAACCAGGTGGCTACCCCAGCGACTACACTGAGTAAAGGACCTACAAAGCGAGTTTTTGTTGAAGTTGCTGTTGCCAACCAGTTCATGATCAATGGTAGTCCGAAAAACATTAGCATGAACAAGACAGGTATGACTTCACTCTGTTCTGGTGAACCTGAGCGACCCTGACCTGGCGATGCTTGATATTCACCTGCAATGGCATCCAGCATTGCTTGAGTTCCGGCTGCAATACCACCGCCCGTATCACCATTACGAAAACGAGGCACAATTTCATCCTGAATGATCTGGTTACTGAGCACGTCTGGAAGTGCCCCTTCCAGGCCATAGCCTGTTTCTATACGAACTTTGCGTTCATTCGGTGCGACAATCAATAATGCACCGTTATTCAGATCTTTCTGCCCGATTTTCCAGTAGCGACCCAGTTGATAGCCATAATCAGAAATGTCATAACCTTCTAGCGAAGCAAGGGTGACAACGACAACCTGGTTACTGGTTTTTCTTTCATGCTCAGCCAGTTTGGCGCTCAAAGCAGATTCTTGCTGAGCAGACAATACGTTGGCTTGATCAACCACCCGGCCAGTGAGAGCCGGGAAGTTGGGTGCAGCCTGACACACGAATGCCAATAACAGCAGGAAGGCTAGCAACAAGTATCCCAGAACCAGCTGGTTAGTACGTAGTGGTTTGATAGCAATTATGCCTGGCATATTAATTCAGTCGGGTAGTGGAACTAGTCAAAACTGACTTTGGGGGCTGCTTGCTCAGCTTCTGACACAGTGAAAGTTTGTTTAACTTGAGCATCCGGGTAGAGCATACCAGCAATCCAGCGACCTGGAATAGTACGCAATTCAGTATTGTAGCGCTTAACCGACGATATATAATCCCCGCGAGCAACAGCGATTCGATTTTCTGTGCCTTCCAGTTGGGATTGTAATGCCAGAAAATTTTTGTCTGACTTAAGATCAGGGTAGCGTTCTACTACAACCATCAAGCGTGACAGTGCAGAACTAAGAGCGCCTTGGTTTTGTTCAAAAGCCTTGAATGCTTCCGGATTATTTAACGTCTCCGGGCTGATATTCATTTGCGAAATTTTGGAACGTGCCTCAACCACATCAGTCAAGACCTCTTTCTCATGACTGGCAAAGCCTTTGACAGTACTCACCAGATTGGGAATCAAGTCAGTACGGCGTTTGTACTGATTGAGTACCTGAGACCAGGCTGCTTTAACCTCTTCATCAAAGGTTGGAACATTATTAATGCCGCAACCAGTTAATAGTGATGCTAATAACACCAGTCCCCAAACATTAACGAAAGTTGTGAAAACGCGTGGGTGGTTATCGTATGTCTGCATGTTAATCTGACTCCTTTTTGTTATAACTGGCTCAGCATACCTGATTATTATTAACTGTGCCAAAACGATTATTATTTGGTGTGATGAATACTAACTTTTATCGCATATCCGGTTTGGAACATATTGATACTGTCCTGGCTGATAACCAGTCTTCAAGCTGTCCCAGGTATATTGCTGAGCTTGTTCAATAGCATCAGTCATTGTTGCTCCTTGCGCCAGTAGCGCTGCAATTGCTGCGGATAAAGTACAACCAGATCCATGGTACTCATAAGGCAGTCGCGGCCAGCGATAGGTTTTCAGTAAACCGTTTTGATCATAAAGTTGATTGATTACATCATCACTTGGTTCATGCGTCCCTGTAATTAACACAAATTGACACCCGCTAGACAAAATGGTTTCAGCACACTGTTTTAAATCTCTGGATTCAGGTGCTAATTGACGTGCTTCCAGGCTATTAGGTGTTACTAACGTTACCAGGGGCAATAGCTCGTCACGTATTACTTCGATGAGTTCAGGTTTTGCCAATACTGTTCCACCGCCAGCTGCAAGCACGGGATCACAGACAATGGGGGTTTTATTAAACAGGGCAAGGTGTTGGGCAATTAAGTTGGCTATTTTGGCAGAACCCAGTAATCCGATTTTGATAGCATCAATGTCGATGTCTTCACAGAGTATTTGCAGTTGGGTGTTAATCAGATCTGTGGCAGTTGGACTGATTGTTAAAACATTCTCGGTGTTTTGTACTGTCAATGTGGTAATAACACTACAAGCGTGGCATTGCATGCTGTTGATGACTTCAATATCAGCTTGAATACCGGCACCACCAGTAGGATCGTGGCCTGCGATTGAGAGTACGTTTTTTCTGCTGCGCATTGAATGGTTGGAACTTGATTGCTTAACAGCAATGGAAAAGTAAAGAATCGGAGGTCATTAACCAGTGACAAATAGTCTTGTATTTTCGCAAACATTGCGGATTTGCGGTAATCTAACAACTGGAAAATTATTATACTCTTTCGCTTGCCGGGATTCAGTTTTCCGGTATGATTCAAAACTGCTTTATCTGGCTTTCTTTAAAATGCGATCCAGGTCGCGTCACGAGGTGTCTAGTGGGTCTATACTCAAGTCAACAATCTGAAACCAGCAATGAAATTTTGTTGATGACAGATAACTTGCATCATCCATCCACTATTGATAAATTACACGACCAATTGATTAGAGACGCTATAGATTTTTGTCATATTATTGATAATGTCCAGTATTATCAAGATCAGGAATGGTTATCCGATATGGCGCGAATCCTGTCTCGTATCCAGATGGCCATGGCACACATGGATAGTCCCCAGCAGAAAATGGAATATCGGGTATTAAATGAAATGGATGCCCGTTTTGATCTCTACGTCAAGTTAAAAGAAATGCTTGGTGACATGGATGGTTACTGGATGGATTATGATCAGAAAACAGAAATTGACGACCAGTCTGGAAGCCTTGCGGGAGATTTTTCTGACCTTTATTTTGAATTCAAGCGTGGCCTGGGGCTTGGTGGAAACCAGGCGGAAATGAATCGCCAGGCAATTTTACTATGGAAAACCGGATATTTGCTGAACTGGGGTCAACATTTACTGGATGCACAGAAGCACTTATATATGTTAAAAGCAACTGAACGTTATTAGAACAGGTTCTTAGATCAACTGTATGGCATCCTTAGTGTTATAGACTAGCCAGTGATACTTGATTAATATTCCCAATTAATTGCGTGAGACTCTGCGCAGCTAAACTTCGGCTTCTCATGTCACTCTTCCTGATCTTGCAAAGCAAAAATATGGGCCATTTCATTCTACTGCTATTCTTAGTTATTCCATTAAACATCAGGGCTGCTGAGCGAATTTATGTTGGTAGTTTTTCCTCAGGTAACCTGGATGGATGGGAAGAAAAAATCTTCAAGGGAAAAACGCACTACCAGCTGGAAGATGATAATCAGACAAAAGTATTGCATGCCAAAAGTAACGGCGGTGCTTCCGGAATGGTGCAGGAGATAACGGTTGATTTAAAAAAAACACCGATCCTTAACTGGTCATGGCGCGTTAGCAACCACCTGAAAGACCTGGACGAACGCAGCAAAAGTGGTGATGATTATCCAGCGCGTATTTATATTGTAGTGAGCGGTGGATTCGCATTCTGGAAAACCAGATCACTTAATTATGTCTGGGCTAGCAAGATGCCTGTGGGTAGCCATTGGCCTAATGCCTATGCCAAAGACAACGTCATCATGATTGCCCTACAATCTGGCAAACAAGGTGTTGGACAATGGCATCATCAGCAACGTAATATCCGCGCTGACTTTAAACGCTATTTTGGCAAAGATATTGATTCGATAGATGCTGTCGCAATCATGACTGATACAGACAATAGTGGGCAGAAAGCAGTTGCCTGGTATGGAGATATATTCTTTACAGCAGAACCAGACAGCCTCCAACTATCAAACCAATAAAAATTACAGAAAGTAATGCCAATCCAGTGAACAGAAAAATATCTATTGCTGCTTTGCTGTCAACAGTGACATTGATGTTATTCATGACATCAGTGACATTTGCACATGGTGTCGATGAGAACACAAAGCAGTTTTTATTGGCGAATCAAGGCTTGGCGATAGGGCCATTTTTGTATATCGGCGCCAAACATATGGTGACTGGTTATGATCACTTGTTGTTTTTGCTGGGAGTGATTTTCTTTCTATTCCGTACTCGCGATATTTTGCTTTATGTGAGTTTGTTTACCTTAGGTCACAGCTTGACACTGTTTTTCGGAGTGTTAGAAAATATTGCAGTCAACCCTTATTTAATTGATGCTATTATCGGACTATCGGTGGTTTATAAAGGCTTTGATAACCTGGGCGGCTTTCAGCGCTTGTTCGGTTTTCAACCGAATACAAAAGCAGCAGTGTTAATTTTTGGATTGTTTCATGGCTTTGGATTAGCCACAAAACTACAGGATTTTAATTTTCCAAAACAGGATTTATGGAAAAATCTGTTGGCATTTAATGTTGGTGTTGAGATCGGACAATTTCTGGCATTATTGTTTATTTTAATTGTATTGAACTGTTGGCGACGCTTTAACAGCTTTTATGGTTTTTCGGTTGTAACCAATACAGTGTTAATGACTGGCGGGTTAATTTTATTTGGCTATCAAATGGCCGGGTTTGTGTTGAATGGCTAATTGTTATGAATAATTCAAATGTTCCTGTGCAATCACTAAAAACACTGATGATTAGTGTTTTTAGTGCAGTGTTGCTGGCGGTTTTTATTTTGGTTGCTGTAGTAGGGCCAGCTGAATATGGCGTTGATCCAACTGGATTAGGTAAAACGCTGGGATTAACAGCATTAGCTACGCCACAACAGCAAGAACAACCACAGCAGCAGGATGTAAAATCGGCTGTCTCCTGTCCAACAGGCCAACAAATAGCCGATTGGATGGATATTGTGATGATTACAATACCTGCTGGGTCTGGCTTAGAGTATAAATTCCATGTTAAGGAAAAAGCCGAGCTGGTGTATGACTGGAAAACCGATGGTGCAAAGTTGCATTTTGATTTTCATGGCGAACCAGCAGGCGACACCACTGGCTATTTCAAAAGCTTTAAAGAAACCACAAATAATCAATCAACCGGTGTTTTGAACGCGCCATTTACAGGCTCTCATGGTTGGTATTGGGAAAACAATACACAAACACCAGTGCGGGTGACTTTAAAAACCAGGGGACAATATACAGTTAAGGGATTGATGTAGTTGCAGCCTGGCTAAGCTATCTATCGCGTTATACCAATCCCAATATATATTTATGTTAAAATAGCCCACTGTCTAGAACAGAGACATCGAATCACATCAGGTTGGCTGACAAACGAGTTCCACGCCTCACAACAGCTCGTCACAATATCATCATAATCTTTAAAACAGCGATTCGCCCAATATTTATCCCGAAGTTGCTGCCACACTTGTTCGACCGGGTTGAGCTCTGGCGAATAGGCGGGTAATGGAAGCAGTGATAGGTTGGCTGGACACTTCAATTGCTTGCTCATGTGCCAAGCCGCCCGATCAATCACAATGACCGCATGCCGCCCCGTCTCGACCATTTGAGTTATCCCATCAAGGTGATGCTGCATTGCCTCAGTATTGGCATCCGGCATCACTAAGGCATAGGCGCTGTCCTTGCCAGGGCACACAGCACCAAACACATACGCGGCTGTAAACTGTTGTTGTCGAACCACGCGCGGTCGTGTCCCTTTCTCTGCCCAAATACGCGTGAGTGTCCCGCGTTGTCCAACGCGGGCTTCATCTTGAAACCAAATGTCAACCTGATCAAAGGACACTGCCTTGGGTAGCACGCTTAAAATCTGGTCGGCGAAGTTTTTTTAAACGCGTCTTGAACCGCTTGATCCTGTTGCGGGTGTCTGGAACGCACGGTGATCCAGACCAGGCCCAAACGATGCAGCAGATGATAAACGCTATTCAAGCAGCAATGCACATCAAATTGTTCCGCCAATAACGCACGAATCGTGTGCCCAGTGATGCGGCCCCCTTCACGTTGCTCGCTCAATGCAATCACCGCAGCTTTAAATTGTTCTTCTTGATCCGCGGCGAGTTTACGTGTCGCCCCACTGCGTGGGCTCTCGCGTAACCCATCGATTCCATCAACTGCAAATCGCCTGACCCAACCTTGGACTGTGGTTAAATGCACCTCTAAAAATTGGGCAACTTCACGATAAGTGTATCCATTATTCAGGTGTGTCATCCCAAGAAATCGAATCCGTGTGGACGCATGGGCTTCCGTTCTGGCCAGAGATGTAAAATCGATATCCGCCATGGATTCTGGTAGGTGTCTTTGTCGTCCGATGACGTCCTCCTTTTCATAATTAACATTAAATTGTTATTGTAACTCAATATTGTTTAATGATAAATATATTTGAATTGGTATTATTACTAATGAACGTGTCTTGTGACTCAGATATAGATGGGAATAAAGCTTCTCAGATAATATTATCCTTTTAACCCCTTGTTCCGGTTATCGGTGGTCTTTTCTTGATGTCTGCCTGGTTTTTTTGTGCTTGTTCCGTTGCAAATGCCTTGTCGATGATGGGGATTTTATCCGTAGATGTTGTAAATCCGACAATGATTAATCCGATCAACGTTAATGAAAGCAATATCTTAATTGTTACTTTACCTCTGGATGAATCGTTGTCTCTGTGTAATTGACTCATAATAGTCTCCTCCCTCCTTGTACAGCTATAACAAATAAATCGTCTGAAGTTTTTTATACTAAATGTTAGCTGTATTTTATTGTCTGACACATCGTGTTGTCAGTATTTTTGACATGCTGATTCTAGCTTGTGATGGGGTCAGATGCAAATTAAAATTGGTAGTTTTAATCCAGCAAGAGTCGAGCCATATTTATTTTTAGCTTCAATAAGAAAGGGTAATACCAAACCAGGAATTTGTGAATTAATCGATTCTTATTGCACAGGCATTTTATGTGTCTTAGCGATTCTTGAGATGATCTGTCAGTTTGCGTGTAACAGTTCCATTCTTTCCATCAAATAACACAAACAATCCTGGCGAATCACTGCTTCATTGAGAGTTAGCATGGAAGGCATAACTGCTTTGCGACTGACCAGTTGTTGATTGTGAAGAGCAAAGTAGTTGTCGGTATTGTCTATACCGTTTTCGTCTTTACTCATTAACGGCATTGAAGTGCCAGGTTGCACAATTCCAAAAGGTGTACCGATATTGATTTCGGTGAAGTTCATACGCTCTAGATCGATGTTGAGTTTGAGATCAGCAGTGTCTTTATGGAAGCTAAAGGAAACATGGTCACGGATTTTGACAAGCGCAACAGTATGGAATAAATCAAAATCGTGAGCTGCTGGCGGATGATCAGGAAGATGAGTAAGGTGCAAACAAGTGTCTAGGTAATCCAGAGCATGTTCGACGCCATATTTAACACCTGGTTTGCCGCATTCTAAAGTGACCGCTGGACAAAGTTTGGAAAATGCGGTTGATTGAACTCCTTTGGGGCGCAGAAAATAGACTGTTAATCGACTGAACAAGTTTGCAAGATGCAGGAAGTCGGGATCAAGTGAATTGATGCAGGCAAAATGTGGGTTGAGTCCGGTATTATTGTGGATATCAATACTGATAAAGACTTTGCGCTGTTGCATTTCATTAACTACTTGTTGTGCGATCCGAGTTTCTGACGATTCAGGTTGTTCGGTTCCAGGCCAGATGCGATTATAGTCCGGACCTGAGTCGACTCTGCGCTGCGCTTGTTTGGCTGCTTGTACATTACCGAAAAATATTGACAAACTGCGCGGCAAGGCTTTGTTCTGATATTTTTTAAGCAATGCTTGAATCGCCAGTAAGCTAGTATGTTCATTGCCGTGTAGCAGTACTGAGACAAACATGGGTTGCTCTAGGCGCCCAGATAAATGAATCAATGTTGGAGTCGGCAGTATCTGATGCAGCGATGTGGCTTCGGATTCAATAAGCCCGTCAGGTAGCTGATCCAGTATTGAAAGTGTTGCAGTATTCAATCAATTTCCCAGGTGTGAACTGGCTGACCAGTTTGCTGATGTTGATAATACGCTGCGGTCATGGCGTTAAAATTATTGCCGGTTTGTTCTATGTAATTGCGCTGCCATTGGCAGCCAGTCTGGCCTGTGGCATTGCGCTGTCTGATAATTTCAAGATAGGTGGCAGCATCGGAGTCATTAATCTTCAGCTTTTCCAGCCCCCGATAAGCCATTTCGATTAGCTCGGATTCTATCAACTGTTTTAGTCGGTGTTTTTTACCATCCAGCCAGATGATTGATGCATCCAATCCATTGCGGGCAGACATATAAAAGTTGTCTTTAGCTTGCGAAAACGCGATTTCAGGTTGTGGTTGCACGGCGCTATCGCAGAGTTGTTTGGTTAATCCATAAAAAAAAGCTGCATTGGCAATCGAATCAATAATGGTTGGGCCAGCGGGTACGACGCGATTTTCGATACGAATATGGGTCGTGCCATCATCATCAAATCCCACCAGAGGACGATTCCAGCGCCAGATAGTGCCATTATGCAAACGTAAATGCTCTAATTGTGTAGAGGGTTTATCGAACTGCATGGGCAGTAATATCGGAAAGTGATCCAGATTGATCTGGAAAAATTCCATAATTGAGTGACGTGCATATTGACTACCGAAACTGACTCGCCGCGTTGGTCCGTGAGCGGCCCCATCATAACCGCCAACTTCAATGGCTTGTTCAAATAAGGGGATGCGTGTTTCGCACCATAAATCCTTACCGAATAAATAAGGAGCATTGGCGCTGATACCTACCATTGGTGCGGATGCGATGACGGCAGCATTATAGTAATGATGCGCCATATCAAGTGGGGATTGCAGATGTATTTGAAACGAGGTGGTGGCAGCTTCCAGCATCACATCATCATGCTGGATCGACAATGTTTCTTTTCCAGTGATGGCAAGTTGCAGTGGCTCACCGCGTAAATGCAGAATTTGATCATTCAGCGCCTGGTACCTTTTTAGCGGTGACATATTACTCAGCGTTAGGTCAGATTGCTGTAAGGTTGGTAGTGTGCCGATCATTAACAAATTAGCGTTAACATTAGTGGCTGCTTGACAGGCAGATTTCCAGGTATTGTCCAGCTCTTGATGTAGTTGGCTAAGCGCATTGTTTTTCAAAGCCAGTGGTTGATTATTCAATTCGATATTGAATTGCGCCAGTTCGGTGGTAGCGAGTGGGTTGTTAAATGTCTTCAGGAATGCTTGATTGCATGCCATTGGATTCATTTCATCATTAACTAGCCAGGCCTCTATTTCAAATCCTGCCACTGGTGGTTTCTGCGAGCACAACTGTTGTTTTATCAATTGTTCGAGAGTCTTTGTTTCCTCATCTAAATGATCATAAAACGCATCAAAATCTGCTTGAGAGAAATACGTTGTATTGATTTCTTGTCCCATAGAGAATCCCGATAACAATAGCCAATTCAGTATGAGTATAATGCATTACACTTAGAGACTATCCAAGAAAAGAAGCTATAGCGAGGGAATGTTGAATTCTGCCAGAATTTTTCCTTATTTATGGCAAATGGTTGTGCTATTTTTCGCTTAATTCATCTGGAGCAGATTTGGAACACTGGTGACTCGAAAGAGGGAATTATCTGAATATATTTCATAATAATAATGGTCGCTAGGTTTTTTGCTATGGGTAGCCTGGTACTCTGATATGGAGCAAAACGATTGTATAAACATTCAAGGCGAATAAAGCAGATTCAACCTTTCTATGTTATGGATTTGCTTGCCAGATCACAGACGTTGGAGCAATCCGGTGTTTCAATTGTACATATGGAAGTTGGCGAGCCGGATTTTCTGACACCACCAATGATGATTGAGGCTGCAACACAAATGCTTGCAGCTGGACAACTAAAATATACAGCAGCAGCGGGAATGCTGCAGCTTCGTGAGAAGATTGCTGAACACTATTATCAGCAATATCGGGTTTCGATATCACCACAACGTATTTTTGTAACACCTGGTGCATCTGGAGCATTTATTCTAGCGATGGCATTGCTGGTTGATCGCGGTGATGAGGTGTTGTTGCCGGATCCATGTTATCCCTGTAATCGGAATTTTATCCATCTGTTTGAAGGTCAGCCAAAGCTGATTGCGGTGGATGGCGCGACTGAGTATCAGTTAACAGCTGATCTGTTGCGACATCATTGGAGTGAAACAACTTGCGGAACTATTATTGCCTCGCCTTCAAATCCAACTGGAACCATTATCTCCGCGCAACAATTACAATCAGTGATCGATTTAGTAACTAATAAAAATGGCTGGATTGTTTCCGACGAGATCTATCACGGTCTGGTTTATGGGGCTGATGTTAGTTCTGCCCTTGAATTCAGTGATGATGCCCTGGTTATTAACAGTTTCTCTAAATACTATGGGATGACCGGTTGGCGCTTGGGTTGGTTAGTAGTCCCTGAAACATTGGTTGAAGCTGCTGAAAAATTGGCGCAGAATCTGTTTATTTCAGCCTCATCAATTGCACAGGCAGCTGCTATACATGCTTTTGACGCGGATAATCTGCAACTGCTTGAACATCGGCGACAACAGTTCCAGGCGCGTCGGGATTTTCTTTATGACGCGCTGTTGTCGTTAGGTTTCAGTATTCAGTGTAAGCCGCAAGGTGCTTTTTACATTTATGCTGGTTGTGAGCAGTTCAGTGATGACAGCGATCTGTTTGCCAGTGAGTTATTGGGAAAAGCAGGCGTTGCTGTAACCCCTGGGCGTGATTTCGGGGAACACCAAGCCAACACCCATATGCGTTTTGCTTATACGACATCGCTCGAAAATCTCCAGCTGGGTGTGGAACGCATTGCCCGGTTTATTTCAAGATAAGCAGCGAGAACAGCTCTAAATATCAGCTCGTTTTTACCCGTCGCTTTAGTAATTCACGCTCCCAGGCTAACGATGTACGAACGATTTCGCTTAAATCATCAAAGCGTGGTTGCCAATCCAGGGTATTGTGAATACTGTCCACTGTAGCAACCAGTTCTGGTGGATCTCCGGCGCGTCTAGGCTGTTCATCAACAGTAATTGGCGAGCCATTCACAGCATTAACAGTATCAATGACTTCGCGGACGCTGTAACCATGACCGTAACCACAGTTCATTGTGATTGACTCGCCTCCGCTGCGTAGATATTCCAGAGCTTGAATATGCGCACTGGCAAGGTCACTTACATGAATATAATCACGAATGCCAGTACCATCGGCGGTTGGATAATCTGTTCCAAACACGAATAATTTGTCACGCTTACCGACAGCGACTTCAGCCGCTACCTTGATCAACAAAGTTGCTTTTTCGGTGGATTGTCCAATCTGCCCGTCAGGGTCGCTGCCAGCAACATTGAAATACCGCAGAATCACATGATGTAAATCTGTAGCGGCTGATAAATCACGCAACATCCATTCGCTCATCAGCTTGGATGTACCATAAGGGTTGATCGGGCTGGTTGGCGTAGATTCATCAATTAACGGCTGTTCTGGAGTTCCGTAAACCGCAGCTGTTGATGAGAAGATGAAATTTTTGACACCTGCTTGTTGGCAACATTGCAACAGATTGCGCGTATTTGCAGTATTGTTAAGGTAATATTTGAGCGGGTCAGCGACTGATTCCGGTACAATTGTATGTGCTGCAAAATGCAGAACCGAATCAATGTTATGCTCTTCCAGAATGCGAGAAACCAGTTGTTGATCTCCAGTATCACCAACAATTAATTCTCCAAAAAGTATCGCATCAGCAAAGCCGGTTGATAGATTATCAAGGATCACAATGCGCTCGCCAGCCAGTCCCAGTTGTTTAACAACATGGCTGCCTATATAACCAGCTCCGCCAGTGACAAGAATAGTTTTTTTCTGTTGATTGTTTTGCATGAATTAACTCGTTATTTATTTCTATAGGAATTGAAATGAATGGTTATAAATCAGTGTTAAATGGTAGCACAAAGATGCATTCTTCAGCATTAATCACATGGGATTCGGCTGGTAAAACAAGTAAACAGTTTGCGCGCACCATGGAGTTAAGAATGTGAGAACCTTGGGCAGATAATGCAGTCACTTGTAATTGATTGTTGTCAATGCTCAAAATTCCACGTTGATATTCTTGTCTTCCCGGTTTTCTGTGAATTGAGTGAGTAACGGGGACTTTTATTTGCAGTGACTGGTGTGCATGTTTTCCCATGCGTTTAAAAAGTGCAGGACGAACCAAAATCATAAAAGTGACCATCACTGAAACCGGATTGCCGGGTAAGCCAAAAAAAGGTATTTGCTGAATATTGCCAAATACCAGAGGCTTTCCTGGTTTGATTGCCAGTTTCCAGAAATGCAATTGACCGATACTATTCATGATTGGCTGAATGAAATCGGCATCGCCAACCGATGCGCCACCGGTACTAATAATGACATCGCTGATGTTTGCTGCGGTGATTAATGTATTGCGCAGCTGCTCGGGATCATCAGGGACCACGCCCATATCAATCGGGATAACGCCTGTTTGTTCTAGCAATGCGTGTAAAGAATAGCGATTGCTGTCATAGAGTTGTCCGCTTTGTAATGGTTCTGTCAGGCTGCGTAACTCATCTCCGGTGGAAAAAAAAGCCACTCGAAGTTGCCGATACACTTGAACAGAAACAATGCCTAATGAAGCCAGTAAACCAATTTCAGCTGGTGACAGTTGAGTGCCGGCAGTGATAACGGTCGTACCTTTTTTGATATCTTCGCCGGGGTAACGAACATTGTCGCCCAATGCAGTGTCGGCTTGAAAATGAATTGAATCAGCTGATTGAGTCACTTGTTCTTGAATAATCACTGTGTCGGTATTGTCAGGTAATACACCACCAGTGAAGATGCGTACACATTCTCCGGGTTTTAAGATTCCTGCAAAAGGCTTGCCTGCCCAGGAGGTTCCAACAACTAGAAAATGCTGATTGTTGTTTTGTAAATCAGTAAAGGCAAGTGCATAACCATCCATTGAGGAGTTGCGTTCTCCAGGAATATTAATTACTGCAGTAATATCCTCAGCAAGTATGCGATTCAGGCAGTGTTTGAGTGGTAAGACCTGCTTATCATCAATGGACTGGATTGCTGAATGGATCCTGCTTTCTGCTTCGCTGATTGGCAGTAAATCTGGTTTGGCGCAGTAATCAAATGTTTGAGCCATGAGCTAGCCATTGCTTGAGAATAAAATCAGCCACTTGTTGAGGTTGGTTGATGTCCAGTACGGGAATGTCTGGTGTTAATTCAGGCGCATTGTCAGTAACCAAAGCGATGATGTGTGAGTCGTTATTAGAGAGCTGCGGGTGTCCCAGGTCAGCTCTATAGACTTCTATTTTGGGGATGGCTGCATGTTTGAAGCCTTCCACCAGAATCAGATCCAGTTGTTCACAATCGAGATGTTTGAATTGATCTTCCAACCTTGGTTCTTGTACTGGCTGAGGATGCTCAATGATAAGTGCGCTGCGTTCACGTCCTGCCAGTAATACTTGTTCGGCACCGGCTTTACGCAGCCGGTAGCTGTCTTTTCCTGGATGATCAATTTGAAAATTATGATGACCGTGTTTGATGAGTCCTATGCGTAATCCCGCAGCAACCAGAATAGGAATCACTTTCGTTAATAAAGTAGTTTTTCCACTACCACTATAAGCAGCGAATCCCAGGACTGGCGTTATTATCTCATGCAACATGAGCTATCAAGCTTGATAATAATCTCGATACCACTTTACAAAGTTGGCAATGCCGGTTTCAATCGTGGTTGTGGGTTTGTAATCCACATCACGAACCAAGTCCTCGACATTTGCATATGTTGCGGGAACATCTCCGGGTTGTAATGGCAGATAATTCTTGTT
Source organism: Methylococcales bacterium (assembly GCA_965224565.1). Taxonomy (GTDB): domain Bacteria; phylum Pseudomonadota; class Gammaproteobacteria; order Methylococcales; family DRLZ01; genus DRLZ01. The sequence continues at coordinate 86,573 of CBDCZN010000001.1, read as the reverse complement.
TGCTTTCATGCCCAGACTGTCTTCCAGTACTTCGATGAAATGCATTAACTCAACAGGTTGATTGTTGCCAATATTGTAAATGCGGTATGGAGCAAGACTGGTTCCAGGGTCAGGTTCATCGCTGCTCCATTGAGGATTTGGTTGAGCCACCTTGTCCATCGTGCGAATCACTCCTTCGACGATATCATCAATATAGGTGAAATCACGTGAATGCTTGCCTTGATTAAAAATATCAATCGGTTCTCCGGCGAGGATACTGCGGGTGAACAGAAACAGCGCCATATCCGGTCGTCCCCATGGACCGTAAACGGTAAAAAAGCGCAATCCAGTAGTAGGTAGGTTGTAAAGGTGGCTATAAGTATGCGCCATTAATTCATTTGATTTTTTAGATGCAGCATACAAGCTGAGCGGATGATCAACATTATCATGCACGGAAAAAGGCATGGATGTGTTAGCACCATACACTGAACTACTGGATGCATAAGTTAGTTGTTCGACATTGTTATGGCGGCAACCTTCAAGTATGTTGGCAAATCCCTGTATATTGGCATCAATATAAGCGAGTGGATTTTCAATTGAATATCGAACTCCAGCTTGAGCCGCCAGATGAATAACTCGTTGTGGTTTATGTTCTGAAAATACAGCTGGGATGTTATCCCGATCTTCAAGATTAAAACGCAGATCTGTAAAGTTTGAATGAGTTTTAATTCGTTGCAGACGAGCTAGCTTGAGGTTAACATCATAGTAGTCATTGATGTTGTCGAGACCTATTACTTCATCTCCGCGCTCTAACAGTTTCAATGCAACATGATTACCAATAAAACCTGCTGTTCCAGTGACCAGAATTTTCACACACGACCTCACTTTAAAATTTATTTCGTTGTTGTTTGCCCGTCATCTAGAGTTAGACGAACAAAAACCAGGAGCATTTAGGCAATGCATCATTAGCAATATTATACTCGGACATGCGCTTAAGAACCTACAATAAATAACTCGTGAAAATGGGCAATTCCATGCACGTTCCTTAGCAATGTCAATATATACTCTCCGCACATGAAAACTTAGCATCCTGTGTACGCGCTTTTTTGCAGATAGTTGCGTTGGAAAACCTTGTTGTAGAACGACTACAGCTAGGGTTTCCCGCCTTACTCTCCACCAAATATCACGCACACAGGATGCTAAGTTTTCATGTGCGAAGAGTATATCTGTCTGAGTTGTTTACCTAAACTATGTTGTTTAGACGGACAAAACCTATGAATATTTCCACAGAATATTTAGTATTATAGTCAAACAAGCGACTGATAATGTCAGTATTACGAAGTTAATGATGCTGTTTTAAACTGGATTATTTTGCTGATCTGTATACACTTGTATTCATAATAACGATGATGATGAATAACCGCATAAATCAGAAATGAATGATTCATTGAATTTCAACGCTGATATTGGCTATCTCAGTTATCTGAGCTGTGCGTTTGCCTATACAATTTTGACTGGGTTGCTTTTTGTCAATGCAAGAAAGCAATCGTCGCGCGATTCTTATAGTCGTTTATTGGTTATTGCGACGGCTTTTACAGCTATTTGGGCGTTTTTGCTTGCCTGGAGGTCAGTTGTCTATATCGGGCCGGAAATTCTCTGGTCTATCGAGTTTATTCGTTCATCAAGCTGGGTCGCATTCCTTTATGCGTTACTTAAGAGAAATAAGCTTGTCGTTCAGTATAAGTATTTCTGCATTCTGTTTCTGTTTATATCAGTCGTCTTATTGATTCATATCTGGATAATTCCCAGAATATGGGCCAGCCAATCTGTGGCGAATTGGCTACAAGTACAATTCGTCGGGCATATGGTGATAGCAATTGCTGGTTTGGTATTGGTTGAGCAAGTCTATCAAAATATCAGACCTGAGCATCGCTGGTGGATTAAGCATTTATGTGTGGCAACTGGCTGCATGTTTGTCTATGATTTTTACTTGTATGCAGATGCTTTATTGCTTGGTCACCTGAATGGATCGATGTGGGATGCACGCGGTGCCATATTCGGTTTGCTCAGCCCCTTTGTTATCATTGCCGCTGTCAGAAACAAAGATTGGTCAGTTACTGTCCAGTTTTCGCGTAATCTGGTATTTCATTCAACAGCATTAATAGCCACTGGCATTTATTTGTTGGCAATGGGGGTCGCAGGACATTATATTGCATTGTTTGGAACCCACTGGGGGCATGTTGCTCAAATAATATTCATGGCTGGGGCTTTGCTGGTTCTGGTTGTGTTGCTGTTATCCGGAACAATTCGCGCTCAAGTTCGCGTGTATTTTTCAAAACATTTTTTCAATTACGCATATGATTATCGTGAGGAATGGTTACGTATTACATCCTTGTTGTCGACAGATAAAAGTGATCACCCACTCGAACTTAAAGCAATTTCAGCGGTTGCAGACTCAGTTAACAGTAAAGGTGGGATGCTGTGGATTCGTGACCAACGCGGGATTTACAGGTGGCGAGCACAATCAGATACTAGCTGGACGACGATACAGCGGATAAATCCGGATTATAAATTAATTCGCTTTATTAAAAAAACCCGTTGGGTGGTTAATTTTGAAGAAATGGAACGTATTCCTGAATTATATGCAGGCGTCAGCCTTGAAGAGACAGATTGGATACGCAACCTCGATGGAGCCTGGTTGTTGATTCCCTTGTTTCACCGTGATGATCTGTATGGCCTGATCTTGCTGATACGCCCACAGGTTGATATTACCTGGAACTGGGAAGTGATCGATTTGTTAAGAACAGTTGGCCAACAAATTGCCGGCATGCTGGCACTAGAAGATGCAGCACGTGAATTAACAGTAGCAAAGCAATTTGAAGGCTTTAATCGGTTATCTGCATTTTTAGTCCATGACCTGAAAAACATGATTGCACAATTATCACTGGTGGTTAAGAATACCGAACGTCATCGAGACAATCCCGATTTCATGCGTGATGCAACCCTGACAGTAGAGCACTGTGTGAAAAAAATGAATCGCTTGATGATGCAATTACAACAAGGTGAGGCCGATGTTCCTATGCAGGCTATCAATCTTCGAAAGGTAATGGCAGAAGTCAAAAAACAGCGTTGTCAGCAATCTCCCAAACCATTATTTAGTGTGATGGAAACAGACATTAAGCTAGTTGCGGATCATGATCGTTTAGTCTCTGTATTTGAGCATGTGATTCAGAATGCACAAGAAGCCGCAGGCAAAAAAGGAAAAGTGATTGTGAATATCGAATCAACATCCGAGGAAGTTATAATAACAATTCAGGATAATGGTGAAGGGATGAGTCAAGCGTTTATTGAAAATGGATTGTTTAAGCCATTTGAGACAACCAAAGGTTTAACTGGAATGGGAATTGGAGCCTATGAGAGTCGTGAATACATGTTCGCGATTGGTGGCGATGTTGAAGTTGAAAGTAAAGTTGGATTTGGAACCAGATTTCGGTTACTGATCCCAATCGTACGTTTAATTGAGAAAAATGTTGTTTTAGAAAAGGTGAATGCTTAATGCAAAAATCATTATTAATCATAGAAGACGATCTCGGCTTGCAAAGTCAGCTTAAGTGGAGCTTAGATTCCTATGAAGTACGTACCGCTGATGACAGAGAGTCTGCAATCGATGTAGTAAAAAAACACCAGCCAGCTGTGATCACTCTGGATTTGGGGTTGCCACCTGAACCGGGTGGCGTATCAGAAGGTTTTGCAACACTCAAAGAAATTCATGAAATTTCTCCATTTAGTAAAGTGATCGTGATAACCGGAAATGATCAATCAACAGTGCCTGTACAATGCATTGCACAAGGCGCATATGATTATTATCAGAAACCGATTGATCCAGATATGTTGTCGTTAATCATTGATCGTGCTTTTCGACTGTTTGATCTGGAAGAGGAAAACCGAAAATTACAGCGTCTTGATGTAACCAATCCAATGGTTGGGATTATCGCTGTGAGTCCAGAGATGCATGCTGTTTGTCGAACAGTTGAACGCGTTGCTGGTACAGATATCACCACCTTGATTCTTGGTGAAAGCGGAACTGGTAAAGATGTGATTGCTCGTGCTGTCCACCGACTAAGCGCACGAGCCAACCAACCATTCGTTGCTGTTAATTCAGCTGCAATTCCAGAAAATTTACTGGAAAGTGAGTTGTTTGGGCACGAAAAAGGTGCATTTACTGGTGCTGATCGCCAAGTCAAGGGTAAAGTGGAAATGGCTGATGGCGGAACCTTTTTCCTGGATGAAATCGGTGATATCCCCATGTCGCTGCAGCCTAAGTTGCTACGTTTTTTACAAGAGCGAGTGATTGAACGTGTCGGTGGTCGCAACGAAATTAAAGTGGATGTTCGAGTGATTTGTGCGACCCACCAGAATTTGGAACAGTTAATCAAGGAAGGCACATTCAGGCAGGATTTGTTTTACCGTATCAATGAAATCACTATTCAGATTCCACCCTTGACCGAACGACGCGGGGATATCTCAGTGCTGGCTAAATCATTTATGCAACGTTATGCACATGAAATGAAGCGTAATTTGAGTGGCTTTACTGACACAGCGCTTGCTGCAATGGAGGCACATTTCTGGCCAGGGAATGTTCGAGAGCTGGAAAGTCGTGTTAAGCGAGCTGTGTTAATGTCAACAACGACGCAAGTAACTGAGCAAGATCTAGAGCTAGAAGCTTGCGGAGACGTTGTTAAAACAGTAAAGCCGCTTAGAGAAATCCGTAATATTGCCGAACGTGGCGCCATTGTCAGCGCACTGGCAGAAGCCGGGGGAAATGTCTCCAAGGCATCAGAGCTACTTGAAATTACCCGACCAACCCTGTACTCATTATTGAATAAATTTGACCTGAAAGCATGAGCTTTCAAACGCTGGGTGATTGCCTGGATTGGTTTGAGATATAGTAGCTATATTTCTTCCGCGCATGAAAATTTAGTACCCAGCGTGTGCTGAATGCTAAATTATCATGTGCGTGAAAATTAGGGTAGTGGGTCAAGCCTGTAGGAGCGGCTTTAGCCGCGATCTAGGCTTCTGAGCGAACAGTCGCGGCTAAAGCCCCTCCTGCAACCAATGGTTATTTTCTGGAAAACACCAAGTTTGACACAGAACCAAAAATAGAATGTGTTTTCGAGTCCCGGAACTGTTCAGTATGTTGACTTGACTAGACTGCTTTTAAGTATTTTCAGAGATGTCCGCTGCCTCAGGTTTTCTTCGTCCCGAGCGCCTTCGACCGATATGACTTGAGCGACGTCTGGTCGTGCTTGAGTTTTTATTTTGAGTCGAGGTTACAGGGATAATTGCCTCATTATCTATACTTGTTGTCGATTCAGCTTTTTGTTTCACTGCCTTATTACCTGTTACTCGACTGTTTCGCCCCTTTGTATTTCTTCTTGCGAATACCGGTTTCTCTTGTTGTTGATCGGTAGGAGTACGAGTCGTTGTAGCCGTTTTTTTGTCATTAGCTTTCGAATGTTCACTTCGAGATCTGCTCGGTTTGCGGTTACTTTTATCAGCACTATTTTTGTTTTTGTTTCGAGTACGCTTGTTGGTGACAGTATCGGCTTCACCATCGGTAGTCTGTCTGTCTGGCCTGGTTGATCTTTTGCTGGTTTTAGTTCTTGACTTTTTGGTGGCAGTCTCTGGCTGGTCACCAATCACTTTGCGCCAAAAACGTTTTAGTAATCCATCTGAGGTTTCTTTGCGTTTTGCAGGGGCAGGAGAGTCAGGTAGAAAATCCTTGATAGCAGGTTGTTCCTGTGCCCGAGCTGATTTATCAACAAAATCAGGAGTCGATTTTTCTGGCTGATGAATTTGATCGTAGCTTGATTGTTCATCGGCAGGAATATCTGTTGATTTGATTCTCTGGATTTCAAAATCCTGAGCAGTATCGTCAAGGTTAGGCAAGATCACTATTATGATGTCGTTACGTTTTTCAATTTGTTCGATATCGCTACGTTTTTCATTGAGCAAGTAGGTTGCAGCATCGACAGAGACACGAATAATCAGTTTGCCTGTTTGTTTTTTAAGTGCTTCTTCATGAATAATGCGCAATACAGAAAGCGCCAGGGATTCAACTCCGCGAATTGAACCATGTCCTTTACAAAGGGGGCAACTGAGCTGGCTTGATTCGCCCAGCGAAGGACGGATGCGTTGTCTGGACATCTCCATTAATCCAAACTTGGATATCCGGCCAATCTGAATACGTGCGCGGTCTATTTTGACAGCCTCGCGCAGTTTAGTTTCTACGGCCTTCTGGTTTTTAGTGGCTGACATGTCAATAAAGTCGATCACGAACAGGCCACCGAGATCGCGTAATCTAAATTGGCGAGCAATTTCCTCAGCAGCTTCCAGATTGGTGTTTAGCGCAGTGTCCTCAATATCAGTGCCTTTGGTTGACTTGGCCGAGTTAATGTCGATGGAAGTTAGCGCTTCGGTATGATCGATAACGATGGTTCCACCCGAAGGCAACGGTACATTGCGTTGATAGGCTGTTTCAATTTGACTTTCAATTTGATAGCGGCTAAATAACGGGGTGTCTTCGTTATATTGTGTTGCTTTGTCACTGAACGTCGGCATGACTTGTTCAAGAAAATTGCGAGCTAAACGAAATGTTGGAGGGTGATCAATGATGATTTCATCAATATCTCCGCGCAAATGATCACGTAATGCACGGATAACAACATTACTTTCCTGAAAAATAAGAAACGGTGCTTTACGTTCTTTTGCAGAGCTATCAATGGCTTTCCAGAGTCTTAGTAAATAGTTAAGATCCCATTGCAATTCCTCTTGTGATTTGCCACTTCCAGCAGTACGAATAATCAGCCCCATACCTTCAGGAACTTCAAGGCTTCCAATCAGATCCTTTAAGTCATCGCGTGCATCACGCTCAATTCTGCGAGAAATTCCTCCGGCACGTGGATTGTTGGGCATTAATACTAGATAGCTGCCAGCTAATGCCAGATGAGTGGTTAAGGCGGCGCCTTTGTTGCCGCGTTCTTCTTTCTCAATCTGAACGATAACTTCCTGTCCAACCTTCAAATGATCTTTCACGTTGGCGCGTGTGACTTTGTTTGGATTTTTAGACAGGTAATAGTTAGAGGATATCTCTTTGAATGGGAGGAATCCGTGACGAGAAGAGCCGTAATCAATAAAGGTGGCTTCCAGGCTGGGTTCTATGCGGGTGATTTTCCCCTTGTAGATATTTGACTTTTTTTGTTCTTTCGATGGGATTTCGATGTCGAAATCGTAAAGTTTTTGGCCATCAACCAGAGCAACGCGGAGTTCCTCGGGGTGAGTGGCATTAATCAGCATTTTGTTCATGTTAAAACGCAATCCTTGAATGATTAGCGTCCCTTATTTTCAATTGCAGTTCATTGCGCATATTTGGCGCTATTGATGCTTGCTCAACTACCCGAATATTGACTTGGTTCGAGGTAGGATGCTGCGATAGTTCTTCGGTATTTGATTTCTGATTTTCCTTAAATCTGGAACCTGACGCAGCGTATTTGAATCTGTTGGGATGCATTGAATTATTGCATTGACAGTCAATTGTTTTCAATCTCTGGTATTGAATGATCTTATGAATGCAGCTGATGATCATGTCACTAAAGTGTTGGTGATGCAGATCATACAGTGTGCCTTCACTAAGTTTGGCAATGCGGAAACTGTTATGTTGTTGCTCATTTTGGGTCGAGCAATCAGAACCCTGAAATTATCTAGTTGGTGCGATCTTCTTTTGTATCTTAATTTTGATTGTTTATTATTCGATGTTGAAGTTGCTGTCTCACTTCCTGCATGGAGTGTGGCGCTGCATCAACTATTGCAACGCTTCAGGGTCTTGAGCAGAGCTCAAAGCCTACTGACTCACTGTAATTCTGGCTTCGCCACTCCTACTATCTGATAACGATATTGAACAGGATGACATCAGAATCGATAGCGCTTGCTCGCGGGTTGGGCTAATATTAACGAAGCAGATTGCAGGTATTGCTTAAAACTATGGCAGGAGACAGATGGGATCTGTTTTGTTAAAGCAAGTGCGCTGATCCTCTTATTGTGAACTCTATTCTTGTTTATTAGTAACCAATGTCATCAGAGTTCATCACCACCCGAGTGTACACTATAGCAATGTTCTCGCATTGCATCAATTCAGAAAACACTAATCTCCTGGATTTCTAAGTGACTATGTGGGGTTATCCCGTGCAAACTATGGCTTTCATTAAAAATGGACTGTATCTTGCTGATTGCAGTAAGAAATCTTTTTTTGATGTGATATCGATAATATGATCCATCAAGTGAGTGAAAACGGTAAAATTGAAATTTAATTGCCAGTGATGATTTCTAATGCTGATTTAACAATTTTTGCTATCCAGGAAGTCTGATTCAAGGCGTATAAACAGCATGGAAAAAAATAATCACCAACAAAACAGTGTGTACTATGTCGATATCGATCAAGATCGCGCAGGGCAGCGTATCGACAATTTTTTGATTGGATTACTCAAGGGAGTTCCTAAACAACGGATTTATCGCATTCTAAGGCGGGGCGAAGTTCGCGTTAACAGTAAACGCATTACTCCTTTTTATCGCTTAATTGCTGGTGACACTATTCGCATACCGCCTGTACGCATCGCTAAAACAACAGCACCTCTACTTCCAGATCAATTCGATCACGCACAACTGGATACGCGCATTATTTACGAAGATAATTGGCTGCTTGCTATCAACAAACCAGCTGGAATGCCGGTTCATGGAGGCAGTGGTCAGCAATGCGGGTTGATTGAGGCAGTCCGCTTGTTGCGTCCGGAATTCCGCTATCTGGAACTGGTGCATCGACTGGATCTGGAAACATCAGGATGTTTACTGATCGCAAAGAAAAGATCAGCGTTACGGGTACTGCACGAACATTTTCGCGAAAATCGTGTGTATAAAAACTATCAGGCATTATTGGCAGGCAAGTTGCAAAAAAACAGGCAATTTGTAGATGCGCCGATTCGAAAACAGCGTAATCCAGATGGTTCCCGCAAAGTTTTTGTGGCAGCAGATGGCAAACAAGCGATGACAGAAATACGCTGCATTCGCCATTGGGATGACTATACTCATGTTGAATGTAGGCCACGCAGTGGACGAACCCATCAAATCAGAGTGCATGCTCAATTCATTGGGCATCCGATTGTCGGCGATCAACGCTATGGAATTACAAGTACCAACAAGATAGCCGGTGCTCATGGATTGAAACGTTTGTTTTTACACGCATCAGGCTTGCGTTTTCCGCATCCTGAAACTACGGAGATGATTACTTTGGAATGCTCTTTGGAAGCAGATCTGGTGGGGTTTTTGTCAACACTATGATGTTAAAGAACATACATGAGATAACTTGCACAACTGATTTGCATCAAAGAGCATGTTCAATACAATGACTGCCTGACGTGTACTATCTTGCTTTAGGGTGCAAGCTGGTCACTTTGTTTCAGGTATTTCCAAGGCACAGGGATGATTGCAGGGACTTTCTTTCTATAATTCCGATAAATATCACCGTGATAAATCATCAACTTGTTTTCTTCAAGTCGTGATCCAAGAAAAAAATAGGCGGTGATCAATATGCTGCTGATTAATCGGGCTTCGTCCATGGAGCGCGACCAGAGGATAATCAAAATCAGCATATACCATGGGTGTCGTACGTAGCGATGTAATGGTGACAAGGTAAAATGCTGATAATTCTTTGCTTCGACAATTCCTTCCCTAAGCTGCTTTAGCCCTGAAAAATCAGATGAGTCATAGTATTTTAGCGTCCACAAAAACACCAGCATTGCTGTTAGTGCAATTCCATTCGTAATCATCGCTGAAAATCCTGTCCATTGCCATAAGTACTCTGTTGCAAAATGATGTTCAATTATTAAGGGAATTGGCAATAACACCAATGAAATGCTATTAAATAGCAATCGATATGCTGGCATCACATACGACCAGTGTTGAGTGACATAAGCTTTGAAATGCAGTGATGCAAAGAGTGAATGCAGAGCGAAATACACTATCCACGATAGACCGAGTAGTAGTATGGAAGAGGTTGTCATTTGCGTAATCCAAATGGTGTTAAAGCTTGTACTGCAGTTTTGATACAGACAAATCGACACATCGTGTGATTGTTTTTTTCTGATTCAATACTTGTGTTGAGACTGTGCATTGACACCTGTACAATTCGCGGTTGTACTTAGCAAAAAGACAAAATTGACAGCCTCCTGGCAATTATTTTATAGCTAAACAGTTACCAGCATATTCTCCAATGCGATATTCTGTTTATCAGTGGATTATAGCAGCCAACAGTTGAGGTTGTGAATGCAAGATGCGATAAGCTAGGAGGCTATCCGAGAATAGAAACCGTAGCGAGGAAAAGCTGATTTGAGTCAGGTTTTTTCATTATTTGAGGCGAATAGTTGTGCTATTGAACGAAAATGATGGAGAAAGCTGGCCAAATTCAGCTTTCCGCAGTAGGCTCTCTATTCTCGTACAGCCTCCTAGATTAACCATAAGCTAGTAAAATAATCGCACAGCGATGTAAAGGAAAACTAAGCGATGATAAGAATTACAGTACTGCTAAACCTATTGGTTATTTTGACTGGATGTAGTAGCTTCGGTAAAGGTGTTGCTGAAGCCTTTTTGGAAAAACAGGAAAGCAATGATACGCGTGAATGCAGCGTATGGGGCGCGGCATTTGATGGTATTTCGCCATTGCTGGAACGCAGGCAAGGCATGACCAAAGTCTTGATGACACATGGTGTCGGTGATCATGAACCAGGATATGCGACCATGTTGATGGAAAAATTGGGACAGGCGCTTGACTTGACTGTCAAAAGCAAGGAGCCCAAGAATATTAAGTTGTTTGATCCGCTAGATCCGGAAAGAGTGCTGGGCGATCTGCGTGTCAATCGTTTATTAAGCAAAGATAGAAGTCGTCAAATATTATTTTACGAACTCACCTGGTCGAAAATTTCTGAACCATTGAAAAAAATATTAGCCTATGATAATTCTGGTGAGCATTCATTCAGACGTGCTGAAGTCAACGATCTGTTAAAAGGGTTCTCTAATAACACAGGTCCGGATCCAATGATTTATCTGGGAGACCAGCGCGAAGCAATTTTAAGTGCATTTACCCAGTCAGCTTGCTGGATGATGGCTTTTGACTGGGATGATATGCCTGGGCGTGATGACAAGATTTTCGATTGTGAATTCAACGATGATCGATTGTTGGAGCATATTTCAGTCGATGATTACATTTTTATTTCACACAGCCTGGGTAGCCGCATTACTATCGACGGGTTGCATCGAATTGCTCACTTGTCTGAGTATATCAATAACGATGCTGACATCTTGTCTGCTGAAAGTATCGCTGGCGTGTTGCAAGATAAAAGCATTCCAATCTATATGTTATCTAACCAGCTTCCAATGTTACAGCTGGGAAGGAAATTACCCCCAATTGTGGGTCAGAGCGATGCCTACTGTAAAGCTGAAGGCGCTCATTTTAATGAACGCGCATTCCAGAACGTAACAATCTATGCGTTCAGTGACCCCAATGACATTCTTAGCTATGTGTTACAAAATGGTTTTGTTGATAAATACATTGATTCTCGAATGTGTGTTGATGTGACCAACATCATGATTAATATCGCTCATGTATTTGATGCTTTTGGGCTTGGAACAATGGCGAATCCTCTGGAAGCCCATATCGGTTACGAAAGCGATGACCGGGTAATCGCTTTAATGGCAAAAGGCATCGGTACAGAAAACAGTACTGAGTTAGTTGAAAAGCGCTGTGAATGGATAGAGACGATTGATTGAAGAGCAGTGCGCTATGGCGGCTTGCAAACATCATCGCCATCATAAAGTTAGATTATTTGAAACGAAGATTTAATAAATTTCGGAAGTTATTAAATCCTCGCTTCTTTGTAAATATTCTGGAGCCTAGCTCGCTTTAATATTTCCAGCAAGAGGCTTATTGTATTGCCTTTTTATTTTGATTGTTCTGTATTGAACAATTCATTCATGGTAATGAGCAATTTTTACTTGGTATTACTCATAATTCCGCGCACCGCTGCAGGAATATCAGCTGGCAATACAACAACTTTTGAATTACCAGACTCTGCAATACCTTTCATTGCCTCCACATATTTTTCGCCTAGCAAGTACATAGCAGGTAATTCTTTATCCTGAATCGCTTCACTCACTCTGCTGAGTGCTTCTTTGCTGGCTTCTGCCAGAACCACTTTGGCTTTTGCATCACGACGTGATGATTCAAGACGACCATCCGCCTGCAAAATTGCAGCAGTTTTTTCACCATCGGCACGAGTTACAGTAGCACGGCGCTGGCGTTCTGCCGCGGCTTGTTCTTCCATTGCCTCCTGCATTGTGCTGGAAGGATTAATATCCTGGATTTCTACGGTCTTCAAGGTGATACCCCAGTCGGCAATATCGTCAGAAATCGAATGTTTCAATTTGGCCTTGATCTCGTCACGAGATGACAAGGCATCATCCAATTTCATTTCTCCAACAATCGAACGTAATGAAGTTTGTACCAAAGTACGAATCGCCAGTTCGTAATCTTCCACACCATAGACTGCTTTTTCCGGTGAAACAATATTAATATACGCCACGGCATTGGCAATAATGACAACGTTATCCCTGGTAATTACTTCTTGAGATGGAATATCCAGCACGATATCCTTGGTGGTGATTTTATACGCCACGGTATCGATGTAGGGGATGATAAAGCGTAAACCGGGCATGAGTGATGTATGGTATTTACCAAGACGCTGCACAACCCATTTGTAACCTTGAGGAACCTGTCTTACCCCTTTAAATAATGTAATCAGACAAAACAATGCAAATGCAATACCGAGGATTTGACCTTGCATAATCTATTCTCCTTGAATGTAATTTAACTTAATTTAACAACGATTAACGTGTTACCAGAAATTTCGCTAATATGCACTCGATCGCCGATTTCCACACTATCTTCTGAAATAAAGTCCCATTCATCATCACCGAGAATTGGTATAACAAACCTGACTTTGCCGCGGCTGCCTTCTGTTGGTAGCTTAATAACCTGTCCGAATTCACCAATCACTTTTTCGCGTGCGCTACTGGCGGTGGTCTTGTCTGCCATTTTTGGTTTGAAATATTTAAACCAGAAGACAGTAAACACAACCGATGAAATGGTCCAAAGCACTAATTGCATGGTGAAGTTCATATCGACCAGCAATAAAACCAATCCAACTAATAATGCACCTAGCCCAAACCAGAGGATGGTAAAACTGGGCACAAACATCTCTGCTGCAATCAACAACATTCCCAGTAGCAACCAATGCCAGTAAAGCAGTTCAATATTCATAGTGACTTCTTGCATAGAAGATATCTCCTAAAAACAGTCCAATTTCCAACGCGCTTACATTTGAATGAATGCTTGATGAAAAGGAATTTCAATGGTGTTATCAATAAAAAACCCAGTCAGCATATCTGCATGATATCAAAATCTGATTAATTCACTGCTTTTTCATAACACGATTAACAGTCAAAACTGCATTGGTGATATCAAGAGTTTACAGTGAATAGTTGGGAAAATGGTTTTTTTGTGGCACTGTGTTGATTGCCGTTGACAACACTCAAGTTATTTCATGCATGTTCCGACACGTTTATAAAATCAGTTACTCTGCCCATTTTTTTAGAATCAATGGAGTAAAAACTACATTTCCAAAAAATGGCCATGCAACAGTTTTGTATTTCCATCACCTATACTGAGTTGATAGACGTGTTCATCGTTCGCTCATTTTTGTTGCCATGCTGCCTTGCTGTTATGTGAGGAATAAGAGTAGTTGATGTGAAGGTTAATGATACAAACCTTGAGATAGAAAAATATTTCAAGTACATTTAGAAAGTGTTGATCGTGAATTTGTCGAGTCAATGTCAGTTTTTGATGATGATTGACGCAAAGATCAGAGATATTATCAAATAATTAAATATTTGTTGTGAGCAGTAAAGATGCATCAGAATGGTTTAATAATACGAAATCCGTTATTAATGAACCTTTGAGATTCAAAGAAAAACTTGCCATTGGTGAGGATGCTTACACTTCGTTGAGGGTAAAAAATACAGTATTCGAAGCCTGGGATACTCTTGGCGTTGCAACGACGGCAGTTACGGTAGCAAAATCAACTGCTGTTGCTTCGACATTTTTTGCACCAAGTGGCTTTTTGGCAGCAATCGGTATTGGAGCCGCCGCAACTCCTCTAGGCTGGGTTATTGCTGCAGGTGTTGTTTCAAGTGGAGCATGGGTTGGTATTACACGATATATAAAGAATCAATCAAATAGTCGAGTAACAGTAATACCAAAGTTTATCAACACGCCTATGGACGTGTTGGCAATAGGATTATTTGATCTTATTACTCCCCTTGCGCTCAAGATTGCCATCGTGGATGGAGCTATTAATGAATCAGAAAAAATATTCATTACTAACTATTTCATTAAGGAGTGGGGGTATGATCCATCTTTTGTAAAAGATGGAATAGCACTCACAGAGTCTAATCTGTCAAGTTTCTCAATCAAAGAAATCGCTTACAATCTGGGAGAATTCCAGAAAAGTAACCCAGACTGTAATTTTAGAGAAATGTCAAAAGAAATACTTATATTTCTTGAAGGCGTAATGAAGTCTGATGGAAAGATCGATGCAAGAGAGGAATTGGCAATTGAGAGAATTGAACGTATTTTTGGTGAGGTAAGTAAAATAAACATCAAGAAAAATATTCTAGCTGGCTGGAGTAAATGTATTCATTCAATTGGGAATATTGTTAGGAAATGAATTACATCTTCAAAGCCCTAATCATAGTAAATGCATGACAATTACATAAAAATTTCATCCACAGAGACGGCCTAAAGCGTCACGTTTTTGTTATCGAGACAGTGAAAGTAATATCTAAAAATAGCATAAAAAATCATGTAAATTGTAGACTCTAGAATGACGTCTCTGCTCAGATTCGGGATGCTTTTACAATCTCGATCACAAATAAGGCGCGCCACTCACCTGTACGTTAGGTAAAGTTAGCAATGAGTACATTAATTCACCAACAAATACGCGTTGAAATTGAAGATCTGCATGAATTCTTCTGCGATTGGTTTGCCGGGAAATTGCCAGAGACCGACTTTGATTCAAAATTTACTACTCGATTCGCATCAGATTTAGTGTTTATACCGCCTGCTGGGAAATTACTCGGTCTTGCAGATCTCCGCTCCGCAATCTATAAAGGCTATGCGTCCAACCCTAAATTTCGCGTTCAGATTCGAGAAGTCACTGTTCGACGAGAATTTGATGGTTATGTGCTTGCCACGTATGAAGAGTGGCAACGTAATGCATTAGCATCCGAGCCACCAGACAATGGTCGAATAGCGACTGTCATCTTTAAAATCGGTGATCCTCATAGCTGGGTTCACATCCATGAAACCTGGTTACCAAAGGCAGTAATGGCCTCCGAAAACTATGATTTCTGAAATAAATCAATTGGATCAAGGCAACAGTGGACGAAAAAGCACAGCATACTGGAGTATGTGAGCATTTTGAGTCCAGTTTTAACGCAGTGACGTACCATTCAGCGAGATTTTGAAGAGGTTCTAAGGAACATGCACGGAATAACTTGAACAATTATGGTGCAGGAGCAAAAAAGCAAGCCAGAATGTTCAAGTTATTTCATGCACGTTCCTAAGCTAGAAGAATAAAATGCAGATCCTAATACTAATAAAATTATCGGAAAATAAATATGCGAATTATTAGACTTATATCCTACCTGATAGTAACTATTTTCTTAACGGTAGCATGTAGCCATCAACGCAATCATTTCACACAAACAGAGAACGCTCTCAATCAGCTAGATAATGGTGGATTTCCAAGTGCAACTGCCGCCTATAAAAAAGCACTTAATCAAATTAAAGTGGTTAGAGATGCCGAAGCTACTGAGAAAGCCACCACTGATCTTGCAAAAACCACCCTGCTTGCCAAAGACTATACCAAAGCCATTCCCCTGTGGGAGAAAGTAATTAAAAATACTCGCGCAAACGGTTTTGGGATAGAACCCGCCCAGACAAATTTAGCTTTGGCGCTCTATCACACTCATCAGTACAAACGGGCGGAAAATACTCTCAAAAAAGCCATCTTGGGTTGGGAAAAATTGCGGATGGATAATTCCGACCTGAATCAAGTAACACTGTTTGAGCAGCAAGCCCATAGCTATCGTCTACTACAAAAAGTATTGATTGCCCAAGGTCGTGTTGAAGATGCTCTGGTAATTGCAGAAACCAGTCGCGCCCAGTCATTGGTTGAACAACTCATACAGCAGTATAACCCCAACAAACCTGCACAGGAACTCACACTACAAAATATTCGCCAAACTGCAATTAACCAAAAAACTACGATCATTCTCTATTCTCTGGTGGGTGATGAAGTGCGTGTGCTTGGCACTGAAGAAAACCTTCCTGACAGAATCTATATCTGGGTTATTCAACCGAATGGTAAGATTCATTTACGCGTCAAAAATCTACATCGTTACAACATTGACTCTCTTCGGGATTTGGTCAATCTCACTCGCAATGAAGTCACTCAAGAGTCAAACCGAAAGCAAAAAGTGGACATCTTGCTGCCAGGAAAAACCTATCTCGAAAAAATGTACCAACTCCTTATCAAACCAATCGAGAGCATTTTACCCACCGATCCACACGCCCGTGTAACAATCATTCCTCAGGATGCACTCTTTCTGGTTCCCTTTCCTGCTCTTAGAGACCTCAATGGTGCCTACTTAATCCAGAAGCATACCTTATTGAATTCCCCATCGATCCAGGTAATGAACCACTTCCATAAACAAAACACTCCCCTGGATACTTCGACGCAGTCTCCTTTGATTATTGGCAATCCAATTATGCCTGTGATTCCGGGACTACCTGATGCTCTGGAGGAGTTACCTGGTACACAGATAGAAGCCGAGGCAATCGCTAAACTCTTTAACACTCGAGCACTGGTACTTAGTCAAGCTTCCGAGCAGCAGGTTTTAGCAAAAATAGCGACTGCACCGATCGTACATTTCGCTACTCATGGACTATTGGATATTGATTCAAGCCTTAACGTGTACGGGGATGTCATCGACAACAATCAACCCACTGCTCGGGACAATAATGTATTTGTCAATCCTGGCGGAGTGGTGATTGGAAAGAATGTTTTCATTGGCGGTGTTCCCGCTGAAATAGCACTTTCTCGAGAAAAAGTAATGCAGGTAGATTTGGCTGGTGCATTAGCTTTAGCAAGCACCACAGGATATGACGGCTTTTTGACGAGTCGCGAAATCGCACAATTACATCTAGTCGCAAATTTAGTGGTCCTGAGCGCTTGTGATACCGGACAAGGTCGTATCACGGGAGATGGCGTTGTTGGATTGGCACGATCATTTATGATTGCTGGTGCAAATACTGTAATTGTTTCGTTATGGGCAATTCCGGATGCTCCCACTGCAGAACTGATGGTGACATTCTATCAACAATTAGTGAAACATGGTGACAAGCCTCGAGCCTTGAGAGAGGCTATGCTCAAGACCCAAAAAGATCATCCAGATCCTCTGAATTGGGGGGCGTTTACCTTAATTGGGGCGCCATTCTAAGCAAAGTGGTGATACAACCACTATTACTATCAATTTGGGTCAACTGTGGTCAGATTTCTATCAAAGTCGGCTATTGACCGCTACCATCGACGGTCAGCACACATTGAAATTGAATTGATATTATCTGACAGATAGCGGAATATAGTTATATCGAGTCATGGAAAACTGTAACAGGTCGCTATTTTAGTTGACACGATTAATTCGTGGCAGGCACAATCTAACAGAACCGACTCAAAAAGCTAATTTTTCGCGGACGTTCAACTCCCGCTACTTTCACCAAAGAGGAGAATTTAATGAAAAGTAAATATTTGGTTGCTGGATTGATTGCTATGTTTGGCGTGAATTCTGCTTACCCTGAATCCAACCCCATTTACCCTGAATCTACCCCCATTCCCCCTGAATCCAACCCCATTACCCCTGAATCGGACACCATGGATAACATAAGACTTTTTGACAGTTTTTTTCAGGATGCTGCAATTCCGGATTCGCCCTATATTGAGGGCGTGTTTGAATACGACGACTTCAATGCTGGTGCGTTGATTCCTTTCGGCGTTAGAGGTGGTTTACCAATTTTTGAACAATTTGACATCGGTGCCTCGTTTGGAGGTATTCACGTTGATCCTGACAGAGTCGACAGCGAAACCGGAGTATCGGATTTTACCCTGGTTGCTCGTTATCATATTTTAGAGTTCAAACCGGTAAGCGTAACTGCCGGCATGCGGTTTGACATACCAACGGGAGACTCCGATGTTGGAGCCGATACTTTGGAGTACGAGGCATTTGGCGCGGTTCGTTACCCCGTATTAGACAAACTAGTAATAACCGGCCATGCAGGGTTAGGCTATGTGGAACCAACTGATGATGATGGCGATTTCTCGCTGTTCCTGAGTACAGGTGCGATTTACGAGGTTAACAACAAGCTTCATGTCATCGCTGAATTTTCAGGCGATACCGAAAGGGAAGTTGGTTTTTTTGATGCAGGGGTGGATTATGAAGTTATCCCCAATGGACGAATCAGGGTTGCGTTTGGCGCAGGCTTCGGCGATGACAACCGCGCTCCGAATTTCACCTTCCAAAGCGGATTTCTTTACAATTTCGGAAATCTCAATCTGTTTGCTCGATAAATAAATATACTCTTCGCACATGAAAATTTAGCATTTTGTGTGCGTGATATTTTGTGGAGAGCAAGGCGGAAAATCTAAGCTGTAGTCACTCTACAGCAAGGTTTTTCAACGCAGTTATCCGCAAAAAAGTGCATGCACAGGATGCTAGATTTTCATGTGCGGAGAGTATACGGTTCGAGTTAGAAATAACATCACCTAGAGTGATGTTATTTCTTTAGTTTAATATCGACTATTTGATTGTATGTTGAACCTTTGCATTGCGATAATGTACTGGATTCGTTCCTCAACCCAATCTACCGTGCTTTCTCGAAAAAAGTGATGTGGGCATATGTAGGTGAAGGGTCAACCAGCTTGATTTCTCTTTGCTTGTACATCGCAATGCCGAATACTAATCGGAAAAGAAACCCGAAATTCAACACTCGGTGAGCAATTCACAACGTCTACTTGACCATTCGTGGCCTCTGACAGTTGCTGTACCAACGCCAGACAAATTCGTGTACCAACAGTTTCACGGGTTAGTTCATTCTAATTGATTGCGGGTAGAGAATCTGACTGATTCTTATTGTCGTACTGATATTGAGTTGAACGATTGATAGCGCGGTGACCTATATCACGCCGATAATAGGCATCTTCCCAGTGTATTGCTTTTACTTCAGCATAAGCTTTATCACAAGCTTGTGCAATCGTAGCGCCTAATGCAGTCACACACAGCACACGACCACCAGCTGTGACGACCTGATCACCGTCTAGTCGGGTTCCGGCATGAAATACTTTTGTATCTGTTGAAACGTCTACCGAGGATTGCTCAGATACACCTGAAATAGTGTTGCCTTGCGCATAGTTGCCGGGATAGCCTCCAGCAACCATGACTACTCCGAGAGCAGCACGATCATCCCATTGTAATTCCGATTGCTGATGCAGATCACCATCAATCGCTGAGTTTAGTACCGCGACTAAATCACTCTGCAAGCGCATCAATACTGGCTGGGTTTCTGGATCGCCCAAGCGGCAATTGTATTCCAGCAGCTTCGGTGTGCCATCCGCAGCGATCATTAAGCCCGCGTATAAAAAACCTGTGTACGGTGTGCCTTGATGACGCATTCCTAGCAGGGTAGGGTCGATTATTTCACGCATGACTTGTTGATAAATTTCGGGAGTGATGGCTGGTGCAGGTGAATAAGCTCCCATGCCGCCTGTATTTGGACCAACGTCACCTTCATCGCGGGTTTTATGATCTTGAGATGTGGCGAGTGGAATGGCTGTGCTTCCATCTGCAATCACAAAAAAGCTGGCTTCTTCACCTTGCAGGAATTCTTCGATGACAATTTGCTGTCCGGCTGCGCCAAAGGCTTCACCAGAGAGCATTTCAGTCGCTGCTGAAATGGCTTGTTGCGGAGTTTGTGCAATGACCACGCCTTTACCAGCAGCTAAGCCATCCGCCTTTACAACGATTGGCATTGTCTGTTGCTGAATATAGCTTGTTGCAGCGTCTATCTCGGTAAACACTGCATACTGCGCAGTGGGGATTTCATAACGTGCAAAAAAGTCTTTGCTGAATGCCTTGGAACCTTCAAGTTGTGCACAGGCCTGGCTAGGACCAAAGCAACGCAATTTCTGTGCTTGAAAGCGATTAACAATTCCTGCAACCAAGGGCACTTCAGGGCCAACAACAGTTAAGTCGATATTTTCTTGCTGTGCGAAAGCAACCAGACCATCAATATCGGTAGCTTGTAAATCAATATTTTGCAGATTGCTTTCCAGAGCTGTACCTGCGTTGCCAGGAGCAACATACACTTGATCTGCATGAGGAGATTGAGCAAGCTTCCAGGCCAGTGCATGCTCACGGCCACCATTGCCTATAACCAGAATTTTCATAGTGCTGGTTAGTGTCTAAAGTGGCGGATAGCTGTGAACACCATGGCAATCTTATGTTCATTTGCGGCGGCAATCACCTCTTCATCACGAATCGAACCACCTGGTTGAATGATCGCTTTGACGCCTGTTTCAGCTGCTTGATCAATGGTATCTCTGAATGGAAAAAAAGCATCTGATGCCATTACTGATCCCGCGATTTCCAAACCTTCATCAGCAGCTTTTAAAGCAGCAACTTTTGATGAATAAACACGACTCATTTGCCCAGCGCCAACACCAATGGTCTGGCGATTTCTGCAATACACAATCGCATTCGATTTGATGAATTTGACCACCTTCCATGCGAACAGTAAATCAGCCCATTGCGCTTCATCTGGTTGCATTTCGGAGACTACCCGACAATCGCTTTGGGTGACAACCGCTTGATCCAGATCCTGTACCAGCAAACCACCGCGTACTTTTTTGTAATCCCAGACGTAACCACTAGCAGTATCCCACTTGCCAGTTTCCAATACTCTTACATTGGGCTTGGCAGCCAGTTTGGTACGTGCTGCATCAGTGATTGACGGGGCTAGGATGACTTCAATAAAACGACCATCAATCGCAGTTTGTGCAGTGACCTCATCCAATGGTTGGTTGAACGCGATAATTCCGCCAAAAGCAGAGGTCGGGTCTGTTGCATGCGCTAAATGATAGGCAGTTAATAAATCATTAGCCTGAGCAACACCGCAGGGATTGGCATGTTTAACAATGACACAGGCAGGTGTATCTGTTGGAAACGACTTGACACATTCCAGTGCCGTATCGGCATCGGCAATATTATTAAATGAAAGCTCTTTGCCTTGGATTTGATTTGCGGTGGCGATGGTACCTGCTGGTGCGTTGGTTTCAGCGTAAAATGCAGCTTTTTGATGTGGATTCTCGCCGTAGCGCATAATCATTTTGCGATTTACACCCAACGTCAATTGTGCAGGAAAACTTTCAGTTTGTTGACGCTGCAAATAGTCAGCAATACTGGCATCATAACGAGCTGTATGTTCAAAACCCTTTACTGCTAAACGAAAACGGGTATCTTGAGTGACTGAGCCAAGATCACCAATTTCTTGTGCGACATCTTGATAATCCGCTGGATCAGTCACCGCAGTTACTTGACTATAATTTTTGCAAGCGGCACGCAACATGGTTGGGCCACCAATATCGATGTTTTCGATTGCATGTTCTAGTGTGCAATCAGCTTTGGCTATGGTTGCATCAAAGGGGTAAAGGTTGACTACGACCAGGTCAATTGCATCGATTCCATGTTCCGCCATAACGGCATCATCAATTGATTGACGACCGAGTATTCCTCCATGCACTTTTGGGTGCAGGGTTTTGACGCGACCATCCATAATTTCAGGAAAACCTGTGTAGTCAGAGACTTCTGTTACAGGGATATCTTGTTCAGCAAGCAGTTTCGCAGTACCGCCAGTTGATAAAATATTGATTTTAAGATTATTGAGACTGCGACAAAACTCTACAATCCCGGTTTTGTCAGAAACACTGACTAGCGCAGTTTTGATTTTAGCCATTGTGTGATTTGGTTGATTTTAGATGATTGATGAAAATGACGGATTTGAAAAATCAGAAGGGTGTTCTGAAAAGCTTATTCGATGTTATATAGATCCATTTTCTTGCGCAGTGTGGTGCGACTGATCCCGAGTATCCTGGCTGCTTCACTTTGATTAGATTCTGATTTGTCCAGCACAGCTTGCAGCAAGCCTTTTTCAACTTCACTAATCACCATGTCATGCAAGCCAGTCACCGTTTCACCATTGAGATTAGAGAAATAACACTCAACTGCGTCATTTACCTGCATGCACAACGGGATTTTATTGATACGCATGGACTTGTACCTGATTAAACATTGAGATCATTGATTTGTTTAATTGTTGTTCTCGAACCACTGGGTGATTTGTTTTGGATTACTCACGACCACTTAGCCAATAGAGCGCTCGAGTGTATCAAGCTAGTTCTTCATATTCTTCAACATTAAAATTTGCTGCTCAGGGCAATCTGTGCGAAAAATCTGTTTATCAACCTGACCCCTCTGAAATTCTGAATGATTTAAATACCAGCGTATATGTTTGCGCGCAATTCGCACTCCCATAACCGAACCATAGAAAAGATGTAATTCGCTTATGTGGGTTAGCAACACTTCCCATATCTTGTATTCGAAAGGTTTTGTAGCTGACTGATTATTAAGATATTGATTAATTTCGTCAAATATCCACGGTCTTCCACACGCCGAACGTCCGATCATGATAGCATTTGCACCGGTGATTTGAAGTACCTTTTTAGCTATTTCTGGGCTGTTAATATCACCATTTGCAATAACAGGGATTGAAACCCTTTGTTTAACCTGCTGAATCGTTTCATATTCCACCTTGCCACTGAATGCACAAGCACGGGTTCGACCATGAATGGTTAGCGCCTGAATTCCAGAATCTTCTGCGATTCGGGAAATATTTACGGCATTGCGACTATTTTTATCCCAGCCAGTTCGAATTTTAAGCGTCACAGGAACATTAACAGCACTGGTTACCTGAGTGAGGATGCGAGCAACCAAAGTTTCATCTTTTAATAGTGCTGAACCAGCTGCCTTGTTACAGACTTTTTTTGCCGGACACCCCATGTTGATATCAATGATTTGCGCGCCCAAATCAACATTGTAACGTGCTGCATCAGCCAGTTGGTCTGGTTCGGTGCCAACAATTTGTACGGCTCGTAAGCCATTTTCACCGTCATAATTGATACGTAACTGACTTTTCCTTGACTGACGTAGTTCTGGATTAGCAGACACCATCTCAGAAAAGGCAAGTCCAGCTCCAAACTGACGACACAGTTTTCGAAATGGCCGATCTGTAATCCCTGCCATTGGCGCTAGAATTACTGGGGAGCTGAGATTATATGGGCCAATTTTTATTGCTGGAGTTATCACAGTAAGCGTATTATTGTCATGGAATGTTTAAGGTTTGAACGGCTCTGATGCTAGAAGGGATTAGTGCAGTGATGTCACTGAACATCAAGCAGGATATTATGGCACTAAATTGCATTTAGGATATATTAATTATGCCGAGGAACGTTGCCTTTATGACTGGCGGTGATTAGTGTTAGCAAACTTTGATATACTCGTCAGGATTGACTTCATCAAAGCCATTCTTTATCAGTAACCCAACATAAGCAGAAAATTGAACTATGTTTGAGCA
Organism: Methylococcales bacterium; assembly: GCA_965224565.1. Lineage (GTDB taxonomy): Bacteria > Pseudomonadota > Gammaproteobacteria > Methylococcales > DRLZ01 > DRLZ01. Next base: position 62,629 of record CBDCZN010000001.1, on the reverse strand, counting down.
ACAAAACCAGCAACCGAACTATGTAGTCGCAACAATGTATAAATTTGTTCAGTTATCTAATTTCAAAGAACTGCGTGCTGTACTCCATCAGTGCTGCGTCGAGCAGGAAATTAAAGGCACAATATTGCTGGCTGAAGAAGGACTGAATGGTACCATTGCAGGTCGTCGAGAATCCATCGACAATGTATTAACGTATTTACGATTAGATCAGCGACTTGCAGATCTTCAAACCAAACAATCGCTAGTTGCAGAAATGCCTTTTTTGCGCATGAAAGTAAAATTAAAAAAAGAAATTGTTACGATGGGTGTGCCTGAGACTGATCCAGCTCAACTTAATGGTCAACGGATTGATGCGAAAGACTGGAATGCGCTTATTTCCGACCCCGATGTGTTGCTCGTCGATACGCGTAATGAATACGAATACAGCATCGGTACATTTAAACATGCAATTTCACCTGAAACACAAACTTTTAGAGAATTCCCGGCCTATGTAAAGCAACACCTTAATCCACACAAACATAAAAAAATTGCCATGTTTTGTACCGGTGGCATACGCTGCGAGAAATCCACCAATTACCTGTTAAAACAAGGTTTTGAGAATGTCTTTCACTTGAATGGCGGGATTCTCAAATATCTTGAAGAGGTTCCCGAGAATGAAAGCCTCTGGGAAGGTGAATGCTTTGTATTTGATGGACGGGTTTCAGTCGATCATAATTTACAAGAAGGTGAGTATGAACAATGCTTCGCGTGTCGGCGACCTGTTTCTGTAGAGGATATGCAATCAGAATATTATTCAGAAGGCATCTCTTGTCCGCATTGTATTGATACAGTCAGTGAACAAAGCCGTTTGCGTTTTGCCGAACGTCAACACCAGATAACGCTTGCAAAAAATCGGAATCAGAGACATTTAGGCGTTAATTCCAGGGAAGAAGCATCGATTATGGAAAAATAAACACGGTTTTTGTCGTGTTTAGATAAAATAATTTGATTGTGTAATAAAACTCCAGAAAAACGCATAACAGAGATCGTAATATATTTTAAAAACAGAAACTTAAACTGGTTTTCTCAAAGTGACAAGCACGCTTGGATAACAGTACACAATAAAATCAGTGTTTTCTTGGTAGATATTAAATAATCTCACTGCTATAATTAGTGGGATCTGTACATCAATCGATGTTGTGACAGACAAGCTGGTGTAGCTCAGTTGGTAGAGCAGCTGATTTGTAATCAGCCGGTCGGTGGTTCGAATCCTCTCACCAGCTCCAAATAAAACAAAGCCTTACAGTTTTCTGTAAGGCTTTTTTATTGCCTGTTGCTGTCTAACCAATTAGTATTCGGTGCAACGTATCCTAATAATAGTTGGAATCCCATGCCCAATCTGCATCATTTTTTCTAGAAGAGGTCATATTTTTTCTAACGCCACTGTAACATTTACGATTTAGCATGCGTATTAGGAGTTCGATCAACAATAATCAGGAGAAAAACTCCCATGCATATTCGACTCACGTTACTGTTTACGCTATTACTTTTTTCAACGATGACATTAGCAGATGGTCAACGACGTTATGAAGTTTCGATCACCAACATTACGAAAGGCCAAAGCTTCACTCCACAGCTTGTAGCAATGCATACAAGCTCGGTACACTTGTTTACACTTGGACAGCCAGCAAGCTCCTCGTTAGAATTGTTAGCTGAAGGTGGAGATACCGAACCGCTCAGTGCTGATCTGATTGATATGTCCAATAAGGTTGGTGAAGTCACAACAATTCCAGGGCTGTTAACTCCCGGTCAAACAGCAATCGTAGAAATTAGTGGACGCCGCCGTCATCGTTTTCTAAGTATGGCCGCAATGTTAATTCCAACAAATGATACTTTTGTCGCACTCAATCACACGCGATTACCACATCGTGGTTCTGTTACCTATACCGCGCTTGCGTATGATTCAGGAACGGAAGAGAATGATCAGAATTGTGCACATATTCCAGGGCCACGTTGCATCAAAGAAGGAGAGCAGGGCGAAGGGCACTCTCCAGGGCCTAATGATTCAGATGAGGGATTTGTCTATGTCAGCAATGGCTTCCATGACCTTGGTGAGATGGACGAAAAAGGTAATGAAATTCTTGGGCCATTGGTTTACGATTGGCGCAACCCAGTTGCACTGGTCACGATTAAAAGGATTCGCTGAGGTTTTTCTAAAACCATGATCACGCGTAGCTGATTGGGAGCATGCATGGAATAACCTGAACAACGATCAGAGTGTTTTTTGTAAAACAATTGTGGTCAGGTTAATTCATGTCGCCCCTAGTCAGCAGTGCGCAGCAGTTCAATATGACGAGAGCACACAAGGATGAGCAGCGCTGGTCTCACTGGATGGCTTTGGCTCAAAAAGGAGACGAGAGTAGCTATGCGGAATTACTTGAAGAGCTTGGTGATGTCATTGCAGCCTATTTACAGGCGCGTTTTGGCTCTATCGATATAATTGAAGATTGCGTCCAGGAATCGTTAATTGCCATTCATTCTGCTCGTCACACTTATGATACAAGTCGCCTGTTCCGCCCGTGGTTTTTTGCCATCGTGCGCAATCGTACGATTGATTTATTGCGCAGTCAGCGATCCTACAGATTGATTTTAGAAAAAAATGCATCGGATCAAATCAAAACGACAGGATCAGCGATTGAGGATGATGTCAACAAAAGCATGGTATTTGCAGCATTGGCACCTGCGTATAGGGATGTCTTATTGTTAACCAAAGTCGCTGGCTATACCACCTCAGAAACAGCCAAAACACTTGGCATCTCAGAAAATGTAGTGCGTGTGCGAATCCACCGTGGAATTAAGGCAACACGTAAAATCCTTCAAACTGAAACATTAGAAACATGACCACCCCGAAGCGAATTGATTTAATTAATACGCTGAGTAAAGACTTACAGCCTGTTAGTCCCAGAAACAGTATTTTTTTACCAGCGTTGCAATGGTTTATTGTGAGCTGGATCTATGTGATCGCACTAAGTCTTTATCTAGGACCATTAAGAACCGGCGCAATAGAATCTCTCATTAGCTCACCCCAGTTTGCTTTTGAATCCTTGGTAGGATTGTTTTCTGGCGCACTGTTTTGTTTGGTCGCTTTTCAGGAGGCGATCCCTGGAAGACGTCATCAGTGGGTGGTTTGGTTAGCTTTTCTTAGTGCTTTGTTGTGGATTGGTTGTTACCTTGCAGGCCTGTCATTTCCTGCCATAGAACCGTCCTGGACTGGAAAACGAGCCCATTGTGTTCTCGAAGCTTACCTGTATAGTGGTCCACCACTACTTATCGGTTATCGATTAATCTATCGGTGTTATCCGCTTGATTCGTTACGAGCAGGAATGTTCCTGGGGATTAGCGCAGGCATGTTGCCCGCACTCTTTATGCAGATTTCATGTATGTATGATCCTCGACACATTCTGACCCACCATATTGCTCCAATTTCGATTATTGTTATTAGTGGTGCGTTACTCGGAATTATTTTCAAAAAACAGAAACGTATTCTCGATTTTGATGACACGATGCGTACGAGATCTTGAGGCAGGTCAGCGAATACCACAGTTCTGTTATTGGAAAAACCAAAATCTCAAGCTATCTAATCAAAGAACCACATCAGGGTGAAAACTGTTGCTCAGCTGATGTATTGAAAACTGTCGTATCTGGCGAATTTAATTGTTCGGCATCAAGAGCTATGAAGTCAAACATGTTGGTATCGGCCATTTGAGATGGTTGGATGTTTTGCATGCTGGTGAATATTGTTTCCAGGCGACCGGGGAACTGTTTATCCCATTGTTGCAGCATGGTTTTCATTGCCTGGCGCTGAAGATTAGTCTGCGAGCCGCACAGATTGCATGGAATAATCGGGTATTGCTTAATTGCTGAAAATTCAGCGATGTCTTTTTCACGGCAATAGGCGAGTGGTCGTATCACCATGTGTTTTCGATTATCACTCAGCAGTTTGGGCGGCATGGATTTGATTTTTCCACCATAGAACATGTTTAGAAAGAAGGTTTCGATTAAATCATCACGGTGATGACCGAGTGCGATTTTATTGATGTTATGTTTTTCAGCGTAATTGTAGAGGATGCCACGCCGCAGTCGTGAACACAGTCCGCAAGTGGTTTTGCCTTCAGGGATGACGCGTTTAACAATGCTATAGGTGTCTTCTTCAATAATTTCGAAGGGAATGCCAAGCTGTTTAAGATAATCTGGTAACACGTTTTTTGGAAAACCGGGTTGTTTTTGATCCAGATTAACCGCGATTAATTCATAGTCGATCGGGGCGTTATGGCGCAGATTATCGAGTATTTCCAATAAGGTGTAAGAATCCTTGCCACCGGATAGGCAAACCATTACTCGGTCACCGTCTTCAATCATTGAGAAGTCGGCAATAGCTTGTCCGCTCAGACGCCGTAACTTTTTATGTAGTTTGTTAAGTCGAATAGTTTCCTGGGGGTGGTTTGCGACACCTGTATTTGTAGCTAACACTCTGCTACTAGTCGTTATAACGGCTGAAAACCAGCGTTGCATTGGTGCCGCCAAAACCAAAACTGTTTGACATGACAGTGTTTAGCCCGGCATTTTCAATCAGTTCAGTGACAATAGGCATGCCTTTGGCTTTTTCATCAAGCTGTTGAATATTAATTGATGGACCAATAAAGTCATTTTCCATCATCAACAGTGTGTATACCGCTTCATTAGATCCTGCCGCGCCTAGCGCATGTCCAGTCATTGATTTGGTTGAGGTGATGCGTGGAACATTGTCTCCAAACACTTCGCTAATTGCTTCCAGTTCTTTGGTATCACCAATCGGTGTGGATGTGCCGTGCGCATTTAGGTAGTCAAGCTTTCTATCAACGCCTTCCAGTGATTGCTGCATGCAGCGTGCTGCGCCTTCTCCAGATGGTTGAACCATATCATAACCATCGGATGATGCACCGTAACCAACCAGTTCTGCGTAGATTTTTGCGCCACGTGCTTTGGCATGTTCCAGTTCTTCTACAACCAGTACGCTTGCTCCACCGGAGATGATAAAACCATCGCGGGTGGCATCATAGGCACGAGAAGCAAGTTCAGGAGTGTCGTTATATTTGGAGGATAATGCACCCATAGCGTCAAATAACATGGTCATGGTCCAATGCACTTCTTCACCGCCACCAGCAAACACGACATCTTGTTTGCCCAACTGAATTAATTCTGATGCATTACCGATACAGTGAGCGCTGGTTGCACATGCAGAACTAATGGTGTAGTTGATGCCTTTTATGCCGAATGGTGTTGCCAGGGTTGCCGAATTGGTACTGGACATGGTGCGGGTTACCATGTACGGCCCGACACGTTTGATGCCTTTTTCACGTAACAAATCAAATGCGTTTAACAAGTTGTTGGTTGATGGACCGCCAGATCCCATAATCAGACCAGTTTTTATGTTAGAAACCTGGTCTTGTTCTAGTCCTGAATCTTCAATTGCTTCTTGCATAGCAATGTAGTTGAATGCGGCACCATCACCCATGAAACGACGTATTTTACGATCAATCATGGACTCGATGTCGACATGAATCTGTCCATGGACTCGGCTACGAAGGCCATATTCTTCGTATTCTTCACAAAATTCTACACCTGAACGGCCTTGTTTTAAGGATTCAGTGACTTCTTGTTTATTATTTCCTATGCTGGAAACAATACCCATGCCTGTAATCACAACCCGTCTCATCATGTTCTCCTAGAAATTATCAGTTGAGGTAAACAAACCCACGCGCAGATCGGTTGCCTCATAAATTATCTTACCATCAGCTTCTACTGTGCCGTTAGCAATGCCCATCACCAATCTTCGATGATTAAGCACACGTTTTAATTCGATAGTGTACTTGATCAGCTTCACGGTTGGTATCACTTGACCAGAAAATTTAACTTCTCCCACACCTAATGCGCGTCCCTGACCAGGAGCACCCAGCCAACCCAGGAAAAACCCCACCATTTGCCAGAGTGCATCTAGTCCAAGACAACCTGGCATTACCGGGTCTCCCTCAAAATGACAGTTAAAAAACCACAAATCTGGTCTAATATCAAGCTCTGAAATCACAGAGCCCTTATCAAACGATGCACCAGTGTCACTGATATGTGTAATACGATCAAACATGAGCATATCAGGAAGTGGTAATTGTGCATTCCCGGGGCCAAACAATTCACCATGCCCACATTTTATTAGCTCTTCTCGAGAATAACTTGACTGTTTATCCATTCCACATGCTCTACTTAAAGTTGATGTTAGCGCAACATTCTATCACTTCATATGCACGGATTCAGTAGTCTGATGTGTTTATAGTCTCAAAGTTTGCAATTCAGGCGTGGAGTGAAAATTATATTTGGCAGATAACTCTGCGTTATTGCTCTCTACACTGAGGCTGTCTATAGGGTTATAGGGTGAAAAATTCAAGCTTTCCCATTTGAAGTTACTCTTTAGCAGAAACAAATGCCATTCCGGGCGACCCAAACAGTGGAGATGCCCACATACAACTATTTTGGCTATCAATACCGAACTAGATAAATAGGTTGCTGACGAATAAAATCTAATGCGCTTGAAGGTATGGGTTCTTGAATAAGCATACCAGCCTAGAGGCAATAGCTTGTTCTCCAGCAAATTTCTGGATGGTCAGTTCAGCTTGGTGAAAAGGATTGGTTTCTGGCATTTGATTTGCCATAGTTTTAAAATGTCAGAACTGTTGTGCCTGAATTTAATAATTGCCCAACACTCGGTAGACCTGAAGTGCCTGGAATAAGATTTTCTGTTATTAGTTCAAACCCGTTAGTAGTTGCCGCTTCTGCACCGCCGAAAAAATCAGCACACCCGCTGGAAACGCCCACAATATTTTCTTTTACCAAGCTATAAAGACCATTTAGAGGGTGATCTTCTTTAGTAATATGTCCAAGCCATCTTGTTGCAGTTCCCTGAAAGAGTATCGAAACCTCTCCACCTGATTGTTTAATATCATAAGCCGCTGCAAAACCATTGAATACACGACCTAATGCTTCTTCACCGCCATTTTCAGGGTCAGACAAAATAATGATTGCTGTTTTGTTCATAATAAATACCTACATCAAATTTATGGGATCACTGTACCGAACAATCGGTACAGTGATAATGTAACGATCATTCGGTATAATGTCAACAAATTATTCAGGTAGGGTTTATGGCATTTCAAACAATTGATGATGATTCTCTAGCTGAGTTGCTATTTGAGGTCTTTCGTAGTCGCGGCTGCGAAGGCGCAACGCTTTCGCTGTTATCTGAAGTCACTGGCCTTAAAAAATCAAGCCTTTACCACCGTTTCCCCGCAGGAAAGGATGATATGGTTAAAGCTGTCGTACTGTACGTTGGTGCGCAGCTACATGAGCATGTCATTGAACCGTTACTTAATAGTAAAGAAGCTCCGGAAAAACGGTTGAGTAAAATGATTGTGACTGTCAAAGCATTTTATTGCGACGGAACAAAAAATTGTCTTTTAAATGTTCTTGGTTTTGGGCAGGTGAACGCTGAGATTAACGAGTTGTTAAATAAAGACTACAATGCTTGGCTTGCCGCTCTCATTCAGTTAGGTAAGGAAGCCGGATTGAATCAGAACGATGCAGAAGTTAGATCGAGGCATTTTTTGATGGTTATTCAAGGTGCGTTAGTGATTCAGCGCTTAACAAGTAATAAGCAAACTTTCATAAATAGTATGGACTATGAAGAAAAACAGTTTTTTAAATAATGTTTAGGTGATACGAATCAAACTATTAAGAAGATATGTAATACCAATCCCAATAAGTTCTTGAATAAATTTACTCATCCTAAGCCCTTCTTTCTCAAATATGAATTGTATGAGAACTTATTGGGATTGGTATAAATGCAAACTGAATCCAGGCCGCCACTTCATTTTTTTTGATACTGATGCGGCTGTGCAAAAAGTAAGATTCGCAGAGGACGCATGGTATAGTCGCGATCCTGAGCGTTTTTTACTCACTGACACTATTGACAGCGTATGACAAAACCGATCCAAGTTTGCCAATGGTTGCGACCAAATTATTTCGTTTCTGCAACGCAAATGGAAAAAACTTAATTAATTATACTCTTCGCACATGAAAATTTAGTATTTAGGGTGGGTGATTTTTTGTGGAGAGCAAGGCGGAAAACATTGGCTGTAGTCATTCTACAGCAAGGGTTTCCAACGCAGCTATCCACAAAAAAGTGCGTACCCTGGATGCTAAATTTTGATGTGCGGAGAGTATAGTAGGTTAATCAAAAAACTTTGGATCGCTCAGGGCAACCGCATCGCCGTGCGATTTGTATACGAGTGGCATGATAATAGCGGCTCCTGGTTGCGTTGGTATGGATATGAGAATTGGGCGTTCGATGCGTTTTCTTTAATGAAACGTCGAATTGCCAGCATTCACGATCTGCCAATTAAAGAGGAAGAGCTTATCAGTTATTCTACTTGTGTTTTTTTGCAATATTGATTACTTCAGGTGATGACTTTGATGGTGGAATATCGGCAATCACATTATCGATACGAAATTCTTCACCACCTAAACGATGGTTATAAATTGACATATATGCTAGTACTGCTTTCACATAACGTCTGGTTTCGTTAAAAGGGATCGTTTCTACCCAGATATCTGCTGGAAGCGACTGAGTTTCCGGACGCCAGCGCTCGACACGGTGTGGGCCAGCGTTATAGGCTGCCGCAACCATGGCAAGATTGTTATTGAAACGATCTGACAACTGCTTTAAGTAAGTGGTGCCATAACGCAAGTTGATTTCTGGCTGGAATAATTGAGCTGCCGAGCGCCACCGATGGTTTAGTTTACGCGCCAGCATTCTTCCTGTTTTAGGCATGATTTGCATTAAACCACGTGCTCCGGCCTTCGATGAAACATTTGCCCTAAAAGCGCTTTCACGGCGAATCACTCCATAGACTAATGATGGTCTGAGTTCTGCGTTAGCTGCGTGTCTCAAGACTTGTTCTTTATAGGCTAGTGGAAAGCGTAATTCAACATCGTTCCAGTGTTTCGCTCGAGCAGCTGTAAAAATTGCTACATCATGCCAGCCCCATTTTTCTGCTAACCTGGCAGCTGCGAGTAGTTCTGAATGTTCGAGGCGTTGAGATTTGTACCACCATAATCGACGCGCATCCAACTCATGGTCAACTGCCAGAAATTCTTTCATCGCTTGAAATGGCCAGGATTGCTCAAGTTGTTCTGCCGTTGTTGAGGAAACTTCAATCGGACTATTATTGAGTTCATAATTCTGTTTGGTTCGGTCAGCTGCCAAAAACCCATAGAAATCCCGTTCACCAGCAATTTCCTGATAGAGTAGTTTTGATGTTGCTGGTTGTCCCAGCGCACTTAGTGTACGAGCTTTCCAGTATTTCCAGCGAGATGTTGCTTGCTCATCGATTGTCAGACGGCTTAATGCCTCATCGACACGTTTCCAGTTTTTACTGAGTAATGCTGCACGTACTCTCCATGCGCGGGTGTCTTCAGTATCCTGCTCTGCTGTGAGACTAAACAAACTTTTTAGTGCTTGAGGATGGCGATTCTTGACCAACTTCAAACTCAGTCGTCGTTCCAGCTGAGCGGTCTTTAAAGGATCAATTGCAAAGTGGTCTTTGCCAGCATGCCATATCTTATTTGCCAAACTTAGATTTTTTCTAACTAAACGTTCCAGACCATGCACGAATATTTCGCTATAGAGCTGGTTGTTTCCTGGCCAGGATTGCCATTTAAGCAAAGTTGTTTGAGGAGACTGATGCACTTTGAGCCAAAATGTTGCATTGCTGGCAATATTTTTGGGTAATGATTTCCTCAGGTAGCGGGCAAAAGATAGATTCCCAGCTTTTAAAGCCAGACCAAAACGCTTCCAGACAAGGTCACTGGTTAACACTTTATGCTTTTTGAGTAGATCGAATAATGCATCACACTCAGGTGGTTGAGAATGACCAGTCAACCATAATTGACGGGCACCCTTGAGTGCGCTTACGGTATTACCGGTTTTATGCAAAGCCCATTGATAATGGCATTGAAGTTTGGTGTTGCTGCTGTTTTCATAGAGAGAGACATACTCATTCCATTGTTTTAGCGAGGCTAATCGAGTGAGTTGATTGTTACGTAATGAATTAGCGTATGGAGTATCCGCGTATTTTTCCAGGTAAGACTCCACTTTACTGAGTTGGTTTTTTTTGCCTAATAGCGATTTGTAGCGCAGATAAGGGTATAACGGATAGTCCTCTAGCTGAGACAGGATTTCCTGGGTGCGCTCTACTTGCCGTTTTTTGATAGCATCTGTAGCATCTGAAAACAGCTGCCGTTGTTCATCTAAAGGTATGGCGCATACACTGGAGCCTGTTGCCACAAGCATTAGCATAAAACTGATATAGAAAACTTGATACAACTTGGCAGTATATTTCATTACCTGGCAAATGACTCTGGGTGTGGGGAAGATGGTTGCAACTCAAACTCTAACGTTAGTTGTTAGATTGTCGTTAGTTAAGTTATAGCACAGAATAAAGAATTATTTAATTTAACAGATAAAAATAAACCTGAATCTGTGTCAGTTTATGTTCTCCATATCTATCACTAACAAGCGTGATACCAGCGATACTAAAACGCCGAAAAACATACTTTACACCTATCTAGGTATTTAACAATAATATTTGCTATTTAATTCGGTAACAGGTGCTAACAGTACGTCATCGCAAGAGTAACTATAGCACGCAGATATTAATTAAAAGGTTATGATAGAATTCCTAGCTTTACATCAGTGCAAACTAGTTATGACTCGATGACAGTTATGAAGCTGACTTTTTTGACCAGACAGCTTGTTATTTAAACAGGAGAATTCCCATCCAGAAACCAACCGAACCACAACATTATAGCTGGTCATATATACGAGAGATTGCCTTACAGCACCGAGGTAAACTGATAACAGCTAATCTGGTAGCAGCTTTGGCAATGTTATGCACCGTTCCGTTGCCATTGATGATGCCACTGATGGTGGATGAAGTTTTGCTAAAACAACCAGGCACCATGGTTGCCACACTGAAAAAGATATTGCCAGAAATTTGGCATGGTCCAGTTTATTATATTTCCAGTATATTACTAGTGACCTTGATTTTGCGTTTTATCGCAATCGCTCTCAACGTTTTCCAGGGTCGGTTGTTTACTCATATTTCCAAAGATGTTATCTATCGAATGCGGATTGGTTTGATTAATCGCTTGCAGAAAATCTCTATGGCTGAATACGAGACTCTGGGTAGTGGCAAGATCATTACTTATCTGGTGACAGATCTTGATACTGTCGATCAATTCATTAGCAATACCATTAGCCGTTTTATTGTCGCCACTTTGATGATTATCGGCACAGCATGCATTTTGCTATGGATGCACTGGCAACTGGCATTGTTTATCTTGTTTCTCAATCCGGTGGTGATATTTTTTACCATGGGCATGGGTAAGCGTGTCAAAGAGCTGAAAAGACGCCAGAATGAAGCATACGGTGTTTTTCAGCAGAGTTTAACGGATACCCTTGAGGCGATTCACCAGATTCGATCCAGCAATCGTGAAAAACATTTTCTTGGACAACTGAGTGATTCTGCTCTTAATGTTCGGGATCACACCGTTGCTTTCACCTGGAAGAGTGATGCTGCCAACAAACTCAGTCATTTAATTTTGCTGTTTGGATTTGATATTTTTCGGGCGATTGCGATGATGATGGTGTTGTTTTCAGGATTGACCATCGGCAAAATGCTGGCAGTGTTCGGCTATCTTTGGTTTATGATGGCACCCGTACAGGAAGTGCTGAATATGCAGTATGCCTTGTATAGTGCCAAAGCCGCTCTACAACGCTTGAATAAATTGTTTGAACTGCAGGAAGAACCGCATTACCCAGCGCTGGAAAACCCGTTTATTAATCAAACTACTGAGCAGGAAGGTGAAGAAAAAGGAATTAGCGTCGTTCTGGATAATGTCTATTTTGCGTATGGTGATGGGCCAAACGTTCTTAACGGGATTAGTTTGATCATTCAACCAGGTGAAAAAATTGCCCTGGTTGGAGCCAGTGGTGGTGGAAAATCAACATTAGTCAGTGTATTGATAGGCTTGTATCCACCAACTTCAGGGAATATTTTCTATAATGGTGTACCTGTCACCCGTATCGGGTTTGATGTGGTGCGTAAACATGTTGCAACGGTCTTGCAGAATCCTGCATTGTTGAATGATAGCATTCGCGCCAATTTAACAATGGGAGAAAATTATTCAGATGATACTCTCTGGAATGCTTTGCGAGTTGCGCAGCTGGAGGAAGTGGTTTCTGAACTACCACAGGGGTTAGAAACCATTGTTGGGCGTTTTGGCATGCGTCTGTCAGGCGGTCAGCGACAGCGCTTATCAGTTGCACGCATGGTGTTGCGCGACCCAAAAATTGTCATTCTGGATGAAGCAACCTCAGCGTTGGATACTGCAACCGAACAAGCCTTGCATATTGCAATGGGACGCTTTCTGGAAGGTCGTACAACAATTATCGTTGCTCACCGACTCAGTGCCGTTAAGCAGGCAGACCATGTTTATGTGTTCGAAGATGGCGCAATCTGCGAACAAGGGCATCATGACGAGCTTATTCAAAATGACGGATTATATGCCAAGCTCTATGGGGAGGCCCAGCAAGCCTCATCTTGAAATTTTCGTTCGATAGGTCACTATTCGCCACAAGTTTCTAGAATCTGATCTGTTTTTAACGCTTTTTGCCACGCTTATTATCAATCAGTCAGCCTTATGATTGGTTTATCCACTATCATTAGTAACATGACCTACGATCTTCACACCCATACTACCGCATCCGACGGGACACTAACGCCTGCACAATTGGTGCAGCAAGCGCATGATTGTAACGTGACTACACTGGCAGTAACCGATCATGACGCAACGGCAGGATTGGCAGAAGCTAAGCACACAGCTCAGCAGCTTGGTTTGCGCTTGATTGCTGGTATTGAGCTGTCTGTGAGCTGGTCGCAAACTGTTATTCATATCGTCGGACTTGATATCAACCCGAATTCTACTCCCATGCAACAAGGCATTGCGAATCTGCGTAGTTTACGTGAAGAACGCGCACTGAAAATTGGTGAATCATTGGCTAAAAGTGGTTTTCAGGAGGCCTATAGTGGTGCCAAACAATTGGCGGGAGATGGAACCATCACCCGCTCACATTTTGCCCAATATTTGGTAACCCAGGGTTGCGCAAAAGATGTCTCCAAAATTTTTAAACATTATTTGGTGCGTGGAAAACCTGGTTACGTTCCAACACAATGGGCCAGTTTGGAAGATGCAGTAAACTGGATTACACAAGCCGGTGGAATTGCTGTTATCGCGCATCCGCATCGTTATAAGATCGGCAGCAAGGTTTTGCATCATCTACTGACAGATTTTAAACAACTTGGAGGGCAGGCAATGGAAGTTGTCTGTGGTAACAGTACTCTCAAAGATACAAACAAATTCGGCAGGTTAGCAAACCGTTTCGATCTGCTGGCTTCAATCGGTTCAGATTATCACGGACCACATCAAAACTGGAATGGATTAGGGCGACTAGCAACGCTACCAGAACATGTTGATCCAGTGTGGATGCATTTCAAGGGGTAGCATCTTTGACTTGGTAGATGCCAGCAGTTGTAGATGGAACGTTCGTTGAACACAAGCCTTGCTGTAGAAGTCTCTACAGCAAGTTTTTTATGGTCGTATGTTTAGCTACAACAGAACTATAAATTGCTTGCAGCAAAATCCCAATTCACTAGATTCCAGAATGCTTCCAGATATTTAGGACGCGCATTGCGATAGTCAATATAATATGCATGTTCCCAGACATCACATGTTAGCAATGGAGTATCACCCTGAGTTAAAGGGCACTCAGCATTCGCAGTGCTGTAAATTGCCAAAGAACCATCAGATTTTTTCACCAGCCATACCCAGCCAGAGCCAAACTGAGTCGCCCCGGCTTTGCTAAACTGTTCTTTAAATGCATCAACAGAACCAAACGCACTGTTAATTTGGTCAGCGAGAGCGCCAGAAGGATTACCACCACCTTGAGGCGAAAGGCTGTTCCAGTAGAACGTATGATTCCAGACCTGCGCCGCATTATTGAATATGCCACCTGATGCCTTGGAGACAATATCTTCCAGGCTAAGGTCAGCAAACTCGGTGCCTTCGATCAGGTTATTCAAGTTAGTCACATAAGCCTGATGGTGTTTGCCGTAATGATATTCCAGCGTCTCTGCAGAAATAGTTGGTTGCAAGGCATCCTGTGCATAAGGTAGAGCAGGTAATTCGTGTTTCATTGAGTTGAACTCCTTGAGTGTTATTTAAAAAACTTTAAGAAAAAGACTATTTGTTGCAACAAGATTTAAACTCTTGTGTACAACTACTGATTCAAAGCGAAATACCAGAATCGTACAATAATAGTGTAGGGAATTAGTCTTGATTAATAATCAGCAGACTAGCGAAATACAAAGTAGTTGGTAGAGGAGAAGAAGCATGCAAAAGGAAAAGCAGTGTTAGCAGGCATCTTGATGATTTTCAGTGTTCTTCTCGCAATATCCTCGCGGAGTAATCTAGCATTTTTCTGAACAGCATGGAAGATAATCGGACTAGAATCAATCGTTTTGCATTTATCCGTTGACCGACTGAACTATTTGAAGCAGGTATGAAACAATCATTATATAAGTGGTGTAAAATTTACGCAGGAAGTTAAGTAGAAACGTAACTATTCAGCGTAATTAGTAACTGCTCAGATTGCCCTCTAGTTTGTTCAAGAGCAAGGCGAAAGCGCGGAGTTTACAGGTGTAAATGAGCACTTGCAACGCAGCTATTGGACAAAATAGAGGGCAAGCTGAGTAGGTACGTAAAAACCAATACAGAGTTAGGTTATGTTCCCAGTACTAAATGTCGATACATATACTCTTCGCACATGAAAATCTAGCATTTTGTGTGCGTGATATTTTGTGGAGAGCAAGGCGGAAAATCTTAGCTGTAGTCACTCTACAACAAGGTTTTTCAACGTAGTTATCCGCAAAAAAGTGCGTGCACAGGATGCTAGATTTTCATGTGCGGAGAGTATATTAGTAAGCCAAGGGTCTATTCCACCGATCCTTCGACAGACCTTTCCTAGTATCCATAACGATGTCTACGATTATACCAGCCACCATTACGCCAATGCATTCTGTATGAGTAACCTGAATACCAATAACCGTAAAACGCTGTTCGCCAATTATTGAGGCGTTTGTTGTACACATCATCCGACTTTCTAGCTTGCGTTGCCTCTTCTAATAGTTTTTTTGCTTCTTGATCGCCGCGACCTGCTGCGATTGTCAGCCAATGTTCTGCTTCTCGTGGATCAGATCCCATTTCTTCAAGACCCGTCAGGTAAAATTGGCCAACTGCTCTTTGCGCATCAAGGTCGCCTCTTTCTGCCGCATCACGCATCCATTGCAGAGCGCGGTAAGTATCTTTTCTAACGCCATCGCCACGAAAAAAACGTAATCCAAGATCGTAAGCAGCTTTGGGATCCTTTCGCGCCACCTCTTCGAGAGCTGGAATGCGTCCTTCTGGATCGGGGTCTTCAACCGCTGAAGATGGATCGTAAGTTGCCGAATCAGCTGGACGATTTGAACAGCCGCTATCATCACAAACCCGTATAGTTTGTTGACGTGGTGTTTTATTGGTGCATGCAGTAACTAATATACAAAAAATTAACAATAACAAAAGTTTTAGATTCATGGACTTAATGCTGGAATAGTTGTAAGAGTAAATATATAAGATTATGAAAGTGTTTTTTTTTGTTCTTGAACTTGCTATATTACAACAAATGTTAATCAACTGGCAGGGTTTTTGCCAGATGATTTTCTTAAGTCGCTATTTTATTTTGGAGAAAACCTAATGACAACAATAAAACTAAAAAGCCTGTCACTTATAACGTGTGCACTGATGATTTCAGGATGTGTTTCATCAGGAACTAACAGCACTGCGGTCTCGGGGTCTGCCGGAGGTGGTTCCAGTGTTGATGCCAACGCAGCATTGGAACGTTGCGATGAAACTCTGGGTACAATTGCAATGGATGATGGGCGTGCAGCCGACTGGTACGGTCCTTTTGGCAGCGCTACCAAAGTAACCTCGATTGATCCACTATTACGGCTTGCAGTTCAACAGTCAAATTGTTTTGTGATTACATCGATTGGCAATCTGCGCTCTGATAACAGACTCTCTAGAATTACCGATCTACAACGCAATTCAGGCGAATATCGTGCTGGTTCAAAACAACAAAAAGGGCAACGTGTTGCAGCAGATTACTATTTAGAGCCACAAATTGTCATCGACGACTCATCACTTGGTAAAGTGAGCGGAATTGTTGGCGGACTGGTCGGTGGTGCAGTAGGTGCAGTTGCTGGTGGCATGGAAATGAAATCATCAGTAGTGACTTTATCACTCTATGATATTCGCTCAGCGATTCAGATCTCAGCTTCAGAAGGTAGCTCAACATCGACTAACTACGGTGCAGCTATGGGTGCTTTTGGTGGTGGTGCAGGTGGTGCAGTCGGTGGTTTAGCTACAACGCCATCAGGCAAAGCTACAGTTGCTGCATTCCTGGATGCTTATAATGGCATGGTGCGTGCGCTGAAAAATTATAAAGCACAAGATGTCAAAGGTGGCTTGGGTCGTGGCGGAGCCCTCGAGGTTAATTGATAATTATCGCCCCATTTTCGTGAGTATTCTTACGTTTAGTTTAAAATGCGGTGATATTAAAGCCGCGTTCTAAATGGGCTGATATAACTTTAGTCTAATATTAGGTCTTTCGTTCTCAACTAACTCAGTCAGGCTGATAGGTATTCAATTTTTTTGATATTCTGTTAGTGATTTTCTGGTTTGTTTAACGTACAAATTTTGAATTGTATAATTAGTTAAGTTTTTTCATCATTTAGCATTGATTGAAAAGTCTGTGCTTTAGATCATCCGAGTTTCTATATATTACTTTCATTCAATAGTATAGAAGCTAACAATAATTCTGTGTTTATTCTTGCAAATATTTAAATTAGTGTTTTTGTCACCTATTAAATAACGTGTTTAGTTGTGAGTGAACCTATCCAAAGGAGTGTTTTATGTCTAAAGCAGTTGTTGCTGGTAAAGAACCAATCGCTGTAGAAGTTGAAGCGGGGAAAGATTATTGGTGGTGTGCGTGCGGAAAAAGTGCGACACAGCCCTTTTGTGATGGTTCTCATGCAGATACGGAGTTTACACCTGTGCAATACACAGCGACAGAAAGTACGACAGTGTATTTTTGTGCTTGTAAACAAACTAAAAACCAGCCATTGTGCGATGGCAGTCATTCTGATCTTTAGTTTTTGATATGGGGCAATAGCTCACTGAAAAATACCAAAATCTAGCACCAAGCCCATCGTTTTTTTAGAAGTTCGATTCAGAATTAATCGGATGTTTTGTTTCTTAAACGACTCCATTGCCCAGGCTTTTTTGTAGAATTAGTTTCAGACTGATTTTGACTGGTGTTTGTCTGTGGTTGTGATTTGGGTTGCTTGTTGCCTGGTTTGTGATTACGCGCTGGCGATTTTTGCTTTTTAATTGATTTATTCTTGGTTTTCTTGCGCTTTGGTCCAGCTGCTTTTCCGGAGGCTTTGATCTTTTTTGGGCCTTGATATTTACCTTGCAACTCTTCAATCGTTCGTTGCTCCATTTTTTGCCGCAAATAGCGTTCAATACCGGCTTTCTGGTTCCACTCGTTATGACTGATTAACGAGATTGCCAGACCTTGTTCGCCTGCTCTGCCAGTGCGTCCGATTCGATGCACATAATCCTTTCCATTGCGTGCCATATCGAAATTGATCACCATATCAATACCTTTAATATCAAGTCCACGTGCAGCAACATCAGTGGCTACCAGCACGTGAGTTTTGTTGTCACGTAAACGCTGGATGACGAGATTACGATGCGTTTGATCCATTTCACCATGTAGTATGCCAGTGCGATGTTCTGCTCGTTTTAAGGCATCGCCGACATTTTCAGCTTCAATTCTGGTATTGGTGAACACCAGTGTTTTGTCTAGGGCTTCATAATTCAACAGCCAGTTGATGATTTGTACTTTGTGATGATTATCGTCAGCGAGGATGAATTGCTGCTGGATATGTTCATGCTTATCTTTTATGTTATTCAGTGATAACACATGTGGGTCGTTTAATACTTTTGTAGCTATACTTTTTAGTCCTTGATGGCTGAGAGTAGCCGAGAACAACATGGTTTGTCGATCGGTATTGCATTGTGAAGTAATTTGCAACACGTCTTCGCTAAACCCCATATCCAGCATGCGGTCAGCCTCGTCCAGAATTAACACCTCGAGGTCGTCGAAATATGGGGTGTTACGGTCTAGATGCTCAAGCAATCGACCCGGTGTTGCAATCAGTATTTCCGGGTTTTTTTTCAACATGGATGCTTGTTTGCGGAAACGTTCGCCGCCAATAATTAAACCAAATTTTAGTTGTGTATAACTGCCCAGTGCCAGGCATTGATTTAAAATCTGTCGTGCTAGTTCTCGGGTGGGAACCAAAACCAACGCGCGTGTTCCAGACCGCGAGTCTGGACTATCTAAAAGCCGCTGCAGGATTGGCAATAAAAAAGCGATGGTTTTGCCGCTACCAGTTTCGGCACTGACCAGTAAATCCTTGTGCTCAAGTGCAAGTGGAATTGCTTGCTCCTGAACGGGGGTTGGTTGATGAACGCCAATCTTGTCGAGCGCTTTTAGCAAGTCCTGATGGAGTGGTAAGTTTGTAAACACTGATGTTGTCTCTGAGGTAAAAAGAACGTGCTCACTAATATATCAGCTAAGGGAGGATCAGGACTTAGATTTATCACTAATGCAATGTCTGCTACCTTCGGGAGCGTGAGGAATGACTTTTTTAAAAAGTGTTCTCTTTTGCGTGAATATTACCAAAACTAATATCTTACAAAGAGTTATGATGAATGGTCAAATGCAGCATCGTTGCTCTAAAGCAGTTTGTCTGGATATGGAATAACTTCTCCGTATGAGTTAGGTGTAAGTTATACTCTCCGCACATGAAAATTTAGCATCTAGGGTGGGTGATTTTTTGTGGAGAGCAAGGCGGAAAACATTGGCTGTAGTCATTCTACAGCAAGGGTTTCCAACGCAGTCATCCGCAAAAAGGTGCGCGCCCTAGATGCTAAATTTTCATGTGCGGAGAGTATACATCAAAACCAGATCGATATTAGACTGTCTTTCTTCGAGTGGTTTGCACATTCTGATCAACAAGGGAGTTCTTATGGATACTCGAGTCAGTACACAACAGCAAATCGATTCATTCATGACCGGTTTAGAACGCCGTAATCCTGGTGAAACCGAATTCCAGCAAGCTGTCCGCGAAGTCATCTCACATGTTATTCCATATATCGCTGATAAACCAACTTATCAAGACATGCAGATTCTGGAGCGTCTATGTGAGCCAGATCGCATTATCATTTTTCGAGTGTGCTGGGAAGATGATAAAGGCAATATACGCACACAACGAGGTTATCGTGTTCAGCATAATAACTCGATTGGTCCATACAAAGGTGGCTTACGTTTTCATCATAGCGTTAATCTAAGCATTCTCAAGTTTTTAGCTTTTGAGCAAACGTTTAAAAATAGCCTGACTGGTCTCCCAATGGGTGGCGCAAAAGGTGGTTCTGACTTCAATCCCAAAGGCAAATCTGCCAATGAAGTGATGCGTTTTTGCCAATCATTCATGACCGAGCTAACTCGCCACATTGGTCAAAATAAAGATGTTCCTGCAGGCGATATTGGTGTTGGTGCGCGTGAAATTGGCTATTTGTTCGGTCAGCACAAACGACTTTCCAATGAATTCACCGGGATACTTACCGGTAAAGGGCTAGAGTATGGGGGTAGCCCGATCAGAATAGAAGCAACAGGTTATGGCGCAGTCTATATGATGGAGGAAATGCTTAAACTTCAAAATCAGCAAGTTGAAGGCAAAATCTGCCTGATCTCTGGTTCTGGCAATGTTGCTCAATATGCAGCAGAAAAATGCAATCAGCTTGGAGCAAAAGTTGTCACTATGTCTGATTCATCCGGTTTTATTCACGATCCAGACGGAATAGACCAGGATAAACTTGCCTACATTGTCGATCTAAAAACCAACAGGCGTGGTCGCTTATCTGAATATGCTGATGAATACGGGGTTGATTATTTTCCTGACAAAAGACCCTGGGGAATCTCTTGTAATCTTGCCTTTCCATGTGCCACTCAAAATGAACTCAATGTAGAGCAAGCCACTACATTAATAAAAAATGGCTGCATCGGTGTTTCCGAAGGCGCCAATATGCCAACTGAACTGGAAGGTATCCGTGTGTTCCAGCAAGCCAGGATTCTATTCGCACCTAGCAAAGCTGCTAACGCTGGTGGAGTCGCCGTCTCTGGCCTGGAAATGAGTCAAAACAGTGCCCGCATCACCTGGAAAGAACAAGAATTACAAAGTTTATTACAAGACATTATGCAAGATATCCATCAGCGCTGTGTTGAATATGGTAGAGAAAGCGACGGCCATATTAACTATCTGAAAGGCGCAAACATTGCCGGCTTTACAAAAGTAGCGAATGCCATGCTGGCTTACGGAGTCGTGTAATTGAATCAGTAAGTTAATGTTAACTGGGGTATATCTTTATGGCAGTAAAAGGGAAATAATGCTGATAGCATTATTGTGAATATAACGACTATGCCTGATCAGTAATTGCTTCATAAGTGCGAATACTCGGGCCGCAATATTGGGGTTGTAGTAAAATAAGCGTTGAAGGAAATGAGGCCACATCACCAGTCTCTGTGATGAGGTAAAGGAACGAGGCAGCGAGATATCAGCTACATGTTTAATTGTATTTATACAATGGCAAAGCTTTGCCATACTCAGCCTAAGCTTCTTAATAAATACGGACAAGCAGAATTGCCTGCCCGCTTATTTTAATGCTTATCTGTGATACGCACCATGTCATTCATGACACCATCCAGACCACCATACACATTCAGAGTGTTGATGCGTCCGGTGATTTTCTCCAGTACTTCAAGCTCCTTCAGTCGTAGCAATACAGGGTTGCCTTCCATGACTTTGGCGGTGTTGTACAGCGAGCGGGTTGCTTGCGTTTCCTCGCGGCGTCTGATCAGGTTGGCTTCTGCTACTTTTTGAGCTTCAACCACTTGAGCCAGAATCTCCTTCATTTCACCCGGCAGGATGATGTCTTTTACACCTGTTGATTTTAGCTCGATACCAAATTCTGTTGCTTTCTTGGCGACAATATCCAGCACCTCCTGGTTTAACAAGCGCTTGTGTTCCAGCAATTCATCCAGGCTGCGTGTGCTGACTACCGATCTCAATGCTAGCTGTAATTCACGATACAGGTAGTCAACCCAATCGTTTAATTCCATCACCACTTTTTCGGCATCGCTTACCTGCCAGGTCGCAGACAGATTGATGCGCAGACTAACGCGATCTTTGGTCAGGATTTCCTGGCCATTGACCTCCATGTTTTGCAGGCGCATATCCAGATGCTTAACCAATACTTTGCGGTTAAACGTCCACCAGGCATAAGCGCCAGGCGCTAACGTCTGTTGCAACTTGCCATCAACAATCAGAAAGCCAACATGTTTGTCAGTCACTTCGGTTGTATAAACGGCTTCGCGAATAGCGTTCTGCAAGCGTGTTTCTCGAGGATTGCGCAGTTGCCGAGCCAATGTTTCATCGAGTGCTTGATGATTCTCTGCAATCGACTGTTTGCGAACTTCGATATGGCGTGCAGTCTTCCAGTAAAAGCCACGTTTTCCTGGCGCGTGAATATCGCGTAAAACTCCATTTTCGTAGACTAAACCAACTTCGTCACTGGCAGTATTCCACGCAATAATAAAGTCGGAAAAAACCGCTGCATATTGATCGATTAGAGATAACATCCAGTCATTTTTTGAAGATGACAATCGGTCCGCAATTAAAGCTCCAATGTTTTTATCGACTGGTTGTACCAGTGCTTGTTCGTTGCTCGAACTTAGCGGGTCAACAATATTAAAGCGCAATAGTTTCAATCGACCAGTCTGATTCCAGAACCGATATCGACCTTCATTCAGCACGGTAAGCAGACGATTATCTTCAAACAATAATCCACGCTCACTATCAGCCAGAGTGATCGCCAAAGTCCGATCACTAGCGTTTTGCAGATCAGTTGTTTTTGTCATGCTCAGTGCTTGATTAATCAGTTCTGGTAATTGCTGATGCTGACTGATATCGACCTTGCGAATCTCCAGATCAGTCATGCTTTTCCAGAAAGCAACTGCACTGGATTCGGAAAGAATGTTCTGCAATACCTGGTGCTGATAGACCAGTGCAATTTCCTGCTCGCCTGTTTCAACAACTTGAAGATGCGCTGCAAATTGTTCTGGATACAGATTAATCAGATGACGCAATTTTTCGTCAAGCGCAATTCCTTGAGGATTGGTGATGTCATATTTCTCAATTGTGTAATCATTGCTGATGCTCCAGTATCGGTATTGTCCTGTTTCCAGAATTTTCAGAAACTGTTGGTTTTTAAACAGCAAGCCGCGTTGTGTATCTGAAAGTGTTATTTTTTTTGGTATCAACATGATTTTTTCCTTCATTCTGTTTCAGAATGATTAATTGTTTTCGATATAAGTAGGCGCTTCCGCGTTAACATCTGGCTAACAATTTATATCGGTTGGGGATGGATGCGTGTTAGCTTTGCGATCAGCTTGTTGCATGCTGACAGCTGCGCCGTTACACAATCACCCGCAATCGATAAACCCATTGCAGAGAGATGCTAACGCTGGTTTTGTGGGTCTCCGATGATCACTTTACCTGGAAACGCTGAACATCAAGTTTGTACTTAACGTGCTTTGTTTTCTAATAAAACAACGATCAGTTACGCCACGCCACCGGGAAGCAACCTGTTGTCGGGATTTCTCCCATGAGTCCTTGCGGACTGAGTGTTTTAAGGAGTTGTCTCTCACTACGCCCCTTGCAGGGCTTTCACTGGTCGGAGTTGAACCGACGCCAACAGGATTAGTAGTCCTATGCTCTACCAACTGAGCTACAGTTATGGTGCCAATGATCGGATTCGAACCGATGTTGATGGGATCGCTATCGTTAAACAGTTGTCCCATTGCATTTCCACTTTGCTACAATGGCTATTGCTGGTTTTTCAGACCAGTTGTTTGACTTCAATTATCAGTCAGTCGGTACACAATCACTCAGTGAGTTTTGCGCCAGACGGGTATACAGAACCCGTTATCGTTGACTGTCAAATAACTTCCATCGAACTCTTTGTTACCGGGTTAATAGGGTGGAAAACACCCACCCGGCAAATCTTTCGATAATTAATTATCCTTTTACACAAACCACTTGTTTTAATGTATGCACAATTTCAACCAGATCAGCCTGTGCCGCCATCACCTTGTCAATCGGTTTGTACGCTGCTGGTGTTTCATCAATAACACTGGCATCTTTACGGCATTCCACGCCTTCTGTAGCTTTCACATGCTCGGCTAAAGAAACTTCCTTTTTCGCCTGAGTGCGTGACATCACGCGCCCTGCACCGTGGCTACAGCTGCAAAAACTATCTTCATTACCCAGTCCGCGCACGATGAACGATTTCGCACCCATGCTACCGGGGATAATTCCCATATCACCTTTGCGCGCACGGACAGCACCTTTTCTGGTTACCCAGACATTTTTGCCATAATGATGTTCGCGGCTGATATAGTTATGGTGGCAATTCACCGCTTCCAGATCTGCCTTAAACATCATTTGCAGTTCGCTTTGCAGTGCTTTTAATGTACGTGCCATCATTACTTCACGGTTGATCCTTGCAAAATTCTGCGCCCATTCAACCGCAAACGTATAGTCCGAGAAACTTTCAGAGCCTTCTGGTAAATAAGCCAGATCGCGATCTGGCAACTGGATGAAATAACGTTCCATCTCTTTTTTTGCCAGCTCTATAAAATGTGTACCGATACGGTTACCGATACCACGCGAACCGCTATGTAGCATTACCCAAACCGCATCTTGCTCATCCAGGCAAATTTCAATAAAGTGGTTACCTGTACCCAACGTTCCAAGATGTTTAATATTGTTGGTATTCTTGAGAAAAGGATGTTTCTCAGTTAACTGCTGAAATCCTTTATCCAATGCTAGCCAAGCCTGTTCAACGTCGTCTGGTAACTCGCCCCAGCTTCCGCTATCAACTCGTTTACGATTCATCGAGCGACCATGTGGAACGGCGCTCTCAATCGCACTACGTAGAGCTGCTAACGAATCTGGCAGCTGATTTGCAGTCAAACTGGTTTTTACAGCCATCATTCCGCAACCAAGATCCACACCGACAGCAGCCGGAATAATCGCTCCAGTGGTTGGGATAACGCTACCAATAGTTGCGCCTTTACCGACATGCACATCAGGCATGGCTGCAACCCATTTATGGATAAATGGCATACGCGCAATATTCATTAACTGTTGTCTGGATTTCTCATCAAACAACACACCTTTGGTCCATGATTTGATGGGTGTAAATCCTTCTTGATGGATTACTTCATAGGGAGTCGTCATGTTTGTATCCTGATCGTTATGTTAATTGTTGTGTCATTTAGAGATTGCCAAGAGTGAACAGTCTCACAGTAGTAACTTAGCGATTACCGTGCCAGTTTTTAGATTCATAGAAAAACAATTCAAGCGATTGATAAATATAGTCAAATAAAAATATCGAGAAAAATCCAGGAAAATCGTTAGAATGATCGATGCATAATAAATTATTTTTATTGATATAAATATATCTAAATGAATAGAACTGTAGTCAGCATTCTGGGGGCAAGACTCGACCTTCAAGGATTGGGTAAGCGGCGCTGGAAGCGTTGGCGACCAAATATTTCTATTCTGCTGCATGACGACCTAGTGGTTGATAAATTTGTTCTAATCCATCATTCCGATGAAACGGAACTGGCTGATATAACAATCAATGACATTCAACATATTTCACCGCAAACCCAGGTGATTACCTATGTGGTGAATTATGACAATCCGTGGGATTTTGAGCAGGTCTACTCGCAGCTGCTGGATTTTGCAAAAATCTACCTGATTACCCATAAGCTTCCGCCAATTTTAAAAGTCTGTCTGGCATAGGAGTCGTCCTGACTGCAACATAGGCAAAACGAGGGATCATATCTTCTAGCTGGAACCGTCTGTTATGGCGATAGCAGAATTCAGCAAGATAGCGTGGCAAATGCTTTGGGTTGATTGCATGGTAAGTGCCAGTGATGGCATTTTTAACATTGCCTATCATGGTATTCACCCAAGCAAATTCTTTTTTTGTGACACTTTGGTATCCACCGCCTGTTACAATGCTGATGTGATGACAATCAGCATCAGTCACTGCTGAAAAACAAGGCAATCCATCCGAAATAACCGTGCTATCAGGCTGCAGATGCTGTTTTGCCCAGCGTGATATTTCTGTCTGCCGAAACCCTTTAACGACATTCATATTCATTGCAATCGGGTGACCTTCTTTATCGAGTGAAACAGCGGCAACAAACGGGACCTTATTGGCTGAGCCTCTGCCTCTTTTTCCACCGTGGCGTTCGCCACCCCAATAGACGTCATCTAACTGGATTGTTCCACTGAGTCGCTTGCAATCATCTCGTTCCTTCATGACCTGCATGATCTTGTGTTTCATACTCCATGCTGTCTTGTAAGACACGCCGATTTCACGTTTAAGCGCCAACGCTGACAGACCTGTTTTTGATTGTGTGATTAAGTAGATGGCTAAAAACCACTTCGTTAGAGGAAGTTTGGTTTGCTCAAAAATGGTTCTGCTTATCAATGACGTTTGATGATGGCATTGATTACACTGATAGAGCTTTCTTGCTTTTAAAAAGCAATACTGATAACCACCACACTCAGGGCAATTAAACCCTGTCGGCCAGCGTAATTTGAATAAAGCTTCGCGGCATTGGCTTTCTGTTCCGTAGTCTTGAAATAGCTGTATTAAGCTATAGCCTGCCTGGAACTGCACTTTATTTTTGCTCATGGCTTTGACTCCGTGATTACATATCCATTAGAGTGAAAATTCCGAGTAAAGTTGCGGAAGCTTATGGGTAATCAGGAAAATCTATCCTTTTGATCCGGAAGACAGTGAATACCTGGTACATATCACCACGGGAACCCATGTTATCCAGATTTGCTTGTACCTGCTGACAGAGGCCAACTATATTCCGGGGAAATTGTTACAAACCTCTCCACCCGACCGAGAGACCGAAGAACAGGATAAGCCCAAAGGCAAGTATCAGATTATTGACCTGGATTTGTCGCGATACGACCAGATTGCCTCACGTTTTGAGCGTGAATCACGTGATGCGATTAGTTATCTGAAAAGTGGAATCGAAACCCGCAATCCAAAATTTAACCAGCTCATCTCACAATTGGAACATGTTTCTATCCAGTCCACAGCCCCGATATTACTGACAGGCCCAACTGGAGTAGGCAAGTCGCGTCTTGCCAGGCGCATCTACCATCTTAAAAAGCAACGTGGTCAGTTGCACGGGAAATTAGTTGAAGTCAATTGTGCCACCTTGCGCGGTGATAATGCCATGTCAGCATTATTCGGGCATATCAAAGGTGCTTATACCGGCGCACTCAAGGATCGTCAGGGTTTTTTGCGCGAAGCTGATAACGGTCTGCTATTTCTTGATGAAATCGGAGAGCTTGGATTGGATGAACAAGCCATGTTGTTACGTGCCATCGAAGACAAAGTATTTACGCCGTTTGGTTCAGATCAGGAAACCATCAGCGACTTTCAGCTAATCGCTGGAACCAACCGCAATTTGTTTGAACGGGCAAAGGCAGGCAATTTTCGTGAAGATTTACTGGCGAGAATCAATCTCTGGCATTACGCATTGCCGTCATTGAAAGATCGCATCGAAGATCTTGAGCCGAATATTACCCACGAGCTGGAAAACTTTACGCGAATTGCGGGGTATAAAGTCAATTTTAACAAGTCAGCAAAGCAAAAGTATCTGCAATTTGCCCGTTCCGGGCAGGCGTTATGGGCAGCTAATTTTCGTGATCTGAATTCCAGTATCACGCGGATGGCAACATTATCCAGCGGTGGCAGGATTACAGAAAACATCGTAGAAACTGAAATTGAAAGGCTATGCCATGATTGGCAGGGATATCAGCAGCCAGTCATTGATGATGATAATCAGTTATTAAATGAGGTATTAGGCGATACAGCCGCAAAACAACTGGATCTGTTTGAGCAGATTCAACTAAAGCAAGTCATAAAAATCTGTCGACAAAGTAACACCTTGGCAGAAGCAGGTAGGCAATTATTCGACGTTAGTCGTGAAAGCCGAAGTAGCCAGAATGATAGTCATCGACTACGGATATATTTAAAGAAATATGGGGTTGCATTTAAAAGTTTGTAAGAAATACTTCGGTTATTTAGCGACGCGTTTTTATCCAGTTAACTATAAGAGGCTGTTTTAAAATAAAATCGATTGTAAAACTGGATTCATTAAAAGCAACTAACACTAGCATATATAATATAGCTAGTTGATTCTTGTCGTTTTTTATTAATTTATAAATCTAAATTATTTATTAATGTATTAAATATGTAAAAAATTTCATAATGCATTTGACCCTGGTTTTCTTGTGCCTTTGCTCGGTTTGAAATATTGTTTCTTCCTAGAAAAATCAGTCAGCATACATACCATGATCTTTATAGCAACCATTTATAGTATAGTAATGGTCGTATGATGCTTATCAACAGTAAGATAAGTGATTGCTATGACAAATTATAATCAGAATAGTACACAAGAGAACCAACTCGAATTCAGGGTGTATATAGTTTGTGATCAAGAACATCGCCGGTAAAAGCGGTGATGACTCAATAACAATAACTTGATAATTGAGGAGAAATAATGAAAAACATAATAGCGAAGATCCCTCTGGTTAAGCAGGATAATCCAGGTTTGCCAGTTGAGGCTGCAAAACAACATCCGCTTAGGCATGCGATTCGCAGGGCATTGTGTGAAACAACGTACGCACGAATTGCGCCGCTGGTTGCCTTCTCATTGGTTGGGCTTGCGACTCCCGCGTTGGGTCAGCAACCCGTAGTGGAACTGTCCAGCCTTGATGGCAGCAATGGTTTTGTGATCAACGGTGTGCTTCCGCATGATCAGTCAGGCACTTCAGTGAGCACAGCGGGCGATGCCAACGGCGATGGCTTCGATGATTTGCTGATCGGCGCTAGTAGTGCCTATTCCGTTGGCAATTTTGACTCCTCCGGCGCTAGTTATGTGGTGTTTGGAACTAGCGGGGTGGGTGCCAGCGGTGCTGTGGAATTATCCGCGCTCGATGGCAACGATGGCTTTCAACTCAACAACAGCCAGGATTCGTTTAAGTCCTTGGGAGGGTCGGTGAGCACTGCGGGTGATGTCAATGGTGATGGTATCAATGACCTGCTGATCGGTGCTGAGGTTAGGAACCCCAACGGCGCTGGTTATGTGGTGTTTGGAGCCAGCGAGGTTGGTGCCAGCGGTGCAGTGGAATTATCCGAACTCAGTGGCAGCAATGGCTTTGCGCTCAACGGGGTGGGCTCTGGTGATACTTCATTCATTTCAGTGAGTGCGGCAGGCGATGTTAACGGCGATGGCGTTGATGATGTGCTAATCAATACCCAGTATACCAATGAGTTAGGTGACTTTATGTTCTCTGTATACGGTGCCAGTTATGTTGTGTTTGGTGCCAGCGGCGTGGGTGCCAGCGGTACTGTAGAGTTATCTGCGCTCGATGGCAACAACGGCTTTGTGCTCAACCGGGCAGACGACGACATCTACTCAATAAGTGCAGTGGGCGATATCAATGATGATAGCTTCGATGATTTGCTGATTGGCGCAGGTAGCGCCTATTCCGGTGCCAGTTATGTGGTGTTCGGCTCCAGCGGGATTGGCAGCAGTGGTCCACCAAAAATGTCGGCGCTCGATGGCAGCAATGGTTTTGTGCTCAATGGCGCGACCGGGTTTACAAATGGTAAATCGGTGAGCACAGTGGGCGATATTAACGGCGATGGCGTTGATGACTTGCTCATCGGTGTTTCCCGAGCAAATCCCAACGGTAGTGACTCAGGCGCCAGTTATGTGATATTTGGTGCCAGTGGGGTTGGCAGTGGTGGCACGCTAGAATTGTCAGCACTCGATGGCAGCAACGGCTTTGTGATGAATGGCTCAGCCACGGATGATTTTTCGGGTAGGTCGGTGAGCGCAGCGGGCGATGTCAACGGTGATGGTATCGATGACATGCTGATCGGTGCTCCATTTGCCGATCCCAACGGAAATAGTTCTGGCGCAAGTTATGTGGTGTTTGGCTCCAGTGGGTTTGTTAGTGGTACTTTAGAATTATCCGCACTCGATGGCAGCAATGGTTTTGTACTCAATGGCGTAGCCGGGGGTGACAATTCGGGTAGGTCGGTGAGTGCTGCTGGTGATATCAACGGTGATGGTGTCGATGACCTGCTGATTGGCGCTCCCACAACCAGTCACAATCAATTCGCGGGTACCACGTATGTAGTATTTGGTCAGGTCGTCGGCGATACTATCGATGATCCGGTACAAACCAGACTTGATATCCCAGTATCAGCCAGCAGCGATGATGCAGAAGAGAACACTACCACTGGGAAAGTCGATCGAAATAGTACCGATCTCGAACTGGTTGATCAAGAAGCACAGAGTCAATTAGTCGGAATGCGCTTTAACGGTCTGAACATTCCACAAGGCGCTACCATCACCAAAGCCTTTGTTCAGTTCCAGACGGATGAAACCTATTCAGGCACTACAAGCTTGGTGATTCACGGGCAAGCCACGAACAATGCGCCAACTTTTACCACTGTCAATGCCAACATCTCATCCAGAGTTCAAACCAACGCCGCAATAGATTGGGCGCCAGCGCCTTGGACTAACATAGGCGAAGCTGGAGCGGCTCAACAAACTCCAAATATCGCCTCAATCATTCAGGAGATCGTCAATCGGTCGGGATGGTCGAGCGGCAATTCACTGGCACTGATGATTTCCGGCAGTGGTCGGCATACCGCAGAATCATTTAACGGTGATCCTGCTGGCGCACCGGTGCTGCATGTGGAATATTCACTAGGGACTGGAAACAACCAGGCACCAGTAGTGGACGCTGGATCTGAACAAACCATCACGTTACCCGATAGTGCTAACGACGTGACCCTAAATCTAAATGGCGCAGTCAGTGACGATGGCTTGCCCGACCCATCTGCGGTCACCATCACTTGGAACAAAGTGAGCGGACCGGGTACAGTCAACTTTGGAACTGCCAGCACAGAAGACACCAGCGCCAACTTCGATAGCGCAGGAACCTATGTCCTGCGTTTAACTGCCGATGATGGCATACTCAACAATTCCGATGAAATTACCGTGAGGGTTAATCCTCAAGGTACACCAACCATCCTGGATGTCAGTGTAGCAACCGGCAGTGATGATGCCGAAGAAAATACTGTCACGGGCAAAGTCAAACCAGGCAGTAGTGATTTAGAGTTGGGTCATCAAGATCAGAAAAAT
The DNA here is from genome assembly GCA_965224565.1 of Methylococcales bacterium. GTDB lineage: Bacteria > Pseudomonadota > Gammaproteobacteria > Methylococcales > DRLZ01 > DRLZ01. The sequence goes on along the minus strand of CBDCZN010000001.1, from coordinate 31,890 downwards.
CAATTAGTCGGGATACGTTTTACTGGCCTCAATATTCCACAAGGCGCCACCATCACCAATGCCTCGATTCAATTCCAGACAGATGAAACGCATTCAGGAGCCGCAAGCCTGATGATAGAGGGCGAAGCCACAGATAATGCACTGACATTTACCAATGCCAACGCAAATATCTCATCCCGAGCCCTCACTGGAGCAACGATTGGTTGGGCACCAGCGCCATGGACAACGGAAGGTGAAGCAGGCACTGTACAGCAAACTCCGAATATAGCCCCAATCATCCAGGAAATTGTCGAGCGACCTGACTGGTCAAGCGGTAACGCACTGGTAGTGATCATTAGTGGCAGTGGACGACGTGATGCAGAATCATTTAACGGTGATTCTGCTGGAGCCCCTGTGTTGCATGTGGAGTATCAATAACAGCGCTAAAAGTGATGTGCTATGTGAAAGACTAATCAGAATATAATTCCTCAGTTTCATCCTGGCATTGTGGTGTAACACGTTTGCGGTCAAGAGTATTGCCGGTAAAAATGACGCTGACATAATAAATGATAACTTGATGATTTAGGAGAAATAATAATGAAAAACATTCTATCGAAGATTCCTCTGCTTAAGCAGGCTAATACATGTTTGCCAGTTGAGGCTGCAAAACAACATCCACTTAGGCATGCGATTCGCAGGGCATTGTGTGAAACTACACGTTCGCGAATGGTGCCGCTGGTTGCTTTATCGCTGGTCGGGCTCGCTACCCCTGCGATGGGCCAGTCAGGCATCTTCGAACTTTCCAATCTTGATGGCGGCAACGGTTTTGTGATCAATGGTGTCGCTTTGGGTGATAGTGCTGACGCGGTGAGTGCGGCGGGCGATGTGAATGGCGATGGCATTGATGACCTATTGATTGGCGCTGGCGGTGCCGATCCCAATGGTAAAAACGCGGCCGGTGCCAGTTATGTGGTGTTTGGTGCTAGCAGTGTAAACACCGGCGGTACTGTGGAACTATCCTCGCTTGATGGCAGTAATGGCTTTGTGCTCAACGGCGTAGCCGCGAGTGATGGTTCAGGCAATTCGGTAAGTGCTGTGGGTGATGTCAACGACGATGGCATTGATGATCTGTTGATTGGTGCTTCAGATGCCGCTCCCAACGGCAGTGTCTCCGGTGCCAGTTATATAGTGTTTGGCGCCAATGGAATAGGCAATAGTGGTACTGTAGAGCTCTCCGATCTTGACGGCAGTAACGGTTTTGTACTCAACGGTGTGACTGGCGGTAATGTAGAGGAAAATAGAGAGGGTGAACGCTCGGGCCTCCCGGTGCGTGCTGCGGGCGATGTTAACGGTGATGGTGTCGATGACATATTGATTGCTGCTAGAGATATTAGTTACGTAGTGTTTGGCGCCAGCGATCTGGGAAGTGCTGGTACTATGGAACTCTCCAGCCTTGATGGCCGCAACGGTTTTGTACTCGGCGTAACTGGGGATGACATTTCTGGCCGTGTGGTAAACACTGCGGGCGATGTCAACGGCGATGGGTTCGATGACCTGTTGATCGGTGATCATCTTGCTGATCCCAACGGCAATAACTCCGGCGCCATTTATGTGGTGTTTGGTGCCAGCAGTGTGGGTAGTGACGGTACCGTAGACTTATCCGCGCTTGATGGCAGTAACGGCTTTGTACTCAACGGCGTGTCTGCGCGTGATTATTCGGGCATCTCGGTAAGTGCAGCGGGCGATGTCAACGACGATGGGCTCGATGATTTTATGATCGGCACTCAACTTGCCGATAGCAGCCAGTTCTTAAAAACTGGTGCTAGTTATGTGGTATTCGGTGCCAGCGGATTGGGTGCCAGCGGTAGCGTGGAACTATCTGCTCTTGATGGCAGCAATGGTTTTGTGCTCATAGGTCTTGAGCCCACGTTTCATGCGGACGAAAGTTCAGCTCACTTGGTAAGTGCAGCGGGCGATGTCAATGGCGATGGCATTGATGACCTGCTGAATGCTGCTGTCATTGCAGAGGATGCCAACAATTATAGCATTGACACAAACAGTTTTGTGGTGTTTGGCGACAGCGCGGTGGGTAGCGATGGTTCTCTGAAACTAGACGAACTTGATGGCAGCAACGGCTTTAAGATCGACGGAGTCCCCTCTAGTTTCTATTCGAATATTACAGTGAGCGCAGCCGGTGATGTCAACGGTGATGGTTTTGATGACATACTGCTAGGCACTACCGTTGACAGTTTCAGCGATAATTTTTCCGGTACCAGTTATGTAGTATTTGGTCAGCGTCCCGACGATCCAATCATAGCCACACTTGATATCCCGGTATCAGCCAGCAGTGATGATGCCGAAGAAAATACTACCAGCGGTAAAGTTTATCGAAACAGTAGTGATCTGGAACTGGTTGACCAGGAAATACATAGTCAATTAGTCGGAGTGCGTTTTAACGGTCTTAATATTCCACTACGTGCTACGATCACCAAAGCCTATATTCAGTTCCAGACTGACGAGACATATTCAGGGACTACAAACTTGATCATTCATGGGCAAGCCACAGGCAATGCCCTAACCTTTGTCAATGTCAATTCCAACATCTCGTCACGTGCCCAAACCAGTGCTACAGTGAATTGGATGCCAGCGCCGTGGACTACGCCAGGTGAAGCTGGAGCCGCTCAACAAACTCCGGATATCGCCTCAATTATTCAGGAAATCATCAGTAGTTATGAGTGGTCGAGTGGCAATTCGCTGGCACTCTTTATCTCCGGCAGTGGTCGGCATACGGCAAAATCGTTTGATGGTGATGCTGCGCCTGTGCTACACGTGGAATATTCGCTAGGGACCGGGATCAATAGACCACCAGTGGTGAATGCCGGATCTGAACTAACAGCGACTTTCCCTGATAACGCTAACAACGTGACTCTAAATCTGGATGGCACAGTCAGTGATGATGGTTTACCTGATCCATCATCTGCTGTCACCATCACCTGGAACAAAGTAAGCGGACCTGGTACAGTCAGCTTTGGTAATGCCAGCGCCGCAGGCACCACCGCCACATTCGACAGCGAAGGAACCTATGAGTTGCGTTTGACTGCCGATGATGGCAATACCAGCCGCGCCGATGCCATCATAGTCAGAATCAATTCCCAGGGCATCCCAACCATCCTGGATGTTAGCGTAGCTGCCAGCAGCGATGATGTTGAACAATTTACCCGCACCAGAGTCAGGCCCAGGAGTAGTGATCTAGAACTGGGTATTCTGGATCAAAGAGAAAAATTCCGATTTAAATCAGTTAGGTTACGTTTTATCGGCCTTAATATTCCACAAGACGCCACCATTACCAATGCCTTCATACAGTTCCAGGCAGACGAGACGGATTCTGGAATCACCAGTTTGATGATTAGAGGAGAACGGACAGATAATGCGTTGCCGATTACCAATGGAAGCTTCTTGTTCCCAGGTCACACCGGAGCAACGATTGATTGGGCGCCAGCACCGTGGACCACGGTAGGTGAAGCTGGAGCGGCACAGCAAACTCCAAATATTGCCCCCATCATCCAGGAAATTGTCGAGCGACCGGGCTGGTCAAGCGGCAATGCGCTGGTAGTCAACATCAGTGGTATTGGTCGACGTACTGCGCAATCATTTGATGGTGATCCTGCTGGAGCTCCTTTGTTGCATGTGGAATATCAACAATAGCGAAAGTAGTGATAGTGACGTTATTTAACTAAATTACACAATAATTTGTGCGATTCAGTTGCGGATAGTTAGCCAATTGACTGTTGTCGTGTATTGCAATAAATAAAACAATAATGGAGAAACCTGATGACTTATACAATTCTTTCTTACCATAAAAATGGCTACCGAATTATTTTGACGTTGCTGTTGGCTTGTTTGCTGGTATTCAGCAGTTACACCGTTCAGGCGCTAGATTTGGAGTGGGCTAAACGTGCTGGGGGAATACATCTTGATGAAAGCCATGGTATTGCCGTGGACAGCGCTGGCAACACGTATGTTGCGGGTAAGTTTAATGGGTCAGTGACTTTTGGGTCCAGCGAAGCCAGAGAGACCACACTAGTCAGTGAAGACCGGAAATTTGACGGTTTTTTGGCGAAGTATGCTGTTAACGGTGATCTGGTTTGGGTTAAACGTGTTGGTGGCATTAACGATCAGTCTCTTCGTGACCTTGCCATTGACGACTCAGGCAACATTTATGTCATGGGATCATTCCACTCAGATTTTCTAGCTCCCATTCATATAGAAGATTTTGTTTCTTTTGACGAGGGTGCTGCACTCCTTGTGAGGAAGTACACTGCTAACGGCGATCTTGTGTGGACTAAAAGTGTTGTTGGTGACACAGATGATGTATGGGGTTCTTATCTTGCCATCGATGGTTCAGGCAACGTTTATGTTACTGGTACTGTTGGTCTCAATTTTAGTGGTGGAGCAACCTTTGGGTTAGGAGAAATCGGTGAGATTAAAATAAGCGGTACATTTATAGCAAAGTTTAATAATGTCGACGGGAATTTAATTTGGGTTAAAAATAATAATGCAGGTATTAGAGGTATTGTCGTGGATGATTCTGGGGACTTTTATATTACTGGATCTACAAGCACCTCATTCTCAACTGGATCCACAGACATCTCTTTGGCGAAGTATACTGCCGATGGCGAGCTGGTATGGACTAAATACAATCTCTCAACAGGACAAAACCGAGAACACCCCTTACAGATTAATCGTATTGCCAATAATAATAGTATTGCCTTAGACGGCTCTGGTAACCCATATATTGCAGGTATCTTTAGTAAAGGCACCATCACTTTTTCCCCGTCTGAATCTGGTGAGGTTTCTCTAGTCAATAACGATGATTCATCTGATATCTATGTGGTGAAGTACACTCCAGATGGCAACCTGGTGTGGGCAGAACACATTATCGGTAAAGATATTATGAATGATATTAGCGATGATATAGCTCCCCTTTTAGCAGTCGATAGCAATGGCAATGCATACATTACAGGGAGTATTTTCGGTACCATTACCTTTGGACCTGGTGAACCCGGTGCAACTACACTCACCAGTGATGATTTCACTGGCTTCTATGTAGCGAAGTTTACTGCCGACGGCAACCTTATTTCAGCCCAACACGATGGAGGTAACTCTGACGTAGGCGGAGCTACAGTCACCGACTTTACCGTGAACGACTCAGGCAACGTTTTGATCACCGGTTCAATCTTTCGCTCAGCAACTTTTGGATACGGGGGAGATCTGGAGACTACGTTCATTACTGAAGAAGATAACGACATCTTTGTGGCAAACTATAATAGCGACCCTGTTTCACCTATCACACCAGACATTACGCCAGTCATTATAGAAGCGCGGATAGCAGCGAGCGCTGACGATGCCGAAGAAATTATCGTTTCGGGTACTGTTAATATAGGCAGTAGAGATCTAGAGATGGCTGAAAAAAATAATAAAGAAAGAATCGTTGGTATGCGTTTTAGCAGCCTCAATATTCCAAAAGACGTCACAATTACCGAGGCCTATCTTCAATTCCAGGTAAACGACTCAAATTCAGAGCGCGCAGATCTGATCATTGCGGGACAAGCCGCCGATAATGCACCGACATTTATCGCTACCAACGCAACTATCTCTTCGCGCATCCAGACAGATGCTTCAGTAGAATGGACTCCGGAGCCATGGGATACCCCAGGTGAAGCGGGGGCTGATCAAAAAACCCCAAATATCGCTTCGATTATTCAAGAAATTGTTAACCAGGAAGGATGGACGCGCGGGAACTCGCTGGCAATTATTGTCTCTGGCACTGGCATGCGCTCCGCAGAATCGTTTGATGGCAATTCTGCTGCAGCCCCTTCGCTGCATGTGGAATATTCAATAGGGGCTGGCACCAACCAGCTACTGGTTGTGGAAGCCGGGCCTGATCAGAGAATCGCTTTTCCCAATGATGTTAACCAGGTGGATGCGAACCTGGATGGCAGTACAATCATCGATAATGACCTGCCCAATCGACCAATGGTAACCACCTCTTGGAGTAAACAGAGCGGCCCTGGAATAGTCGCCTTTGACAATCCCAATGCCGTGGATACTACGGCCAGCTTCTCGGCCGTTGGGATCTATAAACTCCGTTTAACTGCAGATAACGGTATTTTTACCGATTTTGATGAAATCACCGTTACAGTTTTTCCTGCGCAAACCTCAACTTTCCAATGGGCCAAACGCATTGTCAACGATGGAACATTCACTAGAAGCAGGGAGAGCGACATTGCTGTGGATGGCTCAGGCAACACTTATATTACGGGTATATTTGAAGGCTCGACAACCTTTGGACCAGGGGAAGCCCTGGAAACCACGCTCACCAGTGACGGTGACAGCGACATCTTCATAGCTAAATATAATACTGCTGATGGCAACCTCATCTGGGCCAGGCGTGCCGGTGGGGCACAAGGTGATGAAGGTCGTAGCGTTGCAGTCGACAGCTCCGGCAACGTTTATATTACAGGTATCATTTTTAGAGTGTCCGCGACCTTTGGGCCAGGGGAAGTTGGTGAGACCACGCTTACCAGTCAAGGTAAAAGTGATATCTTTGTGGCGAAGTATACCACTGACGGAGACTTGATCTGGGCCAGAAACGATGGTGGAACGGCTTTTGATGAAGCAACTGGCATTGCAGTAGACGACTTGGGTGACATTTATATTACCGGTGGTTTTTCTGGTCTTGTTACCTTTGGAGCTGGAGAAGCCGCCGAGACCATGTTCCAGAATGCCGGTTTGAATGAGATTTTTGTGGCTAAGTACACGACCGACGGCAACTTGATCTGGGTCAAACAAGCCGCTGGCAATCGAGGTGAAATGGGTCGCGACATTGCCGTAGATGATTCAGGCAACGTCTATGTCACAGGCGACTTTGATGACACCGTAACCTTTGGGTTGGGTGAAGCCGGGGAGATTACATTCACCAGCACCAGTGATAGGGGTAATGACATCTTTGTGGCGAAGTACACTACCGACGGTAATCTGGTCTGGGTCAATCGTGCTGGCGGTAAATTTTCTGATCGTGGAACCAGCCTTGCAGTGGACAGCTTGGGTAATGCGTTTGTTACAGGTTTTTTTAGTGATTTTGCGACCTTTGGTTTCGGAGAAAGTGGCGAAACCTCACTCCTTGACCTGTTCAATGTGGGCAACATCTTTGTGGCAAAGTATCATACTAGCGGAAAACTGGCTTGGGCCAAGCGCGTCAGTGGAGATGGTTATTCATCAGGAAAAGGCATTGCTGTGGACGACTCAGGCAATGCATATGTCACGGGTAACTTTAATGGTTCAGCAACCTTTGGAGCAGGTGAAGCTGGCGAGATCACCTTTACCAGCGACAGTAACATCACCGATTTTTCGCACTTCTTTTTTGCAAAGTATACTACGGAAGGTAACCTGATTTCAGCCAAATACACTGGAGGATCTGGCGCGAACTTTGGGGAGAGCACAGGCATTGCTGTGGATAGCAGAGATAATGCTTATATCACAGGTCACTTTGGAGGGAATGTGACCTTCGAACCTAATGAAGCCAACGAGACCACACTCACCAGTGACGGTTCTACTGAGATATTTGTAGCAAAGTATACTAGCAATCCTCTTCCTGTAAGCGCTGCGGTTATTGTGAAATCTCGGATAGCGGCGAGTTCTGACGATGCCGAAGAAAATACAGCCACGGGTGAGGTCAAACCAGGCAGTAGTGATTTAGAGTTTGGTCATCAAGATCAGAAAAATCAATTAGTCGGGATACGTTTTAATGGGCTCAATATTCCACAAGGTGTCACCATCACCAATGCCTCAATTCAATTCCAGACAGATGAAACGCATTCAGGAGCCGCAAGCCTAATGATTGAGGGCGAAGCCACTGATAATGCACTGACGTTTACCAATGCCAACGCAAACATCTCCTCCCGAGTCCTCACCGTAGCAACGATTGATTGGGCGCCAGCACCGTGGACCACGGTAGGTGAAGCAGGAGCAGCACAGCAAACTCCAAATATTGCCCCCATCATCCAGGAAATTGTCGAGCGACCGGGCTGGTCAAGCGGCAATGCGCTGGTAGTCAACATCAGTGGTATTGGTCGACGTACTGCGGAATCATTTGATGGTGATCCAGCTGGAGCCCCTGTGTTGCATGTTGAGTATCAATAATCGTGCCAAAATGATACGATGCGAATAGTTACATACAGAAATTATGCACCTTAATGTTACGAATTCAGGTTGGTTGAAAATTGGGTACCTTGGCATTATCAATTCGTATTGCAGTCTTGAATGCATGTGATTGAGAATATAGTCGAGGAAGTCCAGTGACTCATTATTCCTGGACTAGATACTGGATTAGATGTTAGAGAGAATTATGAAGAACATAAAAACGAAGTACCCCTTGGTCAGACAGGTCAATCCATGTTTGACTGTTAATTCTGCAAACCAGTACCCGCTTAGGCTTGCAATCCGCAGAGCATTGCGTGAAACAGCGCGTTCACCAATCATGCCGCTTGTCGCTCTATCCCTCGGGGGACTAGCGAGTCCCACACTGGCGCAGCAAGCCAGGGTCGATGTTGCTAACTTCGATGGCAGCAACGGTTTTGTGTTTGTCCCCGTTACCGAGAATGACGCAACAGGCAACTCAGTGAGCAATGCGGGTGATATCAATGGCGATGGTGTCGATGACTTGTTGATCGGCGCTTATCGTGCCTCGCCCAACGGCTACACTTCAGGTGCCAGTTATGTTGTTTTTGGTACCAGTGAAGTGGGTGGTAACGGCCGTGTGGAACTGTCAGCACTTGATGGTACTAACGGTTTTGTCCTCAATGGTGTCACTGGTGGTGATGAAGCGGAACAAGACGTGGGTGACCGCGCGGGAAATTCAGTGAGCGCAGCGGGCGATATCAATGGTGATGGTATTGATGATCTGGTCATTGGAGCTTTTAGCGCTAACGGTTTCGATGGCGCCAGTTATGTGGTGTTTGGTAGTAACCAAGGCTTTACCGCATCGATTGAGCTGTCTAATCTTAATGGCAGTAACGGCTTTGTACTGAATGGTGACTATTCTACCGGTCGCTCGGGTATCTCTGTGAGTGGAGCAGGTGATATTAATGGTGATGGCGTTGATGATTTATTGATTGGCGCTAACGATGCGAATACAGCTGGTGTCAGATCCACTGGTGCCAGTTATGTGGTGTTTGGTAGCACCGGAGTGGGTTCCAGTGGTACGCTGGATCTGTCCACACTTGATGGCAGCAACGGCTTTGTACTCAACGGTGTGGGTGGACAGACGGGGCGTTCGGTGAGTGGTGCAGGTGATGTTAATGGTGACGGTGTTGATGACTTGCTGATCGGCGCTGCTGGTGTTGACGCCAGTTTTGTTGTGTTCGGTGTCGACGGAGTGGGTACTAGCGGTATGCTAGAACTGTCCGCGCTTGATGGCAGGGATGGTTTTGTGGTCAACGGCGCAGTTGATGGAGACGGTTTGGGTAGTTCAGTGAGCAGAGCAGGCGATGTCAACGGTGATGGCATCGATGACTTATTGATCGGTGCTAGAAAAGCCAACCCCAACGGCAGAAACTCTGGCGCCAGCTATATTGTGTTTGGCTCCAGCGATGTAGATGCTAGCGGGACACTGGAGCTGTCCGCGCTTGACGGCAGCAACGGCTTTGTTCTCAACGGTGTCATTGAGAGAACCTACTCGGGGGGCTCTGTGAGCGCGGCGGGCGATGTCAACAGTGATGGAATCGATGACCTGCTGATCGGCGCTAGTCGAAACAGTTTTGTGGTGTTTGGTGCCAGCGGAATTGGCAGTAGTGGTACACAAGAGCTGTCCGATCTTAATGGCAGTAACGGCTTTGGTATCAATGTGTCTAGCATCGGAGTAGGCTCTGTGAGCGGAGCGGGTGATGTCAATGCCGATGGCGTGGATGACATCATGGTTGGCCGTTATGTGGTCTTTGGTCAAAAAGCTGATGATCGTTTACAAGCAACGCTTGATGTTCAAGTGTCAGCCAGCAATGATGATGCCGAAGAGAATGTCGCCACTGATAAGGTTAAACCAGCTAGCAGTGACCTTGAGTTTGGAGACCAAGGCGGGAAAAACCAGTTAGTGGGCATGCGTTTTAACAATCTTGACATCCCACAAGGCGCTACAATTACCAATGCTTTTATCCAGTTTCAGGTCGATGAGACGCATTCAGGTGCCGCTGCCTTGATGATTAAAGGTCAGGCCACCGATAATGCACCAATATTTGCCAGAGCCAACGGCAACATCTCTTCCCGGAATCGAACCAATGCGGTTGTTGATTGGCAACCGGCATCGTGGACGACAGTAGGTGAAGCGGGATCTGATCAACAAACCCCGAATATTGGCTCGGTGATTCAGGAGATTGTCGGCCGACCTGGATGGTCGAATGGTAACTCGCTGGCAATTATTATCACTGGCAATGGTCGGCGCGTTGCAGAATCGTTTAATGGCGATGCTGCTGGAGCCCCTGTGCTACATGTAGACTATAAACTCATCAATCAAGCGCCGATAGTGGACGCTGGATCCAGTCAAACCATTACTTTACCCTTGAATGAAGTTAACCTGGATGGCACGGTTAGTGATGATGGCTTGCCTGCCCCGGATGAATTAGTCACCACCTGGAGCAAGGTGAGCGGTCCGGGTGCTGTAATTATTGCTGATGCCAACGCCGTGGATACAACTGCCAGTTTTGAAACCGAAGGAACCTATGTGTTGCGTCTGACTGCTGATGACGGCGACCATAGAGTTCTCAATGAAGTCACTGTAACAGTGAATGCTGCGGGAAGTCCGGTGCTTAGTCAACCAGCCTTGATTGAACTCTCCAGTCTTGATGGCGACAACGGTTTTGTACTCAATGGTAAAACCAGTGACGACAACTCGGGTTTCTCGGTAAGTTCGGTTGGCGATATCAACGGTGATGGTATTGATGATGTTGTGATTGCTAGTAAAGTTGATGAAACTTATGTGGTGTTTGGCACCAACAGAGTGGGTAGCAGCGGCATTGTGGAACTCTCCGCATTGAATGGCAGTAACGGCTTTGTGCTGAATGGCGTGGCAGCCGGTGAGTTTTCGGAGAACTTTTCGTATAACTCGGGTAACCCTGTGAGCTCGGTCGGGGATGTTAACGGTGATGGTATCGATGATTTGCTAATTGGCGCGAGTGGTCTTGGTTCTCGCGGTCTTGGCAGTAACATCGGTGTCAATGGTGCCAGTTATGTGGTGTTTGGTGCCAACGATGTGGGTGCTGGCGGTACAGTGGAACTTTCCGCACTCAATGGTGACAACGGCTTTATACTCAATGGCATCGCTGAAGGTGACTATGCGGGTCGTTCGGGTTATTCAGTGAGTTCCGCTGGCGATATCAACGATGATGGTATCGACGACCTACTGATTGGTGCTCTTGGTGCAGATCTCAACGGTGATGATGCTGGCAGCACTTATGTTGTGTTTGGCTCCAGCGAATTGGGCAGCAGTGCAATGCTGGAGTTGTCGTCTCTCGATGGCAATAACGGTTTTGTACTCAACGGAGTAGCCGCGGGTGACAGATCGGGTTTTTCAGTCAGCGCAGCAGGCGATGTTAATAACGATGGCGTTGATGACTTGCTGATCGGAGCATTTGGTTCCGATTCTAACGGCAGTAACTCAGGCACCAGTTATGTAGTGTTTGGTGCCAGCGAGGTGGGCAGCAGCGGTACTGTGGACTTATCCGCATTGGATGGCAGCAATGGTTTTACACTAAAAGGCATTGCTGCGGGTCATTTTTTGGGTTTTTCGGTTAGCACTGCAGGTGATGTTAACAACGATGGCGTTGATGACCTGCTGATCGGCGCTTTTGGTGCTGAGCCTAACGGCAGTGGCTCCGGTGTCAGCTATGTCGTGTTTGGTGCCGATGAAGTTGGCAACAGCGGGACGCTGGAACTATCTGCGTTGGATGGTAGTAACGGTTTTATACTTAATGGCGCAGAGAGCGGTGATTACTCGGGTCAATCAGTCAGCGTAGCGGGTGATATCAACGGTGATGGTGTTAATGATTTGCTGATTGGTGCACCAGGGGCCTTTTGCAACCTCGACGAGGATGGGGCTGAATGTTTTTCACAGGGAGCCAGTTATGTAGTATTTGGCGCTAGTGGAGTGGGAGCCAGCGGTACTGTGGAGCTTTCCATGCTCGATGGTAGCAACGGCTTTCTGCTTAAAGGTGTGTTCGATGGTGATGAGTCAGGCAGTTCGGTGAGTGCAGCGGGTGATGTCAACAACGATGGTATCGATGATTTGTTGATCGGAGCACCCGGTGCTCCTTTGCGTTTTAGCTTCGGTGCCAGTTACGTAGTCTTTGGCAAGGTTTTCGATAATCCTGTTCCTGAGCTAACTATTCTTGATGTTCCTATATCAGCCAGTAGAGATGATGCCGAAGAGAGTATCTCAACAGGCAATGTCAAGCCAGGCAGCAGTGATCTTGAATTCGGCGATCAAGGTAGGAAAAACCAGTTAGTGGGTATGCGTTTTAACAATCTTAACATTCCACAAGGCGCCACAATCACCAATGCGTCGATCCAGTTCAAAGCAGATGAAACAAATTCAGGCACTACAACCTTGATGATTGAAGGCCAGGCTACCGATAATGCACTGACATTTACCAGAGCCAACGATAACATCTCGTCTCGGGAGCGAACCAATGCAATAATTGATTGGACTCCGGGACCGTGGACTATGGTTGGTGAGGCTGGATCTGATCAGCAAACCCCGGATATTGCCTCGGTGATTCAGGAGATCGTCAATCGACCTGGATGGTCAAACGGCAATTCGCTGGCAGTCATTATCAGCGGTAGTGGACGCCGCGCTGCAGAATCGTTTAATGGCGATGCTGCTGGAGGTCCTTTGTTACATGTTGAGTATCGATAAACAGTGTCGAAATTAAGGCTACAAAATAGTGTAGTCGCAGCACGGTGTGTTGGAGAGACGAAAAGGCACCAATATTAAATGTTTCAAATAGTGAGGTTCGCAAACTCAGTCCAGCCAACCTCACTGATTTTCGGCTCGTGATAAGGAACCGGAAGGAATTATTTCCGGTTTCCTTAACGTTATATCAAGAATTGTGCTGTGAACTTACAGAGCGATAACGCGCTTTACTTGATTGAGAATAAGCGAATCCATGATGCCTTCAGATATCGTGGTCTGAGTGTTTATTATCAAGAGCACTGCTGGTAAAGCAGTGGTAATTCAATAAGTTTGATGCAGGAGAATCAATCATGCAGAACAGTATTCCGAAGATCCCACTGGTTGAACAAGTCAATTCATACTTGCCTGGTGACTCAGTAAGTAAGCACCCACTTGGGCAAGCAATCCGTCAGGTATTACGTGAACAAACACGTACACGGATCGTACCATTCATGGCTTTATCTCTCGCAGGACTTGTATCACCCGCAATGGGTCAGCAAGCCGTTGTTGAATTGTCTAGTCTCGATGGCAGCAACGGCTTTGTACTCAACGGCGTGAGCGCGGGTGACGAATCGGGCCGCTCGGTGAGCGCAGCGGGCGATGTCAACGGCGATGGCGTCGATGATCTGCTGATCCGTGCTTCGTTTGCCGGTCTCAACGGCATTAAGTCCGGCGCAAGCTATGTGGTGTTTGGCACCAGCGGGATGGGCAACAGTGACACGCTGGAGCTATCCAGTCTTGATGGCAACAACGGCTTTGTGCTCAACGGCGTGATCGCGGGTGACGAAGCGGGCTACTCGGTGAGCGCAGCTGGCGACGTCAACGGCGATGGCGTCGATGACCTGCTGATTGGCGCTTTCGGAGCAAATCCCAACGGTTTTGATTCCGGCGCCAGTTATGTGGTATTTGGTGCCAGCGGGGTGGGCAGCAGCGGCACCCTGGAGCTATCCAGTCTTGATGGCAGCAATGGTTTTGTGCTCAACGGCGTAGCCGCGGGTGACGTCTCGGGCAGCTCGGTGAGCGCAGCGGGCGACGTCAACGGCGATGGTGTCGATGACCTGCTGATCGGCGCTAGAGGTGCCGATCCCAACGGCAGTAGATCCGGTGCCAGCTATGTGGTGTTTGGTGTCAGTGGGGTGGGCAGCAGCGGTACGCTGGAGCTGTCCAGTCTTGATGGCAGCAACGGCTTTGTACTCAACGGCGTGACCGAGGATGACCTCTCGGGCGACTCGGTAAGCGCAGCGGGCGATGTCAACAGCGATGGCGTCGATGACCTGCTGATCGACGCTAGCCGTGCCGATCCCAATGGCGATCGCTCCGGTGCCAGTTATGTGGTGTTCGGCGCCAGCGGGGTGGGCAACAGCGGCACGCTGGAGTTGTCCAGTCTTGATGGCAGCAACGGCTTTGTGCTCAACGGCGTGGCTGCGTTTGACTTCTCGGGCGGCTCGGTGAGCGCAGCTGGCGACGTCAACGGCGATGGCGTCGATGACCTGCTGATTAGCGCTGTAGGTGCCGATACCAACGGTGGTTCCTCCGGTGCCAGTTATGTGGTGTTCGGCGCAAGCGGGGTGGGCAGCAGCGGCACGCTGGAGCTGTCCAGTCTTGATGGCAGCAATGGCTTTGTGCTCAACGGCGTAGCCGCGGGTGACTTTTCGGGCTTTTCGGTGAGCACGGCGGGCGATGTCAACGGTGATGGTGTCGACGACCTGCTGATCGGCGCTTTCAGAGCCGATCCCAACGGCAATTACTCCGGTGCCAGTTATGTGGTGTTCGGCGCCAGCGGCACGGTGGAACTGTCCAGTCTTGATGGCAGCAATGGCTTTGTGCTCAACGGCGTAACCGTGGGTGACCTTTCCGGCTTTTCGGTGAGCGCGGCGGGCGATGTCAACGGCGACAGCGTCGATGACCTGCTGATTGGCGCTTTCGGTGCCAATCCCAACGGCAATTACTCCGGCGCCAGTTATGTAGTGTTTGGCCAAGTCACTGACAGTCTTGTGCAAACCACGCTTGATGTCCCAGTATCAGCCAGCAGTGATGATGCCGAAGAAAGTATCACAACTGGTAAGGTTAAACCAGGCAGTAGTGATCTTGAGTTTGGTAATCAAGGCAAGAAAAACCAGTTAGTGGGAATGCGTTTTAAAGATCTTGACATTCCACAAGGCGCGACCATCACCAACGCTTATATTCAGTTCCAGGCGGACGAGACACATTCAGGAGCCACAACCTTGATGATTGAGGGGCAAGCCACGGATAATGCATTGACATTTACCAATGTCAACGCAAACATTTCTTCTAGAGACCGGACTAACGCCCTGGTTGATTGGAATCCGAATCCGTGGATGACTGTCGGCGAAGCCGGAGCTGATCAACAAACCCCAGATATTGCCTCGGTGATTCAGGAGATCGTTGATCGACCGGGATGGTCGAGTGGCAATTCACTGGCAATCATTATCACTGGTAGTGGTCGGCGTACTGCTGAGTCGTATGACGGTGACACTGCTGGAGCTCCCGTGCTGCATGTTGAGTATACGAGCACTCCGGTTATTGTGGAGTCACGGGTAGCGACGAGTTTTGATGATGCGGAAGAGAGTGTTGCTACTGGCAATGTCAAGCCAGGCAGTAGTGATCTTGAGTTTGGTGATCAAGGCAGGAAAAACCAGTTAGTGGGAATACGTTTTAACGATCTCAATATTCCACAAGGCGCCACCATCACCAATGCGTCGGTTCAGTTCAAAGCAGATGAAACAAATTCAGGCACTACAACCTTGATGATTGAAGGCCAGGCTACCGACAATGCGACGATGTTTACCAGAGCCAACGATAACATCTCGTCTCGGGAGCGAACCAATGCAGTAGTTGACTGGATGCCGGTGCCGTGGACTATGGTTGGTGAGGCTGGACCTGATCAGAAAACCTCTGATATCAGCTCGATTATTCAGGAAATCGTCGATCAACCTGGGTGGTCAAACGGCAATTCGCTGGCAATCATTATCACTGGTGTTGGTCGGCGCACCGCAGAATCGTTTAACGGCGATGCTGCTGAAGCTCCCGTTTTGCATGTGGAGTATCAATAATAGTCCCATTCGTGAGAAACCCAGTTGTTCACCCTCAATTCTGTAACATGCTCAAATTCGTTTGTGCTAATGAACTTTTTTATGTTGTCTTACCGACAAGCTTCTTCTACGCCTTGGGTGCTGATAGGGGTGACGGCTTGGACTTGTTTCGATACCAGGCACGCTTCACATAGAATCAAAATGGTTGGTTGAACGGCCTTTTCTATTCTCAGACAGTTTTCTAGTGATCTAGCTCACAGCTTATCGCATAGCTAGAGGGTAATATACAGTTCGCGTACTCGAAATTCAGATATCGTTAGATCTGGTCGAGATTGTGAATTACCTTGTAAGGAGTTATATTTTATGAAAAAGTTAACATGTTCTACCGGCATTATCCTATGCCTGTTAACTGCAACGCCAGTGACATCGTGGGCGTTGTCTTTTACCGTTACTAACACAAATGATTCGGGTGAAGGAAGTCTTCGGCAAGCCGTTGCTGATGCCGTCCTGTCCCCCAGTGATGATACGATTGAGTTTGACCCCAGTTTAACAGGGGAAACTATTTTTCTTACCAGTGGCGAGATACCCATCGGTGATGGGTTCTTTGATAATGCCAACGTTACAATCAACGGGTTGGGGGCTGACAATCTCACAATTAGTGGTAGCAATAGTTCTAGTGTCTTTCTTGTCAATGACGACTCGCAACTGGTTCTCGATGGTGTAAAAATAACGGATACGGCGCCTTTTGCTATCGAAGTAGACGGTCAATTTACTGCTACAAAACTAACACTTACCAACTGTATAGTTACTAATAACCACGGAAGCGACTCGAGATTTGCTGGAGGTGCAATCGACTCTACTGGTGAGGTCGAAGTGGATAACTGCACTATTTCCTCAAATACAGGTCGTGGGATAGATATTGAGAAAGAGAAACTTAAAGTAACCAATAGCACGATTACAGACAACGGCAGCTCTGGTATTAGTAGTCGTGGTTCTGGAATCAGTATGATTGTGTACTGATAGTACAATTTCATTCAATAGAGGAAATGGAATTTCAGCTTCAGAGGACCGCCTGCAGCTTGTTGATAGCACAATTACCAATAACCTAGGTGCAGCCGTTCGCGTTAGCAAGAGTGGTAGTGCAGAAATTAACGAGAGTACATTAAGCAACAATAATCGGGGAATTGATTTTTCTGGTGTACATGAAGATCCGGATACTGGGGGTGCTACAGCGAGTTTGACGGTAACAAACACAACGATCTCAGGTAATGCTGGTGAGGATAATGGAGGCGGGATACTTGTTGAGAACATACTCTCATTTGAAGGCCCAGTGGAAATGAATGTTACTTTGACCAATACTACGATAACTCATAATTCAGCCACTGAAGGAGGTGGAATCCTTGTTATGCCAGTTCCGGATGGTGCAACCACCACCGTTACAGTTAATAATTCCATCATCGCCGGCAATGCTGCATCTACAGACCCTAATGTTGCTGGAAATTTTATCAGCAATGGTTTTAACATAATTGGTGATATAGGAACCAGCAGCGGTTTTGAATCAGATATTATTGATGCAGATGTCAACACAATATTGGATACAGCTCTAGATGATAATGACGGCCCGACAAAAACTCATCTGTTGGTAGCAGACAGTCCTGCCATTGATGCTGCAGATGCAGAATGTCCTGATACAGACCAGCGCGGGTTATCGCGGCCACAGGGCGCAGGTTGTGATATCGGCGCGGTTGAATTAGAGAGAGAGGATGAGCCTCCAGTCGATGCGTTGCAGTGTGATATCCGCACAGAATACGAGCCAGGAAATTGCAATGGAAAATTCAATGTCTCGTCGCTTGATGATCTGGAAGCTTATAAAGCTTCAAACTTCGGTAAGGAAGGCAGAGAAAACTACCGGGATCTTGTGATTACAGCCGATATCGGCGGAGCAGGAGATATTCTGGATATTGAGTCGCCTTGCAAGATCTTTGTCAGCAATGGCGTGAACCTCGCTGGCGATTTTGTCAGTTTAGATGGTCGTAAAGGTGTTCGGACAAATACCATCGATATTAATACTACAGGTTCAGCTTGTCTGCTCTCCGAGACCGAGAGTGCAAAATTAAAACACGGTTCAAGCGTTACCGCCAAGCGATTGGTTGTGCGAGCAAACAAAATTGCCAAGCTTGGAGAAAACACTCAAGTGAATGTGAGCGACTCATTGACTGTTCTGGCAACAGGATTACCATCGGAGAGTCGTGCAATTATCGATAAAGGTGCCAATCTTCTGGTTGGTTCTAATCTGATGCTTAACAGTGATTATCGTGCGGTCATTCAAGACAACGCTGTTGTCGATGTGGCAGGTTATCTGGAGATGAATGCGAGAGAGTGCCTGGTGAAGGATTCTGCAGAGATTTCGTTCGGCAGTAAGTTGGGTGTTTGTGTAGCACAGTTACCTTGATTTTAAACCCCTGAAATATATTCCTCGCCTACTTGCGGCGGGGGATACTTCTAATCTTGTTCGTGAAAAAGGGGACTGAATCAAAGTGATGAGTACAAACAACTCGTTTCTTGCGTTAACAATCACAAACAAATGAAGGTGATATCTAATTGATACCACCAATCTTTTGTTAAACAAAAACCATTCCCAAATTTTTTAAGGTTCCTGTTTGTATGCATACAGGAATTCGGCAACCATTTAGAACTAGCACTGGTCTACATGCCACAGAATTGTTTAACGGCGATGTTAGTTGTACATTTTTGTTAAAGGTGTAAAGAAGGAACTTTATCAAATAAACGATGCCTACAAATCAGGGTCAAGTCTCAGAATCAGAGTTATTATTTCACCATATCAATAATAACAATATTCAGACATTCACTGATCACTAAAGTTGTGAGCAAGAAAGCTAAAAAACTTAGCATTACGTGTGCTAACAAGCATTGATACTAGTTGTTAATCATAGCTTCTCAAGCTATTGGACTTTAGTTATCAAGCG
The DNA here is from genome assembly GCA_965224565.1 of Methylococcales bacterium. GTDB lineage: Bacteria > Pseudomonadota > Gammaproteobacteria > Methylococcales > DRLZ01 > DRLZ01. Next base: position 12,871 of record CBDCZN010000001.1, on the reverse strand, counting down.
CACCATATTATAAAAACGGCGGCATTAATTTTAATCTAAAAACTAGGAGATTACTCATGCAGCGAAAAAAAACCAAAACTTTCTGGTCGGACAAGCCCATTCATGCTTGCCAATAGAAATAGCAAACCAACATCCGATCAGGCAGGCGATCCGCAGAGCATTGCTTGAAACAAAGCCAGCACGAATGATGCCGCTGGTGGCGTTATCCCTTGCAGGACTTGCGAACCCCGCGCTGGCGCAGCCAGCTAAGTTCGATGTCGCTAACCTCGATGGCAGCAACGGCTTTGAGATTATACCGGTGTCTGAGGGGGATCGAACGGGTAGCTCAGTGAGCAACGCGGGCGATATCAATGGCGATGGTGTTGATGATCTTTTGATAGGCGCTTCCCATGCCTCGCCCAACGGACACAATTCAGGTGCCAGTTATGTTGTTTTTGGTACCAGTGAAGTGGGTGATAACGGCCGTGTAGAACTCTCCGCACTTGATGGTACCAACGGTTTTGCCATCAATGGTGTAACTGGTGGTGATGAAGCGGAACAAGAAGTGGGTGATAGCGTAGGCAATTCGGTGAGCACAGCGGGCGTCAATGGTGATGGTATTGATGATTTGCTGATCGGCGCTTTCAGTGCCAATGGTTTCGACGGCACTACTTATGGTGAACAAGCAGGCAATTCGGTGAGCGCAGCGGGCGATGTCAATGATGATGGCATTGATGACTTGCTGATCGGCGCCGTCGATGCCAATGGTTTCGACGGTGCTGCTTATGTGGTATTCGGTAGCAATCAGGGTTTTTCGGCATCGGTTGAGCTGTCCGATCTCAATGGCAGTAACGGCTTTGTACTGAATGGGGATTCTTCCATAGATCACTCGGGTGTCTCGGTAAGTACAGCGGGCGATATCAATGGCGATGGCGTCGATGATCTTTTGATCGGCGCTAGAGGTATCAATGGTGTCGGAGCCACTAGTAGCGCTGGTGCCAGTTATGTGGTATTTGGTGGCAATGGATTGGGTTCCAGTGGGGCGTTGGATTTGTCAATGCTCGATGGTAGCAATGGTTTTGTGCTCAAAGGTGTGACTGCGTTTGACTATTCAGGTTCTTCGGTAAGCGCAGCCGGCGATGTCAACGGCGATGGCGTTGATGACTTATTGATAGGCGCTGCTAAAGCTGATCCTAATGGTCTTTACTCAGGTGCCAGTTATGTAATTATTGGTGGCAGCGAGGTCGGTACCAGTGGCGTGCTGGAATTGTCTGATCTTTATGGTAGCAACGGATTTGTACTCAATGGCGTGGCCGAGGGTGACAGCTCGGGCTTTTCAGTGTCCGCAGCGGGTGATGTCAACGCTGATGGCATTGACGACCTGCTAGTTGGTGCACGCGATGCCGCTCCCAACGGTGTTAGCGCCGGTGCCAGTTATGTAGTGTTTGGTACCAGCGAGGTGAGCGGCGGCATATTGGAGTTGTCTGCACTTGATGGCAGTAACGGTTTTGTACTCAACGGCGTGTCCATGGGTGACGACTCGGGCAAGTCAGTAAGTGCTACGGGCGATGTTAACGGCGATGGTATCGATGATTTTCTAATCGGTGCTGGTCGCAAATTTAGCATAGCAGATCGCAACAGTTTTGTAGTGTTTGGCGCCAACGGAATTGGCAGTAGCGGCACACAAGAACTGTCCGATCTTGATGGCAGCAACGGCTTTAGTATCAATGTGTCTAGCAGTGGAGTAAGCGGCGTGAGTGGAGTGGGCGATATCAACGCCGATGGCGTGGATGACATCATGATAGGTCGTTATGTGGTGTTTGGTAATGTTGATCCGTTCAATAATCAGGTGCCAATCGTAGATGCGGGACCCAGTCAAAGCATTACTTTGCCCTTGAATGAAGTCAATCTGGATGGCACAGTTAGCGATGATGGTTTGCCTACTCCAGAAGGACTGGTGACCACCTGGAGCAAGATCAGTGGGCCAGGTACAGTGATCTTTGGCAATGCCAATGCCGTCGATACCACAGCCAATTTCGACACGGAAGGAGCCTATGTGTTGCGTTTGACTGCCGATGACGGGAATCAACGCGCCTTCAATGAGTTCACCGTGATTGTCAATGCAGTGGGAACTCCACCACCACGCCAACCAGCCGTAATTGAACTCTCCGCACTCGATGGCGACAATGGCTTTGTACTCAACGGCATCTCCAGGGATGACAAAACAGGTCGCTCGGTGAGCTCGGTGGGCGATGTTAATGGTGATGGTGTCGATGACTTGCTGATTGGTACATCAGTCGATGAAAGTTATGTGGTGTTTGGCACCAGTCGGGCGGGCAGCAGCGGTATTGTGGAACTCTCTGCACTGAATGGCAATAATGGCTTTGTGCTTAACGGTGCCGCAGCGGGTGGTTTTTCGGAAATTAATTCGAATAACTCGGGTAATTCGGTGAGTGCAGCAGGCGATGTTAATGGTGATGGTATTGATGATCTGCTAATTGGCGCGAGCGGTCTTGGTTCTACCGGCAGTGACCTCGGCGTTAATGGCAACAGTTATGTGGTATTTGGTGCCAGCGGGCTAGGTGCCAGCGGTACGGTGGAACTCTCCGCACTGGATGGTCAAAATGGTTTTGTACTCAATGGTATTACTGAGGGTGACTATGCGGGATCTTCAGGTTATTCAGTGAGTGCTGCTGGTGATATCAATGGTGATGGTACTGATGATCTGCTAATCGGCGCTTCCAATGCCAATCCTAACGGTGGTAACTCTGGCGCCAGTTATGTCGTGTTTGGTGCTAGTGAGGTGGGTAGCAGCGGGACGATTGAACTGTCTACACTGGATGGCAATAACGGTTTTGTACTCAACGGCGTGGCTGAGGGTGACAGATCGGGCTTTTCAGTGAGCGTAGTGGGCGATGTTAACACCGATGGCATCGATGACTTGTTGATTGGCAGCGGTAGCGATACCGGCGTCAGTTATGTCGTGTTTGGTGCCAACGAAGTGGGTTCCAGCGGTACTATGGAACTCTCCGCACTGGATGGCGATAACGGCTTTGTGCTCAATGGTGTTGCCGAGAATGATCGCACTGGTGTTTCTGTGAGCGCAGCGGGTGATGTCAACGCCGATGGTATCGATGACATGCTGATTGGTGCTAGTAACGCCGATTCCAACGGCAGTGGATCCGGTGCTAGTTATGTGGTCTTTGGTGCCCGTGACGTGGGCGCTAATGGTGCTGTGGAACTTTCTACAATTGATGGCAGTGACGGCTTTGTGCTCAAAGGTGTGGCTGCGTTTGACAATTCGGGTTCTTCGGTAAGCGCAGCAGGCGATGTCAACGGCGACGGTATCGATGACTTGCTGATTGGCGCACCAAATGCCTTTTGCAACCCAGATGAAGATGGAGGCGCATGTTTTTCGCAGGGCGCTAGCTATGTAATATTTGGTGCTAATGGGGTGGAAACCAACGGTACCGTGGAACTCTCCGCGCTCGATGGCAGCAATGGTTTTATGCTCAAAGGTGTATTCGATGGTGAAAATTCGGGTTATTCAGTGAGCGCGGCGGGTGATGTCAACAACGATGGTATCGATGACCTGCTGATTGGTAACGATGTACGCACCAGTCATGTGGTGTTTGGCAAGGTTTTTGATGGTCCTACGCAAAATATGCTTGATATTCCAGTGTCAACCAGCAGTGATGATGCCGAAGAGAGTATCGTCACCGGAAATGTCAAATCAGGCAGTAGTGATTTAAAGATGGGTAACCAAGGGAATAAAAAACCAATTAGTCGGAATGCGTTTTAACGGTCTTAATATTCCTGAAGGTGCCACTATCACCAATGCTTAGATCCTATTCCATGCACGTTCCTTAGGAACTACTTTTTTTAAGATTGAGGGACAAGCCACAGATAATGCACTGACATTTACCAATGCCAACGCCGATATCTCTACCTGAGACCGAGCCAACATAGTCGTAGGCTGAGCTCCAAATCCGTGTGCCACGATTGGTACTTATCGGCAAACCCCTGATATCAGCCCTATTATTCAGAGCGATCGTTGATCGCTCGGGATGGTCAAGCGGCAATTTGTTGGCAATCATTATCTCTGGTAATGATTGGCCTGGTAATGGTCGTCGACGCACAGCGAAATCATTTGATGGCGATGCTGCTGGAGCCTCTGTGTTGCATGTGGAATATCAATAACAGCGTTGAAAGTGATGTGCTATGTAAATGACTAATGAGAAATAAACTCTCAGTTTCAACCCGGCATAGTGATGCAATACGTTTGCGGTCAAGAACATAGCCGGTGAAAATGATGCTTGTATATTAAATGATAACTTGAAGATTTAGGAGAAACGATAATGAAAAACATTATATCGAAAGCCACTCACCTTGAGCAGGCGAATTCGTACATGCCGGTTGAGGCTTTAAATCAGCAGCCACTTAGGCAAGCAATCCGCAGGGCATTACGCGGAACGCGTACCCGAATTGTCCCACTCGTTGCTTTATCACTGGTTGAGTTGTCGACCCCAGCTCTGGGTCAGCAAGCCGCAATTGAACTCTCCAATCTCGACGGCAGCAACGGTTTTGTTCTGAATGGTCAGGCTGCTGCCTACGCTTCAGGCAGCTCGGTGAGCGCGGTGGGTGATGTCAATGGTGATGGCGTCGATGACCTGCTGATTGGTGCTCGAGGCGCAGATCCCAACGGCAAGGATAATGCCGGCGTTAGTTATGTTGTGTTTGGCGCCAGCGGAGTTGGTGTAAGTGGGGCTGTGGAGCTATCCACACTCAACGGTAACAACGGTTTTGTGCTCAACGGTGTGGCCGAAGGTGACCTCTCAGGATCGGTGAGCGCGGCAGGTGATGTTAACGACGATGGCATCGATGATCTTTTGATCGGTGCTGTTAGTGCCGATACCAACGGCAGAACCTCCGGTGCTAGTTATGTGGTGTTTGGTAGCAATCAGCAATTTACGGCATCGATTGAGCTATCCGATCTCGATGGTAACAACGGCTTTGTACTCAATGGTGAGGCCGAAGGTGATTTTTCTGGGAGCTCGGTGAGTGCGGCGGGCGACGTCAACGGTGATGGTATTGATGACTTGCTGATAGGTGCTTACGGGGCCTATTCCATAGACGGTATTGGTACCAGTTATGTCGTATTTGGCAACAGTGAAGTGGGTACCAACGGTATACTGGAATTGTCCGCACTGGATGGTAGCAACGGTTTTGCACTTAACGGCGTGACTGAGGATGATCGCTCCGGGAAATCTGTGAGCGCAGCGGGTGATGTCAATGGTGATGGTATAGACGACCTGCTGATCGGTGCTAACCTTAGTGATTCCAACGGTAGAGATTCCGGTGCTAGTTATGTGGTATTTGGCGCCAGTGGAGTTGGTGGTAGCGGGACTATAAATCTATCCTCACTCAATGGTGACAACGGTTTTGTGCTCAACGGTGTGGCTGCGGGTGACATCTCTGGCTCATCAGTAAGCGCAGCAGGCGATGTCAACGACGATGGCATCGATGATCTTTTGATCGGTGCTTTTGGTGCCAATGTCAATGATACCAACACCAAAGCCTCCGGCGCCAGTTATACCAATCCCAATAAGTTCTCATACAATGCTTATATGAGAAAGAAGGGCTTAGGATGAGTAAATTTATTCAAGAACTTATTGGGATTGGTATTATGTCGTGTTTGGTAGCAATCAGAACTTTTCGTTATTAATTGAGCTGTCCGATCTTGATGGTAGCAACGGTTTCGTGCTCAACGGTTCTGAGGGTGAACACTCCGGTATATCTGTGAGCGCAGCGGGCGATGTCAACGGCGATGGTGTCGATGACTTGCTGATCGGTGCAGATCTTGCGTCTCCCAACACCAAAGAATCTGGTGCCAGTTATGTGGTGTTTGGCACCAGCGGTCTGGGCACAGGTGGTACGCTTGCGCTTTCTGATCTCAATGGCAGCAACGGTTTTGTGCTCAACGGCGCGGCGAGGGATGATCACTCTGGTCGCTCGGTGAGCGCAGCGGGCGATGTCAACAACGATGGTATCGACGATCTGCTGATCGGCGCTGTCAATGCAGATCCCAACGGTGATAGTTCTGGTGCCGGTTATGTTGTATTCGGCCGGGTTGCCGACGATTCTGCACAAACCACGCTTAATATCCAGGTGTCAACCAGCAGTGATGATGCCGAAGAGAGTATCGACACAGGTACTGTCAAACCAGGCAGTAGTGATTTAGAGATGGGTAACCAAGGGAATAAAAACCAATTAATCGGAATGCGTTTTAACGGTCTTAATATTCCCGAAGGCGCCACTATCACTAATGCTTATATCCAATTCCAGGTGGATGATACTCACTCAGGAAACACTTCTTTGATAATAGAGGGACAAGCCACGGATAATGCACTGACATTTACCAATACCAACGCCAATATTTCTATCCGAGACCGAACCAACACGGTCGTAGACTGGGATCCGAAATCATGGACCATGATTGGTGAAGCAGGAACGAATCAACAAACTCCGAATATTGCCTCGATCATTCAGGAAATTGTCGATCGACCGGGCTGGTCAGGCGGCAACTCGCTGGCGATCATTATCACTGGCATTGGTAGGCGCGCTGCGGAATCATTTGATGGCGATACAGCTGGAGCCCCTGTGTTGCATGTCGAGTATCAGTAACAGCACTACAGTGATGTCTATGTGAATCGAGTGGACATCACGCTTGCATAAGGAAACGAATGAACCCCCAGCGAATTGATTGGTCACTGTTGGGGGTTCGCAATTATAATCCCCATGGTTTGTGTGAAAGACATGACCCTATTGCTTGTCGTTGTCTTTCTCATGATTTGCAAATATGTTCGTTATTTGTTTCTAAAAATTAAAAAACCAAGGAGTCGGCCAGTAATACCGCTACCAGTCATGCTATATTTAATAATATCAAATAGTTGCATATTCACTCCGTGGTTTTGTCATCAACGGGTAATGCTTCGGTCTGCGCTTAACCACCCTGGGTTGGTTGGGTCTTTCCCGTTGCCCAATCTCTGTTTGAGCGATCGCGATTAACAGCGGTGAGATTAATCGCTTTAAAGTCGTTCCTGTCGCTGTGATACACACGCTTGCCGTATTGCGCATCAGTTGAACAGTCGCCATAAAACTAAGGTAACGTGGCTGCTGATCATTCAGGCAAGCAGCTCGAGCAAGCGTTGCTCGAACCAGGTTATAAGCCAATAAGTTGACTGCAATTTCTTTTTTAATCATCTCAGCTGTTTTGCAGCGTAACATGTCCATCCCCATATCGGTTTTGATGGTTCTAAAATTGACCTCAATGGTCCAGCGTTGTTGATAGAGTTGCGCTAAGGTTTTTTTGGGGAAAGTATTGGACTTGATGAGTGTCGTCACATAGACGATCCCTTTTACAGAACACTCGCGCACCACGATTTCGTTCGGTAACGCGTCCCATGCATCATCTGCCATCCACACCGGTTTTTTCTTCGGTTTTTGAACCGAAATCAGATGGTCTTTTGCACCGAGGCGTCGTCCGCGTCGAAAATCACTTTTGACAGTGCTACGTTGCCTGAAAACCAGCGCCGTGTTCTGTTGCATCAACAAGGCGATATTGGCGTAAGACGTATAATATCGATCTGCAAGCAGCAAATCCTGCTGACCAAGGGATTGAATTAATCGCGAAAACAAGGAGGTTTCACCACTGCCCTTGCCCTGATAAGGGCCAATGGCATAATCAACACAACTTCCGGTTGCTAGGGATAATAAGCCAACCAAGCGGACAATCGGAAACCCCAAGCCGGGCTGTTGTGCGCCTTGTTGCGGAAAGGTTGCTTGATTGTCCTCTGTATCGGGCATCAGCAAGGTTGTTCCATCGACTAGCGTCACGCGATATCCGTTCCATAACCATTGCTGAGAGGCTTGCTGGTGCAAGAGGCGACCGGATGATGTCACTGCTTGTTTTAAATGCGTCAGCAACAGTCGTAACCGGGCTTTGCAATAAGGTCCTGTATTCATGGAGTTCGCAGGATAATCCAGACCAATCCGTTCAATCAATATATGGGCAACGGCTTCTTTGCAAGACCCTGTGGAACTGAGCACCTGAAACAAGAAGGCTCTCAATGTAATCAAGGGCGTAAAGATGGTATTGCGACCATCGCCGGATTGATGAATCGCCTCAATTAAACGGTCAGGCAATACGTCATTAAAAGGCAGCTCCTTGCGCTGAAAGAAGGTATTTTTGAACGAGCGAATTTGAAAACGGAGTGGTAATCGATTAGACTTTTTCATCTGTTAAGCTTTTTCTCAGGATTCATTGTTTTATAGGAAATACAATGATATCCAATAAATAGTTAAAGCTTAACTTTAATTTATCTTAAAGTCCTTTTGATTCAATCGCTTGATGCGTGACTGGTAGCGGTATTAGAGTCGGCCAGCTTGATTGGATTGTTTATTCGCACACTCCCCGATTATTCAATATGGAAATTAAAAATATTAAGAAGCTGTTTGGTTAAAAAAATGTCCAAGCGAAAAGCTCTTGAATCGATTGTATTTTTTCGCTGCTTCGAGGCGAATAGTTGCGCTATTTAACGAGGGGAAGCGGAAAAATGCAACGATTTCAAGGGCTTTGCAGCGGACATTTTTTAACCAAACAGCTTCTAAGTTGGGTGACTCCTTGGTTTCTCACAAGTGGTCATGTCGTAATAGCAATATATTGATGTATATACTCATCAATTGTGATATATTCGTCAATATTGATGTATTTATTCATCAATTTATGACTTTTTATCAAATGGACACAAAAACGACATGGATGCAGGCTTAAACGCGATTAGCAAACAAGTGCGGGTTATGCGTAAGCAAAAAGGCTGGAGCCAACAAAAGTTGGCTGACTTATCTGGCCTGGATAGAACGACGATTGGTGCATTTGAACGCAATGATTACTCCGATATTGGTATTCGCAAGGTTCAGCGAGTTCTAGAGTTACTGGGTAAATGTCTTGCATTAACTGATAGGGGTTTGCCGACACTAGATCAGCTACAAACTAACAAGTCGTCCGCATATGACCCACGCTAATGACAGATGTTGACGTCTATGTAGCTTCCAAAATAGCAGGTCGATTAGTCAAAGCTGGTGCGAAGCATGTTTTTAGTTATCATCAGGATGCATTTGAAGCAGTGTCTTTGACCATGCCTTTGCGCACCGAAAGCTATGTTTTTCAAGGAGGCTTGCATCCGGTATTTCAAATGAACCTGCCTGAAGGGCAGTTGCGACAAGCAATTGAGCGTGCCACAGCTAAGCAATATGGCAGTGATGACCTCACAGTGCTGGCATTATTAGGTTCTAGTCAAATAGGTCGAATGGCTTATACGCTTGTTGATCAGTCAATAACCGAGCAAGCCGACTCACTTCCCGATTTACAAACCTTGCTAGGCAGTGATGATGCCACACTGTTTAATCAACTATTAACCCGCTTTGCCACGCACTCTGGGGTAGCAGGTGCCCAACCAAAAGTACTGCTGGATATCGTCAAAAGCAAAGCCAGCTTAATAACACAATCCTATATTGTAAAAAGTTGGGGCGATGAATATCCCGAATTAGGTTGTAATGAATATGCCTGTTTAACCCTTGCAAAACAGGCAGGACTGAATGTGCCAGATACATATTTAAGTGATAACGGCAAGCTGCTCATCAGCAAACGTTTTGACCTAAATGAAACAGGCGAACCATTGGGTTTTGAAGACTTCTGTGTATTACAAGGGAAGAGTACGCGTGAAAAATACGATGCCAGCCTGGAATCCTGTGCCAACACCATTCGTCATTACGTTTCACCAATTTATCAGCAACAGGCTTTGTATGACTTTTTCAAATTAACGCTGGTGAATGTACTGGTTAAAAATGGTGATGCACATTTAAAAAACAGCGGTGTTGTCTATGATGATTTACGCCAATTTCAGCCAGGGCAGTCTCCTGAAACAGAGCGTCAACTAGCCCCTATTTTCGATATAGTCAGCACCGTACCCTATCTGCCAAATGATATTATGGCACTCAGTTTGACTGGTTCCAAACGTTGGCCGAAATGGAAAGTCCTGCAACAATTTGCCAGACAACACTGCGGTCTGAACAGCCAAACAATCAACTTAGCTGTTGATGAGGTTCAGCAAGCAAGCACATTGACTTTACCGCTACTGAATGATTTGGCAGACCAACACCCTGAATTTTTGCCCATTGCCGAAATCATGGGCACATTACTGCAACAACCTATTTAAAATAATACTGTTATTGACCACATAAGGTTTCGTGGTAATCCCTGTAGTGTAGCTCATTATTATGGCAGTCCGCCTACGTGGATAAGCACTGCCATTAGCCGAATCAGAGATTCCAAACGACACGACTGTATCAATAAAGTCGGGATTCCTAAAAACTGTTGCGAGCGATCTGAGCACAAGGTGGACGGTGCGCGTAGCAGTTAAAAAATTGTAATCACGAGTATGATCACGCAAAGTCTATCAATCCTATTCAGGCTTAGGAATACGCACGAGTAATATGAATAACCAGCTTTGTTGTCAGTTCTAAGTATCTCAAGTTTCGGAGTTCAATTTTACTAGATATTATTCATCAACTTATTGATTAATAAGATAAATGACACCTAAATAAGGTATAATGTGTGATGCTTGACGTCACCCATTACAACTCAATAGAGGTCGCCATGAATCTTGCCACACAATCCACTGCTTTGCCAAATTTAACGGCCGATCTATTATCCGATCCGCTGATGCCTGTTGATAATCTGCTGTCACGATTATGGAATACTATGTGTATCCCGACCTTGCTCGCACGCGCCGGATTGAACAAGCGCAGTGGTGTACCCGTTGCGGATGTTATTTATGTGTTATTGCTCTAGGTCTGGCTCAAATCAACATCAATCCATGTCTTTTCACGCGAAGCGTTACAAGGGTTCGCAGATGCGCGCAAGGATGTCATCTACGACTACCTCAAGCGCGAAGATGTTAATTGGCGATCATTGCACACCCAAATTGCCCGCAAAGTATCACAGGATCATCGACTCAAAGACTGCGAACTCAAGGCCTTTGTGGTGGATGACTCAGTGAAGATCCGTTGTGGCAAGAAGATGGCTGGCGTCTCATGCCACTTTGATCATTTGACAGGCAGGACAGTAAAAGGACAGCAAGTGCTCACCCTAGGGCTTGCAACCGAAACAACCTTTTTACCGCTCGACCAGGATCTCTTCATTAGTCAGCAGCAGATCCAACCCGCGCAAGAGTTTGAGGATGAACGCAGCGTGGCCGCTAAACGCTACCAGCAATCACTCACACAAACCAAACCCCAATTACTTGCACACGCGCTGAAACGAGCCATCCGCAACGGCTTTGAAGCGGATTACTTGTTAGCCGATGCCTGGTTTGGCAATAAACCAACGATCCGTTTAACCGAATCCTGTGATGTCACCGCCCTGTTGCGAATGAAAAAAGATAAAACCATGTATTTCACAATCATATTGTTTACAAGCATCTTCTAGTTTTTATAGATAATGTTGATAGCCACAAAAAACTAGCATAGCTTCTGCTCATTAATGTACAATAGTGTACACAATGTGCATTAACGGTGAAAATTATGAGAAGTGTGACGTTTACAGAGTTTAGAAAAGATGCGTCAGCATTATTATCTGCCGTAGAAGATGGTGAAATAATCCAAGTTATCAGGCATGGTAAACCTATAGTAGAAATATTGCCTTTCAAAGACACTACAAATCAACTTCCCTCTTGGAAGAAAAAAAGAATAAAGAAAACTATTAAGGGAGAAGAATTATCTTCAATGATATTAAGTGAAAGAGAATCTGCACAATGAGGGCGTTTTTTGACACATCTTCATTTGTAAAAAGATTTGTAGAAGAAGTTGGTAGCAAACAAGCTGATGATATTACACAGAAATCATCAGCAATTGGTTTAAGTATTATCTGCTTTCCTGAGATAATATCAGCACTAAACAGAAAACTAAGGTCAGAATATATAACTGATGAAACATACTTAGATCTAAAAAGCGATATTTTAGAGGATATAGAAGATGCCGATATAATTAACTTAACTCCAAGTGTATTGAAAAAAACAACAGAACTTCTTGAAAAAAATGTCTTGCGATCATTAGATGCTATTCATATAGCCTGTGCCTTAGAGTGGCAATCAGAGTTGTTTGTATCATCGGATGAAAGGCAAGTAACAGCTGCAATTAAATCTGGATTACTAGTTGAATTTATAGAGGGATTTAAGCCAAATAGATAAATAATTATAATGGGTATCCAGTTTACTCAACCAACTACCATATGTTGTGGTTCACCACCAATTATTTTAGGGCGAGGCACCGGCGCGCATTCTACCGCATGCTCCATCAAGCGATAGAAGAGCAAGCCACGCGCTTTTGAATTTCGGCGATTGAACCTGAATGTAAACTCATCAAGATAATAAGCAAGTTGCACCGGACGTATAGCTCCTTGATGAGTTCCAAGCCACCAACGATCAAATAAGGATGCAACTCTATGGACACGAGGCATGACGACATCAGGGCCACCGCATTAAAAAGCATTTGAAAACATGATTTTGGCGCGATAAGCATCGTTCCAAGCGGCTTTTCTCTTTTTCTTTGCAAGGCTGAGAGAAGAAGCTTCCTGTTGAAACAAATTCAGGCAGAGATGACGAATACTCGTCATGATCGTAGCAGCATTTCCTTTGATTCGGCTCGCGTCGTCACCAAAGATGACATCCAGTCGCCAATGAAGCGGATTTTCAACGCCCCAGTGCCCACGTACAGCATTTGCGAAGGGCTTGGCAACCGCAGGAATCGAGTTGATGAAGTAACGACGCTCGAG